>NZ_JAQPPK010000015.1 GCF_029952445.1 Paenarthrobacter nitroguajacolicus | reverse complement strand
ACCCCTCTCAAAACACGCTACAGCCGACACGCGCTGCACCACAGACAAAGAACTACGCGAACTCAAAAAACTGCTCCCCTCAAATCGGAACTGAAAATCTCAGTCCAACTTCAGGGGAGCAGTTCACGGGATGTGAGAGAGCGACCCAGCGAAGGGTGCGGGATGTGAGAGAGCGACCCAGCGAAGGGTGCGGGATGTGAGAGAGCGACGCGCCAAAACCGGCGGGATGTAAGAGAGCGTCGGGGCAAAGCAAAAGGTCCGGATCAGTGAATACTGATCCGGACCTTTTCTCCAGTTGCGGGGACAGGATTTGAACCTGTGACCTCTGGGTTATGAGCCCAGCGAGCTACCGAACTGCTCCACCCCGCGTCGCAAGAACAACATTACCGTCCGGTGAATGGCAGACCAAATCCTGGCTACGTGATGTTCATCTCCCCCACGCAAAAGGCCGGCGCCCGCTCCAATCGGAGCGGGTGCCGGCCTTTAGTTGCAGGAGTCCCTTAGCTGCTCGGCGATGGCGACGGAGTTGGCGTCGCGCTCGGAGTAGTGGTCGGCGTCGAGGTTGTCCCGAGTCGGGCCTCAGCGTCCATTGCCTTTTTCAGCGCTTCAGACAATTTGTTCTGCTGGTCTCCATAGCCGGCGAAATCGCCCTTGGCGAGAGCTGCTTGTCCGTCCACGATGGCCTTGTTGGCCGCGTCCAAGGCTGCTTTGAGGTCGGCCTTGGCATCGGTGGGGCCAGCGGGCGGGGTGGTTGTGCCCGGAGGCGTCGCGGGCGTCTGGCCGTTGTTGGCCGAGTCCCCCGCAGTTGCCCCGGAGTTGCCACCGAACAACTGGTCCAGCGCCGCATCCAGCGTTGGCGCGAAGCCGATCTTGTCGCCGAATGCTACGAGTACGCGCTGCAGCGTGGGATAGGACGTCTCACCGGTCGACTTCAGATAGACCGGCTGGACGTACAACAGGCCACCACCAACAGGCAAGGTGAGCAGGTTTCCGTTCAGGACGTCGGAAGCTCCCTGGCGCAGAAGGTTCAACGCCTGGGACACCGTGGGGTCCGAGTTGAACTTGTTTTGCGCCTGTCCGGGACCAGGCACCTGGGTGTCCGTTGGCAACTGCAGGAGCCGCAGCTTTCCATAACTGTCCGCCTTGACTCCCTTGACGTTACCGGCGTCGGAATCTGCCGCGAGGAAGCCGTACAGGATGTTCCTGGCGTTGCCGTTAACAGTCTGCGGGATGAACGAGGAAGTCAGCTGGAAAGCAGTTTTCTCCTGGTCGGGCATCTGCAAGGACATGTAGAACGGGGGCTGCTTCACTGCCTCGGAGACGGTGGGATCGTTCGGAACGCTCCACGCGTCATTGTTTTGGTAAAAGCTGTCAGGGTCCGTCACGTGGTAGCGGCCGAGCAATTCACGCTGGACTTTGAAGAGGTCCTCCGGGTAACGGACGTGGCTCATCAGGTCACCGGACATCTCGGAGTAGGGCTTGATGGTGGTCGGGAAGACCTTCTGCCATGCCTTCAAGATGGGGTCCTGGTCGTCCCAGGCGTACAGGTTCACTGAACCGTCGTAGGCATCAACCGTAGCCTTGACCGAGTTCCTGATGTAGTTCACAGAGCTGTTGGGCAGGGCAACTGTACGGCCGGCACTGGTCTGTGAGTCCGCCGTGGCATTCTGCAACTGCTGCGGCTGCGAGTACGGGAAGTACTGGCTGGTGGTGTAGCCGTCCACAATCCACTTCACGCGACCGTCAACAACTGCCGGGTAGGCATTGCCGTCAACAGTCAGATAAGGAGCCAGCTTCTCGACGCGTTCACGCGGATTGCGGTCGTAGAGAATCTGGGACTCAGCGTTGACACCGTCGGAGAGGAGCAGATCCGAGGACTGGAACTTGATGGAGTACAGAATCCGGTTGAGCCAGTTGCCCACGTTGGGTCCGCCATTGCCATTGAAGGTGTACTGGGTTTCTCCCCCACCTTCGCGGCTCGCGGGACGATCCTGTTCGCGGTTCGGAGCACCATCCGGGGCACCAACAATCGAGTAGTCAGGTGAATTCTCGCCGAAGTAGATCCGCGGTTCATAGGAGGTGTCGTTACCCAGGACGCCGTTGGACGGAATGCCGGACTGCAGGAAGTCCGGCTTGCCATCGGCCGTGAACTTGTTGCCCTTCGCGGCCACCACACCATAGCCGTGCGTGTAGACAATGTGCCGGTTGACCCAGGTCTGCTGGTTGGCGCTCAAGCCCTCCGGGTTAAGCTCACGGACAGCAATGACCGTGTCCTGGACCTTGCCGTCCACCGTGTAGCGGTCGACGTTCAGGGTTTGCGGGAACTGGTAGTACGGGCGGAACTGCTCAAGCTGGGCGAACGCCGAAGAGATGAGGTTCGGGTCAAGGAGCCTGATGTTGGCTGCCGTCTGTGCATCGGCAGCCAAGGCGCCAGCCGTAGCAGTAGTAGTCGCGTTGTAAGCAGATACGTCAATCTTGTCCAGGCCGTACGCAGACCGGGTCATATTGATGTTGCGGTCGATGAACTCCCGCTCAAGGGTGTTTTCCGAGGGTCGCACCTGGAACTGCTGGATAACCCATGGGTAGACGCCACCGGCAAGGATGGCCGTGATGACCAGCATGGCCGTACCGATCACCGGCAAACGCCAACGACCAATTACTGCGGCGATAATGAACAAGATGGCAACCAGCGCCGCAGCCACCGCGAGGATCGCCTTGGTGGGTACAACGGCGTTGACGTCCGTGTACAAGGCACCTGCCCACCGACCCGAGTTGCTCTGGACCGTGGTGTACCTGTCCAGCCAGAAATTCACACCCAACAGGATCAGGAACAGCGCGCCCGTCACCGCGATGTGGATCTGCGCCGCGCGGCTGGTGAAGATGCCACGCTCCATGAGGCGGATGCTGCCGTAGAGGTAGTGCGTGAGGATACCGGCGATGCCGGCCACCACGGTGATGCTGATCAGGAAGCCCGTAACGAAACCCAGGAACGGCAGCGTCATCAGGTAGAAACTGATGTCGAGGTTGAACAAGGGATCCGTCTGGCCGAAGGGCTCTTGGTTGAAGAACAACAAGGCCTTCTGCCATTGGCTTGCTGCCGCACTGCCGGCGAAGAGCCCGAAAAGGATGGGCAACCCGACCATTACCACCCTGCGGACCGGCTCAAGCTGGGCCTGGTACCGGTTGAGGTTGTCCCGTGACTCCGCATCCGGTGCGTAGACGGGCCGTGAACGGTAGGCGATCCTGATGGCAAAGAAGACGGCTGCGAACATCATGGCGAAACCGACCAGGAACGTGATGATCCTGGCAAGGTTTTCCCGAAGATAAACCTCGAAGAAACCAAGCTGCTGGTACCAGAGGACGTCAGTCCAGACATTGGCGAAGAAAATGAACCCGACGACGACCACCGCCACGACGATGAGCGTCGGAGTGAGGGCACCTCGTCTCAGCGGTGATCTTCCGGGCGGGTTGGAGCTGGCGGGACGGGACAAACTCTGTACCTCATTGGTGTCAGTGAACAGTCGGTGTGCGAGTACTTGACATTCTCTGCCGCTGGGATATGGCGGAGGCCGTCATATATGCCACGAGTGGCGGTGGAGCTAAGTTCCACCGCCAGTCTAGTTGTTTGTGCAGGTGGGAAGGCCCGTCGCGTCCTGTCCGGACCCCAGCCGCTCCACGGCCGCGGTGGCGTCGGCCAGCGTTTCGACCTTGACCACCTGAAGACCATCCGGAACATGGCCCACGACATCGGAACAATTAGCAGCCGGAGCCAGGAACATCGTGGCCCCATGTTGGCGGGCACCAATCATCTTCTGAGCGATACCGCCAATGGCGCCCACAGCGCCGTCGGCGTTGATGGTTCCCGTGCCGGCAATGTGTTTGCCGCCCGTAAGGTCACCTGGCGTCAGGTTGTCGACGATGCCCAAAGCGAACATCATGCCCGCGCTTGGTCCGCCCACATTGTCCAGGGAAATGCTGACATCGAATGGAAAAGTGAAGTCGCTCGAGAGCAGTACGCCGAGGACATAGCGGTCAGCCTGGTTCTTGGTGGGGGTGACGGTTTCGGTGACCAGGGTTCCGTTCCGCTCCACCTCGACGGCCACAGGAGCTCCGGCTCCGGCGGCAAGTTCCCCCTGCACGACGCTCATGGAGGTGATGGCCTTGCCATTGATGGTCTTCAGACGGTCACCTTCCTTGATCTTGCCGGACGAGGGCGAAGGGTCCGAGAGGCCTGCAACATCCAGCCGCTGCTCAAAAGGAATATCCAGTTGACGCAAGGCTGCGGCGACGGCGTTCTCCTGGGACGTCTCCATGTCAATTTCGCCTTGCTGTACCGTCTGCTCGGCAGTGGTGCCCTTTGGATAGATGAGTTCCTCGGGATAGATCGCCTTGGAGCTGTCCAGCCAGGCCCGGAAGACATCGAAAATCGTGGCAGGAGTCTTGGGACCACCTGTCATGACCACGGTAGTTAAGTCCAGGTTTCCGCTGGCCGGGAACGATTCATGGCCCGAAATGCTGATGACCGGCTTATCGCCGTCCTTGCCCAGAGTATTGAACGTTGGCCCGGCAGACTCGATGACGTACGGGACAGGCAACGCCGCCGCACCGATGCCAAGGCCCAAAGCCAGCAAACCCGAGATCACCATGATCATGTACCGGCCATCACGCGGAGGCGCCGGAGGCGCCGGGGAGGGATCGACGTCGGACAGTAGTCGTGGGTCCTCGTTGTTGCGCGGCGTGAGGGAGCCCTCGGGGCTGGGCGAAGTAAGCATTGAGGCCTCTCTTTTTCCGGCATGGCGTGACCGGTTCCTGTGGCTTGTCGCCGCCGCGGGCGGCGGCAACACATACCAAGCACCAACACTACGCGGTACAGCGTTGCTGTACTGCTTTGCCTACAGCGAACGACGCCGCGTCCGGGCAGACAGCTCTCCGGCTGCGCGGTACGGTGAAAGAGATCACCAGCCAGTTCGACGATCGGCGGCACCATGACTTCCAACCCCAACAATCCGTCCAACGACGACGACACCCCCAAGGATCCGCTGGCAGAAATGCTGCAGAACCTCATGGGCGGACAGGGCATGGGAAACATCGATCCCGCTGAACTGGCCAAGGCCGCCGGCTTGCCCAACGACCCCCAACTGCTGCAGCAGATGTTCGCGCAGGTCCAGGCCATGATGAGTTCCACTTCAGAGGGCCCCGTAAATTGGCAGCTTGCGCACGAGAATGCGCGGCGGGTGGCGGCTTCCGGCAGCGACCCGTCGGTCAACGCCCAGCAGGCCAAGGAGGTCGACGAAGCACTGAGGCTGGCCGAACTCTGGCTCGACCCAGTGACTGATCTCTCGGCAACAGGATTGATCGGACGTGCCTGGTCACGTGCTGAATGGGTCGAAGCGACCCTCGGGACCTGGAAGCGGCTGACCGAACCGGTGGCGAACAGCATCGCCAACGCCTTGTCCAATGCGCTTACCCAGCAAATGCCCGAGGAAATGAAGTCCATGATGGGCGGCGCCTCGTCCATGCTGCAGAACATGGGTGGAGCAATTTTCGGCATGCAGTTGGGTCAGGCCATTGGAGCGCTCTCGGCGGAGGTTGTCAGCTCCACCGACATCGGCGTCCCCTTGGCCGATCTCGAAATGGCACTTTTGCCGGCCAACGTCGCCAAATTCGGTGAGGGCCTCAGTCTTCCGGAGAACGATGTGCGGCTGTTCCTGGCAGTCCGTGAAGCAGCGCACGCCAGGTTGTTCGTGCAGGTCCCGTGGCTGCGTGGCCATCTGCTCGGCGCTATCGAGGCCTACGCCCGAGGCATCCACATTGATATGTCACGCATAGAGGACCTGGCCCGGGACCTCGATCCCAGCAACCCTGAAGGCATCCAGGCTGCCCTCTCGGAGGGCGTGTTCACCCCTGAACGCACTCCTGTGCAGACGGCCGCCTTGGAAAAGCTTGAGACTGCCCTTGCCCTTGTAGAGGGCTGGGTCGACGAGCTGACCGCCGAGGCCACCGACAAGGTGCTGCCCTCCGCGACGGCCCTGCGTGAGACTGTCCGACGCCGACGCGCCACCGGTGGACCGGCCGAGCACGCGTTCTCCTCGCTGGTGGGCCTGGAGTTGCGCCCACGCCGGCTGCGGGAAGCCGCCACCTTGTGGGCGACCCTCAAGGAAGAGCGCGGGATCGCCGGGCGCGACGCCATCTGGCACCATCCGGACCTGTTGCCCACCGGCGAGGACCTGGATGATCCCAAGGGCTTCTCCGAACGCCGCCGCCTGGCAGAAGCCAGCGACAGTGAGGTTGACGACGCCCTTCAGAAACTGCTGAGCGGTGGCTACGAAACGGCCGGCGAGGGCAGCGACCCGGAAACTTCGGATCCCGCCACCGGCGAGTCCGACTCGGACGATACTGATCCTCAAGCGCCTACGAAGTAATCGAAGTCCGGTAGATACCAGTCAGCAACGGCCTCCGCGAAAGGGGGCCGTTGCTGCGTTAATCAGCCGTTGCTGCGTTAATCAATCGACGGCGCTAAGCAACGACCCCGTTAATCTACGACGTCGGCGGCTGACTCGAGGTGTTGGTCGCCGGGGTCCGGTTCTCCAGCGATTCCCCTGGACGTCGCGAAAGCCACTCCCTCGAGGAAGGCCTTGGCCCGCTGGGTTTCGGGATAAGCCTCGACCAATGACCAAAATTGCGCGTTGTGCGCGGCCACCAGAAGGTGCGCCAGTTCGTGTACCAGGACGTAGTCGATCACCCACTGCGGCATTGCCTGGAGCTTGTTCGAAAGCCTGATGCTGCCATCTGCAGGCGTGGCCGAACCCCACCGCGAGTTCTGGTTGCCAACCCAACGCACGGATGTTGGGACAGCCCTGCCTCCGAGGTAGGTCCGGGAAAGATGGGCCGCGTGCTCAGCAAGGGCCCCATCGGTAGTGGGCCGGCGTTTGCTCCTGCCCGACCGCTGTTCGCCCTGCTTCTTCAGTTTGTCGAGCATCCGCCGTACCCATTCCCGTTCCTGGGACTTGGTGAAGCTGGCCGGGATGGCGACAACGGCATTGCCATCTTCCCAAAACGCGGCCACGGTTCGACGCCGCCTGGCGGATCGCCGCACGACCACCGGGGCGCCGTCGTCGGTCACCTGCGGTATGCCTCCATCCCCCATCCGACCGCCGGCCATCAGAGAACAGCGTTCTCGGCCAGGACTGCCAGGACCGCTTCGCCGTAGCGCTCAAGCTTGGACGGACCGATGCCCGCCAGCCCTGCCAGTTCTTCAAGGGAAGTCGGCTTCGCCTCGGCGATGGCGGTCAAGGTAGCGTCGGTAAACACTACGTACGCAGGGACGTCGGCGGACTTTGCTTCGTCCTTGCGCCACTGGCGCAGGGCGTCGAAGGTTTGCTCCTCATAGGAGGGCGGACATTGATTGCAGCGTCCCACCTTCCGTTCAGCACCGGTGGCGAGCATGCTTCCGCACACCCTGCACGACGCTGGCGCTGCTGCTTTCCGTCGGACCGGACCTGACTTGCTGCGCGCGTTTGCGGACGCCACGGAGTCGGGGCGCAGACCATCGAGGAATCTTGAGGGCTTCCGGTTTGCCCTCCCGCCGGGGGTACGCGCGGTAGACCAGGACAGGCTCAAATGCTCGCGTGCCCGGGTGATTCCCACGTAGAGCAAGCGGCGTTCCTCGTCCACGTCTTCGGGTGAATCGGCGAACGAAATCGGCATCAGGCCTTCGCTGAGGCCCACCAGGAACACAGCGTCCCATTCAAGGCCCTTGGCTGAGTGGAGGGACGCGAGCGTGACGCCCTGGACCGTGGGGGCGTGTTGCGCCACGGAGCGTTCCTGGAGCTCGTTGACGAACTCAGCCAGGGTGAAGGACTCGCCACGGCTGACAGCCAGTTCATCGGCCAAGGCAACCAGGGCAGCCAACGATTCCCACCGCTCGCGCAGCGCTCCCCCGTTATGGGGAGCAGAGTCGGTGTATCCAAGGGAGGCGACGATATCGCGGACGATCTGGCCCAAGGGTTCCTGGGGTCCCTCGGCCACAGCGCGGGTGGCTGCCCTGAGTTGCAGGATGGCATCCCGGACTTCCTTCCGCGCGAAGAACCGTTCACCACCCCGGAGTTGGTAACCGATACCGGCTGAGGCCAACGCCTGCTCGTAAGCCTCGGACTGACCATTGGTGCGGAACAGAATGGCGATCTCGCTGGCTTGAACCCCGGCATCGAGCAACTCCTGAATCCTGCCTGCCACCACGGCGGCCTCGGCCTCGTCATCCGGGCACTCCATGAACTTCGGTTCCGGACCGGGTGGACGTTGGGCCACGAGTTTGAGGGGCGGCGCCCATGCAGCATCGGCAACAGGTCCCCCGCTTCGCCGTGAACCCAGCAGATCGTTGGCAAGCTTCACCACTTGCGGCGTGGACCGGTAATCGCGGATGAGCTTGACCACGCTTGCGCCAGGGAATTGCGCCTTGAACCCCAGCAGATGCTTTGGCGAGGCGCCGGTGAAGGAATAGATCGTCTGGCTCGCATCTCCCACCACGCACAGCTCGTCGCGGCCGCCAAGCCACAAATCCAGGAGCCGCTGTTGAAGCGGCGAAACATCCTGGTACTCGTCCACCACGAAGTGCCGGTACTGCTCACGAACGGTCGCCGCCACTTTAGGATCCTCTTGGAGAATCCCGACCGTGATGAGCAAAACGTCCTCGAAGTCGATGACGTTACGGTCGGTCTTTATGTCCTCATAGGCTTGGAACACCCGCGAAACGGCGGTGAGATCGAATCCGCCGGGCGTTCCGCGGCCCTGGGCGTTCTCCAGGTAATTGGCAGGCGTCAGCATGGAGACCTTGGCCCACTCGATCTCCGCTGCCAGGTCCCTGATGGAGGCGCGGTCCGTGCTGAGCCGCAGCCGTCGGGATGCCTCGGCGATCATGTTGGCTTTGTGGTCCAACAGATTCGGCAAGGTGCCGCCGATGGCCTGGGGCCAGAAGAACTGCAACTGCCTCAGGGCGGCGGCGTGGAAGGTGCGTGCCTGCACATTGGCCACGCCAAGGTCGCGAAGCCTGCTGCGCATTTCGGCAGCAGCCCGGGCAGTGAATGTCACGGCAAGCAAGCGCTGGGGGCTGTACACCCCGGAGTGGACGCCGTAGGCGATTCGGTGGGTAATGGCACGCGTCTTACCTGTACCAGCGCCGGCCAGCACGCACATGGGACCCGTCAAAGTACTGGCGACTTCACGTTGCTCGTCATCCAAGCCACCAAGGATGCGGTCCTCAAGTGAGCCGCCGGCGTCGAAAAACCCTTCTGTCACGGCTGAAGGTCTTCGATGACGCCGCCATACCAGTGCTCGATCAAGGATCGGGCGATCGAAAGCCGTGTGGAGATCGTGATCTCGCCGCTGAGCACAGCTTCCTGCAACTCATCACGACTGAACCACCGCGCCCGGGTCACCTCTACGCCGTCGGGCCGTGCAACGGCGTCGTCAGTAGTGGCGGTGAACCCCAGCATGAGTGAGGCGGGGAACGGCCAGGACTGTGAGCCCAGGTACTGGCAGGCGGTCACGCGGACACCCACCTCTTCCCCGATTTCCCGGACGACAGCTTGTTCCAGCGACTCGCCTGGCTCTACGAATCCAGCCAGGGTGGAGTAATTCCTGGCGTCGACAGGTCCGCCCCCTCCCAGAAGGAGACGGCCGTCCGGGCCCACCACAGTGACGATGATCGCAGGATCCGTTCGCGGGTAGTGCTCGGAGTTGTCTTTGGGACAACGCCGCACCCAGCCCCCGGCCTCGATATCCGTGGGGCTGCCGCACTGCGGGCAGTGCGTGTGGGTGGCATGCCAGTTGGAAATCGCGCTGGCTTCAATGAACAAGGCAGTATCTGTGGCGTCCAACGTGGCTGCGACATCCCGGAAGCCTGCCCACTGGGCGTCCGTCGGGATCGTGGACGCACCCGGAGCCGGCGGTTCTGCCGTTGTGAACAGGAGGACCGGCGTTCCTTCAGGCAACGAGGACGACGTCAAAGTTGTCCCCAAGTAGACTGCCGCGGCACCGGCGTCGGCATCTTTGAGCGCCGCCCAAAGAGCGGCGGCATCGCCGAACCAAAGCCCGTCTGCCGTCACCAACGCTTTGCGCTGGGAGATCACCATGGCCCTCGCTGTGCCGGAGGCGATGACGTCTTCGACCATGCCCGGCTTCATACGGACGCCCGAACCGCGGTCCACCATGGCAGGGCGGACTGGAAGAACAGTGTCCATCAGGTGGTTGGCAAGCGCCGGCGACTCCGTATGACTCATGTATCTACCGTACTGACTCATACCGACAAAAAACATTTGGAGGGTCCCGCTTGTGGAGATCGACGGCCCGAAGCGCCCCAAGCACCGCTTTTGCCGTCATCGGCTGAGGATTTGCTGCAGATCTGGAGACTCGCCGCACTGCATCATGGCCACAGGCCGCACTCAATCTACCGTGGAGAGGTGAGAAGAACACCGCTCGAACTGGCCGCTATAGCAACTGCGGCGGTGCCTGGTTTGGCGCCGACGGCTACAGCCTATTCCCCCGACGACGACGCCGACTTCGATTCCGCGTTGCTGCTGGACGGGGAAGGCAAACGCTGGCGGGTCCGTTCGCCGCGCCACCCTGAGGCCAGCACACGCCTGGAAACCGAATTCATGGTGCTCCGTGCTTTCGCGCCAGCAGTCCGTGCTGAACTGCCCTTCCACGTTCCCACCATTGCCGGCACAGTCCGGCAAGGCGACCTCACCACCTTCGTTTATGCCCACCTTCAGGGATCGGTGCTGTCCATCGAGGAACTTTCGGCCAGCAGTCCGGCTTTGGCAAAGGAGGTCGGCGTAGCTTTGGCTGCCATTCACGACCTTCCATTGAGCCTGGTCATCAATGCTGACCTCCCCAGCTACTCGGCCAACGAGTTCAGGCAGCGCAAGCTCAACGAACTGGACCAGGCAGCCACAACGGGCAAGATTCCTGCCACGCTGTTGCGCCGCTGGGAACATGCCTTGGAGGACGTCGCTTTGTGGCGGTTCAACACGTCCGTGGTCCATGGCGATCTGCACGAAGACAACCTGATGGTCCAGGACGACACCGTGACCGCCGTAACCGGGTGGACGGACCTGCGGATCGGCGATCCTGCCGACGATTTCGCGTGGCTGGTGGCCTCCAACGAAGCATCGTTTGTGGAAGCCGTATTGGCCCACTACACCCAGGCCCGCCGGGAAACTCCGGATGCCCACCTTCTCCGTCGCGCGGCTCTGCTGGCCGAATTCGCCCTGGCCCAATATCTGGTCAAGGCAATGGCCGCCGGACACCAGAGCATGACCGCGGAGGCAGAATCCATGCTTCAGGCCCTCGCCAGCGACATCGAAGACCAGGCCCGCCGTGATGAAGAGGCCGAAGCCGCCGCGAAAGAGCTCGCCGAGCATCAGGCTGCAGCAGCAGCGGAGCACCAGCCTGCCGTCAGCGTGGCAGCAATACCCGACGCCGGTCCTGCAGTTTCTGTGGCAGCCATCCCCACCGCGGAGCCGGCTGTGGACGCGCAGACCCCTGTGGAACCGGCCACGGATGCCGGCGACCCAGCTCCTTCGACCGACGCCGCCGAGGCCGGGCCCGATGCCCGAAACGGCCATGACGATACCTCCACGGCCGCCATCAGCGTGGTCGCCGTGACCCCTCTTCACGCGGCGGACCGCTCTTAGCCATCACTTGTCATTCAGCGCCCTGGCAACGATCCGTTCCAGTTCTGCGGCGCTGCCGAGGTCGTGCGGGCGCACGACGGAGTCGTCGGCTACGTAGTAGAACGCTGCGCTGACCTCTTCAAGGGGCACATCCTTGAGCCGGGCCCAGGCCAGCCTGTAGACGGCAAGCTGCACCGCACGGACTGCCAGTTGTTTGCCTGACGGACGCCGTCCCGTCTTCCAGTCGATAAGCTGCCACCGACCATCCGCATCCAGGAACACGGCATCGATCCGGCCACGGACAACCACATCACCAATACGGGTTTCAACGGGCACTTCTACGAAGGCAGGGGCACGTTGGGCCCACTCGGACCGTTTGAAGGCAGCCACCATTTCATCAAGACCATAGGCCTCGTCAATGTGCGAGTCCGAACCAGGTGCTTCGTCGAGGTCCAGCATCCCAGTGGTACCAAAGTACTCCTCCACCCAAGCGTGGAACGCTGTTCCCTTCCTGGCGGAGATTCCCGGTTCCCGGGGGACGGGCCTGCGGAGTTGGGACAGGACAGCGCCAGGGTTGTCGCCGAGGTCCACGAAAAGCGACGCGGAGATGTGGCTGGGCAGGTGGACATCGTGAATTGCCTTGCGCCGCTTTTGGCGATCCAACAAAAGCTCTGCCTCATGCCACCATTTGCCCGCGGCACCGTGCAAGGAGGAGGAAGAACCCTCGAGTGGAGGCGAAGGAGGTTCGAGGCAGGGGTTTTCCATGTATTCCCGGACCATTGCCGCGGCCTGGTCCATGGCATCGCGCCGACCAGGTGCCAGCCTGAGCCGGGCGCCTGTCCGTGGATCGGATGGTCCTTCAAGTGGATCGTAGGGAAACAGTGCTACCTCGAGGGCAGCCGTCAAAGGGCTGGTATCGGGTAAGGCTTCTTCAGCCACCGACTCGGGATGAACCACGGCAGAGACCACGGCCGTTCCACTTTCGTAGCTTTCATGCCCCACGCCCGCAAGTGTCGCCAACTCCGATAGGAAAGCGGACATGCCGGCGATTCCGGAGCGGGATCCATTCCATGCCGCGCTGGAGGCCCACAGGACGAACTTCGCCCTGGTGTAGGCAACATAGGCGAGACGTCGTTCCTCAGCTTCACCGTGATGCTGGACTTCTGACTTGAACTCCTTCTCTGCATCCAGCCAACCTTTTTGGTCGGGCTGGTCAAGGTCCCATTGGGGAAGGTCAGCCCGGTCGCCACGCAGCGGCCACGGCAAGGCTGCGGCGCCGGTGCTCCACCGGGAATCCCTGTTGCTGGGGAAGGACCCTGCATTGAGGCCGGGCACAAATACAACGTCCCACTCCAGGCCTTTGGACGCATGGACAGTCAGCAACTGCACCGCTTCACGGTTGGTTTCCGCCGGCGCGATGTCCAGGCCGCCTTCCTCGGAAGCCGCCGCCTCCAACCACGACAGGAAAGCCAGGAGGTCAACACGCTGTGACGTTTGAAGGAAGCCTGCCGCAGCGTCCTGGAAGGCATCGAGGTTGCGTCGGGCTTGATGGATGCTGGTCCCAGGCTTGGCTGCCACTTCGATGTCCAGGAGCATGGCGCGCTCCACCTCACCCAGGAGTGTAGTGAGGTCATCGCCGATGAAGCTCCTCAGCGACCGAAGTTCCGCTGCCAAGCTGTTGAGCCGCTCCAAGGCGGTCTCACTTAGGCTCCTGCCATGCCCGGAAGTCCAGCCCGGCTTGGGCAGGTAGTCGAGGGCTTCCACCAGGCTCGCTGCGTCAGTTATGTCGCTTTCGACTACCACGGCCGATGGTTCCTCATTGCGTTCCACGGACTCACCTTGTGCATCCGGGGCTGCCCGACGCCGTGCCAGGAACCTGGACCAGTCACTGAACGCCATCAGATCCGCCGGCCCAATCCGCCAACGCGCCCCCGCGAGCAACCTCATCAGCGAATCTGAACGCCCAGGATCGGCCAGTACCCGCAAGGTAGCGACCAGATCCACTACCTCGGGGGTATCCAACAGCCCACCCAGTCCGACAATTTCGTAGGCGATCCCCTGCACTTCGAATTCCCGCCGGAGGCACTCCATCTGGGCCCTTCGGCGGCACAAAACGGCCATTGTGGGCTTTACCGGGGTACCGTCTTGCTCTTCCTCAAACACGGTTCGCTGGTAGCGACGGACATCGCGGGCGATGGCTGCGGCTTCGTCCTCATCCGTTCCGAAGCGGCCGATTACCACGCTGCCATCCACGGCAGCGGGACTGGGGACCAAGGGCGGCACGGAGACTTGCCCTGGGGCTCCCCTCTCCCCTGCAGCCCCACTGGTGGCCGCAGCCTGGTTCAAGGGTGCCGCGATGGTGTTGGCGGCCTGGAGGATGTTCCTCCCGTTCCGCCAGGCTGTAGTCAGATACGAGGTGGGAGCCACGGCATAGGAGTTGGAATCCTCCCCTTCATCTTTGCGTACCACCGGGAATTCCTGCACGAAGTGGAAGAGCTGCCCGGCCGAAGCGCCCCGGAATCCGTAGATGGACTGGTTGGGGTCCCCCACGGCCGTGACGGCATGGCCTTGCCCGAAAAGCCGGGAGAACAACACCAACTGGGCATGTGACGTGTCCTGGAATTCGTCCAGAAGCACGACTTTGTAGCGGGCACGCTCGGTGGTGGCGGCCAAGGGAATGTCACGGGCAATCCGGGCGGCCAGGGCTACGAGGTCGCCGAAGTCGAGGACACCGCGTTGACGTTTGGCGTCCTGGTAACGCACCACCATGTCGGCCACACTGGCGCGCGTGCGGAGCATGGCGGCCAAGTCTCCCGCGGCTTGTGCCGGGTTCTTCTTTGCCCCCGCCACGTAGGGAAGCTGCTCAAAACCCTGGACGCGTTCAAGTACCCATTCACGCACCGCGGCAGGGCCCTGGAGATGCTCGGCACACTCGCCCGCCAACTGGATGACACCGTTGACCAAGGTGGACTTGGCGGCCGTGAAGTGCTCATAGTCGCCGTCGTAGGCCTCCACGACCTGGCTGGCCAGCTGCCAGGACTGTGCCCCGCCCAGCAGGACGACATCGCGCTCGATTCCCAGCCGCAGGCCATAATCAGACACGATTCCACTGGCGTACGAATGATAGGTGGAGACCCTGGGTTCAAGATCATCGGCCCCCAACAGTCCTTCGGGGAAACCGATGCTGCCATCGTCTTCAGCAGCAACGCGTTGAAGGGTGGCCAGCTTGCTCCGGATCCGGCTGGCGAGTTCTCCGGCAGCCTTGCGGGTAAACGTCACGCCAAGGACTTCTTCAGGGCGAACCCAACCATTGGCGACAAGCCACACCACCCGGTCGGCCATCGTGGCAGTCTTGCCCGACCCAGCCCCGGCAATGACCAGGCGCGGCGTCAGGGAAGAGGCAATGATGTGGGACTGTTCGGCAGTGGGGTGGTTCTTCTCCCCCAGGATGTCAGCCAGTTGCGAAGGAGTGAACCGGGGCGCCGGGAGGTCCGGGCTCCCGGCAAAGACGGATGATGGCCGGCCGACGCCGTCGAGGAGTTCTGTGCTCATTCGGTAACCTGCTTTCCTCGGGCACATAACGGGCAAATATCCGGAAGGCGGCAACCATGTCCGCCGTGGCTGCCCTTGCCGGGATCATGCCGGGCTTCGAACGTTGCCCCGGCCATCAACGCAGCAGCCTCATTGACAAGCCCATCTGCCCAGTTGTCGCCACGCTCCAGAGGATCCTGCTGCTGAACGGCCGGACTCTTGGTCTTGGTACCGAGTTGGGCCAGCACCGCACCGCCGGGGACAAGGTTCCTGACCGGTTCGGTGCCGGGCCCGACGTCGGGGTCTTGCCCGACGGGCAGCGCGTCCATGAACGCACCCCTCAGAACGGCAGCCTGATAGGCGCCCAACTGCGGATGGTTCGCGACCTCAGCTTTGCCAGGCTGCCGCTTGCCGGTTTTGAGGTCGACGATGACCAGCCTTCCCTCGCCATCGATCTCCAGACGGTCCACCTGACCACGGAGCACGGCATGGCGTTGAAGGATTGCGGGGTCCGGATGATCAAAGGCGGCAGCTTCCAAAACGACATCCTCCAGCTGGACCTCAAAGTCGTGCTCGACCGCCAGGAGGCTCCTTCCTTCGCTGCGCATGACCAGGACATACTGGGCCAGCTTTCGGACCATGAGTTCAGCCCGCTGGAAATCGAGTTTTCCCTCCCAGTTATCTTTCATGCCCAACGTGGGCCAGCGCCGGACAAGTTCGGCTACGTATTCTCCGCCCGAGGCCTCGGGCATGTCCTGGGCAATGCTGTGGACCAGGGTCCCCAGGCTCCGTGCGAAGTCAGTGGCGGCCTCGCCTCCTGCGGCCTGGACAAACCAGTCCAGCGGGGATTTGTGGACGGCTTCCACCTTGGAAGGTGAAACGGAAACTGTGCCACCCGGAGGCACCACCGGGTCCATGGAACTCAGCGGCGCCAATCCCCACCATGTGTCCGGATCTGCGCCGGGAACCGGGGGCTCCGTGCTGGCAAGCCTGGCCAATATCCGGGCAGCCTCATGGACAATTGGGGCCTCCTGGGCCGAAGACCCGCCCGACTGGACATGCTGCCTCAGCTCGGCGACGAGCGCACGGAGGGTCATGGGACGGTCCACCGGGGTGTAGCCGCGTTTGTACTCGCCCTGCGCCAAAGGAGCCACGTAGTCGAGGAACGCGGAAGGCTGTTCATCCTCGGAAGACACAGCAGTGCAGACAAGGACTTCCCGTGCACGGGAGACGGCAGTGGAGAAACTCCGCAATTCGTCGTATCGGATGTCGCGCAGCCGGCTGAGCGGCCCCCGGCCCAGGGCATAGTCCACGCCGTGCTCCACAGCATCGGCATAGACCGTGCTGCCCAGCAGTTCGCCGCGCAGGCGGGTGTTCGGCCAGACACCTTCCTGCAGGCCTGCCACGATCACCACTGGCCATTCGCGTCCGGCGGCGCTGGCGGGGGTCATGATTTCCACGCAGTCCTCAAGCTGCGCGCGCGCAGCCAAGGTATCCATGGGCAGTTCCTGGTTCAACAGATAGTCAAGGAACTGCTCCGGACCCGAGCCCGGGAGCTGATCCACGAACCGTTCGGCCGTGTGGAACAGTGCCATCATCGTGTCAAGGTCGCCATCGGCGCGGGCCCCGGCCGCACCGCCTTCCAGGGCCGCTTCAGCCCATCGCGATGACAAGCCGGTGGCTTGCCACAACGCCCACAGAACGGACTCAGCATTGGCTCCGGGCTCCGCGGCGGCTGCAGCGCCGGCCGCGATCATGCGCGCAAGCCTGCGGGCCGCGCTTCCCTCGATTCCCAACGAGGCCAAGGCTCCAGCTTCCAGCAGGGCTTCCACCAGCAATGCGTCGCTGGATCGACCACCACCCCCAAGAAGTTCCTCACGCCGCAAGGATTGTCGCAGCCGCCGCAACTCGATAGCGGTGGCCCCGCCGATGCGGGAGGTCAGGAGTGAGACAGCGGTCTCGGGAGTCAGCTTGGCCGGGTCCAATACGACGGCGAACGCCTCGAGCAGCGGACGCACGGCGACTTCGTCGCGAACCGCGGTGTCTGCCACCGGAACCCGAACCGGTATGCCCTGTCCGCCCAGATAACGCTGCAACGTAGAGATTTGGCCGCCATTGCGGACAATCACTGCGATGTCACTGAACTCGCGGCCTTCCCGTAGTTGCGCTTCAAGAATTCGCTGGGCCACATAGCGCATTTCATGGACCGCAGAGGGAAGCACATGTCCTTCCACCCGTCCTTGGCTTCCGGGACGGGATTCCCCGGACGCCGACGGCGGTTGTTCCATCTGTCGGGCCAGCTGACCGCCGGAACGCTGGGAAATACGGGCCGCGACCCGCGTCCATGCCTCTGCCACGGCAGGGGCATGGCGATGGGTGACGGACAGGGGACGCACCGCCACAGACTGCTCCGCACCACCGAGCAGGCTTGGCAACTCAGCCACCAAGTCTGGCCTGGCGCCGCGGAATCCCTGCACGACGGTATCCGGTGAGTAGGTCACCACGACGTCTTTACCCTCAGCGACGTCGGCCAGGAGTTCGAACACTGCCGGGTTGGATTCCTGCGCGTCATCGACGAGGAAAAGCTGTATGCGCTGCCGTTCTGCCGCAAGGAAAGCCGGGGAATCCTGGAAAATCTGCCGGGCAGTGGTAATGATTCCTGCGGGATCGAAAGCCTCCGGCATGCGCAGGTCAAGGACATCCCTGTACTCGCTGTAGAGTTCGGCAGCCGCCATCCAGTCCGGACGCCCGCATTCATAGGCCAGGCCCACGAGGTCGTCTGCAGTCCGTCCGGATTCAATGATGCGGTCGAACAGCTGCCGGATCTCGTGCCTGAACCCGCGGGTGGGAAGGGCTGCTGCAAGATCGTCCGGCCAGGGCAACTGGAAGCTTGGCCGGGAGTGGCCTTCCAGCAGCTCCTTGATGATGAGGTCCTGCTCAGGGCCCGAAAGAAGCTTCGGTGGCCGCGCCAGCGGCAGGACACCTTCGGCCTTTGCCCGCCGGATGACGTCGAAGGCATAAGACGCCCAGGTGCGTGCCGGCGTCGTACTAAGACTGCGGTCCAGCCGCCCCGTGAAGGTGTCCCGCAGGGCAGCGGCAGCATGGCGGCCAGGAGCAAGAATGAGGATCTGTTCCGGGTCCAGTCCGTCCTCGCGGACGCGGCGGACAGCTGACTCCACGAGCACGGTGGACTTCCCGGTTCCCGGTCCTCCGGGGACGAGGATCGGGCCGCTCCCCTGGGGGAGGGACACCACAGCATGCTGGTCGGGCGATAGGACGGGTGCCGCGTAGTGGGTTTCCCGCGGCGGCAGCAGCCGAAGGGCTGCGGATGCTTGGCGTGTTTTGGCAGGAGTTGCGGTCACACAGTCATTTCATCATCGGGGACCGACAATATATGGAGTTGACGCTCCAACTGGTCGGAGATCACATCGAGTTGGTCGAAATCCCCGTCCGTGGGAGCCCACCGGGCCGAGGCGAGATCGACGCGCCAGCGACCCTCGCCGGTCCTGAGGAAGGCCTCATGGGCGCCGTGCAAGGGGGTGGACTCGTCGAGGTAGTGGCGCAGGGCCTGGACCTCGTGGCCCTGAGGCGCTTCTCCACTTGCCCGCAGCACCCGCCACCAGGCAACGGCACTGCCGTAATGGCTCATCACGGCACCAACCTGCCGCGGACCGCCTGCACCCAGGAGCTCAGCGACATCGCCGTACGAGACGGCCGAGCCGCGCGGAACGAGGTCCACGACGGCCAGCACTGCCGTCACATACTCCATCCGCATGTGTTCAGCCTAACGGCAGGAGTGTCTTACCCAATAACGTCGGTGCCAGCCGGTAGCGTGAAAATCATGAGCTCCTGGAACACCCTCGCACGTGCCGCATTCGACCTCGAGACCACCGGGAAGAACTCCCGATCTGCGCGGATCGTCACCGCTTCCATCACCGTTGTGGATGCCCATGGTGAGCTCATGGCCGAGCACGAGTGGCTGGCAGACCCGGGCGTGGAAATCCCGCTCGAAGCCAGCGAGGTCCACGGCATCACGACGGAAAAAGCCAAGGCCGAAGGCCGGCCGGCAGCTGAGGTAACCCGCGAGGTTGCCGCGGTTCTCCAGGAACTGTTCGACGCCGGGACTCCGGTCATTGCTTATAACGCCAGTTACGATTTCACCGTCCTGGCTGCGGAGTCCGCCCGGTACGGTGTTCCCCAACTGACCCGTTTTCCCGTCCTCGATCCCTACGTCATGAACAAGCAGGTGGACCGCTACCGGAAGGGCAAGCGGACGCTGACTGCACTGTGCGAGGAGTATGGCGTGGACCTGGACAACGCCCACACCTCGGCAGCAGATGCCCTTGCCACGCTCCGGGTGTTGGATGCCATGGCCGGCAAGTTCCCCAAGCTCCAGATGCCCGCGCCAAAGCTGCACCAACTGCAAGTAGACTGGGCCGCATCCCAGGCTGCCGACTTCCAGCAATATCTGCGCCGAAGCAAGCCCACAGCCGTCATTGAGGGTGAGTGGCCGGTGCTTCCTCCCGAGGACGCGAGCCGCGGAGGCTTCTAGCTTTCGGCCACCAATACGTGCGTTCTGCGACGCATGTCACATGATTTTCGGGAACCCCCATCAGCGCTGGAGTTCAGGCGTGGATTCCATAGCGGAGGCCGGACTCGGAACAGTCAGCCTACCTAACCCCGTTCCGAGAAACATGATTCGGAAAAATCGAGGGTAAACAACCGTTTCTTCGATTCACCGGGCGCCTGCGGGCTGGTGACATAATTAAGTTTGGCGGGTTGAAGTCTGCTAGGACAGCCAACCCTCGTTCGGCTGCCGTGTTCCCCGCCCACCACGAACATCATTTGTGACCCCGATGAAAGTGATTTCTCCATGAAATTCAAAGCCCCTAAGTGGCTGTCTGTTGCCCCCGTGGCCGCAGCCCTGGTGATTTCCCTGGCAGCATGCGGCGGCGGAAGCTCCGAACCCAGCGGAACAGCCACTGACGCACTCGCCGGCAGTGACCAGAAGTCCCTGGACAGCTTCACCACCGCTGACGTTACTCCGCTGGACAAGATCGACAAGTCCAAGCTGGGCCTCATCACCGATGGCACCCTGCGCGTGGGCACGTTGTCCGACGCCCCGCCGAACATCTTCATCGATCCTTCCGGCAAGTTCACCGGCTACGACAACGAGCTCCTGCGCGCCATCGGCGACAAGCTGGGCCTCAAGGTCGAGTTCGCTTCCACGGACTTCTCCGCATTGCTGTCCCAGGTGGGCAACAAGCAGTTCGACGTCGGATCCTCCTCGATCTCCACCACCGACGCCCGCCGCAAGACAGTTGGCTTCACCAACGGCTACGACTTCGGCTACATGGCAGTGGTGACCAAGAGCGATTCCAAGATCACCGGCTTCGGGGACATCAAGGAAGGCGCTCGTATCGGCGTCGTCCAGGGCACCGTCCAGGACGACTACATGACGAACACCCTCAAGATTGAGCCGGTTCGTTTCCCCGACTACAACACCGTCTACGGCAATGTGAAGAACGGCCAGATCGACGCGTGGGTTGCCCCGTCCCAGCAGGCCGAAGGCCAGGTCAAGGATGGCGACAACACCAAGATCGCCGAGAAGGTAGTCAACACCCAGAACTTCACTGCATACGCTGTGAACAAGGACAACCAGCCGCTGATCGACGCCCTGAACTCCGGCTTGGATGCTGTCATTGCTGACGGTACCTGGGCCAAGCTCACGGCCGAGTGGTACAAGGACCGTCCGACTGCCGCTGAGCAGACCCCCCAGGGTTGGAAGCCGGGCAGCAAGGCCGTCCAGCTCCCGGCCAAGTAACCAAGGCGTTCCATGGATATCCTCAATCAATTAGCCGATACCTTCTTTGACTGGGAGGCGATGGGCCAAGTCATTCCCAAGATGTTCGCCGTCGGCCTGCCAAACACGATCGTTCTGGCTGTGGTCTCCGGCATCATTGGGACCGCGCTCGGGATGCTCCTTGCCCTGATGGGGATTTCCCGGAACGCGGCTGCACGGTGGGTAGCCCGAATTTACACGGACATACTCCGCGGGCTCCCACCGGTGCTGACCATCCTGGTGATCGGATTCGGTTTCGGTCCGATCATTCGTGAACTAACGGGCTCCACCAGCCCGTACCCCATGGCCATCGCGGCGCTGTCCTTGATGTCCGGTGCGTACATTGGCGAGATCTTCCGGTCCGGTATCCAAAGCGTGGATAAGGGCCAGCTCGAGGCCACCCGTGCCCTCGGATTCAGTTATGGCTCCTCCATGCGGCTCGTGGTGGTACCCCAGGGCATCCGCCGCGTCCTCCCGGCGTTGGTCAACCAGTTCATTGCCTTGATCAAGGAATCTTCCTTGGTCTTCATGCTTGGCCTGCTGGCGACTGAGCGCGAAATCTTCCAGATCGGCAAGGACGCAGCAGCCAACAGCGGCAATCTCTCGCCCTACGTGGCAGCAGCCATCTTCTATCTGGCAATGACGATCCCGCTCACGCACTTCGTGAACTGGATTGATGCCCGCATGCGTGCTGGCCGTCCGGAGAAGAAAGAACCGGATGAGGCAGCAGCAGTGGTCGGAAAAGGAGCCCAAGCATGAGTGAATTCGCTTCAGGCACGCTCACCGCAAAGAACATCCACTTGTCGTTCGGCAGCAACCACGTGCTGCGCGGCATCGACCTCCACGTCGAGAAGGGCACCACAGCCTCTGTGATCGGCCCGTCCGGCTCGGGGAAGTCAACGCTGCTCCGTGTCATGAACCGGCTCATCGAACCGGATCAGGGCGACATCCTGCTGGATGGTCGTTCGGTGCTGAAGGACAATCCCGATGAACTCCGCCGCCGCATCGGCATGGTGTTCCAGCAGTTCAACCTGTTCCCCCATAAAACGGTGGCGGAGAACATCTCCCTGGCCCTGCGCAAGCTCCGTGGCATGTCCAAGGAACAGGCCCGCGATGAGGCCCTGGCACAGCTGGACCTGGTGGGATTGAAGCACAAGGCCGATTCACGTCCCGCCAACCTCTCCGGTGGACAGCAGCAACGCGTTGCGATCGCCCGTGCGCTGGCTATGAAGCCCGAGGTCATGTTCTTCGATGAAGCCACCTCGGCACTGGACCCGGAACTCGTCAAGGGTGTCCTTGCCCTCATGACGGACCTGGCACAGGGAGGCATGACCATGGTGGTGGTAACCCACGAAATGGGCTTCTCCCGTAACGTCTCCGACGTTGTGACGTTCATGGACGCTGGCGTAGTGGTTGAATCCGGTCCGCCGGAGCAAATGTTCACCAACCCGCAGACTGAACGCCTCCAAGGCTTCCTTTCGGACGTTCTCTAGGCAGCACCAGCCCACAGGCAGCACCGGGCACAACGCACAAAAGCCCCGCCCTCCCGGACGATCATGCGAATGACCGTACGTGTGAGGGCGGGGCTTCCTGCATCCCGCCTACTCTCCGTTCTTGACGCGCAGCACCGTAAGGGCCGCAGCATCGACCTTGGCACGGAACGCAGGGTCTGCCTGGGCTTTCTTAACCACAGCCTGGTGCATTGCCGGAATGCTGGTGGGGTCGGCGCAGACCAGCATCGTGCCTCCGGCTCCGAAGAAGTTCAGGGCACGGTCGGCATCGGACCAGGCTTCCAGTTGTGCTGCACTGCAGAGGTCGTCCGAGAGGACTATGCCCTTGAAACCGGCGTCTCCCCGCAACATTGTGTCCATCACGATGGGGGAAAACGGGGCGATGTTGGCGGGGTCGATTTTGTCGTAGTAGGCATTCGAGAGCATGACCCACTTGGTTCCCGACTTAATCGCAGCCTTGAAAGGCTCAAGGGCAGGATCCGTGCGCGTAGTGGCACTGTCCCGTACATGGCTGGTGACATCGGTGTTGGGCACCACGCGTCCCAGCCCCGGGAAGTGCTTGACCACAGGGGCCACCCCGGCGTCCTTCATGCCATCGGCGAAGGCATTCCCCAATTCCGAAACAGTTTCCGGCGCAAAGCCGTACTCCCGCTGGAAGTGGCCGATAGGGCCGTTGGAGGGCGCAAATTGCGGGCTGGTAACCGTGTCCAGGACTGGAGCAAGGTTGACGTTGACGCCGGCGCTGAGAAGTTCCCTGCCCCATGTTGCGGCGTCAGAACGGATTTTCGCCGGTCCCGTTGATGCCTGCACCAGTGCGGCGGGAATGGTGGAGAATCCCGGCCCGGAAAGGACCTGGACAAGGCCCCCTTCCTGGTCTGTGGCGACAAAGAGGGGCACGCCGCCGGTTGTCGCAGCTGAGACCGTGCCGGTCAGCGAGGAAACGACGGCGGCCGTGGATGTTGTCCCGGCCTTGCTGCGCCCACTGAGGTACACGTTTCCGGCGTGGTACTTCTTCAGCGCCTCCATTGTTCCCGGCTCGGCGCCCGTTGCTTTCGCCGCCACCATAAACAGTTGCCCAACACGCTGTTCCAGGCTCAGAGCGGAGAGTTGCTGCTCGGCGGCCGACACGGTGGTGGTGGCGGGGGCCGGTGCAGCTGAGGTGGCCGCGGACGGAACGGACGGGCTGGCGCTCGTCGGCGCGTCCGTCGTGCTTGGTTGCGATGAGGACGGTGCGGACGATGTTCCTGCCGCAGACGAAGGCCCTGCAGGTGCCTGTCCGGCGGAACAGCCTGAAGCCAGGGCGATGAACGCTCCTGCGGCGGCGATGGTAACGCTGAGGGATGCAATTGTTTGGGACTTGCGCATGGTAAACCGTGAGTTCGTTGGGGTCGGGTTTCCACCTATGAGCCTACCCTGATCGGGTACGACAATGCCCCGGCCAGCTGCCGTCAGCAGCTGGCCGGGGCATGGGACGTGCTAGGCCGAAGCCGCCGCCTTGGCAGCAGCCGGCAGGGCTTCGATGATGCGGTTCATCGCCGCGTCGTCGTGGGCTGCGGAAAGGAACCAGGCTTCAAAGACCGACGGCGGAAGGTAGACACCGGAATCCAACATGGAGTGGAAGAACGGCGCATAGCGGAAGCTCTCCTGGCCCTGGGCGTCGTCGTAGTTGTGCACGCCCTTGGCCGAAGTCCCGAAAGCAACGGAGAACAAGTTTCCAGCCCGCTGAATGGAGTGATCCACTCCTTCAGCATCAAGGGCGGTTGAGAGCGCCGCTGAAAGTTCCAAGGAACGGGCATCCACGTACGCGTAGACCTCCGGCGTTGCATTGCTCAGCGTAGCGACGCCCGCGGCCATGGCAACCGGGTTACCCGACAAAGTACCGGCCTGGTAAACCGGGCCAACAGGAGCGAGGAAGTCCATGACGTCGGCACGGCCGCCGAGTGCCGCCGTCGGCATTCCGCCGCCGATGACCTTGCCGAAGGTGAGGAGATCAGGCGCCCAGCCTTCCTGCCGGCCCGTAAGGCCCCAGTAGCCGGCGTAGCCGGTGCGGAACCCCGTGAGGACTTCGTCGAGGATGAGCAGCGCGCCGTGTTCGGTGGTGATGCGGGACAGCCCGGCGTTGAAGCCCTCCCCCGGAGTGACGACGCCCATGTTGGCCGGAGCAGCTTCTGTGATGACAGCCGCGATGTTCTTGCCGTGGGCAGCGAAGGCGGCCTCAACGGCGTCGAGGTCGTTGTACGGCAGTACCAAAGTCTCGGCTGCGGTAGCTTCCGTAACTCCAGCGGAACCCGGCAACGCCAGGGTGGCGACGCCGGAGCCCGCTGCAGCCAACAGTCCGTCCAGGTGGCCGTGGTAGCAGCCGGCAAACTTGATAATCAGGTTGCGGCCGGTGAAGCCGCGGGCGAGGCGAACCGCCGTCATAGTCGCTTCAGTACCCGTGGATACCATGCGCAGGCGCTCGACGGCGGACACACGATCCTTGACGATCTCGGCGAGGTTGGCTTCGTCAGGGGTTGAGGCGCCGAAGGACAAGCCCCGGTCCACGGCTGCATGGACCGCGTCAAGCACGGCCGGGTGTGCGTGGCCAAGCAAGGCCGGGCCCCAGGAGCATACGAGGTCCACGTATTCCTGGCCATCGGCGTCAGTGAGGTAGGCGCCCTTGGCGGAGACCATGAATTTCGGATTGCCTCCCACAGAGCCGAAAGCGCGTACGGGCGAGTTCACACCGCCGGGCATCAGGGACCTTGCGCGGTCGAAGAGCTGATCGGACACTGGGGTGTTTGACGTCATGGTTCCTATTCTTTCAGTGTTTCCCGGCGGGCCGTGCCGCCCGGTGGTGGCCGTGGCTTAGGCCGAAGCCAGCAGCTTGGCAACCCGTGGGGCCACCTCGGTGCCGTAGAGCTCGATGCATCGCATCATGGATTGGTGGGGCAACGTCCCGTTGCTGTATTTGAGATCGAAGCGATCCACTCCGAGGTTCCGCTTAAGCAGGGCGATTTTCTGCGCCACGGTTTCCGGCGACCCAACATAGAGGGCACCTTCAGGCCCGCACATGGCATCGAATTCGCCTCGGTTTCCGGGTCCCCAGCCGCGTTCGGCGCCGATCCTGTTGCGCTGTTCAAGCCAGTGCGGGAAGAGCTCCTCGCGCGCGGCTTCGTCGGTATCGGCAATGAAGCCGGGCGAGTGCGTCGCTATCTGGCGCATGGGGTGGCCATACTTGGCCATTGCTTCGCGGTACAGATTGACCAAGGGGGCGAAACGACGGGGTTCTCCCCCAATGATGGCGAAGATGATGGGGTAGCCGTATTCGGCGCAGCGCAACACCGATTCGGGGGTGCCCCCCACTCCGATCCAGGCGGGCAGCAGGTGGTGCTGCAGCTTCGGGTAGACCTGCAAACCGTTGACGTTCGGCCTGGTGCGTCCTTCCCAGTGCACCGGCTTTTGGGCCCGCACTTTGTCAAAGAGTTCCAGCTTCTCTTCAAAGAGGACCTCGTAGTCTGCCAGGTCCAAGCCAAACAACGGGAACGACTCGACAAACGATCCCCGCCCGAGCATCACTTCAGCCCGTCCGTTGGACAGTGCGTCGACAGTCGCGAACCGCTGGAAGACCCGGATGGGGTCATCGGAACTGAGGACAGTCACAGCCGAGCCAAGCCGGATCCGCGACGTCGCCGCTGCGGCGGCAGCCAGGAACACTTCGGGCGCCGACACCGCAAAATCGCGGCGGTGGTGTTCGCCCACACCAAACGCATGGATCCCGACGGCGTCAGCCAGTTTGGCTTCCTCCAGCAGCTCGCGCAGGACTTGCGCGTGCTCCTTCGGGTTCCCGTCGGCGTCGAGACCTGCATCGCCGAAGGTGTTCACGCCGAGCAGGATCTGGTTGGCAGCCACCGGCGTCGTCGGATCGGAGGGTACGGATGTCATCAGGACTCCTTCAGCCAGCCTGCCAGTTCGGAGGCCCAATAGGTAAGGACGGTATCGGCACCGGCCCGCTTGATCCCGAGCACGGATTCGGTAATCGCACCGCGCCTGTCGATCCAGCCGTTGGCGGCGGCAGCTTCGATCATGGCGTACTCACCTGAAATTTGGTAGGCCGAGACCGGGACGGGGCTCATGGCAGCAACGTCCGCGAGGATGTCCAGGTAGCTCATGGCCGGCTTGACCATCACCATGTCCGCGCCTTCCTCCAGGTCCAGCTCAACCTCAAGAATGGCTTCCCGGCGGTTGGCGGCATCCATCTGGTAGGTCCGCCGATCACCCTTGAGCTGGGAATCGACGGCCTCACGGAAGGGGCCATAGAACGCCGAGGCGTACTTGGCTGCGTAAGCAAGAACTGCAGTGTTCTTGTGCCCGGATTCCTCCAGCGCCTGGCGGATCACGGCAATCTGGCCGTCCATCATGCCCGATGGTCCCAGCACATGGGCGCCCGCTTCGGCCTGCGCCACGGCCATCTGGCCATAAATCTCCAAGGTGGCGTCGTTGTCCACGTAGCCTTCGGCGTCCAGCACGCCGCAGTGGCCATGATCAGTGAATTCGTCAAGGCAGACATCGCCCATGATGACCAGTTCGTCGCCGACTTCGGCCTTCACGTCGCGGATGGCCTTGTTCAGGACGCCTTCGGGATCGAGGGACGCAGTGCCCTGTGCATCCCGTACAGCTGGCACGCCGAACAGCATAATGCCGCCCACGCCGAGCTCAACTGCCTCCGCGGCTGCCCGCTTCAAGGAGTCGGTGGTGTGTTGGACGACGCCGGGCATGGAACTGATGGGGCTCGGTTCCGTCAGGCCCTCACGGATGAACGCCGGGAGGATCAGGTCAGCCGGGGCCAACCTGTTTTCCGCGGTGAGCCTGCGCATGGCGGGAGTGGTGCGCAGACGGCGGGGACGATGGTTTGGAAAGCTCATTGCGGGTTCCCTTCGTTGGCGAAAACAGATTGCAGGGCGGCCACGATGCCGTCCGGGGTTGGTTCCTGGGCGGTCGCTCCCACGGTCATGCCGAGCCGTGAAGCTTCAACCGCCGTCGGACGTCCGATTGCCACGAAACGGCAGGTCCCCAGGGTCGGAAACATCGCGGCGAGGCGCCGGGCGGCACTTGGTGAGGCGGCAACCAAGGCGTCTAGAGTCCCGGCGTCGAAGGCCTTACGAACGTCGTCCGGGTTGAGGACAGCCAGCGTCCCGTTGCCCGGATTCACGACGGCGGCAGGAACTTCCGCGGTAAGGCGCGCTTCCTCGCGGGCCGGGTAGTCCACGGTGTGGTAGGCGACAACCGCGGTGACGTCCGCGCCCTTGGCGGCCAGGCCCTCCCTCAGGCCGGGCGCTGCAATATCGGCTTGCGGGAGGAAGACCCTCGACGAAGCCTTTTCCCACACCTTCAATAAGCCATCGGCGGACTGGACATCGCCGGGCACCAGGTCAACGGTGAGCCCAACGGACTCCAGGACGTGGCGGGACGAGGTGCCGATAGTGGCAACCTTGGTTCCAGCCGGAACCAGCTCTGCCAGGGGAACGCCGCGCTCCGCGGCTTCGGCCAGCAGGACCTGTACCGTGGTGACGCTGCTGACCACCAGCCAGTCGAAACCGCCCGCCGCGAGCCGGTCGAGTCCTGCATCCAGGGGAGCTGGGTCGGCTGCCCGTTCGAAGTCGATGAGTGGCAGGACCAAGGGCTCCGCCCCCAGGTGCTGCAGCAGCGCAGCCAAGGGGCGGGCGCGGTCGGCGCTCCTGGTGATCAGGATCCGCCGACCGGCAAGCCCCGCCGCTTTGGCATGCTCCGCTTCGGCATGCGCGGGTGTTGATTGCCCGGGCCTGGATTGCTCAGGACGCTGCAAGGTCCGCGATCTCCGCGGCGCCCGCCGCGAGCAGAAGCTCAGCAACTTCAATGCCCAGCAACGTAGCTCCGACTTCGGTCAGTCCGTCGGTGGCTTTCTTTTCCCGGACGGTCTTAGTGCCGTCAACAGCGCACACCACGGCTTCCAGGTGCAACATGCTTCCCTTACGGAAGGCGTAGGCACCAACAGGCGCGGCGCAACCGGCCTCGAGCCTTGCCAGCACCGCACGCTCGGCCGTCACCGCAAGGCGGGTGTCGTCGTCGTTCAGGGCCGCAAGCGCCTGGGCAAGCACGGCGTTGGAACCGTCGCCGGACGCTCCCTGCTGCGGCGCATCTTCCGCACGGCATTCGATGGCCAGTGAACCTTGTCCAGGAGCAGGCAACATCACATCGGTAGCGAAGAACTCGCTGACCGCGTCCAGCCGATCGATGCGTTCCAGGCCGGCGGCTGCAAGCACCACGGCATCGAGGTCGCACGTCTTGCCGGGGACAACCTCATCGGTCGCATTTCCGGGGAGCCCGGGTACGCGGCCCAAGCGGGTGTCGACGTTGCCGCGGATGTCAAGGACTTCGATGTCCGGGCGGGCGGCCCGCAGTTGGGCTGCACGTCGGGGTGAGCCTGTTCCCACTTTGGCCCCGCCCGGCAATTCCGCGAGCGTCATGCCGTCACGGGCACAGAGGACATCCCTGACGTCCACGCGCTGCGGAGTAGCGGCAATGGTCAGGCCAAGCGCAGCTCCGGTCGGAAGGTCCTTGAGCGAATGCACGGCGACATCGCACGTTTCGGCGAGCAAAGCATCCCGGAGCGCGGCAACAAACACACCAGTACCGCCCATTTGGGAGAGGGATCCGGTTTTGACGTCGCCCTCGGTCTTGATGTGCACCAGCTCCACAGGGAAGCCACCCACCGCAGCCAGCTTGTCTGCTGTTTGCTGGGTCTGCGTCAGGGCAAGCTTGCTCGCCCTGGTTCCGATCCGGACTCTCACTTGGCGGCCTCCGCAGCGGGGTAGGCGTCGTGGCCTGTGCCCACCGTGCTGCCCACCTCTGAAATCACCGGCTTGGCACCACGGAAGTTCTCGCAGCAATTCGGGCGGCAGACGTCATACCAGGGGCCCAGATCCGTCACATGGGGTCGTTCGGCGATGTTGTTATCGACGGTCCGCTCACAGATGAGGTCCACAAGTCCCGAGACGAAGGCAGCGTGCGTGCCCGGCGTGGGAACGCGGGTTGCCGCAATGTCCAGGTTCTTGCAGGTTTCCAGTGCCTCTGTATCGAGGTCCCAGGCAACTTCCATGTGGTCACTGACAAAACCGAGGGGAACGATGACGACGCCGCGGACGCCTTGCGGGGCAATTTCTTCGAGGTGGTCGTTGATGTCCGGTTCCAGCCAGGGAATGTGGGGCGCGCCGGAGCGGGACTGGTACACGAGGTCCCATGCCACATGCGGTGCCACGGTGTCCATGATGGCCTTGGCGTTGGCAAGGTGCTGGGCCGCGTAGGCAGACCCCTCTGCGAATTCGCGGGGCTCGTCTTCGGACCGTCCGGCAGCCTCTGCGTCACGCGTGGGGATTGAGTGCGTGGCGAACAGGACCCGGATCTTGGAATCCGGATCTGCTTCGCCGGCTGCGGTGAGCTTGTTCCGGATCTCCTCAAGGCCAGCTGCGGTGCCTTCCAGGAAGGGCTGGACCACGCCGGGGTGATCGAAGTACTGGCGGATTTTGTCCACCTGCAGCTTGCCGTCCAATCCAGTTTCGGTCAGGGCGACGCCGATGTCCTCGCGGTACTGGCGGCAGCTGGAGTAACAGGAGTAGATGCTGGTGGTGAGCATCAGGATGCGGCGGTGACCCGCGTCGTAGGCGTCCTGCAGGACCGGCGCGATGTACGGGTCCCAGTTCCGGTTGCCCCAGAGGACCGGCAATTCAATGCCGCGCCCCGCGAGCTCGGCCTCGATTGCAGCCTTCAACTCGCGGTTCTGCTGGTTGATGGGGCTGATGCCACCGAAAGCGCGGTAGTGGTGCGAGACCTCTTCGAGGCGTTCGTCCGGGATTCCGCGGCCACGGGTCACGTTGCGCAGGAAGGGAATGACATCTTCCTGCCCCTCGGGACCACCGAATGATGCCAGGAGCACGGCATCATAGTTCCTTGGTTCCTGGCGGCCGCGTTCGGTCACTTCGTTGGGGGCGGTGGAGATGGTGGGCGTGCTCATGCGAGGACCTCGGCAATCTCTGCGGCGGTGACGCGGCGGCCGGTGTAGAACGGAATTTCTTCACGGACGTGGTTGCGGGCGTCAGTTGCGCGGAGGTGGCGCATCAGGTCCACAAGGTCCACGAGTTCAGGAGCTTCCAGGCCGAGGATCCATTCCCAGTCGCCCAGGGCGAAGGAGGAGACCGTGTTGGAGATGACCTGCGGGAATTCGCGGCCCAGCATGCCGTGTTCGCGCAGCATGGCGCCACGTTCTTCGGCGGGCAGGATGTACCACTCATAGGAACGGACGAACGGGTAGACACAGAGCCAGGTGCTGGGCTCAACGCCGCGGGCATAGGCCGGAACGTGGCTCTTGGCGAACTCCGCTTCGCGGTGCACGCCCATGGCCGACCAGACGATCTCGGTTCCGGCGAAGAGCTTGCTCCGGCGGATGGAACGGACCGCGGCCTGCAGGTCCTCCGGCTTGGCCCCATGGAGCCACACCATGATGTCCGCGTCCGAGCGCATGGCCGAGACGTCGTAGCTGCCTCGGAGGACCACCCCATCGGCGGCAAGTTTTTCTACCAGGGCTTCGAATTCCTGGGCAGCATCGCCGCTGCGCAGGACGTCGGCCGAGCGCTTGAATACAGTCCAGAGCGTAAAGAACTGCTCTTCGGATTCAGCAGTTTTAGTGACAGATTCGACAGAAGTGTGGCTCATGGTTCAAGTTTGCCCCGTGCCAGCCGCTAAGTCGAAACGGATCAGTTCTACATGGCGTAGAAGTGACATAAATCACGGAATTGCCGGTTCGTCCGCGCTTCCTTGGGCCAGTTGCCTCCGGGTGTCCGCCACTACGGCCGCCAAGCCGTTTCCGGCCAACCAGCCACCCACGACCACCAAACCATCGGCCGCGGCACAGACCTTACGCACCTGGGCTACGCGCTGTTTATGACCGACGGCAGCGAAGGGCAATGCCCCTGCCCACCGCACCACGTCCCAATCAACGATGTCGGCACGGGATACGGGTACGGTCAGCAGGGCCGAAGCGTCCTCCAGGGCCGCGGCGAGGAGCGAGTCGTCGTCCAGGACTAGATCCACTCCCCCACCGGCCTCCTCGCGGCGGCCATAGGAAAGGCGCAGGACATGCGTCCCGGGGCCGGCTTCCTCAGCCAGCCAGTCCCATTTGGCCGTGGCATGGGTCAGTGCCTTGGCCTTGATCCCGGGCGTTTGGGGCGCCACCAAAATTCCGGTCCCACGCGGGCGGCTGTCGAGCTCGGGCAGATCCACTACAAGGGTCACCAGGCTTACCAGCGGCCCGGGTGCCGGGCGCAAGTCGGCCAACCCAGCCACGGACTTCTCCAGGAGCCCGACGGCGGCGGGGCCGTCCAGCGCAACCACCAGCCGGTCGGCGTCGAACGTGGAACCGGCGGCGAGGACACGCCAGCCGTTCCCGGTCCTCAGTACGTCCTCGGCACGCTTTTCCGTGATCAGTTCAACGCCGCGGTCCCGCAGGTCGGCAACCAAGGCCGCAACCAGCGTGTTCATGCCGCCCTTCAAACCGGCGACGGCGGAACCCGCCTTTGCCGGTGCGGTTCCGGCAGTTCCAGCACCAGCAGTTCCGGCGCCGGCTTTGCGCTGGGCAGCTACCGCGGCAGCAAGCGAACCATGCTTGCGGAGGCCTGCCCGGAGTCCGGGGGCCACCATGTCCACATCCAGGAGGACGGGATCGGCCGAGTGGACGCCTCCAACCACCGGCGAGACAAGTCGCTCCAGGACCTTTTTACCCATCCGGGCGCGGACCAAGGCAGAAACACTGGTGACTTCCGAAGATGTACCTACGGACGCCGGAAGCCAACGGTCCAGGGATGCACGCAATGCCCCTGCGAATCCCAATGAGCGCCGCACTTCCGGGTCCCAGGGGTTCGCGGGGATTCCAAGGACACCTGTCTTGGGGAGTTCCCGTGCGCCGTCCGGTAGCTGCACCCAGGCACCTCCCGGATGTGGGGCGACGATCTTCTCCGCCAGGCCGACCTCGCGCGCGAGGTCGGCTACGGCCTGGGAGCGGGTGGCGAAAGATTCTGCTCCGCTGTCCAGGTGCAAACCGGCAACTACGTGGCTGCCCACGCACCCGCCCCACGACCCGGTTGCTTCCAGTACGGTGACAGACGTGCCGGCGATGGCCAGTTCCCGCGCAGCGAGGAGCCCCGAGATTCCGCCGCCCACCACCACTGCCGTGGCGCCTGGCGTGCGTGGCTTGTTCGTTGCGTGGCCGCCGCGCATGCGCCCTACTTGGCGGGGATCGAGTGGATAAGTTCCACAACCCGTGTGAGCACCGTGGGATCCGTTTCCGGGGGCACTCCGTGGCCGAGGTTGAGGACATGGCCAGGTGCTCCGGCGCCGGCGGCGATGACTTCGCGGACATGCGCCTCAAGCACCTCCCACGGGGCCGAAAGCAGCGCGGGGTCGATGTTGCCCTGCAACGGAACCGTCCCGCCCAAGCGCCGGCTGGCTTCATCCAGGGGAAGCCGGTAGTCAACTCCAACGACGTCTACCCCGACATCGCGCATGGCGACAAGGAGCTCGGAGGTTCCGGTACCGAAGTGGATCAACGGAGCGCCCAGGCCGCGGACGTGGTCCAGCGCGCGGGTCGAGGCCGGTGCCACGTATTTGGTGTAGTCGGCCAGGCCCAGGGAGCCGGCCCAGGAGTCAAAGAGCTGGCCGGCAGAGGCACCGGCTTCGAGCTGTGCCTGGAGGAACAGCCCCGATGCATCGGCGGCCCAGTTGGCCAGCGCAGTCCACGTTTCGGGATCGGCGTGCATCATGGTCCGCGGGCCGAGGTGGTCGCGGGAGGGCTTTCCCTCCACCATGTATGCGGCAAGAGTGAACGGCGCGCCGGCGAATCCGATGAGCGGTGTGGTGCCAAGTTCGGCGACGGTGAGCCGCACGGCTTCACGAATGGGTTCAAGCGCTTCCCACGTCAATGTGGGAAGGGCTGCGACGTCCTCGGCGGTACGCACGGGCTTGTCCAGGACCGGGCCGACGCCCGGAACGATGTCTACGCCAACACCTGCCAGCTTCAGGGGAATGACGATGTCCGAGAAAAAAATGGCGGCATCGACGTCGTGGCGCCGAACGGGCTGAAGGGTGATTTCAGAGGCCAGCTCCGGCCTCAAGCACGAATCCAGCATCGCAACGCCCTCACGGACCTTGAGGTATTCAGGCAGGGAACGGCCGGCCTGGCGCATGAACCACACCGGCCTGCGCGAGGGCGTGCCGCCGCGGTAGGCCGTGATCAGCGGTGAGTCCGAGGTGCGGCCGTCCTTCAGCGGGTGGTTGGCGTCGAGGCTACCCGCCGGGGAGTTGGAGGCCGTACTCTGGGATGCTGCCGAGCTAGAAGTCATGCCTTTGATTGTGCCGAAAATCCGGGCCAAAAGATAACGACAAACTGTCACGTCCCGGCCCAACCCCGGCGTTGTGACACGGATCACCGAACCCCGTGGGGATTCCCACGGCGCCATATTGTTCTACCGGCCTACGAAAAAGCTATGATTGGGGTGCTGTGGTTCTTTTCTCATTGGTGGCTACACACGCCGACATCGACCTCGAAACCGTCGCTCAGTTGAGCAACGGTTCCTCTGGGCTTGCCTCGGCGGCCCTGACAGATTCCCCCGTGGTGTCCGGAGCAGTGGTGCTGGCCACCTGCAACCGCTACGAGGTTTACGGCGAAACGGCCAACGGGGCTGACCTCGAAGCAGCCCGTTCCGCCCTCGTTTCCCAGATCAGCGAGTTGAGCGGCCTCAACGAACAACTTGTCTCACGCTCCTTTGCTACCCACACGGGTCCCGAAGTCACCCGCCACTTGTTCGCAGTGAGCGCCGGACTGGACTCCGCCGTGGTGGGTGAACGCGAAATTGCAGGCCAGGTCCGCCGGGCCCTCATCACTGCCCAGCAGGAAGGGACCGCGAGCTCCGGGCTCGTCCGGCTCTTCCAGGCCGCGTCCAAAACGGCCAAGGATGTTGGCGCACAAACCGCGCTCGGTTCACGTGGACTGTCCATCGTTTCAGTTGCCCTGGACCTCGCCACGGACCTTGCCGAGAATGAAGACTGGTCCACCAAGAAAGTGGTGGTCTTCGGCACAGGCGCCTATGCCGGCGCCACCATGTCCCTCCTGCGGGAACGTGGTTGCACGGACGTCTCCGTCTACTCTTCTTCCGGCCGCGCGGAAGCATTCGTCGCCACTCGCGGCGGTAACGCGCTCGACGCCGATACCCTCCCGGCCGCAGTGGCCGCAGCTGACGTCATGATCGGCTGCAGCGGCTCGGACAACCGGGTGGAAGCCGCCGACCTTGCCCGCGTCCGGGCCAACTCCGGCAAGCCGTTGATTGCAATTGACCTGGCCCTGACCCATGACTTTGATCCGGCCGTTGGCGAACTGGAAGGCGTGGAATTGTTGACCCTTGAGTCGGTACGCCTCGCCGCTCCCCAGGAGCAGTCAGAATCGTTGTCGCAGGCCAGCGCAATCGTCACAGGCGCAGCAGCTTCCTTTGAATCCGAACGCGAAGCCCGTTCCGTGGACACAGCCATCGTGGCGCTGCGCCGCCACACCATGAATGTCCTGGACGCCGAGATGGAGAAGGTCCGTGCCCGCCACGGTTGCACAGCTGCAGCCGAGGAGGTGGAGTTCGCACTTCGCCGCATGGTCAAGCAGCTCCTCCACATCCCCACGGTCCGTGCCCGCGAGCTTGCCGCCAACGGCCAGCAGGACGACTACGTCGCAGCCCTCGAGGCACTCTATGGAATCCAGGTGGAGCAACCGCAGGCTGCTGCCGCAGCCCCGGAATGCCCCGTGGACCACGACCAGCTCCGTTCCGAAAGCGCCTGACGAGTACCCTGCGCCACGCGCCTACGCGAAAGCGTTGACTCCCGTCAGTTCCGCCGACAACGCCCACAACTTCCTGGCGTCAGCCTTGTCCACGGCGTGCGCGTCCACTCCCTGGTAGCGCGCCAACGGGGATGCCTTGTCCGTCGGATTCGCTATGTCGCAGTCCTCGCAGTAAACGCCGCCCTTCCCGTTGAGGGCTTCCGAGGTGGCTGCCCACACGGATGTCGCGGCCCCTTGTTCGGGAGTCTTGAAACCCTCGCGCACGTTGCCCTCGGCGTCCATCCAGCCCGCTGCCACCATTTCTTCCTTGGGCAGGTGCCGCTGCAGCTCGGTCATGATTCCGCCGGGATGGACGGCGAACGCGCGCACGCCTGAGTCCCGGCCCAAGTGGTCGAGCTCCACGGCAAAGAGGGCATTCGCTGTCTTGGCTTGCCCGTAGGCCTGCCACTTGTCATAACCGGCGTTGAAATTGAAGTCATCGAACCGGATCGACGAGATCTTGTGCCCCGTAGAGGACAACGAGACAACGCGTGCGTTACCTGAGGCTTTCAAGGCCGGCCACAAGGTGTTGACCAAGGTGTAGTGCCCCAGGTGGTTGGTGGCGAACTGGGCTTCCCAACCCGGTCCCACGCGTTGTTCCGGGCTGGCCATGATGGCAGCGTTGTTGATCAGGATGTCCAGCTTGTCGTGTTCGGCCACGTAGCGCGCGGCGAATTCCTTGACGCTTTCCTGGTCGGCGAGGTCCATGTGCTCCACGTGCACATCCTCGGAAAGACCGGCCTCTGCCAGGACCGAACGGGCGTGCTCAAGGCGCCGTGCAGGTACGGTCACATCCGCCCCCGCCGAGACCAGTGCCCGCACGGTCTCCAACCCCAACCCGGAATATCCTCCCGTGACGATCGCCGTCCTGCCGCGCAGGTTGATCCCCTCGATAACTTCCATGGCGGTGGATCCGTGCCCGAAGCCGGAACCAATGGGCCGCTGCACTGTCTCTGTCTGCTCTTCACTCATGCTTGAGCTTCCCAGACAAGCCTGTGAACGGGCAACGGTCAGTGGATTGGGCCGGTCAGTGAACGCGCCCGGTCAGTAGACGGGCTTGGCCGGTTCCACCTGCCGAACCCAGGCGAGGATGCCGCCGTCGAGGTGTTTGACGCGGCTGTAACCGGCCTTCTGCGCCGCTTCCAGCACAGTTGCCGAGCGGGTTCCGGCCTTGCAGTGGAACACGATGTCCTTGTCCTGGGGCAGATCCACCCAAGCTTCGCCGGACAGGATGCGGCCCTGTGGGATGAGCACCGAGCCATCGATACTCACAATGCTGTGCTCGCCGGACTCACGGACGTCCACGAGTTCAAAGTCCCGCTCCCCCGATTCGCGTTCGGCAAGCATCCGGGCAAGCTCCGTGGCGGTGACCGTGTGGTCCTGGTCCGTTGCGGCAGCGGGCGTCACACCGCAGAAGGCCTCGTAATCGGTCAGCTCGGTGATGGGCTCTGCTTCCGGGTCCTTGGATACCTTGATTTCGCGCCAGCTCCCGCCCAGGGCGTCGAACAGCGCCACCCGCCCCAACAAGGAACGCCCGACGCCGGCAATCAACTTCACGGCTTCGGTCACCATGAGCGAACCCACGGCTGCGCACAGCATGCCAAAGACGCCGCCCTCGCCGCAGGACGGTACGGAGCCTGCTGGCGGCGCCTCGGGATAGAGATCCCTGTAGCTGGGTCCGTGCTTTGCCCAGAAGACGCTGACCTGGCCATCGAAACGGAAAATCGAGCCCCAGACGTAGGGTTTGCCGAGGATGGCGGCGGCGTCATTGACGAGGTAGCGGGTGGCAAAGTTGTCCGCGCCATCGAGGATGAGGTCGTACTGGGCGAAAAGCTCCAGCGCGTTGGAGGAGTCCAGGCGGATGTTGTGGAGGACAACGTTGACCAAGGGATTGAGTTCCGCAATCGCATTACGAGCCGACTCAATCTTTGGCGTGCCCACGTCCTTCACTCCGTGGATGACCTGGCGCTGCAGGTTGCTGAGGTCGACGTCGTCGTCGTCAACGATTCCGAGCGTTCCCACGCCTGCGGCAGCCAGGTACAGCAGGGCGGGCGAGCCGAGGCCGCCGGCGCCGATGACAAGAACTTTCGCATTCTTAAGCCTGCGTTGGCCCACGGCTCCGATTTCCGGAATGATGAGATGCCGTGAGTACCGCTCCACCTCGGCCGGCGAGAGCTCGGCGGCCGGTTCAACGAGGGGTGGCAGGACAGTGGGCGCAGCGGAGTGGGCAGCAACAATTGAGGCCATACCCCAATGTATGCCTGCCGATGCCGCCCGGTCATATTACCCACCGGTAGAGTGGTCATAACTGCAAAGGAAAGGCGGCAGACTGTGGCTGACGGCACACGGGCAAACGATGGGGCACCCGCAAAGCAGGAACGGACCGGTTCACCTCGTTCACCAAGGCTGCCGCGCGACGAGCGCCGGGCGCAGTTGCTGAACGCTGCCTTGGAAGTGTTCGTTTCCAATGGCTTCCACGGCGCCGCCATGGACGAAATCGCCGAGACGGCACACGTCAGCAAACCGGTGCTCTACCAGCACTTCCCGTCCAAGCGTGAGCTGTACATGGCGCTGCTGGACAGCCACCTGGCCACTCTGACGGACCTGATGCTCGGCGCGCTGAACTCCACCACGGACAACAAGGAGCGCGTCAAGGCCGTCATGCGGGCCTACTACAGGTTTATTGCCGACGACGACCAAGCGCACCGGCTGGTGTTCGAGTCCGACCTCATCAATGATCCCGACGTCAGCTCCCGCCTGGAGACGTTCAACAAGACCTTCGCCGACGCCGTCGCGCACGTTATCGCCGAGGACACCAAACTGCCGCCGCTTGAAGCCCAGCTCCTGGGCCGCGGCCTGGCCGGAATGGCCCAGGTCAGCGCCCGGTATTGGCTCGAAACGGACGGAAACCTGGACCTCGATGTCGCCAGTGATCTGATCTATCGTTTAGCTTGGCGCGGAATCAGTCGATTCCCCAAAGAGTCCTAGGCTACAAATAGAGGACTGACTTAATACTTGATTGGCTTGGAGGCCTTGCTGTGGAAGTAAAGATCGGCATTCAGAACGTTGGCCGTGAAATTGTGCTCGAATCCGCCCTCGATGCTGACGCAGTAGCCAAGATCGTGGCCGAAGCCGTGTCCAAGGGCTCGGAACTGCGGCTTACTGACGAGAAGGGCCGTCAGATCATCGTTCCCGGCAACGTCCTGGGCTACGTGGAAATCGGTGCCGAGGAAGTCCGCAGGGTCGGCTTCGGCGCACTCTAGCGAATTCCGTCCTGCTCTCATCCGCTAAGGAGTCCCCATGCTTTCACTCGTCATCGTGGTCCTGGCCACCGTCGCCACAGGTTTCATTGTGTGGGCAACCGACAAGCGGCACAGCAGGTATGGGATCGCGTTGCCGGTGGGCATTTCGGCCGCAGTAGCAACGCTCAGCTGGATCGCGTTCATCAGCGCGGGTCTGGGCTACCAACCCGGCGCCACCTGGATTCCGTGGGTCCTGCCGATTGTTCTGGGTACGGCCGTGGCAGCAGGCGTGGTGGTCTATCTGGGACGCACGCGTACCAAGCGCGACACAGAGGCGCTGACAAAAGCGCTGCGTCTCTAGGCACTGGTTCCAGGCACGAAAACAACGACGACCATCACCCTGGCGGGTGATGGTCGTTTTTGTTCAGCTGCCCTCTGCGCCTGGGTAGCGCCCCGGCTCGGCGACGGCGCCCAACGCCGAGGCTGCCTCGCTCACGGAGGCTGCGGCGTCGAGGTCCCGTTGCGTCAGCTCCCCGCCTGCGTCATGGGAAACGTAGCGGAGGAAGACCCTGTTGTACCGCCACTGAAGATCCGGGTGGTGGTTTTGCTCTTCGGCGATGCGTCCTATCTCTGCAATCAGCGCCAAGGCGTTGGCCGCCGTCGAGCATTTGTACACGGTGACGAGGCCGTCCCGGAGTTTCCATCCGGGGAGGTCCCTCAGGGCGGCTTCAACCGCGGCATCGGGGACGGGACCGTCCGTACCAGCCATGACTGCTCCTTCTTCGGGAGAACCTCAAGGGGAGAACCTCAAGCTCAGAGGAACTCTGCCCGGCCTTCCATGGCCGAGGACGCGAGGGCGTGCTCACGGCGCGGAATCCGGCCTGCCTGCCTGGCCAGCCTACCGGCGATGACGGCGTGTTTGAAGGCCTGACCCATTTGGACAGGGTTCTGTGCCCTGGTCACGGCGGTGGCAAGCAGGACCGCGTCACATCCGAGTTCCATGGCGAGGGCGGCGTCCGAAGCTGTGCCGATCCCGGCATCCAGCACCACCGGGACTGATGCCCGGGACACGATGAGTTCGATGTTGTGCGGATTAAGGATGCCCAGTCCGGTTCCAATGGGCGAACCAAGCGGCATGACGGCCGTGGCGCCGAGGTTTTCGAGCCGGAGCGCAAGGACGGGATCGTCATTGGTGTAGGCAAACACGTTGAAGCCCCGGTTTACCAGTTGCTCGGTGGCTTCCACCAGCTCCACGGCGTCCGGGAGGAGCGTGTGTTCGTCGGCGATGACTTCCAGTTTGACCCAGTCGGTCTCCAGCGCCTCACGCGCCAGTTCTGCCGTCATCACAGCGTCCTTGGCCGTGAAGCAGCCCGCTGTGTTAGGCAGGACCCGGATGTTGTTGTCCACGAGCAGCTGGAACAGGGAGCCCGTTTCGGCCGGCGAATAGCGCCGCATGGCCACGGTGGTGAGCTCGGTTCCCGATGCCAGGAGCGCGGCTCCCAGGCCATCCAGGCTCGGCGCGCCTCCGGTGCCCATAATCAGTCTGGAGCCGAATTCGACGCCGTCAATCACCAGGGCGTCGTCGGTGCGAATGTCGGTGCTTGCTGTTGTCATTTTCAGCCTCCCTGTACTGCTGTAACGAGTTCGAGTTCATCGCCGTCGGCCAGCGGAGTCGCCGCCCATTGGCTGCGCGGCACCACCTCGGAGTTGCGCGCGACGGCGACACCCAGCTTGCCGCCGTCGGCCGCTTGTCCCCGGAGGTCCAGGGCACGGCCGGTGACGGAGGTGACCACACTGCTGACGGACGCGTCATCGGACACTTCGTGGACGGCGCCATTGATCTTGATGTTCATACTGTTTCCTTGATGTCTGAATGAGGGCAACGCGGGGTCACTTATGGCCCCCCGCAGGGGCTTCCATGGGCCACAAGTGACCCCGGGTTGCGCTGAAACGGTCGGGTCGGAAGATGGACCAGCGGGAATCTGCGGAACCACTGATCAATTGGCCCACGATGTGTGCAGCTGCGGGGGTGAGAAGGACACCGTGGCGGAAGAAACCGGTGGCTATCACCAGGCCTTCGACCTCGCCCGTGGGCTCAAGGCCGCCTGTGGACTTGCAGACGCGGCCCAGCAACGGGGCGTTGTCCGGGGTCCCTGGCCTTGCACGGGCAGTTGCCTCCAGGAGTTCAAGTTCAGCAACCGCGGGAACGAGCACTTGGGCGTCGCGCAGGAGCTGGTAGACACCTCCGGCGGAGACAGCGTTGGACGTCGCTGACAAGGCGTCTTCGCGCTGGGTGGCTCCGATCACCACGGTTCCGTCGTCCCTGGGCACGATATACACGGGAACCCCGCGGACCATGCCACGGACCGTGGCCGTGAGAAGAGGCTGTAGATGCCCAGGGACCCGAAGCCTGAGGATGTCACCGTAGACCGGCCTGACCGGAAGGTTGAGTCCCTCCGGCAGGCCTGCCAGTGCAGGGGCGCCCAAACCATTGGCCACCACGGTTTCCCCGGCAAGGACAGTGCCACCGGTTTCAAGTTCGACGCCGGAAACGCGGTCCCCGTCCCACAACAACCCCCGCGCGGAGGCGGACACTGCGAAACCTTCCTTGGCGCCGCCCACCCAACTGCGATCCCTGGGTGAATGCGCCGCCAGCCCCGCCAGGAAATGGTCCGTCAGCTTTCGGGGATCCACTTGGTGGTCGGCCGGGATATCAAAGGCGCAGGAAATTTGCGGGCTAAGGAGTGGCTCGCGATCCCTGGCCGTGCGCAGCGACAACGGCTCCACCTCAAGCCCAGCGGCAAGCTGCACCGTGCGAAGGTCTGCGAGCGCGCGCCGGTCCGCAGCGTCGGCACCCACGGCGAGGGTCGGCGTCGTGCGGTATCCGGTAGCGGCCCCGCCGTCGGACATTCCGTCCACAAAGGCAGGCCAGAGCCTGGAGGATTCGAGCATGAGTTCCAGGAGGTCTTCCTCCTGGTAGTGCAGCTCGCTGACGGGCGCCAGCATGCCGGCGGCCGCAAATGTCGCGCCCGTTGCGGGCGCGGGATCAATGAGGGCCACGGATTGGCCCAGTTTCCGTATCTGGTGGGCGATGCCCAGGCCTATGACGCCCCCGCCGATGACGGCGACATCTGCGTGTATGGCTTCTGCCATGTATTTCCTTCCCTACGCCGGTACTAGCCGGATCAGGTCAAGCGGTCGGCTCTGAAGCCCTCTCAGCCGGACAGTCATAAAGTGGCATGTCCCGGCTCCCGCAGTACGTGCCCAGTTTAGAGGAACTACTGTGGTTTCCATGACCCAGCACGATGCCCTTGCCAGCGCCCGCCTCTACCTGTGCACCGATGCGCGCAAACGCCAAGGCGACTTTGAAGACTTTGTAGACGCCGCGTTCGAAGGCGGTGTGGACATCATCCAGCTCCGCGACAAGACGATCGAGGCTGCCGAGGAACTGGAATTGCTGGCCGTCCTGCGCAGTGTCGCGGAAAGGCACGGACGGCTCTGGGCGGTCAACGACCGGGCCGATGTCGCCAGTGTTTCCGGGGCGCCTGTGTTCCATGTGGGCCAAAAAGACTTGCCGTTGGGGGTTGCCCGCTCGTTCCTCCCCCGGCCGGCGGTGATCGGTCTTTCCACGCACACACCAGAGCAGGTTAACGCAGCCATTACCGCTTCGCCGGGCGAGCAGGGACTGGACTACTTCTGCGTCGGGCCCGTGTGGGCAACTCCCACCAAACCTGGCCGCGAAGCTGTTGGAACGGGTTTGGTCACATACGCCGCGGAAGCCATCAAACGCGCCGAAGAGACCACGGGCGGCGCCGTGGAACTGCCATGGTTTGCCATCGGTGGAGTCGACCTTGGCAACGTCGAACAAGTACTGGCTGCGGGAGCCAGCCGGATCGTCGTCGTCCGTGCCATCACCGAGGCGGAGGACCCGACGGCGGCAGCGAAGTCGCTGCTCGAGGCCCTGGACAGCGTTTAGAAGCCCTCGGGCGGAACGCTGTCAGAAGGTCAGGCCTGTCACCTTGCGCGTGCGCTTTTCCGCAAGGCCTCAGGTCAGTCGAAGTGCCTATAATCCAAGACTATCGGCCTGTTTCGGGCTAACCTGATTTTCGTGTCACATCATCGGATAGCGCCCAACGTCGACGACTCATCGGACCAACTCGCGGCTGCCCTTGCGGCCCTGAGGACCGAGTTGGAACTGCCCGGTGATTATCCGGCCGCGGCCGTACGGGAGGCAAGGAACGCCGTCGAATCCCGCCGCCTGCCCGACCGGGACCTGAAGCACATCCCGTTCGTGACAATCGATCCCGCCACGTCTACTGATCTTGACCAGGCCTTGTTCATTGAGCGTGCCGGCGACGGATACAAGGTTCTCTACGCGATCGCCGATGTGCCGTCCTTCGTGGCTCCGGATGGAGCCCTGGATGCTGAAACCAGGCACCGGGGACAGACGTTCTACGCGCCCGACGGACGCATCCCCCTGCACCCTGAGATCATCAGCGAAAACGCCGGCAGCCTGCTGGCCGGGCAGGACTGCGGAGCGTTCGTCTGGGATTTCGACCTTGACGCCGAAGCGGAAGTGCTGGGTGTCTCCGTTGCCCGTGCCACCGTTCGCAGCCGCGCCAAGCTGAGTTACAAGAGCGCCCAGCAGCAAATCGACGACGCAACAGCCCCGCCCGTCCTTCAACTTCTTAAGGAAGTGGGTTTGAAGCGGGTTGAGCTGGAGAGGCTGCGTGGAGGCGCAAGCCTCAACATGCCGGAGCAGGAAATCGTCCAAGCGACCGACGGCGGCGGGTACAGGATCGTCGCTGCGCCCTCACTGCCGGTGGAGGACTGGAACGCACAGATCTCCCTCATGACCGGAATGGCTGCGGCCAAGCTGATGCTGGACGGAAAAGTCGGCATCCTTCGGACCATGCCCGCGCCGGATGAGAGATCGCTGCAGCACTTCAAGCGGCAAACGGCAGCATTGGGCAAGCCATGGGACGGCCAGGTCACCTACGGCGAGTACCTGCGGACCCTGGACGCCTCTGATCCGAAGCAACTGGCCATCCTGCACTCGGCCGGGACGCTGTTCAGGGGCGCCGGCTACACACCGTTTGACGGCGAAGTGCCCGACACTGTCACCCAGGCAGCCATCGGCGCCCCCTATGCCCACACCACCGCTCCCCTGCGGCGGCTGATTGACCGGTTCGTCCTGGTGATTTGCGATGCCCTTTGCAACGGCAAGGAAATTCCCCGCTGGGCACGTGAGGCCTTGCCTTCCCTGCCCGAAATCATGGGCGCCTCCGACCAATTGGCGGGACGGCTGGAGCGTGCCGCACTGGACACCGTGGAAGCCGCACTTGTAGCAAACCATGTGGGCCAGGAATTCGATGCAGTGGTGATTTCCGGCTCCAAGCCCTCCAACGGGAACGGAAACAACAACGGCAAGGGCAAAGGCAACGGAAATGGAAACGGCAACGGCGGCCCCTATGGCGTGGTCCAGATCGCTGAGCCTGCAGTCACGGCCCGCTGCGACGGCGAATTGGAGTCCGGCACCAAGGTCCGGGTGCGCTTGGTGAAAGCCGAAATTGCCAGCCGTGAGATCCGGTTCGAACTCCTGAACTGACGCGCTTCAACGCATCGATCCGGGCTTTATGGCTCCCAGAGGATAGACTGGCCATGTAGTAATGGATGCCCGGTCGTTGATTCAGTTAATTTTTGAACTCAACAAGCCCGCCCCTACGCGATCTTGAGATGTACCAACTGGTCACCAGTGCCAGTACTTAGATAGCCCGCGATCGGCTTCCACTGGACTTGCTTGCGCGCCCGTTCTGCTCCGGTACGGCTCCGCCGCCCCCGTTGAGCATGCAGCGCCAATGCCCAAATGAATAAGGAAACTCCCTGTGAGTGAATTGCACACCCATGAAGTCCTGACGGACTCCACCGGAACTGAATCCATCGAACCCGAGGAAACGATCATCTCGGATGAGACGCCCCACGAGATCGAAGAGAAGTCGTTTGCGGACTACAACGTCCGTGCCGACATCGTTGAGTCGTTGGCCGACGCCGGCATTACGCACCCCTTCCCCATCCAGGCCATGACCCTTCCGGTCGCCCTGGGCGGCCACGACATCATCGGCCAGGCAAAGACCGGTACCGGTAAGACCCTCGGCTTCGGTATCCCGGCTCTGCAGCGTGTTGTCGGCCGGGATGACGCCGGCTACGGGAAACTTGCTGTCCCGGGCGCCCCGCAGGCCCTGGTGATCGTCCCCACCCGTGAATTGGCTGTGCAGGTCGCCAACGATCTCCAAGCCGCCTCCCGCAAGCGGAACGCCCGCATTGCCACCATCTACGGCGGCCGTGCCTACGAGCCGCAGATCGATGCCTTGCAGAAGGGCGTTGAAATTGTTGTGGGCACCCCCGGGCGATTGATCGACCTCTACAAGCAGAAGCACCTGAGCCTCAAGAACGTCAAGATGGTCATTCTGGACGAGGCCGACGAGATGCTGGATCTCGGCTTCCTCCCGGATGTGGAGACCCTGATCGCCGGTACGCCGGCCGTTCGGCAGACGCTGCTCTTCTCCGCCACCATGCCCGGCCCCGTGATCGCCATGGCACGGCGCTACATGACGCAGCCCACGCACATCCGTGCGGCTGATCCCAACGATGAAGGCTTGACCAAGCGCGATATCCGCCAGCTCATCTACCGTGCGCACAGCATGGACAAGACCGAGGTGGTAGCCCGCATCCTGCAGGCCCGCGGACGCGGCCGGACCATCATCTTCACCAAGACCAAGCGCACTGCCGCAAAGGTAGCCGAGGAACTGGTTGACCGTGGCTTCGCTGCAGCGGCCATCCACGGCGACCTGGGCCAGGGTGCCCGCGAACAGGCCCTTCGCGCCTTCCGCAACAACAAGGTGGATGTCCTCGTGGCTACCGACGTCGCCGCCCGCGGCATCGACGTCGACGACGTCACGCACGTGATCAACTACCAGTGCGTCGAAGACGAAAAGATCTACCTGCACCGCGTTGGCCGCACCGGACGCGCCGGCAACAAGGGCACCGCCGTCACGTTCGTTGACTGGGACGACATGCCCCGCTGGGGCCTCATCAACAAGGCCTTGGGACTCAGCGTTCCTGAGCCTGTGGAGACCTACTCCTCCTCGCCGCACCTCTACACCGACCTCGACATCCCCGAGGGAACCAAGGGCCGCCTGCCGCGCAACAAGCGCGTCCTTGCGGGTGTGGATGCCGAGGTTCTTGAGGACCTGGGCGAGACCGGCAAGAAGAACGCCCGCTCCGGCGGTTCGGGTCGCGACGGCGGCCGTGGCCGCACCGGCAGGTCCGGCGACGCCAGCGAGTCCAAGGGCGACGGCGGACGCAACCGCACCCGTCGTCGTCGTACTTCCGATGGCGAAGCAGCTCCGGCTGCAGGTGCCGGCGAAAACCGCACTACGACTACGGACAACGCCGAGAAGCCTGCCCGTACGCGTCGTACCCGCACCCGCCGCCGCAACGGCGAAGTTGTTTCGGGTGAGGCAGCAGCAGCACAGCCTGGCAACGCCGAGGCTTAAAACCTTCAATGACTGAAAATGTTTGGGCGCCGGACGGCGGCAATATGGTGGTGCACGCGGATAACGCGGAATTCCTTCCAACGCTGCCGGACGGCGCCTTCACACTCATTTACGTGGACCCGCCCTTCAACACGGGCCGGGTCCAGCGTCGCCAGGAAACCCGCATGGTCCGCAACGCTGACGGCGACGGCGACCGCGTGGGCTTCAAAGGCCGCTCCTATGACACCATCAAGGGCGCCCTCCACAGCTACGACGACGCCTTCAGCGACTACTGGTCGTTCCTTGAGCCCAAGCTGGTGGAAGCGTGGCGGCTCTTGGCCGATGACGGCACCCTGTACCTGCACCTCGACTACCGCGAAGTGCACTACGCCAAGGTGATGCTTGACGCCATCTTCGGGCGCGAATGCTTCCTCAACGAAATCATCTGGGCCTACGATTACGGCGCCCGTGCCAAGAACCGCTGGCCCACCAAGCATGACAACATCCTGGTGTACGTCAAGAATCCCACCAAGTACCACTTCGACAACGCCGAAGTGGACCGGGAGCCTTACATGGCACCGGGCCTGGTCACTCCGGCCAAACGCGAGCTAGGCAAGCTGCCCACCGACGTCTGGTGGCATACGATCGTCTCCCCCACTGGCCGCGAAAAGACCGGCTACCCCACGCAAAAACCTGAAGGACTGGTGCGCAGGATCGTCTCGGCTTCCAGCCGTGAGGGCGATTGGTGCCTCGATTTCTTCGCAGGTTCAGGGACGCTCGGTGCAGTGTCCGCCAAGCTGGGCCGCCGCTTTGTGTGCGTGGACCAGAACGAACAGGCCATCGAAGTCATGCGGAAACGGCTGGGCAGCTCGGCGGTATTCCACCAGGTTCACGCCACGGCCCTCTAAGCCAGGGCCCGTCAGGCCACACCCTTGACGAAAGCGGTCACGGAGTCTGCAATCATCTGCACGGCGATGGCCGAAAGCAACAGTCCGGCGATCCGGGTGACCAGCTCCACGCCGTTCTCCCCCAGGACGCGTTGAACCACGCCCGCGAACCGCATGGCCAGGTACAGCGAGGCGAGCACCACCGCGATGCCCAGGCCCACTGCGAGGTACTCCGACAGCTCGCCGGACTGTTGGACGAACACCATGACCGCGACAATGGCGCCCGGCCCGGCCATGAGCGGCGTTCCCAACGGCACGAATGCCACGTTCTTGTACTTGGCGGCGTTCTCTTCCCCGCTGGTGGAACCGGTCAGCAGCTGCAAGGCAATGAGCACCAGAAGCAGGCCACCGGCTCCCTGCAGAGCTGCCAGGGAAATGTGCATGTAGTTCAGGATGGACTGGCCAAAGATGGCGAAGACGACAATCACGCCCGTGGCAACCAAAAGTGCCTGGAACGCCGAGCGGTTACGGTCCTTCGCGGATAGCTGCGCAGTCAATGACATGAAGATCGGCACCGTACCTGGTGGGTCCATGATGACGAACAGGGTGACGATCACGGACGCCAGCAATTGCAGATCCATCAGCAGGTCCCTTTCACCGAACCACCGTGCTGCCCGTTGCCAGCTCTTCAATCCGCGCCAGCACCTGCGGTGTCGTCAGGTTCTCGCCCAACAGGTTCGGCTTGCCGGTTCCGTGGTAGTCGGAGGAACCGGTCATCAGCAGGCCGTGCTCGGCGGCAAGCTCTCGGAGGAACCTCCGGCCCTCTTCAGGGTTGTCCCGGTGTTCCACTTCCACACCCAACAAGCCGGCGTCGATCATCTCCTGATATGTATCCTGCCCCACCGTGCGTCCCCGGGACGACGCCACGGGGTGGGCGAAGACGGGAACGCCTCCCGCCGCCCGGACAAGCTCGACGGCGGTTGCCGGGTTGGGTGCGTAATGCTGCACGAAGTACCGCGAATGGGAGGTCAGGATGGAGGTGAAGGCTTCCGTGCGGTCCGCAACGACACCCGCCGCCACCAAGGCATCGGCAATGTGCGGCCGACCCACCGTGGCACCGGGGGCCACGTGGTGGATGACGTCATCCCACGTCAGCGGATAATCCTCGGACAACAAAGTCACCATGTGCTCGGCCCTGGTCAGGCGGGCATCCTTGGACTTCGTAATTTCCTCAAGCAAACCCTTATGGGTGGGATCGTGGAGGTAGCTGAGCAGGTGGACACTGATCCCCTTCCCGGTCCGACAGGAAATTTCCATGCCCGGGACGAACGCAATACCGTGCTCCCTGGCCGCGGCAGCTGCGGAATCCCAGCCGTCCGTGGAATCGTGGTCGGTCAAAGCAACGGCATCCAGTCCGGCGGCCACGGCGGAAACAATCACGCCGGCCGGTGGCTCCGTTCCGTCGGAAACATTCGAGTGTGCATGCAGGTCTATCCTCACTTCCCCAGCCTAGGGGATGCAGGCCCGCCAGGAGCGTTGCGCCGTTGGCCTCCTCAAGGAACTGGTGGGACGATGTAACGGTGAACGATGCCGAAAACACCCAGAACTCGTCCTCCCAGCCACTGCAAGAGCGCGTCAACAACCGCTCGCAAAGGCCCACTTCCGATGCCTTCAAGGCATTCATGGCCAGCAATTGGGCTCCCGCCCCGCAGGTAACCCCTGCGCGTGATGCCGTTGCAGACCACGCCGCGCGCCGCCGTCGTACCATTTCCGAACTGTTCAAAGGCGAACGGCTTGTCATCCCCGCCGGTCCGCTGAAGGTCCGCTCAAACGACTGCGACTACCGTTTCCGGCCCCACTCCGGCTTCGCGCACCTTACCGGCCTGGGCGTGGACCACGAACCAGACGCAGTGCTGATCCTTGAGCCGGTTGCTGAAGGAAAGGGCGACGACGGCGGTCACCACACCGCCACGCTTTACTTCCGGCCGCTGGCCGGCCGCGATACCGAACAGTTCTACGCCGACTCCCGCGCCGGCGAATTCTGGATCGGCGCCCGTCCGACACTCGCGGAATTCGAAGCCCGCCTTGGCCTGCCCACGGCACACATTGCCGAACTGGAAATGGCAATCACCAAAAACGTGGGAGCACCCGAAATCGGTGGCATCTCCATCCGCCTGGTCCGCAAGGTGGACGAGAACATTGATGCGCTGGTGGACACCGCCCGCTACAACACCGCCAAGGATCCCGAAACCCTCGACCTCGGTGAACTCGATGCCCTGGATGAAAAGCTCAGTGAAGCCCTCTCCGAGCTGCGCCTCATCAAGGACGATTGGGAAATCGAGCAGATGAAGATCGCGGTCGACGCCACGGTTGAAGGCTTCGCGGACGTCGTCCGGGCCCTTCCCCGCGCGTTGACCCACCCCCGCGGCGAGCGCGTTGTCGAGGGCGCCTTCTTTGCCCGTGCCCGCGAGGAAGGCAACGAGCTCGGATACGACACCATTGCAGCGTCCGGCAACAATGCCACGGTGCTGCACTGGACGCGCAACTCGGGAACCGTCAACGCCGGCGAACTGCTTCTCCTGGATGCCGGCGTGGAAGCTGATTCCCTCTACACCGCCGATGTCACCCGTACGCTGCCGGCCACCGGTAGCTTCACCGATGTCCAGCGCAAAGTCTACGAGGCAGTGCTGGATGCAGCCGACGCCGGTTTCGCCGCTGCGCAGCCGGGCGTGAAGTTCCGCGACATCCACACCGCCGCCACCACCGTTCTGGCCGAGCGCCTGGCGGAGTGGGGTCTGTTGCCCGTTTCGGTCGAGGAAGCCATCAGCCCCGAGGGCCAGCAGCACCGGCGTTGGATGCCGCACGGCACCAGCCACCACCTGGGCCTTGATGTCCACGACTGCGCCCAGGCCAAGCGGGAGCTGTACCTCGACGGGATCCTCACTGAGGGCATGGTCTTCACGATCGAGCCGGGCCTCTACTTCAAGGACGAGGACCTGGCCATTCCGGAGGAATACCGCGGGATTGGCGTCCGGATCGAGGACGACATCCTTATGACCGCCGACGGTCCCGTCAACCTCAGCGCCGCGCTGCCGCGCAAGGCCGACGACGTCGAGTCGTGGATGGCAGGCATCTACCAGGAAGCACAGGGCTGATCCCCGTACTTCGAGTCAAACAAAAGTGAAGGCCACCGGTGATCCGGTGGCCTTCACTTTTTTGGTGCCTGTTATTTCTTGTGTGCGCTATTGCTTGGACGAGCCTTCATGGCCTGAGTGCTGCGCGGCTTCGTCCTGTGAAGCATGGTCCTGCGGCGCATGGTTTTGCGGCGCGTCATTCTGTGTTTCGGTGACCCTGACCCCGTACTGCGGACGGCCGTCCGGGAGGTCCGGGTAACGGACAGCAGCCGGCGTCGGGTTCTGCACAGGCTGGTGTCCGGAAGGTGCACCCTGGCCGTCCGCGCCCACGGGGTCGGCAGCGCGCTGGCCGTAGGGGTCGTTCCAGGTGGCGGGGCGCTCCGGAGCTTGGCCCGGCTGCTGGAAGGGAGGATTCTGCGGCGTGTAGTTGCCGCTCTGGTGCGTGGCGGCCTGCGAGGTATTCATCGGCAGTTGCTGGAGCAGGCGGCGAGCTTCATGGGCTGCTTCCCGGGCAACGATGACGTCGTAGTTCGTGGCTACAACCTGGCTGGTGGACGTGAAGTCTCGCTTGCCGCGCTGCGTTGCGTACGTCACGATGCCGAACAACATAAAGAAGGCTGCGCCCATCAGGACGGAAGTGATGATGGAGAACGGACCGCCCGCCGGGGTGAAGAAGGAGAGCATGACGCCGACGAAAAGGCCGAACCACATACCGCTCAAGGCCCCGGACAATGCCACCCTCGGGTAGCTCAGGCGTCCGGTGACCCGCTCCACCATTTTGAGGTCGTTGCCCACGATCGACACCAGCTGGACCGGGAACTGCTGGTCCGCAAGGTAGTCCACCGCCTTCTGGGCATCCAAATAAGAGGTATACGAACCCACGGTGTCGCCTTGGGGCACGCTGCGGGATTCCTCAATGGCTTTGGGAGCACCAAAAATGTTAGACATAGCCCCATTGTGTCCCATGGACATGTGAAGCGGCTGGAATTCAGCTAAAAGAGAGCAGACTCGGTAGCCTGTAAACATGAGCACACATCCTTCACGCGTCTTTGTGGCGCGCCTTCTGGGCTTGGACGTCTTCGACCCCCTGGGCGATCGTCTGGGCCGGTTGCGGGACGTCGTGGTGCTCTCCCGTGGAACCCGCGGCGCGCCCCACGTAGTTGGCATCGTCGTCGAAGTCCCGGGCAAGAAACGGGTCTTTGTTCCCATGACGCGCATTACTTCCATCGACCAGACCCAGATCATCTGCACCGGGCTGGTAAACCTGCGCCGCTTCGAGCAGCGCGGTGCCGAAACGCTGGTGGTGGCCGAAATGTTCGACCGCCGCGTAACGCTCGCCGATGGCAGTGGAGACGCCACCATTGAAGATATCGCCATGGACCAGCACCGGTCCAAGGACTGGTTCGTCAGCAAGCTGTTCGTGCGCCGTGGACACTCGCTTTCCCCGCTAAGCAGGCTCCGCCGGAACGAGACCCTGATCATTGATTGGGCCGACGCCCAGACCGGAGGCCACAACGAGCCCCAGGCGGCTACCCAGTTCGTTGCCACCCACGAAGACCTCAAGCCTGCCGACTTCGCAGAAGCCCTGCAGGAAATGAGCGACAAGCGGCGCTTTGAAGTAGCCAGCGAGCTTCAGGACGAGCGGCTCGCCGATGTCCTCCAGGAGCTTCCGGAGGACGACCAGGTCACCATCCTTTCGGCGTTGGATGTGGAACGCGCGGCCGACGTCCTCGAGGAGATGGACCCGGACGACGCCGCCGACCTCCTGGCAGAGCTGCCTTCGGCCCAGGCGGAAGAACTGCTGCAGCTGATGGAACCCCAGGAAGCTGAAGACGTCCGCCGTCTCCTTGAGTACGACGAAGACACCGCCGGTGGCTTGATGACCCCTGTTCCGGTGATCCTCCCGCCCGAAGCCACTGTGGCGGAGGCTCTGGCCCACGTTCGGCGCGAGGAACTCTCGCCGGCCTTGGCCTCGTCCATTTTCATCGCCCGCCCGCCCTTGGAAACACCCACAGGGCGGTTCCTCGGAGTGGTGCACATACAACAGCTGCTGCGCTTCCCTCCGCCGGAGCCGCTGGGCAATCTCGTCGACAAGAACCTGGAGCCCCTTTCAGACCAGGCCCACATCAGCGAGGTGGCCCGTACCCTGGCCACGTACAACCTGAATTCGCTTCCAGTCGTGGACGACGACGGCCGCCTTGTGGGGGCGGTGACTGTTGATGACGTGCTGGATCACTTGTTACCGGATGATTGGCGCGCCCACGAGGACGATGCCCCTATAAGGAAACTTGGAGGCCGCATTGGCTGACATCAACGCCACCCGATCCCCCAGGAACACAGCACGCCAGGGCAGCAGCCTGGATACGCCACTGAGCGGTCGTCAACGGATCCTTCCCAAGTTCTCCCCCAACCCTGACGCCTTCGGAAACGCAACAGAGGGTTTTGCCCGTTTCATGGGTACGCCGACTTTCCTCGTCTACATGACGGTGTTTTGCGTGTTCTGGCTGGCCTGGAACTCCTTCGCGCCCACGGAGTGGCAATTCGACCGCATGGAGCTCGGGTTCACTCTGCTGACGCTGATGTTGTCGCTCCAGGCATCGTATGCCGCACCGCTGCTGCTGCTGGCCCAGAACCGTCAGGATGACCGGGACCGTGTCTCGCTTCAGCAGGACCGCCAGCGCGCTGAACGCAACCTCTCCGACACCGAGTACCTCACCCGGGAGCTCGCCTCGCTCCGCATCGCCCTGCGCGAAGTGGCTACCCGCGACTACGTCCGCGCCGAGCTCCGCAGCCTGCTTGAAGACATCATCGACGCCCAGGAAGAACTCCGCGAGAGCGAAACCTCCTCCGATGGCAGCGAATCGGCCGGCGAAAAGGTCAAGGAAAAACTCAAAGAGAAGCGGGACAAATCGCGTGGCCCGCGAACGCAGCAAATCCCCAAAGTGCGCCCGCCCCGCGCCGCCGGCCCCCAGCATTCCACCGCCAAACCGTCCACTGACAACCCTGAAAGCCGGGCCTGAACGTTATGAGCACCGCAACTGCCGAGGCGCTGCAGGCTGCCCTGGCAACGGTTATTGATCCCGAGCTCCGACGCCCCATCACGGAACTTGGAATGGTGGAATCGGTCTCTGCCGCCGATGACGGCACCGTGCACGTTGCCGTTCTGCTGACGATTGCAGGATGTCCGCTGCGCGAAACCATCACCCAGGACGCCACCGACGCCCTGATGCGCGTGAACGGCGTTGCAGGCGTCGACGTCGAGCTGAAGGTCATGACGCCTGCCCAGCGCGATGCCCTCAAGGAACAACTCAGGGGTCCGGGCGGCCAACGCGGCATTCCCTTCACCAAGCCCGGGTCTTTGACCAAGGTCTACGCGGTTGCCAGTGGAAAGGGTGGCGTGGGCAAGTCGTCCGTCACCGTGAACCTGGCCACCGCACTGGCTGCCCAGGGACTTCGTGTGGGCATTGTGGACGCGGACGTCCATGGGTTCTCCGTGCCGGCCCTGATGGGCATCACCCAGAAGCCAACCCAGGTGGATGACATGATCCTGCCGCCTGTGGCTTACGGCGTGAAAGTCATTTCCATCGGTATGTTCGTTGACGGCAACCAGCCGGTAGCCTGGCGGGGTCCCATGTTGCACCGCGCTTTGGAACAGTTCCTCACCGATGTCTATTTTGGTGATCTTGATGCCCTCTTCCTGGACCTGCCTCCGGGCACCGGCGACATCGCCATCTCAGTGGCGCAGCTGCTGCCCAACGCGGAGATCCTGGTGGTTACCACCCCGCAGGCGGCAGCTGCGGACGTCGCTGAGCGCGCCGGAACCATCGCCACGCAGACCGGTCAGAAGGTGGCTGGCGTGATTGAGAACATGTCCTTCCTGGAAATGCCCGACGGCGGCCGCATGGAACTGTTTGGAAGTGGCGGAGGTGCCATCCTGGCTGCGCGGCTGAGCGCCAGCGTAGGCAGCGACGTTCCGCTGCTGGGACAGATCCCCTTGGATATCCGCTTGCGTGAAGGCGGCGACGCGGGTACGCCCGTGGTCTTGGCGGCTCCCGACTCCGCGGCTGCGAAGGCCATGGAAGGCATCGCTTCGACACTGGCCTCACGGCCCCGTGGACTGTCCGGAATGTCGTTGGGGATCGAGCCTCGCTAGGAGGCGTGCGGCCGGCGTCCCTAGGAGGCGTGCGGCCGGCGTCCCTAGGAGGCGTGCGGCCGGCGTCCCTAGGTGGCTTCGGTGTCGAAGGGAGCGGCTTCGCCTTCTGCGAGCCTCTCGATCACGCGGACAGGCGCCTTGGGCTTGGTGTCGGCGGCAACCGCAGCCGTGGCCGCGGCAACTGGAGCCCCTGCGCTGACAGGTTTGGTGTCGTCGTCCAGCAGGGCATCCTTGATGATGCGCCGGGGATCGTACTGGCGGGGGTCGTATTTCTTCCAGTCGACTTCATCAATGTCGATGCCGACTTCTTCTTTGATCTGCTCGCGGGCGCCGGAAGCCATCCGCCGCACTTCCTTGACCAGGTTGGCGAGCTTTTGAGTGTATTCGGGCAAACGGCTGGGACCGATGACGAGTACGCCGATAATCAGAAGGAGTATGAACTCCGGGCCGTTGATTCCAAGCACGCTACGAAGATTACCTTGTCTGTGGTGCCGCTCATAAACCAGCGGGGCGAAGGAGGGTCTGAAGGCCGCGGAGCAACCGTGGGTACCAGGACTCGGATCCCTCGGGGCTGGGAGCCTCAGGCACGGACTCGCCGGCCCGTACTATTTCCGGAACGGCGTCATCGGCGCTCTCTGCAGGGAGATCGGAAGAATAACTGATCACGGCCGCCGGAGTGGAGTACACGGCTTTCCAGGGCGTCCCCTGCGTGACGGAGAGCTGCCCGGACGTCGACTGTCCTGGAACATTCTGATCCGCTGGGCGGTGTTCCTCCACAATGGTGGCGAAGTGACCGTTGCTCTCAAGACTCAATTCAACGGCGGGGTGGCCGTGGACCATGGTGGCCTGGGCAGAGACAATGCGGAAGCCCATTCCGGCCAGCTCCGGGCAGGCCCAACCCTCGTCCCTGAGTGCCTCCAGCTGGGCGGCACTGAGGGTGATGGTGGAGCCAGCCTTGAAGGCCGGTGCCACGGCGGACTCCGCTTGCCCGCCCGTCCAGGCACCGGCGAGGACGCCGGCGTCGTTCGTTTCTACAAAAGCCTGCGGGGCCTCATCGCCAGCCACAATGTATGCCGACCCAGCCAGCGCACCGGCGGAAACCGCCAAGGTGCCGGCAGCGATGGCCGTGATCCGCAGACCGCGACGGACCCCGCTCCGGGACGGCTCGTCAAAGGGCTGCGAGGGGTGGTTGGCAAGCCGTTCGGTGTGCTGGATCAACCTCGCCGCGAGATCCTGGCTCGCTTCAGGAACGGCAGCAGAGCGCAGGCGTTCGATGTACTGCCGCTCCTGGCGCAGGAGAGCACGGCATTTCACGCATTCCTGCACATGCTCCGGGCTCCGGGTATGGCGCAGCGAAGCCAACTTACGCCGGGACGAAACTCCCGGGCGGTGAGGACGTCGGGGCATCGACAACCTAAAGGATGCTGGCGATGCGAGGCATCTTCAAGCGCGGCTTGCGGGCCTCGGCAGGACGCGGGTCACGGTGGGCCAGTTTCTCGCGCAGCATGGTCCGGCCGCGGTGGATGCGGGACCTCACGGTCCCGAGCTTCACGCCAAGGGCCTCTGCGACTTCGTCGTAGGAAAGTCCTTCAAGATCGCACAGAACGACGGCGGCGCGGAAGTCGGGCGGGAGTTCCTCCAGCGCACGCTGGACGTCGAGATCGAGATTGTTGTGTTCGAAGCTCTGTTCAGGACCGGGCTCGCGGCCGGGTAGTCGTGATTCCGCATCCTCGGCCAGCGCATCGAAGCGGATCCGGCTCTTGCGTCGGGCCTGGTCCAGGAACAGGTTGGTGGTGATGCGGTGCAGCCAACCGTCCAGTGTTCCCGGCTTGAAGTTCTCCAGCGAGCGGAAGACCCTCACGAAAACTTCCTGGGTGAGGTCTTCGGCGTCGAACTTGTTGCCGGTCAGGCGATAGGCGAGGCGATATACCTTGGCGGAGTGGTTGGAAACCACTTCCTCCCAGCTGGGCATGACCCAGTCAGTAGCGGCCTCAAGGCTTTCCGATGTCAGGACTGGCGCAGCATGGGATGCCGGCATCGTCCACTCCCCTCAAACTGTGGTTCACCGATTATTCGGTGCCGCCCACCTCATGGATGACCGGAGCAATATCATCCCAAGTTTGTCTGGGAATTTCCTGACTGGACGCCATTTTTCCCGCAAGGCTGAAAACATGCGCGGACACAGTGCCTGGGCGTTTCCCAACAGCGGATTACCGGGACGGACACAGTAGTCTGGTACAAACACCCCTACCCGCGGAAAGCGAACCCCTTCATGAGTGCCGACAAGTCAAGCAGCTGGTCCTACGCAGAAGATCTGCCGGCTGAGGATGACGTCATGTTGCGCGCCCGCGAGCGTTCGTTTGAGTTGGGTGTAACGCCCATCAGCCCGGGTGTAGGTGCCGTCCTGACGGTGCTTGCCGCGGCGTCCAAGGCTCAGACAGTGGTGGAAGTTGGTTCCGGAGCCGGAGTGTCCGGCGTTTGCCTGCTACGCGGTTTGAGCCCCCAGGCCGTCTTGACCACCATCGACGTCGACGTTGAACACCTTAAGGCCGCAAGGGAAGCCTTCCTCGAATCCGGCAGCCCGGCCAACAGGACCCGCACCATCTCCGGTCGCGCCGCCGATGTCCTGCCGCGACTGACCGACTCGGCCTACGACCTCGTGTTCATCGACGCCGACAAGCCCAACTTCCCCAAGTATGTGGAGCAGGCCATCCGCTTGCTGAAGTCCGGAGGCACGCTGGTAATCAACGACGCCCTGGACAAGGACCGCGTCTCCAATCCGGCAGCGCGGGACTCCACCACCGTGGTGTTGCGCCAGATCGGCAAGGCAATCCGCGACGACGACCGGCTGGCGTCCGCAATGCTGCCCACCGGCGACGGGCTTTTGGTAGCAGTCAAGAAGTAGCCTGTCCGCGTAACTACCGGAGGCCGTCCGAGGGGTTAAACAAAAGCAGGGCTCCAGCTAACGCCGGGCCCTGCTTTGCAACTCTATTCGGTCACACCTACGAGGCATTCCTTGAGGTTTTCCGCTTCGGCGGCATTGAGCTCGACCACAAGCCGTCCGCCACCTTCGAGCGGCACACGCATGATGAGGCTGCGTCCCTCTTTGGTAACTTCCATAGGGCCGTCGCCAGTCCGTGGTTTCATAGCCGCCATTAGGAAAATCCCCTCCATTTGTCCCAAGTCACGCCCAACCCGGCCGGGCTGGATCCGCATCGCAATTGCAGCCGGCGGCACCGCTTGGGAGGCCGCCATGGCCGGGCACTGTTAGGTGCTTTGTCCTTGCTCTTGGTCCATTATCCCGTACTTACCCGCCCGTAGCGAAATCAACGGCCCTTTTGTCCGGGCTTTGTACATATTCGCGTTGGCGGACAAAGGTCCACGTCAGGGCGGATAGTCGCCGCCTCCAGGCAGTTGGGCCCAAGCCCAGAGCCACACGACCCAGACAATTTGGAGGAGGACGAACATCACCACCACGGTCCCCCGGTACGCCTTGGACTTCGACAACCCGGCCACCCCAAGGGCAAGGGGGAACAACGGCAGGAGCATCCGGAAGGTGCTCGTCTGCGGGTGCAGGAAAACCAGGAGGTAGCCCATGTAGCAGGTGCACCACAGTCGCAGTTCCGTCCCCAGGGCCCGCACAGGAGCGGACATCATGACCAGCACGAAGAGGCCGGTGAAGACAAAGGGGGCAAGGACACCGAGCACTGGACCGAACAGCATCCGGCCGGTGTCGAACCACGGTTTGAAGGGCACCAGGTCATGTCCGCGCCAGGCAGTTTCAGTCCGTGTGTATGCTGCGGGGTCCCCGGTCACCGCCCAGGCTATGGCCGGCCAGGCAAGGGCTCCGATTCCCGTTGCCACCACCAGCGCACCTAGTGAGAGCAGGCTGCGGGTGGAAGACGGCGAAGTGGAGGGAAGCCGCCTGAACCGCTCCCAGAGCCGCCAGAGCAAGAGCAAACCCACCATGGCGGCGAACGGCACTCCTGTAGGCCTGGACAGGCACATCACCAGGACAACGGGGATGGCTGTCAGATAGCGCCGCCTGACCACCAGGAGCAAGGACGCGGCAAGCAGCAGCAGGTTCAGAGACTCTGCGTAAGGCACTTGAAGAATGGGTGATACCGGGAACGTGGAAACGAAAACGACGCCCCAGATGGCCGTGCGCTTCCCTGCGAATTCTCGGAAGAGCTTGAAGATCACCAATGCCGCGCCCAGCCCGGCCAGCATCGCGATAACCGTGAGGGCCTGCAAGGTGCCAAGACCGGTCATGGCCGCGAGTCCACGGCCCAGGAACGGGAACAGTGCGTAGAAGGCCCAGGCGTTCTCCTTGACCACCCCGTTGGCATCTACAGGCAGGACCGAGGGGTAGCCGTTATCGGCAGCTTGCTGGTACCAGCGGCCATCCCAGATCGTGATGAAGTTCCAGTAGTCGGGCGCGGGCGGGAACCATGGGCTGGTTCCCTGCTGAAGTGCGGCAGCCATGAAGATGCAGGCGCTCACCAGGCGCGCAGCAACGAAGACCAGCGAAACCTGGAGCCACCAGGGCCATCCGGACATCCTTGACCCCGCGTCCGCTACGGCACGGGAGAGCCGTGCCGCGGGTCCCTCGCCGGTGCGGGCCTGCGCGGGAGCAGTCACTGTTGGGTCCGGCCGGCTTCGCTGTTCCCGGGCTTCTGCCGCGCCAGCGCACCGAGTCTCTCAATTTCCAGGTCCTTGGCCCGCAACTGTTCCTTGAGGTCATCGAGGACCTGGTCCACCTGGTCCATGCGGTAACCGCGCAAGCCCAGCGCAAAGCGCAGGGAATCGACGTCGGACGGCTGGGCCTCCGCCGGCAACAGCACAGGAGGCAGGTTGGGAACGGGGTCGTCGAGACCCGTCCCCAACGTACGCCCCCGGGCGATCCCGGCGCCGAGATACAGCGCCGCGCCGACCAGGACAATCGCGAGGAATACCAGGAAAATGCTCACAAGGTCCATCGTGCCAGAAACACTGTGCTACTCAGGGCGCTGTTCTCCCGTTGGCGTGGGAAGCGGAGCCCCGTGCAACACCCGGTGGACGGCGTCGGCCGGGTCATCCACCAACTGGATCAAGTCGAGGTCCTTTTCGGACACCATGCCCTCCGCTACCAGGGTTTCCCTGATCCACTCGATCATGGGACCCCAGAACCGAACACCCAGCAGGACGATCGGGAAGGAGGTCACCTTTCGGGTTTGCACCAGGACCATGGCTTCAAAAAGCTCGTCAAGGGTCCCAAGTCCACCCGGCAGGACCACAAAGCCCTGCGCATATTTGACGAACATGGTCTTGCGGGCAAAGAAGTACCTGAAGTTGATGCCCAGGTCCACCCATTGGTTGAGCCCCTGCTCGAAAGGCAGTTCGATTCCCAGGCCAACGGAGACCCCGTTGCCCTCAACGGCGCCCTTGTTCGCGGCCTCCATGGAACCGGGTCCGCCGCCGGTAATGACGGCAACTCCGGACTCTGCCAGTTTGCGCCCCACCTCCACGGCCATCTCGTAATACTCGGTGCCGGGCTTGGTGCGGGCAGAACCGAAAACACTGACGGCGGGGCCAAGGTCGGCCAGGGCTCCGAAGCCTTCCACGAACTCGCTTTGGATCCGCAGGACGCGCCAAGGATCGGTATGGATGAACTGCCCGGCACCACTGGTATCCAGCAGATGCTGGTCCGACATTCCCGTATCCGCCTGTTTGCGCCGCAGCTCCAGGGAGCCTTTGTGCTTGGCGGGTGCTATCTCCGAAGGCAGTGGCACGTGGGTGGTCCTGCCGTGGCCGTTGGCATCCGGGTTGGGAATTGAGTGCTGGCTGATGCTCATTGCCCAAGGCTAGCGCTTATGGACGCCGGCTCCATCGCAGCGACCCACTACTTGCATTGCAGTCTGGTATATAGCTGGGGAGCAGGTTTCTGTTCAGTCACGATCTTCAGGAAGTTGCCGTGACCGTGGTCATATTTGCTTCTTTGTTCGCTAGATTCTTCGTATGACTACTCAAGCGTCCGGCGATGCCCTCGTCTCCCTGAACGGCGTCAACAAGCACTACGGTCAATTGCACGTCCTCAAAGACATCAACCTCCAGGTTCGGAAGGGCGAAGTCGTGGTAGTTATCGGACCCTCCGGGTCCGGTAAGTCCACGCTGTGCCGTGCGATCAACCGTTTGGAAACGATCGACGACGGCGATATCGCCATCGACGGGAAGAAGCTTCCCGAAGAAGGCAAGGACCTCGCCCACCTGCGGGCCGACGTCGGAATGGTCTTCCAGTCCTTCAACCTGTTCGCCCATAAGACGATTCTTGAGAACGTCACTCTTGGGCCGATCAAGGTCAAGAAGGTTGCCAAGGGAACCGCGGACAAGGAAGCCATGGCGCTCCTTGAGCGTGTCGGCGTCGGGCACCAGGCTCCGAAGCTTCCTGCCCAGCTGTCGGGTGGACAGCAGCAGCGTGTGGCGATCGCCCGCGCCCTCGCCATGAAGCCCAAGGTGATGCTGTTCGACGAGCCGACGTCCGCGTTGGACCCCGAAATGATCAACGAAGTCCTGGACGTCATGATCCAGCTGGCCAAGGAAGGCATGACCATGATCGTGGTAACCCACGAGATGGGCTTTGCCCGCAAGGCCGCTGACCGCGTGGTGTTCATGGCCGACGGCCAGATCGTGGAGGATGCAACTCCGGAGGAGTTCTTCACCAACCCTAAGAGCGACCGCGCCAAGGACTTCCTGTCCAAGCTTTTGACCCACTAGCTCCTTACAGCCCGCACCCCCGGCCGTAGAGACCGCACCCAGGCCGTACGACGGCCAACCAATGAAAGGAATGTCATGAAGGCTTTTATTACCCGGAGGAAGACACTCCTGGTGGCAGCGTCTGCTGCTCTTGCCCTCTCGCTGAGCGCCTGTGGCGGCGGCGGAAGCTCCACCACTCCCCCTGTCGCTTCGGCGACCTTCGACGCCGGCACCACTATGGAGAAGCTGAACAAGGCGCAGAAGATCACCATCGGCACCAAGTTCGACCAGCCGCTCTTCGGCCAGAAGGGCCTTGATGGCAAGCCTGTCGGTTTCGACGTTGAAATGGGCAAGGCAATCGCCGCCAAGCTGGGTATTCCCGCTGACAAGATCGAATGGGTGGAGACTGTCTCCCAGAACCGCGAATCGTTCATCGAGCAAGGTCGCGTGGACCTGGTGATCGCTACGTACACCATCAATGACGCGCGTAAAGAAAAGGTCTCTTTCGCAGGTCCGTACTACGATGCAGGCCAGGCGCTTCTGGTGAACAAGGACGACAACTCCATCACCAAGCCTGAAGACGTCAAGGGCAAGAAGGTCTGCTCCGTGACTGGTTCCACCCCGGCCAAGACGATCGCCGAGAAGTACGGCGCCGAGGTTGTGCCTGCGGCCACCTACACCGCTTGCCTGGAGCCGCTGCGCAACAAGCAGGTAGTTGCCGTCACCACGGACAACGTCATCCTCGCAGGCTATGTGGACAAGGAACCGGACGCCTTCAAGCTTGCTTCGGACGAAACCTTTACCAAGGAGCCCTACGGCATCGGCCTGAAGAAGGACGACACAGTCTTCCGCAACTGGATCAACGACCAGCTTGAGGCCCTCCAGAAGGACGGCGATTACAAGAAGGCTTGGGAAGCCACTGCGGGCAAGGTCATCAAGACCACTCCTGAACTGCCTGCGATCAACCGCTACTAGTCGGGATCCGTTGACTGCCGCCGCCCGCCTGGCGGCGGCAGTTGACGACTCCAGGACCCAGTTCCCTGATTAGCTGCAGCCAAAGGAAGCCATGGACGCCGTCATAGCAAGCCTCCCCGAATACTGGGACGGATTTCTCCGAACCCTGTATCTCTCCGTAATTTCAGGAATCATTGCCCTCATTGTCGGCACACTCCTGGCGGCCATGAGGGTTTCCCCCGTGGCAGCACTCCGCGGCTTCAGCATGTTCTATGTTGAAGTAGCCCGTAACACCCCGTTGACCATCATTTTCTTCTTCGCAGCCATCGTTCTCCCCCGGCTGGGCGTCAAGTTCGAACAGTTCGAAGTTGCCGCCATCATTGCGCTGAGCAGTTACACGGCCGCCTTCATCGCCGAAGCCGTCCGTTCCGGTGTCAACAGCGTGCCAGTAGGTCAGGCCGAAGCTGCCCGCAGTATCGGCATGACCTTTACCCAGGTCCTGGGCTTCATTGTCCTTCCCCAGGCCGTGCGTACCGTCATCCCCCCGCTGATCAACATCCTGATCGCTCTGGTGAAGAATTCCTCGGTAGCCGGCGCGTTCTTCGTCCTGGAGCTTTTTGGTTACGGCCGCAAGCTCTCCAACGACTACGGCGACCAAGTCCTCTGGATCCTCCTCGGGGTGGCCTTCTTCTACCTCTTGATCACGGTTCCGTTGGGCCTGTTGGCGCACTTTGTTGAACGAAAGGTGGCGATTGCCCGATGACCTCGGTCCTGTACGACGTGCCCGGGCCCAAGGCCCGCCTTTACTCGCTCATCGGTTCCGCGGCAGGAATCCTGATCATCCTCGGTGTCCTGGCCATAGCCGTCACAACCCTGGCGCAGCAAGGGATTTTCGACGCCGACCGTTGGGAGATCTTCTACGGTCCTATGGCGCCGGATGTTTGGAACCTGATCGGTCAAGGCATCCTTTCCACGCTGGCAGCGGCAGCCGTCGCAGCCGTCATCGCCTTCCCACTGGGAATCGCGCTCTGTTTGCTGCGCATCTCCCTGATCGCCTGGGTCAGGATTCCTACGCAGGTGGTTCTTGAGTTCCTCCGCGGCATGCCCGTGGTCCTCATGATGTTGTTCATCCTGCTGGTGTTTGCCACAGGCCAGTTCCAGGCCGTAGTGGTGGGCCTGACCCTCTACAACGCCGCCATCTTTGCTGAAATCTTGCGCGCCGGCATCCAGTCCCTCCCCAAGGGACAGCGTGAAGCCGGCCTGGCCATAGGCTTGCGTAGCTTCCAGTCGCGGATGTCCATCGAGTTCCCCCAGGCAGTGCGGCGCATGCTTCCGTCCTTGGTGGCGCAGCTGGTGGTACTGCTCAAGGACACCTCGCTCGGCTACATCGTTGGCTATGAAGAACTCCTGCGGAAGATCCAGATCATGGCAGACTTCCTTGGCCCGGATTTCCTCTTCCCGGCATTCTTTGTAGGCGCTGCCATCTACATCCTGATCAACCTCACGGTGTCCCGGATCGCGATCATGATCGAACGCCGCGGTTCCAAGAAAGCCGCCGGCGGTGTGGCTGCACCGAGCCTCCGCACCGGCCTCATGGTGGGCGGAAACGACCCCCTTGCCAAGGATTCGGTAGAGGGTCCGGACAAGAAGTAGACCCGCAACAGAAAGAAGGTCCGCAGCCAACCCGGCTGCGGACCTTCTTTTCGTTGTGCGGAGACCCCGGACTACGGCGCCAGCCACGTCCGCAGTGCACGCAGGCACTCACGGATGGCATCGGCGTCGACGTGTTCGTTGTCTTTGTGCGCCAGCAGCGGATCGCCGGGACCGAAGTTCACCGCCGGGATTCCCAGCTCGCTGAAACGCGCGACGTCGGTCCAGCCGTATTTGGGCTTGGGCTCGGCACCCACGGCGGCCACGAAGGACGCGGCAGCAGGGTGGTTCAATCCGGGGCGCGCGCCGGCAGCGGCGTCGGTCCGGACGACGTCGAAACCCTCGAGGAGTTCACGGACGTGGGCTTCTGCTTCATCGGGTGTCTTGTCCGGGGCGAAGCGGTAGTTGATCTCCACGACGCAGCGGTCCGGGATCACGTTGCCGGCGGTCCCGCCGTTGATTTTCACGGCGTTAAGGCTTTCGCGGTAGTCGAGGCCGTCCACGTTGATGGTCCTTGGCTCGTAGGCGGCCAACCGTTCCAGGATCGGGGCGGCAGCGTGGATGGCGTTGACGCCCATCCATGCCCGTGCGGAGTGGGCGGTTTCGCCCACCGTGGTGGCCTCGAAGCGGCTGGTTCCGTTGCACCCGCCTTCGACTGTGCCGTGCGTCGGCTCAAGGAGAATCGCGAAGTCGCCCGTCAGCAGCTCCCCGTGGTTTCGTACCAGCCTGCCCAGGCCGCTCTTGACCGCTTCCACTTCCTCGTGGTCGTAAAAGACGAAGGTGACATCCTTGTCCGGCTGCCGCCCGGCGTCGAACAGTGTTGCCGCAAGCGCGAGCTGAACCGCGACGCCGCCCTTCATGTCCGTGGTGCCGCGGCCATAAAGCACGCCCTCCCCCGGTGTCCCCGATTCCCAGGTTGCCGGGACGGTACCCAACGATCCCTCAACTGTGGGCAACGGAACAGTGTCCAGATGTCCTGCGAGAATGACGCGTTCCGGGCGGCCAAGCTCCGTGCGGGCGATGATGGCGTCTCCGTCGCGGACCACCGTGTAAGAGCCGATCGCTTGCAAGGCGGCCTCAACGGCGTCGGCCAGTTCGGTCTCGTTGCCGGAGACACTGTTGAAGTCGATGATTGCGGCAGTCAGAAGGGCAACGTCCTGGCGCAGGTCAAGAAGGGCGGGAGCAGGGTTCAGGGTCACCCCTTCAGCTTAATGCCAACAAATGCGACCCCTACGGCATGAGACGGGTTTCAGCCGACCTCCGCCTGCTGGATAGACTTGGCCCATGACTGAAACTGCTTCTTCTGCTGCGCCCGCAAACGCGCCCGCCAACGATCGATCAGCTTACGGATTCGGCCTCGCCACCATAGCCACTTCGGCCTCAGGGGAAGCAACCGTTCTGGACGTCTGGTTCCCGGCACCATCGCTTGGCGTTGCTGCCGAGACCCTGCGCGACGTCGAAAACGCAGACCCCGCACTCACTGCCTTGGCCGAAGAGGGCAAGGACGCCGACCGTGGCACCGAGCAGAAGGTGGTCTTCGCACAGATCGACCTCGACGCCGCCCCGGCAGACACCGCCGACGCCTACCTGCGCCTGCACCTGCTCTCCCACCGCCTGGTCAAGCCGAACAGCATCAACCTCGACGGCGTCTTCGGCAAGCTTCCCAACGTGGTCTGGACCAACTTCGGTCCGGCTGCCGTTGACGGCTTCGAACTGACCCGCGCCCGCCTGCGCAAGCGGGGCAACGTCGTGGTCTACGGCGTGGACAAGTTCCCGCGGATGGTGGACTACGTTGTCCCCACCGGAGTGCGCATCGCCGACGCCGACCGCGTCCGCCTCGGTGCCCACCTCGCCGAAGGCACGACCGTCATGCACGAAGGCTTCGTGAACTTCAACGCCGGAACCCTCGGCACGTCCATGGTTGAGGGCCGCATCTCCGCAGGCGTCGTGGCCGGCGACGGCACGGACGTGGGCGGCGGCGCCTCGATCATGGGCACGCTCTCAGGTGGCGGCAAGGAAAAGATCTCCCTGGGAGAACGCGTACTCCTGGGTGCGAACTCCGGTGTTGGCATCAGCATCGGCGATGACTCCGTGGTGGAAGCCGGCCTCTACGTCACCGCAGGAACCCGCGTCCGCGTGCCGGGCCCCAAGGACGAGAATGGCGAAGACACCAGCCAGATCATCAAGGCCGTGGAACTCTCCGGCGTCCCCAACCTGCTGTTCCGTCGCAACTCCACCACCGGCGGCGTGGAAGTCCTTCCGCGCAAGGGCCAGACGGTGGAGCTGAACGAAGCCCTTCACGCCAACTAGCAGGAGGACATCCGTGCGCCGGTTCCGCCGCGCCATCGTTGCGGTGCTGGCCCTGGCCCTGGTAGCAGGCGCCATCTACGCGATCGTCGCTGTACTGCAGCGCTCCGAGACCCTGGTCACGGAGCGCTGCGTCGCCGTCGTCGGTTCTGAAAGTCACGAGCTCGCGACGGACCAGTCCGCGAACGCATCGCTCATCACGGCCATCTCCGTCAAGCGTGGCCTGCCGCCCAGGGCGGCAAGCATTGCGCTGGCAACCGCAATGCAGGAATCCAGGCTACGCAACATCAACTACGGTGACGACGCCGGGCCGGATTCCCGCGGGTTGTTCCAGCAAAGGCCCTCCCAGGGCTGGGGCACCGAGGCGCAGATCATGGACCCCGTCTACGCTACGAACGCTTTCTACGACGGCCTGGTGAAGATACCTGGCTACGAGACCATGGAAATCACCCAGGCCGCCCAGGCGGTCCAACGCTCAGCCTTTCCCCGCGCTTACGCCCAACATGAGCCCATGGGCCGGGCGTTCGCATCCGCATTGACAGGACACTCGGAGTCCTCGCTGAACTGCGAACTGCGCATGCCCGAAGCGGCCGGTGACCCTTCCGTCGTCGTCGATGAACTCACGACGGCGTTCGGCACCCAGGCGGCCACCGTCCAGGGCCGCTCGGTCCAGCTCGACATCACGGGAACGCAGGCATGGGCTGTGGCGCATTGGGCCGTGGCAAATGCCAAGGCCCTTTCCGTCACGCAGGTGGACGTGGCTGGCCAGACCTGGAACCGGGAAAAACGCGATGGCTGGCACGCTGCTGCTTCCCCCTCGGACACCGTCACGATCACGGTCTCGGCGCCTTCCACGTGAGTCAGGCTTCCACGTAAGTCAGGCTTCCATGTGAGTCAGGCGAGCATCTCCACCACGGGTTGGACGTAACTACGGAAGGCATCGGGCTCGGACATCAGCCGGTGGCTCATGATCATGGTGTCGGGCTCCAGGTACCAGGCACGGGGCTCGTTGAGCGGCAACTCAATAATGGTGAGATCAAAATCCCGGGAGCTGCGCCCAACTTCCAGCAGCCTGTCCTCCACCATCTCGTTGAGGAGCAGCGTCATGCCATTGGCTTCACGCTCGGCTTCAAGGTGTGCGTACTCGTCGATCCTGTCCGTGGCCCAACCCAAGGCCGAACCGAAATGGGCCTGAAGGACCCGCTGGAGGGCCGGGGAGTTACCGAAGGCCTTGAAGCTTGGCGGCGCCAGTTCAGACACCGGGTTGGGGTAGGTCTTCAGCAGGCTCTCCCACCAGGCTTCCCATTCGGTCTTGAGGGCATTGATGCCGCCTACATCCGATGTGAGATGGCTGTGGTCTGCGTGCCGGACTTTGGGATCAGCGTGGGAAAGGCTCGGTCTTCCCGCACCGTCCAGTCCAGCAACATCGCGCAAGTACAGAGCAATGAGCATCGGTCCCGAGGTGTCCATGGTGATGCGCCACCCCTGGCCGTCTGATACGTGCATCCCAAGACCTTCCGCAGCAGGATACCGACATCTCCCAGTCTATTCCTGATGGGCTGCCGTGTCCCATGCTGGTCTCAGGACGACTGTTTAAGCGGTATCAGCCCGCCGTCAGCGCCGACAACGACCTCAGGTGCGCAGTCAGGACGTCGCTGCACACCTCGGCAGTCATCCACTCGGGCTGCAGCAACGCGTGCATGCAGAGCCCGTCCATGGTGGCCAGAAGCCGCTCTGCCTCGGTGACCAGGGTTTGCTGGGCATCGATCTGCCCGGGGTTCAGGAGCAGGATCAGGCGGCCCACCACGGCCGCCACCGTCCGGTGGCTCCGCTCCGCTTCCGGCGCCAGCACGGGCTTGATGCGGGCAGCATGCCGGAAGGCCATCCAGACGCAGGCGTCAACAGCCAGTTCTTCGTCCAACGGAAGGAACTGGCCGAGCAGGTTCAGGACGGCGGCCTGGTGTTCCTGGCTGCCGGGGACTTCCTGCTCTACCGCGGTCAGTGCTGTTTCAAGCCGACCCGCGATGCGATCTACAACTGCCCCGAAAGAGAAGACCAAGAGTTCATCACTGCTGGCAAAGTAGTGGCGGACCGAGCCCACGGCCAGCCCTGCCTCATCTGCTACTTCCCTCAGGGATGCCCGTTCCAAGCCATCACTGGCGATGATCCGAAAAACAGCTTGGACAACTTCCTGGCGCCGGGCTTCGGCATCAACAATTTTGGGCACTAATTGTTTTTAGCACGAACGTGCTTCCACACGGCTCAACACTGAGCGGCGTGGCTTCGATTTCCGATAGCGTAGGGACCATGAAAATTCTTGTCACGGGTGGCACCGGCTACATCGGCTCCCACACCGTCTTGTCCCTTCAGGAAGCCGGTCACGACGTCGTCGTGCTGGATAATCTGGTGAACTCCAGCGAGGAGTCCCTGCGCCGTGTATCCGAACTCACGGGCAAGAGCGCGGCCTTCCACAAGGTAGACCTCGTGGATGAGCCCGCCGTCGAGGCCGTGTTCGACCAGCACCAGATCGATGCCGTGATCCACTTCGCGGGACTGAAGGCTGTAGGAGAGTCCGTCCAGGAGCCCCTCGCCTACTATTACAACAACATCGTGGGCACCCTGAACCTGCTCCGTGCCATGGACAAGCACAACGTGCGCTCCATCGTCTTCAGCTCGTCGGCGACCGTGTACGGGGAGCACAACCCCATCCCCTACATCGAGAAGATGGAAATCGGCGCCAACAACCCATACGGCCGCACCAAGGAACAGATCGAAGACATCCTTTCGGACCTGGGCAACGCGGACGATCGCTGGCATATCGCACTGCTGCGCTACTTCAACCCCGTTGGCGCCCACCCGTCCGGCCGCATCGGCGAGGACCCCCAAGGTATCCCCAACAACCTCGTACCGTTCATCGCACAGGTTGCAGTGGGGCGCCGCGAGAAGCTCATGGTCTTCGGTGGCGACTACGACACCCCTGACGGCACCGCACAGCGCGACTACATCCACGTGGTGGACCTGGCAGAGGGCCACGTGGCAGCCTTGAACTACATCGCCGACCGCGCCGGCGTCCGCCGTTGGAACCTTGGCTCCGGCCGCGGCTCTTCCGTCCTGGAGGTGCTGCGCTCCTTCGAGAAGGCCGTGGGCCAGCCGATTCCCTACGAGATCACAGGCCGCCGCGCCGGTGACCTCCCGGCCTTCTGGGCCGATGCTTCCTCAGCCCTCGCCGACCTCGGCTGGTCAACCACCAAGACCGTGGACCAGATGTGCGAGGACCACTGGCGCTGGCAGAAGAACAATCCATTCGGCTACAACGCTTCCTGACAACGCGGGGTCACTTATGGCCCTTTGGGGACCCCAACATGGGCCATAAGTGACCCCGCGTTGCTGGTTACGGGCCGGAACCAACGACGGCGGCCGCCTACCTCACGCGAGGTAGGCGGCCGCCGTCGTTATTGGCTTATCAGTTGGCCGGGTAGTTGCGCTCCGGCTCCCCTGTGTAGAGCTGCCGCGGGCGGCCGATCTTGGTCTGGGGATCGTTGATCATTTCGCGCCACTGGGCAATCCAGCCCGGGAGGCGGCCAATGGCGAACAGGACGGTGAACATCTTCTCCGGGAAGCCCATGGCCTTGTAGATCAGGCCGGTGTAGAAGTCGACGTTCGGGTACAGCTTGCGCTGGATGAAGTAGTCGTCCGCCAGCGCCTTCTCTTCGAGGCGCATGGCAATGTCCAGCAGTTCGTCGTTGCCGCCGAGCTTGCCAAGGACTTCGTGTGCCGTTGCCTTGATGATCTTGGCGCGGGGATCGTAGTTCTTGTAGACACGGTGTCCGAAGCCCATGAGGCGGACGCCGTCTTCCTTGTTCTTGACCTTCTCCATGTAATCCTCGGGCTTGATGCCGTCGGCCTGGATCTGGCGGAGCATCTTCAGGACGGCCTCGTTGGCGCCACCGTGGGCAGGACCAAAGAGGGCGTTGATTCCTGCGGATACCGATGCGAAGAGGTTCGCATTCGAGGAGCCCACCAGACGCACTGTGGAGGTGGAGCAGTTCTGCTCGTGGTCGGCGTGCAGGATGAGCAGCAGATCCAGCGCCTTGACGACTACCGGGTCCATTTCGTACTGCTCAGCCGGGAGGCCGAAACTCAGGCGCAGGAAGTTCTCCACCAGGTTCATGGAGTTGTCCGGGTACAGCATCGGCTGGCCGATGGACTTCTTGTGCGCGTAAGCCGCAATCACCGGCAGCTTGGCCATGAGGCGGATGGTCGAAACTTCAACGTGCTCGGCGTTGAAGGGATCCAGCGAGTCCTGGTAGAACGTGGACAGGGCCGAAACAGCTGAGGACAGCACCGGCATGGGGTGCGCGTCGCGCGGGAAGCCGCCGAAGAAACCCTTGAGTTCCTCATGCAGAAGCGTGTGGCGGCGGATTTTCTGGTCGAACTCTTCCAGCTCCGTGGGAGTGGGAAGGTTGCCGTAGATCAGCAGGTAGGAAACTTCGAGGAAGCTCGAGTGCTGCGCGAGCTGCTCGATGGGGTAACCGCGGTACCGCAGGATGCCTGCGTCGCCGTCGATGTAAGTGATGGCCGAGGTGGTGGCCGCTGTGTTCATGAAGCCGGGGTCATAGGCAACGGCGCCCGTCTGCTTCAGCAGCTTGGAAACGTCGTAGCCTTCGTTTCCTTCTACAACCTTGATGCGCGGCAGTTCGAGTTCGCCGCCGGCATGGCGCAGTGTCGCGCTGGTGGTCTCAGTCATGGAGTCCCCTTCATGAGGCCTTTGGGCCTCTATCGAACGCTTGTCAACCACCTTCTGGTGCCGCCGCCTTCGGCCCCGCTGTTGCAGGGCTCCAACGGCCGAAGTGCATTCTTGGAGAAGGCCACCATTGATAGTCAGTTAAAAAGCTACCGCCAGTAACCCTGCGGAACTAATCCGTAGCCTCCGGTTACTGGCGGAATGACGCTAATAGTGGTGCAAGTCACAGCATTGTTATGCGTTGGCGACAAGCCTCTCAACGGCGGCATCGATTCGCTCGTCGCTGCCGGTCAGGGCTACCCGGACAAATCCATTGCCGGCATCGCCATAGAAAACTCCGGGGCCCACCACAATGCCAAGGTCCGCGAACCGTGCAACGGTGTCCCAAGTAGCCTCACCGGCCGTGGACCACAGGTACAGCCCGGCCCTGGACTCGTGGATCTGGAGCCCGAACTTCTCCAGGGCAGGGACGATCCGCTCGCGGCGAGCCCTGTAGAGATCCTTCTGCGCGAGGACGTGGCCGGCATCGCCCAGAGCCACCCGCATGGCTTCCTGGACCGGGAAAGGAACAATCATGCCCGCATGCTTGCGGCTGTTGACCAGATTGGCCATGATCGCGGAATCACCAGCGACGAAAGCCGCCCGATAACCGGCAAGGTTGGACTGCTTGCTCAGCGAGTAGACGCACAGCAATCCATCTGTGGAGCCGCCGGTAACACGTGGATCCAGGATGCTCGGTACAGCTTCTCCCCCACGCTGGGCATCCCATTCGCCCCAGCCCAGTTCGGCGTAGCATTCGTCCGAAGCCACCACGGCCCCCAGTTCGCGGGCCTGGCCCACGATCCGGCGGAGCGACTCGACGTCGCGGACGCTGCCTGTCGGGTTGCCCGGGGAGTTGATCCAGACCAGACGGACCTTGGCACGGGTGGCTGGATCGAGTTCGTCCAGGTCGTCGGCAGCAACCGCCGTCGCACCTGCCAGCGTGGCACCAATGTCATAGGTGGGGTAAGCGACCGTAGGGCGGACGACGACGTCACCGGCGCTCAGTCCGAGCAGGAACGGCAGCCACGCCACAAGTTCCTTGGAACCCACGGTAGGCATGACGTCCTTGGGATCCAGTCCCGGCACGCCGCGCCTGCTGGCGAACCAGTCCACTACAGCCTGGCGCAATGCCTCCGTGCCGTGAACCGTCGGATAGCCGTGGGCATCCGCGGCGTTGGACAGCGCATCCCGGATCAGTCCGGGCGTCGGATCCACCGGCGTTCCGATGGACAGGTTCACCGCACCGCCAGGGTGTTGGGCTGCCTTGGCAACATAGGGTGCCATGGCTTCCCAAGGGTAGTCAGGCAGGTTCAGGCCGAAAGCCGGTGCCGCTGAAATCAACCTAGCTACCGCCCTTAGTGGTCTTGGTTCTGCGGGGGCAGGGCAGCGATGAAGGGGTGGTCCTTGCCCGTGTTGCCGATCTTGGCTGCACCACCCGGGGAACCGAGGTCATCGAAGAACTCGACGTTGGCCTTGTAGTAGTCGGCCCACTCTTCCGGGGTGTCATCCTCGTAGTAGATGGCCTCTACCGGGCATACGGGTTCACAGGCACCACAGTCGACACATTCGTCGGGGTGGATGTAGAGGGAACGCTCACCTTCGTAAATGCAGTCGACAGGGCACTCTTCAATACATGCCTTGTCCTTGACATCCACACACGGCTGCGCGATTACGTACGTCACGTCCCAGACCTCTCCACGGTTTGTCCCGGCAATGGCCGGGTAATACTGCCGGCATCATGCCGGGCACTCAACTTCTGAGCCTATTATCCAACAGTGCGATCACGCCAACCTAGCTCGCGTCTTAGTATGAAACGGTGAATCCCCCACACTTGCCTCCCCGACAATTCCTGCTCAACGCAACGCCGGGCACCAGGGTGGTGGTGCGCTACAGGATCGACGACGGACTCACCGACGCTTTGGGCTACCTGCTGGGCAGCGACGACGCCGTCTGCACGGTTCGGACCCGCACAGCCGACGTCGAAATTCCCCTGGCGATGGTCATCGCCGCGAAAGAGGTTCCCCCGCCACCGCCGCGGCGGCAGGCTTCGCGGCCCGGACCCGGCTTGCCGCCACCAGCATGACCAGCGTCACTGCCCCGATCCCGAAGACCCAAACGTTTCCAACGGCGTCTCCCAGCACCAGCTGCTTGGTGGGACCCGCGGCGGACAAAAGGCCGACGGCGGCATAGCCCACCACGCCTGCCACCGCCGTCGGGACGACTGAACGCGACCAGGCAGCCAGCCACAACTGCACCGACGCCAGCAGCAGCAAGGCCGCAGCAACGCCCCAGAAAACCTCGACGCCGGCCCACTGGACGGTTTGCCGGTGCAGGGCGGTTCCTGCCGCAGCGACGAAAAGAGCCGCCGGTACGGCCACGGCAATGCCGCGGACCGCACTGGCGGCTCCTCTCTTCATCAAGATGTACCTGAAGGCTTCAGAAGCCTGCGGGCTATGCCTTGGCGCGGGCGCGGTTGGCCTTGGCGCGCTCGTTGGAGTCCAGGATGACCTTGCGGATACGGATATCCTCCGGGGTCACCTCGACGCACTCGTCTTCACGGGCGAATTCGAGGGACTCTTCGAGGGTCAGGTCGCGCGGCGGCGTCAGGTTCTCGAAGGTGTCGGACGAAGCAGCACGCATGTTGGTGAGCTTCTTTTCCTTGGTGATGTTGACGTCCATGTCGTCTGCGCGGGAGTTCTCGCCGACGATCATGCCCTCGTAAACCTCGGACGTGGGCTTCACGAAGAAGGAGCCGCGTTCCTGAAGGTTGATCATGGCGAACGGGGTAACAACACCGGCGCGGTCGGCGATCATCGAACCGTTGGTGCGGTATTCGATGGGGCCGGCCCACGGCTCGTAGCCCTCGGAGATGGAAGCTGCGATACCGGCACCACGGGTGTCCGTGAGGAACTTGGTGCGGAAACCGATCAGGCCACGGGCCGGAACGATGAATTCCATGCGGCACCAGCCGGTTCCGTGGTTGGCCATGTTGGTCATGCGCCCCTTGCGGGCAGCCATGAGCTGGGTAACGGCGCCGAGGTACTCTTCGGGCACGTCGATGGTCATGTGTTCCATCGGCTCGTGGATCTTGCCGTCGATGGTCTTGGTAACAACCTGCGGCTTGCCGACGGTCAGTTCGAAGCCTTCGCGACGCATCTGCTCCACCAGGATGGCCAGGGCGAGTTCGCCACGACCCTGGACTTCCCACGCGTCAGGACGCTCGGTGGGGAGAACCTTGATGGAGACGTTACCGATCAGTTCCTTGTCCAGGCGGTCCTTCACCTGGCGGGCGGTGACCTTGGCGCCCTTGACCTTGCCGGCCAGCGGCGAGGTGTTGATACCGATGGTCATGGAGATCGCGGGATCGTCCACGGTGATCAGCGGAAGCGGCTGCGGGTTCTCGGCGTCCGTGAGGGTTTCACCGATGGTGATTTCCTCGATACCGGCTACAGCGACGATTTCACCGGGACCGGCCTCTTCGGCAGGCACGCGGGTGAGCGCCTTGGTGGCCAGCAGTTCGGTGATCTTGACGTTCTTCAATTCACCGTTGGCACGTGCCCAAGCCACGGTCTGGCCCTTGCGGAGAGTGCCGTTGTAGATGCGGAGCAGGGCGAGGCGGCCAAGGAACGGCGATGCGTCCAGGTTGGTCACGTGTGCCTGCAGCACGCCGTCCGGGTTGTACGTGGGAGCGGGGATGTGCTCGATGATGGTCTTGAAGAGGGGCTCGAGGTCCTCGTTCTCAGGGGCCGAGCCGTTGGCCGGCTGGTCCAGGGACGCGCGGCCAACCTTGGCGGCGGCGTAGACAACCGGAACTTCGAGGACCTTGTCCAGGTCCAGGTCCGGAACTTCGTCCGCGAGGTCCGAAGCGAGGCCCAGGAGCAGGTCCATGGACTCGTGGACAACCTCGTCGATGCGGGCATCGGGGCGGTCGGTCTTGTTGACCAGGAGGATAACCGGCAGGTGCGCTGCAAGGGCCTTGCGGAGCACGAAGCGGGTCTGCGGCAGGGGACCCTCGGAAGAGTCAACCAGCAGGACGACGCCGTCAACCATGGACAGGCCGCGCTCCACCTCGCCACCGAAGTCGGCGTGGCCGGGGGTGTCGATCACGTTGATGGTGATGGTCTCGCCGTTGGACGACGGGCCGTTGTAGGCAACCGTGGTGTTCTTCGCGAGGATGGTGATGCCCTTTTCGCGCTCCAGGTCACCGGAGTCCATGACGCGGTCCTCAACCTCACCGTGGGAAGCGAAGGAGTTGGTCTGCTTGAGCATGGCGTCGACCAGGGTGGTCTTACCGTGGTCAACGTGTGCGACGATCGCGACGTTGCGCAGATCGCTCCGCGACGCAGTGTTGGTGATGGTTTCAGACATGCGGTAATGACTCGATTCAGTGGTGAAGTCAGCTGTTTGTATCCGCGCGCATACCTGATCGACTTGATCGGAACACACAGCGAAAAGACCCCGGGACACAGGGCACCTGCATCCAGTCTAAACGCAGATGCATTTCTGAGCCTAAAAAGCAAGCCATTGAACGCCGGATTGTGGCGTCCATCACAACAGGTCACGTGTTCGTAAACACAAGTCAAGATGCTGGATTTTCCCGCTCCGGTGCCCGATGATTGCAGCAGAACCAGTGCCTCACGGAGACCAATCAATGCGTCAATCTTCGGCCGTGTTCCGCATGATCGCACCATTGATCGCCGTCGGCGTCCTCATGGTCGGCTGCGGACCAAGCCCAGCACCCAACAGTGCCCCCTCCCTTTCACCCATGCCCGTGCCGGCCCAGACGGCGGCCTCCGATAAGCCACTCAGGGTCGCTCCTGCACCCAGCGCCCTGACTCCCCCTGTCGGTTCCCTGTACAAAAACCCGACGAACAACCGCAACGAATTGGTGCTGGCGGACGTGCGCCACACTGCAGTGATCATCGGCGACTCCCAGGCCATGCCCGCGGGCTCCTGGCCGCAGCAAGGCGTCGCAGCCCTCGGATACAAGCTGCACGTGGCGGGTATGGGCGGTACCGGATATGTGGCCGGCAACGGCAAGACAGGCAACTACATCGACGCCCTGCAACGCGGCGATTGGGTACTTCCGTACGGAGAGCCGCCCCTGATCGTGATCGAAGGCGGCGGAAACGACGCAACGCAGCACGCGACAGACGCGCAGATCACCAGCAACGCGGACCGGCTGCTTGCCGCCCTGAAGACCCGCTACCCGGGCTCACGCCTGGCGATGATCGGCACCCTCGCCCGCGGGATCAACAACGGAGGCGGACGTCGCACGGAAGTGGATGCCCTCCTGGGCCGGATCGCAGCCAAGCATGGCGTTCCTTTCGTCAGCGCAGGCGACTGGCTGACCCGCTATGACGCCATCGGAGACCTTCAGGACGGTGTCCATCTGCGACCAGCAGGGCACGCAAAGATCGGCGTTGTCCTGGCGCAAGAGCTCACCGCGCTGGGTCTCGCCGCCCGCCCGGACAGTGCCCCGGCGGCCAAGTAGGCCAACGGCTTTAACGGCAAGAGCCGGTGGTTCCCTTTCGGGAGACCACCGGCTCTTCTGCTGTCGGATCGTCCAAAGGACGACGCCGGATCAGGCCACCGCGGGCGGCAGGAGGAGCGAACCACCGGGAATGGCGTCCAGGAGGGCCTGGGTGTACGCCTCGCGGGGGTTGTCGAAGACGCCGTCAGTGCTGCCCGTTTCCACGAGCTTGCCCTTCTCCATGACGCAGACGTGATCCGCGATCTGGCGGACTACGGCGAGGTCGTGGGTGATGAACAGGTAGGTCAGCCCGAGGTTGTCCTGAAGGTCGGCCAACAGGTTCAGCACCTGGGCCTGGACCAGGACGTCCAGTGCAGACACGGCCTCGTCACAGATGATGACTTCCGGATCCAATGCCAAGGCACGGGCGATCGCAATGCGCTGGCGCTGGCCGCCCGAGAGTTCATTCGGGTACCTCTGCATCATGGACTGCGGCAAAGCCACCTGGTCCAACAGCTCGCGGACCTTCTTTTCACGGCTGGCCGCATTACCGATCTTGTGCACCCGAAGCGGCTCTTCGATGGTCCTGAAGATGTTGTACATCGGGTCCAGGGAACCGTAGGGGTCCTGGAAGATGGGCTGAACACGGCGGCGGAACTTGAAGAGTTCCTTGCCTTTGAGCCCAGCGGTGTCCACACCGTCGAAAACGATCTGGCCCTCTGTGGGCTTTTCCAGCTGGAGAACCATCTTGGCCACGGTGGACTTACCCGAGCCGGACTCCCCCACAATTGCCGTGGTGGTCCCACGCTTCACGGTGAAACTGACGTCGTCAACTGCAGCGAAGTCGGACGCCTGACCGAGGCCCTGGCGCAACTTGTAGATTTTGCGCAGGTTCTTGATCTGGAGTATTTCATCCGTTGAGCGTTGCTTGGCAACAGCTACGGGAGCCAGCAAGTCTTCCGCTTCCACGCCCTGTTCCTTTGCCACCTGGATTCGGCGCGAAGCCAACGAAGGTGCGGACTCGACGAGGCGTCGGGTGTAGGGGTGCTGCGGGTTGCGGAGCAGTTCCAGGGAAGGCCCGGCCTCCACCACGTTGCCCTGGTACATCACGATGACTTTGTCCGCGCGTTCGGCGGCAAGGCCCAGGTCGTGGGTAATAAGCAGTACAGAAGTACCGAGCTCGGTGGTCATCTTGTCCAGGTGATCCAGGATCCTGCGCTGAACCGTGACATCCAAAGCGGACGTCGGCTCGTCGGCAATCAGGAGCTTGGGTTGGCAGCTCAGCCCGATGGCGATCAGGGCGCGCTGGCGCATACCGCCTGAGAACTCGTGCGGATATTGCTTGGCACGCCGTGCCGCATCAGGAAGACCGGCTTCGGCGAGCACGCGGGCAACGTCTTCCGGACCGTCCGGACGACCGTTTGCCTTCAGGGTTTCACGAACCTGGTAGCCGATCTTCCAGACCGGGTTCAGGTTGGACATGGGGTCCTGGGGAACCATGCCGATGTGGCTGCCACGGAGTTCGATCATGCGCTTTTCAGGCGCATGGGCGATGTCTTCGCCGTCGAGCAGAATCTGCCCACCGGAGACGCGGCCGTTGTTGGGCAACAAGCCGATGGCGGCCAGCGCCGTCGTCGACTTTCCTGAACCCGACTCACCCACGATGGCGACCGTCTCGCCCGGCATGATGGTCAAGTGGGCGTTCTTTACCGCCTTGACCTCACCGGAGCCGGTCTTGAAGGTGATGGCCAGGTCCTTGATCTCCAGGATGGGCCGTACTGGTGCAGTGGCTTCATCAATTCTGATGTTGGCAGAAGTCATGTTCGCCTCCTTAGCGCTGACGGCTCTTGGGATCAAGAGCATCGCGGACGGCGTCGCCAAGCATGATGAAGCTCAGGACGGTGATGGACAGGGCAGCTGCCGGATAGAGCAGGATTCCGGGGTTGGTGCGGATGGACGCGTTGGCCGCGGAGATGTCGTTACCCCACGACATCACGCTGCCTGGCAGCCCTACACCAAGGAACGACAATGTGGCTTCGAGGACGATGAAGACGCCCAGTTCGAGAGTTGCCAGCACGATCACCGGAGCGAGGGCGTTCGGCAGGGCGTGCTTTACCAAGGCACCGAATTTGGAGACGCCCAGCGACCGGGCGGCCGTGACGAAGTCCGCGTTGCGTACTTCAATGACCGCGCCTCTGGTGATACGCGCCATCTGAGGCCACGCCAACAGGGATATGGTCATGACCACGGTCCAGACGCTCCTGTTCTCGCGGAACAGCGGAAGCTGGGTGATAACCAGGGCACCGAGGATGATCGGCAACGCGAAGAAGATGTCACCGAGGCGGGCCAGTACGGCATCCAGCCAGCCGCCGTAGTAACCAGCCAACGCACCCAAGGTGACACCGATAATAACGACGGCGAGAACGGACAGGACGCCTACGGACAATGATGCTTGCGTGCCGTGGATGACCCGGGAGTAGACGTCGCAGCCCTGCAAGGTAAATCCAAGCGGGTGGCCCGCAGTGGGCGCGCCCTCCGAGTTGGACAGCTGGCAGTCGTTGTTGGGCTCAACACTGGTGAAGAGACCCGGGAACAGAGCCACCGTCACAAGCAGGAGGATCAGCAATGAGGAGACAATGAAGAGGGGCCGGCGGCGCAGCTTGCGCCATGCATCAGCCCAAAGGCTCAGTGGCGCCTGATCTGTCTTGACAGCGTCGGTTGCCAGAAGCGGTGTCTCCTCGACGGGAGCCACAAAGTGTTCAGTATTACTGGTCATAGCGGATCCTCGGGTCAAGCCAGGCGTACAGGAGGTCAACCAGGAGGTTGGTGATAACAAAGACCAGGACCAGGACGCTGACGATGGCTACGATGGTGGGGCCCTCGCTGCGCTGGATGGCCTGGAACAGTTTGTTTCCCACTCCCGGCACGTTGAAGATGCCCTCCGTGACGATGGCACCGCCCATGAGTCCGCCGAGGTTGGCACCCAGGTAGGTCACCACCGGAATCAACGAGTTCCTGAGAATGTGGGCAATCACAACGCGCGGACGGGAAAGTCCCTTGGCGGTGGCCGTACGGACGTAGTCCGCGTTCATGTTTTCACTGACTGACGCTCGCGTGAGGCGAAGGACGTAGGCGAAGGAGACGAGTCCCAGGACCACTGCCGGAAGAATCAGGTTGCCCCAGTCCGCATTCGCGCCCACGGTTGGTTTGGCCCAGCCGAGTTGGACGCCGAAGACGAGCTGGAAAACGAAGCCGAGAACGAACGTCGGCACGGCGATCACCAGCAGCGAAACGACGAGGACGGTGGAGTCAAACAGCTTGCCCTTCTTCAGCCCGGCGAAAACGCCGAAGGCGATGCCAAAGACGGCCTGGATGATGAGGGCTTCAATCGCCAGCATGGCAGTGACGGGGAAAGCCCTGGCCAACGCAGCTGCGATGGGCTGCTGCGTGAAGTCGACGCCAAGGTTGAAGGTGAACAGATTCTTGAGGAAGAGCCCGTACTGAACCCAGAACGGCTGGTCCAGATTGTATTGGGCGCGCAGTGCGTCGATGACGCTTTGCGGGGGCTGGCGCTCACCGAAGAGCGCGGCGATGGGATCGCCGGGAAGGGCGAAGACCATGTAATACACGAGGAGCGTGGTCCCCAGGAAAACCGGGATGACCTGGAGGAGCCTGCGGAATATGAAGCGAACCACCGGTCACCCCTCTCCATTTGTTGGGCGTTGGAATTTCATGTGTGCCTTCCTGCCAAGCAAGCAAGGGGGGCCCGGCGCGTTGGCCGGACCCCCATTGCCTTACGGCAAGTTCAGATCCTGAGGACTACTTGGCCTCAATGTCGAAGTAACGGATGCCGCCGTTCCAGCCGGTTTCGGCTGAGACGACATTGTTGCTCCAAACGATCGGGGTTGCGCGGTACCACAACGGCAGGCCGGGGAGGTCCTTGAAGAGGATTTCCTGTGCCTGGTTGAACTTCTTGTTGGCGTCCTCGGGCGTCTTGGCTGCAAGGCCTTCCTTGAGCAGCTTGTCGAACTCAGGGTTCGAGTACTTCTCGTAGTTGGACGATGCGTTGGTGGCCCATACCGGTCCCAGGAAGTTGTACAGCGACGGGTAGTCACCCTGCCAGCCGGCGCGGGTCAGACCCGGGAGGGACTGCGACTTGCGCAGGTCCAGGACTTCGGCAAACTTGGCGAACGGCTGGATTTCAGCCTGGATGCCGAGGTTGTTCTTGAAGCCGTTTGCAACGGCGTCGATCCATTCCTTGTTGCCACCATCAGTGTTGGAGGCGATGAGGAGCGGCTTGGAGCCGTCGTAGGGCTTGATCTTCTCAGCCTGTGCCCACAGATCCTTGGCCTTCTGGACGTCGAACTTCAGGACGTCGCTGCCGGGGATGGAGTCGTTGTAGCCGTCGAGCACCGGTGCAGTGAACTCGGTGGCCGGGGTACGCGTGCCGTTGAAGATGACCTTGGTGATTTCTTCACGGTTGATGGCGTGGGACAGAGCCTGGCGACGCAGCGTTCCTGCTTCACCCTGGAAGTTCGGGTTGTAGCCCGGGATGTTCAGGGTGGAGTTGTTGGCGTTCGGACGGGTTGAGTTACGATCCGGGAAGTCCGTGGTGTAGGTCTTCAGCGCGTTCGAAGGCACGACGTCGGTGACGTCGAGGTTGTCAGCCTGGAGATCCGTGTATGCGGGGCCCGGATCGGTGTAGAACTTGAAGGTCACGCCACCGTTCTTGGCTGCACGCGGGCCGCTGTAGTCAGCGTTCTTGACCAGGGAGATGGACTGGTCGTGTACCCAGGCGCCTTCCTTCTCAAACTTGTACGGGCCGTTGCCGATCGGGTTCTCGCCGAACTTCTTCGGGTCCTTCAGGGCCTCGGAGGGAAGCGGGTAGAAGGCGGAGTAGCCAAGACGGAGGGACCAGTCAGCTTCCGGCTGGGAGAGCTTGACCGTGATGGTCTGGTCGTCCTTCGCAGCGAGACCGGACATGGTCTGTGCCGTCGGCGCCGGGGTGGAGGTCTTCTTGCCGTCAGCACCCGTGGTCTCGTTGACCGCGCTGACGTCGGCGTAACCCTCGATGGACTCGAAGAAGAAGCCGTTGTTCTGGAGGTTGGTGCTCAGTGCGGCGAAGTTCCAGGAGTCAACGAAGGTCTTGGCCGTGATGGCCTCACCGTTGGTGAACTTGGCGCCGGACTTGACCTTGATGGTCCAGTTCTGCGAGTCGGTTGTCTCAATCGAATCCGCCAAGGCGTTGACCGGCTTGCCGTCGGAGTCGTAGGCGCGAAGGCCTTCGAACAGCAACTCGACGACGCGGCCACCGTACACCTCGTTGGTGTTGGCCGGCAGCAGCGGGTTCTGCGGTTCGTTGCTGTATGCGGAGATGACCTTGTTGGGGTCAGCTGCGGCTGAGCTGTTCGTGTTGCTGCCGCCGCCGCCGCCGCAACCGGTCACTGCGAGGGCGATGATCGCCGCTACGCCTAGAGCTTTGGAAGTGCGCGAGAAACGCATTCCGCCTCCTATGAGTCGGGAAGATGGTCAGGGGAAGTTTCGTGGTTTCCCCCAGGCAAGGCACAGTTTCCTACTGTGACGTTGCCTACATGTGAGTGTAAGCCTACCCACATTGTGTCCGGATGTTGGAACATGCTGGCCAAACTGTAACCGTTCCGCAACCTCCACATGCCTAAAACGGCGGGAATTTCAAGTCAAACGTTACTCGGTGGTAGCATTCGCTGTCTGACAGCAGGACAGGAAGCATACTGGGCAAAAAAGGACCCGGTTTCGTACCGACGAGGTTCGACTTGACTGGAGCTCATGAGAAGGAGCTAGATAATCGGGCTGATGTGATTCTTTATCGCTGGCAGGTCAGCTACAAGGGTGTCCCAGACCGCGTCGTAGTCCGTGCCCTCGTAGTGATGCGCGAGGCAATCCCGCATCCGTTTGATCAGCGACCACGGAACCTCGGGGTATGAGTCAGTCGTGTTGACACTCAAACGTGCGACGTTTTAGCCGATTTTGATAATCAACGATTCAGCCGCCAGCCCTGGCACATTGTCAGCATCGCCGATGTACCAGGCGCGGCCACGCATGACGAGGGCACCCGCGACGTCACACAAACGAACGATCTCCCCGAGTGCGGCTGTGTCCCCTTGATTCATAGTGTGACGGCGGTAGTCAGGATTTCGTGATCTTCATGCAATCCGCCATCGGTGACGACGTCAACTTCCACCCCAAGCAACTCACTTGCTTCCGCGGCAAACGCCGCAACAGTCAACAATCCGACCCCGGGCGATCGTGTGACCAGGAGGTCGAGGTCGCTACCTGGGCGGTCGGTGCCCCGAATGACTGAGCCGAAGACACGCGGATTGCTGAGTCCGAAGCGACCGGCCAGGTTAGCCAATTCCCGGCGGTGGGCGTCGAGGGCTTCATGCGGGAGGGGGCGGGCGGCGGCTCGCAGACGCTCAACCATCTGCGCGGATGCCCTACGCCGACCAGCTTCGTAGGCTGCAATGTTGGGCTGAGCCACGCCGGACCGGGATGCCAGCTCTGCCTGGCTGAGTCCGGCGGCTTCCCGAAGTTCCCGCACGACGTTGGTCACTCCAAAATAATATCGCGTGATATGTCCAACTGGCATGACGGAAGCCAAGTTCTCGCTCATCCGATCAGATACACCATTCCGCGCCGGCTCGTCACAAGGTTCGAGACAAAGCTCTTCGCCCGCTGCAGATAATGAACTGCATAGCTCACCTCAGATTCCTGGTCGGCGCGCGGTGCAGCGGGTAGCCGCTGCCTCAGATCGTTCTCGGAGATGCGATTCAGGTCCTGCGACACCGCCGCCATTTCCCCTGGCGTGAGAACGCGCAACCATGAGTCCCATCCGTCGTAATGCATAGTTACTTGGCCTTCAAACATGCGAAATGCCGGTCTCGCCTCCATTCCAGGTGCAAGAGGCGCGGTGCACGCCTGTAGCTGCCGCCACGCCTTATCCAGATAGAGCATGTCGCACTCAGGCACGGACTGTTTGAACGTGGCGATAGTAACCCCGTCTGCACATTCAAGGCCCCAAGCGTCGGCTAATGGATCCGACGATAGAAAACGTCTCGGATCGGCAAGCACAAGGTCGGTGACATCGTGGTCAAAGGCGTACGCGTAGTATCTGATTCCCATAGGCCAAGTGTGCTCAACAGCATGGTCGAAAGGGACAGGCCAAAAGCCGTATGTGAATAACTCTCACCGAGGCGGGCTACGGCGCATCGGCGCCACTATGCTTGGCGCATGTCTACAGATGAAGAGAAGGATCCTCCCGTACCTGCCGACGTTGAGGGCAAGATCCCCAAGAAGGTTCACGACGATCCGGAAGCTGAGAAGAAATCCGTCTCCGTCTCCGACGAATCCAACGAATCCTGAAAGACAGGACGCCACCCCAACACCGGCGGTCCAGCTGCGACAGCAAAGGCCGCAGGCCATGAAGTTTGTAAGACTCCATGACCTGCGGCCTGCTAAGGCGCCAGGGCTGACTGGCTGCGGTTCCACCTAGACGTTGAAGCGGAACTCCACCACGTCGCCGTCGGCCATTACATACTCTTTGCCTTCGATGCGAACCTTGCCACGGGACTTTGCCTCGGCCATGGAGCCGGCATCGATGAGGTCGTCGAAGGAGACGACCTCGGCCTTAATGAAGCCGCGCTGGAAGTCTGAGTGGATCACACCGGCCGCCTGGGGAGCGGTGTCACCCTGGCGGATGGTCCAGGCCCGGGTTTCCTTGGGGCCGGCCGTGAGGTACGTCTGCAGGCCAAGGGTGTGGAAGCCGACGCGTGCCAGCTGGTCAAGGCCGGATTCGGACTGGCCGTTCATTTCCAACATCTCGCGGGCCTCTTCCTCGTCCAGTTCCACGAGGTCGGATTCGAGCTTCGCATCGAGGAAAACGGCGTCGGCCGGAGCAACCATGGCACGCAGTTCGTCCTGCTTGGCGGTATCGCCCAGGATGCCTTCATCGGCGTTGAAGACGTAGATGAACGGCTTGGCCGTGAGGAGTCCGAGTTCCTTGAGGTGGCCCATTTCGAGCTTGTCGCTCTTGATGGAGGAGAAGATGGTGTCGCCACGTTCCAGTACAACCTGGGCTGCCTTGATGGCGGCCAGTTCTGCTGCGTCGCGCTTCTTGATCTTGACTTCTTTTTCGATGCGCGGGATGGCGTTTTCGATGGTCTGAAGGTCAGCGAGGATCAGCTCGGTGTTGATGGTCTCCATGTCGGAGCGCGGGTCGACCTTGCCGTCAACGTGGATGACATCGGGGTCGTCAAAGACGCGGACAACCTGGGCGATCGCTTCAGCCTCGCGGATGTTGGCCAGGAATTTGTTGCCCAGGCCTTCGCCCTCGGACGCGCCCTTGACGATACCCGCGATGTCCACGAAAGACACCGGAGCGGGCAGCAATTTCTGCGAACCGAAGATCTCGGCCAGCTTGGCCAGACGCGGGTCCGGAAGGTTCACGACGCCAACGTTGGGCTCGATCGTAGCGAACGGATAGTTCGCAGCGAGCACCTGGTTGCGGGTCAGTGCGTTGAAAAGGGTTGATTTGCCGACGTTGGGCAGTCCGACGATGCCAATAGTAAGAGCCACGAGCATTGATTCTACCCGTAGGATGCGCGTCCCCGCTTGTCCGGGCCCGCCGGAAGGCCACTTACCGGGCGCCTCGCTAAAACTGTCGTACCCCTGTGACAGGGTTGCCTCATGGATGGATTTGGATTGGTTTTGGCCCTGCTGATGCTGCTGATTGGCGCTGCGGTCGGCCTCGCCGCTGGCTACATTGTTTTCCGACGCCGCGGCGCCGGGTTGGAAGAGGACTTCGACGCCGTTTCGTCACGGCTTTCCGAGGTGACGGCCCAGTTCGCAGCGGCCGACGCCGAGCGGCGGCTTTTGTTCGCGCAGAACCGCGAGTTGAGTGCGGCCAGGAACTCCGATGGCAGCGTTCTTCGCGCATTGGCTCCTGTAGCCGAAAAGCTCACGGCCGTGCAGCAGCAGGTCTCACTGCTGGAACGCGACCGGGTGGAGCAATACGGGCAGCTTGCCCAACAGCTGCAGGATGCCCGCCTCTCCGATGAACAACTACTGAGGTCTACGCACGCCCTCGCCTCCGCCCTCCGTTCCAACAGCGCACGTGGCCAGTGGGGCGAGGTCCAACTCCGCCGGGTGGTGGAGGCCTCCGGTATGCTGCGGCACGTCGACTTCCACGAGCAGGTACATTCCGGCAAGACCGAGAACACGCTGCGGCCTGACCTTGTGGTTCAACTGCCCGGCGGGAAACAACTGGTGGTGGACGCCAAGGTCCCCTTGGCCTCCTACCTCGCAGCCCAGGAACAGCTGCACGGGGATGGCTCCTTCGGCGAATCCGTCACGCCTGCCAGCAATCACGACTCCAAAACGCTTCTGGCACAACACGCCAAGGCACTCAAGGCCCACATCGATACATTGGCCGCCAAGAAGTACTGGGATATTCCGGGCAACTCTCCCGAGCTGGTGATCTGCTTCCTCCCGGCCGAGTCGATCCTTGCCTCGGCCCTTGAAGCCGACCCTGCTTTGCTGGAGCACGCTCTGTCCCGAAACGTCGTTCTGGCCTCACCCGGCACGCTGCTGGCGGTCCTCAAATCGGTTGCTTTCACTTGGCGGCAGGATGTCCTCACCGACAGCGCGCACGAGCTCTTCGAGCTCGCCAAGCAGCTCTATGAGCGCATGGGCACACTGGGTGAGAATGTCAGCAAACTCGGAAGCTCCCTCAAGACCTCCGTGGATCGCTACAACGCCATGGTCGGCACCCTGGAAGCGCGCGTGCTCCCCACGGCCCGCAAGCTCAACACCATGGACGATGCCGGCCTCACGGCCCCGCCATCGGTGGAAGTTGTCCCCCGGGCACTGGCAGCCCCTGAACTCCTGGAGGACAGGGAAGACCGCGAGTCTGCTGCCTGAACGAAAGTCGCGTGAACGAAAGAGACCCACAGCGGGCCGCCATGATGGCCACCCGCTGCGGGTCTCTCTTTGGTTTTAGCGCTCCTGGGCTAGGAAGCTGAACGGTTCCCGCGGCCACCCAACGCGCGCGTCACGTCGCCGGCCTTCTTCAGGGTTGCCCGCAGTTCCTTGGGCAGTGAGAAGAGAAGGTCTTCCTCGGCAGTGACGACTTCCTGGACCTCCCCATAACCGTAGTCGGCGAGCAGTCGCAGGACATCCTGCACCAGAACTTCAGGAACCGACGCGCCGGAGGTTACGCCCACAGTCGCGACGCCTTCGAACCAGGCCTCGTCCACTTCGTTGGCGAAGTCCACACGGTACGAACTCTTGGCTCCATACTCGAGGGCAACTTCAACCAGGCGGACCGAGTTGGAGGAGTTGGCTGAACCAACAACAATCACCAAATCAGCTTGGGGCGCAATCTTCTTGATGGCCACTTGGCGGTTGGTGGTGGCGTAGCAAATGTCGTCGCTGGGCGGATCCTGCAGTGTGGGGAACCGGTCCTTCAGAAGGCGGACCGTTTCCATGGTCTCGTCCACGCTCAGCGTTGTCTGGGAAAGCCAGATGGTCTTCTCAGGGTCACGGACAGTGACCTTGTCTACCTCGTGGGGGCCGTTGATGATCTGGATGTGCTCGGGAGCTTCACCGGCCGTTCCTTCGACTTCCTCATGGCCTTCGTGGCCGATCAGCAGGATGTCGTAGTCGTCTTTGGCGAAGCGCACAGCTTCTTTGTGGACTTTGGTCACCAGCGGGCAGGTGGCATCGATGGTGCGAAGACCACGGTCCTCAGCGGACTGGACCACAGCCGGCGAAACGCCGTGCGCCGAGAAAATCACCAGAGCGCCCTCGGGAACTTCGTCGGTTTCTTCCACGAAAATGGCGCCCTGTTCTTCCAGGGAACTGACCACGTGGACGTTGTGGACGATCTGTTTCCGGACGTAAACCGGAGGACCATAATGTTCCAGGGCCTTCTCCACGGCGATGACAGCCCTGTCAACGCCAGCACAGTAACCGCGCGGGGCTGCCAACAGGACCTTCTTGGGACCCGTGACCGGGGCCGCTGCCTGTACCTCTTCCGGAGATCGCCGTCTGCGCGGCACCGTGGGCATAGGAATGGAAACTGCTGTGCTGGTCATGCCTCCATGCTACCGGCCCGGCCTTTAGCTGCGGGCAGAACGTGACCGTTGTCGCCCTGAGACCACCGCAGCTATGACACCCGCCACAAGAACCGCGCCGGACACGAACGCCGACACCGCAACCCATTGTCCAAAACCTGCCCGGGCTGCAGTGAGGAACTCATCTTTGAACAACTCCGCCACTCCGTTGGCGCTGTCAAGGTTCCCCACCACTCCCCCTGCAAGATCAGCCCCGGCAGACCACACGGCCGCGAGTGCCAAACCGCCGATCCCAAGGAACACCCACACCAGGGATCGCCGACGCGATGCAACGAGGGCCAGAAGGGCTGAAACCACAGCGCCAAGGGCAGCCACCCACCACAAAGGTGCGAAGGCAGCGACGCGCTCCACGAGTTGGCGGTGGGAAGGCTGTCCCAGCGACACCAGGCTCTGGTCCGGAACATCAATGCGGATGGTCGTGGCCTCGGCAAAGTGATCGCGGACCAGCTTCACCATGGGGCCTATGTCGAGGACCAAGGCTGTACTGGCGGAGGCCTCTTCCGGTTGATTGACCGTTCCGAAGTTGAGTTTGTGGCTCTTCCTGACCGTATCTTCCCAAGCCTGCGGGTAGTCGCTCCAGGACTGCATTCCGGAGGCAGCTTTCTTGAGGGCGTCAGAGGCCAAGGACTGAATGGGATCCGGCAGGTCCACGGAGGACTCAAAGGTGCCTACGGCCGCTGCGGCGAGCCTCTCCTGGAACCCGGCGTCGTTTCCCAAAGATCCTGCAATGCGGACAAACCCTTCTTCCTTGACGATGTTCTGGTCCACCCACGCAGTGGGAACGGCAACGGCCGTGAGGAGCACGGCGAGGACCACTCCCACTACTGAGACAAAAGTACGCAAGGTCATCCTCGGGGGTTGGGGGCTGTGCCACCATCCTAGGACTGTCCACATGATAGGAAAAATGTCGGGGCCGGGGATAAAGCTATGGATAGAGTTGGAAGGCGGCCGGCATCCAAGGACGCACCCCTGAGCGAGGACTTCAAGAATGCAGCTACAACCGCAGTCACCGGGACAGGCACGGAACAGCCATGTCCGCTGAAGCGACGCCGGAATCAACCCTTCCCGGAACCGCTGCCGAGACCAGCCCGGAGAATCCGTGGCCACTGCAGCTGCTGTCCCGCAAGCTCAAGGCCCACATCGAGCGCGCGCCGGCGGCGTGGATCGAGGGCCAGGTCATTGAGATGAACCGCAGGGGCGGCAACGCCTTCCTGACGCTTCGGGATGTCGATGCCGAGATTTCCCTGCCAGCCTCCGTATGGTCCACCGTATTGGACCGACAAAAGATTCCTTTGGAGCGCGGATCCCGGGTGGTGGCGCTGGTCAAGGCGGACTTCTGGGTCAAAACGGGACGCCTGAACATGTCAGTCAAGGACATCCGGCCGGTAGGACTCGGTGACCTGCTGGTGCGGATCGAAAGGCTGCGCCAGGCATTGGCCGCCGAAGGCCTGTTTGCCGACTCCCGGAAGAGGAAGCTGCCCCTGCTCCCCCACCGGATCGGCCTGATCACCGGCAGGGACTCCGACGCCAAGAAAGATGTGATGCGCAACGCCGCCTTGAGGTGGCCCGCAGTTGAGTTCGATGTCCGTGAGGTGGCGGTCCAAGGCAACACGGCGGTCTCCCAGATCATCGCTGCGTTGAAGAAGCTCGACGCTGATCCGCACGTTGACGTTATTGTCCTCGCCAGGGGCGGCGGCGCACTGGAGGACCTTCTCCCGTTCAGCAATGAGGACCTCATCCGTGCGGTGTCGGCTGCCACCACCCCGGTGGTCAGCGCAATCGGCCATGAAGCGGACCGTCCCATTCTGGATGACGTGGCGGATCTCCGGGCATCCACGCCCACTGATGCAGCCAAGCGCATTGTTCCGGATGTCGCAGAAGAGTTGGCCATGGTGCGCCAAGCCAGGGACCACCTTCGCCGCGGGATCAGCCGCATGGTGGACCGGGAGACGGACAGGTTGCATTCCCTGCAATCCCGGCCCGTGCTGGCATCACCAGCCACCATGGTGGATGCCCGGGCAGAGGACATCCATCGCCTCCAGCGCAGGACCCATTCGGCCGTCAGCACTGCCGTTGTCAGGGCACTGGATCAGGTGCAGCACTTACGGGCCCAAGTTCGCGCGTTGTCACCGCAGAAGACCCTGGACCGAGGCTACGCCGTAGTCCAGCTCGTCGGGGAGGACCAGGCAGGCCACCACGTAGTCAGCAGTCCCGATGAGGCGCCGGACGGCACTGAACTCGCCATTCGCGTCGCCCACGGGCGGTTCAGGGCCGCCTCCTCGGGACATGGCGAACTCGTCGAGCCCTGAATCCTGAACCCTCGAGTCCTGAACCCTGACCGCTGAAACCCCTGAACTCCGGACCCAAACTCCGAACCTGAGCCCTCCACCATCCAAGAAAAGGACATAATGACCGACAACAATTCAGAAGCCGCCGGGCCCGGGTCCCTTGACTCCCTGAGCTACGAAGAAGCGCGCGAACAACTGGTGGCCGTCGTCAGCCGGCTTGAAGCAGGCGGTGCAAGCCTGGAGGAATCCCTCGCCCTCTGGGAGCGGGGCGAGGCCCTTGCCAAACGCTGCGAAGACTGGCTGGAAGGCGCACGCAAGCGACTGGCAACGGCCCGGGACGCCGGGAGCGATGGCGCAGCTCCGGGCGCCAATCTCCAGAAGTAATACCTAGGATTCCGCCACGAGCGCACGTTCGGCAGCGACGTCGAAATCCGCTTTGGGCCAATCCAGCTTCATACCTTCCAATGCTTCGAGAAGAAGCTCTTGGACAGCGATCCGTGCGTACCATTTCTTGTTCGCCGGCACCACATGCCACGGAGCGACATCCGTGGAAGTCTTCTCGAAAGCGATGCTGTAGGCCGCCATGTAGTCGTCCCAATAGGCACGTTCCGCAAGATCCCCGCGGCTGTACTTCCAATGCTTGGCGGGATCGTCCAACCGGGCAGTCAGGCGCTCTTTCTGTTCGTCCTTGCTGATGTTCAGCATGACCTTGACGATTGTGGTGCCCTGCTCCGCAAGGCGCGCCTCAAAGTCGTTGATGGCCGCATACCGCCGCTCCAACTCCTTACCGTCTGCCCAGGCGTGGACACGGTGGATCAGGACGTCCTCGTAATGGGACCGGTCAAAAACCCCCACCATTCCAGACGCGGGCGCTTCTTTCTCGATCCGCCACAGGAAGTCGTGCGACTTTTCCTCGTCCGTGGGCGCCTTGAAGGCCGCCAGGTGAACGCCCTGTGGGTCCATTGCGCCCACCACGTGGCTCACAATCCCGCCTTTGCCTGCGGTATCCATGGCCTGCAGGATCAGCAAAAGCCGCTTGGAGCTACCGAACTTTCCCTCGGCAAAGAGCTTCTCCTGCAGTTCGGCCAATCGCTCGTCCTGGGCGGCCAGCAACGCCTTGCCGTCCGCTTTGTTGCCCGTGTACCCGGGAGTGGATTGAGGATCGACGCCTGCCAGCGAAAAGCCGGGCCCAACCCTCAGAACTTCGGCCGGACTCTTGGCGAACTCAACTGCAGCAGCCATGTGGCGCACCCCTTCTGCCCGGTCGCGCCCTCATGGCGCGGCTATGAACCTCAGGCTAGTTGCCCGGGTACCTCGACAGGAAGTCCGCCATGCGGCCAATCGCTTCTTCGATGTCCTTGACGTTGGGCAAGGTCACCATCCGGAAGTGGTCCGGACGAACCCAGTTGAACGCCCGTCCGTGGGAAACCAGGATCTTCTGCTGCTTCAGCAGGTCCAGGACAAATTTCTCGTCATCCCTGATGTGGTAAACCTCGGGATCGAGCTTGGGGAACAGATACAGGGCACCCCTGGCCTGCTGGGTGCTGACTCCGGGGATGGCGTTGAGGAGATCGTAGGCCTTGTTGCGCTGCTCCAGGAGCCTGCCGCCGGGGAGGATGAGGTCGTTGATGCTCTGGTAGCCACCGAGCGCGGTCTGGATGGCGTGCTGGGCAGGAACGTTGGCGCACAAGCGCATATTGGCCAGCAGGTTGATGCCTTCGAGGTAGTCGGCAGCGTCCTTCTTCGGCCCGGAGATAGCCATCCAACCGGCACGGTAACCGCAGACCCGGTAGGCCTTGGACAGGCCGCTGAACGTCAAACAGAGGACGTCGTCACCGGTCAGACCGGCGAGGTTGGTGTGGACGGCGTCTTCGTAAAGAATCTTTTCGTAGATCTCATCTGCGAACAGCACCAGGCCGTGCTTTTCGGCCAGGGCGACCATCCGCTTGAGAGTCTCTTCCGGGTAAACCGCCCCGGTGGGGTTGTTGGGGTTGATCACCACGATGCCCTTGGTGCGGGGCGTGATCTTCGATTCGAGGTCATCAAGATCCGGCTGCCAGCCGGAGTCCTCGTCGCAGAGGTAGTGCACCGGACGGCCCCCGGCCAGTGAGACCGAGGCAGTCCACAGCGGGTAGTCAGGAGTGGGAATCAGGACCTCGTCGCCGTCCTCCAACAAGGCCATGAGGGACATGGTGATGAGTTCACTGACGCCATTGCCGAGGTAGATGTCGTCCACGTGGATGTTCTGGATGCCGCGGGTCTGGTAGTACTGCGATACTGCGGTCCGGGCGGAGAAGATGCCGCGGGAGTCGCTGTAGCCCTGGGCATTCGGAAGGTGGCGGATCATGTCCACCAAGATGGCGTCAGGCGCTTCAAAGCCGAACGGGGCCGGGTTTCCGATGTTCAGTTTGAGGATCCGGTGACCCTCCGCCTCCATCTGCTGGGCGGCCTGAAGAATCGGTCCACGGATGTCGTAGAGGACATTATGAAGCTTGGTGGACTGCTTGAAATTCGCCATTCCTCAAATATGCCATACGGGTGATGTAGTTCAGTTGAGACTTAACTCACATAAACGACGACGGCGGTGACGGACCCGCGCGGGTCCGTCACCGCCGTCGTACGCGGTTTTGTCAGGAAGTTACTTAACGATGCCCTTGTCCTTCAGCCAGGCAGCTGCAGCATCCTTGGGTGCTTGCTTCTGGTCGCCGCTGACAGCCCTGTTCAGGTTGATCAGGTCATCGGTGGTGAGGATCTTGGAAACGTTGTTGAGCGCTTCCTTGGCCTTGTCCGTCATCTTGGCCTTGCTGTAGAGCGGCAGGACCTGCTGGGCCTTGAAGTTGTTCTTGGGATCTTCGAGGACCACGAGGTCGTTGTCGACGATGGAGGGCGTGGTGGTGTAGATGTCGGCCACCTGCACCTTGTCCTCCAGCAATGCCTGCAGGGTCAGGTTGCCGCCGCCGTCACTGAACGGCTGCAGTCCCTTGAGCTCGCAGTTGTAGTTCTTCTTCAGGCCCGGGAAGCCGTACGAGCGGGTCTCGAACGTGGCCGGGGCAGCCATGGTGAAGTCCTTGCACACCTTGGCCAGGTCTTCGATGGACTTCAACTGGTACTTCTCGGCCGTGGCCTTGGTGACCACCATGGCGTCCTTGTCCTCGGCCTTGGAAGCGTCCAGGACACTCAGGCCTTCGGGAAGCTTGCCGGGGAGGGCCTTGTAGACGTCGTCGGCCGAAACTTCCGTGGCCTCGGTGTCCACATAGGAAAGCAGGTTGCCGGAGTAGTCCGGGACGAGGTCGATGGAGCCGTCCTGCACAGCCTTGAAGTAGATCTCGCGCGAACCGATGTTCGGCTTGGAGGTGGCTGTGAGTCCTGCCGCGTTGAGGGCACCAACATAGATCTCGGCGATGACCTGGCTTTCGGGGAAGTCGGCGGAGCCTACCACCAGGGAGCCTCCACCGGAGGAGCCACTGGGCGCCGCTGACGACGGGCTGGCCAAGGGGCTGCCACCGCATGCGCTCAAGGCGAGGGCCACACCCACGCCGGCGGCAAGGCCGCCGAGACCACGGCGTGTAAGGGTCATGGGGACGGGGTTCTTCATGGTGTACCTCCTTGAACGGCAGCCCCGGCTGGAGCCGCGGCTGTGAGATCTTCGGCTGCCTTATGGCCGCCTTTTGAGTCGAGGGTAAGGCCCGGAGAGAGGACCAGCCTTTGCACCGCCGCGAGGACCAGGTCCACGGCGATGGCGAGGCCGGCGATAAGCAAGGAGCCACCCAGCATCCTGGGGAAATCCTGCAGGACAAGGCCATCGAACAGGTAGCGGCCCAACCCGCCCAGCGGCAGGTAGGCGACTACGGAAACAGTTGCGATGACCTGCAACACGGCTGTGCGGATGCCACCGAACATGACCTGCAGGCCGTTGGGCAGTTCCACCCGGAAGAGAATCTGGAGTTCTGTCATGCCCACAGCCCTGGCAGCGTCAACCACGGTGGAATCAACACTGGAAATGCCGGCATAAGTGCCCGCCAGAAGCGGCGGCACGGTAAGGATCACCAGTGCCCAGACCGGCGGCATCAGTCCACTGCCGGCGAGCAAGGCGAAGAGCACCAGCAAGCCAAGGGTGGGTAAAGCACGCAGGGCCCCGGCCACGGCGACAGCCACCACCCGGCCCCGTCCCGTGTGTCCAATAAAAAGGCCCACCGGCACGGCTATGACTGCGGCGATGAGCAGGACCAGGCCGCTGTACTGCAAGTGCTCGAGCAAACGGGTAGGAATCCCGCCGGTTCCGGTCCAGTGCTTTGGGTCGGCGAGCCACGCGATGGTGTCCGAAAAAATGTTCATCCGGAGGCCCCCGTATCCGGCCGGAGGGCCGCCTGCGGCATTGCCGGCCCGGCCTTGGGCTCAGTCAACAAGGTGGTGGCGTCGGCGCCGGAAGACTTGCCGCCTGCTGCCCGGGTCCAGGGCGTCAGGAGACGTTCCAACACCACAAGGACGGCATCCATCGCCAAAGCCAGGACCAGAATCGCTATGATCCCCACAATTACTTCCGTGACGAACGTCCGCTGCAACCCGTCCGTGAAGAGAACACCGAGGTTTCCCACGCCCAGCAACGCGGCGACACTGACCAGGGAGATATTGCTGACCGACACCACGCGCAATCCGGCGAACATCACCGGCAAGGACAACGGCAGGTCCACCTGGAAGAACCGGGCCATGGGTTTGAAACCCATGGCGACTGCAGCATTCCGGAGATCATCGTCCACCGAGTCGAAAGCATCCATGGCTGCGCGGACCAGCAAGGCGACGGCGTAAATGGTCAGGGCCACCACTACGTTCAGTGGATCGAGGATCCGCGTACCCAGAATGGTGGGGAGAATGATGAACAGGGCCAGCGACGGAATGGTGTAAAGCAGTGACGTGGCCGTAGCCACTACCGAGCGGAGCGTGCTGTTGCGCCGGGCAAGCTGCGCCAGGGGAACAGAGATCAGCAATCCGAGAACCATGGGAATGATCGCCAGCACCAGGTGCTGGCCGGCCAACCCCAGGACCATTCCGCTGTTGGCAAGGAACCACTCCATCAGGTGGCGTCCTCCCTGTGGTGCCGGACTTCCTCAATCAAAGCCAGGACTTCCGGCGCCTTCAGGACTCCGGCCACCCGGCCGTCGTCGTCCACTGCCACGCCAAGGCCCGACGGCGACGACAACGCGGCATCCAGGGCGCGGCGCAGTGTGTCCCCCTTGCGGAAGAGCGAACCTCCGGGGATCAGCCCGGCACCGTCCCGGGGCGAGGACCATCCCAAGGGACGGGAGTCCTCGTCCACCACCAAAGCCCATTCCCCTGAGCTGCGTCCGGCGTTCCGGCCATCCGCGAGGCTGACCATGGTCACAGGGTGCAAAGTCACAGCGTCTGCCGGGTTGAAGGCCAGGTGCCGGAATCCTCGGTCGCGGCCCACGAAGGAGGCAACAAAGTCGTTCGCGGGAGCCCTGAGGATTTCCTCGGGCGCGGCGTACTGGGCCAGCTTGCCGCCGACGGCAAAAACGGCCACTTTGTCGCCGAGCACCGTGGCTTCGTCGATGTCGTGCGTGACGAACACGATGGTCTTTGCGAGTTCGCGCTGCAGGCGCAGCAGTTCCTGCTGAAGTTCGTCGCGGACCACGGGATCCACCGCGCTGAACGGTTCGTCCATGAGCAGGACAGGCGGATCAGCAGCGAGCGCCCTGGCAACCCCGACGCGCTGCTGCTGACCACCGGAGAGTTGGCTCGGGTACCGCTTCCCGAGAACCGAAGCCAGCCCGACGACGTCGAGCAGTTCCGCCGCGCGTTTCCGCGCCGCAGCCTTGGGTACCCCGTTAAGCCGCGGAACGGTGGCAATGTTGTCCAGCACGGAGCGGTGCGGCAACAGGCCGGAGGACTGCATAACGTAGCCCATGGAGCGGCGGAGCTTGGCCGCCGGAACCTGCGATACGTCCTCACCGGCCACTGTGATGGTTCCACTGGTGGGCTCGACCATTCGGTTGATCATGCGCAGGGATGTGGTCTTGCCGCAGCCGGAGGGCCCCACGAACACGGTAATGGCACCTTTGTCGATGGACATGCTAAGCGTGTCCACAGCCGGTTGCCCGCCCTGGTATTTCTTGGTTACGCTCTGGAACTCAATCATGGCTTCGGCCATACCCGGGCTTACCTATCTGTGGTCGAGAACATCGGTAGAGCCTGATGATCATATGCACTCTTATTACTTGGCTGCAAAGCAATCTTCACCCAGCGTAGCCAGCACCACCGACGATGTCAGCGGCGCCACGAGTTCCGTAATCAATCGGCAATGTTTCAGCGTTTCCGTCGCTTGCCTCCCCGTTCCTGGGCTTGGTCATGCTTATGGCGTTCGACGGCGCGTTGGCCCCTGTCTGCCGACATCACCTTCTGGTGCCATTCACGCTGGTAGGCGCGGCGGGCTGCGGCGTCGTGCTTCCGGTTCAGGGCAGCCAACTCGCGTTGCAGCTTGAGGTAACTTGCCCATCGGCGCGGATCCAGAGTCTCCTCCGCGAGGGCCTGCTGCACGGCGCAGCCCGGCTCCGCTTGGTGGGCGCAGTCCGCAAAACGGCACTGGGCGAAGAGCTCGTCCAGATCCCCGAACATCTCCTCCATCCCATCCTCCGCATCAAAGAGCCCGAACCCGCGGACCCCCGGAGTGTCCATCAGCACGGCCCCACCTGCCATGGGCACCAATTCCCTTGCGGTTGTGGTGTGCTTGCCTTTGCCATCGCCCGCACGGACGGCACCGGTCTGCTGGACGTGGCGTCCCGCGAGCGCATTGATGAGCGTTGATTTGCCCGCGCCTGAAGGTCCCAGCAGCACCAACGTAGCGCCGTCGGGGATGTGCTGCATGAGTTCATCAAGCCCATCTCCGTGCTCGGCCGACGTAGTGACCACCTCCACGCCGGCGGCCTGCTTGATTACTTCCCCCACAACGTCATCGGCAAGGTAGGCCAGGTCGGCTTTAGTTATAACCACCAAGGGCGTGGCTCCGGAATCCCAGGCGGCCACCAGGGTCCGTTCCAAGCGGTTGTGGGTCAGTGGGCGGTCAACTGGGACCACCACCGCCACGATATCGATGTTGCTGCCAAGGATCTGTTCCTCGGATGATGCCTCGAAGGCCCGCTTCCGGCTCAGCGCTGAGTAGCGGGGCAGGACGTCGACGACGGCCGGCTCGCCTGCGCTGTTGTGGCCGATCCAGACCCAGTCCCCTGTGGCCGGTACCAGTCCTTGGGCGGGATAGGGCAAGTGGAGAAGGCCGTCGGCGGATGCCACGAGCACCCGGTTGCGGTCCAGCCGGACCACCCTGCCCGGGCTGGTCGTGTGCTGCTGGCCGGGCGGAGTGTGGGCGCTGAAGAGTTCTGCTGTTTTTTCGGTAAAGCCGTATTCCGCGGGTCCGCGGAATCGCATGGTGATGCTGGCTGATGGGTTGCTTGAAGAAGCGAAAGTATTCAATGATATGCCTCTGCTGAGGCCCGGCTGCCTGCTACTGGCGGGCGGATGCCGGGACAGGATGAGTGGTGTGATGACGGTGCGCCGCCGCGTGCGGGGCGCGCGAAGTTATGGCAATCATCAAAATCCACCTCCTTGGGCATCTGGGCCGGCAGTATTGGCCGGCAACGTTGCCCAGCCTAGCCAAACCCAGGGCAGCTTGGCTAGCCCTCCGTGCTGGGCTTTTTGTTCAAGGCTTGCCGTTCAAGGCTTGCCGTTCAAGGCTTTCCGTCTGCCGGGCGCTCACTGTGGAGGCGCAGTGCCGTGTCGACCAGTGAAACCCTGTTCAGCTTCCCGACGTCATGCAAGGGAATCCACGCGGCATGGGTAGTGCTCCCATCCACCTCGTATGTCAGTTCTCCGCCCACCACGGTGGCCTCGTAGACAATACGAAGGGCCTCGAAGCCCCGAACAGAGCCGTCCTCCTGCGCCTCCCCCGGCCAGTGTCCGACGTCGATCCCCAACATGCGGTCAATCCTGGCTTCGTAGCCGGTTTCCTCCAAGACTTCGCGGCGGCATCCGTCCACGGGGTGTTCAGCGAAATCCAAGCCTCCGCCGGGAAGGGTCCACCCCTCCTTGTCATCCTGCTTCCAGTAGGCCAGCAGGATCCGCTCCTCCTTGACGATGACGGCGTAGGCTGCGGGACGGGTGTCGAACTGCGGGCTCATCGTGCCAGCATAATTGGCTTTGCCTCGTCCCAAGGGCAGCTCGTCGCTAGGGCAGTTCGGCAGCGGCGATGGGCCCGGGTTCTTCAGGGCCAAGGTCCGGTTGTTCGCGAAGCTCGACGACGGTTCCGGGCTTGCCGAGTTCAAGAACCTTGATGCGGTTGAGACCAGGTTTCAGCAAAGGCGCCGGCGCGTAGAGCGTCACCTGCGGCCCTTTCTCCCAGTACCTTCCCAAAAGGAAGCCGTTGAGCCAGACGAAGCCCTTGCCGGAATCGGGCAGGGCAATGTAGGCATCGGCGGCCTCCCCCAGCTCGAAGTCTGCTCCGGCCAGGTTTTCGAGTTCCTGGCTCCCCCACCCGGAGAGGGCCAGCGGAATCTGCGTCCAGTGGAAGGTGTAGCGCTGGTTGATGAGGACTCCGCCCAGGATCCCCTTGCCCTGACCTGTCAGGGGTCCGTAGTTGATGCGGCCGAGGTTCTCCACCAAAATGTCGAGCCTGGCCGAAACTCCCGTGCCTGTGACCGGCAATCCTTCGGCTCCCGTAACGTCATCGAGCACCCCGGCAAATTCGCCATCCACCCATATACACGCGCGGTCATTCAAACCTGTGATCTTCAACCGGCTCTCGCTGGGGGCGTCGGCCCGGCCGGGAAGGGTGGCGTCGGCTGAGTACAGGACCATACCGGCGTCGAGGCCCAATTGTTCGAAGCTGAGGGGTTTGACACTGCTGACGGGATCGCCGGCGTTGCGTGCCACCTCCAACAGATCCGGCCCTTGGCTCAGCGGCAGCGACTGTGCCGGAACGGCGGGAGGATCCGCGAGCAATTCAACCGGGAGCTCGGGAGTGTCCTCGATGCCCTGTGCCCGGAAGAACTCCGCCCGGAAGGCATGGAATTTGGGGGTCAGTGCGCCGTTCTCGGCGATGGGAGCGTCGGAGTCATAGCTAGTGACTGTCGGCTGCAATCGGGAGCCATCGTGGTTACTGCCGGATCCGAGGCCGAAGTTGGTCCCACCGTGGGCCATATACACACAGACCGAGCCGCCCAGGTCAAGCATTTTGCGGACTTCAAGTGCGGCATCGGGGGCATCGCGGCGGTGGTGGTGTTCGCCCCAATGGTCGAACCATCCGCCCCAGAACTCGACGTTGAAGAACGGCTCATCCGGCCGGCGTCGTTTCCAAATGGCCACGGCTTCGTCGCCCCGGCTTCCCAGCGTTGCGGTAGCCCAGGTACCTTCCACTGAGCCGCCGTCGAGAAAGTAGTCGGTGCCGCCGTCGGCTGTGAACAGCAGTTCGGTGATGCCGCGATCCTCCAGGACGCGACGGTTCCAGCGGATGTATTCGTGGTCATCGCCGTAGCTGCCGTATTCGTTCTCGATCTGCACGGCCACCACCGGGCCACCTGCGGCGGATTGGCGGGACGCAATGACCGGAAGGAGGTGATCGAACCAGTCCTCGATGGCGTCGGTGAAAACCGGGTCCATGCAACGCAGGCCGATGCCCGGAATGCCGGTCAGCCACGAAGGGAAGCCGCCGTTGTCCCATTCGGCGCAGATGTACGGACCCGGGCGGACGATGACGTCCAGCCCTTCCTCTGCCGCGAGGTCGATGAAGTGCCCCAGATCGCGCCAGCCAGTGAAGTCGGGGGCTTCATCGCGCTTAGGCTGATGGAAGTTCCAGGCGACGTAAGTGTCAACGGTGTTGGCGCCCATGGCCTTGAGCCGGCTCAACCGGTCCCGCCACAGATCGGGGTGGACCCGGAAGTAGTGGATGGCTCCGGCGAGGATGCGATACGGTTCACCCGAACGGTAAAGGACTGCGTCGTGGTAGCTCAAAAGGGCGTTGTTCACATGGAACAGATTAGCTCAATTTCCAACATTTATGCACAGGTGATGACATGACCAATCTTGACACTTCCCCAGCCCAGGAAGTCTGCCCCGCGGCCCCGGAAGGTCAAGGTCCCTGCGTCCAGCTATGGCCCGAGCGCGAAGTTCCGCTTGGTGGCGTTCGCGCCATGAACGTCATGAGGACATTGCCGCAGCGGGGACTCCCGACTGTCGGGGCCTGGTGCTTCCTGGACAGCTTCGGCCCGGACCGGGTGGCCATGAGCGTCCTCCCCCACCCGCATTGTGGTCTCCAGACAGTCACGTGGCCGCTGGAAGGTGCCGTCCGGCACCGTGACAGCGTGGGAAGCGATGTAGTGGTCCGGCCGGGCGAACTGAACATCATGACCGCAGGCAACGGCATTTCCCACTCGGAATTCTCGGTCCTTCCTGCCGCAGACGGCTCGGGACCTTTGGTGGAGGAGTTGCCGGTTTCGCGGGGACTCCAGCTCTGGGTGGCCCTCCCGGACGAACATCGCCACCGTGCGGCGTCGTTCGAGCAGGTCCGGGACCTCCCCGTGGCTGCGGGTCAAGGCTTCACCGCCACGGTGATGGTGGGCGAGTTTGCCGGGCAACGATCCCCCGCCACCATGTTCAGCCCGATCGTTGGAGCCGACATTGTAGGTTCGGGCCGCCTGGAGCTGCCGCTGCGGCCCGACTTTGAACACGCGGTCCTTGTCCTTGACGGGCATCTGGTCATTGATGGCCAGGACATCGAGGCAGGACCGCTTGCCTACCTTGGCGCCGGTCGGACCGGCCTGGCCGTGGAGGCCCAGCCCGACACCCGCTTCATGCTCCTGGGCGGAGAGCCTTTCGGCGAGGACCTCCTCATGTGGTGGAACTTCGTTGGCCGCACCCACGAGGAAGTGGAACAGGCCCGCGAAGAATGGGAAGCCGAAGGACTGCTCGACGACGACGCTGCCGCGGCATCGCGCTTCGGTTATGTCCAGGGCCACGGCCCCGACGCAGGTCCCGAAGCGGGACGCATTCCCGCACCCCCGCTTCCCGGCGTCAAGCTGCGCCCCCGAACGCGGGGCTGAGTTTTTGTACGTCTGATGTGCCTAAAAGGGGCTTCTTATGGTCATCAGCTGTACAAAACCCGGTCAGGCGGTCTGCTCGGCCACCAGCCGGGGAACGCCAAATACGGGATCCTGCCGGAGGATCCGCACATCATTGATCCCCTGTTCGGCCAACGCAGCTTTGAAGGATTCCTGCAACCGGGATACGTTCATGCCCAGCCCGCTGCCCAGAATCACCGGGCCGTCAAGCCCCAGCTGCCTGACGGCCTGCCCGGCGAGTTCGGCAAGGTCGCGCCCAGCCTGCACCACCAGGGCCTGGCTTGTTTCGTCACCGGCGTCGGCTGCTTCCACAACCAGCCTTGCCTGCTGTGCCCAGTAGCGGCGGCCGGTGTCCGGTGAGTGGAAGAGGGCGATCAGCTTGCCCGGTTCATCCACCCCGCAGGAGTCCAGCAACGCCTGGCTCAGCCGGTCGGGCTCCAACCCTTGGTTCATCCGGCGCAGGCTGTGACGCACGGCTTCCCGTCCCAGCCAGTAGCCGCTGCCCTCGTCCCCCAGGAGGTAGCCCCAGCCACCCGCCCGGGCTTCCTCGCCGGCGTCGTTCTTTCCCCACGCGGCCGAACCAGTCCCGGCGATGACAGCCACGCCTGTGCTCGCACCTCCGGCCGCCAGGAGCAGCCTTGAATCGTGGACCACGGTAATGCGCGCCCCGGGTGCGTGCGGGGCGATCAGGTCTGCGAGCGCCTGGGCATCCTCGTCGGTATCGATCCCGCCCGCACCTGCGTACACCTGGTCAATGCGGCCCCCACCGATTTTTCCGAACAATTCAGCCAGGTTGGCCGCAGCCTGGTCCCGGCTGACATTCTGGACATTGGAACTGCCCGCTGTTTCGTCCCGGACCGGCTCGCCGTCGTGGAATCTCACACCCCGGGTTTTGGTACCGCCGATGTCGAGCCCGATAACGGTGCCGCTCACGGCCTCGGAAGGGGCATGGGAATGCAGGGCAGAGTCATGATTGTTCACCGTGAAAGACTAGCTTGGAGCGTCCGGAGGAGGAACCGACCATGCCCGAATCCCTTTTTGGCACACCATTTATTGCGGCCCCCATGGCGGGAGGAACATCGACGCCGTCGTTGGTCCAGGCCGTTCATGAGGCCGGCGGGCTGGGTTTCCTTGCTGCCGGGTACAAAAGCCCCGAGTCCATGGCAGCGGAGATTGCGGTCGCGAGGACCATGGGGATGAGGTTCGGCATGAACGTCTTTGTTCCTGACCCGGGCGCACTCTCGCCGGGACCCGAGGCGCTGGCGCGGCTCGAGGCTTACCGCGCGGAGCTGGAACCGGAGGCGGCACGGTACGGTGTCGCTTTGCCTCCCCTTCGCCTCGATGACGACGACGCCTGGCAGGAAAAGATAGACGCACTCCTGGCGGATCCTGTGGAGGTTGTCAGTTTCGCCTTCGGACTCCCGGGGCGCGGGGTGGTCAAGTCCCTGCAAAAGGCCGGGTCGCTGGTGATCACCAGCGTCACCAGCGTTCAGGAGGCCCTGGCCGCAGCGGAGGAGGGTCCCGACGCGCTGATCGTCCAGCACTCCTCGGCTGGCGCCCACAGCACGGCCTTCCTTGAGGGCAGTTTGGGAGCCCCGGCAGCCAGCACGACGGCGGAACTGGTCACCCAGGTGCGTTCCGCCGTCGGACTTCCGCTGATAGCGGCCGGCGCGATCATGGACAGCAGCGCCCTGCGCGGCGTGTTGACCGCCGGTGCGGTTGCCGCCCAGATTGGCACCGCCCTGGTCCGCACGGAGGAGAGCGCAGCGAGGCAGGTCCACAAGGACGCCCTTGGAGACCCGGCTTTTACAAGAACTGCCATGACCCGCGCTTTTACGGGCCGCCAGGCTCGTTCCCTGGTGAACGAATTCGTGCAGGATCATGAGGGTGCACCAGAGGGCTACCCGGCCATCCACCACCTGACGGCTCCGATCCGTGCTGCGGCGTCCGCTGCAGGTGACCCACACCGCCTCAACTTGTGGGCAGGCACGGGCTGGCGGCACGCACGCACGGGATCGGCGCGGGACGTGGTCACGGAGTTCCTGAACGGGCTCTGACGAGTTCGGCCAAGAGTTCCCCACCCTCGGTCACCACCAGTTCGCGGAACAACCGGACGGCGTCGGGCTCGAAGTTCCGCGCCCGCCAGGCAATACCGATTTGCCGGAAAGCCAAGTCCGACTCGATAGGCACTTCAACGAGCCCGAGTTCGGTCTCCGGCAGGAACTGGCCCGTCCCGTAGCCGGGCCCAGCGGGCGGAAGGATGCTGAACCCCAGGCCGGCTGAAACCAACCCGCGGGCTGAGGTGGATTCCTGGACCTCGAAGGCAATGCGTGGCCGGAAGCCCGCTTCGCGCAAGAGGGCCTCCCCCAGCGCCCGGAGGCCGACTCCTTCCGGGAGCGTCACATAGGGATCGTGCCGCAGCTCTGAAAGATGCACGCTGGACCGCCCAGCCAACGGATGCCGGTAGTGCAGCACGGCCCTGAGCGGCTCGCGATACAGCGGGTGGGAGCGGATGCCCCTGCCCTCCGGCGCGATGGGGGCCGTCAAGGCGAAATCCATCTCACCGCTTGCCATGTGCTGCAGGCAGTCGTCGCGGGGACCCTGCCAGAGTTCGAAGGCCGCATGGGGATGGCGGCCCCGGAAGGCGCTGATGAGGAGGGGAAGGGTCGCTTCGCCAAAGGTGTGCTGAAAGGCAACCCCGATCCGGCCCCGCACCACATCCGATTCATGGCGTACGCGGTCCAGGCCGGCCTGGAAGTCCTCCAATGCAGCGTCGATATACGGAAGCAGGGCCTTGGCGGCGGAGGTGAGCCGGATGCCGCGGCCATCGCGCACGAGCAAATCCATGCCAACGATCGCACTGGCCCGGGCCACAGCCCTGCTGACCGTCGACTGCGGCACCCCGAGTATCTCAGCGGTCTCCGTCATGTGTTCGGTGCGGCCCAGCTCTGCAAGGACCGGGAGGAGCGGCAGGAGCTGGACAAGCTGATGGTGATCCGGTTCCACGAAGTTCCCCTTCAACTCATTGTCGGCGCGCAAACTCATGCAATTCTGCATCAATTATAAGTAACCCATGCATTGGTGTGGGTAGTTGGGGTCGTCCTACGCTTGGCTGGTGAGCAAAACAAACCCGGGCAGAACCAGCCGTGTGCCAGCCGTCGGTAGCTGGGACGGCCATGCCAAGGGTTCCTCTGGCTACAGACGCGTTCTGGCGGCGTTGGCCCTTGCCGGCGTCGCGACATTCGCCCAGCTGTACTCCACGCAGGCTGTGCTGCCGCTCATGGCCACCGATCTGCACATCACGGCTGCAGAGGCCGCACTCAGCATTTCCCTCGCCACTGTGGGTCTCGCCGTCACTGTGCTGCCATGGTCGTTCGTCGCTGACAGGATCGGGCGCGTGCGTGCGATGACCATCGGCATAGCGGCCGCTACGTTGCTGGGGCTGCTGGTTCCGCTCGCTCCGACAGTTCCTGTCCTGTTGGGACTGCGAATGCTCGAAGGCATGGCTTTGGGCGGCATTCCTGCCATCGCCATCGCCTACCTCAATGAGGAAGTCACCAAAATCCACACCGCGCTGGCCGCCGGAAGCTATGTCGCAGGCACTACCCTCGGTGGCCTTGCCGGGCGACTTGTAGCAGGCCCTGTCGGCGAATTATGGGGCTGGCGCGCGGCGGCCCTGGCCGTTTCCTTGCTGGCTGCAGTCTCCGCTGTCCTGTTCCTGGTGCTCGTTCCCAAACAACAGCGCTTCATGCCTGCTCCAGCCACGGGTTTCCGCGGCGCCATCCGCACGCTGGGCGGACACTCACGCAATCCGAAACTGGTGTCTTTGTACCTGCAGGCGTTCCTGCTCATGGGTGGTTTCGTCGCCGTCTACAACTACCTGGGCTTCCGCCTGCACGCCGAACCTTTCGGCCTGCCAGCCACAGTGGTCAGCCTCATCTTCCTGGCCTACTTGTCAGGCACCGTGAGCTCCCGATGGGCAGCCGGGCTCACCACCAGGTTTGGACGACGCAACGTTCTGCTAGCCGGGATAGTCATTCTGTCGGCCGGGCTGACTTTGACGCTGGTGGAGAATCTTGCAGCCATCCTGGCCGGGCTGGTCATTTTCACCGGCGGCTTCTTCGCGGCCCACAGCGTAGGTTCAGGCTGGACCGGGGCCATCGCCACCACCGGCCGGGCCCAGGCGGCATCGCTTTACAACCTCTCCTATTACCTCGGTTCCAGCGTTATCGGCTGGGCTGGAGGGCTGGTGTTCCAAGGTTTCGGCTGGACAGCTTTGGCGGTGGGCGTCATCGCCCTTTCCTGCACGACGGCGGCAGTCACCTTGGCGGTTCACCGACGGCCGCGGCAATCACCCTGATTCCGGCCCGGCTGGTCCTACAATCGGAGGCATGACACAGCTCGCGAAATCACGGGATTTGTCGTCGCCGGAACGATTGCAGGCGTTTACCGATGCCGTGGTGGCGATTGCCTTGACCCTGCTGATCCTTCCCCTCATGGAGAGCGTTGGGGAACTGGCGGATCACCACGGAACCACGGCCGCGTGGCTCGCGGAGCAACAGTTTGCGCTCCTGGGTTTTGCCCTCAGCTTCATCCTCATTGCCGTCTTCTGGTTGCACCACCACCGGCTGTTCCGCAAAGTCCGCCATATCGATACCGGCTTGCTGTGGCTGACCGTCGCCTGGATGTTCTTCATAGTGGTGATGCCTGTGGCAACATCGCTCTCCACGCAGATGGACGCCGACTGGGCCCAGCCCTTGGTGTACATCGGAACATTGTTTGGTACCAGCCTGATGCTCCTGTTGGCACGCTTGTACCTCAGATCGCATCCCGATCTCCACGACATGGATCCTGTTGAGACGCGCTCGGGGATCCGGGCCGGCGCCATCGTTGCCGGGCTTTTCCTCGCTGCGCTGCTTCTGGCCGTCGTGGTCCCTTCCGCGGGAAACCTGCCGCTGCTGCTGATGCTGCTCAGCGAACCGCTCCAGCGCTTGGACCGACGGAGGGCTCGCGCCAAGCCCGCAAAACGATAGTCACCTGAAGAATTCACCGCTTAGGATGGGTGAAAGGCAATTTCAGGAGGATCCGTGAGCAACCCCACGAAGAATGTTCGGTCAAGCACGGGCAGCGCAGAGCCGTTGGACGCCATCGACGAGCGAATCCTCGCAGCCTTGGTCGATGATGCCCGCATTTCGAACAAGCAGTTGGCGGAACTCGTGGGGATCGCCCCGTCCACGGCGCTGATGCGAACCAGGGCCTTGTCCGAGCGCGGCATCATTGAAGGCTTCGAAGCCGTGCTGAGCCTGCCGGCCATTGGACGCTCAGTGCAGGCGTTGATCGCTGTCCGCCTTCGCGCCCACGACCGTGACCAGATCGACCGCTTCACAGCCCGCGTGCCCAAGCTTCCGGCGGTTATTTCGACGTTCCACACCACCGGTTCCGTGGACTACCTGCTGCACATCGCCGTCGCAAATACGGACGACCTCCGCAATTGGCTCCTGGACAACCTGGCCACAGACCCGGTGGTTGGCCACACGGAAACCACCATGGTATTCCAGCACATTCCCGGCAACCGTGGACCGCTGCCCGAATAATCCCCCAGGCCCTCCGGCCATCAGCCGCGCAGTGCACTCCTCATGGACACTGCCGCCAACGTCAGAGCCGCAACGCCGCACAGCGCAGTGAAACCCACGACGGCGGTCTGCAGGCCCAACGCCGTGACTGCGATTCCCAGCCCAATCACCGGAACGGCGCTGCCCAGATACGTAATGACGTAGACCGTGCTGATGACTTGGGCGTGACGGGCGGCCTCCACTTTTCCAGCGACCTCGTTGAATACCTGCCGGAAGGCAACGCCCTGGCCAAACCCGGCGGTGATGCTCGCGGCCACCAACAGCCAAGGACTTGACCACGCTGCGGCAGCGCCCACCAGGACTACGGATACGCCCAGCACCGCGAGCGCTACGGGGACAACAAAGCGCCCGCGCACCCCCAGCAACTGGCTGAGCGCTGAAGCGCCCAATGTGATGCCGGCCAACACACCAATCAGGGGCCGGGAGTCCGCGTGAACCACTGTGGCGAAGTACCCCGGCGCCAGCGACAAGCAGAAGCCGAACACCGCAAAACTCAGGAATCCCGTTGCCGCTGCCATCCAGAAAGCGCCCCTGGCATCCTGTGAGATGGACGGTTTGCGCGGGGCCAGGACCCTGTGGGCTTTGGGACCTGCCGCTGGGGCGATCGCGGGCCTTGCTTTCAGGAGCCACAACGGAATGAGCGCCGCCAGCAGCACCGCTGAATGGACGTAGTAGGGCGTGCGGGTAGGGTCAGGCAAGAGTGACAAGAGACCGCCGATGGCAGGACCGGCGGCCACGCCGCCTGCCGAGGAAAGCAGGGTGAAGCGGGATGCCCAATCCGGGCGTTGGGGCAGCAACTCCCGCAGGGCTGCCGAACTGGCTCCGGTGGCGAGCCCTACCGCAACACCTTGCAGCGCCCGGCCCGCGCTAAGGGAAAGCAACGAATCGGCATTGGCGAAGATCACCCCGCCCATCAGGCCCACCAGCACTGCCAGGACCAACGCTGCCCGCCGCCCAATGTGGTCCGACCAGTGTCCGGCCACCATGAGCACGGCGACCAGCGCCAGCACATAGCTGGAAAAAGCCACGGTCACATCGAGTGAGGACAGGCCGATCCTGGCTTGAAGCAAGGGGTACAGGGGTGTGGCCAGGTTGGCGCCCACCAGCAACGTAAAGATCACAACCCCGGCCAGGACCAGCCTTGCCGTGGTGGAGGCATCCCATCCCCAGCGTTCGGCGGTGGCCGGACGCATGCGGAGTTCGCTCAAGACAGTCATTTCCATGCCTTCGGACTCAGTTGCCGGCTTTGGTTTCCTTGTGGGAAGCGCAGGTCCGGCCAATTAGTGATGGCAATAGAATGCAGGAGCACTGATCTTCAAGAGCTGCAAAGGTGCAAGGATTGAGCAAAATACTCAAAGACGTAGTAGCCGAGTGATCTGGAGTGACCATTTGAACACCCTCGACCCCATGGACCTGAAGATCCTGCTGGAACTCATCAAGGACCCCCGTATCCAGATCGCCGAATTGAGTGACGGGCTGGGCATCGCGCGGAACACCGCCCAAAGCCGGCTTAAGCGCCTGCTGCGCACCGGCGTCCTGCAGGCCGCTGGACGGGAGGTCGACCTCGAAAAGGTGGGTTACGACGTCGTCGCTTTCGTCACAATTGAAGTCACCCACCGCGAACTCGACGGCGTAATTGGCGCCTTGCGCCTCATTCCCCAGGTCCTTGAGGTGCATGAAATCTCCGGGCGCGGGGACCTGTGGTGCCGCGTAGTAGCAACGGATACCCACAATCTGCAGTCCGCTTTGCGATCGGTCCTGCGCACCAAGGGAGTCATCCGGACCGAGACGGTGCTGGCACTTCACACGCACATCCCCTACCGCACAGAGCCGCTCATCGGGCGGATGGCAGCAACACCAACACGCGGCAGGAACGACAACCAGAGCCCGGGGGCGGAGGCCTGAACAAACTAGGATCTTAGGCATGGATTGGCTCTCACACATCTCCCACATCAACTGGTTCGCTGTTCTTCTGGCCTTCGTTTCAAGCATGGTGATCGGATTCGTCTGGTACATGCCGGCCGTTCTTGGACGCAGGTGGATGCAGGCGATCGGCAAGACCGAGGACGACCTCAAGAACATCGAAGGCGGCGCGGGGATTTGGGTGCCCATGATGCTCGCTGCTGCCGTGACCAGCATCCTCCTGGCCATCCTGGTCAGCGCATTGGAGCTGAACACGTTCTGGGCAGGCGCCCTCTTCGCCCTGATCCTCGCCGTGGTGTTCCGCGCCGGCGGCCACGTGATCCACAACGGCTTTGCAGGGCGTCCCTCGGCCGTGACCGTGATCGATTCAGGGCACGACATCGTTGCCATGACTGTTGCGGGCGCCATCATCGGGGCCATGCAGTAGCGTTCAACCTGTGACCATTATCGACAACGCCGTTTACGTGGACGGCGTCCGCACAGCCACCCCGCACAGCCTCGAGCAGACCTTCGAGACCCTGGCCAAACACGGTGGCATGGCCTGGATCGGCCTCTATCGCCCTACCCAGGAAGAAATGGCTGCGGTAGCCAAGGAGTTCGGCCTGCACAGGCTCGCCGTGGAGGATGCCGTTTCAGCCCATCAGCGGCCCAAGATTGAACGCTATGACAGCAGCTTGTTCACCGTCCTGCGGCCCGCGAGGTATCTGGACGACACCGAATCCGTGGAGTTCGGAGAGCTGCACATCTTCACCGGCTCCAACTTCGTGGTGACCATCCGCCATGCCGAAACCGGCGGAGTAGCGCGTGTCCGCCACAGGTTGGAAGCCCGGCCGGACCTGTTGTGCCACGGCCCCGAAGCGGTCCTCTACGCTCTCCTGGACCAGGTAGTGGATGACTACGCGCCCGTGGTTGCGGGTTTGGAGAACGACATCGACGAGATCGAAGACCAACTCTTCAGCGGCGACAGCGCCGTGTCCCGAAGGATCTACGAACTCGCCCGCGAAGTCATCCAGTTCCAGCGCGCCATCCAGCCCCTCCCCGACGTCATGTCCTTGCTGGAGAAGGGCTTTGAAAAATATGGCGTGGACATCGAGCTGCAGCGTTCCCTCCGGGATGTCGAAGACCACGTGCAGCGCGTCATTTCCCGGGTGAACTCTTTCAGGGATTTGCTCCAGAACGCGTTGACGTTGGACGGCACGCTGACCGCCAACCGGCAAAATGAGGCCAGTGCCGCCCAAAACGAGCAGGTCAAGAAGATCTCCTCCTGGGCCGCCATCCTCTTCGCGCCGTCGTTCGTGGCCGGAATCTACGGGATGAACTTCGACAACATGCCCGAACTCCACTGGGACTTCGGCTACCCCATGGCCATCGGCCTCATGGTGGGCGCGGCGCTGCTCATGTACCTCATCTTCAAACGCAAAGGCTGGCTGTGACGCCTCTTTTGAGGCCGGCTCCGCGGGCAGCGCAGGACACTGCCAGGACGTTGCTTGACGGGATAGTCCTCGACGCCGGGCGCTCGGGCTTTGCGCTGGAAGAAAGCCAGCGGCAAGCAGCCGGGCGGCTGGCGGCCCTGGGCGCGGAGGTGACGGTCCGGCGTCGGACCCTTTCCCGGAAGGCGCCACGGAGCCTCTACCTCCACGGGCCGGTGGGCCGCGGAAAGACGTGGTTGATGGACAGCTTCTACGCACACTTGGGAGTGCGCAAACGGCGCGTGCATTTCCATGACTTCTTCCGCAAGCTCCACGCGGGTACCCACGATCCGCATGCAGGCAGCGCAACGGCCATCCAGCATTCGGTGGACACGCTGCTTGAGGGCATCGACGTGCTTTTCTTCGACGAATTCCACGTCCACGATGTTGGTGACGGCATGTTTATAGCGCGTCTCCTTCGCACCGCCGCCCAGCGCCGTATCCCGCTCGCGGTCACCTCGAATTACGCACCGGACGATCTTCTGCCCAATCCCCTGTGGCACGAGCATTTCCTGCCCACCATTGAGGCCATCAAGGAGATGATGGACATTGTGAAGATCGATGGGTCCTCGGACTTCCGACGCTTCCCGGCCGCAGGGTCCCACCCACCCCAAGGGTTCGAATCCTTCAAGACCGGACGGATAGTGACGCCGGGTACGCCCCGGCAGCTTGGCCGGCTCGGCCTGTTCGCCCCGTCCGCCTCGCAAAGCCGGGTACTGACCCCTACAACCCAACCGATCGTGGTCAAGAACTCAGATCCCGAGGTCCTTTGGCTTGGATTCGAGGAGTTGTGCGGAGGGCTGACCTCCACGTCCGACTACCTGGTCCTGGCCGAAACGTTCACCACGTGGGTAATCGACGGCGTCCCCTCACCTGCGGCGTCCACGGCAGCATCGGCGCCCGCCTGGCAACGGTTCAGCAACGTCGTGGACGTGCTGCACGATCAGGACATCACCTTGTTCCTGATAGGCAAGGGGCCATTGGACTGGGACTTGGAGGTGGGTACGGGCACCGAGGCGCCGGGCACCGGCCTGCCGGTGGACCTCGCACGCATTGCCAGCCGACTGTCCTTGCTCAGCCGTTCACTCGACGACGATGACGCTGCACGAGAAGAGGCCGCCGGAAGCTGAGCCTCCGACGACCTCTTCATGGCGTGGGCTTTGGTCCCTAGAGGACGCCACCGGCGGCCGAGGGAGCGCTGGCGTCATGTCCGCCGTCGCCGACTGCTTCGCGGGCGACGTAGTTCTCGATGTCGAAGAGGTTCTCAGCACGCTCGGTGATGTTCAGGAGCGTGGTCATCGATGCGACCTCTTCCACCTGCTCCTTCAGGAACCACAACATGAACTGCTCACCCAAGGCGTCGCCCTCGGCGCGGGCGGCGCGGAACATCTCCTCAATGTTGCGGGTGACTTCCTTCTCCTGCTCCAGGGCCAAGGCGATGGGTTCCTTGGCGTTGGAGAAGTTGTTGCGCACAGGGGCGATGCCCGGGATTTCCACGTGCACGTTACGGTCCAGCATGTACTGGACCATCATCATGGCGTGGTTGCGTTCCTCCAGCGATTGCCGGTAGAAGTGCCGGGCAAGCTGCGGCAAGTCTTCACCGTCAAAGTACACAGCCACGGCGATGTACTGCTGGGACGCTGCAAACTCGTTGGCAACCTGGGTGGACAACAGTTCATTGAAAGTCTTCTTAGCCATGGCTCGATCCTACAGCCGGGCAGGTGCCTCTTTCAGGGGTCTCTCACTGGCCCGGCAAGAGGTAACTGGCGCCCACACCCGCCGCCGCAGCAAGGACACTGGCGGCCATGGACCCTACACCGTTGACCAGTGCCAGCCCGGTCCTCCCGCTCTGGATCAACCGGATAGTCTCCAGGCTTGCGGTGCTGAATGTTGTGTAGCCGCCCAGGAAGCCGGTCCCCAGGACCAAATACAGGGACTCGGGCGCCTGGCCACGCATCATGAGCCCAGCGAGGAAGCCGAGCAGCAGGGAGCCTGAAACGTTGATCAGAATGGTGCCCCACGGGAGGGCGGTCTTTAACCTTGCACGGATGAGGCCGTCCACCATGAATCTGGCAGCAGCACCGGTTCCCCCGGCCAAGCCAAGCAAGAGGACCATCACGCCCGGGCCCCTGAAGTCAGCCTGTGATGCCAGGCGCCGAGCCAGATGCCAGCAGTGGTGGCAGCGGCCCCACCCAGCAGGCTCGCAACCAGGTAGCCCGCCGCCGCGGGGGCCGCATCGGCGGCCACCAAGTGGACGGCGTCCACCGCGAGGGTGCTGTAGGTGGTGTAGGCGCCCAAGAACCCCGTGCCCAGCGCGAGCCGCAACACGCGGCGGCTACCGACGTCGGGCCCCCTCCGTGAGAGTGCCTCCAGAAGGGCGCCAAGGGCCAAAGCACCCGAAAGGTTGATAACCAGCGTGGGCAAGGGCCAGGCACCTGGCGCAGGGATCAGCAACCCCAGGCCGTAGCGGGTCATCGCCCCCAAGACCCCTCCGGCTGCAACGATGCCCATGAATCCCCAGTGCAGGTGTACCGGACGTATGGCCTTATTCCTGGTCATCGTCGTTCGGGATCCGAGGGTTCACTGGCACCACGAGCACTGGGCGGTGCTGCCGATGAGCCAGATGGCGCGCCACCGAACCGGCCGTGATGTCCTTGAGCGTCGCGGTCAAACCGTGCTGACGGGTGCCCACCACGATCATGGACGCATCCAACTCCTCAGCCTCGCGGGCCAGCGCCTTTGCCGGCTCACCCGCCAGAGGGACGATGCTCCACTGGAGGTCCGGGGACGGCAGCTGTTCGGCGATCGTCTTCTTCAGGGAATCGAGGGCGTTGCCGGCTTCGGCGTCGTCTCCGTCCACGCCGTCAGGATCGATTGGCGCGGCCGGTCCCCCAGTGGTCCCGTCCACCGGGTAAACCGTGACATCGGCGTAAGCGAACACGAGTGCAAGGCCTGCACTGGCGGCCACTGCGGCCGCTTGCTCCACCACCATCGGATGCTGACCAGGCATGACGCCAACCAGAACGGGTCCGTTCATGCCGCCGGATACCTCACGACGACGGGCGGGGGTCTCAGTCACAGGGCAATTCTACGGCGCCCCCATTCAACCGCTGTCCTGTCAACGGCCGTCCCGTCAGCCCCTGTGCCGACGACCCGTCAGCCCCTGTGCCGACGACCCGTCAGCACCGCCGCGAGCAACGGGATTACAGACACGATCATCAGCACGTTGCCCAGCACCATATCCCCACCCCGGACAACGGATCCGGCAATCAGGAGCGCCCCAAACATCAGCGCCGCTACGCCTCCGCGTGCCAGCCGGATGAGTCTGGCCATCTGGCGTTCCAACCGCCTGTTGGAAAACTGCAGCGAACCGTCCTCCACACGGGTGATCAGTCCGTCCAGCCGTTTGGGCAGGCGAAAGGCCAACGCTGCGGCCTCGACGGCCTGCGCTGCGACGTCGTTGACCAGATTGCCGCGTTCATCCCGTAACAGCTGCGCCGCAAACGGTTCCACCGAATCCCACAGGTTGAAGCGGGCGTCCAGCGAACTGCAGACTCCGGAAGTCAGGGACATGGCACGGATGATGAGCAGGAAATTCTCCGGCAGCTGGAAAGGCAGTGAGCGGATAACGCTTCCGAACTCCGCCCCGAAATCGCGGAACTCCCGCGGGTCCACGTCACGAAGCTCTGCGAAGCCCATGCCTCCAAAACGCGCGAACAGCTGGGTCATGGCCCGTTCCAGTTCGCCAGCGTCAGCCGAGGGCATCAGCACGCCAATGTCGCTGATGGCGGCCACCAATCCCTTACCGTCCCGCGAAGCCGCAGCGATCAAAAGCTTGCGAAGCCCGGACCGTGTCTTCGCAGGAACCTCGCCCATCATCCCGAAATCAATGAAGGTCAGCTTCCAGGGATGGTCCGATGTGCGGTCGGTGGGTGTCACGAAAATGTTGCCAGGGTGAGGATCGGCGTGGAAAAAGCCATTGGTAAAAAGCTGGTCAAACATCACTGAGGCGAAAACGGGGGCCACAGCGGCGGGGTCGATGCCAGCCAACCGGAGCGCCTCGGCGTCTGTGATCTTGATGGCGGTGACGTCCTCGAGGGTAAGCACCCGGCGGGTGGTCCGCTCCCACACCACCCCCGGCACGGTTACCCGGGCATCGTGGGCGAAGTCAGTGGCAAAACGCTCCGAGTTCGCCGCTTCATTGAGGTAATCGATCTCCTCCAGGCTGGTCTGGGCAAACTCCTTGATCAGCGCCGGGACGTCGGCACGGTCAGAGACGATGCGGATCCGGCTCAGCCACCCTCCCACTTTCCGCAGCGCCGCCAAGTCGATGTCCACAATGGCCTGGATGCCTGGCCGCTGGACTTTGAACACCACGCTGCTCAGCCCTGTGTCCTCCGCATTGCCGGGAAGGAGCTTGGCGCGGTGGGCTTGCCCGAGGGACGCTGCAGCAATTGGCGTCTCCTCGATGGAGGCAAACACCGCTTCCAAAGATGCTCCCAGTTCGGCTTCGGCAAGTTTGCGAATGGCCGGGAACGGGACGGGCGGCACCTCGTCCTGGAGACCCTCCAGTTCGGCGGTGATCTCCGGCGGCAGGACATCCAGCCGCGAGGACATGAACTGGCCCACTTTGATCATCAGGCCGCCGAGTTCCACCGCGAGTTGATGGAAGCGCTGGGCAAAACGCCTCATTCTCCGTGAACGATTGCGTTCAGTCAGCCGGCGAAGGCCCAACCGGGGCAGGAAAAGCTCGAACCACCACGTCACTGCGAGATGCCAGGCCGCAAACCGCAGAATGCGGCGGTAACGCGCACTGGCACTCACTGCGCCGGGTACATGCTCTGCCTGATCGGGTCGGTCCGACGTCACCCTTTCAGTCCTGGGCGAGGATCGAGTACAAGCGGCGGCGGGCATCTTCGAGCACCGTCACCGCGTCCCTGACCTGTTGGGGTGTGCCTGTCCGGCCCACTTGGGCTGCGGCCTGGGCCAGCTCTACCCCGGCTTTGGGCAGTGCAGCGAACCCTGGGCCCGATGCCGAACCCACAGAGCCCCAGGGCGCGGCGGTCTCCGAACTTGCCACATCTTCCCTGCCCGCTTCGGTCAGTGCATAAATCTTGCGCCCGCTGGCTTCCTCCGAACTGACGAACCCCTCATCAGAGAGAAGCTGGAGAGTCGGGTAAACGGAGCCTGCACTTGGCTTCCAACTGCCACCACTGCGCTCCTCGATTTCCCGAATGATCTGATAACCGTGCATGGGGCGTTCAGCCAAAAGGGCCAGGATAGCCGTCCTCAGTTCGCCGCGGCCTGCCCGGCCGGCGGAACGCTTCTCGAATCTTGAACGAAACTCGTCCACGGCCTGCCACATGCCGTCAAAGTTGTTTCCCATAAAACCGTTTGAAGGAAATGAATTGTGCATCAAGCCCACCTCAGGAAGTCGCGAACGATACTGAACGATATAGCTAACGATATACTCGTGGTCCACCCGAGGCAATGGGTCAGTTGGCATCGTGCCGCATTGGGTGCCGTGCGCCGCCGTCCGCTGTCGACGAACCGCGTTGCCCGAGAGTATTCGTGGCAATAGCGTTGAGGGAGCCGAAGACCATGAAAGGGCCACGAGTTGATCAGCGCACTGAGAGTCCCCGGTTCGACCGAAAACCTGACCGGCATAGTGGGAATCGCAGCCCAGGTGATCGACGCCCTGGGCGAATGGGGCGTTGGGTTGATGACGTTCCTGGAGACCGTCTTTCCGCCCATTCCCAGCGAGGTGATCCTCCCACTGGCAGGGTTCCTTACCCAGCAGGGCAGCATGAACATCGTTCTGGTGTTCGTAACCAGCACGCTGGGCGCTTATGCGGGCGCGTTGTTCCTTTACTGGCTTGGATACAAAATTGGCTTGGAAAAGTCCATCTCATTGCTTTCGAAGCTGCCTCTGGTGGACAGGGAGGACTTCGAAAAGGCCTCCAAGTGGTTTGAACGCCACGGCAAATCCGCGATTTTCTTCGGCAGGCTTCTGCCCGGCGTACGAAGCCTCATCTCCCTGCCGGCGGGCGCCGAACGGATGAACCTCCTGACGTTTTCCATTTTCACGATTGCCGGCGCGGGCCTGTGGAATGCCTTGCTGATCGGCTTAGGGTCCTTGCTGGGCACGCAGTATCACCTGATCGAGCAGTATTCGCGGTTTCTCAATTACGCGGTGTACGCAGCTCTGGCGGTATTCCTGGGCTGGCTTATTGTCCGGAGTGTCAGGCGTCGTCGGAGGTCAGCCGAGCGCCGGTAGTGCTGGCGGGACGGTCCCGTGTCGGTTGTCGCAGAAACACACCCATAAGAAGGGCCGCCAACAGGCACAACCCGGCGTTGACCCAGATAGCGGTGGTGACGCCGCTGAGGACCGGCACCGCACCGTGGTCTCCAATGATCTGCGCAGTAAACACGGCGCTCATGACCGGTATTCCCAGGGTGATTCCGATCTGCTGGCTCATGGTCGCCAGTCCGGTGGCCAACCCCTGTTCGGATTCGGGCAGACCAGAGGTTGCAGTAACCATAAAGCCGACAATGACTACAAGGTTCGCCACTCCCCCGATGAACGTTGCCGCCAGCAACAGGCCGATGGAAGCAGGGTCCGTGCTCAGCAGCACCAGCGTGCCGGTAGCCGTTGCTTGGACGAGGAATCCATAAACTATGGCCTTCTTGCTCCCGATCTTGGCGATGATCTTCGGCCCCAGGACACCGCCAAGAACAGTACCGAGACCCAGCACAGCAAAGGCCAATCCTGCGCCGAGCGGGGTGTAGCCGAGGACTTGCTGCAGGTAAAGGGTCAGGAGGAAGACCAGTGACGTCTCAGTGACGAAGGCCAGAATACCTGCGATGTTCCCCCAGGCCACCGTCGACCGCTTCAGAATCTCCATCGGTACCAACGGCGACGCGGCCCGGAGTTCGACGGCCACGAAGATGACAAAGAGAACGACGGCGGCCCCAAGGGAACCCAGCGTCAGAGGATCGCTCCACGAGTGCTCGGCCGCGCGCGTGAGTCCAAAGACCAAGGCCAGGAGGCCCAGCGTCACCGTGATGGCCCCCGGCACGTCCAACCGCAACCTGGCAGTGGGCTTGCTCTCGGCCAGGACGATCGGGGCTATGACAAGCACGGCAACGGCCACTGGAACGTTGATGAAAAAGGCCCATCGCCAGCTGAGCAGATCCGTCAGGAGGCCTCCTAGGATGGCGCCGGTGGTGAAACCTGCAGCCATGAGGGATCCGTTCAGGCCCAGCGCTTTGTCCCTCAGCGGTCCTTCCGGGAACGAAGCAAGCAACAGTGACAAGGCAGCGGGAACGACGATTGCCGTGGCGATGCCTTGGCCCACGCGGGCTATCAGCAGCACGGCTGGGGCGACCGCCAGGCCACCGGCCAGCGAGGCTGCACCGAGCAGGGCCATGCCGGTGAGGAACATTGTGCGACGGCCTACGATGTCCGCTACACGTCCGAACAGTAAAGTCAGCCCAGCGGCGCATAAGGCGAACGCCGTCGCGATCCATTGGAGGTTCTCCAGGCTGAAGCCGACGTCGGCTCCAATGGCTGGGAGTGCGACGTTGAGGATGGAGAAATCAACGGCCAGGGTGAAACTGGCAGCGAGCAGGACAACAAGTGCGAGCCTCTGCCTGCCTGTCATTCGCCCCGTTTTGGCGGTTGCAGGTCTGGTTTCGGTTGAGGACGGGCTGTCCGGTCCTGCTGCAACGTGTGAGGTCACTGGCGTTGTCCTTCTGTGGAGGGGATGCTGCATCTTGAAACTCCACTGTCATGGAATGCCCGGGGAACAACCACACCCTCTCTTGCCTACCACTGGCAGGGACAGGACAGTGTCCCTGAAGACCGGCAGAATGGGGTTCATGACCAACCACAGCGAACTTGGGGAGTTCCTTCGTGTCCGTCGAGCTGCACTGCAGCCGGAGGACGTCGGCCTGCTCAACTACGGCATTCGCCGCGTGCCCGGGCTCCGCCGCGAAGAGCTGGCGATGCTAGCCGGGGTGAGCAGCACCTATTACACGCGCCTGGAGCAGGGCCAAAGTGCCAATGCCTCCGAAGCCGTCATTGATGCTATCGCCAGGGCCCTGAACCTGAACACCGATGAGCGCGCACACCTCTTCAACCTTGCGCGGCCGGTCGCCAGCAAGCGGCGGACGTCGGCCCGGGCGGACAAAGCCAGGCCCGGAACATTGCGACTGATCCAGTCCATGCCCAACACTCCGGCCATCGTGCTGGGGCGCCGCAGCGAAGTGCTGGCGTGGAACCGACTCGGTCACCGGCTGGTTGCGGGGCACCTGGATTTCGATGCCCCGTCATCGCCGGCCACGCGGCCCAACATGACAAGACTGCTGTTCCTCGATCCGCACACCCGCGAGTTGTACACGCGATGGAGGGAGGAAGCCACGCGCGCTGTTTCATCCCTGCGGTTGGTTGCCGGGCGCTCAAACGATGACGCCGAACTGGCCTCCCTGGTGGGCGAGCTGACCATGAACAGCGAAGAATTCGCCAAACTGTGGGCCCGTCACCCGGTTGAAAACTGCATGTCCGGACTGAAATACCTGCACCACCCCGAAGTCGGTGACCTTGAGCTCCACTTCGAAGTCCTGACCCCTCCGGACGAGTCAGGCCACCGGATTCTTATGTACGCCGCTGACCCGGGGTTACCCGCGGCGGAAGCCCTTCAGCTGCTGGCGTCCGCACAGCCAGTCGCAGATCTTGAGGCGGACCGCCCCCTGGGATCCAGGCCCCTTTAGTCCGCGGGGTTCAGCTGAGCCGCCCAACTGCCTGTACACCGCGATGGCCTCTGTAGGAATGGAATCGCCGTCCTCGGCCCGCGCACAACGCTTTTCCACGGCGTTCAGGGGGTAGACCAGCATGTTGTTTTGCTCGGCGTGAGGCGCCAATTCCCGCCCGAGGGAGTCGCCTGCGGACCGCGCCTAAGCCCTTAGCGGTGGCATCGAACGCCACGAGACGTATCCCTACGCCGCACTCGTACAGGAAAGCGGAGTCCATCCGGACCGGAATGGTCTAGTGCCCGTCGCCAAACGGCATGAGGCGCGTCGGGTGACCGTTCGGCACAAAGACCACAGGGAGGCCCATGCAGCGGTACTGCGAAGTGCAGGCACGCCCTCTCGCTCAACCTGCCGGCGATCAGGGACTCTCACCCCTACAATAGCCTCAACCCGGCTGGCCGGGTGTTAGACAATGATGACGAGCGCAGTGACCGCTGGCATCGAATCACCTGGGGGAACACTGTCGTGGCAGCGAAGTCGATGTCGATATATCTACTAAAGTCCGGCGTGAGCATCGAATCGGCAATAAAAGATGACAGCGGCTACAAAGAAGTCGATGTATCGGCCAGCACCATTTCGAATCTCCGCGTATTTCTTAAACCAGGAAGTCCGAAACAGCCATGGTGGAAGACATACCTCGGCCTCGGTGTTGATCTCCTCCAGCAGTCAAACTCCGCAACAGCTTTCGTGGGCATCAAAAAACAGACGTTTGCGCTGACCTTCGGCTCAGGGCAGCATCTATTAAGGGAGGACTCGTATGTCCACGATTTCGGAACCCGCGTTGTTCTCAACTCCGTGGACCCTAACAAATTGAAAAGTGCGGACACTCTCGATCCTGAATCTTCACAACGACGACGGACTCAAATTCCATATGACGGCGACCTCGCGCTCCTGAGCTTTACCAGTGATAGCTCTGTCCTCAGGAGCTTGACCGGGAAAGCAAAGGCGGAGCATAACGACCTAGTCCGCAGCGTGACTGGCGCTGCCTGCCTCCGGGTCACAACTCCAACAGAACCTGGTGACCTCGTCGTACTTCTGAAACGTCTACACAAGCTCTATAAGTCGAAGGGATTCCGCAAAACCTTTCCTGACATCGCCCAGATTCGTCCAATCACCGATCCTTCGACGATTGACCCGCTCAATCAGCAGTTGGCCGCCGCTGTCTTCGACGTCTCCGCACCCATAGTCCTCACGGTGCCAGATGTCTTGGACTACGGGGACGAAAGTTACGTCCAGTTTTCTGGGCGTGGCGTCAGTGAGATGTTCGACGACGTCTATATCAAGCACTACCGCGAATACCTTGAAGGAAAGGGCATTACTTCAGAGACCTTCGCCGTCGACGACTTAAAGCACGATGAATTGGTTCTTCTCAACGGGAGCCACGAAGCAATGCAACGTTGGAGCATCTTCCGCTCCCTAGTTTTCGAAGCCCAGGCAGATGAGGGTTACAGCTACCATTTCAGCGATGGAGCTTGGTTCCGGGTAGCAACAGGCCTTCTTGAATCGCTCCGGGATTTCCTTGATCCTTACTGGATCGAAGCGACGCTGCCAGAACACCAATGGGCCAGCGAGGCCGAATACAACGCCGAAGTCTGTTTGGCCAACGGAAGCGTCTGCCTAGACCAGACAAACATCAGCCCTTCGGGACAAACCCAGGTGGAGCCGTGTGACATTCTACGGATCGGACAGGAGCATGTTGAATTCGTCCATGTCAAGATTGGAACCAGCTCATCAATGCTCAGCCACCTCTTCAACCAAGCGGCTAACTCAGTGCAACTCCTCCGAACAAGCGACGAAGCGTCGAAGAACCTCCTGAAACTCGTGGAAGAGAGGGCTGACGCCGCTGCAGCAGAACACGTCGCTAAGGCGCTTGAGACCAATTCGTATACTGTGTCGATCGCTATCGTGAGCCACAAGCGGACGCCGGAGCGCAAGTCCGCAAACCTTCCTATCTTCTCGCGGATCTCTCTACGTCGCGCACTAGTCGCCCTAAAAGCAATGGACGTTACAACGACCGTCCAGCTGGTGCCAGACGCTACGAATCGAGCCGGAAAACAGAAACCACGAAAGCTGCGCGTCCGGCCCGCGACGTAGCTTGTGCGCGAACTTCGGGCTTGTCGAAGCTAAGAGCGTAAGAGCCGAAAATTCACCAACGGCATCGGAATTCACCGTAGATGTAGAGGTCAAGCTCTGACTTGCTGGACCGTGCGCCGCACTGGGCGCTACACCAGCCGCAACCCGCCAAGGGGAAAGGCGACTGACAATATTGTGGAGCTAAGGAGATTCGAACTCCTGACCTCTTCGATGCGAACGAAGCGCTCTACCAACTGAGCTATAGCCCCCTGGCCAGGAATTTCCGCCGGACCGGTGTCCCTAGGCTACAAACTTTCCCGGCGCTTTTCCAACCACGACACGAACGTCTCCATGCCAACCGCATGCTCCGGGACGAGATGGTGGCCGGCGCGAAGAAAAGCACCCATGGAACCCGGCAAAGGCACGCTGATAATCCTCCCCCGCGTCCCAGTAGTGGCCTTCCACTGCTCGGCCATTGAACGCATTGGCAGCACGTCAGGCCCACCCACGGTCCGCACCCGCTGCCCAGTCCCAGGCGAATCTGCCAACGCCTCCGCCAGCAACTCCCCTGCAACATCGGCAGGCGAAATCGTCTGGAATGCCACACCCTTGAACACCGGAATCAATCCCACACGGGCCCCGGCCGCGAAGATCCCGGCAACCAAGCTGTGGAACTGGGTTCCCCTGACCAGCACGGTTTCCAGCGGAGACGCGGCATACTTCCGTTCCTTCTCCGCTTTCGAAACGTAATAGGAAAAGTCACTCAGATCGCAGTTGATGATGGACAGCAACACAGCCTTTCGGGCGCCACCAGCAACCGCTGCCGCAAGAAGCCGCTCACCGCCGTCGGCAAATTGCTTTTGCGCCTTCCCGAACTGGCCTTCAAGGCAATCGATGACGACGTCGGCACCCGCCACCGCGGCAGCCAGTCCAACGCCAGTGGTGACGTCGCCGGCGAAGTACGTGGCGCCGTCGTAATGGGCCGGAGAACCAACAGCCGGAACGTGCCGGCTAAGCACTGACACCTCGTGCCCGGCGGCCAAGGCGAGCCGGACAACCTCACGGCCCACCTGGCCTGTACCACCGGCAACGCAGATGGAACTCATGCGGTGTTACGCGCGGCGTCTCTGGAGGACATCGTCCAGGTTGCTGAGGGCACTCTGGCCCTTGACCGAAGCTGCGACCGTTGCCGCTGCTTCAGTTTGCCCTGCGGACTGCTTCAGGACGGGCTTGCCAACAGGCTTCGGGGCCTCAGGGAGGTCCAGGGGCTCAGGGGCCGGGCGTTGGGCCTTCGCTGCATCAACGTAGGTAGGCTTCGGAACCTCGACGGGCTGCCAGCTCGCGCCTTTGGACTCTGCCGCAGCTTGCGCCGACTGGTCCCCCGCGGCAACCGCAACAGCAAGAGCCGCCTGGCGCAGCTCCACCGCCGACAAGCGGGCTTCGCGACTGCTGGCTTCGGCGTCGAAAACGGCAGTTTCCTTCGCCTCAACCACAGGTTCTTTGGGCAGGTAGCGTGCAGGCGTTGGGATGCGCGACGCCTGGGCAGCCCGGCGGGCGCGCCGTTCGCGAAGATCCCGGAGCGCGAGTTTACGCAAAACCACGACGGCGACTACCGCACCGATGAGCGACACCAGCGGCAACCAGACCGAGCCGGTTCCGAAAAGGCGAAGAATTCCGGAAACCAGTGCCGTCACCAGCAGGGCGAGCCCGGACAAAGCCAGAGTGAGCCGCGCATAGCGGATGGTGAACGGAGTGGGGGCCGGCTTGGTCGCCGAGGACTCGGCCGCGCGGGATTCCTGGGGCGACGCCGGTGCTTTGCTGTGCATGGTCTCCATCGGTTTCTCCTGCTGAGGTGCCAAATTCAGTACCACCCCTGCCTGCGGTTCGTCTGGTTCGTCGTCGAAAGCCTCTGCTGGAACAGCGGCCGCTTGGACTTGTTGCCGCCTGTTCCGCAGAACGTACGGCGCCACCCAGACCATCCACAGCGCGACAGTGACCACAAGTATCACTGAGCTGCTGAGAGGGAAGTCCACATTCAAAACCGTAGAAGCAAATCACCGGGGGTGGCGGCATTGCGGCCGGTGTGTCGTGGTCGAGTCCGCAAATGACTGGAGAAAGGGCCGAAAAGCCCTATGACCTGCCCGTTTGCCCTTTGAGCCACCTGCGCAGCAGGCCCTCCGGGACTTCCTCCGACGTCAACGCGAAGGAGCGGTGATCAGCCCACTGTCCGTTGATGTGCAGGTACCTTTCCCGGTATCCCTCATCGCGGAATCCGAGCTTCTCCACCACGCGCAGGCTGGGCGCGTTTTCCGGGCGGATATTGATTTCCATCCGGTGCAGCCCCAGCACATTGAAGCAGTGGTCGGTGGCCATCGCCACGGCTGTCGGGGCGATGCCGCGCCCGGCCCGGTCCTTGTCCACCCAATAGCCCAAGGTGGCCATCATGGCCGATCCCCAAACAATCGAGGAGACAGTCAATTGACCAACGATCGCGGGCTCCCGGACGCCGGCTGTGCGTTCAACGATGACGAACGGCAAGGCGGTGGACTGCCGGGCCTGCTCGTTGAGGGACGCGACCATTTGCCGGTAGCTGGGAAGGCGTCCACCCGGAGCCGGGTTGGACGCCTCCCACGGTGCCAGCCAATCACTGTTCCGGGAGCGGACCTCAGACCATTCCCGCTTGTCGCGATAGCGGATGGGCCGAAGTGCCAGGTCTCCGCACTCCAGCGTTACCGGCCAGATCGCAGAGCCGTACATCCGTATTACTGAGGTAGCGTCGCGGTGAAGTTCGGCAGCCACTCGCGCAGCTCAGGACCAAGATCCTCACGGTCGCATGCCAGCTCAATGCAGGCTTTGAGGTAGCTGAGCTTGTCGCCGGTGTCATAGCGTCGGCCGCGGAAGACCACGCCGTACACGCCGTAGCCCTCCCCTTCACCGGCAGCGAGGACCTCGAGGGCATCGGTCAGCTGGATTTCTCCACCCCGGCCGGGGCCGGTCTGCTCCAGGACTCCGAAGACAGCCGGGTGCAGCACGTAACGGCCAATCACGGCGAGGTTTGAAGGTGCTTCTTCCGCGGACGGCTTTTCCACCAACTGCTTGATGCGGACGTAACCGTCTTCCCCGATGTCCTCGACGTCGGCGCAACCGTAGGCGCTGATCTTGGAAGGCTCAACCTCGATCAGGGCAACCACGGAGCCGCCGGTCTTCTGCTGGACAGCGATCATTTCGCTCAGGAGGTCGTCGCGGGCGTCGATGAGGTCGTCACCCAGAAGAACGGCAAAGGGCTCGTGGCCGACGTGCTGCTTTGCACGAAGGACAGCGTGGCCAAGGCCGTTCGGGTCACCCTGCCTGACGTAGTGGATGTCGCCAAGGTTGGTGGCGGATTGAATGGCTTCCAGCTTGGCGGTGTCGCCCTTTTCAGCCAGGGTCGCTTCGAGCGCAGGAACGCGGTCAAAGTGATCTTCCAGTGCGCGCTTACTGCGCCCTGTGATCATGAGGACGTCGTGCAGGCCCACCTTGACCGCTTCTTCGACGACGTACTGGATGGCGGGCTTGTCCACCACAGGCAGCATTTCCTTCGGCATCGCCTTGGTGGCGGGAAGGAACCGGGTACCAAGACCCGCTGCGGGGATGACAGCCTTACGGACAGCGTTGTTATCGAGAGTCACCGGACTAATGTAACGGAAGTAAGAGATCATCAGCTAAACCCCCCGCCGCGCAGGCCGGACATTTTCTTACCGGCTCAACATCAGGAAACAATTATGCCGGACCCGACGAACCCCAGGATGGGAAAAAGATGGCATCGAAAGAAGACATCCGCCGCAACCGGCGACTCTACAGAAGGGGCCTGACTCCTGAGCAGATCGCGGCAGCCGGCGAGTCCCTCGCCCACCATGGAACTGCTTGGGCCAAGTCCGTCACTTCCGGCGAAGCGGCAACGTTCGCGGTGTACGTAGGGGTCGCCTTCGAACCGCCCACCATGCCTCTCCTTGAGGCGCTTCATGAAGCGGGCCACGAGGTCCTGCTTCCTGTCTGCGAGCCGGACCGACAGTTGAGTTGGGTTTACTGGACACCGTCCACGGTCTTCGTGCGATCCACCTACGCTCCCATTGACGAACCAATGGGCGAGCGATTGGACAGTTCAGTGGTTGCCTCAGCGGCCGGAATCTTCATGCCTGCCACCGCCGTGGATCGAGACGGGAACAGGATTGGCCAAGGCGGCGGATATTACGACCGGCTCCTGCAAGGCCTGGACGCGTCAGGCCGGCGGCCGCCCACCATTGCAGTGGTGTACGACGACGATCTGTTGCCTTCGGGCTCGATACCCGCCGAGGCGTTTGACCGCCCCGTGCGGGAGGTACTGACGCCTTCCGGCGTCGTGCTTCTGGAGGATGCGCCCGAAACCGACTGACTGATTTCTTCCGGATGCCCGCCCGGATGCTCGCCGGGGCGCTCCGGGGTGCTCCGGGGCGCTCCGGGGCGCTCCGGCGGGTTCCGCCCAGGGCTCCGCCATGGGTGAGTTGGGGCACATACACTGGCGAACGGCACCCGATCGAATGATAGAATTGGCACTCAGGCCCTGGGACTGCTAATGCGGAAGATATTCTGCACAGTGGAACAGGACCTGAACTTTGTCCTAAAGGAGGAACTCAGTGCCCACATACGCATACGCCTGCAAAGACTGTGACCATGCCTTCGACATCGTCCAGTCCTTCTCAGACAGCTCCCTGACAGAGTGCCCGGAATGCAAAGGCACCCTGCGCAAGAAGTTCAACAGCGTTGGCGTTGTCTTCAAGGGCTCGGGTTTCTACCGCACCGACTCCCGTGACGCCAAGGGCAGCACGGTATCCGCTGCGCCGGCAGCTCCGGCCGCGCCTGCAGCATCGGCCACTCCGACTCCCGCAGCCGCAGCAGCCAGCTAGCTGTACTGCCCAGGGAGATTGGTTGAGGCCGTGTGAGGACACGGCGTGAGATTTCCGGGATGACGAAGGCCTCCCGGTGTGGAGTGGAGCTGTCTAAGAAACCGCTGCACACCCAGGAGGCCTTCGTG
>NZ_JAQPPK010000014.1 GCF_029952445.1 Paenarthrobacter nitroguajacolicus | reverse complement strand
GTGCGGGCCCAGTCGGCCTGGGCGGCAGCAGCGGCGTCGAGTGCGGCGGCGCCGTCCTCAGCGCCGGCGTCGGAGATGCTGAGCAGGATCTTGCCCGTTGCGGGGTCCTCAACATCAAAGGTCTTTCCGGATCCAGCCGGGCGCCACTGACCGTTGATCAGCAGGCCGGTGGGAACGGAAGCCAGCAGTTCGCTTTCGCGTTCAACCGTGACAGTCATGGCGACTCCTTCGTCTTGGGTGCTTTGGAGAATTGCACCACTGGGGTTCGTTGCCGGAAGTGGCTTGAATTACTGCCACGGTACTGCCCCCCGAGAAGCAGTGTCTACGCCTTCACGCACTGCCATGCGGACGCCATTTTGTGCATCTGCACAGCTATGTCAGCGGGCGGCCAGGACCGCCGAGTACAGCTCCCGTTTGCTGACGCGGGCGTCCTCGGCAACGGCCGCCACGGCTTCCTTGAGGCGGATGCCTTGCGCAATGAGCTCATTGACTGCTGCAACGTGGTCCTCGGGCTTGCCGGGCTCCTGTTCAGGCGCACCACCGACTACTACGGCTATCTCGCCGCGGACCTCATTGTTCTCTGCCCATTCCAGGAGTTCGCGCAGCGTGCCGCGGATAACTTCCTCGTAAGTCTTGGTCAGCTCTCGGCAGACAGCAACACGGCGATCCGCTCCGAAGCGCTCGTGCAATGCCCGCAGCATGACCTCAAGCCGGTGCGGGGCCTCGAAGAACACCATGGTGCGGCGTTCATCAGCGAGGTCGGCCAGACGCGAATTCCGTTCCCCCGATTTCCGGGGCAGGAAGCCTTCGAAGCAGAAGCGGTCCGTGGGCAGGCCGGACAGGGCCAGGGCCGTCAGAACGGCGGACGGCCCTGGAACAGCGGTTACCGTCAAACCCGCCGCAACGGCGCCTTCCACCAGCCGGAAACCGGGGTCCGAGACTGCCGGCATGCCGGCGTCGCTGACCATGAGAATGGTCTTTCCGGCACGCACGTGGTCCAGCAGTTCGCCGGTCTTGGCCACCTCGTTGTGTTCGTGATAGCTGATGACCCGCCCGGAAACCTCAACGCCCAGCGCAGTCACCAGCCTGTGCAGGCGGCGGGTGTCCTCAGCGGCCACAATGTCCGAGGTCGCCAGGAGTTCCACCAGTCGGCTGGACGCGTCTCCTACGTTGCCAATGGGGGTGGCCGCCAGGACGATCCTGCCCACCCCGGGTGTTGCAACGGGACCGGGCTCCACGGCGGGAAGTGCCTCGTCATAGTCGCTGAAGGGGGCTTCGTCCGGAGTGTTGCGTTGTTCGTCCACCTGCCAAGCCTAATGCCGCGCTGCCGCCAACACCTCACCTCAACGATGCAGCCAGCATGGAAAGGTAGCATGGGCGGGTGAACCAGTCGCCCGTTCCCGCCGCTTCCGGCACACCCGTGGCGTCTTCCGCCGTCGCCGAAACCGATGAGCCCGCAGTCCAGCGCCCAGCCGGCCACCCGATTAAGGCTGGGATCGCAGACCGCTCCGGCGGCTTCCGTCCGACAGCCAAGGACCCTGTGGGCTACCTGCCCGGACGCGGCCTGGAACGCCACCGCTGGATCGCCCGCCCAACTGAGGCTTTCAGCGCAGAGGCGCTGCGGACCCGCCTGATCGGCGGTTTCCAGAGCTGGCGCGACTACCCGGCGTCGTTGCGGTTGTGGTTCTGGCTCATTCCCACGCTTACTGCGGTTCTGGGTGGCATCCTCCGGTTTTACCGGCTCGATGTCCCGCACAGCCTGGTATTCGACGAAACGTACTATGCCAAGGACGCGTACTCCTATCTGGTCAGCGGCTATGAGCGGAGCTGGCCGTCCAACGCCAACGACTCCTTCAACGCCGGCAATCCCGATGTCCTGCTGAACACCCCCGAGTACGTTGTCCACCCGCCGGTCGGCAAGTGGATGATCGCCTTCGGAATGTGGCTGTTCGGCGGCGACAACCCCTTTGGCTGGCGGTTCGGTGCAGCATTGACAGGGACGCTGACGGTCTTCCTGATCTCGCTCATAGCCATGAAGCTCTTCCGTTCCCACACGTTGGGGGCGGTGGCGGGCCTGTTGCTCGCCATTGACGGACACCACCTGGTGCTCTCGCGGACGGCTTTGCTCGACGTCTTCCTCGCGTTCTGGCTTTTCGCCGCTTTTGGCGCCCTGCTGATGGACCGCGACGACGGTCGCCGTCGTCTGGCTTCCCGGCTCGCCGCGCAAGCGGCTGCTTCGCCCGGCGGACGGCCGCTGGCAAGCCAGTTGGTGGCGGGCCCTTGGCTGGGAATGCGGTGGTGGCGCCTTGTTGCAGGTATCTGCCTGGGACTCGCTGTGGGAACCAAATGGTCGGCGTTGTTCTTCGTGGCTGCCTTCGGCGTGATGACAGTACTTTGGGATCTCAACGCCCGTCGCATAGCCGGGATCCGGAATTGGTTCAGTGCGGGCATTGTCAAAGATGGCCTCCCGGCGTTCTTCACCATCATCCCCGTGGCAGTGGTTACCTACACCGCAAGCTGGACCGGCTGGTTCCTTTCCAAGGATGCCTATTACCGGCAATGGGCTGCCACCAATCCGGCGCCAGGTTGGGATTGGTTGCCGGACTCCATCAGGTCCCTGGCGCACTACCACCTGGAGGCCTACAAGTTCCATCAGGGGCTCAGCGCCGACCATCCGTACGAATCCAGTCCCTGGACCTGGCTGGTCATGGGCCGCCCCACATCCTTCTATTACCAGTCACCAAAGCAAGGAACCTCCGGGTGCCTCGTGGAGACCTGTTCGTCGGCGATCCTGCCGGTGGGTAACCCAGTGGTTTGGTGGGGCGGAACCATCGCGTTGGTCATCCTGCTGTTCTGGTGGGCAGGACGTCGCGACTGGCGGGCTGGCGCCATCCTGGCCGGGGTGGCCGCCGGATACCTGCCGTGGTTCATGTACCCCGAACGCACCATGTTCATCTTCTACGCCGTCTCCTTCGAGCCGTTCCTGGTGCTTGGCCTGACGTACGTGCTGGGCTTGGTGCTGGGCCGCAGCGCCGATCCACCCTGGCGGAGGCGCTCGGGTTTGTACGTGGTGGCCGTAGTCCTGGTACTGGCTGTCCTCGCCACGGCCTTCTTCTATCCGGTGCTCACGGCTGAAGTGATCAGTTACCAGGAATGGCGAATGAGAATGTGGATGCCGTCGTGGATCTAGGAGGCAAGCAGTGAGGGAAGCAAGCACGGAGCTCCTCTTCGAGGCCGATGAGGACAGCAATGTGACCGATCTCCTCCTGGAGCGGTGCGCCAAGGATCCGTTCGGCATTCTGTACGCGCACAACACTGCCAACGGTTGGCTGAACGTGTCAGCCGCACGGTTCCTCGGTGACGTTACAGCCCTCGCCAAGGGACTCATCGCCGGCGGGCTCAACCCCGGGGATCCTGTGGCTGTCTTGTCCCATTCGAGCTTCGAGTGGACCTTGGCGGACTTCGCGATCTGGATGGCAGGCGGCGTCACCGTGCCCATTTACGAGACCTCGTCCGCGAGCCAGATCGAGTGGATCCTGGCCGACTCGGGAGCCCGGCGCATCTTCGTGGAGGATGCTGTGAAGGCCCAACTGGTCCATTCCGTGGTGGACAGGTCGGAGATTCTCGGCGACGATCCCATAGCCATTATCCGGATGGAGCACGAGGGCGAGGCACCGAACCTGACCAGTGTGTCCGCCGTCGGAATCGGGGTCATGGACGCCGAACTCGAGCGGCAGCGCAGTGCGGCAAAGCTGGCCGATATCGCCTCGATCGTCTACACCTCCGGCACCACCGGCAAGCCCAAAGGGTGCGAAATAACCCACGGCAACTTCGTGCTGGTGGCCCGGAACGTTATTCCGTTCCTCCCCGAACTTCTGATGCAGCCGGGCGCCAGGACGCTGATGTTCCTGCCGCTGGCGCACGTCCTGGCCCGCGCCGTGCAGGTTGTTTGCCTCACCGCCGGCATCACCCTGGGCCACAGTGCCGGAGCCAGCGGGCTCATGGCAGATCTGGGATCGTTCAAGCCGACGTTCCTGCTGGCGGTCCCCCGCATCTTCGAAAAGGTCTATGCCGGGGCCAGCCACAAGGCTGCCATGTCGGGAAGGTCAGCCCTGTTCTCGGCGGCTTCGTCAACGGCAGTGGAATATTCGACGGCGGTGGACCTCGCCGCCCGCGGCAAGGGATCGGGTCCGGGTTGGCTGCTGAGAACCAAGCACAGAGCATTCAACAAGCTTCTCTATCCCCGGGTGCGGGAAGTTTTCGGCGGCAACGTGGGCTACACCGTCTCCGGCGCCAGCCCGCTGAGCCTGCGCGACAACCACTTCTTCCACGGCGCCGGGGTTCCTGTCCTGGAAGGCTATGGCCTGACCGAAACCACGGCCCCCTGCACGGTCAACACGCCCAGCATGTCCCGCATCGGAACCGTGGGCATCCCGTTGCCTGGAACCACCATCCGCGTTGCCGAGGACGGTGAGGTGCTGGTCAAGGGCATCGGCGTCTTCAAGGGTTACCACGGCAATGAAGAAGCCACTGAGGCCGCCTTCGTGGACGGCTTCTTCCGTACCGGAGACCTGGGCGAGCTCGACTCCGACGGCTTCCTGACCATCACCGGGCGCAAGAAGGATCTCCTGGTCACAGCCGGTGGCAAGAACGTGGCCCCAGCCCCGCTCGAAGAGAAGTTGCGCGAACACCCCCTGGTGGGTCAGGCAGTGGTCGTCGGAGACGGGCAGCCTTTTATCGCGGCTTTGATCAGCCTGGACCCCGAGGGCCTCGCCGATTGGTGCACGGAAAACAAATACGGCGCCCTGTCCCTCGAGGAAGCTGTCCACGACTCCCGGGTGAACGCCGCCGTGCAGTCTGCCGTGGACGGGGCCAACAAGCTCGTCTCAGCTGCTGAGTCCATCAGGAAATTCGCCTTCATCACAGCGGACCTCAGCGTCGAGTCCGGACACCTGACACCGTCCCTCAAACTCAAGCGGGCGGCCGTGGTGGGAGACTTCGCGTCGAGTGTGGACAAGCTGTACGGGAAGTAACAGCCGTTGCGAGGACGAGCCTGATGCCTGCTTCACCTGAGCGCCTCACCGCCCTGCTGGCGAAAATGAACCATCTGGAGCTGGCCGCGGCTTTCAACGACATCCAACGGGAATTCAAGATTGTTTACACCGATGACAGTGGAGGCTCCAGAACTTTCAGGATGCCGATAGAGCCTGACGACTTATGGGATCGCATCCAAGTGTCCGAGGCGGACCGGAACGCTCTGTGGCCGGACGTTTCTGTTGAGGAAGCTTCGTTGCGGTTGTTTAGCGTCCACCTATTGGAGGCGGTCGTGATGGCCAAGGAAGGTCATGACGTCCTGGTGAAGGTACACGGCGGGGTCCGGGCGGTTCCCGGGGATCGTCCAACCCGAACGTAGCGGACGCGCAGGCCACGCTGCCGGTCATCACTCCTGCCGGCCATGACCTCTGGCAACGTGTGCAGCTAACGGGCCGATTCGGCCGTGGTCCCCCGAACGTCGGCCGATTCCGACTCGTCCTCAGTGTCCTTGGTGGAGGTCTCGGTGTCCCGGTCAGCGCCGCCGGACGCCAACCCCCGACGCCGCTTGGTGGGCCACGTGAAGATGAAGGTCAGAGTCGCCGCGATAAAGACCAAGGCGCCAATCACGATGCCTGCGTCAACCCAGAACTGCCCCGGGAAGAGCCGGATGAGGGTGTCTTCCAAGGAGAACGTCCACGTGCCGTTGGCGAAGAAGATGCGGTGGAACTCGGTGAAGAACTGCTGCCAGCTCAGGGCCGCCAAAACGGCGAGGCCAATGATGATGACCAGCGTGACGATGGAACCGGCGAACAGGCCGCGACGGACCCCGCCGTTACTGCGCTTACGCAGGTAAATGATGCCGATGATGCTGAGGATGATGAGCAGGACCCCCGCACCGAAGGAGGACAGAATCACCGTCTTGACGTCGGCCATGTGCGCCACTTCGCTGTCCTTGAACAACTTGGCACCGTCCTGGTTCACCAGGCCGCCCAGGTATCGGGGACCCGCCCAGTTGCTGAGGTAGTCAACGGCGTAGGAGCCGTAGGTCATGCGGTCATCGGTGTTGAAGCCGTAGCCATCGCCAGGGAAACCGGGCCGGTTGTACTCCACCCACAGGAACAGCGGGCTGGTGACGGCCCTTACTGCCAGCACAAGAAGGATCACTGGATAAAAGACAGCCAACAGCACCTGGAAAATCCGGGGACCCACCGGCTTTGCCTTTGCCGCTTGTTCCCGTTCAGCGTTGCGGCGGGCCACCTCGTCTTCGGGCGGACGGACCTGAAGGGCCGACGTCGGCAACGGTTCAGAATAGTGCGACGGTTGCTTGCCCGAGGACGCATCCGCGAGTGTGTCGGCGAACAGCGGTGGCTCAGTGTCGGCGTCGGCAGCTTCTGCCGCTTTGCGGTCGGCGCGACTCTCAGGCTGACCGGCGGCAGGCGCGGCGGTTGAGCCGTTGGCGGGCGCGGCGGGCGAGGCCTTGGCAGGCGCGGCCGGTGAAGCTCCACTGGACGTCTTCGGCTTCATCCAGTCGAAGGCCGGTTCGTTGGGGTCCTCATGGACGTCCGTGTCCGGTTCTTGTGGTTTCGGGCTCTTGTCGCTCACAGCGGGTTCACTTCCGTAGGCATCCACCGGCGATTGCGTGCTGCCGGCTCTCTTGTCTGCATTCGAGCCTACCGCCCGACTTTGCGACGACACGAGGAACTACCCCGCGTTGGAGCAGATTGAAACGCAACTGTAAGGTCTATGCGGCGATGCTTCGGTAGCCGCCGTCGTTGGCGTCCAGGTCACCGGTCTCCCCCGCACGGGCAGCCCGGCCGCCGACAAGCAGGGTATAGGTCCAGTAACCGGCAAGGACCAACGCCCCTATGGTGATTTTGGCCCAGACCGGGAGCTGGCTGGGCGTCACGAAACCTTCAACGATGCCTGAAACCAGCAGGACCAGCACCAAGCCCAGGGCAATGGTGATCAATGACCGCCCCTCATCCGCCACTGCCTGCATCCGTGTCCTGGGACCGGGCCGCACCATGGCCCAAAAAATCCTGAGTCCGGCGGCACAGGCGATGAACACAGCCGTGAGCTCCATCAAGCCATGGGGCAGGATGTAGCTGAAGAAGATGTCTGTCTTGCCTGTTGCCAGGAAGACGCCACCGGCGATTCCGACGGCTTGGGCGTTCATGAAAAGAATGTAGGGCACCCAGAATCCGGTGACTCCAAACGCAACGGCCTGGGCCGAAATCCACGCGTTGTTGGTCCACACCGCGCCGGCGAAGGACGCGGCCGGATTCTCGGAGTAATAATCGATGAAGTCCTCTTCGACGTACTGGCGGACCCTCTCGTCGCTGCCGAAGGCCGCCCTGAGGGCATCCGGCGAGGTGCCGATCCAGAAAGCGTAGGCTGCCGCCACCACCGAGAAGGCCAGCCCGCACCACACGGTCAGCCATCGGATCCGGTAAAAGGCTGCAGGCAACGAAATGACGAAGAACCGCGCCAGGTCTTCCATGAAGTTCGAGCGCGCCCCTGTGAACCTGGTACGTGCTTGTGCCAAGGCCGCGGACAACGAGGACGACAATCCGGTTTCAGGAGCCACCGAACGGATCAAAGACAGGTGACCGGAGACTGTTTGATAGAGGCGCAGCAGTTCGTCCGCCTCGTCTCCAGTCAGCCGGCGCTTGTGCGCCAGGAAATGAAGCCGCGACCATTTGTCCCCATGTACGGCCGAGAAGGCATCGATGTCCACGGCACCACCCTAATGCCTGGCGTCCGCGTCCATGCTCCGGCCGGCATCGTTTTGGCCCGCCGCGCCGCTAGACTCGTGGTGCGGGCGCCGCCGGGCGCCGGGATGTTCGCAGAAGCATGGGGGCTGGCTTGAGTTCAATCATCACAGGCGAGGCAGTAGTCCTTGAGCTGCGCCCGGCGTCTTTTGCAGCCCGGGGACTGGGCCTCATTATTGACGTCATCTCCCAGGTGGTCCTCGCAATACTCCTCATCATCCTTGTCCTGATGGCTTCCTCGGAGCTTGACGAGTCAGCTATCCGCGCCTTGGTCCTGTGCAGCCTCGTCTTGTCGCTGGTGGTTGTTCCCGTCACGGTGGAAACCCTCACCCGCGGCCGGTCGTTGGGGAAACTCGCCACAGGCCTTCGGATCGTTCGTGACGACGGCGGCTCCATCCGCTTCCGGCACGCCCTCATCCGCGGACTCCTCGGTTTCCTGGAGATCTACCTGACCTTCGGCGGCCTGGCCATCGGGGTGGCGCTGTTCAACGAGAAATCCAAACGGCTCGGCGACATCGTTGCGGGCACGTATTCACTCCGCCAGCGCGTCCCCTCGAAACCCCGCATCATGCCAAATGCACCCCACTACCTGCAGGGATGGGTGTCGATGGCGGACATCGGCCGGGTACCGGATGCCACCGCGCGCCGGGCGGGAACGTTTGTCCAGCAGGCGTACCTCATGGCGCCGCCCTCCCGGCTCGCCATGGCGACGTCCCTGGCCACGGAACTCGCCCGCTACGTTGCACCGCCCCCACCTCCGGGCACCATCCCCGAGGACTACATCGGCGCAGTCCTCGGGGAACGACGCAACCGGGAACTGGCGCGCCTGCGCCAGGCCGAGCAGAGGAATGCCACGGTTGGCGCCCGGTTGCAGAAGCTGCCGTTTACCCGCGAGCCCTAGTTTCGCGTCCTCCAGTGGTCCGGCCTTGAGAGCTGTGGCGGCAGTAGCGTCTGTTCGTCGCCATCGGCAGCGTTGACCTGAGGCTGGGTCAGATAGAGGCACGTGGAGAGATCCGCGCCGTCCAGCTTTGCTCCCCGAAGATCTGCCCCCAGCAAATCCACTGCCGCCAGATCGCTGCCTGCCAGGTTGGCTCCTATCATCCACGAACCCCGAAGATCCGCTCCGCAGAGACTCCGGTTCGCCAGATCGGCGCCCATCAGGTCCGCACCTGGCTGGAGGCCGCCGTCGGGCGTTGGCCGGTCTTCCGCACCGTAGGAGGCACGGACTTCTTCACTGACCTCCATCAGGAGGTTCCGCACCTGGCCATGAAGGGTTTCGACGTCGGCACCCAGGACCGTTTCTGCGTCACCTTGGGCAGTGGTCGCAAGGTGTTCTGCCAGGCGCGCAGCAGCCGACGCGAGCTCGGGGTCGAACGTGCGCTGGCTCGCTTCGTCCAGGTACCAGAGCATCTCATGGAGCTGCTTGACCCGTTTGAAAACAGCAAACATGGCGGACGCGGATTCAGGGTGTTCGCGCCAACTGGTCCCTCCAAACGTGTGCTGGGAAACAAGCTGGCCGGCGCCGAAGCAATCAAAGACCGTGCAACCCCGGAATCCGCGGGGACGTAATCGTTGGTGGATGGTGCAGGAGAAGTCGTTGGCCAGGTTTGGGCACGCCGAAGCAGCAGGCTTATCTATGGCAAAGTCTGCTGAGCGGGTGAATCCCAAGGCCGTGCAGCACAGCGCAAAGCAGTTGCCGCAGTCGGGACGAAGCGTTGGTTGGTTGGTCATGTAGTGCTCCAAATGATGAAGAGGGTCCGGTGGAAGGAGCCGGGGAACCCGTCAGCGGGTTCCCCTACGGGACACCCGGAATCACCAATGAGGGCAGCACAAAACTGGAGGCCAATACATGGTTGGCACAGTAAGTCTGGGTCAAAGCGCGCAGGAAATAATCACTGCATCGATCTTAACAGGTGGACTACAGCTGGGCGTAGCTGGCCCAGGGAATATTCCAGTCTCCGAAACCTTCCAGGGGTTCCACGGCCGGCGCTCCAGTATTCAGGATCTGCACGACATCGCCGGTCTTCATGTTGTTGAAGAACCAGGCAGCGTCGTCCGGCAGCAAGCCGACACAACCGTGCGAAACGTTCACGCGCCCAATGGCTCCCCATGCCGACTCCAGCGCCTGGTGGACGTAGACACCGGACCACGTCAGGCGGTTGGCATAATCAACCACCATCGGCGCGTAGTAGCCCTTGTCGCCCGGCTTGAGGCCGATGCTGCCGGCGTTGAAGTTGGACTTGCGTTCCTGCTCGAGGATGACCGCATAGCCGGTGGGCGAAAGCCAGTCTTCACCACCGAGGGACACCGGCGCCGTGTGCAGCAATTGACCGTCGGAGTAGACGTTCATGGTCTTGGTGGTGTCATCCACCACCGCTATCCGCTGAGGACCGGTGGTGAAAGTGGACACGACGTCCCCGTTACCGATCATGTTGTTGCCGAAATCCACGCCCAGCAGTTTCATGTCCACGGTAACGGTGGTCCCGGAAGCCCAGAAAGCCTCAGGCCGGATCCGTACCTTCTTATCCGAGTACCAGTGCCACGCCACGGGTTGGCCGGACGAGACAGTGATGGCCACCCGCTTCTCCATGGCCGCTTTGTCCACCACCGGTTCACTGAAGTTGATCTCGATGGGTTGGCCGGAACCTGCCGTGGTGCCGTTGCGGGGATAGATGGACGCGTCAGCCTCATAGGCCGCTGAAACCGTGGTGAAGGTCTGTGTCTTCTTGGTTTCCTTCCCGGCGGAATCCACCACCGTGAAGGAATAGTTGTATTTCGTCTTGAACTTCAGGACTTCCTGGGTGCTCCACGTAGAGCCGTCGGGGCTGGTTTTTCCCACAACCGGCGTCCCGCCGTCGACGGGTGTCAAAACCACGTCCTTGATCTTGCCATTGACAGCCTTGACCTGCGGGCCGACCACCGGGTTCCACTCCACCACCCCATCCAACGGGGTTACGCCGAGCTCCACTGGCTTGGCCTCGACGGTGGGACTTGGAGAAGGCGCCGATGCGGTGTCCTGCGAAGAACCGGGCAGCAACCCGGGCACTGTGGCCACGCCAATTCCGCCAGCGGCTATGGCGGCACAGATCCCTATGATGGCAAGGACCTTGCCTGTTTTCCGTTTGGCGACTTCCGTCATGGTTCCCGTCTTCCTGTCCCCCGGCAAGCAATACTGAAGACCTAATTCTAGTCGAAAGGCCGGCCACGCTGATCGCGTGCCGGCCTTTCTCCATCGATTGTTGCTTTTGGCGAGCCCTTAGTAGCGGTAGTGCTCCGGCTTGTACGGGCCGGCAACATCCAGGTCCAGATAGTCGGCCTGGTCCTTGCTCAGTTCCGTCAATTCCACGCCCAGTGCGTCCAGGTGCAGCCGGGCCACTTTCTCGTCCAGGATCTTCGGGAGCACGTAGACCTGCTTCTGGTACTCGCGCTCACCGGCGGGCTGGTCCTTCTTGGTCCACAGCTCGATCTGCGCGATGGTCTGGTTGGCGAACGAGTTGCTCATCACAAACGACGGGTGTCCTGTGGCGTTGCCCAGGTTCAGCAGCCGGCCTTCGGACAGGACGATGATCGAGCGCTCGGCGTCCGTACCGGCGTCGAACACCCACTCGTGGACTTGCGGCTTGATCTCGACCTTCTTGACGCCGGGAATCCTGGCGAGCCCGGCGATGTCGATCTCGTTGTCGAAGTGGCCAATGTTGCCCACGATCGCCTTGTTCTTCATGCCCAGCATGTGCTCGGACATGATGACGTCCTTGTTGCCGGTGGTGGTGATGAAGATGTCGCCCTGTGCCAGCACCGTCTCCAACCTGGCCACTTGATAGCCGTCCATTGCAGCCTGCAGCGCACAAATGGGGTCGATCTCGGTAACGATGACCCGCGAACCCTGGCCCCGCAGCGCTTCCGCGGCGCCCTTGCCGACGTCGCCATAACCGCATACGACGGCGACCTTGCCGCCCATGAGGACGTCCGTGGCCCTGTTGATGCCGTCCGGAAGCGAGTGGCGGATGCCGTACTTGTTGTCGAACTTGCTCTTGGTGACGGAGTCGTTGACGTTGATGGCGGGGAACAGCAGCTTGCCCTGCTCTGCGAGCTGGTACAGGCGGTGGACGCCGGTGGTGGTTTCCTCGGTGACGCCCTCGATGCGGGCGGCCAGGCGGGTCCACTTCTGCGGATCCTCGGCCAGCGTGCGGCGGAGCAGGTCCAGGATGAGGACGTATTCCTCGGGATCTTCCTCAGTGGCCGCAGGAACGGCGCCTGCAGCCTCGAATTCGACGCCCTTGTGCAGCAGCAGGGTGGCGTCGCCGCCGTCGTCGAGAATCATGTTGGGACCCAGCTCCGGGTTGGTGTCCGCGCCAGGCCAGCTAAGGATCTGCTCGGCAGTCCACCAGTATTCCTCAAGGGTTTCGCCCTTCCAGGCGAACACGGGGACACCCTGCGGGTCTTCCTGGGTTCCCTTGCCAACCACGACGGCGGCAGCGGCTTCGTCCTGGGTGGAGAAGATGTTGCAGGAGGCCCACCGAACCTCGGCGCCCAGCGCCGTGAGGGTCTCGATCAGCACTGCGGTCTGCACTGTCATGTGCAGCGATCCAGCGATCCGGGCACCCTTGAGCGGCTGGGAAGCACCAAACTCGGCGCGAAGCGACATGAGGCCGGGCATCTCGTGCTCGGCGAGCCGGATCTGGTGCCGGCCCGCCTCGGCGAGGGAAATATCAGCCACTTTGTAGTCGAAAGTCATGGAAATCCTTAGGGGTACCGTGCGGGTAAAAAGACGTGCGATGAAGGAAGGACGTGCTAGGCCTTGGAATCGTGTTGGCTGGAGCCGGCCGCATTGGCCGCTGCTAGAAGTTCCGGAGGCAGGAGCAGCGGAATGCCGTCCTCGATCGAGTAGCGGGGTTTTTCGCCGTCCGCGGCGGCAGCTGTCGATACCAGCTCCTCACCCTCCTGGACCAGCGGTGAACCCGTCACGGGGCAGCGCAGGATGGACAACAGTTCAGGACTGACCTTTGGCATGAATGATGCTCCCTGGGTGGCGCCGGCCTGGCGCCGCTGGCGGATTTATCGGCAGATTCCAGACTACCGCGCGGGATCACCGGGTTTGGATCACGGCGACGATTTGAGTCCCGACGCCGGCGCCGTGCCTGGCGCGGACAGACCGGCGTCGGGTCCCTAGGACGGCTCGCGGAGGATGCGCAGGTGGCCCCGGCGGGTACCTTCGACGCCAGCAGGTGGCTCCATCTGGGAGTGGCTGCTGCGGGCAGGTGTTTCGGGGGCGGCGGAGGCTGCCTCGCGGACGGCATTGGCCAGCGCCAGGAGATCGTCCGGGCCGGGCTGCGGGGGCGTCGTGGGCATTGCCAGGCGCAGGACTTCCCAGCCGCGCGGGACAGTGAGGCTCCCGGCGTGCTGCGTGCAGAGGTCATAGGCATGCGGTTCGGCGTACGTGGCGAGCGGGCCCAGGACTGCTGTTGAATCGGCGTACACGTACGTCAAAGTGGCCACCGCAGACTGGCGGCAGGCTGATCTCGAACACTGACGAATAGCACCCACAACATCCCAGATTAGCGCCACTTGGCACCCTTCGCTCGCATTGAGCGCCCGTGGCTGCCAAGGAACAGCTTGTGATGGCAGCTGCGGCGCGGTGTGGACAATGATGTCGCGCTGGCCGTTCCTCGGGACTAAAGTCGATATATGCAGTCACAGCCACATGTTCCCGGGTTTACCGTCCGGTGGACTGACGCCGATGGCGATCAGACAGAGGAACACGCCGGTCCGGGCGTGCGGGGATTCCGGCAGCGCCGGCGCAACCGTCATGGCAGGGGGCTGAGGGGTGAGCTGATGCTCCCCAATCTTCCGGGTTTCCGCACCCGCTCCGAGCGTTTCGACGACATGGTGCTTGACTCCGCGGAACGCCTCCAGGACATGTGGGGCAAGCAATTGGACGGCGTCCTCTTTGCCGTCGATGAGATCCCGCCCAACCTGGAACAGCTGGTCGCCACGGGCAACCCCGCACCGATGGGCTCCTACACCCCGGGCGGGCGTGGAGAACCGCCCATGATCACCGTCTACCGCCGCGTAGTGGAGCAGGGCTCCAACACCAAGGAAGAGCTGCAGGACCTCGTCCATGACGTGGTGGTGGAGTACACCGCCGAAATGCTGGGGGTACCTCCGGAGACACTGGACCCTGTGTACCGCCGCCGGTACCAATAGCCCGCCCACATGGGGCCGGAACGAGCTAGTAGCCGACGGTAACCGGGACCTTCTCAAGTCCTGCTGCTGCATCCTGGATCGCAACAACCGACACGTCGCTGCGGCCCTGTTTCCCAAGGACCAATGCGCCGTAAACGGGATCACCGGATGCCGAAACCACGTAGCCCGCTATGACCGCACTCCCCGACTTGGCCGGAAGCTCAATGACTGAAGTTGTGCCGCCGGAAAGGTCCACGTCAACGGCTTTGCCCACCTTGCCGTCCGCCGTGACCGGTGCGTAGCTGACCGTGGCACGTCCCTCGGGCACCCCGAAGCTCAATGACCGCAGGCCCTCACGCGGAACGGCAACCAAGTGCTGGCTTCCCAGCCGTGACGACGCCGGCGACCATGCGAAATCAGTGGCTTCCTCGGCCTTCGCGCCGCGGGTCACCCTGGCCGATGCCACGAAGGAAACATCTGAGCTGGCGCGGACCGTGTAAGTACCGGCTGGGACGCCATCCAGATTCAGTGTGGCAACGGACCCGCCCTTGACGGTGACGACTCCCCCGTTGGGCAGCTTCCGCTCACCGTTTGCCCCGTACAGGCTCACCTGGACCACGGCGTCCGTCGGCCCGGGAACTGCGATCTCAAGTGCCGGTATGGCATCCGCGAATCCGGGCTTGGCGGAGAGCGCCTTGATGGCGTCCGAATCCTGGATGTCGACGCCGGACATCACCTGGAGGTTCGACGGCCCGCCTCCCGGCGAAAGGTACTCAACACCCCCGGGAGCGAGGCCTCGGAGCACGCTCTGCTGTATGGTTCCGGCAACCGGACCACCAGTGCTGCGCACGCGGACAGCCAACTGGGATTCGCCCGGAGCAAGACCGGCAAGATTCACGGACCGGGTAGTGCCGGGAGCCACCAGTAGCCCCCTGGCACCGGGGGCCTGAATCTGCCCTTCGTACCCATAAAGGTCAAGGCTCACCGTGGCCGGCGTTTCCGATGAATTGCTGAGGTTAAGAACTGCCGTGCGGCCAACCGAGGTATTTGCCCCCAGCAACCACGCATCATTGCTTGGCGGCTGGCACTGCGCGGAAGCAAGCCCACGGAGGTCACCGTCGGTTGCCGAGTAGCTGAGGTTGGCGGCAAGGGACGCCTGCTCATTTCCAATGGGGCCGGCTTCCACCACTGTGGGCGAGGTCACCGGGCTGATGGAGGCCACGCCGGCTGCAAGAACCGGAGGGCCGGCAGTGGGGGTGGGAGTGCTCGTGGGGGTCTTGGCGATTTCGGCGACGGCCTGGCCACCCAGGGAAGAGACCTTGCTTCCGGGAACGGTGCCTGCCGGGTTGCTCAGGACCACTGCATTGAGTGCACTGGTGGCGGTGGTGGAAACCGGGCTGAAGTCGGCATCCGTTCCCACTACCGTCCCGTTCACCAGCCTTGCCGGTTCAGGGCATACACCCAGCGCCCGGCCCGCAGGAACGTCCGCCTGCAAGATGTCTGTGCTTGTGCCGCCGGACGGGCCCGGAACCATGGACGAGGCAGCCACAGCACCTCCCCCGGCGGCCAGGATGACCACCGCCGAGAGGACCCCGGTGATCATGCCTTTGTTCGAACTCCGGGAACCCTTGGTGCCGCGGGGCGATTTTTCCCCGCGGGGCTTGTCCCCACGCCGCGACTTGTCCTCACGGGGCGACTTGTCCTCGCGGGGCGACTTGTCCTCGCGGGGCGACTTGTCCTCGACCCTCGTCTGGTCAGAGTCCGGCTTTGCTTCGCCGGTACTCTTCTTCTGGTCGTCAGACACTGCTGTACTCCTTACGGAGGGAAACTTCATCCCTCGACATGCCGGTGCGGGAACGGCGGGCCGGCATGGGAATTGCCAGCAGGACCGTCAAAGAGATCACCACAACCTGCAGGATCCCGAGCCACACGGCCCACGGATTCGCATAGCGGATTTCCAGCTCTCCCCCGTCGGCAGGCAGGTCAAAAGCCTGTGACCACCCGGATGTTGTTGCCTTCAATTGCTTTCCATCAACCCAGGCCGTCCAGCCTGGATCGGAGCGTTCAGCCATGACGACTTTCCTGCCCTCATCGCCGGACGGGACCGTGGTATTGACCTCCACGTCGTCCGACGGCAGCGTGCCCACGGTGGCGCCCTGGCCGTTGATGATACGGACACGATGCGCCGTTTCAGCAGCGCTTGCCGCAGGCTGGTCGCGGGGGGTCACCCGCCACAACCACCCGGCGTCGGTCTGACCCACAGCAACAAGTCCCGGGACGGCGTCGATCCTGCTGGCCGTCAGTTGGGCGGCGTTGTCCGCCGCCTTGAGAACCACGAAGCCGGCACCGAGTTGCTCGAGGTCGGGGCGGGGATCCACACCCGTGCTTGCAACGATCGTGGCAACGGCCCTGCGCAACGAGGCTGTAGCGGCGTCATCGTTCGCAATCTCCTCACGCCCCGGAGCCCCAATAATGTTCCTGGCGGAGGCAATGGTGGACAGGCTGTCCAGAGTTGTTCCGGCTCCGCGCATCAGCGAGGAGGTGAAGGCACCTTGCTCGCCACTGGTTATCACCAGGGTCCGCGTCCGCTCGGGTCCCTGACCACGGTCGACGGCGGTAGCGGGCAGGGTGCCGGCATCCATCGGCCCGATCTGGCGGTGGGCACCCAGGGATGAATTCTGCTGCTGCTCTGCGCTTGGGGCCGCGGGTGAGCCAGTCGACGTAGAGGGCTGGAGGACGTTCTGCGCAGCCCACACGCCCATGCCGGCCAGAGGCCCGGCTACAAGAAGGGTGACCACCACGGCCGAGGCAATGCGGCGCAACGGAAGCTTCCGGCGGGCAGGATCGGAGGCCCGCCGGCTCGGCGCAAAGATCTTTTCCGCGCCGAGCAAAGCAGCACCCAGCAAAAGCATGCCGGAGGCTGAGACCGCAGGCCCGGTAAACGGTCCAACGATGACATTGTTGTTGACGCCTGTCGCCACGTGCCCCACCAGCCAGGCGCTTGCCAACGTAGCCAAGGCGGCCAGCCAGAATACACGCGCAAGGGCAGTGCGGTGGCCACGCAGGAACAGTGATGCCACTGCAAGGAGCAGCACCGGAACACCAATCAACAAGGCCAGGATCAACGCCCATGGCACAGGACCGGAGCCAAACAGCGACAATCCCGTCAGGCCGCCGTCGATCCCAAATGCCAGCGGCTGGCCGAGCAACTGCTGCCACAACGGAGCCGCGTCAAATCCAAGCGGAACTCCGGGATCTGCCAGCAGCGAGCGGGGCCTTTCCAGAACCGAAATGCCATAGGGAAGGAACAATGCAAGAGTGGGCAGCAACGACCACCACATGGTCTTGCCACGCTGTCCCAGGATGACGGCAGCAAGGACGACTGCGACGATGATGGGACCCAGCAGCGATGGAGCGGAAGCGGTGACGACCGCCATGGCCAAACCGGCAGCAGCGGCCGCGGTCCACGAAGGCGTGCCGTTGATCCCGGGCTTGCCGCGGAAAGGAGCCGGGAGCCGGGAGGCTCCCGAAGCCCTGTTTCTCCCTGTGGTGGCCTGGGATGCTTTGATCTGTGCTGACGTGGGCTGGCTTATGGCGGATCCGGACGCACGTACCAAGGCCAGCAGGAGCAGCGGCATCATGACGTGGGCGACCAAGGCCCCCACGCGGCCTTCATTAATGGAGATCAGAAGAGTCGGAGCGCCGGCCCATGCCAGCGCCGCCACGGTCCGGAACCGGCGCTTCGTGGTCAAAGCCCCCGAGGCAAACCATGCCCCCACAGCAGACAAGGGCATTGCCAGGATAAGAAGCCATGACATGGCCGCATTCCCGTCGCCACCGCCAAAGAGGGAAATCAGCCACAAGACATAAGCGAAAGGATCACCATGGCCCGGCAAGCCAGCGCCCAGCGAAATCCACCAGGAAGACGCACTTGCCCAGATCTCTCCAGGTGACGCCGGGAGCGGGAGAAGCCCGCCGCCGGTAACAACACCGGAGCGAAGGAGGCCCAGCAACCCGATCAGGGCTGCCGCGAGTGCAACGCAGGCGGCAGCGACGGCGCCCGTTCCTACCCAACCACGCTCATTCGTGGCCAGGGCCGCGAAATCGTCGGCGGCATCACCGCTGGGCTCGGGAGCCAGCAAGTCGCTGACGGGCTGGGGGTCGTCAGCGGGACGGATGGCCTCCAACAAGGATCGCCGGTTCGCCCGGACCTCGCGTGTAGGAGTCTGAAGGCCCCGCACCACGGAGCGGTGTACCCGCCGCGTCCTGGCAGCCGCGCGGCGGCCGCGGGCAACGGCGAGCGGGCGGACCAATGCCGCGAGGGTAGCTGTGAACTGGGAGAAGCCATATCCGGGCTCCTTTACCAGGATGCTCAGCACCAGTCGGACGATGGCGCCAAAGAGGGCACCCAAGGCCTGGAAGGGTACGTTCCACCACGGCGTGTGCTTGAGGCGGAGGTGTATTTGCGCCTTGCGCGCCGCCGAGGACGTTCCCAGTCCGTTGGGCCGATGCTCAACATGGAACATCCGGGCAGTGGGAACAACCACCACCCGGTTCCCGGCCAGCCAGTTCCGCCAGCAAAAATCGACGTCGTCGCCGCTGCCGGGGAGGGCGGGATCGAAACCGTCCAGCTGTTCCCAGACGTCCCGGCGGATCAGCATGCCGGCGGAGTTCACGGCAAACGTATCCGAACGGGCGTCGTACTGCCCTTGGTCCACTTCGTCGGCGTCGATCAGGGTGAGGCGCTCAGCCCAGCGGCTCGTGGAGAGTCCCGCATCCACCAAGTGCCGCTCATTGTCCCAACCGAGCTGCTTGCAGCCGGCCACGGTTACCGACGGCGCCCGTTCAACCGCATGGAGCAGCTCCGCCAGCGCATCCGGCGCCGGGGCGGCGTCATCGTGCAGGAGCCAGATCCATTCGACGGCCTGGCCCTGTCCGTCCCCGTCCGCCGACCCGGAGGGTGCCAATTCGTGCAACCCCGCACGGACAGCAGCGCCAAAGCCGGACTTGGCCTGGTGGAAGGTGGTGACATTGCTTTGGCCAAGAGCCTCACGGAGCAGGTCCAGGGAGTTATCCGTGGAACCTGTATCAACGCCAATGGCGGCATCTGCCGAACGCATCTGGTCCGACAATGCCGCCAATGTCCTGGGCAGGTAGTTACCGCCGTCGTGGGAAACCACGACGGCGGTAACGTGCACTTCCTTGAGAATTAGACCGCTCGCTTCCTTAGCCGACGGCGCTCCCGCTCGGAAAGCCCGCCCCAAATACCGAACCGCTCGTCATTGGCCAGAGCGTACTCCAAGCACTGCGAGCGGACGTTGCACGCTCCGCAGACCTTCTTGGCATCCCGGGTTGATCCACCTTTTTCGGGGAAAAACGCTTCCGGATCGGTCTGCGCACACAGCGCATCCGTCTGCCAGCCAAGTTCACCTTCGTCATCGAAGTCCCCTTGGCCGGGGAGGCCGATCCACACAGGCTGTCCGGGCGCCTCAAGCGGACGGCGCAGCTCCATGGGAGGATCGTCGAGGTCGTCTTCCGGACCAGCCGGGAGGTCACCGATCAGTGCCTCGTGTGCTGCAAGGAGGGCTGTTGCCTGGTCCTCCAAAGACTGCTGCACATTCTGGTTGTAACGGTCCGCCGCTTCCGGATCAGCCGGGTCCACGTACCAGTCTCCTGGCACTTCCCGCGAACGGTATTTCACCGACGCATGTTCTGCGACGACTGCATCTTCCTGGATACGCAACGCTTGCCCCATGGCGTCCCTCCTGAGTTTGCAGCTGCTGCGTGGATGTATTTCCGATTCCCGGTGGTGTTCCGGTTGTCTGTGCAGCGGCGTTGATTACTAATTACACGTGTGTAACTACCCGGCAGTCAAGCCGCGCCGGGATAATAATCAAGAATCTGTGGAAACGTGGGATGCGCCACGCCCAACATCCGGGCGTGGCTTTTCGCGGATTCCGGCGGGAAACGGAAGCGTCGAATCGGTTGAGGTTAACTTTCGTTGAATTTCCGCGGGAATCGCAGGAAGGCCTCCGGGACGCCCAGCGAATGGACAAACTTCGGTGTGTCGCAATTCACATTCACCCCCTGCTTCCCGGGAGTGGCGCGGGAACGCCGTGGCAAGATTGACGCATGAGCATTCCCGCAGAGAACTTGATGACCGCCCTCAGGTCCGGGCATTCCACCTCTCCCAGGCTCACCTGGTACGGCCCTGATTCCGAGCGCGTGGAACTCTCAGGCCGGGTCTTCGACAACTGGGTGGCAAAAACAAGCAACCTTCTGCAGGACGAGCTCGACGCCGAACCAGGGATGGCCATCCGCCTGGACCTCCCGGCCCACTGGAAGTCCTTCGTATGGGCCCTGGCCGCCTGGCAGTTGGGCATGGAAGTGGTCCTGGACGGCACCTCCGCCGATCTGCTGGTCACCGACAAGCCCGACGACGGCGCCGGGACCGGGTTCGACGCCGTTGTGGCCGTGCCGCTCGCGGCACTTGCGATGCGCTGGCCCGGCGAACTGCCATCCGGCGTCGTGGATTATGCGGCGGAAGTCCGCTCCCATGGCGACGTGTTCATGGCCCACAACGAACCCGAAGCCGGGACCACTGCAGTGAGGGCCGCTGCCGAGCACCCGCATTCGGCGCTTCTGGAGGAATTCGCAGCGCCACAAGAACCCGGCGTCCGCCTCCTGGTACGCGCAGGAGAAGGACTGGAATCATGTCTTTCCGCCGCGCTTGGCGCATGGAAGGGAGATGGCTCCGTTGTGCTTGTCCATGAAGATGTGGACGTCACCGAGCATCTCCTCGACAACGAGCGGATCAGCCGACCTTAATGCCTCAGGCGTAATACTTCAGGGTTTCTTGACTGAGGGAAACTCGCCTGTTGAAGGGTTCCCTGCTCCCGCTTCCGCCCCGGCTTTGGCCTTGTGGTGCATGTCAAGAAGCTCGTGGTCATGCGAGAACTCGGGTTCCTGGTCGAGTTCCTTATTGAAGACCAGGAACCGGTAGGCAAAGAACCGGACCACAGTCGCTACAAGGATGCCAACCACACCGGCTGCGAAAAGCATGTTCTTGTCCGTAATGTTCAACCAGTAGTTGGCAATGAACGTGAAACCGGTCGAGATGCCGATGCCGATTCCATTGATAATGATGAACATCACGAACTCGCGAACGACGTTGTCCTGCCGGCGATGCCTGAAAGTCCAGAACCGGTTGGCGATCCACGAGAAGATCGTTGCCACCACGGCCCCAACGAAGCGCGCCTTGGACGGGCTGTCAGTCATGGGCCCATGCATGAGGTAGTACGTGAGGCCGTTGTCAATAACGAACGCAACACCACCCACAGCGCCGAACTTGGCAACTTCGCGCCAGAAAAGCGAAGCAAGTCCGCGGATGCGATCTGCAAGTGTGGTGATCATGACCCTCCATGGCCGTTGAAAAGTGGGCCGATGGGCCTTCACCATTTTAGCGCCGATTTCCAAGCGCTGCCCGGGAGTACGCTGTGAGAACGCCGATATACCGTCTGGAACGGATCATAAAAGGCACCGAATGAGCGGCAGAATCATTGATCCCGTCGCCGGTTCGGTAGGCTGAACCTTGTGACTTTTCCAGTAATTGGCGTTGTTGGCGGCGGCCAACTCGCACGAATGATGGCTCCGCCCGCTACCGCCTTGGGCTTCGAACTGCGAGTTTTGGCTGAAGGCGAGGACGTTTCGGCTGTTGCAGCCGTAGCCACCGCGCCCATTGGCGACTACAAGGACCTGAACGCCCTCCTGGAGTTCTCAAAGGGCCTGGATGTGCTGACGTTCGATCATGAACACGTTCCCACCGGACACCTGAGGGCGCTGTTGGACGCCGGCGTGAACGTCCAGCCCGGCCCTGATGCCCTGGTGAACGCCCAGGACAAGCTCGTTATGCGGGCCGCCATCGACCGCCTCGGCCTCCCCAATCCCGAATGGTCCGCAGTGCACTCGACCGAGGAACTGGTTGCGTTCGGCGACAGGATCGGCTGGCCGGTAGTACTGAAGACCCCGCGCGGAGGCTACGACGGCAAGGGCGTCAGGATCGTCGACTCGGCCCAGGAAGCCTTGGAGACCGATGACTGGTTCCAGGCCACGAGCCCCCTGCTGGCAGAAGCGAAGGTGGACTTCAGCCGCGAGCTTTCCGCGCTCGTTGCGCGCACGCCCAGTGGCGAGTCCCGGGCCTGGCCCGTTGTCCACACCATCCAGGTGGACGGCGTTTGCGACGAAGTCATCGCCCCGGCCCAGAACATCGCAGTGGAGGTCGCTGCCGCCGCGGAGGAAGCCGCGCTCCGCATCGCCAACGAACTCGGCGTCACCGGCGTGATGGCTGCCGAATTGTTCGAAACGCCGGGCGTCGGGGCAGGATTCCTGATTAACGAACTCGCCATGCGTCCGCACAACACCGGGCACTGGACCCAGGATGGTTCCATCACCAGCCAGTTCGAGCAGCACCTTCGTGCAGTTCTGGATTTGCCGCTGGGTGCCACCGATGCCCTGGCTCCCGTAGTGGTCATGAAGAATTTCCTCGGCGGCGAAAACCAGGATCTCTATACAGCCTTCCCGCTGGCCCTGGCCTACGAGCCCGCAGCCAAAGTGCATTCCTACGGCAAGTCCGTTCGCCCTGGCCGAAAGATCGGCCACGTCAACCTCGTCGGCAGCTCTGTTTCCGACGTCGATTCCGTCCGCCGGCGCGCAACCACCGTGGCCAACATCATCCGTGACGGCCGCAAGCCGGACCAGAGCACTCTCGAGGAGACCCTATGACCACCACACCACAAGCCCCGCTGGTAGGACTCGTCATGGGCTCGGACTCCGACTGGCCGGTCATGGAGGCTGCCGCGGATGCCCTGGCCGAATTCGGCATCCCCTTTGAGGCAGACGTTGTTTCTGCCCACCGCATGCCCACGGAAATGATCAACTACGGCCAGACTGCGCACCAGCGCGGCCTTCGCGTCATCATCGCCGGCGCAGGCGGGGCAGCGCATCTTCCGGGCATGTTGGCCTCGGTGACGCCCCTTCCGGTCATTGGCGTTCCGGTTCCGCTGAAGACACTGGACGGGATGGACTCCTTGCTGTCGATCGTCCAGATGCCTGCCGGTGTCCCGGTGGCTACGGTATCCATTGCAGGGGCCCGCAACGCAGGTCTCCTGGCAGTGCGGATGCTCGCTTCAGGTACTGACGAACTTGCTGCCAAGCTGCGTGGCGACCTTCTCACGTTTGCCCAGGAACTTAATGATGTGGCCACCAAGAAGGGTGAAAACCTTCGCCGCAAGGTAGAGGAAGTCTTCTCCCCGGCCAACGCGTCAGCCCGGAGCACCCGCTAGGAAGGCAGCGGATGACAACCATGCACAAGAACCCGAATCAGCCCGGTTCCGCCCTGACTGATCCTGTCCGCTACCCATCCGGTGCCAGTGCGCCGGTGCGGACCAAACGCGCCTTCGTGCTGGTCCTCCTTACCCTCTTCGTACCCGGCAGCGCGCAGATCGTTGCGGGCGACCGAAAACGCGGACGCCTGGCCCTGCGCGTCACGCTCACAGTGTGGGCGCTGGCGCTGGTAACCATCGCCATCGCCGTCGTGAACCGGACAATGCTGCTGAGCATCGTCACCCACCCGGTTGGATCGCTGTTCATCATCGTGATCCTGGTGGCCCTGGCCCTGGGCTGGGCCTATCTGTTCCTCAACACCCTGCGGATCATCAGGCCCACGCTCCTTGCTCCCGGAATGCGCCCCATCATTGCGGTGGTGGTGGCGGTTTCCACTATCCTGGCGAGCGGGTCCCTCGGCTACATCGCCTACGTCCTGAACGTCAGCCGCAACGCGATCGGCAGCATCTTCGAGTCCGGCCCCTCGATCGACCCCGTGGATGGTCGTTACAACTTCCTGATGATGGGTGGCGACGCCGGCGACGACCGGACCGGACGCCGTCCGGACAGCCTGTCTGTCATCAGCGTTGACGCCAAAACGGGCGAGAGCGCAATCATTTCAGTCCCCCGCAACCTGCAGAACGCACAGTTCAGCGAGGGATCGCCCATGCGGAAGATCTACCCTGAGGGCTACAACTGCGGCGACGAATGCCTCATCAACGCGGTCAACACCGAGGTCACCAACAAATACCAGGACCTTTACCCGGGCGTACAGGACCCCGGTGCGCAGGCTACCTTGGAAGCCGTGTCCGGAACCCTCGGCATCACCGTCCAGGCGTATGTCCTGGTGGACATGGACGGCTTCGCCAAACTCATCGATGCCATGGGCGGCATCCGCATCAAAGCCGGCGGCTGGGTACCGATCAGCGGCCCCGTCACTGACGAGGCCAACGGTATCCACGGCATGCCTGATGGCTGGATCCCGGCCGGGGACCAGCACTTGGACGGCTTCCATGCCCTTTGGTATGGCCGTTCCCGCGAATTCGTGGACGACTACGCCCGCATCGCACGCCAGCAGTGCGTACAGCAGGCCATGCTCAAGCAACTGGACCCTGCCACCCTCCTGACCAAGTTCGAGGACATCGCCAACGCCGGAACCAAGGTGGTTGATTCCAACATCTCGTCCAACCAGTTGGGCAGCTTTGTGGACCTCGCCTTGAAGTCCAAGAACCAGCCTGTCAAACGCCTGACCATCGGGCCGCCGGACTTCGACGCCTCGTTCTCCACGGTGCCCGATTTTGACCTGATCCACTCCAAGGTCCAGGAAGTCCTCGCCTCCTCCAACAGCCCCAAGGCGAGTGACGTCGTCGTGTCCCCTGGCAGTAACGGCGCCTCCCTTGGCAGTCCCGGCGCGGGAAGCATCATGGCCGCCGGTCCGGCCACCGGCCTGGTTCCTGCGAGCCAGTTGCCTTCGCCGTCGGCCGACTTCACCCCGGTGACCACCACTCCGGATGGCACGCCGATCACCATCGAATTGCTCAATGGCCTCAAGGCCCAAGGCGATGAGCAAGGCATCCGCGACCTCGTGGCCACCAACGGCCAGTGCGCACCGCTGTAAATCCTCCCCGTTCCACCCCACGTTCAGCGCAACGATAAGGACTTTCTTTCGTGTACCAGATTGAGAATGTTTTGCGACCCTATGCGTGGGGTTCGACGACGGCGATCGCCGGACTGTTGGGGCGGCCGGCGTCGGGCGCTCCGGAGGCAGAAATGTGGATCGGAGCCCACCCGGACTCCCCCTCCACAGCCGTACACCCCAACGGTGTCACCCAGCCGTTGGATGCCCTGATCGCTTCGGATCCGCAGCACTTCCTCGGGTCCGAAAGCGTCACCGAATTCGGTCCCCGCTTGCCCTTCCTCACCAAACTCCTGGCCGCGGAGCAGCCGCTCTCCCTGCAGGTCCACCCCAGCCTGGAGCAAGCCCGCGAAGGATTTGGGCGCGAGAATGCCTCCGGAATTGCCCCCGACGCCGCCGAACGCAACTACCGCGATGACAACCACAAGCCGGAGATGATTTTCGCCCTCACGCCGTTCAAGGCGCTCTGTGGCTTCCGCTCCCCCGCTGATTCCCGTGGCATTTTCGAACACCTGGCACGGGTCCTTGATTCCGCCGCCATCGATGTACCCGCTGTCATCGTCGACGTCGTCTCCGACCTCGGCCAGGCGGACGACGCCGAGGCCTTGAAGGCCGCCTTCAGCCGGCTGATCCAGGGCGGAAGCGACGTCTCCAATGCCATCGGCGAGGTAGTCGCGGTCCTGGCCGCCGGAGCGCCGTTGGAGCCGCACCGCGAAGCCCTGACGGCAATGCTCGACATCAACGAAGCGTTCCCCGGGGACCCTGGCGTCCTCATCTCCTTGCTCCTGAACCACCTGTCCCTGGAACCCGGCGAAGTTGTCTACCTGCCGGCCGGGAACATCCACGCCTACCTGCACGGGCTGGGCGTCGAGGTCATGGCGTCCTCGGACAACGTCCTCCGCGGCGGGCTGACACCCAAGCACGTCGATGTTCCGGAGCTGTTGAAGACCGTCCGCTTCGAAGCGCTGGGGGTTCCGCGCGTCGAGGCCAGCGGGACCGAATTCGGACAGGAACTGTACCGTCCGCCGTTCAAGGAGTTCCAGCTCCAGCGCATCGAACTCGCCCCTGACGCAGCGCCGGTGCCGTTGGCACAAAACGGACCCGCCGTCGTCGTGGTTGTTTCCGGTGCCGTGCTGCTCGACTCGCCCAAGAGCGATCTCCAGCTCGCGCGTGGCGCTTCGGCGTTCATCCCCGACGTCGAGGCCCCTGTTAACGTCCATCCTGTCCAAGGCGCCACAGGTACAAGTGTTGCCTTCGCGGTGACTACCGGCTTGGGGAACTGACGCATGGAATTTTTCCTTCAAACGCCCGCATGGGCGGCCGTCCAGCGTTCCCTGGGCCGCCGTGTCCACGAAAAGTCCGGGCCCGGGTGGAGCTTCCTCGCCATCGAGGAAAAGAACCCGGCCGGCAAAGTCATCTATGCCCCCTACGGGCCGGTGGCGGATTCCGTGGAAGCCTTCGACGCCGCGACGGCGGCTTTGGTGGAACTGGCCAAAGCCGAGCATGCGGTCTTTGTCCGCATGGAACCGGCTGCGGCAGGATTCACAGCGTCCGACGCCGGTCCCCTCCTGCGTGCCCGCGGCATGCGGCCTGCGCCCGTCAACCAGCAGCCCGAACTTAGCTGGGTGGTGGACCTGGATGGGGATTTCAAGGATGTCCTCGCCGGCATGAAGCCAACAAACCGGAACCTGTACCGCAACATCCACAAAAAGGGTGTGACGTTCCGGGCTTCCCAGGACCCGGCAGACATTTCCGTCCTGCTGCACTTCCTCCACCTGACGGCCGCCCGGAATGGCTTCAAGCCCCAAAGTGACGAATACCTGACCCAGGTTGCGGCGTCGTTACTGCCTTCCGGTGCCGGTACCTTGTTCATCGCCGAGCTTGAGGGTGAGCCGATCGCGGCTGCTTTCGCCTACGACTCCGCCGACACCCGGGTGTACGCCCACGCAGCCTTGGATGACACCCACCGCAAGCTCAGCGCAGGCATCCCCCTCCTTGTGACCCTGATGGCCGATGCCAAGGAAAAAGGCCTCAAGCACGTGGACCTCTGGGGCGTTGCGCCTGAGGACCAGCCTGACCACAAGTGGGCGGGCTTCACGGCGTTCAAAAAGTCCTTCGGTGGCCGCGAAGTCTCCTACCCCGGCACTTGGGACCTCCCGGTCAACAAACTCCGCTACGGCGCCTACCAGCTGGCCCGGAAAGTCCGCGACAAGCTCCGCTAACCTCCTCCCCCTTTTGGGGCGTGCCGCCACCACCCACTTTGAGCACGCGACCTCCGGGACGCGCCGGTCTTCACGGCGTGTCGGGCGCCCTAAGTCGGAAAGTAGGTGGCGACGGCACATCCAGCGGCACGCTCCCGGAAAGCCCGACGTCGGGCACTCACCCGAGTACCGCCGTCGGGCTTTCGACGCGGATCAGCCCTGACGCCGTCCAAATTCAAATGTCCCCACGTCCCGCTGCGACCCACTTTGGGCCCGCTGGGGTCGGGACACGCCGGCGGTTACGGCGTGTCCGGCTGCCCTAATCGGCAAAGCAGGTGGCGACGGCGCACTCCATGGGCGCCGCTCCAAGAAAGCCCGACGTCTGGCACCCACCCAAGTACCGCCGTCGGGCTTGCGACGCGCATCAGCCCTGACGCCGCCCAAATTCAAATGTCCCCACGTGCCGCTGCGACCCACTTTGGGCCCGCCCGGAAGGGGGCACGCCGCTGATTACGGCGTGGCGGGCTGCCCTAATCGGCAAAGTAGGTGGCGCCGGTACACCCATCGGCACCGCCCCACCAAAAAATGCGCGAAGCCGAAACCGGGCGGGCACAGAAAAGGACGGCGGGTATCGCGAAAGCGGCATCAAATCGACGAGGTACGAGGAGATAGCCGCCGAGCGATGCCCGCCGTCCTTCAGTTGGTACGTAGGGGGTACTACGCCTTGCGCGCGTACGTCTCCCACTTGGATGCGTGGTGCTCAGCGTCAACGAAACGGACGGTGCCGGACTTCGAGCGCATCACGATGGACTGCGTGAGGACGCGGTCCTTCTGGTAGCGGACGCCGTGCAGGAGGTCGCCGTCGGTGATGCCGGTGGCTGCGAAGTAGCAGTTGTCCGAGGTGACGAGGTCGTTGGTGGACAGGACGCGGTCGAGGTCGTGTCCGGCGTCGATGGCCTTCTGCTTCTCGTCGTCCGACGTCGGCCACAAGCGGCCCTGGATGACGCCGCCGAGCGACTTGATGGCGCAGGCTGCAACGATGCCTTCAGGCGTGCCGCCGATGCCCATGAGGGCGTCGACGCCGGTGCCGGTGCGGGCTGCGGCGATGGCGCCGGCAACGTCGCCGTCCATGATGAACTTGGTGCGGGCACCGGCCTCGCGGATTTCTTCAACCAGCGGACGGTGGCGGTCGCGGTCAAGGATCATGACGTTGAGCTGGTTGACCTTGACGCCCTTGGCCTTGGCGATCAGGTGCAGGTTCTGCTTCACGGGCAGGCGAAGGTCCACCATGTCGGCAGCTTCCGGGCCGGTGACGAGCTTCTCCATGTAGAACACGGCGGAGGGGTCGAACATGGAGCCACGCTCGGCCACTGCCAGAACAGCCAGGGCGTTGTTGATGCCCAGGGCGGTGAGGCGGGTTCCGTCGATGGGATCGACTGCGACGTCGCACTCCGGACCGGTGCCGTCACCAACCTGCTCGCCGTTGAACAACATGGGGGCTTCGTCTTTTTCGCCTTCACCAATCACCACAACGCCATTGAAGTGGACGGTGTGAAGGAACGAACGCATGGCGTCGACGGCGGCGCCGTCTGCTTTGTTCTTATCGCCGAAACCTACCCAGTGGCCACCGGCGATTGCCGCAGCTTCGGTGACGCGGACGAGTTCAAGCGCAAGGTTGCGGTCGGGTTCGTCGATGCCGACGGCGAGCGACGGCGAAATCGTGGAATACTGCTGGGTCATTGGTGCAGGAGACACTTGAACCTCTTCTTCGAGTGACGATTCACGGGACCGGACATGGTTGCGCGGGGCAACCCGGGGTTCCTCTACCAACGATCATAGTCGCCACGTCCACCGGGAGTCGTTGAATGACCACCGCCCGCAATACCGGTGGTGAGGTTGCCCGATGTGTGTTCCCTGCCTTGATAAGGGATCATGGAGGGGTGAGTGAAACGCAGGACAAGCCCGCTGCCGGCAACCAACCGGATGCTGCCGCGGCTGACCAAACCAAAGCCCCCGATGCCCCGGATGCCCCGTACAAACCCGTCATTGCGGCGAAAGCTGCCAAACGGGCCAACGCCTCCGTCATTGGCATGGTCATCGCACTTTTGCTCTGCGTGCTGGCTTTCCTCCCCATCGTCTTGATGAATCCCGCCCCCAAGGGCGAAAGCTTCAGGCCGCCTATTGATGTCGCTTCCATCGCCAAAAACGCCGAAGGTGTGGCGGGATTCACACCCGTATCGCCTGATACCGGCGACACATTCACCCCGAATTACGCCCGCTGGGAATCCGGCAGCGGAACCGGCGTGCCCACCTGGGAGGTTGGCTACTTGACTCCCAAGGAAGCTTTCATTGGCGTCACCCAGACCAATAAGGCCAACCCCACCTGGACGCTGCAGCAGACCGGCAACCTCCCGGTGACCGGAACCCGCAACGCCGGCGGCCAGGAGTGGGAACTGCGCGACTCGGGCAAGGAAAAGCGCAGCATGGTCCTGGAGTACAAAGGCACCACCATCATCCTGAGTGGCACGGCCAGCCTCGATGAGTTCGCGACCCTGGCCGCTGCCGTCGTCAAGTCTGCCGACCAGGGCACGGCACCTTCCGGTTCGGCGTCGCCGTCAGCCTGAGCACTTCGGGCGCAATAGTTTCACGGACTGCCCTGCCGGCGTCGTAAAGTAAGGTTCGTGCCTACTTACCTGACTCCAGCCCTGGCGTGGCGCCGTCTCCGCGAGGGCAACGAACGCTTTGTCTCCGGCGAATCCCTGCACCCCAACCAGGATGCCGCCCGCCGCTCGTCCCTGCTCAATGACCAGAACCCGTTCGCCGTGATCTTTGGTTGTTCGGATTCCAGGCTCGCCGCCGAGATCATTTTTGATCTCGGTCTCGGCGATGCCTTCGTGGTCCGGACCGCCGGCCAGGTGATCGACGACGCCGTCCTCGGTTCCCTGGAATACAGCATCAGCCAGCTCCGGGTCCCCTTGATCGTCATCCTCGGCCACGACAGTTGCGGCGCAGTGACAGCCACCAAGGCCGCCGTCGAAACCGGTGAAATGCCTGCGGGCTTCATCCGCGACCTCGTTGAGCGCATCACACCGTCCGTTTTGACAGCCAAGCGCAACGAGCAGGAAGACGTCAACGAGATGGTAGTGGAGCACGTCAAGCAGACCGCTGCCCGTCTGGCCGACAGCTCGCGTGTGATTTCCGACGCCATCGACGACGGCCGCGTCGCCGTCGTCGGCCTGTCCTACAAGCTCGACGAAGGCCGTGCGGCCCTCGTTTCAGGGATCGGCAAGCTCTAGGAGGACGTGCTCCGGCGTCAAAGCCGGAGCACGTAGCACTCTCCCCCGGGTTTTCTGTGAGGCGTCGAATCGCCATAAGCTAGCCCCATGACTTCCACCACTGAGTTCCGTATTGAACATGACACGATGGGCGAAGTTCGCGTCCCCGTGAACGCCCTGTACCGCGCCCAGACGCAGCGTGCTGTGGAGAACTTCCCCATCTCCGGCAAGACGCTTGAGCGCACCCACATCGAGGCCCTGGCCCGCGTAAAGAAGGCTGCCGCACTGGCGAACGCCGAACTGGGGGTGCTCGATGGTGAGCTCGCCGAGGCCATCGCTGCTGCTGCCGATGAGGTTGCAACCGGTAAGTACGACGGCGACTTCCCGATTGACGTTTTCCAGACCGGCTCGGGCACCTCGTCCAACATGAACACCAACGAGGTCATCGCCGAACTGGCCTCCCGCGCCCTCTCGGCCTCGGGCAGCGACAAGGTGGTCCACCCCAACGACCACGTCAACGCTTCGCAGTCCTCCAACGACGTCTTCCCGACGTCCGTCCACGTTGCCGCCACCTCGGCCTTGATCAATGACCTGATCCCAGCCCTTGAGTACCTGGCAGCATCGCTTGACCGCAAGGCCGAGGAGTTCAAGGACGTCGTCAAGTCCGGCCGCACGCACCTCATGGATGCCACCCCGGTCATGCTTGGCCAGGAGTTCGGCGGCTACGCAGCACAGGTCCGCTACGGCATCGAGCGCATTAACGCAGCACTCCCCCGCGTTGCCGAAGTACCCCTGGGCGGCACCGCCGTTGGTACCGGCATCAACACCCCCGCAGGTTTCCCGGAACGCGTCATCGAACTGCTCGCCGCCGACACCGGCCTGCCGCTGACCGAAGCCCGCGACCACTTCGAGGCCCAGGCAAACCGCGACGGCCTGATCGAAGGCTCCAGCCAGCTCCGCAACATCGCGATCTCCTTCATGAAGATCAACAACGACCTCCGCTGGATGGGTTCGGGCCCCAACACGGGCCTCGGCGAAATCGCCATCCCCGACCTCCAGCCGGGATCCTCCATCATGCCCGGCAAGGTCAACCCGGTCATCTGCGAAGCGTCCATCATGGTCTGCGCCCAGGTCATCGGCAACGACACCGCGATCGCCTGGTCCGGCACCAACGGCGCTTTCGAACTGAACGTTGGCATCCCCGTCATGGCCGCCAACCTCCTTGAGTCCATCCGCCTGCTGGCCAACACCAGCCGCGTCATGGCCGACAAGATGATCGACGGCATCACCGCGAACGTCGAGCGCGCCCGCTTCCTCGCTGAGGCTTCCCCGTCCATCGTGACGCCCCTGAACAAGTACATCGGTTACGAAAACGCAGCAAAGATCGCCAAGATCGCCGTCAAGGAAGGCCTGACCATCCGCCAGGCAACCGAGAAGCTCGGCTTCGTAGGCGAAGGTGAAGGAAAGGTTTCCGAGGCTGACCTGGACAAGGCCCTGGACGTCACCACCATGACGTCCCCGGCCCACAAGGCCTAGGACAACCAGCCTCACCGGAGGCACTAAGAGTACGACGACGGCCGGTACCTTCCGCACGGAAGGTACCGGCCGTCGTCGTACCCGGGATGTGTGAGAGACGGCACACGGCTATCTTTTTGCACTTTCCTCTTTTGAGTGCAAAACTTTACTTTGTGAGTAATAGTGCAAACATTGACGGCGGCCTCCGCGAGCGCAAAAGGGTCGCCACGCGTTTGGCGATCACCGCCGTCGCGCGTTCCCTGACAGCCGAACGCGGACTGAACGGCTACACCGTGGAGGAGGTCTGCGAAGAAGCCGGCATCTCCCGGCGCACTTTCTTCAACTACTTCCACTCCAAGGAGGATGCCGTGATTGGTTCCTTCTCGGATGAAACGCCGCACGACGCCCTGGAAAACTTCAACCGGGATCCCCAGCGTGTGGATGGGGGCATCTCGAACACGCTGCTGGCCGCGCTTTACCACCTCACCCTGGACATCGTGGAGCGTTCCACCATCAGCCACACCGAAGTCCATCAATTGATCGCCGCCATCAAAGCCGAGCCGCAGCTCCTTGGCCGCATGACGCTTGAGGGCGAGGCCCGGGAACGCGAGTTCATGGAACTGATCGCAGCCCGGGAAGGCCTGGACCCCAACCATCCGGAGATCGTTGTGGCATCGGCTGTTTTCGGCGCCGTATCCAAAAAGGCGTCGCAGGAGTTCTTCTCCGAGGACAACAGCCGGTCCTACCGCGAACTTCTGGACCAGAATCTCTCCGCAGCCCGGAAACTTTTTTCACAACCGCTGGACACCACCCCTGTAGAAACCCCGAAGGACCCCGCATGAGTACACTCTCGAAGGCAGCCGAGCCCTTGCTGCTGACCCAGAAACGTATCTGGATCATCTTCTCGGCGCTGATCGCAGGCATGCTCCTGTCCAGCCTCGACCAAACGATCGTCTCCACCGCCATGCCTACCATCGTGGGCAAGCTTGGCGGCGTGGAGCACCAGGCGTGGATCACCACCGCCTACCTGCTGGCCACCACCATCGTCATGCCCATCTACGGCAAGTTCGGCGACATCCTTGGCCGCCGCAACCTGTTCCTGGTAGCCATCGCGCTGTTTACGCTCGCATCCGTTGGCTGCGCGTTCGCCACTGATTTCTGGGGCTTCGTAATTTTCCGTGCCATCCAGGGCTTGGGTGGCGGCGGTCTGATGATCCTGTCCCAGGCCATCATCGCGGACATCGTTCCAGCCAAGGAACGCGGCAAGTACATGGGCCCGCTGGGTGCCATCTTCGGCCTCTCCGCTGTTGCCGGTCCGTTGCTGGGCGGGTATTTCGTTGACCACCTGACCTGGGAATGGGCCTTCTACATCAACATCCCCATCGGCATCGCAGCCTTCCTCACCGCCTGGTTCACCCTGACCCTGCCGAACAAGAAGGCCGAGAAGAAGATCGACATCCTCGGCGTCCTGTTCCTTTCCGCCGCAACCACCTGCCTCATCTTCTTCACTGACTTCGGCGGCAAGAAGGACGAAGGGTGGGATTCACCCCTGACATGGGCTTTCGGTGCCGGCATGGTCCTGGCCGCGGTGGCCTTCGTCATGGCGGAACGCCGCGCCGAGGATCCCATCATCCCGTTGAGCCTGTTCAAGAACCCCATCTTCGTCAACGCCACGGCCATCGGCTTCACGCTGGGCCTGGGCATGTTCGCGGCCATCGCCTTCGTGCCCACGTTCCTGCAGATGTCTTCCGGCACCTCGGCCGCCGAATCGGGGCTGTTGATGCTGCCCATGATGGTAGGCCTGATGGGCACGTCCATTTACTCCGGTATCCGGATTTCCAAGACCGGCAAGTACAAGATGTTCCCCATCCTGGGTGCTTCGCTGACCATCGCGGCCATGCTGTGGCTGACCACGCTCACCGCCGAAACGCCGATCTGGGTCATTTGCGTCCAGCTGTTCATTTTCGGTGCGGGACTTGGCTTGATCATGCAGGTGATTGTCCTGGTGGTGCAGAACTCCGTACCGGCTGACCAGATCGGAACAGCCACCAGCACCAACAACTACTTCCGCGAAGTAGGTGCTTCCCTGGGGGTGGCAGTGTTCGGTTCCATCTTCACCAACCGCCTGGCCGAGTCCCTGACCAAGGCCTTCACCGGGGCCGGTGCCTCCTCGGAGCAGGCCTCGCAGTCCACCAGCACGCTTGACCCGCAGGCGCTGGCCCAGCTTCCGGAGCAGCTGCGTGACGCAATCGTCAACGCCTACGCCAACTCCTTGGCGCCCGTGTTCTGGTACCTGGTGCCGTTCATCGCGATCGCCCTTATCCTCGCTATTACGTTGAAGCAGATCCCGCTCTCCGATACTGCGGGCATGGTGGCGCGAGGCGAAGCTGTGGGCGGCGCCGAAGCTGAAAGGCTTGAGGCTGAGCGTCTGGGAACTTCGCAGCAGGCCTCCAACAGCGAGGTCTCTGAGGGTCTTCACGAGGATCGTCCAACTGCCGACGCCGGACGTCAGTAGCTAGTCCTCCATCTGGTAAGCCACGGGGCCTTCGGGCTCCGTGGCCAGCCTGATGGCTTCAAGGTTTCCGGCGCTCATTTCCGGGAGGTCGTCCAAGGCAAACCACCCCACGGCCAGGGATTCGTCGTCGTTGACCCGGGCTTCGCCGGACACATATCTGCAGCGGAACGTGATGTCCAGGAAGTCGCAAACGTCACCGTTCGGAAAGGTCACCGGACCCACGACGCCGACGCCGATGATCCGCTCGGTCTCTGCCACCACCGCTGTTTCCTCAAAGATTTCACGCACGAGCCCCGGCGCTGGATGTTCGCCCGGTTCCAGCATTCCGGTGATGAGGGCCCAATGCCCGTTATCGGCGCGCTGGCCCAGCAGCACCCTGCCTTCGTCGTCAAACACCACCCCCCGGACGGCCGGGAGCCACAGTGGATCATGGCCAATCTTCTCCCGCAGTCTGAGCACGAAATCCGGTGCACCCATGGTTCAGCGTTCCTCATAAGCGTGATCGGTCCGGCGGCGGTTGCAGCCTTTGCAGACAGGCTAGCCTCAAGCTGGCAGCAGCACCATTGCGGCGGCCGCTCCGGCCAGCATGAAGGGACCGAACGGGATGGCCGAGCGCATGGTTCCGCGTCGCGTGGCAAGGACGGCGAGGCTCCACAGCCCTCCCAGCAGGAAGGCCGCGAAGGTTCCCGCAAAGAGATGGCTCCAGCCCAAGTAGCCCAGATAAAGGCCCAGCACACCGGCCAGCTTCACGTCGCCAAAGCCCATGCCGGGCGGATGGATGAAACGCAGCACGAAATAGAAGAGCCAGAGGACAACTCCGCCGGCCAGTGCCGCCAGTCCCGGTACCCCAAATAGAGCCGCAGACGCCGCATGGCCGTTGCCCGCCTCCGGGAAAGACGCCAAAACCGCCGCAGCCAGGAGCAGGACACCGGCCACGCCATAGGACGGAAACACGATGCGGTTCGGCAGCAAGTGGCTCCGGATATCGATAACCGTGAGCCGGACAGCCATCACCACGAAATACAGGCAAGCAGCCGCCAGCAACCAGAAGCCCACGGGGCTTGCTGTCCAGAGCTCGGAGAGTCGTCGGATCACCTTCGGATGCTATCCCGTTTTATCCGTCGGGCCTGCTTGAACCCTTCGGTAAACTGTGGATATGGGGCGCTACAGTGCAGAAGTACCGGGCTTTGACTTGTCCTCCACATTCAGGAATCTTTGCCGCTCTTCGCCATGGAAGTGGACCACTTTGCGGTTCGAGTACCTTGAGCGACCCGGCACCGGGGCCAGCCTGGTGCGCGCCTGGCTCCGACGTCCCGGGGCGCTCCGCCTTGAGACGGTTGATGGGCAGTTGCTCCACAGCACCACCGGCATCAACGACTCCCGTGATGACATGTACGTCAGCGCGACCCGGCGCTCCTGGTTGCTTCCGGCCCACCTCGTGACGCCGGTATACGACGACGCCGGGCTGGTCCGTCGCCGTCCGGAGGCGGCTTACGGCGAGCCCTCGTTCGGCAACGGCCGCCTCGCCGCGGCGTTGGATCCGGTGGAGTTGGCGGGCAATGCACCTGTCCCCATCGAGTTTCCGGACACCAACCGCGTTTTTGCCGAATCGATGTGCGAGGTGGACCACGAAGGCCGCCCGGCCTTGGAAGCGATCGTGACACCGAGCCGGACCTACGTCCCTTCCGATCCGATCCACCCCCTGGTCCATGTCGGGAGGACGCTCCTCCGGATCGACATTGGCACCGGGGTCTGCGTGGCCAGCCAGAGCCTCGACGGAGATTCGTCCGGCACAGGCCATTGGCTAAAGATTTTGGGCGTCGACGAGTATATGCTCGATGACTTGTTCCTTGCGGAGTCGATGAACCTCACGGATGTGCGGCGCCACATTCCCTGGGACATCGGCCCCGCCGCCTGACGGCGCCCGGTTGTTTCCCGGTTTGCCGGGTTGCCAGGTTGCCGGGTTGCCGGGTTAGGCTACGGCGATGACATCGCTGGCAGAAATATGGCCCCCGTTCGGACTGACCCTCACCACCCCGAGGCTCACAGTCCGTCCAATTCTCGACGACGACATCCCCGCCGCCGTGGACGCGGCCCGCTCCGGTATCCACGAACCAGGCAAGAGCCCGTTCAGCATGCCATGGGCCGAAATGCCTGACACCGAGCTGGCGCCCAACATGGCGCAGTGGTACTGGCGGTGCCGGGCCAACTTCACACCCGACTCCTGGACGCTCCTCCTCGCGGTCTGGCATGACGAGCAATTCCTCGGCGTGCAGGACCTCGGCGCCAAGAACTTCAAAACGCTCAAGACCGTCAGTACGGGTTCCTGGCTCAAGCAGTCCATACAGGGCCAGGGCTTCGGCAAAGAGATGCGCGCCGCCGTCGTCAGCTTTGCTTTCGATTATCTGGGCGCCGAAGTGGCTGAGTCGGAGGCCGCCGCCTGGAACCAACAATCCCTGGGCGTCTCATCCAGCCTCGGCTACGAACCGAACGGAATTCACCGCGACGGCTGGGGCGAAAAGGTCGAGGAAGTCCAAAGAGTCCGCCTCACCCCAGCCACCTTCAAACGCCCCGACTGGACCCTCAAAGTCCAAGGCCACGAAGAACTGAAAAAGTACCTCAAGCTCTAGGCCAAGGGCCGTGGCCCGGCGAACCGGACCACGGCCCTTGGCACCACTTGAAGAGACTAGATTTCAGCTCCTTCGAGCAACTCCGTCACCAAGGCCGCAATCGGCGAACGCTCGGAACGGGTCAACGTAATGTGGCCGAACAGCGGATGTCCCTTCAGGGTCTCAACCACTGCAGCAACGCCGTCGTGGCGCCCCACTCGGAGGTTGTCGCGCTGGGCGACGTCGTGGGTGAGGACGATCTTGGAGTTTTGCCCGATGCGGCTCATGACGGTCAAGAGAACGTTCTTCTCCAGGGACTGCGCCTCATCCACGATCACGAAGGCATCGTGCAGCGAACGCCCGCGGATGTGGGTCAGTGGCAGGACCTCGAGCATGCCGCGATCCATGACTTCTTCCACCACTTCCTGGCTGACCAGGGCTCCGAGGGTGTCGAACACCGCCTGGGCCCATGGGTTCATTTTCTCGGATTCGGAACCCGGGAGGTAGCCGAGCTCCTGCCCGCCTACCGCGTAGAGGGGGCGGAACACAACCACTTTGCGGTGCTCTCGGCGCTCCAGGACCGCTTCCAGGCCGGCACAGAGGGCGAGTGCTGACTTTCCAGTGCCTGCCCGTCCACCGATGGACACGATGCCCACGGAGGGATCCATCAGCATGTCAATCGCAAGCCGCTGTTCCGCCGAGCGGCCGTGGAGGCCGAAGACATCACGATCGCCCTTGACCAGGCGCACCTGCTTGTCAGCTCCAACCCGACCCAACGCGGAGCCCCGGTTGGAAAGGAGTACCAGCCCTGTGTTGACGGGAAGTTCGGCGGCTGCCGGAATGAAGACCGGTTCGTGACCATAAAGGGCGGTGATTTCGTCGTCGTTGGCTTCAATCTCGGCCATGCCGGTCCAACCGGAGTCTTTGACCAATTCGTTGCGGTACTCATCGGCTTGGAGCCCCATGGCCGATGCCTTGACCCGCATGGGGAGGTCCTTGGAGACCACCGTGACGTTGTGGCCCTCATTGGCCAGGTTCTTGGCTACGGCCAGAATCCGGCTGTCGTTATCGCCCCCGCGGAAACCTGCCGGAAGCACCTCCGGGGAGATATGGTTCATCTCCACCCTGAGAAGTCCGCCGTCCTTGCCCAATGGAATGGCTTGGTCCAGTCCCCCGTGTTCGATCCTGAGGTCGTCCAGGAGGCGCAGGGCTTTCCTGGCGAAATAGCCAAGTTCGGGATCGTGGCGTTTTCCTTCCAACTCGCTGATGACCACGATGGGAACGATGACTTCGTGCTCCGCGAACCGCAACAGTGCGTGGGGGTCCGAAAGCAGGACAGATGTATCGATCACATAGCTGCGGCCCGTGGCGGACGCTGTTGCCCGCGCTTTTTGTGGGACCCGCTTGGCGCGAGAGGTAGCTGCACTTTCCCCGTCGGAAACCATTGCGGGCAGTTGCTCAGAAATAGCCACATCGACTCCAGCCCCGGGCGGTCGCCCGGCCTAATGGTGAAGCGGCTCGGCCGGAAGGCCGGGCGTGGCCTCCCATGTAACTGGTGCGATGTTCCGCTCCATGTACTGGCCTCCCCGATCAGCGGGCGGTTTTGCCTGCTGATGGGATTAACGTAATCCCGGACACATTCATTTCCGCAATCCGTCGTCGGCAAGTCGCATGTCCGGCTCGTTAATTTTCGGTGAACCGGCCGCCGGCTAGGTTCCGTAGCGGCGCTGCCGCCCGGCATAATCCCTGAGCGCACGCAGGAAATCGACCTTGCGGAAGGCGGGCCAGAGGGCCTCGCAGAAATAGAACTCGCTGTAGGCGCTCTGCCACATAAGAAAGCCGGAGAGCCGCTGCTCCCCCGAGGTCCTGATCACCAGGTCCGGATCGGGCTGGCCCCTCGTGTAAAGGAACCTGGAGATGTCGTCCACCGAAAGTTCATCTGCCACCTCCGTCATGGTGCGCCCCTTGGAGGCGGCGTCGTGCAGAAGTTCCCTCACGGCGTCGACTATTTCACGGCGGCCACCGTAGCCGACGGCGACGTTGACGTGGATGTTTTCGTGGACCGGCGTGCGCGAGGTCAGCTTGTTCAGCCGCTCGGCCAGGTAGTCGGGAAGAAGTTCGGGGGCACCCATGGCGTGAACGGAGACGTCCTCGTCTTCGTCCAACCGGTCCATGGTGTTGGCGATGATGCCCATGAGAAGGTCCAGCTCCTCGCCGGAGCGGTTCATGTTGTCCGTGGAGAGCATGTAGAGAGTGACCACTTTGACGCCGAGTTCCTGGCACCAGCCCAGGAACTCGTGGATCTTGTCGGCGCCGGCCTGGTGTCCCTGGCTGGTGGGAGCGTTGAACTGGCGCGCCCAACGACGGTTGCCATCAACCATCACCCCGATATGCCGGGGGATCTGGTCCTGCTTGAGCGAGCGCAGCAGTTTGCGCTCATAGAAGCCATAGAGGAAACCGGGCAGCTCCACCGGACTCTCACCTGACTTCCATTCTTGTACGACGACGCACATCCAAGGCTACCTTCCCAAGGTGGCGAGCCGGTGCAGTCGCAAGTCAAAAACCGTCCCACTGTTGTTACCCAGAAGTAACTTACCGGAACGTAGGTTATTCTTGGACCATGCCCGAGCTCCTCGAAACGAAGCCCCTCTGGCGCGGATGGATCCACGCAGTTGCGGCTCCTTTTGCACTTGCCGCAGGGATCGTCCTGGTGACGGTTGCCCCCACTGCGGATCGCAAAATCACGTCCGCCATCTACGCCCTCACCGGTTTCCTCCTGTTCGGCGTCAGCGCCGTGTACCACCGGGGAAACTGGTCGCCCAAGGTCCGCATGCTGCTCAAGCGGCTGGACCACACGAATATCATGCTGGTCATCGCCGGCAGCTACACGCCACTGGCGTGGTCCTTACTGGAACGGTCCGAGGCCGTGACACTGCTCTGGCTGGTATGGTCCGGGGCCATCGTCGGTGTGTTGTCCCGGATCCTGTGGACCCACGCCCCGCGCTGGCTCTACGTGCCGGTCTACATCGCCCTCGGTTGCGGGGCACTGTTCTACCTGCCGCAATTCTTCGCCGCGAATGCCGCCGCCGCCATCCTCATTTGCGTTGGCGGAGCTCTTTATATCGCAGGAGCGGTGTTCTACGCGCTCAAAAAGCCGAACTTCAGCATGCGGCATTTTGGCTTCCACGAGTTGTTTCACGCCTTCACGGTGCTGGCCTTCGCCGCGCACTTCATCGCCATCATGATGGCCGTACTGGGCTAGCCCGGCGGCACGCCCGGTCGTGCCCAATCGCGCCCCGCGCGGCACGCCGAATCAGCGGGTTCGGGGACCGGCGTCGCCGTTCTCATCAGCGGGATTGCCGGTATCTACCGGATTGCCGTCGGCGGAGGACCCACCGGCTTCGGCGGCCAGGCGCGCCTCCTCAACCTGCGCACGGTAGCGGACACGCCGGATCCTGCGGACCATGTCCACGATCAGGAAGGTGGTGAGGATCACGATGAAGGCCGTGAGGACAAAACCCCAGGTGCCCGGCGTCACCTGATCCTCGGACAGGCCAGGCCGCAGCGTGCCCGTGGGATCGGGCGACGGAGTGACGGTCAGGGCGAGAATCAAGTGGTGCACGGTCAAACCTTCTATGGGAGCTGGTGCGCGCCGGCCGGCAAAGCGTAGCCGGGATGCTGGTGGGCCATCCAGTAATTTCTACGAACGATAGAAACTACGGGCGTTCCTATCTTATCCCTGCAAAGAGGTCCTTTTCCGGCAGCTCGGAGGACACCCGGGACTTGATCAGCGTGTAGTCCTCCCACGGCCACGCGGTCCGCTGCAGTTCCGGCGAAACAGCGAAGAAGAACCCCAAGGGGTCGATCTGGGTCCGGTGGGCCCGCAGGGCGTCGTCGCGGGCCTCGAAGTAGTCGCCGCAGTCGATCTGGGTGGTGGTCTGGTGGCCGCCGCTGGGCGGCGTGTGCCCCTCGGCGTCGGCCTCAAGCCACGCCGCAAGCCGCTCCGCGTACGGCGACTGCAGGCCTGCCTCCTCCAACGCAAAATGCAGGGCACGGAAACGTGCGGGGCTGAAGGCCCGGTCGTAATAAAGCTTGTCCGGAGCCCAGGGTTCGCCCATGCCCGGATAGCGCTCCGGATCGCCTGCGGCCTCGAAAGCTTCGACGGCTACCTTGTGGGCCATGATGTGGTCCGGATGGGGGTAGCCACCGTTTTCGTCGTAGCTAAGGATGACGTGTGGCTTGAATTGCCGGACCAGGCGCACCAGCGGGGCCGTGGCCCGCTCCAGCGGCTGCAGCGCGAAGCATCCCGGCGGCAGAGGAGGAAGGGGGTCGCCTTCGGGCAGGCCCGAGTCCACGAATCCAAGCCACCGCTGCTGGATGCCCAGGACCGCTGCCGCGTTGGCCATCTCCAGGCGGCGGGCGCCCGCCATGTCCCGTTTGGGATGTGGTGCGTCCTCCATGGCCGGGTTCTGGATGTCTCCACGGGATCCGTCCGTGCACGTGGCTACCATGACTTCGACGCCCGCTGCGGCGTACATCGCCATGGTTGCCGCACCCTTGCTGGACTCATCGTCCGGGTGGGCGTGGACGGCGAGCAGCCGCAGCTGCTGGTCGGAACTGCTGGACGCTGTCACGTGACGGCTCCTCTTTCATGGATCTGGCTTCGTGGGCGGCAATACGCCACCGGGATCGGCACTAAACTGGATGGGTGACTTCAGAGGACCTTTCGGCCACCCACGTACCGGCAAGCACCAGCCTAGCCAATCGCTACGGCGGTCAAAAGCGCGCCATGACACGCAAAACCAAGCGGAACATCATCATTGCCGCTTTGGTGGTTGCAATCGCCCTGGCCGCGTACGTGGCAACAGGGTCCGCGCAGGCTCCGGTTACGTTCAAGGACATCGGCTACAGCACGGTGGACGACACCCAGGCGGAGGTCGATTACCAGGTCACCAAGGCCCCTGCGGCTACCGCGAAATGCGCCATTAAGGCCCTGGATTCCAAGTTTGCGGTGGTGGGCTGGAAGGTAGTGGAGATCGGCGCCAACGAGCCCCAGGACGGTGCCGACGGCGGCAGGACCACCATCCAGCGGACGACGCTCCGGACCGAGTCCCCGGCCGTCTCCGGGGTGGTTGACAACTGCTGGATCGTGGACAGCGGGAAATAACAAACGTGTGACCCACGGCTCAACGGGTTTGGGTTCGTCCAGAGGATTTACTACAATGGATGAAACCTTCACCCCGTTAAGTTGGTTACTGAGTTTTTCGAGTGGCCATCTCGGCGGGGTCTTTTGCATTGTCAGATCTAGAGGAGAAATCCGTGTCTACCACCAACAGCGCCACTGCGGCTTGGCTTACCCAGGAAGCTTTCGACCGCTTGAAGGCTGAGCTGGACCACCTTTCCGGCGCTGGCCGGGCGGAAATCGTCCAGAAGATCGAAGCTGCCCGCCAGGAAGGCGACCTCAAGGAAAACGGCGGATACCACGCTGCCAAGGAAGAGCAGGGCAAGATCGAAGCCCGTATCCGGCAGCTGACCGCCCTCCTTCGCGACGCCCACGTCGGCGAAGCCCCGGCTGACGACGGAATCGTCGAGCCCGGCATGCTGGTTGTTGCCCGCATTGCCGGTGACGAAGAGACCTTCCTGCTTGGCTCCCGCGAAATTGCCGGAGATTCCGATCTGGACGTCTTCAGCGAGAAGTCGCCCCTCGGCGCAGCCATCATCGGCCACAAGGAAGGCGACAGCCTCAGCTACGTCGCCCCCAACGGCAAGGAAATCCCGGTGGAAATCGTCTCCGCCAAGCCGTACGTCGCCTAAGCAGCACCCCAGGCACAAAAGCACGACGCCGGCCCCTCCTTCGCGGAGGGGCCGGCGTTTTGCGTTGCGCGGCTACCCAACTGGGTGACAGTACACGTCGCAATGAGGGCTCAGTGGAGCATGTACTGTCACCCAGTTGGGTCAGAGGGCGTCGATTGCGGGCTTGGGACGCAGCAGCACGGCAGCGATGATGCCGCCCACCGCTCCCCCGAGGTGCGCCTGCCAGGAAATGTAGCCCATTACCGTGGGCAACACCCCGAAGAGGATGCTGCCGTAGGCCATGAACAGCACCACGGACAGCAGGATCTGCCACCAGCTCCGGTTGAAGAATCCCCTGACCAGCAGGAATGCGAAGAATCCGAACACCAACCCGGAGGCGCCAACGGTCACCCCTCCCCCGCCAATGAGCCACACGGTGAGCCCGGAGCCCAGCCAACTGAATGCCAAGGCCGTGATAAACACGCGGATCCCTGAGAGGAACACCAGGAAGCCGAAAATGATCAGCGGCAGGGTGTTGGAGAGCAGGTGGTGGAGATTGGCGTGCAGCAACGGGAACGTGAGGATGTCAAGGACGCCGTCCATGGATCGGGGGCGCAGCCCGAACGTGGCGTTGAGACCGTGCCGCATGAGCGTGTTGAAGATCTCGATGACATAGAGCAGGACCACGAACCCGCCCATGAACAGCAGGCCGCCCTTCGCCCGTCCGGCCAGGGATTCCCCGGCTTCGGCTCTTGATCCTTCAGGCGTTCCAAGCACCAAAATGCACTCCCCCGTCAGTGCACCACGATTGGCTGGAAGCCCTCGGCCCGCAAGGCCCCGAGAACCTGTTCGCCGTGTTCGTGGCCCTTCGTTTCCAGGTTGATGGTGATGGAGACATCGCCCATGCTGATGGAACCGCCCAGCCGCGTGTGGTCCAGGCCGGTGACGTTGGCGTCGTTCTCGGCAATGATGCGGGCGATCGTCGCCAAGGAACCGGGGCGGTCGTCCAGCATCATGCGGACTGTCATGAACCGGCCCGCGGCCGACAAACCGCGCTGGATGACTTTGAGCATGAGCATAGGATCGATGTTGCCGCCGGAAAGCACGACGGCGGTGTTCCCAGGGTTTTCGATTTTGCCGTCCATCAGGGCGGCTACTCCCACGGCACCGGCGGGTTCGACCACCATCTTGGCCCGTTCCAGCAGGAAGATGAGGGCCCTGGCCAAGGAGTCTTCGCTGACAGTAACGACGTCGTCAACGAGTTCGCGAATGATGCTGAACGGCAGCTGTCCCGGGCGGCCCACCGCGATGCCGTCGGCCATGGTGGACACCTTCTTCAAGGGCACCAGGGCGTCGGCAGCCAAGGAGGGCGGGTACGCCGCAGCGTTTTCTGCCTGCACGCCAATAACCCTGATCTCACGGCCAAGCTCCTTGGCGCGCGCCTTGATGGCTACTGCCACACCTGCCAGGAGTCCGCCGCCTCCGACGCCCATGAGGATGGTGTCCACATTGGGGATCTGGTCCAGGATCTCCAATCCGATGGTGCCCTGGCCTGCAACAACGTCAACGTTGTCAAAGGGATGCACGAAGACGGCACCGGTTTCGTTGGCATAGCGTTGTGCTTCGGCCAGTGCCTCGTCAACGTTGTGGCCGTGGAGGATAACCTCTGCGCCGTGGCTGCGCGTTGCGGCCAGCTTGGGAAGGGCGACGCCCAGCGGCATGTAGATCCGGGCGTTGATGCCCAGGCTCTTGGCAGCCACTGCCACACCTTGGGCGTGGTTGCCTGCCGAAGCGGCTACGACGCCGCGCTTCTTCTCTTCGTCCGTCAGCCTTGCCATGCGCACATAGGCGCCACGGACTTTGAACGAGCCGGCGCGTTGCAGGTTCTCACACTTGAAAAAGACGTTGCCGCCTACAAGGTGACCCAGTGCCCGCGACGACTCCACCGGAGTCTTGGTAATAATGCCCTCGAGCAACTCCTGCGCCTTGAGGACATCGTCCAGGGTGACGGGCAGGGTATCGAGGGTATTCACTGACTATTCTCCTTTGTTGGTGTCGGCCACAGGGCCCTCCACAGAGGTGCTTCCTGAAGCCTTGGTCTTGCCGGTACCGCCCCTGGTGAGACGGGATTCGGGTCCGGGAAGGTGGACTTCCTTGAAGTTGGCGTCTTCGTCTTTCCGCGCCGGGCCGGCCGCAGCTTGGAGTTCGACGCCACCCAATCCTTCATCATGTTCCCACGTCCGGCCCGCAATGTAGCGAACCGCCGTATTTACTACGGCGAGCAGCGGAACGGCGAACAGGGCTCCCGGGATGCCGGCCAGATATGAGCCTGCGGCCACCGAGAGGATCACTGCCACTGGGTGCAGGGCCACGGCTTTGCCCATGACCAGGGGCTGCAGGATGTGGCTCTCAAGCTGCTGGACCAACAAGACGATGGCCAGCATGATCAGTGCGTTGATGGGCCCATTGGCGACGAGGGCCAGCAGGACGGCGATGGCACCGGTGACCAGCGCGCCCACCACCGGTATGAAGGAGCCGATGAAAACGAGGACAGCAAGGGGCAAGGCCAGCGGGACCTGGATGATCGCGGCACCGACGCCGATGCCCACAGCGTCCACGAACGCCACGAACATCTGGATCCGGACGTAGCTGACCATGGAGGTCCAGCCCCGCCGTCCTGCACCGTCGGTGGCACGCCGTGCGGTCTTGGGCAGGAGGCGCACCAGGAAGCCCCAAATCCGGGATCCTTCAAGGAGGAAGAAGATCAGGATGAAAAGTGCCAGGACCAGGCCGGCAGCGAAGTGTCCGGCGGTGCTGCCGAAGGACAATGCGCCACTGAGGATGCTGCTGCTGTTGTTCTGCAACGCGTTGGCGCCATCGGCGATGTACTGGTCAATCTGGTCCGCGGTCAGGTGGAGCGGGCCATCCGCCAGCCAGGTCTGGATCTGCTGGATGCCCACCAGGGCCTCCTGCCAGAGCGCCCCGAATCCGGACACCAGTTGCCTGCCCACCAATGCGAGCGCGCCGGCGATGACCCCGATGAAGCCGAGCACGGTGATGGCGACGGCGGCTCCGTTGGGAATCTTGCGGTTGCGCAGCCACGCCACCACCGGGTAGAGCAGGCCTGCCAGCAGGGCAGCCACCATCACGGGAATGATGAGGAAACTGACCTTGCCCAGCAGCCACACCAAAGCGCCGATCATGAGCAGGATCAGCCCGGCACGCCACGACCACGCGGCAGCAATCCGTACCCCGTAGGGGATGTCTTCGGCGATTTGGCGGTCAGAACGGGGCTTGGCGTCCGGTGTTGGCGTCATAAACCCATAATTCCGTAGCCCGCGCCGTATGGGAAACCGACCCGCAGGCCGCCGACCGCAAACGGAGGGACACAGCCTGCAGGCACAGGGCCTGAAAGGACACAACCTGAGCTACACCGCCTAAACGGACGCTGTGATGCCCCAGTTCATGGTGAACGCCTCACCCGGCGCCAACCAGCGGAGGCCATCCCCGCTGTTGAACGCGTTCGCCGGGCCAGTCATCGGCTCGATGGCCACTGCCCTGGAGCGTCCCGGAAAGGTGTCGGTGATGAAAACGTGGACGTAATGGCAGTACTCGTCCTGCTCCAAGCTCACACTGCGGCCGTCAGGACCGGTCAGCGTATGGCGTGCCACACCGCCGTCGAACGTCAGGTCCGTCAAGGCGACGTCCACCAGCGCCGAACCAACCGCGGTACCGGCGGAAAAGTCGTACTGGCCATCCGCCGGGGTTGCGCTGCGTGGGATCAGCCGCTCATCGGCGACCAACCGGGTGCGCGCCTTGACGGTGAGGACGAGGTCTTCGGGCGCGGTATCACCGAGGCGAAGGTAAGGATGGGCGCCCAGGACGAAGGGAGCCTCACTCTGCGAGTCATTCACCAAAGTCTGTGAAACCCGCAGGTCCAGGGCCTCGTCGAGTTCGTACCGCACCCGGTGCCGCATCAGGAACGGATAGCCGTGCTGCGGGAAGACCGTGGCGTCCAGGGTCACGGAGAATTCGGACTCGTCCGCGAGCACATAGCCAGTGTTCCGCAGCAGGCCATGGCTGGCGTTGTTGCGGGACGCCTCAGTGATGTCGAGTTGCTGTTTCTTCCCCTCGAGGTACCAGACTCCGTCTTCCACCCGGTTGGCCCACGGCGCCAGGGTGATGCCGGTGGCGCCGGGGGGGATTTCGTCGTCGCCATAGCTCTCCGTCAACTGGATGCCCCCGCGGGAGTAAAGTCGCAGGCCCGCGGCCAGCTCGGTGACGACGGCGACGGCGTCCCCGCGTCGCAGCTCGAACTGGCGGCCGGTGGCAAAACGGCGTGACTCGGAGTGTTGGGCGTTGTCGGAGGGCAAGGAAGAGGCGGACATGCCATTACGGTACTGCATTCCGAAGGTGCCGCCGCAAGCGCAAATGTTTGCTTTTGTTAGAAACTATGCGCTTTTGGTCATTCGTGGAACAATGGAGTCATGAGTCGCATCACCAGAACCCGCCTCGCCGACAGCCGAGAGCTGATCTATTTTGACGATCCCGGAACTCCGGAACGGACACCCGCGTCGCTGGTGGACCACCGCGAGCTTCCAGCGCGTGGCGAGCCCGGCGAGGTCAGGTATGACGCGCTGTCCGGTGATTGGGTGGCTGTGGCCGCCCACCGGCAAACCCGGACGCATCTTCCCCCGGCGGATCAATGCCCCATCTGCCCCACCACGCCTGCGAATCCATCCGAGATCCCGGCGCCGGACTACGACGTCGTGGTCTTCGAGAATCGTTTCCCGTCCCTCGGACCGGCGCTGGGCGACATTCCCCCGCTGCCCGCGCCGGGACTGAGCGGGCATGGCATCACCGGACCGGCTTTCGGCCGCTGCGAAGTGGTCGCCTTCACTCCAAAGCACACGGGCTCTTTCGCGGAATTGGGTGAAACCCGCGCACGAACCGTGATCGAAGCCTGGGCCCAGCGGACCGGGGCCCTGAGCGCCCTGCCCGGCATCAAACAGGTGTTCCCGTTCGAGAACCGCGGCGCGGACATCGGCGTCACCCTGCACCACCCCCACGGCCAGATCTACGCGTACCCCTATGTAACGCCGCGTGCAGCCCAGCTTGGCGCTGTGGCCGGCAAATATTACGACGACGTCGACGCGAAGGAAACGCTCGCGGCGTCGCTGCTCAGGGCCGAACGCGAAGACGGCAGCCGCATGGTCCTCGAGGCCAAGCACTTCAGCGCCTACGTGCCGTTCGCCGCCCGCTGGCCACTGGAAATCCACCTGGTCCCACACCGCAGCGTGCCAGACCTCGCAGCACTGACCGGCGAGGAACGCGACGAACTTTCGCATGTCTACCTGGACCTGCTCAAACGGCTCGATTCCCTCTACCCCACACCCATGCCGTACATCTCGGCGTGGCACCAGGCACCGCTGGACCCGGCCCTCCGCCCCGCGGGCCAGTTGCACCTGCAGCTGACCTCGCCCCGGCGAGCGGCCGATAAGCTCAAGTACCTGGCCGGCTCCGAAGCCGCAATGGGCGCATTCATCAACGACACAACACCTGAAGCTGTGGCCGAGCGGCTGCGCAGCGTCGCGGCAGCACCATCGACCAACCAAACCATGGAAGGCATCCGAGCATGACCACTACAACGGACGCCACCGTCCTCACCGCCCGCTTCCAGGAAACGTTCGGTGCAGCGCCCGACGGCGTGTGGCAGGCACCCGGGCGCGTCAACCTGATAGGCGAACACACCGATTACAACGAAGGCTTCGTGCTTCCCTTCGCCATCGACAGGACCGCGAAGGTTGCCTTGCGCGTCCGCGACGATTCAACGGTCCGCATGTTGTCCACTTTTGGTGGCCACGGCATGGTGGAGGCCAGTGTTGCAGATCTTGAGCCCGGCTCGGGAGAAGGCTGGTCCCGCTACCCGCTTGGCGTCGCTTGGGCACTGCAGGAGCGCGGCATTGAGGTGCCCGGTTTTGACCTGCTGCTTGACTCCGATGTCCCCCTTGGCGCGGGATTGTCCTCTTCCCATGCCATTGAGTGCGCCGTCATCTCCGCACTCAACGAACTGACGGGCGCCGGCTTTGCCGCGGAGGAACTCGTCCTGGCCACACAGCGGGCCGAAAACGTCTTCGTCGGTGCGCCCACCGGAATCATGGACCAGTCAGCATCCCTGCGTGGCGCCAAGGGGCACGCTGTCTTCCTTGATTGCCGGGATCAGCATGTGGAGCTGGTGCCCTTCGACGCCGAGGCCTCAGGCCTGGTCCTGTTGGTCATCGACACCAAGGTCTCGCACTCACACGCCGACGGCGGCTACGCTTCCAGGCGCGCGTCCTGCGAGTTGGGTGCCGAAATCCTTGGCGTCAAAGCACTGCGCGACGTCGGCGTGGACGCCTTGGAGGAGGCGGCCGGACTCTTGGACGAAACGACTCTCCGGCGGGTCCGCCACGTTGTCACCGAGAACGACCGCGTTCTCCAGACCGTGGAAGTACTCGGGGCTCAAGGCCCCGCAAGCATCGGAGCCCTGCTGGACGCCAGCCATGTCTCCATGCGCGACGACTTCGAAATCTCCTGCCCGGAACTTGATCTCGCCGTGGACACTTCCCGTGCCAATGGCGCCATCGGCGCGCGTATGACCGGCGGCGGTTTCGGTGGCTCGGCCATCGCGCTGACTCCGGTGGGACAGGAGCAGCAGGTGCGTGACGCCGTCGTGCATTCCTTCGCGGAGGCGGGCTTTACCACGCCGGACATCTTTACGGTCACTCCAGCCGCGGGCGCACTTCGCCTCGTCTGAGCTGCACCGTTTGCGCCCGGCAACCGCCCCGCTGCCGGGCGTAAGCTGGGGCCATGACTGAGGCTGTCATTGTTTCCACTGCCAGGAGTCCCATAGGTCGCGCCTTCAAGGGCTCCCTCAATGATGAGCGGCCTGACGACCTCGCCACGGCCATGGTCCTGGCCGCGCTGGACAAGATACCGGGATTCGATCCCGGAGCCGAGGACGGGCGCGGCCTGGATGACATCCTCCTGGGCTGCGCCGAGCCGAGCGGCGAGGCGGGCTCGAACATGGCGCGGGTGGTGGCGGTTTTGGCCGGGCTGGACCGGGTTCCCGGAGCCACCATCAATCGTTTTTGCGCCTCGAGCCTGCAAACCCTGAGGATGGCCTTCCACGCCATCAAATCCGGTGAAGCCAACGCCGTTGTCTCAGCCGGAGTGGAAAGCGTGTCCCGCTACCAGAACTGGGCAGGCGCGGGCGAAACCGATACCGCCAACCACAACCCACTTTTTGAAGCATCGGCCCAACGCACTGCAGCCCGGGCAGCCTCCAACATTCCGTGGACTGACCCCCGGCTCGGTGGCCGCTTGCCGGATATCTACATCGCCATGGGCCAGACAGCGGAAAACGTTGCCACCAGCTACGGCATCAGTCGGGCCGAGCAGGATGAATGGGGAGTGCTGAGCCAAAACCGTGCCGAGACCGCGATAGCCTCCGGGTTCTACGCGCGGGACATCACGCCCTACACCCGCAAGGACGGGGTGGTTGTTGACCGTGACGACTCTCCCAGGGCAGGAGTGACCTTGGAAGCGGTGTCCGCCCTGCAGCCCGTCTTTCGTCCGGAAGGGACCGTCACGGCGGGCAATGCCTGTCCCCTCAACGATGGCGCGGCGGCCGTGGTGGTCATGAGCGACACCAGGGCGCGCGAACTCGGACTGGAACCATTGGCGCGTGTGGTCTCCACCGGGGTCAGCGCGCTCTCGCCCGAGCTCATGGGCATGGGGCCGGTGGAGTCCACTCGGCGTGCACTTGCCTTGGCCGGACTGACCATGGACGACATTGACCTTGTGGAACTCAACGAGGCCTTTGCCGTGCAGGTGGTAGCAAGTGCCCGCGAGTTGGGCATCGATCCCGGCAAACTCAACGTCCACGGGGGCGCCATCGCTTTGGGACACCCCTTTGGCATGACCGGTGCGCGGATGACCAGCACGCTGCTCAACGGCCTCAAGGAACGCGATGGGACTTTGGGCCTGGCGACGCTCTGCGTAGGCGGCGGCCAGGGCATGGCGGTGGTGTTCGAGCGGCTGAGCTAGCGCCGAGGGGTTGGCTCTCACCCCTTTGACGCGCGCTTTCCGGCGAAACCTCACCCCTCGACGACACAAAAATGCCCCCGAAGTGACTCGGGGGCATTTTCTGTTGAAGGCTGTGAACGACTAGTCGTCGCCTCTGAGGATGGCCAGCAGTCGGATGATTTCGACGTAGAGCCAAACCAGCGTCACAGTCAGGCCGAAGGCGGCAACCCAGGAGTAGCGCTCCGGGGCGCCCGCACGAACGCCTTGTTCGATGCTGGTGAAGTCCATGATGAGCGAGAACGCAGCAAGGCCGATTGCCAGGATGCCGATGAAGACACCCAGCGGGATACCCGCGATCGTGATGCTGGTGCGCAGGCCGAAGGGCTCCTGCACAGCGCCGGTCCACATCATGACCAGGTTGATCAGTGCGAAGACCGCGTAGCCGATGGTCGCGATCATGAAGAAGCGCACCATCTTGGGGGTGGCGCGGACCTTGCCGCTCTTGAAGAGCACCAGGGTGACACCGAAGACCGCAAGGGTTCCGATGACGGCCTGCAAGCCGACGCCGGGGTACATGCCGTCCAGAATGCGGGTCAGGCCACCAAGGAAAAGACCCTCGAGTCCGGCATAGGCCAGGATCAGTGCCGGTGACGGTTGCTTCTTGAACGTGTTGACCAGGGCCAGGACGAAGCCGCCCAGTGCGCCCACGATCATCAACAAGCTGGAGAGGCCGGGTGCCACGAACAGTGTCACGGCCGCGCCGATCACCAGGACCACCAAGCACGCAACGGTCTTCATGATGACGTCGTCATATGTCATTCGGCCGGTGTCAGCGGGGCCTGCCGCCGGCTGGTTGTACATCTGCTGAAGTTGCTCGTTGGTCATGCCCTGTTGCTGGGCCGACCATGCAGCCTGGCCGTCCATGACCTGTCCGGGCGCGCGGCCAGCGGGGTTAAATTGCTGGCCGTACGGATTTTGCGGTACAGGCGGGGCCTGCTTTGCTCCACGGAAATTCTTTCCGTTGAAGACTGGGTTGCCGCCAAGTGCCATTACGGGTGTCCTCCTGAGAAAGGGCTAAGTGATAGTTCACGGTACCAATTACCACGCGTGCGCGGCAGGGAAAGTTCCCTTGTTCACCGAGACGAAACTCAACCGTGACACGTAACGCGGATAATCGCCGGCGGAGGCTTACTTCCGTGAAACAACAGGCACACTGCCACACAACAAATGTTGCATAGGCCTTGCCTGAATCGGAGGTTGCCTATAGCTTCACAGTTGTTACCTGATCGCGATCTTTGCACCGAAGGAACTGGGCATTTATTCGGCCCGACGAGCTGTAACATAGGCCACACATGGGTGACTTAGATCACAATAGAGGCAGCTAGGCAAGAACTGTTCACAAGCCCCATGACCCGTTCGCACCGGCTGCAATGGCGCAGTCGGGACCACCCCCACTGTGGAGGTTTCCATTTTGAGAAGCACACTGCGCGACCCGTCCAAGAGACGGTCCAAGGGACTGCAGAGAGTCGTGGGGGCACTGTTCGCAGCGCTGATCGCCACTCTGTTGATCGCCGCCCCCTCGGCACAGGCAACCACCCCCTCGCCTTCGCCATCACCCACTACTTATCAGGACAACATCAGCGGGTTCCTCCGCGATGACACCAGGGCCCCCATTCCTGGCGTCAAGATCAAGGCCTCTGGCAACGGATTCGAAGGTGAAGCCACCTCCGGAGCGAATGGCGCCTGGAGTATCGGCGTTCCCGTCCAGGGCACCTACACCGTTGAGCTCGACACCTCCACCTTGCCGGACGGTATCAAGCTCGCGGATGGACAGGAAAATCCAAGGAACGTCACGTTCAGCCAGACGTCCAACCTGTCGGTGATCTTCGCCTTCGGCAAAGGCATCGTGGTCCAGCAACAGGACTTTGGCCAGAACCTCCTGAACCGCCTGGTGGCTGGGCTGAGCTTCGGCCTTCTGCTGGCGTTGGCCGCGGTGGGACTGTCATTGATCTTCGGAACCACGGGCCTTACCAACTTCGCCCACGGCGAGATGGTCACCCTCGGCGCAGTACTCGTTTTCATGTTCAACGGTTTCGGATTCCCCTTCTGGCTGGCAATCCTGCTGGCCCTGGTTGGTGGCGGACTCTTCGGCTACGTTCAGGACGCAGGACTCTGGCGGCCCCTGCGGAAGCGTGGTTCCGGCCTGGTCCCCATGATGATCGTCAGCATCGGCCTTGCGCTGGCCATCCGCTACGTCATCCAGTTCTTCTTCGGCGGCGCAACACAGCAGCTTCCAGGAGCACAAAGCGCTGAGATCCAGATCGGTCCGGTCTCCATTTCCCCCAACAACCTGTGGTCGCTGGTCATCAGTGCCGTTGTGATCGCCCTGATCGGCTTCATCCTGCTGAAGACCCGCCTGGGCAAGGCCACCCGCGCTGTGGCCGACAACCCCGCACTCGCGGCAGCCTCCGGCATCGACGTCGACTCCGTCATCCGCATCGTCTGGATCGTCGGCGGCGTCCTTGCTTCCTTGGGCGGCATCCTTTGGGCCTACTACCGGCCGGGCGTCACCTTCGACATGGGCTCGCAGATCCTGCTGCTCATCTTCGCGGGTGTGACGCTCGGTGGATTGGGCACTGTTTTCGGTGCCCTGATCGGTTCGATCGTCGTCGGCATCTTCGTGGAACTGACCACTGTTTTCGGCCTTCCTGCCGACCTCAAGTACGTTGGAGCCCTTTTCATCATGATCGTTGTCCTTCTGTTCCGACCGCAGGGTATCCTCGGCCGGCGTGAGCGTGTGGGTTAGGAGCGGGCCATGGATTTCGGATTTATTTTCTCCAGCGCCCTTGGTGAATTGTTCAGCCCGACGACGGCGGCCTACGCGCTTGCCGCTTTGGGCCTTGCCGTGCACTTCGGCTACTCAGGCCTGCTGAACTTTGGCCAGGCAGGCTTCATGGCAGTGGGCGCCTACGGCTTCGCCATCTCCACGCTGACCTTCAACGCACCGTTCTTTGTCGCCCTGCTGATTTCGGTTGTCTGTTCAGTTATCTTCGCCTTCATCCTTGGTATCCCCACCCTCCGGCTACGGGCCGACTATCTGGCCATCGTCACCATCGCAGCCGCCGAAATTGTCCGGTACGTTGTCACCACCAACCAGCTCACCAAAGTCACCGGCTCCGCCAACGGCCTGGCTGCCTTCGAGAACACCTTCTACGCCATGAACCCGTTCCCCGAGGGGTCCTACATGGGCATGAACAACCGCGATTTCTTCATCCGCGTCGTGGGTTGGGGCCTGGTGATCGTGTGCTGCGTCCTGGTGTGGCTGCTGATGCGCAGCCCGTGGGGCCGCGTCCTGAAGGGCATCCGCGAGGATGAGAATGCTGTCCGGTCACTGGGCAAGAACGTGTACTCCTACAAGATGCAGGCACTGGTTATCGGTGGCATTTTGGGCGCTTTGGCCGGCATGATTTTCACGCTCCCCCGCGGCGCCGTCCAACCGTCGAACTACGGTACGGAACTGACGTTCTTCCTGTGGACCTGCCTCCTGCTCGGCGGCATGGCCACCGTCCTGGGGCCGGTCATCGGGGCAATGATCTTCTGGGTCGTGCTCTCGCTGACCCAGAGCCTGCTCTACGGCCTCATCGAATCAGGGGCAGTCACGTGGCTGACCACAGTCCAGGCCGGCCAGCTCCGCTACATCCTGGTGGGCGTAGCGCTGATGCTCCTGATGATCTTCCGCCCGCAAGGCGTGTTCGGCAATAAGAAGGAGCTTGCTTTCGCATGAGTGAGACCAACGACAACAATATCGGTAACACCGAAAACACCGAAAACATCGACTACATGACTGATTCGCGGCCCATCGCCGTCGGAGAAAACACTCCAGGTTGCAAGAAGCGTGACCCGATCGTGGTGGCTGAGGACGTTACGCGTTCGTTTGGCGGCATCAATGCCGTGGACGTTGAATACCTTGAGATTCCCCGCCACAAGATCACGGCATTGATCGGACCCAACGGCGCAGGAAAGACCACCCTGTTCAACCTTCTGACAGGCTTTGACACTCCCAACACCGGCAAGTGGCAGTTCGAAGGCAACAGCCTCGCTGGCGTCTCCTCCTACAAGGTGGCGCGGATGGGCATGGTCCGGACCTTCCAGCTGACAAAGGTGATGGGCAAACTGACCGTCATGGAGAACATGCGGTTGGGTGCCGCCGACCAACCTGGCGAACGGCTTTCCAAGGCCTTGTTCAAGGGCATGTGGGGAGGTCGCGAAAAGGAGATCACGGCCCAGGCCAACATCCTCCTGGAGAAATTCAAGCTGGATGCCAAGAAGGATGACTACGCCGCATCACTCTCAGGTGGTCAGCGCAAGCTCCTGGAGATGGCGCGCTCCTTGATGGTGAGGCCCAAGCTGGTAATGCTCGATGAGCCCATGGCCGGCGTCAACCCGGCCCTGACCCAATCACTGCTGGACCACATCAAGAACCTCAAAGCCGAAGGCATGACCGTCCTCTTCGTTGAGCACGACATGAACATGGTCCGCCACATCGCCGACTGGGTGGTGGTCATGGCCGAAGGCAAGGTCGTGGCAGAAGGTCCCCCGGGGGAAGTCATGAAGAACCCTGCCGTTATCGATGCCTACCTCGGCGCCCATCATGACGTCGACCTTGGCGATGCTGAAGGCATCAAGGAACTTGAGGCAGAACTTGAAGCCGACGACGAGTCCGTGGTCGGAACGGAAGATGCGGGCATTTTGTCGGAGATCACCGAACCCACTGAACCCAGGAAAGAGGAGGGGAAATGAGCAGCAGCACCAGCGCCATGCCGGCTCCGGCTCCCGCCCCCACAGGCGACTCGGTGGTCAAGGTCACCAACCTCGTTGCGGGGTACATTCCCGGCGTCAACATCCTCAACGGCTGCAGTATCGAAGCCCGTAAAGGCGAACTCATCGGCATCATTGGACCCAACGGCGCCGGCAAGTCTACGCTGCTGAAGGCAATGTTCGGCCTGGTTAAGGTGCACTCTGGCACGGTCGTGGTGCGCGGGCAGGACCTCACGGGATTGAAGGCCAACAAGCTGGTCACCCAAGGCGTGGGCTTCGTGCCACAAACCAACAATGTGTTTGCCACTTTGACCATCGAAGAGAACCTGCAAATGGGGATGTTCCAGCGCCCCAAGGTCTTCGCCGAGCGCTTCGACTTTGTCACCAGCCTCTTTCCGGAGCTGGCCAAGCGGCGCGCCCAGCGGGCAGGTTCCCTGTCCGGTGGAGAACGCCAGATGGTGGCCATGGGCAGGGCGCTCATGATGGACCCGGCGGTGCTGCTGCTCGACGAGCCATCCGCCGGCCTCTCCCCCGTCAAGCAGGACGAGACCTTCCTCCGCGTCCACGAAATCAACCGTGCCGGTGTCTCGGTGATCATGGTGGAACAGAACGCACGCCGCTGCCTCCAGATCTGCGACCGCGGCTACGTCCTGGACCAGGGCAAGGACGCCTACACGGGCACTGGCCGGGAACTCATGAAGGACCCCAAGGTCATCCAGCTGTACCTGGGCACCCTGGCCGACGAGGTCTAGCCAAAGCAACGCGGGGTCACTTATGGCCGATGTTGGGTCTCCCAACGGGCCATAAGTGACCCCGCGTTGCTGTGTGCACAGCCACCTTGCCCGTTGAACCTCCCCACAACCCGGGGTCACTTATGGCCCATGTTTGGCCCCTGGATGGGCCATATCTGACCCCGCGTTGCATTAACGGAACAGGTCCCCTTCCTGATGAGGAAGGGGACCTGTTTCTGGTTGCTCGGGAGTGTTCGGCTTAGAGCTTGCCGAACTCCTCGCGGACCGGCTTGTAGGTGTTGTCATCCTGGTATTCGTAGATACCGATGTACGCCTCGGTGGGGTCACCGGCGTCGGAGAACGTTACGGGACCGGACTGGCCGTCGTAGTCGATGTCCTTGCCCTGGCGGAGCAGCGTGACACAAGCTGCGAAGCTGGTGCACTTCTCGCCACCTTCAGAGACTTCCTTCAGCTTGGCTGCGATGTCCGTACCCTTGGTGCTCTTGGCGGCCTCTGAAGCCAGTGAGATCAGGTTCACGGCGTCGTAGGACTCGCCTGCGTAGCTGTAATCCTTCAGGGCCGGGTCGATTGCCAGGAGCTTCTTCTTGAAGTCGTCCTTGGCGAACGTGCCGGGGATGGTTCCCTGCGCGCCCTTCAAGGTGCCCGCCTGGAAGTCCTTGCTGTAGTCCGAGGTGTTGCCGTCCACCATGAACAGCTGCGTGGGCTTGATGCCCTTGCCGGTGATCAGCGGAACGATGCTCTTGGCCTGGTCGAAGGTGATCAGGGCAATCGCATCCGGCTTGGCTGCCAGGACCTTGTCCACCTGGCTGCTGAACTGGGAGTCACCTTCGTTGAAGAGTTCTTCGGCTACAACCTTGCCGCCGGCTGCCTCAAAGGCTTCCTTGACGTTCTTCTGGAGTCCGGTGCCGTAAGCGTCGTTGAGGACGATCATGCCCACGGTCTGGGCGCCACAGGTGGCCATGTAGTTGCCAAGGACCTTGCCCTGCAGGACGTCCGAGGGTGCAGTACGCCAGTACAGGCCCTTGTCGTCCCACGTGGTGAAGTCAGGCGACGTGTTCGCAGGCGAGAACTGGATGACACCGGCACCGGTGATCTGGTTGATGACCGTCTTGGAAACACCCGAGGAAGCAGCGCCAATAACGGCACTCACGCCTTGGCCGAGAAGGGCCGTGGTGGACTGCGTCGCAATGTCGGTCTTGGTGTCACCGGAGTCGCGGTGGATCACAGAAACCGGAGCGCCCAGGACACCACCGGCGTCGTTGACTTCCTTGATGCCGAGGTTCACGCCGGCGATTTCGGGTGGGCCGAGGAACGCCAGCGACCCCGTTGTCGGCAGGAGCGAACCAAGCTTAAGTGGTGTGGACGTGGTGGTGGTCGAGGGTGGTACAGATCCCGAATTGGTGGCAGCCTGGCTGTTGCCGGCTCCCGCTCCGCCGCTGGGTGCCGGGCAGGAGATACCTGCCGCCGCTGAGGCGGAGGTAGACCCAGTCTGTGTCGGCGTCGAAGACCCGCCACAAGCTGTGGCCAAAAGGGCGACCCCAATGCCAAGCGCTGTTAGCTTGGCGGCTCGGGGCGCCGCTGGGGAAAGATCAAACATTCGTTGTCTCCTCGATCGAAAGGTGCGAACTGCCTTTGATGCGATTACTCAGGTGTTCCTGATTAAGACTCAAACTAGTGCAATTGATCGGCGAACATAAGTGATTCAGGTCACATCCCTATAACACTCGTTGCCTGTGGGGAATCTACGAGGTCACTGGGAATTTGCGCTGAAGAAGAGGCACGTACTCGGGAAGGGAGATCGCGGTCTCACCTGCCCGCCGTGCCCCAGGTGGGACTCGAACCCACAACACGCGGATTTTAAGTCCGCTGCCTCTGCCAATTGGGCTACTGGGGCGCCCGGACCATGGTATCCCAGCTACAGCCCGTTGAACGGTTCGGCATACCGGAAGGTACCCTGGACGCCGTCGGGCCAGTCCGTCAGCGCCAATAGCTGGAAGTGGTCTCCCCACACGGCTTCGGGAGGCTCCACGCCCAAAGACCTCGCCGGCACAAAGCCGAAGCGCTGATAGTAGGCCGGACTGCCGAGCAGCGCAATACCCGGCTCGCCAAGGGCAACAGCCCGGGCCATGGTCTCGCGCATCAATGCTGAACCAATGCCACGGCCCTGGAACGGGGGCAGCACACCGATGGGGCCAAGACCCAGCAGCTCCAGCTCCCCTATCCAGCCGCGGGTACTGATGGCATGGCCCACGATGTCCCCACCGATTTCAGCCACGATGCTAAGTTCCGGAATGTACTCGCTGCACTCAAAAAGCTCCCGCAACAGGATCACCTCGATCGGGACACCCTCCACCGGCTCCCCCGTGACGGGCGAGACGGAAAACGCCCGCGCCGTCAGTTCGAGGATTTCGGACCGGTCGTCGGCCCGCTCCGACCGCAGCACCACCCCCTGTGCCAGCAGCCGCAGCACCTCCATCGCCCGTGATACATCCGCGACGGGCACCAGCAAATGGTCGTGGTGGAAGCCGGCGAGGACGTTGCAGCTGATTCCTGCGTGCGTGAGCGCCGCGCTGACCGCAGCGGTCAGCCCAACGGCTTCCAGCGCAGAGTGGACCTGAAGCGTGATCCATGCGGCCACAAAGTCATAGCTGAGGCCGAGCCTGTCCGCTTCTTCCCGATGCAGGACTACCGTCAGCCCTTCGGCCTCGCGGACCGCTGCCTCGATGGCACCCTCCACCGGGCGGCCATGAGGCCAGAGCGCATACACGTAGTCACCATCACGCACCACGGGGTGCAGCGACGCGAGCAAGGTGGTCAGATCAGTTTCGCCGGGCATGGCAACAGTCTAAGGAGCCGGATGCGCCTCAGGGCTTAAACGCCGATTAAACGCCGACGGCGGCCACTCCCCTCAAGGGGAGCAGCCGCCGTCGGGCGTGTACTACTTGGCGTCAGCAGTTACCGGGGTCTTGTCCTCGGCAGACTTCCCAGGCGCAGGCGCCGGTGCAGCGGCCGGCTTGGGAGCCGGGGTTGCTGCGGCAACGAAGGCACCGCGCGGGTTGTCCAGATCGATCAGCTGCGTGGTGTCGCGGCCGGCAAAGAAGGACAGGATCCAGCCGAAGATCACGCGGAACTTGCGTTCGACGGTCGGCATGGCCATACCGTGGTAACCGCGGTGTGCGAGCCAGGCGAGGCCGCCCTTGAGGCCGATGCGGCCCAGGAGGTTGATGTTGGCAACACCCTTCCACTCGCCGAAGCCGGCAACAGCACCAAGGTTCTTGTGCTTGTAATCGTGCAGCGGCTTGTCCCAACGGGAAGCCCACAGGTTCTTGGCGAGCTTCTTGGCCTGGCGAAGTGCGTGCTGGGCGTTGGGGACGCAGGTGCCGTCCGGCAGGCCCTTGCCCGTGAGGTCCGGAACAGCGGCGATGTCGCCGGCTGCCCAGGCGTTCTCGATGATGCCTTCATCGCCTGCGATGCGCAGGTCAGGAAGGACGCGGACGCGGCCACGCGGTTCCAGCGGGAAGTCGGTGGAGCGGATCATCGGGTTGGCCTGCACGCCGGCAGCCCACACCAGGGTGTCGGCTTCGACTTCACCGGCGGAGGTCTTGTCCGGCAGGTTGATCAGCTTGAGGTTGTCCTCGGCGCTGTCCAGGGAGGTGTTGAGGAGTACTTCGATGCCGCGGCTGCGGAGGTGCTCCACAACCCACTCTGCCTGCGAAGCGGTGACCTCGGGCATGATGCGTCCCATTGCTTCAACCAGGACGAAGCGGACTTCTTCCTGGCGGACGCGCGGGTTGTTGCGGACCGCTGCACGGGCGAGGTCTTCCATTTCGGTGAGGCACTCGATGCCGGCAAAGCCGCCACCGACAACCACGAAGGTCAGTGCCTTGGCGCGCTCTGCGGGATCGGTCATGGTGGAAGCGGCTTCAATACGCTCCAGGACCTTGTTGCGCAGTGCAACGGCTTCCTCGATGGTCTTCAGGCCGATGCCCTTGTCCGCGAGGCCCTTGATGGGGAAGGTACGGGTGATGGCACCGGCTGCGATGACTACATCGAAGTACGGGATCTCGAAGGGCTCGCCGCCATCCGAGGGCGCCACGACCGCAGTGCGGTTTGCGTGGTCGATGCCAGTGACGCGGCCCTGGATGAGCTCAGTCTGCTTCAGGTGCTGACGGTGCGAGACGACGGCGTGGCGTGCCTCGATGTTGCCACCAGCCACCTCGGGGAGGAACGGCTGGTAAGTCATGTAGGGCAGCGGATCAACGACGGTGACGATGCCACCTGCATTCGCGATCTTCTTCTGCAGTTTGAGTGCTACGTACAGGCCGACGTAGCCGCCGCCGACGACGAGAACCCGGGGACGGTCAATGAGCTCTGGGGTGGTTGCCATGTGTCCAGAGTACAACACTTTGTGAAAATCTTCACTAACTACGTTTTGCTGGGCGGATCCACTGTCGCAAAGGTGCCGGTATCGGCCTCTTCAGGCACGGCTGGAGGGTTCTTGGACACCTTCCGCAGCTGGATCGCCGCTCCTGTCACCAAGGCGACGAAAAGGGCTCCAAAACCCAGCACGACGGCGGCAGGCAAGGCCTCGTCGACAGTCGCTGGAGTCTTCGCGACGGGAACGGTCGGATCGGCCAACGTTGGCGCGGCACTGGTGGGACTGGCAACCGGTGCTTGTGAAGGCTCGCTGAGGACACCGCGCCGATGCACCCGGATCCAGTCCGCGATGGAGCCCAGTGGATTGCTGCTGGTGGCGGGGACGTCACCCTTGAGAGCGGCCTCGGCGTCGAGGATGCCGTAACCGTACAACGGATCCTTGCCCGGAGCGCCCGCGTCCTTCGCGGTACTGACAATCCGGTTGATGACCTGGTTGGCACTCATTTCCGGCCATTTGGAACGGATGAGGGCTGCCACGCCGGAGACGATGGGCGCGGCTCCCGATGTTCCTGCCCACTCGGCGTACCCGCCGCCTGGAAGACCGCCCACGAGGTTCTCCGCCGGGGCAGCCACACCGATGCTGATGCCCTGGGACGATGAGTCGACGCTGGCGCGGCCCTCGCCGTCGAGGCCTGCAACCGTAAGGACGCCGGGAATGGTGGCCGGAGCGCCCACCTGGATGTTGCCACCCACCCTGTTCCCGGCGGCGGCCACAATCACCACGTCCTTCTGCTCCGCATAGAGGAACGCTGCGTCCCAGCTCTGAGGCCAGTCCGGCGACGTGCTGCCAAGGGAAATGTTGATGACCTTCGCCCCGTTGTCCACGGCCCAGCGAACGGCGTCGGGAATCTGTTCCTGGTCTGTCTTGCCTCCAGGGTTTGGCGAGCCAAGCCACGTGGAGACGGAAAGGATTTCAGCCTCGGGTGCCACACCAATGGTCCCGTCCGGTCCCCCGGATGCAGGGGTGGTGGGCGCTGCGGACGCGGTGGGCGAGGCGGAAGCCGACGGCGGCGTGGGCGTCGTGTGGCCGCGGCCGGCCAACATGGTGGCTACCAGCGTCCCATGCTCTGTCTTGGCACCGATGCTCTTTTGCCCATTGGGTGCACCGGCTCCGGAGACATCTGTCCCGCCCGTCACGGCACCTTTGAGGTCCGGGTGGTTGCCATCGACACCGCTATCGATAACCGCCACCTTGACCCCCGCGCCCTTGGAGACCTGCCACGCGGCAGTAACGCCGGAATCCTTGAGCCAGAACTCCTTGTCCCGCCAGGCATCGGCAGCAGCGGCCGGAGCCGTTGCCAAGGCGCCAAGGAGCGCGCCCCCTGCCAGCATGGCGGCAAGCGCGGCGGAGATGGCGCGGCGGTGCGGCACCGTCATGCAGCGTCCCGGATGCTCAGCGCAATACCGTCCAGGATGTCGTGCTCACTGGAAACGGCTGTACGGATGCTGCCATTGCTGACCTCGCCCAAGCGGGCCAGGATACGACGCCACACCAAAGCGCCTGCCCCGATGACATCAACGCGGCCTGGATGCATGTAGGGAAGCGCTGCACGTTCCGCACGGGTCATTTCGAGCAAGCTGGTGCACGCGTCGCTGATGGTCACGAGGTCCAGGGAGGCGCCGTGGATCCGCTCCGGCTGGTATTCGCTAAGGCCCAGCGCGTGTGCGGTGATGGTGGTGACGGAGCCGGCCACCCCCACCACGGCCGTGGCGCGCCCAAGGGGGACGGTTTGTGCGGCAAGGTCGAGGGCGGCATCGACATCGGCTTCGGCGGCGGCAATTTGCGCGGCGGTAGGCGGATCGTTGCGGAGGTGGCGTTCGGTGAGCCGCACGCATCCGATGTCAACGGAGCGCGCAGCGATAACGCCGGCCGAGTCGCCCAGGACAAACTCCGTGCTTCCGCCACCGAGGTCCACCACGAGGATGGGGTCCTCTCCGGTTGCGGGCAGAGCGCTGCTGGCTCCGGCAAAGGACAACGCAGCTTCCTCGTCACCGCTGATGACCTCGGGTTCGACGCCCAGGAGCCCGCGGATGCCATCAACGAAGACCTGTCGGTTGCGGGCATCACGGGTAGCGGACGTGGCCGCGAAGCGCACCCGCTCGGCCCCGTGCTCCCGGATGAGGTCCGCGTAATCGCCAGCCGCTGCGAAGGTGCGCTCCAGGGCCTCGGGAGCAAGCTCACCGGTTGCGTCGACGCCCTGGCCCAGCCGGACCACGCGCATTTCACGCACGACGTCGGACAGCGGCCCGGGTGCCCCGCTTTCGGAGGCGTCCGCGATCAGGAGGCGGATGGAATTGGTTCCGCAATCGATGGCGGCCACGCGGGTCATGCGGTTCCCTCTTCTGCCGGGGATTCTGCGGATTCCCCGGATTTTGACTTTCGCACCGGCGCGGGGCGGCCAACGATGTCCGGCAGTCCCTGGGGGCCGTGGCGGCTCAAGTCCCGGGAGGGGGCTTCGCCAGCAGTGTCCCAGGCGCCGTCGCAGTAGCAGCGGTCCTTGGTCCACCATTCGGTGATGGCTTCCAGGGCTTCGTCGCCGAGCGGATTCACGCCGGGACCGGCAGCCAGGGAGTGGCCCACCAGGACATGGAGGCACTTCACGCGGGTGGGCATGCCGCCTGCGGAGATTCCGTCGATTTCAGGGACGGCGCCTGTACCGGAGCGGTCCGCGATGTCGTTGCGGGCCTGCAGATAGGCCTCATGGGCGCCCCGGTAGGCCTCCGCCAGTTCGTGGTCGCCGGTCAGGCGATCGTTCATCTCGTTCATGAGCCCCCCTGCTTCAAGCCGCGACACAGCGGACGTGATGACGGGGTGGGTCAGGTAGAAGGTGGTGGGGAACGGAGTCCCGTTGCTGAGCCGGGGCGCCGTTGCCGCTACCAGCGGGTTCCCGCACACACAGCGTGCGGGGATCTCAACGACATCCCGCACTGGCCTGCCGAGCTGGCGGCTGAGGACCTCGAGATCATGTGCTGATGGCTGGCGGGATTCCTGCGGCACGGCTGCCGTGTTCTCTTCCACTTGCGCTGCCAACCTTCCTGCCCTTTTTGCCGTGTCCCATGCGGACACGACGGCGGTGGGCGCCGCGTCTAGTCAGTTGCCGATCGTCTGATGGACTCCCAGAGAGCATCCACCCACGGCAGATTCTCCGGGTTTGCAGTTGATCCGGAGCCGGTGCGGCCACCCGGCGTGCCGGCGGCATCTTCCCCGCCAAACACCCAGTAGCCCGTTTCACCCGGCATAACCATGTTAATGCGGTCTCGGGCCTGCTGTTTCACATAGTTGGGATCCTGCCACCGGGAGATCTGCTTGTTCAGCTCCGTTTGCTCGGCTTTCCGGCTGGCTATCTCGGCCTCCAAGGCGGAGATTTCGGCGCGCTTTTCCAGGAAAATCTTCACTGTGGGTGCCAAAAGGATAGTGATGGCAATCATCACGACGGCAAGGGCCAGCATCCGGCCCGAAAAAGCTTTTGCAGGCACGGGATCGAGGTTGTCGGAGTCCCTGTCCCCCGGGCGCGTCGAGCGTGGCTTACCCGCGGAGCCGCCCTTGCTTGCGGACCCACTTTTGTTGCCACTTGCCTTCGTGGCACCCGTCGCGGCTTTGCCGCCTTGCCCGGGCACTGAGGTGCCGCCCGCCGTCGTCGACGGTTTAGTCGACGATTTAGTCGACGGAGTATCACTGCTGCGCGTGGCACCCAACGTGATGATGTCGGCGTCCGCGGAAGCCTGGGAGGAGGGACGGCCGGAAGCGGGCGTCCCGGCAGGACGGCCTGCGCCTGCAGGACGGCCAAGGGCGTCGGCCCTGGGTACTTTTGGTCGACGGGTGGCCATGACACTCCTGTAATGCCCGGTGCTTGCCTGGCGGGGTTTGCAGCGCTTGCTTTCGAACCTGGCCAGCCTTAAACAGAACCGGTGGCCATGGTCTTTCCACCATAGCCACCGGTCAGCTGTTTTCGCTGAAGGCTAGCCCTTGAAACGCGGGAACGCGCTGCGGCCGGCGTAGCGTGCGGCGTCGTCGAGTTCCTCTTCGATACGCAGCAGCTGGTTGTACTTGGCAACGCGCTCGGAGCGGGCCGGGGCACCAGTCTTGATCTGACCGGCGTTGGTGGCAACGGCGATGTCGGCAATGGTGGTGTCCTCGGTTTCGCCGGAGCGGTGCGAGGTGATGGTGGTGTAGCCGGAACGCTGGGCCAGGGAAACGGCGTCCAGGGTCTCGGTCAGCGAACCGATCTGGTTGACCTTGACCAGCAGGGAGTTGGCCGTGGCGGCGTCGATGCCCTGCTGCAGGCGGACCGGGTTGGTGACGAAGAGGTCATCGCCCACCAGCTGGACCTTGTCGCCGATGGTGTCGGTGAGGGTCTTCCAGCCTTCCCAGTCGTTCTCATCCAGTGGGTCCTCGATGGAAACCAGCGGGTAGTCGGCAACGAGTTCGGCGTAGTAGGCGCTCATTTCCGTGGCGGAGAGTGCCTTGCCCTCGAACTGGTAGGCGCCGTCCTTGAAGAACTCGGAGGAAGCGACGTCCAGGGCCAGTGCAATGTCCGTGCCCGGCGTGTAGCCGGCGTTCTTGATGGCTTCCTGGATGAGATCCAGTGCAGCGCGGTTGGACGGCAGGTTGGGGGCGAAGCCACCCTCGTCGCCGAGGCCGGTGGAGAGGCCCTTTTCCTGGAGAACGGCCTTGAGGTTGTGGTAGACCTCAACACCCCAGCGCAGGCCTTCGGAGAAGGTCTCGGCACCGATCGGGGCGATCATGAATTCCTGGATGTCAACATCGGAGTCGGCGTGCGAGCCACCGTTGAGGATGTTCATGAGGGGAACCGGCAGAACGTGTGCGTTCGGGCCGCCCAGGTACTTGTACAGCGGCAGGTCTGCGGAGGCGGCTGCAGCGTTGGCAACGGCCAGGGAGACACCCAGGATGGCGTTGGCGCCGAGCTTGCCCTTGTTGGGCGTGCCGTCGAGGTCGATCATGGCCTGGTCGATGCTGCGCTGGTCAGTGGCGTCGAAGCCAATGAGTGCCGGGGAGATCTCGTCGATGACGGCGTCGACGGCCTTCTGGACACCCTTGCCGAGGTAACGGCCCTTGTCGCCGTCGCGGAGTTCGACAGCTTCGTGCTCGCCGGTGGAAGCACCGGAGGGAACTGCTGCGCGGCCGATCTGGCCGTCGGAGAGCAGGACCTCAACTTCTACGGTCGGGTTTCCGCGGGAATCAAGGATCTCGCGTGCGTGGATGGCATCGATAAGCGCCATGGATGTGCTCCTTATGGGCAAATTACAGGAATGAGGAGGGAAATTCTCAACGTCCTCGTCGCTACTAGCGTAGTCCAGAGTGGCTCAGGTTACGGAACGACTTCCAACCTTTCACGTCATGAAGGCCGGCTCTTGCTGTTCTGAAACGATCGAACAGCAGCCCGGAGGGCCCGTTCTGCGTCGAGTCCCTGCTCCCGGGCCCCGGCGACAACTGCCATCAACAGCTCACCGAGCTCCTCTTCCGAAGCAGGGATGACAGGAATTCCGACGGCGGCCGTGCGGCTTTGGGGGTCAGCGGCAAGGCCCGCACGGGCCGCCCGTTCCAACGACTTTTGCGCCGCCGCCAACGCAGGAAGGTGCGGCGGAATGCCCTCGAAAGGATCTTTCCGCTCCGGCTTCTCGGCTCGTTTGGCGGCATCCCACTTGAGGATGATTTCCTCGACGCTGGCCGGGAAGCTTTCCTGCAGGGAACCGTCGGCCTTGAAGACATGGCGGTTGCGCCGGACCATCTTGGCATTGATGTCCCGGGCGACAGCCTCAAAGTCGAAGCTGCCGCGCTCCTCGGCGAGCCGGGCATGAAGCACTACCTGAAGCAGCACATCACCCAGCTCGCCACGGAGTTCGTCGTCAACGGCACCGGACTCGATCGAGTCCACTACCTCGTAGGCTTCCTCGATCAAGTACTCCACCAAGGACTCATGGGTCAGTGCACCCATCCAGGGGCAGTGCTCACGCAGTGCGGCAATGGTCCCCAGCAGCTCCCCGACCTCGCAAGCTCGGCCGGGTACCCCGGCTGCTGTGGGCCCATGCAGCTTTGGCAGGCTGGAACCGTTAGCCGAGGTTGGCGTAGGCGTCATTGATGTACTCCACCAACGCTTCGCGTTCATCCAGCGGAAGGAAGGCTGCCTCCGCTGCGTTGAGCGTCAGTTCCAGCAGGTCGTCGAGATCGTAGTCGAAAGTCTCCACCAGGAGCTCGAACTCGTCCGTCAGGGTGACGCCACTCATGAGGCGGTTGTCAGTATTGATGGTCACGTTGAAGCCCAACTGGAAGAGCATGTCCACCGGGTGGCTTTCAATGCCGTCACCGAAGCCGGAAATGGCGCCTGTCTGGAGGTTGGACGACGGGCAGATCTCCAACGCGATGCCGCGGTCGCGGACCCAGGCAGCCACGCTGCCGATGGTCACCATGCCAACCGTGTCTTCGCCGTCGTCGTCCGAGTTGTCCTCGAACTCCACCGAGATGTCCTCGGCAATCCGAACGCCGTGGCCCAGGCGCAGTGCGCGGCCGTCCACCAGAGCGGACTGGATGCTTTCCAGGCCAGCCGCCTCACCGGCGTGAACGGTGGCGGGGAAGTTGTTCTCGGCAAGGTAGGTGAAGGCGTCCTTGAAGCGCGAGGGCAGGAAGCCGTCCTCGGCTCCGGCGATGTCGAAGCCAACGGCGCCGTTGGCCCGGTGGCGGACGGCGAGTTCCGCGATCTCCTGGCCACGGTCCGCGTGGCGCATGGCGGTGATGAGCTGGCCCACCTGAATCTGCTGGCCGCGCTCTTCCGCAGCGTCCACGCCCGCTTCGAGACCGGTCTGGACGGCCTCCACAACCTCATCCAGGCTCAGGCCCTTCTGGAGGTGCTGCTCCGGCGCCCAGCGGACTTCGCCGTACACCACGCCGTCTTCTGCCAGGTCTTCCACGAATTCCTTGGCGACCCGGAACAGGCCTTCCTTGGTCTGCATGACGGCGATGGTGTGGTCGAACGTTTCGAGGTAGCGGACCAGCGAGCCGGAGTCGGCGGAATCGCGGAACCACTCACCGAGGGCAACGGCGTCGGTGGAAGGCAGCGTGTGGCCAACTTCCTGGGCCAGTTCAATGATGGTGGCGGGGCGAAGGCCCCCATCCAGGTGGTCATGAAGGGAAACCTTGGGCAGGCTCTTCAGATCGAAGTCGAGGGCAGGGGCGGCGTCAAGTATGGGCTCAGTCACCTACTAAGAGTAGGGGGACGGCCGGACCTTAGCCAGCAGGCTTGGAACGGTCGACGCCGACAATCGCCTTTTGGGACTTTTCCGCCGTGGGTGCCTCCGCTGCTGCGGCGGCTTCCTTGGAGTGGTCCTTTTTCTCGAGGTATTTGTGCCACCAGCGGAGCGCATGATCCACCACGATGCCCAGCACCACAGCGAAGGCAACAGCAATACCCACGCCCAGGAGCGGATTGTTGTGGACCCACTGCCCGGCAAGCAGGCCGATTCCGATGGAATAGGCCACCCAGGTGACGCAGGCAAAAGCGTCCAGCAAGAAGAAGGTCCGGTGCCGGAATCCGGTCTGCCCGGCAACGTAGTTGACCGCCACACGACCCCACGGGATGTAACGGGCCGTGAAGATGAGTACGGCGCCGCGCTTGTCCAGTTCGTACTGGGCCCACGCGAACATCTTCTGCACCTTGGGGCGCCGCATCCACTTCCAGCGCGTCAGGCCGATCTTGCGGCCGAGCATGTACGCCATGTTGTCGCCCGCCATGGCTCCTACCAGGGCGGTTGCCCCCAGGATCCAGAGGTTGGGCTCTCCGCTGTGAAGGGACAGCGCCGAGAGGCCCACGATGGCCGTTTCGCTGGGGAGGATAGTGGCGAATCCGTCAATGAAGAAGAAGACCAGGAGGACCGGATATATCCAGGGCTGCCCGGCTGCATGCTCGAGCATTTGGTTCAAAAACTCCACGCGGCGGTAGCTCCTAGATGAATATGACTTGACAGTGTGACCGAAGTCGCTCTTAGTGTCCCACGGCCGGGACGTCGTTCGCTACGCCCCAGCCTTGGGATCACACGCTTAACGCTATCGGTCCGGCTTTCCAGGGGCGTCAACCGGCGGACTGATCTTGGGAGGCCATCAGCGTCATACCGTGGGTGGAGGCGGAGCGTCCTGTTCGGGAATGTTTTTGGGATCCAGGGGCACGGAACCGCGCACCCTGCTGATGATGCGGTCAATGATGACGCCGAGGATCACGGCCACCACAATCGCTATGACGGCACCGAGCAAGTGGTTGTGCTCGAACCAGACGCCGAAAAAGTATCCCAGCACCACCGAATATGTTGCCCAGAGGATGGCCGAGACTGCCGTCAGCAACACAAAGCGGCGGTGGTTGAAATGGGTGGCTCCAGCGGTCAGGTTCACTGCCACCCTGCCAATGGGGATGAACCTTGCCACCATGATGAGCGAGGCCGCCCGGCGTCGTAGTTCCTTGCCTGCCCAGTGGAAGGCGCCTTGCATCCGTGGCCGGCGCATCCAGCGCCAGCGCTGCGTGCCGATTCGGCTGCCGATGATGTAGGCGATGTTGTCCCCGGAGAAGGCTCCAAGGGCAGCCATCAGGCCCAGCAACCAGATGTTTGGCGAACCGCTGCTTCCAGAGACCGCGCTCAGGCCCACCACCACGGACTCGCTGGGTATCGGGGGAAAAAAGCCATCGATCAAGCAGCAGGCAAGCACCAGGAACAACACCCACGGCTGTTCTGCCGCGGCGAGGATGAAGTCGTTGATGCCCTGCACGGTTTCCTTACGGTAGGCGGCTCCCCCACAGGCGCCGGGTGAAAAGTGTTCCGGGCAGTCCGCTGGACAACCCGGAACACTTAAGCCTAGGCGACGCGGCTGATAATTAGCTGACGGGCAGGACGTGATCCTTCAGGCGCAATGACCACTGCATCCTGGAGGGCTTCCTTTGCGCGCTCGAACTTCTCCGGAGTGTCCGTCAGGAGCGTCATCAGCGGCTCGCCGGCCCTCACCAGGGCGCCGGGCTTGGCGTGCATCCGCACCCCGGCCCCGGCCTGGACCTTGTCCTCCTTGCGGGCCCTGCCGGCACCGAGGCGCCAGGCGGCGACACCCACGGAGAGGGCATCCAGTTCAACCAGCACGCCATCCGCGGGGGCGTAGATAACCTCGGATTCCCTGGCGACCGGCAACGACGCCCTTGGATCCCCGCCCTGGGCTTCGATCATCCGGTTCCAGACATCCATGGCCCTGCCATCCTTGAGGGCTGCTGCCGGATCGGCATCGTGGACGCCGGCACCGGCCAGCATCTCTTCGGCCAGCCGGACGGTAAGTTCGACGACGTCTTCCGGACCACCGCCGGCGAGGACTTCCACCGACTCCTCCACTTCGATCGCGTTGCCGGCAGTCAACCCCAGGGGCGTGGACATGTCAGTGATCAGGGCGACGGTGTGCACGCCGGCATCCTTGCCCAGGGCCACCATGGTTTCGGCAAGCTCCTTGGCACGGGCCTGGTCCTTCATGAAGGCGCCCGAACCAACCTTGACGTCCAGCACCAGCGAGCCCGTGCCTTCTGCGATCTTCTTGCTCATGATCGAGGAAGCAATCAGCGGAATCGCCTCCACCGTTCCGGTGACATCACGCAGTGCGTAGAGCTTCTTGTCGGCCGGAGCCAGCCCGGATCCGGCCGCACAAATGACTGCGCCCACATCCTGCAGCTGCGCCATGATCTCGTCATTGGACAGGTTGGCCCGCCACCCGGGAATCGCTTCAAGCTTGTCCAGCGTGCCGCCCGTGTGGCCAAGGCCGCGTCCGGACAGTTGCGGTACCGCGACGCCGAACACGGCCACCAACGGGGCCAGCGGCAGGGTGATCTTGTCCCCTACCCCACCGGTGGAGTGCTTGTCGCTGGTGGCTTTCCTGCCGCCGTCGGGCGTTGTCAGCCACGAAAAGTCCATCCGCTCACCCGAGGCGATCATCGCGGAGGTCCAGCGCGAGATCTCCTGGCGGTCCATGCCGTTGAGAAGGATGGCCATGTTCAACGCAGCCATCTGCTCCTCGGCAATGACGCCCCGGGTGTAGGCATCGATGGTCCAGTCGATCTGCTCCGGCGTGAGCGTGCCTTTGTCCCGCTTGATGGTGATGATCTGGACGGCGTCGAACGCTTCAGTGCTGGTCACGTGTTTCCTCCAGGTTTTCAGGACCGAAGGCGTCAGGCAGTACCTGGTCCATGGTTTTAATGCCTTGGGTGGTCATGAGCTGCATGCCGGGGGCCCTGAATTCATAAAGCAGCTGGCGGCAGCGCCCGCACGGCATCAGGATGGTGCCCTGTCCGTCCACGCAATAGAACGCGGCGAGGCGGCCGCCGCCTGTCATGTGGAGTTGGCCCACCAGCGCGCACTCGGCGCACAGGGTCAGGCCATAGCTGGCGTTTTCCACGTTGCAGCCGCTGATGATCCGGCCGTCCTCGGTGAGGGCCGCAGCCCCCACCGGGAACTTTGAGTACGGGGCGTAGGCGCGTTGCATGGCCTGTTTCGCGGCCTCTTCCAGGGCGGTCCAATCGACCTGTTTTTCATCCAGTGCCGGCATCGTCAACCCTTCACGTACGGTATGCCGCTCGCCGCCGGTGGCCGCGATTTACCCACCAGGCCGGCGACGGCGAAGATGGTCACCAGATACGGCAGCATGGCCATGAACTGGCTGGGCACCGGGGTACCGATGATGCCCAGGATCGACTGCAGGTTGTAGGCAAAACCGAAGAGCAGCGACGCCAGGAACGCGCCGATCGGGTTCCAGCGGCCAAAGATCAGGGCAGCCAGGGCAATGAAGCCGCGGCCACCGGAGATGTCCTTGGTGAAGGAGTCGATGGTTACCAGCGTGAACACCGCACCACCGATACCGGCGATCGCACCGCCCAGGGTGACATTCCAGAAGCGGGTGGCGTTTACGTTGATGCCCAGGGTGTCGGCAGCCTGCGGGTGCTCGCCGACAGCGCGGACACGCAGGCCCCAGCGGGTCTTGAACAACCCGAACCACACCACGGCCACCGCGATGTACATGAGATAGCCGGCGATGGACTGCTCGAACAGGATGGGCCCAATGATGGGGATGTCCGAAAGCAGCGGAATCGGCAGGATATCGAGGCGTCCCGGGGTGTTGAACTGCTCCTTGTTGGGAACCATGAGGGTGCCGTAAAGGAAGCCGGTCAGGCCGGAGACCAGGACGTTGAGCACCACGCCGACGATGATCTGGTTGACGAGGTACTTGATGCTGAAGACCGCCAGGACCATGGAGACGACCGCCCCAGCAGCAGCAGCCGCAATGAGGCCGATGTACGGGCTGCCGGTCATGGTGGCTACCAGGGCTGCGGTAAACGCGCCGCCCAGGAGCTGGCCTTCGATGGCGATGTTGACCACGCCGACACGCTCGCACAGCACGCCTGAGAGCGAGCCGAACACGAGGGGCACGGCGAGGGTCACTGAACCGGCTACCAGGCCCGCGAGGGATATGGATGGCTGCCGGGCACCGGCCACGATCCACACCAGAAGGGCGAAAACAAACACCACGGCAAAGGCAATGGGAAGCCACTTCGGCGACTTTTCTCCCTGCGTCCAGCGGTAGATCGAGTAGGCGGCCATGGCCAGCAGCAAGATGCCGAGGACAATGCCGCCCACCTGGCCGGGGATCATCAGGGCAGGGACGGCGACGGCGTCACCGGCGTCGCTGATCTTCATCTCGGCAGTCTTGTCCGAGCCAAGGAAGCCGAAGAAAACCAGCGCAATGAGCGCGAGGACGCCCAGTGAAACGGGAACCTTCAGCGAGGGTCGGAACGCAGGAAGGGCCGTTGACCCCGAGCGTGGAACGGTGGTTGTCGCGCTCATTTGGCACCTCCGGTGGCATTGGCAAGGGCAGCTTCCGGAGCCGCCTTCGGTGTCTTGTTCTTCTTCTTTTTCTTGCTTTCCAACCGGAAGATCGATCGGATCAGGGGCGGCGCTGCGATAAAGAGAACGATCAGGGACTGGACCACCAGCACGATGTCGATGGGCGTTCCCGTTTGGATCTGCATCTGCACGGCACCGGCACGGAACGCGCCGAACAGCAGTCCTGCGAAGAACGTCCCCCACGGCGTGCTGCGGCCAAGCAGGGCGACAGTAATCGAGTCGAATCCGATCTGCGCTGCCACGCCACCGGTAAGTACCTTTTCCGTGCCCGCCACCTGGGCCACGCCACCGAAGGCCGCGAGGGCACCGGCCAGGGCCATCACCAGGATGGTGGCACGGGGCACCTTCACTCCGGCTGTACGCGCCGCGATGGGGTTGGCGCCGACGGCGCGGAACTCAAAGCCGATGGTGGACCGGTTCAACATCCACCAGACGCCATACGTGAGGGCGATTGCCACCAGGAAGCCCAGGTGGAGCCGGGATCCCGGGATAAGCACCGGATAGGTGGCCGATTCGTCCAAACGCGGAGAGATGGGGCTGTTGTCCCCCGGCCGCCGGAAGGCGGAGGTGTTCAGGAGGAAGTCCAGGAGGAACAAGGCGACGTAGTTCAGCATGATGGTCACGATGACCTCATGCGCACCGGTCCTGGCCTTGAGGATGCCGACGATCGCACCCCAGGCGGCACCGCCGAGGACGCCCATGATGATCACCAGGAGAAGGTGCAACCCGAAGGGCAGGTGCCAGGTGAAGCCGACGTAGGCGGCCAGGGTGGCACTGATGATGATCTGCCCCTGCGCACCGATGTTGAAGAGGCCCGCACGGAAGGCCAGGGCCACGCCCAGGCCTGCGCAAATCAGCGGGGTGGCAACCGTCATGGTCTCGAGGATGGGCTTGAAGCCTTCCCGTGGGCTGAAAACCGAGCCCTGGAAGAGTGCAACGTAGCTGTCTGTCATGGCCGACCACAGTGCAGTCAGGAAGTCGCTGGGACGGGCAAAGAGATAGCCAGCGGTTTTGGCTACCTGGGCATCCGTGCTGGCAATCAGGAGGCCACCGAGGAAGAGCGCCACAATGACGGCCAAAACCGACACGAAGCCATTGCCCATCACGATGCGGCGCATGAGGCTGCCCTGTTGGTGCCCGGTATCCCCGCTCTGGGACGATACCGGCACGATCGAGGGCTCAAGCGTCCCGCCGGCAGTATCCAAGGCAACATCTGCTGCCCGTACTTCCGCAGTGGACTCCTCAGGGGTTTGGTCCTTGGTGGACCCTTCGCTGCTACTGGTCATCGGAGCCTCCTTCCGGGCCGACGCCGGCCATCATCAAGCCGAGCGTGTCGCGGGGCGTGCCCGCCGGGACGATTCCCACGAGTTTGCCCTTGTAGAGCACGGCGATCCTGTCTGCGAGCTCAATGACCTCATCAAGCTCGGTGGAAACGATCATGACCGGAGTTCCAACATCCCGCTCGGCGACAATGCGCTTGTGCAGGAATTCGATGGAGCCTACGTCCACGCCACGGGTTGGCTGGCTGGCAATGAACAAACGCAGTGGCCGGGACAGTTCCCGGGCCATGACCACCTTCTGCTGGTTGCCGCCGGACAGGGTTCCCGCAGCCGAGCCCGCGGAGGGCGTCCGGATATCGAATTCCTCGATCTTGGCCTTGGCATGTTCGGCCACCTTGGCAGGTTTCATGCTGATGCCGCTGGCAAACGGTGCTTGGTCGTAGAGGTCAAGCACCAGGTTTTCGGCTACGGAGAAGGGACCGACCAGTCCGTCCACGGTCCGGTCTTCGGGAACGAAGCCGACGCCGGATCGCAGGACATCCTTGACGGGGAGGCCAAGGAGTTGCTTCCCGTCAAGGACCACTGAGCCCGTCACGTGTTCCTGAATGCCGAGGATCGCTTCAGTCAGTTCCGTTTGGCCGTTGCCCTGGACCCCGGCGATGGCCAGGATCTCGCCCTGGGCAATGTCGAAGCTGATGCCGTCCACCACGTTCGTCCCGTTGGCGGCACGGACAGTGAGGTTTTCCACGACGAACGTGGTTTCCTTGGGCTGTGCAGCGGCTTTGTTGAGGCTCAGGCTGACAGGCCGGCCAACCATCATGGAGGCCAGTTCAGTGGCGGAAGCCGTGGGAGGGGCGTCCCCAACCACTTTGCCGCGTCGCACCACGGTGATGACGTCGGAAACGGCCTTCACTTCCCGCAGCTTGTGTGAGATGAAGACAATGGACGTCCCGCCGGCCTTGAGTTGGCGCATGATGTCCAGCAGTTCGTCGGTTTCCTGCGGGGTGAGCACGGCTGTGGGCTCATCCAAAATGAGGACTTTGGCTTGCCGTACCAGTGCCTTGATGATCTCCACGCGCTGTTGGACGCCTACAGGGAGGTCCTCCACCAAGGCGTCCGGATCAACGTCGAAGCCGTATTTGTCGGAAATTTCGCGGATCTTTTTCCGGGTTTCCTCGATACTGAGGACGCCGCCGAACGACGTCGGCTCCGCACCCAGCGCAACGTTTTCTGCGACGGTGAAAACGGGAACCAGCATGAAGTGCTGGTGCACCATGCCGATCCCTGCGGCCATGGCATCGCCGGGGCCGCGGAAGTTCACGGGTTTGTCATCCACCAGGATCTGCCCGGCGGTGGGCTCGTACAGCCCGTACAGCACATTCATGAGGGTTGATTTGCCGGCACCATTCTCGCCAAGGAGGCAATGGATCTGGCCGGATTCAACCACGAGGTCAATATCTTGGTTGGCGTAGAAGGTCCCGAATGCTTTCGAGATCCCCTTCAATTCGAGTTTCACAACTCCCACCGTTCTGTGAGTCCGAGGGACTTTGCTGCCGCAAGCCGTTGGCTTGGGATCAGCCTAGTCAGGGCAAAAACGCGCCGCCAGTACCGGGGCTCGGTACTGGCGGCGCGTCCAGGAATTGCTTACTTCTTGGGGCTTGCCTTCGACTCGACCACGAGCTTGCCGGAGACGATATCCGCCTTCAGGGCATCGAGTTCGCTCTTGGTTTCAGCAGAAACCGCGGAATCGAGGTCGTGGAACGGGGCAATGGCCACGCCGTCGTTCTCAAGCGTGCCAACGTAGGCGGTGTTGCTGAACTTGCCGTCCTTGTCGTCCTTCACCACGGTTTCAACGGCCTCGCCCATCTGCTTGACCACGGAGGTCAGCATGAGGTCCTTGTACTCGGGAGCCGTGAGGTAGCCGTCGGAGTCAACCCAGATGAGCTTGACGTCCTTGCCTGCAGCCTTGGCTTCCTTGAGTGCGGCGCCTGCACCCTTGCCAACCGGGCCGGCCACGGGCATCACGATGTCCGCGCCCTGGTCCAGCAGGTTGATGGTGACCTGCTTGCCGGTGTCCTGCTTCTCGAAGTCGCCGGTGAACGAACCGTCCTGGGTGTTCTTGTCCCAACCAACCACCTGGACAGACTTGCCCTTGGCCTTGTTGTACGCCTGGACGCCGTCGTAGAAGCCATCCATGAAGATCGTCACTGTGGGGATCTTGATGCCGCCGAAGGTTCCCACCTTGCCGGTCTTGGTGGTTGCAGCAGCAGTGTAACCGGCCAAGTAGGCAGCCTGTGCGGTGTCGTAGACAACGGGCTTGACGTTGGCGATCGGAGTCTCGTACGCGTAGTCGATGATCGCGAAGTGCTTGTCGGTGTTCTTCTCGGCAGCGGCCTTGGTGGCATCGCCCAGGAGGAAGCCCACGGTAATGGTCAAATTGCAACCGGCGGAGACCATGCCATTGAGGTTGGTTTCGAAGTCGCTGTTGGCCTTGGATTCGGCCGACTTGGTCTGGATGCCAAGATCTGTTTCGGTCTTCTTCAGTCCCTCGTACGAGGACTGGTTGAAGGACTGGTCATCGAATCCGCCGGAGTCGGAAACGATGCATCCGAGGAAGTCGCTCTTGGTGGCGGCGCCGGATCCGGCGTCGGGGGCCTGGCCACAGCCGGTCAGCAGGAGCGCTGCTGCGCCGACGGTTGCAACACCGGCCATTGAACCGCGCTTCAGGGTGGCACGCAGTGGTTTCTTCAATTTTCCTCCAGGAAGAAAGTGATTGGCGCTACGACGGATGGTCAATGAGTGTCCGTTTCCTATACCTGAGGCAGAAATTCTGTTTTCACTGATGCTCGCAGCTGCGCCGAAGCGCATTTGATGACACCACCCTAGTGGCCTGGAACACACCCGGATAGCACAAAGGTGCCGTCCGGGTCAGATTGTTGACTTTTTGTTACCAAGCAGTAGCCGGGTGCGCAAGTCACACCCGGCTACTGCCGCCTCACAACCGGACCAGCATTTTTCCGGTGTTGGCTCCGTCCAGCAAATCGATGAAGGCCTGCGGTGCATTCTCCAGCCCGTCGACGATCGTCTCGTCGTAGCTGATGGTGCCGTCGGCAAGCCATCCGGCCATCTTTTGGGCAAACTCGGCAGCATGCTGCCGCTGTCCGCCGACGAGGAAACCACGGAGGGTCAGCTGCTTGCCGATCGCCACCGCCATGTTCCGCGGGGCGGCAGGCGGCTCGGTTGAGTTGTACTGGGCGATGGCGCCGCACATAGCCACGCGGCCACCGACGGTCAGGGTCGCCAACGCGGCCTCGAGGTGTTCCCCACCGACGTTGTCGAAGTACACATCGATGCCGCGCTCCCCCGCAGCTTCCTGGAGCTGCTCGAGGACGGGACCATCGTTGTAGTTGAACGCAGCGTCAAAGCCAAGCTCCAGCAGCCGGGCCACTTTCTCCGGCGAGCCCGCGCTGCCGATGACCTTGGAGGAGCCCATGGCCTTGGCAATCTGGCCCACCATGGAACCGACGGCACCGGCAGCACCGGAGACGAACACGACGTCGCCCTCTTTGAACTCGGCCACCTTCAGCAGGCCCGCGTAGGCGGTGAGCCCCGTCATGCCCAGCGCGCCCAGGAAAGCGGAGGTGGGAGCGAGCCCACCCGGCACAGGCGTGGTCGCTGCGGCGTCAACTACCGCGTGTTCACGCCACCCCAGTTGATGTACGACGACGTCACCCACCTTGTGCGCGTCCGAACGGGACGCGATCACCTCACCTACGGCACCGCCGTCGAGCGCTGCATCCAGGCGGAAGGGCGCGGAGTACGACTTGACGTCGTTCATGCGGCCGCGCATGTAGGGATCCACGGACATGAACTGGTTTTTCACCAGGAGCTGTCCGTCAGCGAGCTCGGGCAACTCGGCCTGGGCCAGCCGGAAGTTCTCCGGAGCCGGGCGGCCGACGGGACGTGAGGCAAGCTGGATTTCGCGGGTTTCGGTGACGGCGGCGCTCATGCTGCGAACTCCACGAGCTTGAGGTCGACATTCATGTTCCCGCGGGTTGCGTTGGAGTACGGGCAGATCTGGTGCGCTTTGGCCATCAGGGCTTCGGCGGTGTCGCGGTCCAGGGCCGGCAAGGCGATCTCGAGTTCGGCAGCGAGGCCGTAGCCTTCGCTGTCGGTCAGCGCGCCAAAGTGGATTTTGGCTGCAACGGCGGAATCGCTGACGTCGGCACGTTCCTTGCGGCCGACAAGCCGCAGCGCGGAGTGGAAGCAGGCGGCATATCCCGCCGCGAAAAGCTGCTCGGGGTTTGTTCCCTGGCCGTTGCCACCGAGTTCAACCGGGCTGGCGAGGGCCACATCCAGCTTGCCGTCCTTGGTGCGGGCGTTGCCGTCGCGGCCTTCGCCCGAGGCCAGGGCCTCTGCTGTGTAGAGAGTCTTCATGGTGTTTCCGTTTCTCTTCGGGAATGTAATGGCGTAAAAAGCTTCAGAGTGAGCTGTTCAGCGCTGCAGTGAGCTTGCCCAGGGTTGCGTGCAGTTGCTCGATCTCGGCCGCGGAAAGTCCTGCGGCGTCGGCCAACCGCTGGGGCACCGCTTGGGCCCTGGCGCTGAGCGCCGTTCCGGCGTCGGTCAGGACGACGTCCACGCGACGTTCATCCTCTGCGGAGCGCTTCCGCTCCACCAGCCCCAGGCCCTCAAGGCGTTTGAGCAGCGGCGACAACGTTCCGGAATCGAGCCCCAGTTCGGCGCCGAGTTCACGCACGCTCCGCGGCTCCTGTTCCCACAAGACCAGCATCACGAGGTACTGGGGATAGGTGAGTCCAAGGTCGTCGAGCACGGGGCGGTAGACCGCCGTCGCGGCCTTTGATGCCGAGTACAGCGCAAAGCAGACCTGGTGGCGGAGGCGGGGTGCATCACTCATGACTAAAACGATAGTGCACAATTCAATTGTGTACAACTCAATTCCCGCCGCAAGTACCCAACTGGGTGACAGCACATGTTCCACTGAGCACTCAGTAGAGCATGTGCTGTTACCTGGTTGGGTTACTGTTCGAGGTCGCGGATCGTGCGGAGGGCAGCGGCGGTGAGGACGCGGATGGCGTAGCCCAGGGCGCGCTCGTCAACAATGAAATCGCCCCGGTGGAGGTCGTACTCTTCGCCACCAGGAGTATGCGTGCCCAGGCGCATCATGGCACCCGGAAGGTCCGCCAGGAACCATGCAAAGTCCTCGCCGCCCATGGATTGCGGAGTCAGGACCACAGCGTTCTCGCCCAGTTCGGCGCGCGCTGACGCTTCGATAAGGGCGGTCTCATGCTCGGAGTTCACCACCGGTGGCACGCCGCGGGTGTGCTCAAGATGGACGTCCACGCCGTAGGGTGCAGCGACCTGCCTGACGACGTCGTCCAGCAACTCCCCCGCGCTGTGCCAGGCATCGCGGTCCAGGCAACGCATGGTGCCGGCCATATATCCGGTACCGGGAATGGCGTTCGGTGCCGAACCTGCCGAAATCTGCCCCCACACCACCGAGACGCCGCTGCGGACATCAACCCGGCGGGACAGGACTGCGGGCACGTTGACCGCTATCTGCGCCAACGCGAACACCAGGTCTTCAGTCAGATGCGGCCTGGAGGTGTGGCCGCCCCGGCCGGAAAGCTCGATCTTGATCGTGTCCGACGCCGACGTGATGGCACCGATGCGCGTACCGATCTGGCCCACGTTGATCCGGGGATCGCAATGCAGGGCCAGGATGCGCGGCACGCCTTCAAGCACTCCCTGCTCGATGCAAGACAACGCACCGCCGGGCATGGTTTCCTCGGCAGGCTGGAAAATGATGCGCACCGTGGCGCCCAAGGGGTTGTTCTTGTGCATCCGCTGAAGTGTCAGGGCAATGCCCAGCATGGCTGTGGTGTGGACGTCGTGCCCGCAGGCGTGCGTGACGCCGTGGTTCTTGGAGGCGAACGGCAGTCCGGTTTCCTCGATGATCGGCAACGCGTCGATGTCCCCACGAAGCGCCGTGGCGATGGGGCCCTCGCCCACGTCAACCGTCAAGCCGGTTCCTTCGAGCCTGCGCGGCTTCAGCCCGGCTGCTTCCAGGCGCTCCGCGAGCTTGTCCGTGGTACGGAATTCCTTGAAGGACAGCTCCGGGTGCGCATGGAGGTCCCGGCGGAACTCGATGAGTCCGGGCAGCAGTTCATCAACCCAGGGACTCACAACGGGGGCGGGCTCGGTTTCAGTCGTGTAATTGCGCACGTCACAACTCTAGCCATCCGCGGCACCCGAAGAACGAAAGCCACCTCTTGGTTACGCTGCGTTCAGGCGCAGGACAACCAAAGAGGTGGCTCACGGTATAAGCGCAGGCGTTACAGGACGTCGGTGTCGCCACTGGCTTTCAGGGCGTCGACGGTGCCTTTCACCAGTTGCGCATGTTCCTTGGTGGTGACCAGCAGTGCGTCCGGGGTGTCCACGATGACCACGTCCTTGATGCCGATCAGGGCGATCACGCGCTTGGTATCGGAGACCACCACGCCACTGGCGTTCTCCGCGAACACACGTGCGCCTTCGCCGAGAACCGTCACCTCATCGACGTCGCCGGCGTTGTTCAGGCGGCCGATGGCGGCAAAGTCGCCGACGTCGTCCCAACGGAAAGTGCCAGGCACGACGGCGACATCGCCGGCTGCCGCGGCGGGCTCCGCGACGGCGTAGTCGATGGCAATCTTGGGCAGCGTGGGCCAAACCCGCGCCGTGACGTCGGCACGCTGCGGGGTGTCCCAGGCTTCGGCGATTTCCTGGAGGCCGGCAAAAAGCTCGGGTTGGTTGGCTTCGAGGTGCTTGAGCATCAGCGCCACGGGAGCTACGAACATGCCCGCGTTCCAGACGTAGTCGCCTGCTTCGACGTACTTGTTGGCAACTTCCTGGCTGGGCTTCTCCACGAACTCCGCTACCGCAAGTGCGTTCGGAGCACCGTCCACGTTGAGCGCGGCGCCCGAACGGATGTAGCCAAAGCCGGTGGAAGGGTGGGTGGGTTTGATGCCAATGGTGACGATCTTGCCCGTCGCAGCGGTGTAGATCGCTTCCCGGACCGTTTCCTGGAAGAGGTCGTCGGGGCTGATGACGTGGTCCGCCGCGAAGGAGCCCATGATGGTGTCCGGGTTGCGGCGGTAGAGGATGGCAGCGGCCAGTCCGATGGCAGCGCCGGAGTCCTTGGGTTCACTTTCGAGGACGAGTTCGTCGTCCCCTACTTCGGGCAGCTGGCGGCAGACGGCAGCACGGTGGGCCTGGCCCGTCACTACCAGCACGCGTTCGCCGGCCAGTGGCTCCAGGCGGTCGTAGGTAGCCCTCAACAAAGTGCTGCCGGATCCGGTCAGGTCATGCAGGAACTTGGGCGCAGCGGCACGCGAGAGTGGCCATAGCCGGGTCCCCACACCGCCCGCCGGAATAACCGCATGGAAGCGGTTCATGGGCGATTCCGGGTATTTCGCGTCTTCTGTACTCACCGCAACACTTTATCCGACGCAGCGGGTAAGCTCCGCAGAACGCCACGCATGTGGCGTTCGTCTCAGACAGCACCCAAAATCGCCTGAATCCGGGCAGGAAACACGGAATTAACAAGCAGAGAAGCCCGTCCTAAATTGAATATGCTGTGAGCGAAGCCTAGATTTAGGCGTGAGCTACGAGTGCTCTCGCAGCAGGCGTTCCCCCCGCATGGATCCCATGCCAGCGCCGCTGTGTTGCAGGAAGGTTTAATCAGTGCCGACAAAACCAGCTGGCACCTTGTACCGCGGCCGTGAAGGCATGTGGTCCTGGGTTGGACATCGTATTACCGGTGTAGTGATCTTTTTCTTCTTGTTGGTCCATGTGCTGGACACCTCATTGGTGCGCGTGTCCCCTGAGGCCTATACGGCCGTCATTGGTGCTTACAAGAACCCCCTCATGGCCCTGGGGGAAACGGGCCTGGTCGCCGCGATCATCTTCCACGCCTTCAACGGCCTGCGTGTGATCGCGATCGACTTCTGGAAGAAGGGCGCGAAGTACCAGCGCCAGATGCTGTGGGTCGTGCTTGCACTGTGGCTGGTCACGTTCGCCGGCTTCGCTATCCGCCACCTTTCCCTCGCGCTGGGAGGCCACTAAGCCATGACAACCATCGAATCCCCGCGCAGCGGGAAAATCGGCTCCGGGAAAATCGCCCCGAAGTACAACCGCACCGGCTCCAGCCGTGGCAACTTCGAGATGATCGCCTGGCTCTTCATGCGGCTCTCCGGCATCGTCCTGGTGGTGCTGATCTTCGGCCACCTCTTCGTTAACCTGCTGGTGGGCGAAGGCATCCACGCCATCGACTTCGGTTTCGTCGCCGGCAAGTGGGCCGATCCCTTCTGGCAGTTCTGGGACCTGGCCATGCTGTGGCTTGCCATGCTGCACGGCACCAACGGCGTCCGCACCATCATCAACGACTACGCCGAGAAGGATTCCACTCGCTTCTGGCTCAAGATGGTCCTTTACGCGGCCACCCTGGTCATCATCATCCTGGGCACCCTGGTGATCTTCACCTTCAACCCGTGCCCCGTCGTCGACGGCGTTCAGCTGCCTGGCGGATTCTGCCCGGCCCCGTAGCGGGCTGTGCCACAGTGGCGGTCCGGCTTCGGCCTGCCGCCTGACGTAGCGGAGCAGCCTCCGCCGACCATCTGAATTTTGAAAGAGAGAGCATCTGGTATGCAGGTCCATAAGTACGACGTCGTCATTGTCGGTGCAGGTGGCGCCGGCATGCGCGCCGCGATCGAGTCCGGTCAGCGTGCACGCACAGCGGTACTGACCAAGCTCTACCCCACCCGCTCGCACACTGGTGCGGCCCAGGGTGGTATGTGCGCAGCACTGGCCAACGTCGAAGAAGACAACTGGGAATGGCACACCTTCGACACCATCAAGGGTGGCGACTACCTGGTTGACCAGGACGCGGCCGAGGTCATGGCGAAGGAAGCCATCGACGCCGTGCTGGACCTGGAAAAGATGGGTCTGCCGTTCAACCGCACCCCCGAGGGCCGGATCGACCAGCGCCGCTTCGGTGGCCACACCCGCGACCACGGCAAGGCTCCCGTCCGCCGCGCTTGCTATGCAGCAGACCGCACGGGCCACATGATCCTGCAGACCCTGTACCAAAACTGCGTCAAGCACAACGTTGAGTTCTACAACGAGTACTACGTCCTTGACCTGCTCATCGTTGAAGAAGACGCTGTACGCGAGGACGGCACGCCGTACAAGCAGAAGCGCGTCGCCGGCGTCGTCTCCTACGACCTCGCCTCCGGTGAACTGCACGTCTTCCAGGCAAAGTCCGTGGTCTTCGCCTCCGGTGGAGCCGGCAAGGTCTTCAAGACCACCTCCAACGCCCACACCCTCACGGGCGACGGCATGGGCATCGCGTTCCGCCGCGGTATCCCCCTGGAGGACATGGAGTTCTTCCAGTTCCACCCGACCGGCCTCGCCGGCCTGGGCATCCTCCTCACCGAGGGTGCGCGTGGTGAAGGTGCCATCCTGCGTAACTCCGAGGGTGAGCGCTTCATGGAGCGCTACGCCCCCACCATCAAGGACCTCGCGCCCCGTGACATCGTGGCCCGCGCCATGGCAAACGAAGTGCGTGAAGGCCGCGGTTGTGGCCCGAACAAGGACTACGTCCTCCTGGACCTCACCCACCTCGAGCCGGCACACATCGAGGCCAAGCTTCCGGACATCACCGAATTCGCCCGCACCTACCTGGGTGTGGAGCCGTTCACCGATCCCGTCCCCGTATTCCCCACGGCGCACTACGCCATGGGCGGCATCCCCACCAACATCACCACCGAAGTACTCCAGGACAACGACACGATCGTTCCTGGCCTGTACGCAGCCGGTGAAGTTGCCTGTGTCTCCGTGCACGGCTCCAACCGTCTTGGCACGAACTCGCTTCTGGACATCAACGTGTTCGGCAAGCGCGCAGGCATCGCCGCAGCGGAGTACTCCAAGACCGCCGACTACGTCGAGCTGCCCGAGGACCCCGAGGCAATGACCCGCGGCATCCTGAATGGCTTGCTCAACGGCAACGGCACCGAGCGTGTTGCGCAGATCCGCAAGGAACTGCAGGACACCATGGATGCCAACATGCAGGTGTTCCGTACCAAGGAATCCCTGGAGCAGGTCCTCCGCGACATCGCCTCCTTCGAAGAGCGGTACAAGAACGTCACCGTCCAGGACAAGGGCAAGCGCTTCAACCTGGACCTCCTGGAAGCGGTGGAGCTGGGCTTCCTGCTGGACATGGCCAAGGTCATGACCGTCGGTGCGCTGCACCGTGAAGAGTCCCGCGGTGGCCACTACCGCGAGGACTTCCCGGACCGCGACGACGAAAAGTTCATGAAGCACTCCATGGCTTACTTGGACAATTCCGTCACTGCCGCCTCCTCGGCGGAATCCGTTGCGGGCATCCGTCTGGAGACGAAGCCCGTGATCTTCACCCGTTACGAGCCGATGGAGCGTAAGTACTAATGACCACCGAAATGGCAGAGCCCGCCTCCAAGATCGAGCTTCCGGCCAGTGTTGCCGGCGACGGTGAAATTCCCACGTTCCACATCACGCTCCGCGTGCGCCGCTACGACCCCGAGATCTCAGAAGAAGCCCGCTGGGACGACTACAAGCTGACCATGTACGGCACGGACCGCGTGTTGGACGCCCTCCACAAGGTCAAGTGGGAGATCGACGGCAGCGTTTCGTTCCGCCGCTCCTGCGCCCACGGTGTGTGTGGTTCGGATGCCATGCGCATCAACGGCCGCAACCGCCTCGCCTGCAAGACCCTCCTGAAGGACCTGGACACGTCCAAGCCCATCACGGTCGAGCCGATCAAGGGCCTCCCCGTGGAGAAGGACCTGATCGTGGACATGGAACCGTTCTTCCAGTCCTTCCGCGAAGTCATGCCCTTCCTGATCAACAAGGGCCACGAGCCCACCAAGGAACGCCTGCAGTCCGTTGAGGACCGTGAGCGCTTTGACGACACCACCAAGTGCATCCTCTGCGCAGCGTGCACGTCGTCCTGCCCGGTCTTCTGGACCGACGGCCAGTACTTCGGCCCGGCAGCGATCGTCAATGCACACCGCTTCATCTTCGATTCCCGTGATGACGCCGGCGACATGCGCCTTGAGATCCTGAACGACAAGGAAGGCGTGTGGCGCTGCCGCACCACCTTCAACTGCTCGGAAGCATGCCCCCGTGGCATCCAGGTGACCAAGGCAATCGCCGAGGTCAAGCAAGCCATCCTGGCCCGCAAGATCTAGTCTGACGTTCTCCAAAGAACAGCACGACGACGGCGCCGCTCACCACTGCAGGTGAGGGGCGCCGTCGTCGTTAATCAACTGCCGTAACCGCACACCGCAACGCAAGGAGACCAGCGTGTCACGCTCTGAGAAGATCAGCTTCACGGGAAGCACCGGCGATACGCTGGCCGGAATCGTGGATGTTCCCGAGGGACCAGTGCGCGGTTGGGGGCTGTACTCGCATGGCCTCACCCTGGGCAAGGACAGCCCTGCGGCGTCGCGTATCTGCAAGGGCCTGGCCGAGCAGGGGGTCGGCATGCTCCGGTTCGACAACCTGGGCCTCGGCGGTTCCGCAGGCGAATGGTCGGCTGGATCGTTCAGCGTCAAGGTGGCCGACACGATCCTGGCGGCAGACTTCATGCGGCTCACAGGCCGGGAGATTTCGTTGCTGGTGGGCCATTCATTCGGCGGTGCGGCTGTGCTCGCCGCCGCCCGCGACATTCCCGGGCTCAATGCAGTGGTGACTGTTGCCGCGCCTTACGAACCAAAGCACGTGGAGCACATGTTCGACGCCGAAATTGACTCCATCCTTCGCGACGGAAGCGCCGTAGTTGACCTGGGTGGCCGCCCGATGGAGATTCGCAGGCACTTCGTGGAGGACGTGGAAAGCGCCGACCTGCGTGATTGCATCCGGACACTCCACAAGCCCCTGATGGTGATGCACTCCCCCACCGACAACACCGTGGGGATCGACAACGCGAGCGAAATCTTCCGCACAGCCCGCCACCCCCGGAGCTTCATCTCCCTCGAGGGCAGCGAGCACCTGCTCACGGGGAAGGGCCAGGCGGCACGGGTTGCCCGGATCATCGGTGCCTGGGCCGACCCGTACCTGGAGATCCGCGACTCTGCCTGACGCCCATGTAGGTGACAGCAAACGTTCAACTGACGCCTCAGTGGAACGTTTGCTGTTACTTAGTTGGGTGCTTATTTGCCGATGGCTGCTTTGCTCTCGCTGATCCATTGCTCGGCGGCTTTCTCGGGTGTCAGGCGCTTGAAGAGCACCTCCGTGTTGATGCGGGCCGTGATTTCCGAAACAGCCGTGGAACCCGTGGGGCCGATAAACGTGGGCGCGAAGTCCATCTTGCCGACCTGGTCGATGTAGGAGGCCTCAACCTTGCCCTGCGGGGTGAGAAGGTCCTGGATGGCCGTGCGCATACCCGAGTTGCTGGGCACCCCGCGGTCGCTCTGGATGATCTTGGCTGCGGCTTCATTGTTGACCAGGAAGCTCACGAGTTTTGCGGCGGCGTCCGTGTGCTTGCTGCGGGCTGAGATGGTGTAGAACTGCGAGGACTGGAGCCAGATGCCGGGAGTAGGGGTCTCGCCGGGGAGCTTGAACAGCTTCAGGTCCGCGCCCGATGCCTTGCTCAACGCAGAAAGCGAGTTGCTCCACGTGAGCATCATGCCCGCCTGTCCCATGCCCATGAGCGTCTGCTCGGTGCTGACATTGAGCTTTTCCACTGTCTCCGAGGCACTGGGGGCTGCACCGGATTCGCTGAGTTTGAGCGAGTAGTCGAAGTAGGCCTGCACAGTGTCCTTGTCCAGTCCCAACTGGCCATCCTGTGTGTACAGGGACTTGCCGCGTTGGCGGGCGAAGGCATCAAGTGAGTCGTGCGTCAGGACCGTTGCCGTGCCGTAGGTTCCCTTGGGGCTCTTGGCCGTGACATCGGCGGCCACCTTGGCGAAGTCATCCCAGGACCATTTGCTGTCATCGGGTAGCTCGACACCGGCCGCCTGGAAGACGGCCGGGTTCACCACCACCGCCAGCGCATTGGCCCCTGTGGAGACGCCGTATTGTTTGCCCTGGATCTGGCCGTTTTCCAAGGCGCCCTGATCCATCTTTGACAGGTCCAGTGAACCCTGCACCTTCGACAGATCCAGGAGTGCTCCCCGGTTGGCGTATTCCGCAGGGTAGGCGCCACCCATGGTGATCACATCGGGGGCATCGTTGGCTGCAACCTGGGTGGCCAGTTTGTCGAAGTAGCCGCTGATATCGCCGTACTCGGGCTTGACCTTGATGTTGGGGTTGGCGGCCTCGAATTCTGCGATGGCCTTGTTGGTCAACTCGGCACGGGAAGCGTTGCCCCACCAGGAAAAGCGGATTTCCACGGGTCCGTCCTCGGGCTGGTTCGACGACGGGCTGGAGCAGGCGGCGGTCAGGCCCACCAGGCCGACTGCAGTGAAGAATGCGAGTGATTTGCGAATGTGTCGGAGAGATTTACGCGTCATTGGGTAAGCTTCTTTCAGCCTCGAGAAAACGGTTCCTGAAACGTATCAAGACCGTGTATATTCGTCAATAGTTTTGAGCATGAACTATTCATCCCCCAGAGGAGTTCGCCGTGCCACAACGCCCTAACCAAGTCGGGATTGGCCAGATCCAGATCCGGGATCCCTACGTCCTGACGCTGCCCGGGTCGCAGGAGTATTTGCTGTTCGGCAGCACTGACAAGAACATCTGGTCCGGACCGGCCACAGGCTTCGACTGCTACCGAAGCCGCGACCTCGTGGAGTGGGAGGGCCCTTACCCTGCGTTCCGTCCCGCCCCGGATTTTTGGAGCAAGGAACAGTACTGGGCGCCCGAGGTTCATGAGTACCAAGGTCAGTTTTTCATGTTCGCCACGTTCACCGCCCCGGGCCATTCCCGCGGGACGCAAATCCTCTCCGCACCAGATCCGCAAGGCCCTTACGAACCCTGGAGCGATGGCCCCGTCACCCCTGCGGATTGGGAGTGCCTTGATGGAACCCTCCACGTTGATGAGTCCGGCGTGCCGTGGATGGTGTTCTGCCACGAATGGAAACAGGTCAGCGACGGCGCGATAATGGCCCAACGTTTGAGTCCGGATCTCCGTGGTTCGGACGGAGAGCCGGTAGTGCTGTTCAACGCCTCCGAGGCACCGTGGTCGCGCGCACTGGAACGGGCATCGACGGCGGCATCGACACAGGCCGCTCCGGTTTACGTCACGGACGGCCCTTTCCTCCACCGGCTCTCCAGCGGCGGCCTGATCATGCTGTGGTCCAGCTTTGGCAGCGACGGCTACGCCATGGGAATCGCGCGCAGTGAATCCGGAACGGTCCTTGGCCCCTGGACCCAGGAAGTGGAACCACTGTGGAGCACGGACGGTGGACACGGCATGATCGGCCGGAAACTCGACGGCAGCCTCTTCCTGACCCTGCACCAGCCCAACAAGAGCCCCCACGAGCGGGCCGCGTTCCATCCGCTGCACGAGCTGGAAGACACAGTGGTGCTGGAGCCCGCAGGTACTGGGCACTCCCCCGCCACCATCGATCGCAAAGCCCTGGTCCGGCGCCACAGTGTCAGCCAGCGTGAGCTCGATCCCCGGAGCCCTGTCTCTGTGGGCAACGGCGAGTTTGCCTTCACCATGGATCTCACCGGCTTCCAGACGCTGCCTGAGGCCTACCCCGTCGCTTCCCGGGGTGACCTGGCGCCGGGCACGCTCCTGGGTACGCAATCGCAGTGGGGTTGGCACACCATACCGTCCGCGGAGTCGTACGACCTCGCCGGATCCACTGTCCTCTACGACTCGCCGCGCGGCCCCGTCCCCTACGTGGACATGGTGGGCGACATCGTCAACGATCGCGAGACCAACACCTCCGCCGCCGAAGAGTGGTTACGCGCCAACTCGCATCGGCTGGACCTGGGGCGCATCGGCCTGCGTTGGTTGGAGGACGGTGTGGAGCGCCGGGTCAGGCCGGAAGAGATCACCGATGCCGTGCAGACGCTGGACCTGTGGACAGGGGTGGTAACCAGCCGCTTCTCCCTGGGCGGGCACCTCGTCAAAGTCACGACGGCGTGCCACCCGGATCGTGACGAGCTCGGCTTCCGTGTGGAGTCGGCTGCGCTCGGGGCCGGGTTGGTGGTGGGACTTGCCTTTCCTTACGGATCGGAGGCCTGGCATGACGCGGCGGATTGGACCAGGCCGGGCGAACACCGCACAACCCTCACCGAATCCCTGCCTTTGGCCGGCGATGACGATGCCACGATGTGGACGGCCACCCGTGAACTGGATAATTCCCGTTACCGGGTCATCATCACTGGCCGGCACCTCGGAGTCGAACAACCTCAGGAACATGGCCTCCGCGTGCGTCCCGCGGGCCAAACGAACAACGGCATCCTGGACTTCGCCATCTCCTTCGTTTCTTCCGGCGACGGCGACTGCCTCCCACGGGGTGGGCACGTCACACGAGGTAGGCACCGCGCCGGTGACAGGGCGCCGGAACCGGCCGGCCACGCCAAGACGAGTGCCGGCGTCGTGCTTTCGCCTGGCAGCGGTGTTGCCGCGGCTTCGGCTGGTCATTGGCCGCAGTTCTGGTCCTCGGGTGGGGCGATAGAGCTCCATGCCACGGAAGATCCTCGGGCCAAGGAGCTGGAGCGCCGGATTGTCCTGTCCCAGTACCTGACGGCGGTCAACTGCTCGGGTTCACTGCCGCCGCAGGAGACGGGCCTCGTGTGTAATTCCTGGCGCGGCCGCTTTCATTTGGAGATGCACTGGTGGCATGCGGCGCATTTCGCGCAGTGGAACCGGATGGAGCTGCTGCTGCCGTCCCTGCGGTGGTACTCGACGGTGCTTGAGACCTCGCGGCAAACCGCGAAAGCGCAGGGTTTCGACGGCGTCCGCTGGCCCAAGCAGGTAGGTCCGGAGGGGCGGGAGAGTCCAAGTCCGATCGGGACGTTCCTGATCTGGCAGCAGCCGCACCCGATCTACCTGGCCGAGCTCGTGTATCGGGCCAACCCCAGCCGGGATGTGCTGGAAGAGTTCGCGGAGGTCGTGTTCGAATCGGCGGCTTTCATGGCAAGCTTTGCGCATCCGACGTCGCGGGGATTCGAGTTGGGCCCACCCTTGATTCCGGCGCAGGAGAGCTACGGTGCCATCAGGGCCTCGGTCACCAACCCCACCTTCGAGCTGGCCTACTGGCAATGGGGTCTGCAAACGGCCGCCGCCTGGCGCGACCGGCTCGGACTGGAGCCTGTGGAGGAATGGTCGGCCGTGTCACGGGGCATGGTGGCGCCCAGGGTGGTGAACGGCGTGTACGCAGCCATCGACGTCGAACCCTTCACCATCCGCACCGACCACCCATCGATGCTGTGCGCACTGGGTGTCCTCCCACAGACCGAACTGATCGATCCCGCCATCATGAGGGCTACTTTGAACGACGTCCTGGCCGACTGGGACTGGGCCAGCACTTGGGGGTGGGACTATCCCGTAATGGCCATGACCGCCGCGCGCTTGGGCGACCCCGAGGCCGCCGTCGACGCCCTGCTGTTGAGTGCGGGAAAGAATACCGTGCTTCCAAACGGCCACAATCGCCAGACTGATTCCTTGCCGCTGTACTTGCCGGGCAACGGTGGTCTCCTGTCCGCGGTCGCGTTGATGGCCGCCGGCTGGGACAACGGACCCGAGCGGCACACCCCGGGATTTCCTGAGGATTGGACGGTGGCGTGGGAAGGACTGGTGCAGTCGCCCTAGCTTCAGGGCAACGCGGGGTCACTTATGGCCCATAATCCGCCTCCGGATGGGCCATAAGTGACCCCGCGTTGCTTCTCAACCGCGGCGTGGGCCTACTGCCGCACCAACAAGAGCGCCCAAGCCCACGCCGAGGAGAATCCCCAGGAAGGGTGAATTGAAGATCAGTTGACCCACGATCAGGCCCACGGCAGCCCCCAGCAAGCAGGCTATCCACAGTTGGTTGTTCATGCCGCCTCCACCGGGTCCGTCAGGTGCGCGGCGCTACGCGGCGCGAACCGAGGACCCTCTTCCGCGGAGTCTCCCCCGACTCGGTATCGGCCTCGCGGATGGCTGACCACGACGCCGAAACAAGGTACACCTGGCTCACCAGGTTGAACCAGATCAGCAGGCCGATGATGATGGCAAACGAAGCCAGGACAGGATTGTTTCCGGACCGGGCCAGGAGTTCGGTGCTGAAGAACTGCAGGACCGTGGTGCCAACGCCTGCCAGTACTACCCCTTCAAGGAACGCCTGCCGGGTCAACGTGAGGCCACCGGCCACGCGGAACAGGACGGCCGCCGTCGCGCAGTTCAGCAGGAGCGGAACCACGATCTTGACGACCGCCGCGATGGGTGCGGCGATGGTTTCGTCGAGCTTCAGGACCCCGAAGAACCAATCCGCGGCGGTTCCAAAAACCAGGGAAGCACCGGCGCTGACCACCAGGATGACGCCCAGGAGCAGCAGGGTGCCGGCATCGATGAGCTTTTGCAGGATGGCGTTGCGCACCAAGGGACCGGCGTTCATCACCCCGCGCAAGCCTTCCCTGACGCTCGCGATCCAGCCGAGGGAAGTGAAGATCGTGACAGCCGCTGCGATCACCGCAGTCCAGCCCAGGCCGGAAGGGTTGAGCAGCGACTGCGGATCAACAAGGCCCTCTCCACCGTTCACCTGCAGCAGGCCGGGAGCTGCGGCCGCGACGCTCTTGATGACCGCGTCCTCCAGCACCGGATTGCCACCCAACACGATGCCTGCAACTGCGAAGCCCGTGGTGAGCAAGCCGGTCACGGAGAAGAACATGTTGAAGCCGATGCCCGCACTCAACAGGGGTCCGTGCTGGCGGGAGTAGTGCTGGAAGGAACGCATGGCGCGGTTGGTGTTGAGCCGCGCCATGAACAGCGCGAAAAAGGCACCTGCCTTCTTCAGCAGAGGTTCCCCGGCGCGTTTGGAGTGGCCCCAGTCCTGCCGCTTGCGGAGCAGCTCAAGCTTGAGTTTTGCCAGCTCAGTTGGCAGCGGAGGAGCGTCCGCCTCCGTGGCCTGAATCCGCCTGCTGTTCTTCGTCAGTATCGCCGCCAAAGTCGAGCTCTTCCCGTAGCTGCCAAATTCCATTGGTGTCGTGCTCGTAAAGTCCCATGCTAACCACAGGGAAGGTGGCCCGGTAATCTCTGAGGACCGTTTCGGCCTCGTCAAGATTTTCCTGGGCGACGTCGTGCGCCACGGTGACGTGCGGATGGTAAGGGAAAGGAAGCATTCGCTCGAGGGGACCCGTCTGGAGTTTCTCGTGCAATTGCACGCATTCCTCAAAGCCCTCTTCGACGTTCACGAACACTACCGGCGAGACAGGCCGGAAAGAGCCGGTGCCGGAGATCGTGATGTGGAACGGTTCCTGGGTACGGGCGACCTCCCTGACGTGCTCACGGGTAGCGTCCCAGTCCTGGGTGGGCGTTGTGGTGATCAGCGTGATGTGGGCGGGAATAACCTCGGCCATGGGATCGCCGAAGGAAGCCCGCCATTCCTGGAGTTCACGGGCTATTTCCGGCGGGAAGCCAAGGATCACGCCTACGCACATGGCGTCACCGGCGCCGCAGTCAGCGCCGGTGACAGCCGGCTGGCGAGAGTCGTCCGGACCCACACCGCTGCGGGTGTCGGTCTTGACGTTGAGCTGGCCAGCAGAGCACATGGAGTTAGCGGACTCCCTGCTCGCCGTGGTTGGCGTCCCCGCGGTACGGCAGGAAGCCAACCTTGGAGTAGACGTCAGCGAGGGTAGCCGAGGCAATTTCCCGCGCCTTGTGGGCACCATGCGCCAGGAGCCGGTCCAGTTCCGCGGGGTCGGACAGGAGCTCGTTGGCGCGTTCGCGGATGGGTGCCAGGTGCCCGGAGACAAGCTCGGCGAGGTCGACCTTGAGGTGGCCGTACATCTTGCCCTCGTAGTCAGACACGATCTTCTCCACCGGTGTGCCGCTGATGGCTGAGTAGATGGTCAGCAGGTTCGAAACACCCGGCTTGTTCTCGCGGTCGTAGCGGATCTCGGTCTCGGTATCCGTGACGGCAGACTTGATGCGCTTGGCAACGGTCTTGGGGTCATCGAGCAAGTTGATGAGGCCGGCTGGTGATTCCGCGGACTTGGACATCTTGGCGGTGGGGTTCTGGAGGTCGTAGATCTTGGCCGATTCCTTCTGGATGAAGGCCTCGGGAACCTGGAAGGTCTCCCCGAACCGGCTGTTGAACCGGTTTGCCAGGTCACGGCTGAGTTCCACGTGCTGGCGCTGGTCTTCGCCGACCGGAACGCCGTGCGGCTGGTAGAGCAGGATGTCCGCAGCCTGCAGGATGGGGTAGGTGAAGAGGCCAACACTGGCGTGGTCGGAGCCCTGCTTCTGTGCCTTGTCCTTGAACTGGGTCATCCGGGCGGCTTCACCCATGCCGGTGATGCAGTTCAGGACCCACGCCAACTGGGCGTGTTCAGGGACCTGGGACTGGACGAACAACGTGCACTTGTCCACGTCCACACCGCCGGCAATGTATTGGGCAGCAGTGACGCGGGTGCGACGTGCGAGTTCGGCGGGATCCTGCGGCACCGTGATGGCGTGCAGGTCCGGGATGAAGAAGACGGCGTCGTACTCGTCCTGCATGCGGACCCAGTTGACCAGGGCACCGAGATAGTTGCCCAGATGCAGGGAATCGGCCGAGGGCTGCATTCCGGAGAGGACCCTGTGCTTGGCACCGACAGCCAGTTTGGTGGACGTGATGGTTTCCGGTGCGGCTGCCGTACCGGTTTCAGTCGTGGTGGAACTTGTCATGGAGGAATACCTTAGGGAGCTTAGAGCCGGTAGTCGACTACCAGCGGTGCGTGGTCGGAGAAGCGGGTGTCCCACGAAGGCGCCCGGTCCACGACAGCCGAGAAAGCAGCTGCGGCAAGATCCGGGGTGGCCAGGTGGTAGTCGATGCGCCAGCCAGTGTCAGTGTCAAAGGCCTTACCGCGCTGGGACCACCAGGTGTAGGGGCCGGCGACATTTCCTGCCAGGCCCCTGTGGACATCCCTCCATCCGATTTCTTCGCCGAGGAAGCGGTCAAAGTAGGCCCGCTCCTCCGGGAGGAAGCCGGCACGCTTGACGTTGCCCTTCCAGTTCTTGATATCGAGTTCTGTGTGTCCCACGTTGAGGTCGCCAACAACCAGGGCGTGGTCGCTGTGCTTGGCCAGTTCCGGGAGCCTGGTGATCATGGCATCGAGGAAGCGGTACTTGTCATCCTGCTTTGGGGTTCCTGCTTCTCCGGAGTGCACGTAGGCGCTGACAACCGAAAGCGTGGTGGATTCGCCTGCCGCGTTCTTGACGTTGAAGTCGGCTTCGACCCAGCGCCCCGAAGTATCGAAGTAGGAATCGCCGATGCCTACACGGGTGGCGGCAGGTTCTTCACGGGAAGCAATCGCGACGCCGGCACGGCCCTTGGCTTCAGCCTCGGTGTGGAGGATGTGCCAGCCTTCGCCGATCAGCTTCCTGACGATGTCGTCAGGAGCGCGGACTTCCTGGAGGCAGAGAATGTCGACCTCGCGCGGCTCCAGCCATTCCGCCATGCCGTTCTTGTAGGCAGCCCTCAGGCCGTTGACGTTGACCGATGCGATGCGAAGGAAGTCCTTCTTCAATGCCGTACTCACCCGCTCTACTCTAGTCGATGATGGTGCCGGCAACGGGCTCGTCCGAGCCGCCGGAGGACTTGATCATATCCCTGGCGTTGGTGGCCGTAATGGCGATGGTTTCCAAGGCGCGGTTGATGGTGTCCTGGTTGGCGGCGTCGCCCTTTGCGCGTTCCTCATCCACCACCCGGACCTGCACCTGGACAATCTTGAAGGAGTGGTCCAACTTGAGGTCGCGGACCTCGTCGGCTTGGTTCCGTTCGGCAACCACGCGGGTGCCACCGTGGTCGGCAACGTTCGACGACGGCGCGCGGCCGGCTGCGGCGTTGAAGGCATTTTGCGCTTCGGTCAGCTTTGCGCCGGCTCGCTGGGCGGCCCGCCGGATGCTCAGGACAACGAACGTTGCAAGGGCCAGCCAACCGAACGCCACGACAGCGACTACCCAACCAACAACATCGTTCTGGTTGGCCGCGAAGATGACGGCCACCAGGAAGGCGATGATAACGACGGTCATCCCCAGGCCACCAATGCGGAAGCCCTTGAACATGCCTTTGCTGGCGGGAGACGTGGACGGGTGCGGGTCACCGAGAGATTGCATGACCCCATTCTCTCAAACGCCGAAAGGTGCCCGGGACGCTTCCACGGACGGCGAACACAGGATGTCTTGTACAGCTAATGCTCCCAGGAGGCCCTCATCAGCGCGTTAGCTGCACAAAAACTCCATCATTTGAGGAACAATCGGCGCAGCCTTCCCGTGGTGAGCATGATTCCCAGCGCGATCATCACCAGGTAATAGCCCACGTGGATGGCGGTCGCAGGAGTAAAGACGCCCACGCTGATTTGCCGGAGGAGCTCCACGCCGTGCCAGAGCGGCATGGCCTGGATGAACCACTGGATCGGCTGCGGGTACACGCTGAGCGGATAGAAAGTGGCGCTGAACAGGAACATGGGGAGCAGGAAGAAGTTGATCCAGTCCATCTGCTGGAACGTCTTCATGAAGCTGGTGATGCCCATCCCAAAGCTGGCGAATCCAAAGGCGATCAACACGGAGGCCGGAATGACCAGGATGGCCCACCAACTGGTGATCAGGCCCATGGCACCCATCACCGCGGTAAACCCGGTGGCATACAGAAGTCCCCGTAATAACGCCAGGAAGATCTCCCCGATGGCCACATCCAACGGACCAAGCGAGGTATAGAGCATCCCCTGGTACAACTTGGCGAAGTTCATCTTGAAGAAGACATTCCAGGTGGAGTCGTAGATTGCCCCGTTCATGGCGGACACTGCGAGGAGCGCCGGGGCAATGTAGGCGGCGTAGTTGATTTCCGCACCGCCCGGGCCTTGGACCGTCCCCACGATCGATCCCATGCCTACGCCCATGGCCAAGAGGAAGAGCACCGGCTCGAAGAACCCGGATACCAGCACCAACCAGGTGCTCGATTTCGCTGCCATGAGGCCACGACCCACCACAGCCCTGGCGTTGCGGGAGTACAAGGAGCCGAACTTCCGTTCGCGGGCAAGATCCGTGGCGCTGTGGCCACCGGTCAGGACGCTCATGAGCCCATCCTCTTCACGAATTGGCGGCGGACCAGCACCCAGCCCACAACGGCCGCAGCCACCAGGAACAACCCGTGGGTGATGGTCAGCAACGGGTCCTCGTCCATTCCATATGTGAAGACCCTCCCAAGCTCGGTTCCGTGCCAGACCGGCGAGATCCAGCCGATCCAGCGCACCGCAAGGGGCAGGGTATCCAGCGGGAAGAACGTTCCGGAGAACAGGAACAACGGCATCACGATGAAGCGTTGGACCAAGGCGAACTGGCCTTTGTCCTGGGTGATGCTGGCCGCGTACGCCATGAGCGGCAGGCCAAACGAGAGCGCGGCAACTGTGGCCACCAGCGCGGAGACCCAGCCCCACGGGCCCGGCGATGCACCGAACATGGCTACCACCGCGAAGTAGATCACCGATTGCAGGAGGAAGCGGACGGTGCTGGCCATGACATGTCCGCTGGCGATCTGTTGCGGTGTCAGCGGCGAGGCATGCGGCCCGTAAAACACGCGGCGCCATTTGAAGCCGTCGGTGACGGGGTACGAGAACTCGCCGGACGCCGTCATCACCGCAGCGGATACCAGCAACGCCGGCGCCACGAACTCCAAATAGCTCACTCCGCCAAAGGCCGCCACACTGTTGGCGTCCACCAAACTGGCCAAGCCGACGCCCATCGCGAACAGGTACGCCACGGGCTGCCCCACGCTGTAGAGGAACACGGACCAGCCGTAGTTGCGCATGACGCGGAGAACCTGCTCCGCGTAGAAGAAGGAGCCCCAACGCCGCGCTTTGGCGGCCGAGACGGCAGGTGGGTGGGCCCGCAACGGCTGCTCCGCCGTCGTGAGTAGCTTGTCAGTGCCGCCAGTCAACGGTCCCCTAGTCAACGAGACTCCTGCCCGTCAGCCGAAGGAACACGTCCTCCAGCGATGAGCGGCGCACCAGGGACGTCATGGGCCGCAGCCCGCGTGCCGTCACCTGCTCCAGGGCGGCCTCGCCGTCGTGCGCGTAGATGAGCACGCGGTCCGGCAGCGTCTCCAGCCGCTCGCCGATACCAACAAGCTCGACGCCGATGGTCGCGTTCCGCTCGGAACCGAACCTGAGCTCGAGTACTTCGCGCGAGGAGTGCTCGCGGATAAGGCTGGCTGGTGAGCCCTCGGCCATGATCCGGCCCTTGTCCACCACGATCAGGCGATCGCAGAGTTGCTCAGCCTCATCCATGTAATGGGTGGTGAGGATGAGCGTCACGCCGTTTTCCTTCAGCCTGAACAGCCGGTCCCAGAGGATGTGCCGCGCCTGCGGGTCCAGCCCGGTGGTGGGCTCGTCCAGGAGCAGGATCCGCGGTTCGTTGATCAGCGATCGGGCAATGGTGAGGCGCCGCTTCATGCCGCCGGACAATGCGTCCACCTTCGAGTTGGCCTTGTCCGTGAGCTGCGCGAATTCCAGGAGTTCATCGGCTTTCGGGCGCAGATAGCTCAGCGGCAGGCCGAAGTAGCGCCCATAGACGATCAGGTTTTCGCGGACCTTGAGCTCTTCGTCGAGGTTGTCCTGTTGCGGGACCACGCCAAGGTGGGCGCGGACCTCGGGGCCGTGGGATTCGGGGTCCAGGCCCATGATGCTCAGCGAGCCGGAGGTCCGCTGGGAGACGCCACCGATCATTTTCATGGTGGTGGACTTGCCCGCACCGTTGGGGCCCAGCAGTCCGAAGGACTCCCCTGCCGGCACGTCGAAGGAGATGTTGTCCACGGCGGTGAGGTCCCCGTAGGCCTTGGTGAGGTTGCGTGCGCTGATGACGGTGGGTGGGTTCATGTCGAAGCTGGTTTGCGACGATCCTGGGGAGGTTTCAGAGCGGATTGCTTCATTGTGCACCCTCAGCAGACTAATAGCCCCTGGGAAGATGTGAAAGATCTATTCCGCAAATTCCTTGAATATAACCCTCCCTGAGGCCGGCACGGGACCCCTAGGACGAGGGCTGCGAGCGCAGGACCTCCAGGCGCTGCCGGAACTCGGTCTCGTCAATCTCGCCGCGCGCATACCGTTCGCGGAGCACGCCTTCGGCGCCCTGCGTCGCAGCCCACTGGTGGTTCCGGCGCCAGGTTCTGCGGGCCGTGAAGATGATCAGGCCGATCACGAGGATCCAGAACAACGGGAACAACAGGAAGAATGGCCAGGCAACGCCGTCTCCCCACGGAGCATGGGCGACGACGGCGGCCGGCACCTGCGCCAGCGAGCCTGGCAGCGTGGTGGTTTCGCCAACGATTGACGTCAATGCTGTGAACATGTCAGTGATCCAAACTCTCTCCGCCGGTTCGGGCGGGAACCGTCTTTCGGCTCTGGTTCAAGTCTGTTCAGAAGCGGCGGGCGGGGCGTCCGACGTCGGGAGTCACCTTGGGGTGGCCGCCTACTCCGCGGGGAGTCGGTCAGCTGCTCCAGCCGGGTTTCACCAGTCCGGATTCGTAGGCCAGGACCACCAGTTGGGAGCGGTCCCGGACCATCAGCTTGGTCATGATGCGGGACACGTGGGTTTTGGCTGTCAGGGGCGTGATGAAAAGCCGTTCTGCGATCTCGGCGTTGTTCAAGCCCTCACCGACCAGCGCCAGGACTTCGCGCTCACGCTCTGTCACCTGATCGAGCGGGACCACTTTGCCTGCCGCGCGGCTCTGGGATGCCAATTGGGCCATGATCCGCCGGGTTACGGAGGGGGAAAGCAGCGCGTCTCCATCGTGGACCACCCTGACGGCGCGGATGAGTTCAGTGGGTTCTGTGTCCTTGACCAGGAAACCCGCTGCGCCGGCGCGGACGGCTTCGGCAATGTACTCGTCCAGCTCGAAGGTGGTGAGGATGATGACCCGCGTTCCGGCCAGGGCCGGGTCGCTGAGGATCTTTCGGGTGGCGGTCAGTCCGTCTTCGTCCGGCATGCGGATGTCCATGAGGATGACGTCCGGCTTTTCGCGCGTGGCCAGGCGCACGGCGTCCCGGCCCGTGCCGGCCTCCCCCACCACTTCCATGTCCGGTTCGGCGTCCAGGAGCGCCCGGAAACCTGCCCGGATCAGGGTTTGGTCGTCGGCCAGGAGGATGCGGATCATGGGAGGTTTCCTTCTTGGGGTGCGGGCAAGGTTGCTTGGACCCTCAGCCCGGGATGCAGCTCGCCGAGGGTGAGCGTCCCGCCCAAGGCGGCCGCCCTCTCCCGCATCCCCGTGAGGCCGTTGCCCGGGAGCGCCCCACCCATGCCGCCGCCGTCGTCCTCAACGGTCACCGTCAGTGACTCGGCGGTTTGGGCAATGCGCACGACGGCGGATCGGGCACCTGAGTGCCGTCCGACGTTGGTGAGGGCCTCTTGGATGATCCGGTAGGCGGCTTCCTGCTGGGCGGATCCGACGAGCTGATGGTTGGCGTTGTCCGTCAGGGTCACCTGGAGGCCTCCGACCTCCGCGTTCTTTACCAGCTCGGGGATTCGGACGAGCGTGGGCCGCGCGGCAGGGGCCAGCGGGATGTCCTCGCGCAGCACGCCCAGGAGTTGCCGGACCTCGGTGAGCGATTCCTTGCTGGCAGCCTTGATGGCCTCCAAGGCGGGCCTGAGTTTCGCCGGATCATCGGCGCCAACATGCAGGGCCACCGACGCCTGCACGTTGATCATGGACAAGGAGTGCGCCACGACGTCGTGGATGTCCCTGGCCAGCGTGAGCCGGTACTCGTCGCGCTCGGCTTTCTCGGCAGACTCGCGTCGGCGCCGGTACTCGGCGAACCGTTCGCTCCGGCGTCGGATCCCCTGCCCGATCAACACCAGGATCGCAGCCCAGGCCACCCCGGCGGAGGCACGCACCGGCCAATTGTCGTCGCCTGCCAGGGCTGCCGCAGCAATAACAGCCGCAGCGGCCACCCCGGCACCGGCCCAGGCCTGCCAGCGAAGGCCCGCTGCCGCCGTCATGATGACGGCCAGGGCCAAGGACAAGACGATGGGCCCCCAGGGGTAACCCAAGGCCAGGTAGGCGCCAGTGGCAACAAGCGCGATCGGCAGCATCAGCTGCGGGGCGCGCTTGCGGAAGGCCAGCCCGGCGGGGCCGGCCAGGAGCAACAGGATCGCAAGCACGTCCAGGGGCCGGGGTGCATCCTGGCGGCCTGCGGAAAACAACGTACCCACAATCTGGATGACGGCCACCGTGATGACGATGAAGCTGGTGGGCGGGCCGGCAAAACGGCGTGGACCCGGGTATCGCGAAGGCCCCGGACGCCGCGTTGGCCCAAGGGAACGGGGCTGCATACACAGAGCCTAGCGGTGGTTGCCGTGTGGCGTCGTCGGGTTAACGGAGCAGGGCGCCTACTCCGTGGGGAGTAGGCGCCCTGCTGTGTTGCGGGAGACCTAGGCGATACCGGCCTGGCGCTCGGCGCTCTCCACGACGTTGGCGAGCAGCATGGCGCGGGTCATCGGGCCAACGCCGCCCGGGTTCGGGGACAGCCAGGCGGCGACGTCGGCAGCTGCCGGGTCCACGTCTCCGGTGACAACAGCCTTGCCGTCGCCGTCGTCCACGCGGCTGACGCCGACGTCGAGCACGATCGCACCCGGCTTGAGGTCCTCAGCCTTGATCATGTGCGGCACGCCTGCAGCAGCAATCACGACGTCGGCCTGCCGGAGTTCGGCGGGCAGGTCCACGGTTCCGGTGTGGGCCAGGATCACCGTGGCGTTGACTTCCTTGCGGGTCAGCAGCAGGCCAATCGGGCGGCCGATGGTGACGCCGCGGCCAACCACCAGGACGCGCTTGCCCTTGAGCTCGATGTTGTGGCGGCGAAGCAGCTCCACGCAGCCCTTGGGAGTGCAGGGCAGCGGGGACTTCATTTCGCCGTTGACATTGGCCACCAGGCGGCCAAGGTTCATGGGGTGCAGGCCATCGGCGTCCTTGTCGGGGTCCATGGCTTCGAGGATGACGTCCTGGTCGATGTGCTTGGGCAGCGGCAGTTGGACGATGTAACCGGTGCACTCCGGATTCTCGTTGAGTTCCTGGACAACTTTCAGGAGCTCTTCCTGGGAGATGTCCTCCGGAAGGTCGCGGCGGATGGACTGGATGCCAACCTCGGCGCAGTCCTTGTGCTTGCCGCCGACGTACCAGGTGCTGCCGGGGTCGGATCCCACCAGGATGGTGCCCAGGCCCGGGACGATTCCCTTGCCGGCCAGGACGGAAACGCGAGTGGTCAGTTCTGCCTTGATGGCTGCGGCGGTGGCCTTGCCGTCAAGGATCTGTGCGGTGGACTGTGTCATTCCATCTGCTCTTTCTGGTGGGTGACCTGTTGGCTCATGCCAACGGGACCCGCCGCCGTATGTGTGGCGGCGGATCCCGTTAGCTCCGGGTCAGTGCCCGGGTAATGCGTGTTCAGCCCTGGGAAGGCTGTTTACCACTGCTCGTGCTGCGGGTACAGCGGGAAGTCAGCGGCAAGCTTGTCGACGCGGGCCTGGAGGGACTCGACGTCCGCAGCCGAGCCGGCCTTCAGTGCGGTGGCGATGATCTCGGCAACCTCGGTGAACTCTGTGGCGCCGAATCCGCGGGTAGCCAGTGCCGGTGTACCGATGCGGAGGCCGGAGGTGACCATCGGCGGGCGGGGGTCGAACGGAACAGCGTTGCGGTTCACGGTGATGCCCACGGAGTGCAGGAGGTCTTCGGCCTGCTGGCCGTCCAGCTGCGAGTTGCGCAGGTCAACGAGGACCAGGTGGACATCGGTGCCGCCGGTGAGGACCGAGACGCCGGCTTCGGCGACGTCGGACTGGTTCAGGCGGTCGGCGATGATCTTGGCGCCTTCGAGGACGCGCTCCTGGCGCTCCTTGAACTCTTCGCTGCCGGCGATCTTGAAGGCAACAGCCTTGGCCGCGATAACGTGCATCAGCGGACCGCCCTGCTGGCCCGGGAAGACGTTGGAGTTGATCTTCTTGCCATACTGCTCCTTGGCCAGGATCACGCCGGAACGCGGACCCGCGAGGGTCTTGTGCACGGTGGAGGTGACGACGTCGGAGTACGGCACCGGGCTCGGGTGCAGGCCTGCTGCAACCAGTCCGGCGAAGTGCGCCATGTCCGTCCAGAGGAGCGCGCCAACTTCATCGGCGATGGAGCGGAAGGCAGCGAAGTCGAGGTGGCGGGGGTACGCGGACCAGCCGGCGATGATGACCTGGGGCTTTTCGGCGATGGCCTGCTCGCGGAGCTTGTCCATGTCGATGCGGAAGTTGTCTTCTTCAACCTGGTAGGCAGCAACGTTGTACAGCTTGCCGGAGAAGTTGAGCTTCATACCGTGGGTGAGGTGGCCACCGTGGGCCAGGGAAAGACCAAGGATCTTGTCACCCGGGGTGATCATGGCCGAGAGTGCTGCGGCGTTGGCCTGGGCACCGGAGTGCGGCTGGACGTTGGCGTACTCGGCGCCGAAGAGCTCCTTGACGCGGTCGATGGCAAGCTGCTCAGCGACGTCGACGTATTCACAACCGCCGTAGTAGCGCTTGCCCGGGTAACCTTCGGCGTACTTGTTGGTCAGGACGGAGCCTTGGGCTTCCATCACGGCGCGGGGGGCGAAGTTTTCGGAGGCAATCATTTCCAGGGTGCCGCGCTGGCGGCCAAGCTCCTGGTTGAGGACTGCTGCGATCTCGGGATCGAGATCGGCGAGCGACTGGTTGCTAACAGACGCTGAAGTAGTGGTGTTAGTCACGGAGATCTCCTGGCTAGGCAACGGGTGGTGCTACAGGTCAGGCTACCGGCAGCAGCATTCCCGCGTCCCCTTGATGACGGGAGGCATCGGTCACGTGCGTGCGACGGTAAGACATGACCCTCGGCCCAGGCGTACGATCCGTGGTCTTCATGATTGCCGCTCCCTGGTGGTAGTCCACCCAACGCCAGTTGCGACCCGTTAACAGTACAACAAGGCTGCACCGGTAGGCTTATCCGTGTGACTGAATCCACCGCTTTTGTTGTGACCCTCTCCTGCCCCGACCGTCCCGGCATCGTCCACGCTGTTGCCGGCGCCCTTCTTGGTGCGGGGTGCAACATCGCCGATTCGCAACAGTACGGAAGCCCCACCACAGGCAACTTCTTCATGCGCGTGGAGGCAACGACGTCGAGCACCCAGGCGGAACTCGCAGCGGCCCTGCAGCCTGTCGCCGAAACCTTCGGCATGACTTGGCAGATCAACCCCGTGGGCCAAAAGGTGCGCACCCTCATCCTGTGTTCCAAGGACGCGCACTGCCTCAACGACTTGTTGTTCCAGCAGCGCACCGGAACCCTGCCCATCGAGGTTCCGGCCATCGTGTCCAACCACCGCGACCTTGAGTCCTTGGCGGAGTTCTACGGCATCCCGTTCCACCACATCCCCGTCACCGCAGATACCAAGCCGCAGGCCGAAGCGACGCTGTTGAAGCTGATCGCCGAGCACGATGTTGAGCTCACCGTCCTGGCAAGGTACATGCAGGTCCTTTCCAACGATCTCTGCACGGAATTGAACGGCCGGGCCATCAACATCCACCACTCGTTCCTCCCCTCGTTCAAGGGAGCCAAGCCGTACCACCAGGCCCACGCGCGCGGCGTGAAGATCATCGGCGCAACAGCCCACTATGTGACCGCCGACCTGGATGAGGGTCCGATCATCGAGCAGGAAGTGATCCGGGTGGACCACGCCCGCACCGCCGCCCAGTTCGTCCAGATGGGCCGCGACGTCGAGGGACGCACGTTGGCCCAGGCTGTCCAGTGGCACGCCGAACACCGCGTGCTCCTGGACGGCACCCGGACCGTGGTGTTCAACTAGCCCCTTCACCCAACTAGGTGACAGTAAACGTTCCACTGACCCTTCATAGCGACGTTTGCTGCTACTTAGTTGGGAATAAGCTGGGGCACATGGCACCTTCTTACACCTTCGCCGGGGACACCCCGGACATCCATGAAACGGCTTTTGTGGCACCCACGGCGTCGATCATCGGCAAGGCGACACTGGCGGAAGATTCCAGCGCTTTCTACGGCGTCTCTGTACGTGCGGACACTGCAGCGATCAAAGTCGGCGCTGGATCCAACCTCCAGGACAACGTGGTCCTGCACGCGGACCCCGGATTTCCCTGCACCGTCGGCGAGCGCGTCTCGGTAGGGCACAGTGCTGTGGTCCATGGCTGCACTGTTGAGGACGACTGCCTTATCGGCATGAGCGCCACCATCCTCAACGGCGCAGTGATCGGCACCGGTTCCCTGATTGCCGCGGGTGCCGTGGTGTTGGAAGGCACGGTCATTCCCCCGCGATCCCTCGTAGCCGGTGTTCCGGCGAAGGTCCGCCGCGAATTGACGGACGAGGAATTCGAGGGCGTCAAGCACAACGCGTCCCACTACAAGGAACTGGCTGCGGCTCACCGGGAGATGCACGCGGCTTAAACGGATGCGAGGCCCGCTCTGCACGCCATCCTGGGGATATGACGTGCAGAGCGGGCCCCGCAACGTTTGGACTAGTCGAGCGAAATCGGGCCGAGCTCGTCCAGCAGGTCACCCGGACCCGGGTTTCCGGCCACCGACGAGCCACCCAGGTGGTTCACGACGCCCCACACAGCGTTCAAGCCCGTTGTCACTGCGCCCTCGGCCCAACCGGCTGTGAAGGAGACGTCATCGCCGGCCAGGAAGATACCGCGCTGGCCCTCAGGCAGTTTGTCCTGCTTGAAGTGCGTGAAGAGCCTCTGCTGGTACCGGTAGTGCCCGGGCAGGTTGGCCTTGAAAGCCCCCATGAAGTTGGGGTCCGCCTCCCAGGAGACCGTGATCGGCTGGCCCACGATGTGGCTGGCGATGTCCACGCCCGGGTAGATCTGCTCCAGCGAGTGCAGCATCAGCTTGACGCGCTCCTCCGCGGTGAGGGCCAGCCACTTCAAGGCGTCGTCATTCCAGGTGTAGGACAGGAGGATGACAGCGGGCTTGTCGGGGCCGTCGTCGAGCAAGTATGTTGCCCGGTTGAGGCGGTCGGTGAGGGTCATGGACAAGACCTCACGCCCGGTCTCGGGGTCGATGTCCTTCCAGAAGGGCCGGTCCACCATCACGAAGGTCTTGGACGACTGCATATAGTGCGAACGCTCGATCGCCGTCCACATCTCCGCGGGGAACAATGCTTCTTCGGTGTGGATGCGGGTGGAGAGCAGCCAGGACTGGCACGTGGTCACCACGGCCTGGTAGCTGGCTTCGCGCCCCCAGTTTTCCCGTACAACGAGGTCGCCGTTTTCAGAACGCCGGATGTTGTCCACGGCTCCGCGCGGCGAACCTGAGTGCAGCGATGCCAGCGAGGTGCCTTCCGGCCAGTGCTTAATGCCCGACGGCGCGTGGTTCCAGAGTGCCTCGGGGAGCCTTTGCGCTCCTCCCGCGATGGAGCGGTGCTGGTCATCCGCGTCGGTGTAAACGACACGCAGGATCTCCAGGATCGAGTTGGGGAAGTCCGTGTCCCAACCACCGGTGCCGAAACCCACTTGGCCGAATGCCTCGCGGTGGGCGAAGCCGGCCTCCTTGAAGGACTTGCTGGCCGCGATGAAGCCGTAGAAGGTCTGCTCATCCAGTTCGGGCAGGAGCGCGTTCCACAGCTCCTTGATCCGTTTGGTATCGCGTGCCTTGATGGCCTCCTGCATCTCCGCAAACGCAGCGCCGTCGTTGATGGCGGCCTTCCAGGCATCGGCAACCTCGCGGAAGAATTCGGGGAGCTCATCGGCCGTTGTGGCGTAGTGCTTCTTGCCAGCGAGTTCGATCACGGTGCTGGACGTTGCCGGTGCCATGGGGTTGGGGAAGTCGTTGGTGTCCAGGCCCAGCAGGTCCACGTAGTGGTAGAAGGCTTTGCCCGAAACCGGGAAGCGCATGCCGCCAAGGTCTGCCACCACGCCCGGGGCGGAGGGGAAGCTGGCGGTCCGGAGCCGGCCACCGATCTGGTCTGCCTCGTAGATGACCGGCTTGAGGCCGAGCTTCATGAGTTCGTAGGCGGTGACGAGCCCTGAGAGTCCGGCGCCGATGACGGCGACTTCGGTGCCGTACTGCTCCTTGGGGATGGAGCCCAGTCCGTCCGGGTGCGCCAGGTAATGGTCGTAGCTGAAGGGAAAGTCCGGGTTCAGCATGGTGATGGGGGCTCCCGTGGCACCTGGCGCGGGAGCTATCGCGTCGGCGGTGGGAAGTTCGGTGGCGATGGTCATGGGTTCGCTGCTTTCACAGGTTCCGGGCTCATGGCCCTGGTTGTCAGTTCACGGTAGTCCTGCTCGCTGAGCGCGGCTACCTTGGAGTTCCGGCGTCCATAGCCGAAGTAGACGGCGATGCCCACGAGCATCCAGATACCGAAGGTGATCCAGGTATCGGCGCCGAGGTTGAGCATCAGGTAGGCGCACATCAGGGCGCCAAGGATCGGCGTGATCGGGTACAGCGGGACGCGGAAGCTGCGCTCAAGGTCGGGTCGGTTGCGTCGCAGGTAGATCACGGCAACGTTGACCAAGGCGAAGGCAAACAGCGTGCCGATGCTGGTGGCGTCGGCCAGGGCACCCAGCGGCACCAAGCCTGCGGTGAGGGCGACGGCGGTGCCAATGATGAGCGTTCCCGCCACCGGCGTGCCGGTCCTGCGTGAGACGCGGCCGAAGATCTTAGGCACCATGCCGTCGCGGGACATGGACAGCAGGATGCGCGTCTGGCCATAAAGGACGGTCAATACGATGCTGGCGATGGCAAGCACGGCACCGATGGAGAAGACTAGGGCGATCCAGGGCTGGCCGGTGATCTCGTGCAGGATCTGGACAAGGGCCGCTTCGGTTCCATCGAACCATCCCCAGGGGCGGGCACCTATGGCGGCCACGGAGACCAGGACGTAGATGCTGGTAACGATCACCATGGAAAGCATGATGGCCCGGGGCAAGTCTCTCTTGGGGTTCCTGGCCTCTTCCCCAGCAGTGGAGGCGGCATCGAAGCCGATGTAGGAGAAGAAGACGCTCGATGCGGCGGCCGAAACACCTGCAGCGCCCATGGGCAGGAGGGGCTCGAAGTTGCCGGCATTGAAGGCCGTGAAGGCCACTGCGCAGAAGAAGACCAGAATGCCGATCTTGATGATGACGATCGCGGTGTTGATCCATGCACTCTCACGGGCGCCCCTGACCAGCAGGATCATGGCGAAGACCACGATCACGACGGCGGGCACGTTGACCATGCCGCCATCCCCCGGTGGTTGCGACAACGCATCCGGAAGGACCTGGCCGAACGCGGCCAGGGTCTCGTTGACGTATTGTCCGGCGCCAACAGCGACCGCTGCCACGGAGACGGCGTATTCGAGCACGAGGCACCAGCCACAAATCCATGCCATTCCCTCGCCCATGGTGGCGTAGGAGTAGGAGTAACTGGAGCCGGCTACGGGGACAAGCCCGGCCATTTCGGCGTAGGAGACGGCGGACAGGAGCGCTGCCAGGCCGGCTATGACGAAGGAGATCCAGATAGCCGGGCCGGCCAGCGGAACGGATTCGCCAAGAATCACCAGGATGCCGGTGCCAAGCGTGGCACCAACGCTGATCATGGTCAGTTGCAACACGCCGAAGCTGCGGACCAGCGGAGTGCCGCCCTCGCCGCTGCCGGACTCGCTGACCATTTGCCCAATGGGCTTACGACGCAGCAACTGGGCTCCGAGGCTCGGCCTCGCAGCGCCCACCGCCGCTGGATTTTCGGTGTTCACAGGCACAGTCACCCTTGACGTCCCTTCCAAGTAGTTTCGATTTCCCCTCCACAAGACTGGCATGTGAGCCACCTCTCACCACGGTGCAAAATGACCTATAGTGTTCAACCATGAGACGTAATGCACAGTATCAAGAGGCTGCCTCCGCAGTCCTCTCCGGACAGGTCACCGTTGACCTGTCCGCCATTTCGGACAACGTCAAGGCCCTGAAGCAGCGCACTGAAGCGCCGTTCTTCATGGCCGTGGTCAAGGGCAATGCCTACGGGCACGGCTTGGTGGAAGTTGCCAGAACGGCAGCGGAAGCGGGAGCTGATTGGCTGGGAACAGCCCAGCTCACCGAAGCCATTGCGCTGCGCAAAGCGGGTATCACCCTGCCCATTCTTTCGTGGCTTTATCTGGCATCCCAGACAAGCGCCACGATTCTTGAGGCGCTGGAAAACGACATCGATGTCTCCCTCGGGAGCGTCGGGCAACTGGAGGTCCTGGCAGGCATCGCGGCCCGCCTTGGCCGTCCCGCCGTCGTGCATCTGGAGCTGGACAGCGGCCTTAGCCGCGGCGGCGCGCGCAAGGAAGACTGGGCTGAACTCGTGGCGCAGGCACGGCAGGCCGAAATCGACGGAACCCTGCGCGTCCGCGGCCTCTGGACCCACCTGGCCTGGGCCGATGTTCCCGCGCATCCCGGAAACGCCACCGCCGTCGCCGAGTTCGAGGACGCTGTCCGCGAAGCCCGTGACGCCGGACTCACGCCCGAACTCAGGCACGTTTCCAGCTCTGCAAACATCCTTGACCGCCCCGAATTCCATTTCGACATGGTCCGCGCGGGCCTGGCGATTTACGGCCTGGCTCCCGCCGACCACTTGGACCCCGCCGACTTCGGACTCCGCCCCGCGCTCAGCGTCACGGCGCCGCTGGTAATGGTCAAGAAGGTCCCTGCAGGCACCGGCGTGAGCTACGAACACCAGGCCATCACCTACGAACCCAGGTACCTCGGCCTGATCCCCCTCGGTTATGCGGACGGTATCCCCAAGGGCATCAGCGGCCGTTCGGTTGTGAAGATCGCCGGCCGCAGCGTGCCGGTAATCGGCAAGGTCTGCATGGACCAGTTCATGGTGGACCTCGGACCGGACGCGTCCGGGATCGCCGTCGGAGACACCGCTGTGCTCTTTGGAGACCCCGCCACAGGGGCCGCGAGCGCCGACGACTGGGGCGCCGCGATCGGCAGCCACGGTGACGAAATCATCAACAGGATTGCGCCGCGCCTCCCGCGTGCCTACGCCAATACCGCTTACGAGTGCCCCGATTACCAGGAGCCGGCCGCCGCCGGGCAGGGCAATGTCGCCTGAGCCTGCCACCGCCCGCCTCAGTTTCGTCACGCTTGAACAGTTCGTTGAGCAGCTGCCGCCGGAGTTGACCATGATTCACGACGGCGGCAGCGGTGCCTCGCTGCTGCGGTGGGTGGAACCCAGTGAGCTTGAAGACCCCACCCCCTACCTTCCGGAGGGCGAGTTCCTCCTCACCGCCGGGCTGCCCTTCCTTGGGAAGGGCGGCTCGGCGGCCAAGGTTGATGCCTACGTCCGCCGGCTGGTGGAAGCGAAGGTTGCTGCACTGGGCTTCGGCATCAGGCCGTACTTCGACGCCGTCCCTGAGGCCTTGGTTGATGCCTGCCGGAAGCACAACCTCACCCTGTTCGAGGTCCCGGAATCGGTACCGTTCGCCGCGATCGGGCTGGAATTCTCGCAACTCCTGGAGACGGACAACGCCCGCGTTTTCCGGCAGCTGGCCGAGACGAACCGCCAACTCATGCGCGCGGTCCTCTCCCCCAGGCCGGAACACGAACTGTTGGCCGCCCTCGTCCAGCGGGTGCCGGTGTGGGCGCTGCTGGTGGGGGCGGACGGGCGGGTCAGGGCCCGCGGGCACAGTGCCGGCGGCAGCACCGGCGTCGAGCATTCCTTGCTGGCACCCATGCTGGAGCGGCTGTTGTCCGGCAGCGGTCCGCGCGTGGAGATGGACGGCTTCGAGCAGCCGGGATCTGCGCTGGTATTCGGCCATCCCCTCCGCAGCACCAAGGACGCGAATCTCGGGGCCCTGATCCTTGGCTCGGACACCCCCTTGTCTCCTGCGCAGAACAACGTGGTGCAGGCCGCCGTCGGCTTGCTGGAATTGCTGGTGCGGCAGCGGACCAGTGGCTCACTGGCTCCCAGCCAACTGGCCACCGCGGTGTTGCTGCACCCGGAATCGCTGGTTTCGGGCGGAACGAAGCACGTCAACGGGCTCAAGGACCTGTTGGCGCAAAGCCTGTCCTCCACGCGGTCTGCCCAAATGCGGGTCATCCAGGGAGTGCGCGTGGATGGGACGGCCGATGACGGCCCGGTTCGCGAAGCGCTCCAGTGGCGCCGGCTTTTCGATACCAAGCTGGTGGAGATCACCGAGTATGGCTTCGCGGCGATCACCCGCTTGAAGGTTGACGATTCGTTGCTGGCCGACGTCGAAAAGCTCGGCTGGCGCCTGGTTATTGGCGAGCCTACGGAACTTCATGGACTCTCGGCCGCCTATCAGCGCGCCAGTTCCCTGCGAAGCCGGGTGCTGTCCACCGGGTTGAGCGCCCGTGTGGATGAAGTGACGTGGTCCGTCACCGGCTTGTTGGGCCGGGAGGCTGGCACCATGCTCGCCGAACGACTACTGGCACCAGTGCTCGCACTGGAACCGGACCGCAGGGATCCGCTCTTGTCAGTGCTGCGCGGGTGGCTCAGCGAAAACGGCAGCTGGGACGGCTCCGCCAAGCTCCTGGGCCTGCACCGCAACAGCGTGCGGCGGCAAATCGGCGTGCTGGGCGAACTCCTGGACATGGACCTCAACCAGGCGCAGGTCCGGGCTGAACTATGGATTGCGCTGCAGTACGCGGATGAGTTGGTGGCGGTACCTGCGGACTAGCTCTGCCATTCCCGGTACAGTTCCGGCCTGCGCTCCCGCAGGTACGGGACTTCCTCGCGGGCAGCTTTGACCGTTTCAGTGCCAACCTCCGCGAACAGCAAAGCTGGGCCCTCCCCTGCTGCGGCGAGCAGCGAGCCATCAGGACCGGCCACGACGCTGCCGCCCAGGAAGTTGTACACGTCCTCGTGCCCTGAATGGTTGGCATAGGCCACGTTCAGCTGGCTCTCCAGGGCCCGGGCGCGGATGAGCACTTGCGGCACGTTGTCGAAACCACTGGACAGCGCGGTGGGCACCAGCAGGAGTTCGGCGCCGCGGGTGGCGGCAGCCCGCACGGCCTCCGGGAATTCGACGTCGTAGCAGATCAGCATCGACGTCCGGATTCCGCCGAAATCCACGACGGCGGGAGGTTCTTCGGCGGCGACGAACGCTTTGTGTTCCTCCGGACCGAAGAGGTGGACCTTGGCGTAGTTGAGGACTTCATGGCCCGTGGCGTCCAGCAAGGTAGCCGTGATGTGCCAGGCGCTAGCGGCGTGAGTGGGCCGCGCGGCGTCGTCGTCCGCGCCCTGCTGCGGTACCTTCGCGACTGCCGGGAGGCTGTAGACCAGTCCAATCCTGTGCTGCCGGGCGATACCGGCCAGGCGTTCACGAACTCCCGGCAGCGTGGCGGGGTCAAGTTCGGCATCCAGCCTGAGCGGTGCGTAGCCAACCGGAAACAGCTCGGGCGTGAGCAGCAGCCCGGCTCCTGCTTGTGCGGCGCGCCGGGCTGCGTCATCGATTGTGCGCAGGTTGGCGTCAACGTCCATCACGGAAGCATTGGCTTGCAGGACTGCGAGCAGCATCATTACCACCTTGTTTCTCCTGATCCCGGGCGTTCAGAGGCCGGGGACATCTTCTTGCTTCAAGCCTAGGCTCGGCCATCTTGCTTGTGGCGAGGCGATTGGACCCGCCAAGCCCGGATGCGGGACGCAATGCACGCAACTCCTGCCGTTGCGGGGCCCGCCCTGCGTGGAATTGGAGGGATTATCCCTGCATAACGGGCCTCGCAGGGGGTACTTAAGGGTAATCCTTGCGTTGGAGTATGTAAGCGATGCTTGACTCACTGTGTTCACTTCTTGACTACAACATGGCTTCTGGGGCAATCTTCTTGTCATGCCCGCTACGCAGCGCTCAACGAAGAGCCATCCAAGAAAACCCGGCTCGCAATCCGCGCTCCGCCACCTTAACCAGCAACGGATCATCGAGTGCTTGTTGAGCGGGCCGTCCACGCAGGCAGAGCTTTCCCGGCAGACCGGGCTCTCCACTGCCACGATTTCGAACATCGTCAAAATCATGCAGGACGCAGGGCTGGTGTCCACCGAACCAACCACGAGCTCCGGCCGCCGGGCAACCAACGTGAGGTTGAACAGCAACGGCGCTGTCGCCGTCGGAATCGACTTCGGCCGCCGCCACCTCCGGGTAGTCCTGGCGTCGCTGGGCTACCACGTGATTGCCGAGGACTACATTGAGTTGCCCTTGGGGCACCAGGCGGAAGAAGGCATCGCCGCCGCAGTCCGGCTGCTCGAAAAATTGCTCCGCGAGAACGGCATCGACCGGACAGCGGTGGTAGGTGCCGGGGCCGGCATTCCCGGCCCGATCGACCGCCGGTCCGGAACCGTCGCGCAGGGCGCCATCCTGCCCGAGTGGGTGGGGATCGACATCCTCCACCGGCTGGAAGAAGCCCTGAATTGCCCCGTCTTTGTTGACAACGACGCCAACCTCGGCGCCTTGTCGGAAGTGACCTGGGGACCCCACAGCGGAGTCTCCAACCTCATGTTCCTCAAGATCGGCTCAGGCATCGGCGCGGGCCTGATCCTGAACGGATTCCCGTACTACGGCAACGTTGGCATTACCGGTGAAATAGGCCATGCGACCATCCACGAGCACGGCCTCGTGTGCCGTTGCGGGAACAGGGGTTGCCTGGAAACGATAGCGTCCACCACCACCATGATCGAGTTGTTGGGCCGCGGTCAGGACACCCTGCTGACCCCGCAGGACATCGTGCGCAATTGCCTCGCCGGGGACTCCGCCACCCAGCGCGTAGTGGACGACGCCGGCCTGGCCGTCGGCCGGGCGCTGGGGAACGTTTCCAACCTGATCAACCCGGAAGTGATCGTTGTCGGTGGCCCATTGGCGGGCCTTGGCGACCTCCTCCTGGACCCCATCCGCAGGTGCCTGGTGCGGCATGCCGTGCCCGTGGTGGGCGAGACTACGCACCTGGCAATGTCCTCCCTCGGAGCCCGCGCGGAGGCCCTCGGGGCGGCCGCTTTGGTGTTCCAACACGCGGGTATTACCGGTAGGTAACGAAATCGTTAGCTGGATCATGCGTTCAAGTCTTGACGACAATATAGGTGATCCAGTTTACTTTTTCATCAGACAGCTCCGCCGTTTGCGGGGCCGACAACGAAGTCATGCATTGGAGGCGTAAGGGCTGATGACAACCCTCGACACGCAAGGCGAGCCCATCCTTTTGGAGATGCGCTCCATCACCAAGGAATTCCCCGGAGTGAAAGCCTTGTCGAACGTAAGCCTGCGCGTAATGGCCGGCGAGATCCACGCAATTTGTGGTGAGAACGGTGCAGGCAAATCCACCCTGATGAAGGTCCTGTCCGGGGTTTACCCCTACGGCAGCTACACCGGCGACATCGTGTACCAGGCCGAAACGCAGCAGTTCAAGGACATCCGCGCCAGCGAAGCGGCCGGCATCGTGATCATTCACCAGGAACTGGCGCTGATCCCGGAATTGTCCATCATGGAGAACATCTTCCTGGGAAACGAACCCACAAAGTGGGGCGTCATCGACTGGGCCGAAGCCCGGAAACGTTCCCTCGAACTCCTGGCGCGTGTGGGCCTCCGGGACGACCCTGACACCCCCATCAAGGAAATCGGCGTTGGCAAGCAGCAGCTGGTGGAGATCGCCAAGGCGCTGAACAAGTCCGTGAAGCTCCTGATCCTCGACGAGCCCACGGCAGCTTTGAACGAATCGGACTCCCAGCACCTGCTGGACCTGATCCTGGGCCTGAAGGGCCGCGGCATTACCTCGATCATCATTTCCCACAAGCTCAACGAGATCGAACAGATTGCGGACGAGATCACCATCATCCGTGACGGCAAGTCGATCGAAACGCTGAACGTGAAGCGCGATGGCGTGGACGAGGACCGCATCATCAAGGGCATGGTGGGCCGGACCCTCGAATCCCGCTTCCCGGACCACGAACCGAAGATCGGCGAGGTCTTCTTCGAGGTCAAGGACTGGACCGTCGGCCACCCGCAGATCCAGGACCGCCTGATCTGCAAGGGCTCGAACTTCTTTGTGCGTCGTGGCGAAATCGTCGGGTTCGCGGGCCTCATGGGCGCTGGCCGGACGGAACTGGCACGGTCGGTATTCGGCCATTCCTACGGCCGGTTCATCAAGGGCCAGATCTACAAGGACGGCAAGCCGATCCAGATCCGCAGCGTCCGCGCCGCGATCGACGCCGGCCTGGGCTACGTGACCGAGGACCGGAAATCGCTCGGGCTGAACCTGCTGGACGACATCAAGACGACCACCGTTGCGGCCAACCTTCGCGCCATCAGCAACTACTCAGTGGTGGATGACCGCAAGGAGTTCAGCGTCGCGGAGGAATACCGTAAGTCGCTTCGGACCAAGACCCCATCGGTTGAAGAGGGCGTAGCCAAGCTCTCCGGCGGCAACCAGCAGAAGGTAGTGCTGGCCAAGTGGATGTTCACCGATCCGGACCTGCTCATCCTGGACGAACCCACACGTGGCATTGACGTCGGCGCCAAATATGAGATCTACGGCATCATCCAAAGGCTGGCGAACCAAGGCAAGGGAGTGATCGTCATTTCCTCGGAGCTTCCAGAACTCCTGGGCCTGTCCGACCGCATCTACACCATCTTCGAAGGCGCCATCACCGGCGTCCTGAACAAGAACGAAGCGAGCCAGGAAAGCCTCATGAAGCTGATGACTTCCTCCCGCAAAGCAGCTTGACCCTTTGGCCCAGCCCCGCCCCTTCCTGACACAAGGACCAAAACAATGAATGCGCTCAAGAAGCTATTTGGTGGCAATACCCGCCAGTTCGGCATGATCTTCGCCCTGGTGGCACTTATCGTCTTCTTCCAGATCTTCACGGACGGCCGCACGCTGACGCCCGGCAACGTGATCAACCTGTTCAACGGCAACTCCTACATCCTCATCCTGGCCATCGGCATGGTCCTGGTCATCATCGCCGGCCACATCGACCTCTCCGTTGGTTCCGTGGCCGCATTCGTGGGCGTGTTCGTGGCCCTCGCCATGCGTGACTGGGGGCTCCCCTGGTGGGCGGGCGTGCTTTTCGGCCTGCTCCTTGGTGCCGTGATCGGTGCCTGGCAAGGGTTCTGGGTGGCGTACGTGGGCATCCCCGCGTTCATCGTGACACTGGCCGGCATGCTCCTGTTCCGCGGTTTCAACCAGTTCGTCGGCAAGTCGAACACCATCCCTGTCTCCAAGGATTTCCAGTTCCTGGGCTCCGGCTACCTGCCTGAAATCGGACCGAACACCGGCTTCAACAACCTGACACTGCTCCTGGGCATCCTTGCCGCCGCCTTCGTCGTCATCATGTCTCTGCGTGCCCGCGCCACCAACAAGGCACTGGGCGCAGACGTCCCCGAACTCTGGGTAGAGGTCACCAAGCTGGTACTGATCTGCGGCGCCATCCTCTACGCCACGTACCTGTTCGCTACGGGTCGCCCCGGAACGTCCTTCCCCATCCCCGGCCTGATCCTCGCGGTCCTGGTCCTCATCTACGGTTTCATCGCTGACAAGACCGTCCTCGGCCGCCACGTCTACGCCGTGGGTGGCAACCGCCACGCAGCCGAGCTGTCCGGTGTCCAGTCCAAGAAGGTCAACTTCATGGTCATGATGAACATGTCCGTGCTGGCAGGCCTTGCGGGCATGATCTTCGTTGGCCGCTCCACGGCCTCGGGCCCGTTCGATGGTGTCGGCTGGGAACTTGACGCCATCGCCGCAGTGTTCATCGGCGGCGCTGCCGTTACCGGTGGTGTTGGTACCGTGATCGGTTCGATCGTCGGTGGCCTGGTCATGGCTGTCCTCAACAACGGCCTCCAGCTCCTGGGCGTTGGCGCGGACCTTACCCAGATCATCAAGGGCCTGGTGCTCCTGGCAGCTGTTGCCTTCGATGTCTACAACAAGTCCCAGGGCAAGCGCTCCATCACGGGGTTGCTGCTGAAGAACTTCCAGCGCAACAACAACGAGCTCAAGCCCGACGAAGCCACTTCCACCAAAGAGGTCATTTCCCGGGAAGCCTGAGCGGCTTCCACCCCAAACTTCTCCACCCAGAAGACTCGCTCCACCCCACCCACACAGAAAGTGAACCAAGATATGCGAATGTTTGGTAAAGCAGGAAAGGCAGCAGCAGTCGCTGCCATCGCGGCACTGGCGCTGACAGCCTGCGGCCGCACAGACAGCGGCTCAAGCAGCAGCAGCACAGGAGGCGGGGAAGCATTCCCCAAGGACTCGCTGATCGGCGTCGCACTTCCTCAGAAGACCAGTGAGAACTGGGTCCTCGCGGAGAAGCTGTTCAACGACGGCCTCACCGGCGCCGGCTTCAAGGCAGACGTCCAGTTCGCCAACGGCGGCGTGTCCGAGCAGCAGAACCAGATCAGCGCCATGGTCACCAAGGGTGCCAAGGTCATCATTGTGGGAGCCATCGACGGCGCCCAGCTGGGTACGCAGCTCCAGCAGGCCAAGGACTCGGGCGCTACGGTCATCGCCTACGACCGTCTCCTCCTGAACACGGACAACGTGGACTACTACGTGGCGTACGACAACTTCAAGGTTGGTGTCCTGCAGGGCCAGGCGCTTCTGGACGGACTGAAGGCCAAGAAGCCTTCCGGTCCTTACAACATCGAGCTCTTCGCCGGTTCCCCGGATGATGCCAACGCCAAGGTCTTCTTCGACGGCGCCATGAGCGTCCTGAAGCCGAAGATCGACGACGGCACCCTCAAGGTACTCTCCGGCCAGACCTCGTTCGAGCAGGCTGTTACCCAGGGTTGGAAGGCTGAAAACGCCCAGCGTCGTGCTGATACGCTGCTCACCGGCAGCTACGGCACCGCTTCGCTGGACGGCGTCCTGTCCCCCAACGACACCCTTGCCCGTGCGGTTCTGACGTCCGTCAAGGCTGCCGGCAAGCCGCTCCCCGTTGTGACAGGCCAGGACTCCGAGGTTGAGTCCGTCAAGTCGATCATGGCTGGCGAGCAGTACTCCACCATCAACAAGGACACCCGCAAGCTCGTTGAGCACGCCATCACCATGGTGAAGGACCTCCAGGCAGGCAAGCAGCTGGAAATCAACGACAAGGACTCCTACAACAACGGCGTCAAGACCGTCCCGGCCTTCCTCCTGCCGCCACAGATCGTGACCATGGAGAACGTCAAGACCGCCTACGTCGACGATCCGGTACTCGGCCCGATCACCAAGTAACACTTCTTTAAGCACGACAGCAAGCCCCGGTCCGCCAACAGGCGGGCCGGGGCTTTTTGCCGTGTTCAGGGTTTCACAGCCCACGCATAGCTTCGACTGGCGTGCCACACAGCAGCGCTTAGCAAGGTTGGACCTGCAGCCCGCGGTTCCGCGGGCACAAAACTGCAGGTCCAGAGGAGAAACGTGAGCGTCCTTGCCCGAAGCGTAGGCAATGCCTTCCGCAACAAAATCAGAACAGCGGCGGTGGTCGCAGTTCTTGCCGTAGCAATCGGACTGGCCCTGTCCATGCTGGTAGCCAACCAGGCCGTAGGGTCCAAGGTGCAGGAGCTCAACGCTTCGGTGGGCACCACCCTCACGGTAAACCCGGCCGGTGGACAGGGCTTCGAAGGCGGCGGTGAACCACTCACGACGACGGAAGCCCAGACAGCGGCTTCGGTAGCCAATGTTACGTCCGTAGTCGGAACGAAGGCCCTGCGCCTGCAGACGGCAACAACGGGAACCACCAGCACCACTGGCACTACGGGCACCACCCAGCAGACGGGGCAAGGCGGGGGCTTCGGTCCTGGCGGCCAGCAGGCATCGGTCAGCACCAATCTGACGGCCGCCATTGATGCGGGCACGCTGGGCAACCGCAACAACTCCAGCGGAACCACGGGTACCAGCGGAACCACGGGTACCAACGGGACAACTACCCAGCCCGCTCGTGCCCTTCCCATCACGGCAACGGGCATCGGAGCGGAGGTGGACAGCACGGGCAAGGCGCTGAACATCACCAGCGGCACCGGCCTGGGCGACTACACCACCGCCGGTGACAAGGCCCTGGTAGGCACATCATTGGCCACCAAGAACAACCTGAGCGTGGGATCAACCTTCACCATCCAGGACAAGACCTTCACAGTGGCAGGCATCTTCGACGCCGGAACCGCGTTCGGCAACAACGCCGTCTACGTGACGCTCCCCGAAGCCCAAACCCTGGCCGCGACACCGGACGAACTGTCCACCATGATCGTCACCGTCAACAGCATGGAGAATGTGGACAGCACCAAAACCGCTGTCCAGAACGCCCTCGGCGCGGACAAAGCGGACGTCACACAGGGCCAGCGCAACCTCGAAACCGCGGTCAGCTCACTGGACAGCGTCAAGAACATCTCACTGGTCGCGTTCATCGCGGCCCTCGCCACGGCGGGGATCATCATCCTGCTGATCATGGTCATGCTGGTCCGCGAGCGGCGTCGTGAAATCGGCGTGCTCAAGGCCATCGGCGCCCCCAACCGCACCATTGGGCTGCAGTTTGTTCTTGAGTCCCTGGTCCTGGTCGCCATGGGCAGCGTGGTGGGCGCAGTGATCGCTTCGTTCGCCAGCGGCGGCATCGCCTCCGCGCTGATCAGCTCGAACACCAGCACGACGGCGGCCACCACCACCCAGCGCGGCGGCGGCCTTGCCGGGGCCGTGCCCAACGGCGCCGTCCCCGGAGGCGGCGGCTTCGGCGGAGGCGGGCAGGGAGGACCTTTTGGTGGGGCCTCGCAATTGCTCACCTCCGTCACGGCCAGCGTCTCCCCCGGCGTCCTCGCAGCAGGCATCGCAGCTGTGTTCGCCGTCGCCATTATCGGCGCGCTGGTTCCGGCGCTGCTGACAGCCCGTATCCGTCCCATCGAAGTACTCCGAGGAGAATAGCCGTGATTGAAGTCAAGGACCTGGTCCGCCAATTCAAGTCCGGTGACCGGACCATCAAGCCCGTCAACGGTGTGAGCTTCGAACTGGAAAAGGGCTCGTTGTCCTCCATCGTGGGCAAGAGCGGCAGCGGCAAGAGCACACTGTTGTCCCTCCTGGGTGCGCTGGACAAGCCCACCTCCGGGGACGTCGTCGTGGACGGCGTCAGCCTGGCGGGCCTTCCGGATGGCAAGCTGACCGAGTACCGTCGCCGGGATATCGGCTTCGTGTTCCAGCAGTTCAACCTGATCCCCAACCTCAGCGCCGTGGACAATGTCATGCTGCCCATGGAGTTCGCCGGTATCCGCAAGGCGGCCAGGCTGAAGCGCGCCAAGGAGCTGCTGGAGCAGGTGCAGCTGGATCCAGAGAAGCACCCGCGCCGGACCAACCGGCTCTCAGGTGGAGAGCAGCAGCGTGTGGCGATTGCGCGGGCTCTGGCCAACGAGCCCAAGTTGATCCTGGCTGATGAGCCCACCGGAAACCTGGATGAACAGACCGGCGAGCACATCATCGAACTCCTGAGTTCGCTGAGCCGCGACCACAACACCACCATCCTGGTGGTCACGCATGATCGCAGCCTGGCGCAGAAAACCGAACGCTGCTTCCGTCTTCAGCAGGGCCGGCTCACCGAGGAGGTCAGAAGCGGATCGCGTCGATAACCTTGACGCGCACCGCCACGAGCGCCGGGATGGCTCCGGCGAGTGCGCCCACAAGGACCGCCGCACCGAAACCCAGCAGCGCGGCGTCGATGGGAAAGGGCGGATACTCCGTCAGTCCCGGGGCTACCTTTGATTCGATCCACGGGTTTTTCACCACGGCCACGGCCAGCATGACTCCTGCCAGGCCGGCAACAGCAGTGGCCACCACGGATTCCATCATGACCCCCACGAAGATGCGGCCTGAGGTAGCGCCGAAGCTGCGGCGAATACCGATTTCACGGACACGGTAGCGCACCGTGACCATGGAAATGTTGAGCATTCCCACCGCACCGAGCAAGAGCACCAGCCCGGCTACGCCGCCAATGATCCACTGGGCCGGTCCCAGGGGATCACCGTGGGCGGCGTAGTCGAGGCGCTGGGCTTGGGCGTAGTATCCCGGGAATTGGCCCTGCAGGTCTGCCGAGATGGCCGCGGTCAGTGCGCCCGCCTGCTCCTCCCCCACCCACAGCTTGAACTCGGACATGTCGGGTTTCATACCGGTCATGGCTGCCCCTTTGGTGAGGATGAACGCAGCGGGCGGGGTGCCCGGCCAGGTGTCCGGAACGACGCCGATAATCACCGCCGTTGCCGGCTGGTCCCCTGGGATGCTGACCGTGGGATTGGTAGCCAGGTTGGGCCTGCCGGCTTGGTTGTAGAAGCCCTCAGAGACGACGACGGCGGGTGCGAGCCTTTGGTCGTCGTCGGCGGCGAACCAGGTTCCTTGGGTGAGCGGCACGCGGTGGATGATGCCGTAGCCAATGTCCACGATGGTCATGTTCACGGCTGTCACGCCGCGGGGAAACTGGAATCCCGCCTGGGTGCGACCCACATGGGTAGAGGTTGTGATGCCGTAGCGCTGCTGGATTCCTTCGTAGGCCTTCTCCAGTTTTTCGGCATCCGGAGTGGACGGTCCGTTGACGCTCAGGGTCAGGGTTGCCACCCGCCCACCGTCGCGTTCGGACTGCGCTTTGATCCCTTCGCGGACCAGGCTGCCAAGGCCCACCACGGATGTCAGCGCGGCCACCGACAGGGCGACCCCGAGGAGGGCCAAAAGGATACGCACTTTGTTGATGCGGAGTTCCTGCCACGCTTCGACCAGCGAGGACACAAAGCCGGTCATGCGTGGGCTCCCGCTTCTGCCAGCGCCATGGGGCTGAGCACACCGGAATCGAGGCGGTAGCAGGCTCTGGCCAAGGCTGCCACGTTAGTGTCGTGCGTGATGGTTACCAACGCGGCGGCCGTTTCGGTGGCGACGGTGTCCAGGAGGGCCATGACTGCCTGGCCGGTTTCGACATCCAGGGCACCGGTTGGCTCGTCGGCCAGGATGAGCCTGGGCCGGCGAACCAGCGCACGTGCGATGGCAACGCGTTGTTGTTCGCCGCCTGAGAGCATATTGGGCATGGTGTTCGCGCGGGCGGACAGCCCAACACGGTCCAGCATGTCCATGGCGATCTCGCGGCGACGCCAAAACTCCCTGCCCTTGGCATAGAACAGCGGAGTAATGACGTTGTCCAGCGCGCTGCGCCCTGGCAGCAGGTTGAATTGCTGGAACACGAAGCCCACAGTGGACCCCCGAAGCCTTGCCCGGGCATTGCTGCTGAGCCGCTGCGCGGGCTGCCCCATGAATTCGAGTTCCCCCGACGTCGGGACGTCCAGCAGGCCGAGCAAGTTGAGCAACGTCGACTTACCGCAACCGGAGCGTCCCACGATGGCCGTATGGTCACCGCTGAGCACCTCAAGGTCGACGCCGCGCAGGATGTGCAGTTGCTGGTCGTCCGGCAGGGTCACGGACCGGGTCACCTCGCGGAGGCTGACCAGGGTTTCTTTGGCAATGGTGGCGTCCATGCTTAACCCGCCGGAATGTAGGTGCCCTGGCCAGGACCCATCATTGGATCCTGGGCCGCCGGGGTGCCGGGCACGAACTCGAGGACCTGCTCCCCCTCGGTCAGTCCGGATGTCACTTCCACTACGTTGCCATCGTTCAGGCCGAGCTGGATCGTGCGTTGTTCCGGTGCCCCGCCGGTTGCGCCGGCTACCCAGACGATGCCATCCTTCACGCTGCCCTTCACCGACGTCAGCGGAACGGTCACCACATCGGGCGAGACGCCGGCACTGACGGTCATGGTGGCACCGAGTCCGGCAAAGACCTGCTGATCCTTCGGGACCGCGCAGCTGATGGTTCCCGTCGGGGTGCTGCTGCCGTCTGGCTGGGTGCCGGAACTGCTGCCGGGACCAGCGATCGCGCCGGCCACGCCCATTCCCGCGCCCCCGCCTGTAGCGGCCAAACCGCCCGAGGAGGTACCGCCGTCGTCGGATGAGTTGTTCTTGAGCGTCACTTCGCTGCACTGGAACGGAGCCGGACCGCCCACCAAGGCAATCTCGGCTGGACCGGGTTTGTCCAGGAGACGGTACTGCTGGGAGGCGGTGACCGGGCCGGCCACTGTGTACGTGCCGGGATCGATCTTGCCCACGGCCTCTCCAACATTGACCTGCTGGTCCACCAGCGTGGTCAGTTGCTGCAGGGTGCCGGCGCGCGGGGCCAGGATATCGAAGTAGTCATAGACGGGTTTGGGCGCAGCGGCTGGCCCGTCCTGGGACGGTTGGGCCACCACGGTTCGTTCAGCCTTGACCTGGAAAAGGGCGTCGCCCTTGGCTACTGTGGCTCCCTGCTCAGCAAAAATCTGCACGACTTTTCCCGCCGAGGTGCTGCGGACAGCCTCCGCGGCGTCGCTTTGGACAGTGCCTTTTATTTGAACGGTGTTGGTGACGGTGGCCCGGGTGGCGGGGACCACGGGAATATCAACCTGGGCCAGTGGTGCTGGGGCGGAACCGGCCGACTTCAGGCCATCCACAAAGGCGATCTTGACCAAAGCCACGGCGATAACCGCGAAAACCAACAACCAGGCAACCGGCAAAATGACGCGCCGAAAAATACCCATCCCTGCTCCATTTCGGTAACTCCCCACAGAACCTCTGCGAGGGATGATTGCCTCAGCCTAAGCGAGGTGGCTCCCGGCGCCGGGCATTCCCGGGACCGACAGGGTGCTTAGTGTGTCGGTTGTTTAGCGAATTCCGGGAGCGACCAGGGCAAGCATCGGATGCCCCCATTCCCGCCCGACGCACCAGTGCTTGCGGGAGCGAGCGGCGACAACGGGGGCGGGATGCAGCCGCGTCACCGCTGTTCTCGACCGTAAACAAGATGCGATCGTGCACGGACTTAACAGCTTCTGAGAGGATGACACTCATGACACTCCCCATCGCCGCGCCGTGGCTTTCCTCCCAGACCAACCAGGATCCCCGTTCGGCAACAGGGCGGCGGTTGAAGTGGGGCGTGGTGTCCACGGGCAACATCGCCAACAGCGTTTCCCAGGATCTGGCCCTTCTCGAAGATGCCGAACTCCACGCCGTGAGTTCCCGCACCCAGGCCGCCGCGGACGCCTTCGCGCAGGCGCGCGGATTCGCTAAGGCGTACGGAGACGACGGCGGGGTTCCCGGCTACCAGCGCCTGTTCGACGATCCTGCCGTGGACGTGGTCTACGTGGCGACTCCCCATGCCCAGCACTTCCAGATTGCTTCGGCCGCATTGCGTGCCGGGAAGCACGTCCTGTGCGAGAAAGCCCTGACCATCAACGCCCGTGAGGCCATGGAGCTGGTGAAGATCGCGCGTGAGCAAAACGTGTTCTTCATGGAGGCCGTGTGGAGCCGGTTCCTGCCCAGCATGCAGCGGGCTTTCGAGATCGCCGCCTCCGGTGAGCTCGGACAGCTTCAGTGGGTCAGTGCGGACCTCGGGTTTCCGGCTCCGTATGATCCCTCGGCGCGGATCTGGGCTCTGAACGACGGCGGCGGAGCGCTGCTGGACATCACCGTCTATCCCTTGCTCTGGGCCTTGGGGACACTCGGTTTTCCGCAGTCCGTTTCCGCGATCGGTTCCTTGAACGAGGACGGCGTGGATACCCAGAACGCATTGACGCTGGGCTATGACACCGGTGCACAGGCGCAATTGACGTCGTCCCTGATGGCGCATGGGCCGCGGACGGCCACTGTGGCTGGCGGCCTTGGTTTTCTGCAGACAGTGGGATCCGTGAACAACCCACGCGAGCTGCTCATCCGTGTTGGTTGGGACGAGCCACGGACCGAACACTTCGACGTCGTGGGTATTGGTTACACCTACGAACTGCGGGAAGTGACACGATGCATCCAGCAAGGACTCCTCGAAAGTCCGGTGATGCCCTTAGAGGACTCCGTCAACGTCATGCGCCTTTTCGACGGAGTGCGCTCCCAGCTCGGTGTCCGCTACCCCAACGATGCCCGCTGACTTCGTCCTGAGGTGAGGTCCGGCGTCGTGATTTAACGCAGGCGGGTTAAGATCATCGGCGGCTTGGCTGCCGGGAGAGTTTGCGGTCAAGCGACAACGCGCCGGAGCCCAGGAAGACAAACGCCACGGACACTGCGAAGTAGATGATCAGCAGTTCCGCTGTCACCCCCGCCCTGTCCGTGAGCAAGGGTTTGCCGGCTTCGGTCACGAACCAGATCCCTGCAAACATCAAAGCTGACAGGAAACCAGCCACACGGGTCAACGCCCCGAGGACCAGGAGCAGCCCCAGGCCGACTTCTCCGGCGATCACCAGCCAGGCTACGAGTTCGGGCTTCTGCACACCCATGGCAGCAACGGATGCTGCGAAGGCGGCATGACCGGCCATGAGCTTCTGTATCCCGTGGACCATGACAAGCGCGCCGAACACCACGCGCAGAATGGTGATGCCACGAGCAGAGGACTGGGGTGAGGGGTGAAGGAATTTCACGGGTTCCAATCTTCCATGCCTGCGCGTCAGCCGCCAACCCCACCCCCTTGGACCCAACTAGGTGACAGTAAACGTCGCACTGAGCCATCACTGGAGCATGTGCTGTCACCTAGTTGGGTGAGTGGGGGCAGAATGGGAGGTGGCCCTGTTCGGGGCCCGGTATCGACGCGCGACTACGGTGGGATGGAGCAGGCATGCAGGTGGATGTTGTGGTTGTTGGCGGCGGAGCCATGGGATCGGCCGCCGCGTGGCAGCTGGCCCGGTCGGGCCGCTCGGTGGTTCTCCTGGAACAGTTCGAGGCCGGACACCACATCGGCGCCTCCCACGGTGCCACCCGCAACTTCAACACCGCATACGCCGAGGCCGATTACCTGGACCTCCTGGCTGAGTCCAAGATCCTGTGGGACGAGCTCGCAGCCGAACACGGTGCACCCTTGCTGGACCTCGTGGGGCTCGCGAACCACGGCAACCTGCCCAAGCTGGAACTGGTCCGGGAGGCACATCAGGAACGCGGCATCGAAAGCTACTTCATCTCCGCTGACGAGGCCGCCAACCGCTGGCAGGGCATGAACTTCGCCACGGACGTCCTTTTCGTCCCCGGGTCCGGGCGGATCCGCTCAGCTGATGCGTTGGTGGCACTGCGCACGGCAGCCGAAGCCCGAGGTGCGGTCTTCAAGTACTCGACGCCGGTCCGGGACATCCGCGTCGACGGCGCCGAATCGGTAGTGGTGGTGACGGAGGAGACCGAGTACACGGCAAAGCGAGTGGTGGTAACCGCGGGCGCCTGGACCCCCAAAGTCCTCAAGGACCTCGCCAAACTCCCTGCCCTGGTGGTGACCCAGGAGCAGCCCGCGCATTTCACTCCTACGGACAAGACGCTGGTGTGGCCCAGCTTCAACCACAACCCCGATCCCGACCCCAACAACGAGCTCTACGAGTACTGGTTTAGCCCCGTCTACGGCATGCTCACCCCAGGCGAAGGCGTCAAGGCAGGCTGGCATGGCGTCGGCCCGGTCATGGACCCCGATGAGCGCACGTTCGAGCCCATCCCCCAGCAGCTCGAAGCCCTGGTGAGGTACGCGGAAGAGTGGCTCCCCGGCGTCGACCCTTCCTCAGCGGTGCCCATCAGCTGCACCTACACCACCACGCCCAACGAGGACTTTGTGCTGGACAGTTTCGGTCCATTGGTGGTGGGCGCCGGTTTCTCGGGGCACGGTTTCAAGTTCACGCCGGCCATCGGACGGGTGCTGAAGGACATCGTCGACGGCGGCACGGCACCTGTGCGGTTCCACGCCGAACGCTAGGAGCCACGAATGAAAGAGTCCCCGCAAGCACAATGCTTGCGGGGACTCTTTGCCGTGGCTACTTCAGGGTCGCGAGGACCTTGTTGAAGGTGGCCGACGGACGCATGATCGCAGCGGCCTTTTCGGCGTCCGGGCGGTAGTAGCCGCCCAGTTCGACGCCGGGACCCTGGACTGCGGCGAGCTCGCCGACGATTGCCTCTTCGTTGGAGGTCAGGGCGTCCGCAATCGAGGCGAAGTCCTTGGCCAGCTCGGCATCTTCGGTCTGCCTGGCCAGTTCCTGGGCCCAGTACATGGCCAGGTAGAAGTGGCTTCCGCGGTTGTCCAGCTCGCCGACACTGCGGCGCGGGGACTTGTTTTCCAGCAGGAACGTGCCCGTGGCGCGGTCCAGCGTGTCAGCAAGAACCTGTGCACGCGCGTTGCCCGTGGTGGTGGCCAGGTGCTCGAAGCTGACGGCCAGGGCCAGGAACTCGCCCAAGCTGTCCCAGCGGAGGTGGTTTTCCTTGACAAGCTGCTGGACGTGCTTGGGAGCGGAACCGCCGGCGCCAGTCTCGAACAGGCCGCCACCGTTGATCAGCGGAACGATGGAGAGCATCTTTGCACTGGTGCCCAGCTCGAGGATCGGGAACAGGTCCGTGAGGTAGTCGCGGAGCACGTTGCCGGTGACGGAGATGGTGTCCTCGCCCTTGCGGATGCGCTCAAGGGTGAAGGCCGTGGCCTCAACCGGGGAAAGGATCTTGATTTCCAGGCCCTCGGTGTCGTGGTCCTTGAGGTACTCGTTGACCTTGGCGATGAGGTTGGCGTCGTGTGCACGGCCCTCGTCCAGCCAGAACACAGCCGGGGTCTGGGAAGCGCGGGCACGGGTAACAGCCAGCTTGACCCAGTCGCGGACCGGGATGTCCTTGGTCTGGCACGCGCGCCAGATGTCACCGGGGAAGACCTGGTGTTCGGTCAGGACGGTGCCCTTGCTGTCCACGAGCTGGACGGTGCCGGCTGCCTGGATCTCGAAGGTCTTGTCGTGGCTGCCGTATTCTTCGGCCGCCTGTGCCATGAGGCCCACGTTGGGAACGGTGCCCATGGTGGTGGGATCGAATGCACCGTTGGCGCGGCAGTCGTCCAGCACAACCTGGTAGACGCCGGCGTAGGAGCTGTCCGGGATGACGGCCAGGGTGTCGGCTTCCTTGCCGTCCGGGCCCCACATGTGGCCGGAGGAACGGATCATGGCCGGCATGGAGGCGTCAACGATGATGTCCGAGGGAACGTGAAGGCTGGTGATGCCCTTGTCGGAGTCCACCATTGCCAGTGCGGGACCGTCTTCGAGGCCCTTGGTGATGGCTGCCTTGACGCCTTCGCGGACGTCCTCGGGCAGGTCTTCAAGACCGCTGAGGATGGCTGCGAGGCCGTTGTTGGGGCTGATGCCTGCGGCGGCGAGCTGCTTGCCGTAGGTGTCGAAGAGCTCGGAGAAGTAAGCCTTGACCACGTGGCCGAAGATGATGGGGTCCGAGACCTTCATCATGGTGGCCTTCAGGTGTGCGGAGAAGAGGACGCCCTCTTCCTTGGCGCGGGCAACCTGGGCCTTGAGGAACTCGTCCAGGGCGTCGGCGCGCAACACAGTAGCGTCAACGACTTCGCCGGCGAGGACAGGGAAGTCCTTCTTGAGGACCTTGGTGGTGCCGTCTTCACGGACCAGCTGGATGCTCAGGGAGTCATCAGCCTTGATGACAACGGACTTCTCGTTGGAGCGGAAGTCATTCTGGCCCATGGTGGCAACGTTGGTCTTGGAGTCAGCGGACCAGGCGCCCATGGAGTGCGGGTTCTGGCGGGCGTAGTTCTTGACCGACAAGGGGGCGCGGCGGTCCGAGTTGCCTTCGCGCAGCACAGGGTTCACAGCGGAGCCCTTGATCTTGTCGTAGCGCGAGCGGATGTCCGTCTCGGTGTCCGAGGAAGGGTTGTCCGGGTAGTCCGGGAGGGCGAAGCCCTGGGCCTGGAGCTCGGCAATGGCAGCCTTGAGCTGCGGCACGGAGGCGCTGATGTTGGGCAGCTTGATGATGTTGGCTTCGGGCTGCTTTGCCAGTTCGCCAAGCTCGGCAAGGGCGTTGCCCGTGCGCTGCTCTTCAGTCAGGAAGTCGCCGAAGACGGCGATGATGCGGCCCGCCAACGAGATATCGCGGGTCTCAACCTCTACCCCAGCGGTGGAGGCGTACGCTTCCACGATCGGCAGGAATGAGTAGGTTGCCAGCATCGGCGCTTCGTCTGTGTGGGTATAGATAATCTTGGCCATTGGCGGGGTTCTCCCTGAAAGTCTGCAGATTTCAACACTCCTAACTTACCCGAGTAGACGGTTTTGACGGCTCTTCGTGTCCGGGATCACGTGTTCGTTACCGGGTTCCGGCGGTTAGCGCGCGGTTAGCGTGCGGTTTACGCACGGCTAACGTGCGACGGCGACCGGCCCGCCGGCCGTACCTGCCGGCGTCGTGCGCTCCTTCCAACAGCACGACAAGGAAATGACAGCAAATTATCACAAACTCTGAAACATCTCTTTACAAACTTGTCACACGCCGGGTAGCTTCGATTCCGTCAGTCGGCGGTCGCCATCACTGGCCGCCTCACTCCCTCGATAGGTAGGAACAACGTGACAAAAACCAAGACCCTGGCCACAAGCCTGCTGAGTCTGTCCGCTGCCGCAATCCTGGCGCTGGTTGGAACCACCAGCGCCAACGCAGCACCGTCAAAGGACGCGGACACGTCCGGCGCAGCGGTCAGCAGCCATGCAGTTTCCGACGCCGGCGCTGCAGACTACTGGACCCCGGAACGCATGAAGAATGCCAAGTCCGGCGACATCCTCGGTGCCAAGGCGCTGGAACGCGGGCAGCTCCTCAACCTCGGCAAAGCCCCCGCGACCGAAGCCCCGGGCGCCACCAGCAGCATCGCGGGCCAGCCTGCGGCCACCGACTCCACGGCCATCAACCGGAAGGTCAACCAGAGCGAAACGCCGGTCAAGCACATCGGCAAGATCTTCTTCACCTTGGGCGGCTCCAACTACGTCTGCTCGGGCAACTCCGTGACAGCGGCCAACAAGAGCACAGTGTCCACCGCAGGCCACTGCGTCAATGAAGGCCCCGGCGCCTACGCCACCAATTTCGTCTTCGTGCCTGCCTACCTCAACGGCGCAGCACCCTACGGGAAGTGGACGGCAAAGGCGCTGTACTCCCCCAGCCAGTGGGCTTCCAACGGCAACATGCAGTACGACACCGCCTTCGCCGTCATGAACACCCTCAACGGCCAGAAGCTCGCCGACGTCGTGGGCTCCTCCGGCGTCCAGTTCAACGCCGCCCGCGGCCTGAGCTACAAGTCCTTCGGCTACCCGGCAGCCTCCCCGTTCAACGGCGAATCCCTGAAGAGCTGCTCCGGCACCGCCACCAACGACCCCTACAACCCGCAGTTCGCCACCCAGGGCATCCCGTGCAACATGACCGGTGGGTCCTCGGGCGGTCCGTGGTTCATCGGCAACAGCTCCACCGGTTACCAGAACTCGATCAACTCCTACGGCTACGGCAGCAACTCAACCACCATGTACGGCCCTTACTGGGGCACCGTGATCCAGTCCACCTACAACACCGCGGCGGCTTCGTAACGGTCCTGCTTTTCCAGCACGTCCCTGTTAAGTACGTGCACTTGAACGACGACGGCGGCCCTCCCCTCTCCGGGGGCGGCCGCCGTTGCGTTGGGGGTAGGCCCTTTCGGGCCGCGCCTCTTCTTAGTGGAAGAAGTGGCGTGCGCCCGTGAAGTACATCGTGATGCCGGCAGCGTTGGCCGCGGCGATGACTTCCTCGTCGCGGACCGATCCGCCCGGCTGGACCACGGCGCGGACACCGGCGTCGATCAGGATCTGCAGGCCGTCAGCGAACGGGAAGAACGCATCCGAAGCCGCAACCGCACCACGTGCGCGCTCGGGTGCGTTGGCACCGCTGGCGTTCGAGGCACCGCCGGCGCCATCGACGTCGGACTCCACCTGGACGCCCAGCGTGTTGGCGCGCTCGACGGCGAGGCGGCAGGAATCCAGGCGGTTGACCTGGCCCATGCCGATGCCCACGGCAGCACCATGGTTGGCGATCAGGATGGCGTTGGACTTGGCTGCACGGCAAGCGGTCCAGGCGAAAGCGAGGTCCGCGAGCGTGGCTTCGTCAGCGGCTTCGCCGGCGGCGAGGGTCCAGTTGGCGGGGTTGTCGCCGTCGGCGTCCACCTTGTCGCTCATCTGGACCAAAACGCCACCGGACACCTGGCGCATCTCGGACGGGTAGCGGCCGTAGCCCTCGGGAAGGGCGAGGAGGCGGATGTTCTTCTTCTTGGAGAGGATCTCCACGGCTTCGGGTTCGAAGTCCGGTGCGATAACGACCTCGGTGAAGATGTCGGCGACCGTGCGGGCCATGCCTGCGGTGACGGTGCGGTTGGCTGCGATGACGCCGCCAAAAGCGGAGACGGGGTCGCAGGCGTGGGCCTTGGCGTGGGCGTCGGCGATCGGGTCTGCGGCATCAGCGGAACCGACGGCAACGCCGCACGGGTTCGCGTGCTTGACCACTGCAACGGCGGGCTCGGCGAAGTCGAACGCAGCGCGGAGGGCGGCATCGGCGTCGACGAAGTTGTTGTAGCTCATGGCCTTGCCGTGCAGCTGGTCGGCCTGGGCGATGCCCGCCGGAGCTGCCTTGTCCACGTAAAGCGCGGCCTGCTGGTGCGGGTTTTCGCCGTAGCGGAGGACCTCGGAGCGCTCCAAGGCAAGGCCGGCATAGGCGGGCCAGTCGATGACGCCGTCGCCGTCTTCGTCCAGGAACTGGCTGGCGGTCCAGGAAGCAACCGCATTGTCGTAGCTGGCCGTGTGGGCGAAGGCCTTCGCAGCCAGGCGGCGGCGGGTGTTCAAGTCGAAACCGCCGTGCGCAGCGGCGTCGACTACGGCTCCGTAGAAGTTGGGGTCCGTGACGATCGCGACGGCGGCGTGGTTCTTCGCGGCCGAGCGCACCATCGCGGGGCCTCCGATGTCGATCTGCTCAACGACGTCGTCCTGCGCTGCGCCGGACTTCACGGTCTCGACGAACGGGTAGAGGTTCACCACCACGAGGTCGAACGTTTCGATCTCCATGCCGGCGAGCGTCTCCATGTGGGCTTCCACGCGGCGGTCAGCGAGGATGCCGCCGTGCACGCGCGGGTGCAGCGTCTTGACGCGGCCGTCCAGCATTTCCGGGGAGCCGGTGACTTCTTCGACTTCCTTGACCGGGATGCCTGCGGCGGCGATCTTCTTGGCAGTGGAGCCGGTGGAAACGATGGCGACGCCGGCTGCGTGCAGGCCCCTCGCGAGCTCCTCCAGTCCCGTCTTGTCGTAAACCGAGATCAGTGCACGGCGGATGGGAACACGGTCAAGCTGCGTCAAGCTCACAAAAGTCTCCGTCTTAGTTCGCGTAAATGTCGCGGGTGGTGGGATACGGAGAGTTTATCGTGTTTCGTTGGCGGGCTCGTTTTGCGTCATTCTGCGTTGCGAGGCCCGCTCTGCGTGTCATACCCCCAACGAACCACGCAAAGCAGGCCCCACAAATCCACCCCCACCCTTGCGAGGCCCACTCTGCGTGTCATACCCCCAACGAACCACGCAAACCAGGCCCCACAAATCCACCCCCACCCTTGCAAGGCCCACTCTGCGTGTCATACCCCCAACGAACCACGCAAACCGGGCCCCACAAATCCACCCCCACCCTTGCGAGGCCCACTCAGCGCTCCACCTCCTAGGTTTGGCACGCAAAGCAGGCCCCACAAATCCACCCCCACCCTTGCGAGGCCCGCTCTGCGCTCCACCTCCTGGGTTTGCCACGCAAACCAGGCCCCACAAATCCACCCCCACCCTTGCGAGGCCCACTCTGCGCAAGCAACCCGACTCACGAAGGCAGGCGCCGCCAGCCGCGGGACAGCAGAGCGTCCTGGATCTTTTTTTCAGCGTGGCCCCAGCCGCCCTTCATCTGGACGTCCGTGAAGCGGAGCACGGTCCACCCCAACGCCCGCAGCCGGTCGTCGCGTTCAATGTCCTTGCCCCACTGGACCGGGTCTGATCGGTGGTGGTCACCTTCGTATTCGAGGGCAATCTTGTACTCCTTGTATTGCAGGTCAGGAGTCGAAATGTAGTTACCGTGATCGTCGAAGACCGGCTGCGTTACGGCAGGCTCCGGGAAACCGGCGTCGAGAATCTTCAAACGCAAGCGTGACTCCTGGGGCGAGTCGACACCGGCTCGTAGCAGAGGAAGGATGGCGCGCGCCATCTGGATACCTTTGACCTTTGGACGGCGGTCGATGACTTCTTGAATGGCTTCAATTGAGGTGAGCGGATCCTTACGTTTAAGTAGGGCGTCCCCGGCCGCTACGAGCGATGACCTCCCAAGGTGCCGTGCCAGGTCCACCCAAGTCCATTCCGGCGAGGTGAGTTGGACTCCATTCACCACCCGAACATCCCTGGCCAGGAGCGGCGCCCGATGTCCGACGACGCCGCGACGCTTCACGCGACCGATCTCGTGCCGGCGAGTGACGTGGATCGGCCCTGCTGCCCCCTCGTCCTCCAGGTACATCGGGAGCGGGATTGACCAAAGGAGTGCTGCCGTGATGTGGCTGACTGCGCATCTCGGAGTCACAGCGGTGTGCAGCCGCGCCACGATGGCAAGATCGCGTTCCCCCGCCTTGGCCAGTCGAATACCACGACTGGGGGTCACGAGCTCACTGGCCTGGAGCCGCCAACGAGGCACTCCAGCGGCATAGGCCTCAGCGACCAGGAAGCCCCGGGGGTCAACGTTTACCGGCAAAGGGTTAGGTTTCCGCATTGAACAATGCTCGCGGGAAACGATGGTCCGCATTCAGTTATCCACAGAAATCGCGCCGATGAGGGGCGGGGACTTCTCCTCCACAGGCGTTGTGAGGCCCGGTCTGCGTTTCGTTGTGGACGAATAGGGCGTAGAGCGGGCCTCACAACGGGGTAGGCGCCCGTTGCGAGGCCCGCTCTACGCGGTAAACCCACGCCTAACCACGCAGAGCAGGCCCCGCAACATAGGGTTGCTTCATGGAATCCACCGAGGTCATTCTTGTCGCCGATATTGGGAAGAGCCGATGCCGGGTGGAGCTGCGCAGCGGTGACGGGCTACTGGGTGCCGCCGACCACCACGGATTCCCCGGGGTGCACGTTGAAAACGGTCCCGTAGCCGCCTTCGAGCTTCTGATGGAAACCCTGTCCATGCTGCCGCCGGGGCTGCCGGTCAGTACCCTGACGGGGATCGGCGCTGCCGTGGCGGGGGTGGAAGCTTCCGCGGAAAAATCACGCGAGCTGGCCATGATGCTCTCGCAAAGGTTCGGGGTGCCCGCGGCTGTCCTGTCCGACGCCACGGCCGCCCAACTTGGCGCCCTCCAAGGCGCTCCCGGCACCACGTTGATCGTGGGCACCGGCGCGGTCGCCTTCAGATTCGATGAAGCCGGGGTTCTGCACCGGGCCGACGGCTGGGGTCCCTACCTTGGTGATCGCGGCAGCGGCCGTTGGATAGGCCAGCAGGGACTCCAGGCAGTTCTTCAGGCGCACGACGGCGGCCCCTCCACATCGATGTCGGTCGCGGCCGGGGCCTTGGTTGAGTCGCCGGAGCTACTCCCGGGTTGGCTGGCCGAACAGGAAAACCCGTACCGGGCCATGGCCAGGTTCGCGCCGCTGGTTCTGCAGGCAGCGGAGGCCGGTGACGCCGTCGCCCGTGACATCATCGGCGAGGCGTGCCGCATCCTGACCCGCACCGTGGAGCTCGCGTCCGCAGGCGGGCAAGGGACGCCACGGGTCGCGCTGCTGGGCGGCGTGGTCGGTTCGGAGTTCTTTGCCGCGCTCTTGCGGAAGTCCCTCGCTTCGGCTGGGATTGAGGTGGTGGCCCCGTTGGGCGACGGCCTGGACGGTGCCGCCCTCGCTGCGACGCGCCGCGGGCTCCTCCAGGAAAGGTACATCCACCGTGACGGAACAAACTGGCCCGACTGACGCGGACAAACTCGCAGGCCTGCGCACCGAACTCGCCGGGTTGCAGACCGAAGCCACCACGGAGGGCCTGGAGAACCTGGACGTCCTGGGCACGGAGGAACTGGTCGCAGCCATGCTTGCGCACAGTGCAGGAGTACACGCCGCAGTTGAAGCGGCCAGCGCCGCGATTGTCCAAACGGTCGACGCCGTTGCGGAGCGACTCCAGCGCGGGGGTCGCCTTTTGTACGTGGGTGCCGGGACGGCTGGACGTTTGGGTGTGCTCGACGCGAGCGAGTGCCCGCCAACGTTCGGCACCCCGCCGGGCCTCGTCGTCGGGCTGATCGCCGGGGGCCGGGACGCGATACAGAAGCCCGTTGAGTATGCCGAAGACAACGCAACCGCCGGCGCGCGCGACCTTCACGATGTCAACGTGACGGAAGCCGACGCCGTCGTGGGTATTACCGCCTCCGGGAGGACGCCGTACGTGATCGGCGCGCTGGAGGAAGCCCGGAAGAAGGGCGCGTTCACGGCGTCGTTGGCGTGCAACAGGGGCTCGGCCGTTAGTCATCTGGCGGACGTGGCTATTGAGGTGGTGGTGGGTCCGGAGTTCATTGCGGGCTCAACTCGTCTGAATTCGGGTACGGCGCAGAAGCTTGTCCTCAACATGATCAGCACGCTGGTGATGGTGAAGCTTGGCAAGACCTACGGGAACCTGATGGTGGATCTGCGTGCTACGAACGAGAAGTTGGTGGCCCGCTCGCAGCGGACGGTTCAGCACGCAACCGGTGTATCTGCCGAGGAAGCGGCTGCGGCATTGGACTCGGTTGGTGGCTCCGTGAAAGCGGCGATTTTGGTGGTTCTCACGGGCATCGAGGCTGGTCAGGCCAAGATCGCGCTTGAAGAAGCCGGTGGTTTCCTGCGGAGGGCCATCGGGAACCAGAAGTAACGCGGACTTCCGCGCCGTGCGCAGCGCATAAAGTTGCTTGCAGGAGGCCCAATGAATACATACACAGCCGTGCCCAGCGGCGAACAAGTAGTGCAGGAACTGCCGTGGCGGTGGAAGGTTCAAGGCAGGATTTTCCTGATCGGCGGGCTCGGGTTCATGTTCGACGCCTGGGACGTCACCCTCAACGGCATCCTGATTCCCCTGCTGTCCAAGCATTGGTCGCTGCAACCGGCCGACGCTGCGTGGATCGGCACGGCGAACCTGATCGGCATGGCTGTGGGTGCGTTCGCATGGGGCACCATCGCCGACACCATTGGGCGTAAGAAGGCCTTCACAGCTACCCTCCTGATCTTCAGCATTTTCACGGTTCTTGGCGCGTTCTCGCCGGACATCGTGTGGTTCTGCATCTTCCGTTTCATGGCCGGCTTCGGACTGGGCGGCTGCATCCCTGTGGACTACGCACTGGTGGGTGAGTTCACGCCCCGCAAGCAACGGGGCAAAGTGCTCACGGCCATGGACGGTTGGTGGCCTGTTGGTGCTGCGCTGTGTGGGTTCATCTCCGCCGGGCTTGTTGCTGCCTTCGGCGACTGGCGGCTCACCATGCTGATCATGGTGATCCCGGCGCTCCTCGTTTTCTGGGTGCGGCGAAGCGTTCCTGAGTCTCCGCTGTTCCTGATCCGGGCCGGCCGGCGCGCTGAGGCCGCCGCCGTCATTGATGGCCTGGTGGACGCGACCGGAGCTTCTCCGCGCGCCTACAGCCTGCCCGAACCGCAGGCCGCTCCCCGGCTCTCCCCCGGCAGTGCATGGGCGCAGCTCCGCAACATCTGGACCTTCAACTGGAAGATCACCACCGCCGCGTGGGCCCTCTTCTTCTCCGTGCTTCTGGTCTACTACTTGTCGCTGACCTGGATGCCGCGCATTCTGATTGGCGCCGGGTTCGAGGAGTACAAGGCGTTCGTGACCACGGCGGGCATGGCCGCCGTCGGACTTTTGGGCGTGGTGGTCGCCGCTGTCCTGGTGGAGCGCGTGGGCCGCAAGTGGATCCTGGCCATCACCGGTCCCTTGTCCGCGCTAACGCTGGTGATCGTGGCGTTCGTTGTTGACGTGCCGTCCGCGGCCATGTTCTGGCTGCTGGTGTTCGGCTTCGTGGTGCAGGTGGCCATCCCGGTCCTGTACGCGTACGTGTCCGAGCTCTACCCAACTGAACTCCGTGGCTCGGGCTTTGGCTGGGCATCGACGTTTTCCCGCATTGGCGCGGGCTTTGGGCCGTTGGTCTTTGCCTCGTACTTCTGGCCTGAGTTCGGGCTGGCGACGTCGTTCGCGATGGCAGGTGGGCTGGTCCTGTTGTCTGTGCTGTGGATGGCGTTCTTCGCTCCCGAAACGAAGCAACGAGTCCTGGACTAGCCCAACTAGGTGTACTGCCCAGGGAGATTGGTTGAGGCCGTGTGAGGACACGGCGTGAGATTTCCGGGATGACGAAGGCCTCCCGGTGTGGAGTGGAGCTGTCTAAGAAACCGCTGCACACCCAGGAGGCCTTCGTG
>NZ_JAQPPK010000013.1 GCF_029952445.1 Paenarthrobacter nitroguajacolicus | reverse complement strand
GGCCAGCGCCCCGCCGGAGCCACCGGCCAGCGTCCCGCCCAGGGCGCCCCTGGCCTGGTAAAACCGGCGCCGAAAGCGAAGGTGCGCCGCGCACGCCTCCTGGTCAGCAAGGTGGACCCCTGGTCAGTCCTCAAGATGGCCTTCCTGCTGTCAGTGGCGCTCGGCATCGTCACTGTGGTGGCCGCAATCGTTTTGTGGACAGTTCTGGACCTTACAGGCATCTTCAACCAAGTGGACAGCCTGTTGGGCACACTCGCCGGTTCCGAAGGCAGCGGATTCGAGCTCAAGAAGATCGCTTCGCTTGGCCAGGTAGCCTCGTTCGCCACCATCATTGCCGTTGTGAACGTTGTCCTGCTGACGGCACTGTCCATGCTGTCCGCGGTGCTCTATAACATTTCTGCAACATTGGTTGGCGGCGTTGGCGTCACCCTGACGGACGACTAGGAAAAATCCGCGGAAATCCGCCGTTTTCGACGGAAATCCATGGCGAAATTGCCTCGATTTGAGATCGGGCCGGGAAGTGCTGTACAGTCATATCTCGGCCCGATGAGGCATCGGGGCGTATAGCTCAGGCGGTTAGAGCGCTTCGCTGATAACGAAGAGGTCCCAGGTTCAAGTCCTGGTACGCCCACGGAACCAAAACAGGTTCAGGTAAAACTGAACCGGAATGAGGTACTTGTGAAGAAGTTGCTGGTAGTTGTGGCAGCCGCAATCGCAGGTGTCCTGGTTTATAAAAAGAACCAGGAATCCGTAGCCCGGAAAGATGTCTGGAGCAAGTCAACCGATACGGTTGATTAGCCGAAGAGCCCGGTTCCGAACTGGTAAAAGCCAGTCCGGAGATGGGGTATGATTGACGGGTTGCTTCTTATGGGGGCATGGCGCAATTGGTAGCGCACCTGCTTTGCAAGCAGGGGGTTCGGGGTTCGAGTCCCCGTGCCTCCACCATAAGAAAAGTCCCGGTCAGAAATGACCGGGACTTTTGCATTTAATACCCAAATCCGCGCGTAGCCACACGAGAACCTAACTGGCCGGAACCTGCTGAAGCGCTCGTTCCAGGAAACCCTTCAACTCGTTGTCGCCCAGCACAGGCACAACAACGCCCAAGTCAAGGGTGGGTTGTGTCTTGGCGGTAGCTGCCGTCAACGCGCTCTGCACATTCCTGCGGGCCTCAGCGGCGGTCTGGGTATCACCGCGTTTCGCGGCCTCCAGCATGTCCAGGGCCTCCTCCACACCCCGTCCGTAGCTTGCGGCTGCCGCGACCCACTGGGTAGCGTCCGTGGCGAACCCGGGCACTGCCATCCGGGGCAGGAGTTCCGGCAACCGCTGCAGCAGGCCGGCGCGGGCCTTCAGGTCTCCTGAAGGCGACCCCCCGGCGTCGTAATCTGCCCAGAACCGGTCAATGTCACGACGAAGCCCGGGAGCCGAGGGTGTGAGCTCATCGTCCTGCCAATCCTGATTCAGGTCCACGAATGCCCTCACTGCGGCATTGACCTCGGGATCGGGCCCGGCAAGCAAGGACAGGGCGGCACCCATTGAGGTGGCGGGATCGTAGGCTGGACCGTTCCATGTGAGATCGGCGTAATTGAAGATGGCCGGCAAGGACAGGTACGGCTCGATCATGGGGTTGGTGACGATGCCGTGGATCGACTGGTAGAGATTGGCGTCCCTGCCGATGACGGGGGCCAGGAACAGGTGGTCCTGGGAAAAATCATTGACAGGATAGTTGTCCCAGACGACAAGCGTTCGCGGAGAACTTGGGGTCCCGTAACTCCGGGCCGCGGTTTCAGCCGACTCCTGGGTGATGCGGTGGGAGACCACGTCTTCGCCGGTCCACTGCACCACGATTTCAGGGTTCAGGGCTTTGCCGAGCTCCCGCTTGTAAGGAGTGCTGGAGGATCCGTTGTAGAAGGTGGGGACCGTTTCGAGCGGGAGCACGCCCTCGCGTGCAGAGATGAACCGCTCATTCACGTCGTTCAGGAAAGAAGCTTGTGCTTTTGCCAGATTGGCCTGGCCGGAACCGAACTCCCGGAGGTCCTCGGCACACTGAACTTTCGTGGCGATGTCATCCAATGGGATCACGAACGAACGCACCCCCAGCGAATACAACGAGTCAAGCTTGGCTACGGCGTCGTCGAGGTCCGATGGCCGCGAATAGCAAACATCGATCCCCGGCGACAACGCGTAAGTGAACCGGATGTGATTGGTCGCTGCGGCATCGATCAGCTCCTGCAATTGCTGGAGTTCCTGGTTCGAGTAGAGGGCCCGCCACTTATCCCTGAGCAGGGGATCGTCCTTTGGCGAATAGATATAGGTGTTCATCTTCTGTCGCCCAGCGAAGGCGATAGCGTCCAGGCGGGCCTGATGGGACCACGGAGTACCGTAGAAGCCCTCGATGACGCCACGGGTCTCCATCAGCGGCCAGTCGCTGATGCGGACCGGAGATACGGAGCCGCCCTTGATCAGCTGGCGAAGGGTTTGGACGGCATGGAAGAGCCCGTCACCATCCTTTCCGGCGAGTACCGCCGTCGGAATTCCAGAAGACTGCCCGGTGGCAAGTGCGTAGCCTTCGGTTCTTCCCAGGGCGTCCTGAATCTCCGCGTCGCCGTCGATCCTCAAGGCTTTGAGGGCGGAAGCGGATGTTGCGGCGGTTCCCAAATAGACGGCTGAGGCGTCCTCGCGCGGGTTGTTCAGGGCTGCCACGGCTTCGCCGGTGCCTCCGGCTCCTGCTACCAGTTCCTGAAGGGCCGCGACAGACGCCTGATCCGTTCCCGAAGGTGCCACGATGTACACGTGGCCGTTCAAAGGAACTGGGCTTCCCGTGCCGGGCCGTGCGTGCTGGGGTACGGGAAAGACGCTGGGGACCTGCGGTCCCTGTCCGTCAGGCCCCCCGCGGCGGTCCCGCGAAACAACAAACCACCCTGCGACCACGAGGGCAGCCGTGAGCGCTCCGGCCACCACCAGGAGCAGGACTGACCGTCTCCGTTTGGTACCAGTGCCGACGGGTGTTCTGTTCAATCAGGTATCCCCTTGGGTATGCCGTCACCGGCTCACTGGAATGATGAGTCAAGACAATCACACTGTCCGCGCATCAGATAGGGGCAGTACCGCCCATCCACCACACTAGGGTTGGTCTGTGACCCTTCTCATCGCCACCCTCGGAGTTCTCGGCGTGGCCTCCTCCGGACCCCTCATCGCAGGCACGCTGGGCGCAACGTCCGTGACCGCATTGGCCATCGCCTTCTGGCGGAATGCGATCGGAGCCGTGGTGATGGCGGCACCCGTGGCCATACGGGAGCCGAAAGCCTTCGGCAGGATCACCCGGCGCGAATTCGGCTGGTCGGTGATGGCCGCCGTCGCATTGGCATTCCACTTCGCCTGCTTCATCACCGCACTTCAGCTGACGTCCGTTGCCGCTGCCACGGCGCTGGTCTGCCTGCAGTCGGCGTGGATCGCTGTTTTCCAGATGTTCCGCGGCACACGCCACCGCTGGCCTGTCCTGATTGGCCTTGGCATTGCGTTTGTGGGTGTTGTAGCCATCACGGGATTCGATATGGGTTCTTCCCCCGAAGCGCTCCTGGGCGATCTGTTGGCCGTAGCTGGCGGCGCCCTGGCCGGTCTCTACACCCTGGCGGGCGGAAAGGCCCGGCAGTCAATGGCAACGGGAACGTATACGACCCTCTGCTACGGCATGTGTGCGGCGCTGGTGGCTGTGTTGGCTTTGGTCAGCGGACAGCCCCTGTCCGGGTTCGACGCCGGCGGCTGGCTGGGCATTATCGCCATCACCGTCTGCGCGCAGTTGGTGGGGCACACGGCCTTCAACCACTTGCTGGCGACCATGAGTCCACTGCTCGTGTCCATGATCATCCTCCTGGAAATCCCGGGCGCGGCCATCCTGGCAGCCATCTTTCTTCACGAGACGTTGCCGGCCGGAACCTATGCAGGGTTGGGACTGATACTCGCCGGGCTGGCCGTCGTCGTAGCCGGGCAGAGACGCCGGTCGGGGTCTCACGGACCGGACGCTGACCGGAGGGAAGCCGAGCTGGGCACCGACTGAAGTACCGACGTCGTGCGGTTGACTGGTGCGCGCGGTCCCGACCGGGTTCCTAGGGTGGTGAGCGTCAGAGCCCGCCGCGGCGGGCGCCCTGTGCGGCATTGGCCGTGTGGATCGCCCGGAGCAGTTTGGCCGGGAAATACACGGAGAAGAACACCACCATGGGGGCCTTCAGTGCCATCTTCTTGACGTTGTGGGCCTTGTACGTCCGGTCGAAGCGCTGCACGTAGTAGCGATAGTCCCGCGGTGAGTCCTCCAGCCTGCGCGCGGACATTCCGGAGACCATCTGCGGCACGTACTGGACCTTGAGGTCGTGCTCGAAGAGGTGGAGCGAGAGGTCGATGTCCTCATGCATCTCGTCCTTTTCGTCCAGGCAGGCCTCATCGCGGATGGTTTCCCACGCGGTACGGCGAAGGGCCATGTTGGAGCCGAACAGGAAATGGTATTGGTGCTTTGCCAGGCGCAGCATGAGCTGTCGCATTTTGTCATCGGCCTTGAGACCGAATCGCCGCATCGGCATGTCGTAGTAGACAACCGGCCCAGTGGCGGCGGCGACGGATGGGTCCGTGAACGCCTTCTGCACCTGCTCAACCCAGTCCGGTTCAAGGACGGAGTCGGCGTCGATGCGGCCCACTACGTCCCCCGTGGCGTTGTTCAGGCCGTGGTTACGTGTTGGGATGAGGCCCTGGGCGGTTTCCTGCCGCAAGAGAATGATGGGGCTTTCCGGGTATTCCTGCTGCATCTGCCGCACGATCCTGGCAGTGCGGTCCGTGGACAGATTGTCCACCACGATGATCTCGTCTGCCGGCACGGACTGGTAGATGGCCGCGATGAGGCACTGGCGAATGACGCTTTCCTCGTTATACGCCGGGATGACAATGGAAACCCCCGGGGGTTCCGGGGCATCCTGTAAGGCACCCGCCAAGGGGCTATCGGCTGACATCTCCTCAAATCTAACACCCGCATCCTTGCCCCCGGCGGAGGCTTTGGTTACGGGCCGGCAAACACTGAAGGGACCCCGGCTGTTGCCGGAGCCCCTTCAATGGTGGAACGGTGCCTTATGTCAGCTATTGGTGCCCTTGGCGTCCGTTTCCGTGCCTTCGGTGTCCTTGTTCAGGCTCGCGGCGATGTTCTTGACGGCCGTCTTGGCATCGGTTGCCACCTTTGCGGAGGAATCCTCGACGTTCTTGAAGGCGTCCTTGGTTGCCTGCTCGGCCTCGGCTGTTGCATCTTCCGGCGTGACGTCCGTGGTGCTGGGTTCAGTCACTTCGGCTGCCGTAGCGGATGCAGCGGCGTCTGCCGGAGCTGGTGCGGGAGCGGCCGGGACCGGAGCCGGGGTTGGGGTGACCGGAGAAGGCGTCTTCCACGGGTCCTCAACAGGCTTGGAAGCCTTCCATGCGGCAACGCCGGCAGCAGCGGCCGCGGCGACGACAGTGAAGATCAGCCAGCCACGCTTTTTGGGCTTGGGTTCCTTGCCCAGCTTCGCGGAGACAGCCTTGGTGGCTTCATCCGCTGCTGCCTTGATCTGCTTGCCGGTAGCCTGGGCCTGCTCCTGGACACTGTGGACTACACCGGAATCAACAAGCTTCTGGGCAACCGCATCAACCTGGGCGGGTGCATTCTCCAGGACGTGGTGAACGGCTACGGAAGCCTGTCCCAGCTGTTCGGAGAGCTTGGGCAGGTATTCTTCCACCACTTTGTCCCGTGCAATCCCCAGAGCCGGAGTGGCCTTGTTGAGCGTCTCCTGGATCCTGGGTGTGGCATCCTCTACGGCGTCGTGGATCTTTGGCGCAAGGTGCGCCAGTCCATCCTGGATCCGCGGCGTAACCACTGCCACGCCGTCGGCGAGGTTGTGCGCGGCGGACTTCAGCCCCTCTTGGATCTTGGGGGAAGCGGTGTCAATGCCGTGCTGGATGCGCGGAACAGCCCAGTTGACAGCTGCTTCCACACGGGGCGCAGCCCAGTCGCGTGCGTTATCCACGCCAACCACAACGGATTGTTCGAGTTCGCGGGCAATACGGTCTGTTTTCTTCACAACTACCTCCCGATACACGTGCTCGTTTGTTGCTAGCCTACGTCGCTTGGGGAACACCGGCTATTCATCTGCCCGATTCGACCCGGATTTCACCGAGCGCGGAACCGGCTTTACAACTCCAATGCCGTTGACCCTGCATGGAAGAATGGGCCTATGACCATTGCAACCGCAAAAGCAACGATCCACACTACCCTCGGCGACATCAAGGTTGACCTCTTCGGCAACCACGCGCCCAAGACGGTAGCCAACTTCATCGGCTTGGCCACGGGCGAAAAGTCCTGGAACCACCCCGAGACGGGCGAGGACAAGACCGGAACTCCCCTCTACGACGGCACCATCTTCCACCGCATCATCAAGGACTTCATGATCCAGGGCGGCGATCCCCTCGGTCGCGGCGTTGGTGGCCCCGGTTACCAGTTCGACGACGAAATCCACCCGGAACTGACCTTCAACGCTCCCTACAAGCTGGCCATGGCAAACGCCGGCATCCAGATGGGCAAGGGCACCAACGGGTCACAGTTCTTCATCACCACGGTCAACACCGACTGGCTTTTCGGCAAGCACAGCATCTTCGGTGAGGTCACGGATGAGGAATCCCGCAAGGTCGTGGATGCCATTGAGGCAGTCCGCACCGGCATGGGCGACCGTCCCGTCGAAGACGTCGTCATCAACAGCATCGACATCGAACAGCTCTAGTCGCTCACCGAAGCTGAATCCATGAGTTACGGAATCCCGTCGGCAGAGCCGTCCGCTGATATTCCGGTGTGCCCAAGGCACCCGGACAGGCCCTCCTACGTGCGGTGCCAGCGCTGCGGGCGCCCCGCGTGCCCCGAGTGCCAGCGGACGGCCGCCGTCGGGTTCCAATGCGTTGACTGTGTCAACGAACAAAAACGTACGACGCCGGCATACCGGTCGCCGTATGGTGGCGCTTTGGCCGTCGGCCGCCCTTTGGTGACGTTTACGATCATCGGGCTCTGCGTCCTGGTGTACATCCTTCAGTGGATTGTGCCTGGTGACTTCATCTTCCAGAATTTCGCGTTTGCGAACATCTTTGCCGCCACGGAGCCGTGGCGCATGCTCACGGCGGCGTTCCTGCACTCGCAAGGATTCCTGCTCCACATCGTGCTCAACATGTACACGCTGTGGATCTTCGGACAGGCCCTTGAGCCACTGCTCGGGCGAATCCGATTCCTGGCTGTCTACTTGATCTCCGCCATTGGCGGTTCGGTGGGCTACCTGCTGCTGACTCCCGACTTCCCCGTCTCCGGTGTCGTGGGCGCTTCCGGTGCCATCTTCGGCCTCTTTGGCGCCATGCTGGTGGTGCAACGCCACCGGGGCGGTGAGACCAAACAGCTCTGGGTGCTGATCGCGATCAATGGTGCCATCGGTTTCTTCATCCCCAACATTGCCTGGCAGGCACACTTGGGTGGTTTGATCACAGGGGGCCTCGCTGCTGCAGCGATTGCCTATGCCCCCAAGGGCAAGAACCAAGCCTTGCTTCAAGCAGGCGGACTGGTCCTGGTCGCGGGCCTACTGGCTGTGGTCACCTGGTTCCGCGTCACTGCCGGCTAAAGGGAGCTGCGTTACCGGCTGCCTCAGGATGGTCCTGAGCCGTTCCGGTGCGGTCCGCCGGGGGTCCCCGAGGTAGATCTCATGGTGCCGCCCTGTCATGGCCAGTGATTGCTCTGGTATGAAGCCCTTGTGCATTTCTTCCAGTACTGGCCCTTCATCGTCGTAGGGACCAACGTGGAGGGTTTGAACGCTTAATCCTTCCTCCAGCGATGCCAGGCGCAATGCTGCCAAAGCAGGAGCCTCTCCTTTCGCGGCAACGACGCTGCTTGCTGCTTCCACGTGCTCCTGGGTGATCCATTCGGGCACCATGATCATCAGCGTCCAGTCCCAGAGTGATTTGTCCCTGGCGCTGGTGAAGGCGTCCATGTCATCTGCCCACCACAGGGCCTCCAGCGGCATAACTCCATAGTCCCGGCCGAGCTCACCCTTGCTGAAGAACTTCAACTTGTACGCGACGGGATAAAGCGTGGACAACGCATCCCTGTAGGACTGGGCAGTGTTGGGATCTCCCGTGCCGTCGATCATCAAATACTGGATGGGCGGGACGGTGACCAGTGAGAACACTCCCCTTCTGGCCGTGTAAGTGGGTATCTCTTTCTTGAAGTCGATCTTCATGGGATTACCGTAAGCCGGCGGCGCTTGTGGTTCCAGGCGGCCGCGCCCCTGTTATCCACAGGTGTTATCCACACTGTGAGTAACTTACAGGAGTGTAGTTACTCCCTTTTGTGGCCGTCATGGCGGTGAAAGCCGTAGATATCCCCCGAAAGGCATGTTTTTCTCCACACCTGTGGATAACTTTGTCCCCGTTGGGCGCAGTTTTGTGGATAAATAGGTCTTTTTTGGGGGAGCTGTGGACAAGCCTGTTAATCCAGAGGTGGAGCACCAGCTATCAACAGGCTTATCAACAATGTTAATAACTTACATGCATGTAGTTCCTACCCAGGAAAGTGCCCTAAAGCCCGGCATCGCAGGGATCTCCGGCTCTAAACCCACAAGTTTTCCCCGCCTGTGGATAACTTGTGGGTAGGTGGGTGTTGTTAAGTGGGTAACCCTCAGGGTGCTGGATGGTGGCTGGGGGCGATTCGCGACCGGGTCAACAGCGCCGGGTGCCTGGTTGGAACGATCCCCGGCAAATCCGGCAATCCTCCCGTGTTGAACGTTCGATGAAGCTTGGGCCACTATCCACAACGCAATGCACAGTGGGTATAAGTATGCCGGGCGGGTTTTCGAGGCCGAAATTGGCGCCACGGCACCGAATCACAGCCAAAGTACATGGATGTCCACAGAAGTTATCCACGCTTGTGGATAAAGTTACGCACTTCTGTGGACAAGGATTGCGGACTACAAGTTATGCCCACACCCCGGAAGTACCCCGCCGATGACTGTCCATCAGATGGGTGTCGATGATGCCAACCGCTTCCATCAGGGCGTACATGGTGGTGGGTCCCACGAAGGCGAAACCCTTCTTCCTCAGAGCCTTGGAGAGGGCAATCGATTCCGGCGAGGTAGTGGGGATCTCCGCCAAGCTGCGCGGAGTAGGGGTGCTCTCCGGCTGGAAGGACCACACAAAGTCGACCAAGCCACCTTCCTCGCGCAACGCAATGGTGGCCTTGGCATTAGTGATGGCCGCACGGATCTTCAGCCGGTTGCGGACGATGCCAGCATCGAGCATGAGGCGCTCCACATCAGATTCGGTGAACGCGGCGACGCTCTCCGGATGGAAGTCCAGGAATGCCTTCCTGAAAGCATCGCGCTTCCGGAGGATGGTGGCCCACGAGAGGCCGGCCTGGAAGGCTTCGAGGCTGATGCGCTCGTACATACCCTGTTCATCCCGTACAGGCATGCCCCACTCGTGATCGTAGTAGGCCTGCATCAGCGGGTCCGACGCGGCCCACAGCGGGCGTGCCAAGCCGTCAGGTCCAATGATGGTGCCGTTATCCGGGGTCATGCATGCTCCTCCGCAGCCGAGCCACCTCAGCAGCCGGCCATGTATTTAACTACCGGGGATATTCTGCCCGGCACCTGTGACATTAACACCTGGCGGCATTAACACCCGGCAGCATTAACACCCGGGCGGCACGGAGTAAGGTTCCCGCAGGTTCAGCCTTAGGACAGGCCTGTGACCCGCATGGTGATATTGATCCGTCCACGATCCAAGCCGCAGCCATCGGGGGCCGTGCCGGGGAGGACTTTGGGGATGCCGTGATAGGTGAATCGGGAAGGCCCGCCGAAGACAAAGAGGTCGCCTGAGCGAAGTTCCAGGTCCGTATAAGGCTTGGTGCGCGTCTGGGTGTTGCCGAACCGGAAGATGCACGTCTCACCGATGCTGAGGGAGACGACGGGAGCGTTGGAATGCTCATCCTTGTCCTGGTGCATGCCCATGGCAGCGCCGTCGTCGTAGTAATTCACCAATGCGGCGTCCGGTGCGTAGACGTCCGAAAGGCCAACAAGGGACTCGTCGACGCCTAATTCCGGGGAATATGCGGCGGCAACGGCCTTCTTCCCCAGACGGACCATCCATTCCGGAAAGTCCAGGACAGCTTGCCCGTTGACGTCCGTCGCCGTCCTTGAATAGCGGTAGGGTTGCCAATGCCAGCCCAGGCAAACGGTGCGCACCGACATCCGGCGTCCACCCGGAAGAGAGGCAGCCCTCAAAGGAACAGGACCCTGCGTCCATTCACCAAAGCGTTCAACTATCCACCGCTGCTGCTCCAAGCTCAGCCAGCCCGGTACGTGGACCGCACCGGGCCCGAGCTGGCGGGGACCGGCGTCGTGGTTCTCCTGCTGGACCAGCTCCAGCGGAAAGAGGGCGTCGTCACTCACGCCGCGGCCTCCAGTGTGAGCAACGTACGCTTGGCCTCCGGTCCACCGAGGTAGCCGCCAAAGCTGCCGTCGGACTTGACTACCCGGTGGCAGGGAACGATCACTGGCAGCGGGTTGGTGGCGCAAGCTGTCCCTACAGCCCGGACTGCGTTGGGACTCCCGGCCGCTTGGGCAACCTGTGCATAACTCGCGGTGTTCCCGTAGGGAATCCTGGGCAAATGGCGCAGCACGTTGAGCCGGAAACCGCGGGACAACCGGAAGTCCAGGAGGAGATCGAAATCCCGCCGCTTACCGGCGAAATACTCTTCCAGCTCCCGCGCGGCGTCGTCCAAACGCGCCGGGGATTCAAGAATGCGCGGGCTGACCGTATCTGCCAACTGCTGCAATACGGACTGGTGGTCCTCCAGTTCGAACGCCACCCGGATGATTCCGCGATCCGTGGCCGCCAAGAGGAGCTTTCCCAGTGGCGAATCGATGGTGCGGTAGGAGACATCCAGGGTGTGGGTCAGCTGTGCATCGCGTGCCAGCCGCGCATGGAGGCTCGCGAGGGCAGGTTCGAGGTCCACATCCAGTGGTTCCAGGAGTGAGAGGACCTCGGCGTTTCCGGGGCTCATTTCGAGGGTCATCGGATGTCACCTTTCGACGATGAATCAACCAGCGATGCGTGGCCATGGATGGCGGCCCGGAGTGCCTTGACGCCGTCTGCCCCAGCGCGGCGCGCGGCCTCAGGGGAGCTGCCCAGCAGTTCGCCAACCTCTTTATAGGGAAGGCCCGCCAGATAGTGGTAGGCCACTGCCTGGCGTTGTTTCGGGGGCAGCTTGGCGACGGCGTCGAGAAGTTCCGTGTCCGTGTCGCCGGGCAGGCCCAAGTGGGATGGCTGTTCGGGCGGGTTCTCTACGGGGAGGGCGCGCCGGACCCCGGCGCGGAAGTGGTCGATGCATTTCCGATGCGCGATGGTCACCAGCCAGGCTTCCACGTTGGCGCCCACCGGGAGATCGGGATAGGCCTGAAGAGCCGCCAGGAAGGTGTCCGACCACGCGTCGTCGGCATCGTGGACCCCGAGGATTGCCCGGCACACGCGCAGCACCGTAGCGCCGCGTTCCTGCACAACGACCTCGAACGGTTTCTTTCCGGTCTCCATCAAAAGAGCTTGCCCTCTCTCACGGAGTCCGGTTCTTCCAATTCCAGGAGGAAGCGTTTGTTGGGGAGCCCGCCTGCATACCCGGTGAGTTGGCCTTTCCGGCCCACCACGCGGTGGCAAGGAATGATGATGCTGATGGGATTGCGGCCCACCGCGGAGCCAACTGCCTGCGCAAGGTTAGGGTCGCCCAGCTCAGCAGCCAACTCGCCGTAGCTAACGGTTTCCCCAAATGGAATGTGTTGGAGCCGGGCCCAGACCTTTTCCTGGAAGGGGTTTCCACTTGTCTCAAACGGAACGTGGAATTCAGTGCGGTGGCCGCCCAAGTACTCAGAGAGCTCGCTTCGGGTGCGGGCAAAAACCGGATCCTCGATGCTGGTTGGCTCTCCGAAATAATCCGGCGGAGGCATATGCCAGTGCCCTTCGTAGAAGATGCCCGTCAAAAATTCCCCGCGGGCAGTCAGCGTCAACTGCCCCAACGGGGAATCCAACGTGGTGTGCCGGTTGCTCATATCCTGTAGACGATGCAGAGCACTGGAAAGTGAGGTCCGGGTTTCCTAGGAGCGCCAGCGGGTGGTCATGAGGAACCCGACGATCGCGATGCCGAACCCTGCAACGATGTTCCAGGACGCCCAATCACGGACCGGGAACTGTCCCTCAGTGATATAGAAGGTAATGATCCAGAGAAGTCCGAGGATCATCAGCCCGAACATGACTGCCTTGTACCAAACCGGGTTGGGCTTGTACTGCTGCGTGGCCGAGGTCTGTTGGGCCTGGCGGGCAGGCCGCTTGCGGGGCTTGGACTCGGGCACGGATCCTCCTGGACTGTTCGGTTAATACCCGTTCCAGCCGGCCTTGATATCCTGCAGGAAGGAAATTTCCAGCGGTTAACGGCCACACGGCGTTCCGGGTTGGTTCTAGCTGTCAAGTCTAGCCGCAACTCGGGATACGCCTGCGACGCCCGCGCCCTATACGAGGAGACCCTGTGGCGCACCAGCAGACGACGGCGGCATCTGCCGTGCCGTCCGCCAGCGATCAACAGGAATTGCGGCCCCGAAAGCGGCGCAGGGCCTCGGATGTCATCCGTAAAATCAGCCAGATCCTGGGTGAACTACTCATCACCGCGGGCATAGTCCTGCTCCTGTTCGTGGCCTGGGAATTGTGGTGGACCAACGTGGAAGCCGACGCAAAGCAGACGGAGGCCGTCAAGAGTTTTGCCCAGGAATTCACTGGACCGATAGCTCCGGCGGCGCCAACCGGCCCGGTGGATTACGGACCCCCTGTGGTCGGCAAGGCCCCCGGGAACGGCGGAACCATTGGCATCATGTACATCCCGCGCTTTGGCCCGGACTACACCCGCCCCATCATCGAGGGCACGGGCTCGGATGTCCTGGACACCTTGGGTCTGGGACACTACGGAAGCACCAGCATGCCTGGGGCTCCGGGCAATTTTGCAGTGGCCGGCCACAGGCAGACGCATGGCGCCGTGCTGGACAACATCCACACACTGGTTCCCGGGGACAAGATCTACGTCCAAACTGCAGACGGTTACTACACCTACGTTTTCCGAAACAACCAGATCGTCTTGCCGGACCGCACCGATGTGCTCTTGCCTGTGCCAACCCAACCGGATGCCACTCCGACGGAAAGCGTCCTCACCATGACCAGTTGCAACCCGCGGTTTGGTGCACAGGAACGCATCATTGCTTACTCCCTGCTGGAGAGTTGGCAACCTGCCTCAGCAGGTCCGCCGTCGGAAATTGCCGCCCAAGTAGCCCGAGCCCAGGGAAAGGGGTAGCAGATGTACGCATGGATCTTCCGGAATTTGCCCGGTCCGCTGTGGGTGCGGATCCTTACTTCATTGGTACTTGTGGGCGTAGCCCTGGTGCTGATGGTCGAGTTCCTCTTCCCCTGGTTTTCCCAATTCACCACATTGACTGACTCAACGATTGGTTTAGTGCAGCAACCATGAGCACAACAAAGATTTTGGTAGTAGATAACTACGACAGCTTCGTCTACACACTGGTGGGCTACCTCCAGGAACTCGGAGCCGAAACAACCGTGGTCCGCAACGATGACGTCACTCTTGCCGAGGCCACGGAACTGGCGGCGACGCGGGACGGCGTGCTCGTGTCCCCGGGGCCAGGCACCCCGGCTGAAGCGGGCGTCTGCATCGAACTCATCAAATGGTGCGGCGAGGCCTCCAAGCCCATGTTCGGCGTCTGCCTGGGGCACCAGGCCCTCGCTGAAGCCTACGGCGGAGTGGTGACCCACGCCCCGGAACTCATGCACGGCAAGACTTCCCCGGTGAGCCACGAAGGCAAGAGCGTCTTCGCCGGACTCCCCTCCCCTGTCACGGCTACGCGGTACCACTCCCTGGCTGCAGTCCGCGATTCCATTCCGGACGTTCTGGAGATCACCGCGGAGACCACCAATGGCGTGGTGATGGGACTCCAACACAAAACCGCTCCCCTGTGCGGCGTGCAGTTCCATCCCGAATCAGTGCTCACCGAAGGTGGGTACCAGATGCTGGGGAACTGGCTTGAATCCCTTGGCATGACCGGCGCCGCCGAACGCGCTTCCAAGCTGAGCCCCCTGATCAAGCAGTAGCCACTTGATCAAGCAGTAGCCACTTGGCCCGGGAGCCCGGGTTCAGGCAGGACGGCTACTTCTTGGTGGGCGTGGGCGTCGGCTTCGGTGTTTGGGTGTCCGTTGGCGTTGGCGTTGGGGTGGGTGTCGGGGCCGGGGCGGGAGCCTTGGCAACCGTAACGGTAACCATCTTGCCCTGATCAACCTCGCTGTTGAATGCCTCGCTTTGAGCTGTGACTACGCCTGGATCAACCTGCGAGTTTTCCTGCTCAACCACTGTCATGGTCAGTCCATTGACTTTCAACGCCGCCTCGGCCTCTGCCTGGGGAAGACCAATGAGCTGCGGCATCAGCACTTTGCCGGAGGAGATCTGCAGCTCCACTGTGGAGGTGGTGCCAATCGGGGCGCCCGGTGCCGGTGCCGTGTTGATCACCTGGCCCATGGGCACAGTGGCGCTGTGCGTCCGGACACTGTTGATATCGCCCAAGATGCCGAGTTTCCGGAGGACATCCGTTGCATTTGCTTCTGTACGCCCCACGATGTCCGTCGGTATGGTCACCGAGCTGGGACCGCTGGAGACCTTGAGGATCACTTCGCCGTCCTGCGCCACCATGGAACCTGCGGCGGGCGAGGTGCCAATGGCGACGTCCTTGGCCACGGTATTACTGGGCTCCCGTACCGATTTGGGCACCAGTTTGAGCGAATACAGTTTCTGGATCGCTTGGGATTCAGTCATGTTGGCCACGACCGGTACTTCGACCTGCGCAGGCTCGGCCGGTTTGGTATTCATGAGGTTGTAAAGCCAGAATCCGCCGCCGGCCAGCACCAGGAGCGTGAAGATCACCAGAGTGGCAACCCACGCACGACGCCGGGACTTCTGCTGTGCGGGCCGCTCACGTTCCGGTGGGAGGCCCAGGGGAAGGGGGTCCTCGTGTGCTTGGTCAAGCTGTTCATGGACGAGGGGTTCGTCCCTGAACTGGTCCACATCAAGGAACCCCACAGCCGTGGTGCTCAAGAGCTGCGTAGCGGGATCTTCCTCTTCCACCAAGTCATTGGGATCCGTGGGAGCTTCGCTGGCCGGCAGGGCGGGTACAGCTATGCCGTTGCTCGCGGCCCGGAGAGCACGCCGGAAGGCGGCTGCATCCTGGAAGCGGTCGGTCCGGCTTTTTTGCAGGGCCTTGACCAGCACGGAATCCAGCGCCTCGGTGACATCGGGGTTGTGTGAGCTTGGCAGTTCCGGAGTTTCGCGGACATGCTGGTAGGCCACGGAAACCGGGCTGTCGCCAACAAAGGGCGGCCGGCTGGTCAGGAGTTCATACAGGAGGCAACCGGCCGAGTAGAGGTCGCTTCGGGCGTCCACTGTCTCGCCCCTGGCCTGTTCCGGTGAAAGGTACTGGGCGGTGCCTACCACCGCCTGCGTTTGTGTCATGGTGGCAGCTGAGTCTGCCATGGCCCGGGCGATGCCGAAATCCATGACTTTTACGTCTCCGGTATCGGCGCAGACCATGACGTTGGCCGGCTTGATATCCCGGTGCACAATGCCGGCTTTGTGGCTGTACTCCAGTGCGGCGAGGACACCCAGCGTGTAGCCGATCGAGTCCTCGACGCCCAGTTCCTTCGCCTTGATCATGTCCCTCAGCGTGCGGCCCGAGACGAATTCCATGACGATGTAGGGAACGCGGACATCCTCGCCGGGACCACCCGGAACCGAGTACTCTCCGGTATCGAAAATGGCCACGATGGAGGGATGGTTGAGTGCGGCAACTGCCTGGGCTTCGCGCTTGAAACGGGCCTGGAACTGCGGATCCCGGGCGAGGTCCGCACGCAGGACCTTCACTGCGATGGTTCGTCCCAGCAGGGTGTCAGTTCCCTTGTAGACGTCAGCCATTCCGCCACGACCGATCAACTCACCGAGTTCGTAGCGTCCATTGAGGATGCGCTGTGAAGACACAGGTGTGCTCTCCTCTCGATGCGCGGGGCCGGGACGTGGCGTGGACATGGCGACTTAGCGGCCTGTCGGGGACGCGGAGCTGGAGGGGTTGGCGCTTGCAGAGCCGGGATTCGTGGGGACGAGTTCCTTCGACAAGAAGTAAGTGACAGTTGAGCCTGCCTGTACCTCGGTGCCCGAAGCAGGTGACGAGCGCACGAACGTGCCGGGCTGCTGGCCGATGGCTCCGTTGACGTCTTCACCCCTGACGTACTTGAGCCCTGCGCCCTCCAGGAGGCCCTGCACCTGGCTCTCGGAGAGTCCCGGGCCAATGCTGGGCACCGCAACCATCTCAGGACCCTTGGAGTACGTCACCGTGATGGTGGTACCCGGGTCAACAGGTCCGGTGGGATTGAGGCTGAGCACCGTTCCGGCCGCCGACGGATCAAATTTCTCTTGCCCGTTGACTCCGAGACCGAGCGCACGAAGCTGTGCACTGACTGTCTCGAATGGCTGGCCCTCGAACTCTTCCGGGATGAGGTTGATCTTCTGCGGCGTCGACTGGGTGGGCGACGGCGCTTCAGAGGTTTCCGTGGGCGTCGGCGTCGCAGTGGCCGACGTGGACGTCGGGCTGGCAGAGCGGCTGGTGCTCACGGAAGTGGATTGGCTGGGCGCGGGGGTGGGAGAGAAGAAGCCTGACTGCGAAATCAGGAAACCAACCAGCGCGAACAAGACCAGCAGGATCAGCGCGACAAGGGGCCACGTCCATGGACTGCGCTTCTTGCGTTCCGGTTCCTGATCGTCATAGCGTTCGTCATCGCTGTAGATGACCTCTTCATCGTCGTTCAGTTGCCGTTCGGCTTCGAGCGCGTTGGCCCGCGTCAGTGGGTTGTCGGCGGAAGCCGCCGCTGCTCCAACAGCAGCCACGGCTGCGCCGGCGCCCAGCACCGGAAGTGCGGAGGTCGCCGTCGAGGACTGCTCCTTACCGTAAGGCGAGGCAACGACGCCGGTGGGTGCCGTTGCGGTGTTGACCGGTGCCGTGATGGGGCCGGTTGAGCCTTCGAACAACAGCATGCCCGGTACGGCAGCGTGTGCCGTGGCGATGTCGCCGTTGCGGATGGCTTCAGCCGCTTCCGCAAGCTTGATGGCGTTGGCCGGACGGTTCTTGGGGTCCTTGGCAAGCATGGACATCAAGAGCGCGCGCACGGGCGTCGGCAGCGTCTCAGGGAGGGGCGGCGGAGCATCGTTGACCTGTGCCAGGGCAATGGCGATCTGGGATTCTCCGGAGAACGGACGGTGGCCGGTGAGGCACTCGTAACCGATGACGCCCAGGGAATAGATGTCCGAAGAACCTGTGGCGGTCTGGCCGGTGGCTTGCTCGGGTGCCAGGTACTGGGCCGTACCCATGACCTGTCCGGTCTGGGTCAACGGAACCTGGTCCGCCAGGCGGGCAATGCCGAAGTCGGTGACCTTGACCCGGTTGTCCGGGGTGATCAGCAGGTTGCCCGGCTTGATGTCGCGGTGAACCAGGCCTTGCGCGTGGGCAACGGCAAGGGCGCGGGCCGTTTGGGCGATGATGGAGAGCGTCATGTCCGGGGACAGGACTTGCTCGCGCTCAAGGATCCCGCTCAGGGGGTGCCCGGGTACAAGTTCCATGACCAGGTAGGCGGAGCCGGCTTCCTCGCCGTAATCGAACACGTTGGCGATGCCCACGTGGTTCAAGAGTGCTGTGTGGCGCGCCTCGGCACGGAAGCGCTGCAGGAAGCCGGGGTCGCCCGTGTATTCCTCCTTGAGCACCTTGATGGCCACGATCCGGCCAAGGATCTGGTCCTTGGCCTTCCAGACCTCGCCCATGCCGCCAATCGCAATGCGACTGGTCAGCTGGAACCTGCCGCCGAGTGTGATTCCCGAAGTAGGCCTCACTTATTCAACACCGCCTCAAAAATCTTCTTTGCGTTCGGACTGGTTAGCTGGGCACCGGTGAGCACATCAACACGTTCCATGACGATGGTGACGGCTACCTGCGGATCGTTTGCCGGGGCGAACCCGGTAAACCAAGAGTTGTTCAAACCTGAATCACCGAGCTCCGCCGTGCCGGTCTTGCCGGCTACCTTTACGCCGGGAACGGCTGCGCCCTTGGCGATGCCGTTGTCCACGGCGCTGGTCATCCATTCGGTGATCTGGCTGGCAATGGGCTGCGTTGTGCTGGTCCGGAGTGCTTCCGGTTTGGTTTCGCTGATGACGCGCAGGTCAGGAGCGCGCACCGTCTGCACCAGGTTCGGTTTCATCTGCACGCCCCCGTTTGCGATGGCGGCCGTCATCATGTTGATCTGCAGCGGCGTGGCTTTGACGTCGCGCTGACCGACGGATGACTGGGCAAGCTGGGCCTGGTCGAGGTCCTTGGGGAAGACACTCTTGGCCTGCTGGAGCTTGAGTTGGTCTCCGAAAGTCTCGCCGAAGCCGAACTTCTCGGCCTGCTCGCGGATCGCGTCCTGGCCGAGGTCCAAGGCAATGCTGGCGAACGGCGTATTGCAGGACTGCTCAAGGGCAAAGGCGAACGACGCCGTCTCCCGGACATTGCAATTACCGCCGGCATAGTTGGGGAGGCTTGCGTTCGAACCAGGGAGCGGGAGGCTGCTGGGGTTCGGCAGGTCGCTGTCCTTGTTGTACTTGCCCGAATTCAGTGCCGCTGCAGTGTCGATGAGTTTGAAAACCGAGCCTGGCGAAAGCAGGTTGCCAGTGGGGCCGCTGACGTTCTGGTTCAGGTTGATACCCGGGACCTGGTTCAGCTTGGCCATGTTCGCCTCAGCGGCGGCGGTGTCGTGGGTGGCAATCAGGTTGGGGTCGTAGGAAGGCTTGGAGACCATCGCAATGATGGCCCCGGTCTTCGGGTTGGTGACCACGATGGATCCCCGCTGTCCATCCGGAATGAGGTCGTAGGCCAGTTTTTGGATGGCAGGATCCAAAGTGAGCTCCACGGAGGCACCCTTGGGTTCCTTGCCGAGGAACATCTGGCTGATCCGGTCCAGGAACAACTGGTCCGAGTTGCCCGCCAGGGTTTCACCCATGGACTGCTCCAGGCCGGTGGATCCGAAGCCCCTTGAGAAGAAGCCGGTGACGCCCGCGTAAAGCTCAGGCTGGGGGTAGGAACGCTGGAACGCGCAGGATTCGTTGCCGGGCACGGATTCCGCGACCGGTTTCCCGCCGACGATGATGGCGCCTCGTTCGTTGCAGAACGTGGCCAGGATGGCGCGTTGGTTCCAAGGGTTGGCGTTGAGGTCGTCCGCGCCTATGACCTGGACGTAGCTGATGGCGCCGAAAATCAACGCGAACATGGCGATGGCGGCCATCCAGGAGCTGCGAATAGCCTGGTTCATTGATGTTTCACCGCCTCTGTTGGTGCGCTTGGTGTCTGTCCTGTTGCGGGTTTAGCTGACCCGTGGGAGCTGGTGGTCGGGGGCTTGCTGACCATGGGTGTGGTGTCCACCGGACCGCGGGCCGTATTGGAGATCATGAGCAGCAGCCCGACAATGATCCAGTTGGCCAGCAGGGAAGAACCACCTGCGGCCAGGAACGGGGTGGTCAAGCCGGTCAACGGAATGAGCCGGGTGACGCCGCCGATGACAACGAAGCATTGCAGGGCGATCGCGAAGGACAAACCGCATGCCAGGAGCTTGCCGAAGGCATCGCGTGTTCCCAGGGCTGCCCGGAAACCGCGGGTGAAGAGGAGCAAATAAAGCATCACGACGGCGAAGAGGCCGATTAGGCCAAGTTCTTCGCCGATGAGCGCCACGATCATGTCGCTGTTGGCGAACGGCACCAGGTCCGGCCGGCCTTGGCCCAGGCCCGTCCCCACCAGGCCGCCATCGGCCATGCCGAACAGGCCCTGCACAATCTGTCCGCTGCCGCCCGGAGACCTGCCAAAGACCTCGGGGGTGAAGGCATTGATCCAGCTGTCGATCCTGAAGGCAACGTGCGAGAAGATCTTCGAAGCGATGAAGCCGCCGCCCAGGATCAGGGCAAGTCCGATCACTACCCAGGAGATGCGGCTGGTAGCCACGTAGATCATCACGATGAAGAGGCCGAAGAACAGGACTGAAGAACCGAGGTCGCGCTGGAAGACCAGGACGCCGATGCTCACCAGCCAGGCGGTGATCATCGGACCCAGGTCCTTGAAGCGCGGGAACTGCAAGGGACCGATCTTCCGGCCTGCCAAAAGGATGAGATCCCGGTTGGACGAAAGATAACCCGCAAAGAATATGGCCAGGGTGATCTTGGCGATTTCACCGGGCTGGAACGTCATGGGTCCGATGCGGATCCAGACGGAGGCGCCCAGGACCTCACCGGCAGAGATGCCTGGAACCAAGGGCAGGACCAGCAGCAGCGCACTGGCCGCCAGCGAAATGTAGGTGAAACGGCGCAGGATGCGGTGGTCCTTGAGGAACCAAATCACAGCGATGGACACTGCCATGGCAATGAGAGTCCACCGGAGTTGGTTGTTGCCGGTATCGTCACCCGGGCCGTCCATCCGGTGGATCAGGGCCAGGCCCAGACCATTCAGGGCAACAACAATGGGAAGTATTACCGGATCGGCATACTTTGCGCGGAGCCTCAGGACTACGTGGAATGCAAAGGCGGCTACGGCGAGCAGGCTCGACTGGAACCAGAAGTCACTGTCCAGACCCAACTCTGAGTTGAGGCTGACGAGGGCGCTGGCGCCGATCCCAACGGCAAGGGCCAGCACGATGAGCAGCAGCTCGACATTCCTGCGCGGCTTGGGGGCGGTTTCAGTCTGGATCATTTTGCCCCCTCACAGGGAGTCGGAACGGGCGATGGCGTGGGGCTGGCAACGGCTGCCGTGCTGGGTATCGGCACTGTGGCCGTGGGGGAGGCTGTAGGAGTCGGAGTCGGAGTCGGAGTCGCCGTGCCGGAAGCCGTGGTGCTGGGGCAACTGGCTGAGGCGCTGCCGTAGTGCTTCAGGTTTTCCACAATGAGCTGCGCGTCGTTGAGGTCACCGGCTGGCACGGTCTGGCGTACGCTCTGCTGACCATACTCAGGCAATGAATCCACCTTGAGATCGGTGACTGATTCAAGCCGGGAAAGCTGGATGGGGCCAAGCCGTTGCGATATGCCGTTGAAAATGGCAACACGCTGGTCGTACTCGCCCACGTAGTAGCGGGTCTGGGTCCAGGCGTAGCCAAGCCACAGGCCCACCACAACGCCAAGAACAACAAAAGCGGCGACGGCGGGCATCAGCCAGCGGATACGGCGCCTGGGCGGCTCTTCGGTCTCCGCGCGGTCCTGCTCAGCCTTGTGTGTCAGAACCGTGGCAGCGCGGCGGGCCACCGTGCGACCGGCAACGGTTGGAATGGAGCCGGTTTCTGCCGCTGTGGCCGCGGCGCCCACGAGTTCATGCGGGCGGCTGGCCAGTTCTTCGCGCAGGACCTCTGCCGAGAGGTGCTCACCAAGGTGGGGGTCGGTGGTGGCCGGCGGTTCCGTGGCCGACTCGGAATCCTCGGACTCCTCGTCACTTCCGTCCGTGTCTTTTGTGCGGTCTCCGGCACCGGGCAAGGATCCGGTGTCCGACTCGCGGTCAGCCGTCGCCTTCGATGCGGATTCAGCGTCGGCCGCTGACTTTTCGGACGGCGGTTCGTCGGGGGACTTGGTGGCCGAAACCGCTTCCGGCTCGTCGACGGCGGCAAGCGCCGCGGCCGGTACGACGTCGACGGCGGCTGTGTTGACGTCGTCGAGCGTTTCCTCAGCGATTTCCAGCAGGACAACCGTGACGTTGTCCGGGGCGCCGGCTTCGAGCGTCAGGTCCACCAGGATCTCGGCGCATTCGCGCAGGTCCTTCGTTTCACGGACCGTACGCTCCACGACGTGTCCCGCTACGTAGTTCAGGCCATCGGAGCACAGAAGCCAGCGTTCGCCGGGCTCGACATCCAGGACGTCCAGATCCAGCTCAGGGCTTGCATCGACGTCGCCGAGGACCCGCATCAGGACATTCTTGTGCGGATGCGTCTCGGCTTCTTCAGGCCGGAGCCGGCCCTCGTCGATGAGGCGCTGGACGAAAGTGTGGTCCACGCTGATCTGTTCGAACTTCTTGTTGCGCAGGCGGTAGGCGCGGGAGTCGCCGATGTGGGCGAAGTGGAGCTTGCGGTCTTCAAGCAGCAAGGCAGTGACCGTGGTACCCATGCCGGAAAGCTTCGGGTTCTGGTGGACAAGCTCGGAAAGCAGGGAATTGGCGGTTTGAATCTCGTCCGCCAGGACGGTATCGGCGCCCTCGGGGTAATCGTCATGATCCAGGTGGATCATGTCCAGGACAGTCGAAGCAGAGGCGACATCGCCACCGGCGTGCCCACCCATGCCGTCGGCAACCACCGCGAGATGGCGGCCCACATAGGCGGAGTCGTCATTCTTGGAGCGGATCCGGCCGACGTCGGAACGGGCCGCGTAGCGCATGATCAACGGGCGCTCCGCAGGCTTTTCCTTGTCCTTGGGGGTCTCGGGAGAGGCCATGGACTATGGCCTCAATTCGATGACCGTCTTGCCGATTCTCACGGGGACACCGAGCTCCACCGGCAATGCACGGGTGAGCTGCTGATCGGCCAGGTAGGTGCCGTTGGTAGAGCCGAGGTCCTCGATGAACCAGCGGCTGCCCTGCGGGAACAATCGGGCATGCCGGCCGGAGGCGTAGTCGTCCTCCAGTACCAAGGTGGCTTCCTGCGCGCGACCCAGCAGGATGGGGCTGGCTGCGAGGGGAACCGTGGTGCCCTTGAGGGGACCCTCGGTGACCACCAGGTTGCGGGCGTGCTGGATGGCGGGCGGCGGTGAAGCTGCCAGTTCAGGGTGCTTGCGGACTTCGCGTGCCGTGGGGACGCCGGTCACTGCCTTGCGCCCGATCTGGAAGTCGCGGCGCATGGTGGACACAATGCTGAAGATCAGGACCCACAGCAACAGTAGAAACCCGAAGCGAAGCGCTGTTATGGTCAGTTCGCTGACATCGTTCACGCGTGGCCACCCGGGGTTTGGGGGAGGAGGCGGAAAATAATCTTGGTACGTCCCATCGTGATGGTTGAGCCGTCTGTAAGCTCCACGCTGCCGTTTACCTTATGTCCGTTGACGTAGCTGCCATTGGTGGAACCGAGATCCACGGCCCATGTGCTGCCGTGTTCAGTGCGCACCTCGAGGTGCTTGCGCGAAACGCCGGTGTCATCAACCAGAATGTCAGCCTCCGAGGAACGGCCCAGCACCACGCTCGCGGCATTGAGGGAGTACCTCTGGCCGCTGATGTCCAAAACAGGCTGGAGGCGGGTTGGTTGCCGGGCAGGGGCCGCGGGAACATTGGCCCGCGGAGGCTGCGCGGCTGGAGCTGCGTCGCCGGAAGATTTTTCGGTCCGGGAAGCAATTTCGAAATGGCCGGCACGTTCTTCGTCGTTGCGACGGAACGAGATCCTCACCGCTCCCTGGAGCGTGTAGCCCTGGCTGCGGACGTGTTGGATGACGACATCGCACAGTTCCTCGGCCAGTGGCGTTCCCCATTCCTGGGCCCGCGCGAAATCCTCGTCGCTGAGCAGGACGTCGAAAACGTTGGGAGCGAGAGTACGTCCGGCGGCGATGGTGATGGACTGGTTGTCCAGCTCCCGCCTCAGCTTGCTCGCAATCTCCACTGGCTCAACACGTGCCCGCGACCCTGTGGAGAAGACGTTGCGGACGGCCTTTTCAATGCCGCGCTCGACTTTGTCCAGCAAACCCATGTTCCTTCTCCTTTCCTTGCCGCGGCACCCGTTGTGCCTGATCCGATAGTCCTGCGATAGGCCCGTCCGTGCACACACCAAAGTGAGCGCCCTGCGGCCCTTCCACTTCCCGATACTACTGGGACTGACTGGGAATGGCCTTAATCCACAACGCCTTGCGGCTCGAAAAAGTTCGGCCCCGGCCCTTGCTGGCGGGGCTCGCGGGGGGTCAAAATCCCACGAAACAAGGCGGTATCCAAGGGCTCCACCGTCCCTTAGGAGCCTTGCTTGCGGCCCGATTGGTGTTTTCCTCCGCATGTCCGTTATGCTTGATCTCGCTGCTTTTGAAGGAAACGAAGCTGGGAGACCAGTGGAAGTCCGGAAAAAGAAGTTGCGCGCGAGTGGCGGAACGGCAGACGCGCTGGCTTCAGGTGCCAGTATCCGAAAGGGTGTGGGGGTTCAAATCCCCCCTCGCGCACGCAATCGAAAGAGCCCCGGTCTTAGGACTGGGGCTCTTTTTTGTCTCAGCACCCAGTTGGGTGAGCCGTGCGCAACGGTCAGCCGCGTGCGGAACCCGCCAGCCGGCGTCGTGAGTTGCTGAGGTGAAGGCGCATTGCTGCTGCGGCAGCCACAGGATCGCCCTCTGCAATTGCTGCGTAGATAGAGGAATGCTCGTGGATCACTTGGTCGAAGCGTTCGCGGGTTTCCTGGTCATTTCCGGCGACGAGGCGCGGACGGGGCATGGTGATCATGGTTTGGCCGAGGGCTGAAATGCAGTCCGTATAAAAGGGATTGCCCGTGGCTGCGGCTACGGCCCTGTGGAATTCGAAGTCGGCCTTCATGGCGTGCGCGGGATGGGTGACATTCGCGGTGAACTGTTCCAGGGCGCCGTGGACGGCTTTGAGTTGCCGTTCGCTGTGGTTCTTCGCGGCGAGGGAGGCCGCCTCGGCTTCGACGCCGATGCGGAAGTCCAGCATCTGGAGCCTTTCCTCCATGCTGGATACTGGCCGGGTCCCCGGGGCTTGGGTCGGACCGTCCGCGGGCGGAGTCAGGGCAAAGCTGCCCCGCCCACGTTCGGTTTCAACAAGCCCCTCGGCCTGCAGGCGGGTCAGGGCGGAGCGGACCACCGTCCTGCTAACCCCGAATTCGCCGATGAGGGTGTTTTCGCTGGGGAGCTTCTCGCCTGGTTGGATGGCGCCGTCGACGATGCGGTTGCGGAGGTCGGCGGCGAGATCCGCAGTCAGGTTTCGGCTCATGGGTTCAAGATTACGCGCCGAACTCCACGGATTCGGTGGTCCAGGTGCGGGCCTGCTCGCTCAGTGTGACTCCCAATCCGGGGCGGTCCGGAACGATCATGCGGCCATTCTTCGTCTCCAGTCGCTCCTCGAACAGGGGGTCGAGCCAGTCGAAGTGCTCAACCCACGGCTCGCGCGGGTAGGCAGCAGCCAGGTGCAGGTGGATTTCCATGGCGAAGTGCGGGGCCAGGCCGAGGCCGCGTTCATCAGCCAAGGCCGCGAGGCGCAGGAACTGGGTGATGCCGCCTACGCGGGGAGCGTCGGGCTGGATGATGTCGCAGCTGTTGGCGCTGATGAGGCCTTTGTGTTCGGCGACGGATGCGAGCATTTCGCCGGTGGCAATAGGCGTGTCCAGCAGGTGGGCCAAGTGCGCGTGCCCCTCAAAGTCATAGGCATCCAGCGGTTCTTCGATCCAGATGAGGTTGAATTCCTCAAGCTGCCGCCCCATGCGCAGGGCGGTGGCGCGGTCCCATTGTTGGTTTGCATCCACCATGAGCGGGACATCCCAGCCGATGTGCTCCCGTATTCCGGCGACGCGGCGGAGGTCTTCCTTGGAGTCAGGCAGGCCCACCTTGATCTTGATGCCGCCGATGCCCTCCTCGATGGACTGCGTCGCGCGGGCTTTGACTTCCTCCAGCGTGGCGTTGAGGAAGCCTCCGGAAGTGTTGTAGGTCTGCACGGAGTCGCGGTAGGAGCCCAGCAGCTTGGCCAAGGGGAGTCCGGCACGCTTGGCCTTGAGGTCGTAGAGCGCGATGTCGATCGCCGCGAGGGCCTGGGTAGCAACACCGGAACGGCCAACGGAGGCGCCGGCCCAGAGCAGCTTGGTGTAGATCTTGCCGATGTCGTTGGGGTCCTCGCCGATGATGCCCTCGGCGACCTCTTTGGCGTGGGCATATTGTGCGGGACCACCGGCACGCTTGGAATAGCTGAAGCCAATACCGCTGTGGCCTTGCTCTGTGGTGATTTCCGCGAACAGGAACACGACTTCGGTCATCGGCTTTTGGCGGCCGGTAAAGACCTTGGCGTCGCTGATGGGGACTGCGAGGGGCAGACGCGCCGTGGACAGCTTGACGTGGCGGACGAGGTCGACGGTGCTCAATGGCTCTCCTAAGTAGTTTTACTTAGGATACAAGTTAAAAACTTGTGATACAAGAGTCGGCGACGGCGGCAAGCCCGCCTGGCGCTGAACCGTCAGCTCTTGTTGCCTGCGAGTGTGAGGGCACCCCCGAGGCCGATCATCATCACGCCACCTCCTGCACCCATGCGTGAGAGCTGTTTCGGGTTACGGGCGAACCATGCCCGGGCCGTGCTGGCCGAGAGTGCCCAAATGCTGTCACTCGCCAGGGCTATCCCGAAGAAGATCATGCCGAGTGCCGCCATTTGCAGGGGAATCATGCCGTGCCCATAGCTAACGAACTGCGGAAGTACCGCAACGAAGAACACGATCGTCTTTGGGTTGGTGATACCGACAAAAAATCCTTCGCGAAGGAGCCGGAACGACGACGGGTGGGTCTGTGGGGATGCGGCCGTCTCCGTGTGGTCGTTTCGATGGCGGATCGCCTGGATCCCGAGATAAACCAGGTAACCGGCCCCAATGAACTTGATGATGCTGAAAACGACTATGGACTCCGCCACGATGGAACCAACCCCGAGGGACACCAGCACTATGGCAGGAATCATTCCCAAGGCATTGCCCACGACGCTCAAAAGCCCGCCCTTGCGGCCCAGCGATAGTGACCGGCCGATCACGAACAGCACGCTCGGCCCGGGAATGGCGATCAGGGCAAAAGCGGCGAGGGCGAACGTCCAGGCGTTTGTCACGGGAAGCATGTGAACTCCGGTTATCGAGCGGCTGTGCGTCAAATGTAGCGGACAGCAGGGTCTTTTAGGCACGCCCACGGAGAATCAGCCGCCAGTAAACCTGTGGGAACATTTCACGGTCCACCCACCAGGAGAGACGGCTTTCCTTCCAGGTGGGAACCTTGGGGATGGTGGGCATCGGCTTGTACTGGTCATCGAACTCGGCAAAGACCACCGTGTTGTGGGAAACCGTGAACGGGCATACGGAGTAGCCGTTGTACTTCTGCGTAAGTGGTTGGCCTTTGCGGCTTGATGCAAGGTTTTTCGCCAGGACCTTGGTTTGCTTTCGTAATGCACCGCCGGATTTGGAATTGGTGGTGGCTGCGGCGTCCCCCAGCGACCATACATTCGGGTACCTCGGATGCCGGAGGGTTTGCGGGTCCACCTCTACGAATCCGTGCGGGTCGCCGGGCGCCGGTAGGTCCGTTGCTCTGAGCCAATCCGGTGCCGCCTGCGGTGGCACCGCGTTCAGGACGTCATACTGCAGCACCTCGGTGGTGTTCGCGGCGTTGTTCCGGATGGTGGCCCGCCGGTTTCCGGCGTCAACCGCCACCAGTTCACTGTTTGTCCGCAGCTCGATGCCGTACTCGGAGATTTTGCGGTCCAGCTCCCTGTCCACCTCGGGAATTCCGAAAACGGTAGGGTACGGCTGGACCATGACAACCCGGATCCGGTCGAGGACGCCCTTCTGTTTCCAGTAGTCACAAGCCAGGTACATCGGCTTTTGGCTGGCACCACCGCATTTAATGGGACCGGAAGGCATGGTGAACACCACGGTGCCTGATGTCACCCTGCTTAAGAGCGCCCAGCTCTTCGTCGCGAGTTCGAACTCGTAGTGGGAGGAGCCGTACGGAGAATTCATCGCCTCGGACAGGCCGGGAATGTCCTCCCAGTGGTACTGCAGCCCCGGGCACACCACGAGGTTGCCATAGCTGACCTCGGAACCAGAGGCCAGCGAGACTGAGTTGGTGCCCGCGTTTACGCCGATAGCCTCGTCACGAATCCAGTCAATGCCCTTGGGCATGACGGACTCCTGGCTCCGGATGGCCTCTTTTGACTCGGCCCTGCCGCCGGCGATGTGGGAAAACAAGGGCTGGTAGTGGTGATGGGTTTTGGGCTCCACGAGGCCTATGTCCTTGAGTCCGTAACGCTGCAATCGGGCCGCCAGGGAAACCCCCGCGTTGCCGCCGCCGATGATCAGCACCTCGTGGTGTCGGACCATGGTGCTACTTCTTTTCCGTCAGGGCGGAAGCCTTGTGCGCTGCCCGGGCGCCGGTCTTTTCCGATTCCACCACGTATTGAGGCTCATCCTCGCTGGCCCTGTGGGTGTTCCCGTCCAGCTCAAAGTCGCTGGTCTTCTTTTCCACGATCTTCCCGTGTGTTTTGCCTTGGGAGGTGTTCCATTCCACGCGGGTTCCCTTGCTTAACGCCATTTCTGCTCCTCGGGGTGGGGTCACTCTCCGGCTTCGGGTGATCCACAATAGTAAGCATGATGATCATTTGGCGATAGGACTACCCCCGCAGCGTCCCAAATCCAGAGATCAGCGCCTCAAGCCCCAGGCTGAAAGCAACATCGGTCGGACGCTCGTGCTTCTCCAAAGCCAGGCGGTCCACAGCTGCCGTGAAGTTGGGAACCTGGTCGGCGAGGTTGCCGGCGTCGAAGATGTCCTCTGGTGCCGTGACGTCGTAAGCGGCACCGAACACAAACGCTTCAAGGGCCACGATTGCGGAGATGATCCGTTCCTCGGGGAATCCGGCCTCACGGAACCCGGCAGTCACGGCCTCATACATGGCCAGGGTCTTGGGTGCGTTGGCCACGGGCAGCACGGCAATGATTGGAATCAAGGGAGTGTGCTCGGAAAATACATCGCGGTAGGACCAAGCCCATTGCCGAACGGCCACATCCCAAGGCTCTACCCCGAACGCCGACACATCCACCATCGCGGCCAAGTGGTCTTCGAGCAGCACCAGGACGTCGTCCTTGGAAGACACGTGGTTATACAGGGCGGAAGGGGCCACCCCCAGCGAACGTGCCAGCCCGGCCATGGTGAGTCCGTCGTAACCCTTCCTGCTGATCAACTGGAGCGCCGCCGTCGTAATGCCGTCCTGGTCCAGGACCGCCGCCGTTGGTCGGCCCGCGCGACGGCGGGAGGTGGCGGATGGGGCGGGGGTGGGTGCGGGCATCGGAAGCCTTTCTGCTGCCTGTGTCCCCAGCATTATTCCACCCGGGTCTTCCCAGCCACGCACTCAGCAGTTACTATGGAGATAAATGAATGGCATTCATTTACTGGTCAGCCACCAACGGACGGCCACGGAGAGGACATCATGCAGAATCTTGATCGCGACGTTGTGATCGTCGGTGCCGGACCGTCAGGGTTGACGGCGGCACGCGAATTGAAGAAGGCCGGACTCAGCGTCGCAGTGCTTGAAGCACGCGACCGCGTAGGCGGCCGCACCTGGACGGACACCATCGACGGCGCCATGCTGGAGATCGGCGGCCAGTGGGTTTCCCCGGACCAGACGGCCCTCATGGAGCTGCTGGACGAGCTCGGCCTGAAAATGTACCCGCGCTACCGCGACGGCGAGTCCGTCTACATCGGCGCTGACGGCAAGCGCACGCAGTACACCGGTGACACCTTCCCGGTGAACGAAACCACCAAGGCCGAGATGGACAAGCTCGTGGCCATCCTGGACGAACTTGCTGCCGAGATCGGCCCCACCGAACCCTGGGCACACCCCAAGGCCCGCGAACTGGACACCATCTCCTTCCACCATTGGCTCCGCCAGAACTCCAGCGACGAGGAGGCCTGCAACAACATCGGCCTCTTCATCGCCGGTGGCATGCTCACCAAGCCCGCCCACGCTTTCTCTGCCCTGCAGGCAGTCCTCATGGCGGCCTCGGCCGGCTCCTTCACGCACCTGACGGACGAGGACTTCATCCTGGACAAGCGCGTCATCGGCGGGATGCAGCAGGTTTCGTTGCTGCAGGCAGCAGAGCTGGGTTCCGACGTCGTACTTAACAGCCCGGTGCGCACCATCAATTGGGACGACAACAGCGTCACGGTTGTTTCGGAGCAGGCCACCGTCAACGCCCGCTACGTGATCATGGCTGTCCCACCGAACCTGTACTCCCGCGTCTCCTTCAACCCGCCGCTTCCGCGCCGCCAGCACCAGATGCACCAGCACCAGTCGTTGGGCCTGGTCATCAAGGTCCACGCTGTGTACAGCACCCCGTTCTGGCGCGAAGACGGACTCTCCGGCACCGGCTTCAGCGCCGGCGCGCTGGTCCAGGAGGTCTACGACAACACCAACCACGGAGACACCCGCGGCACCTTGGTGGGCTTCATTTCCGACGAAAAAGCCGACGCCGTCTTCGAGCTCAGCGCCGAAGACCGGAAGAAGGCCGTCCTCGAGTCCATCGCCGGATTCCTGGGAGAGAAGGCCCTCACGCCCGAGGTCTACTACGAATCCGACTGGGGCTCCGAAGAATGGACCCGCGGCGCGTACGCTTCCAGCTACGACCTTGGTGGCCTGCACCGCTACGGCAAGGACCAGCACGCCAACGTCGGTCCGATCTACTGGTCCTCATCGGACCTCGCGGCCGAGGGCTACCAGCACGTCGACGGCGCAGTCCGCATGGGCCAGGCGACTGCCGCGCGGATCGTCGAAGTCAACAAGCTGGCGTCGGTAACCGTCTAATCGCCGTGAAACCACACCGGCAGGCCGGGGGAGCGCCATTCCCCGGCCTGCCGGCTGCACTGTTTAAGTACTGAAAGGGACCACCATGCGCTACGTAGTTGGTTACACCGCCAACGCGAGGGGGCACGACGCCGTCCACCTTGCCGTCGCAATGGCCCGGAACCAGGACGCGAGCCTGGACCTGGTCCTGGTGATCCCGGAGGACTCCCCGTTCAACGCCGTTTATCCGCCCGAGGCAGGCTACAACGACATCCTCAACGACCAAGCACAGCGCTGGCTTGATGAGGGTCTCGCCTTGGTCCCGGACGACGTCACCGCCCGCGCACACATCCGCCGGGGTGATTCCGAAGCGCAGGCCCTTATTGACGCGGCTCTTGAGTTTGAAGCCGCCGCACTGGTCATTGGCGCTACGAACGGCGGCCTCCTCAAACGGTTCACAATTGGTTCGGTGGCGGGTTCGCTGCTGCATTCCTCGCCCGTTCCAGTCGCACTTGCCCCGCACGGCTACCAGCGCACCGACGCCATCACGCGCCTGAGCTGCGGCTTCGGGACGCGCCCCGGCGCAGACCAACTGCTCGACGTCGCTGTCGAGTCCGCGCGGGACCGGCACCTGCCGCTTCGGCTCGTCTCCCTGTTGGCGCTCGACGGCGGCAACTCGCTGACGCTGGCCGACGCCGCCTGGATGCATGCCGCCGACCGTTTGGCCGCCGTCGGAAATTCCTCCCCGGACGCGCCGCTGCCCGAGCCGGAAATCGTGGTCGCGCAGGGCCGGACCATCGAAGAAGCCGTGGAAAGGCTCGACTGGGAAGACGGCGAAATCCTGCTCATCGGCTCCAGCCGCCTTGCCCAACACCGGGCGACGTTCCTTGGCAGCACCGCCAACCGGATCCTGCGGGCCCTGCCCGTCCCCATGATCGTGGTTCCCCGCGATTACACGCGTCAAAGCTCCTAGCAATCGCCTGAGAGGCAATACCCATGTCTACTGCACCAAAGACGGTCCAGTCGAAAGAACCAACCCTGAGTGAAAAGGGACTGAAAGCCGGATCGGTGGGCCTGATCGGCGCCGTCGTGATCGGCGTTTCCTGCATCGCCCCCGCCTACACGCTGACCGCAGCCCTTGGCCCCACCGTGTCCGAGGTAGGCGTGCACCTGCCCGCTATCTTCCTGGTGGGCTTTATCCCCATGTTGCTGGTGGCGCTCGGCTACCGCGAACTGAACAACGCAATGCCCGACGCCGGAACCTCCTTCACGTGGGCGACGCGCGCCTTTGGACCCTGGATCGGCTGGATGGGAGGCTGGGGACTGATCGCGGCCACCATCATTGTGCTGTCCAACCTGGCGGCGGTTGCCGTGGACTTCTTCTACTTGATGCTGGGACAGATTTTCAGCAACCCGTCCTTTGCTGATTTGAGCAAGATCCTGCCGCTGAACATTGCCACCACCCTGGTGTTCATCGCCGGGGCATGTTGGATTTCCTACCGGGGCATGGAAACCACCAAGGGCGTGCAGTACGTGCTGGTGGCCTTCCAGTTGCTGGTTCTTGGTTGGTTCGCTGTCTCGGCTTTCGCCCATGTTGCCAACGGCACGGCCTTTGATGCCACCGCCATTTCCCCCGACTGGTTCAACCCATTCGCCGTGGATTCGTTCTCTTCCTTCGCTGCGGGTGTGTCCCTCTCGATCTTCATTTACTGGGGCTGGGACGTAACCCTGACCATGAACGAGGAAACCAAGGATCCGGAGAAGACCCCCGGACGTGCTGCAACCATTACCGTGCTTGTCATCGTGATCATCTACATGACGGTTGCCTTGGCTACCCTGTCCTTCGCCGGCGTCGGCGAGACCGGACTGGGTGCCGGCAACCCGGAGAACCAGTCCAGCATCTTCGCCGTCTTGGCTGGTCCGGTGATGGGTCCTTTCGCGATCCTCATGTCGCTGGCAATCCTGAGCAGCTCCGCAGCGTCCCTGCAGTCCACGTTCGTTTCACCGGCCCGAACCATGCTGGCGATGGGCCACTACCGCGCCATCTCGCCGCGCTTCGGCCGGATCAGCCCCACGTTCAAGTCGCCGAGCTTCGCCACGATCGCCGCAGCCATTGCCGCGGCCGCGTTCTACGTGATTACCCGGACGGTGTCAGAGAACGCGCTGTGGGACACCATCACCGCCCTTGGCATGATGATCTGCTTCTACTACGGCATCACTGCCCTGGCCTGCGTGTGGTTCTTCCGTGCCTCGGCTTTCAGCGGGATCCGGGCGTTCTTCTTCAAGTTCCTGGCACCCCTGTTGGGCGGTGTGATCCTGTTGGTGATGTTCGTGAAGACGGCCATGGACTCGATGGATCCCGAATACGGGTCGGGCTCATCCGTTGGCGGCGTGGGCCTGGTGTTCGTGCTGGGGATGGGTGTGATCCTGCTGGGCGTGGTGGTCATGCTGGTGATGTACCGGTTGCGGCCCGAGTTCTTCAAGGGCAAGGTTCTGTAGGCTCCTTTGCCCGCTCGCCCAGTTGGCATTTGATGACAATTCCACGCGCTGGGATTGTCATCAATTGTCACCTCGGCGCGGGGATTGGGACGCCCGCGGCGCGCTCGGCCGCCGTGAGGGCCTCCGCGAGATGCTCGACGGCGGCACGGTAGTCGGTGCCGGCTGTCACCCGGCAATATTCGGCCTCACGCATGGCCCGGGTCAGCTCTGCCGTCTCCTGCGCGCGCACGTCCGTCATGGCCGGAAAGTCTATGGCCCGGCCGGGATCCAGTTCATAGCGGCTCCACTGGGCCAGGATGCTTTGGTGGCGGGCAGCGTCGTCTGGATATCCTGCTCGACGACGAGGCTCGGCCGCATGGGCCCGTTCCACTTTGCGGGAGCCGGCGAAGGTCGCTGCCGCGACGGCGACGCAGAGGAAAACCATGATGATCCCGGCGGGCGGCCATTGCACGGAGGGAACCAAGACAGCGGGCACTATGACCACCAGCCCGGCGAACAAGTCCCAAAAAAGCCCGTCCGGCTCAGGCCCGCGTCCATGAGTCAGTTTTTTGTGCAGGACGTACGTGGTTGCCGCCGTTGCAAGAACCAGGGCAACGCCCCACAGGAGCATCATTGCGGGCATCGGACCACCTCCAGGCGAATTCGCTGCTATGAATTCAGTATGCGCCAGCGCGTGAGTGGACGCGAGGGGTGCTGCGCGGGGGAGGTACTTCCTGTCGCACCTCCGGCGTAGCCTAGGCACCATGAGACTGAAAATGTGCAGCATCCACGTCAAGGACCCGGCAGCAGCCCACACTTTCTACACGGAGACGCTGGGCTTCGAGACCCTGATGGCCATGCCGGAGTACAACCTCTTCATCATCAAGGATCCCGGTGCGGACACGGGTTCAACCGGGCTGCTCCTGGAACCCAGCGACAACCCCATCGGCGCGAACTACATGAACGCCGTCTATGAGGCCGGGATGCCAGCGGTGGTCCTGGGCGTTCCGGATGTCCAGGCCGAATACCAGCGCTTGTTGGCTGCGGGCGTGACTTTCAAGGGCGAGCCGGCGGAGGACCCGTCCGGGATCAGTGCCGTTTTCGACGACGGGTGCGGCAATTTCGTCCAGCTCCACCAGGATTAGCCGTTAAAGAGGTGTGGCCGGGAACCTGGGTCCCCGGCCACACCTTTCAAAACGTTATGCGTGGTCCCGCTTCGAAGTCTTGGGAGCATCGCGCTTGGCCGCGGCATTGTCCCTGGCTTCCTTGGTGGCCGCCTTCTTGGCCGCTTCGTCCTTCACGCGCTGGGCCTCGGAACGGACGGCCGCGTGGGTGGCGCGCTCGGTGACCAGCCACTGCGGGGGAGCCTGCAGCAGCTCGGTGATTTCCGCCGTCGTGAGTGCATCCTCTACGCCGCCACGGGCCAGGCCGCTGATGGAGACGTTGAGTTTTTGCGCCACGACGGGACGCGGGTGCGGGCCGTTGCGGCGGAGTTCGGCGAGCCACTCCGGCGGGTTGGCCTGGAGTTCGGCGAATTCTTCGCGGGAGATGGACGAATCCTGGAACTCCTGGGGTGTTGCGGGCAGGTAGATGCCGAGTTTCTTGGCAACTGTTGCCGGCTTCATGGACTGGGAGTTCGAGGACGTCATGCTTCAAGGGTATCTGGCCGGTACTGTGAGTGTGTGCCAGACGCTGAAGATTCCGCCGAAACAACCGAACCCCTAGCGGGTCTCCGCTTCGCCTATGTTGCAGGTGTGACTCCCGGGAAATGGATCCGCCGGTGGGAAGAGCGCATGCCCAACTTCCCGTTGCACTCCTTCATGTCCGACGACGACGCCCAGGTCTCGGTACTGCGTGACGGGTCGGCTGACCTCAGCTTCGTTCGGTTGCCCGTGGACCGCGAAGGCTTGAACATTATCCCCTTGTACGAAGAGCAGCCGGTGGTTGTGGCCCCCAAGGGCCATGAGATCTCGGTGTTCGAGGAAGTGGCCCTGGAGGACCTGGCCGAGGAGAACTTTCTCGACATCGAGGAAATGGGTGGCCCCGACATGGCCCTCCAAGTGGTTGCTTCCGGCGCCGGGCTGGTGATCATGCCCATGTCGGTCGCCCGGCACCTTAACGCCAAAGACACTGTCATGCGCCGTTTGACGGGTGCGCCCGGAACACAGATCGGCTTGGCATGGCCCGTGGGGACGGACTCGCCGGTGATCGAAGAGTTTATTGGAATCGTTCGCGGCCGGACTGCCCAGAGCTCACGCCAGCCGTCCGCACAACAGGAGAAGCCCAAGAAGGCGCCCAAGCCGGATCGCCGCGGAGGTGGCCCCAAAAAGCCCGCCGTCGCGCAGCGTTATGCACCCAACCCGGACAAGGGCCGCGGCAAGGGGTCGCGGAAGAAGGGCAAGCGCTAGCTATTCGCCGTGGATTGCGGCCTGCTGCTGTTCTGAGCGGTTGAGGTAGGCAAGGAGCAAGTCTCCGGCGCGCTCCAACTGGCCCGCTTCCAAGGCTGAGCAGATCTGCTCGTTTTCCTGGAGCCAGTCGCTGTAGAAGTGTGCGTTCATGGTGGCCTTGTGGAAATACAGCCGCATCTCCGCCAGGATCTGGGCCATGATCGTGTTCAGCCGGTTGCTTTCGGCCAAGGCCACGATTGCGCCGTGGAAGTGCTGGTTGGCGCTGCCGAGTCCTTCGTTGTCATCGGCGGCTGCTGCCCGCTTTCCCTCGTCGACGGCGGCCCTGACGGCGGCTATCCCCTCGGGGGAGCCGCCGGCGCGGATCGAGCTGACCTCGATGGCGCGGCGGACAGTGTAGACATCGTGGATGTCGCCGGCTTCCAACGTGGCCACGAAGACCCCTTTGTTGGGTTGCCGCAGGAGCAGGCGCTCCGCAGCAAGCTCGGCGAAGGCCTCCCGAACGGTGTTCCTGGAAACGCCCAGGTCCTCCGCAATGGTGGCCTCAGTCAGTTTGGATCCAGGAACAAGGAAGCCTTCGGCCAGTTGATAACGGAGTTCTTCGGCCACCCGTTCGGCGACGGAGGGAACCCTGAGCCGCATGCGGGCACGGGCGCCGTCGAGGCCTGCATGTTCGCTTGAATCCTGATCTGCACCGGCCATGAATCCAAAATTACACGATTGCCGAAAATTGGGATCGCTGGATTGTTGAACAATCCAGCAGATTGATGCATGCTTGATGTAACGCGCATCACGAGGCAGGGATCACATCATGGCAATCATCGACCTGAACAGCGACGTCGGAGAGTCCTTTGGACGTTGGACGCTCGGCGACGATGCCGCCATGTTTGAGTCCGTCTCCAGTGCCAACGTGGCTTGCGGATTCCACGCCGGTGACCCCAGCGTTATCCGCAGTACCTGCGCGAAGGCGGCCAAGGCCGGCGTCGTAATTGGCGCGCATGTTGGCTACCGCGACCTCGCGGGGTTCGGCCGCCGATTCATGGATATCGACCCCATGGAACTCGCGGACGACGTCGTGTACCAGATCGGTGCGCTGCAGGCCCTGGCAGCTGTTTCCGGCGCTCGTGTCCAGTACGTGAAACCCCACGGTGGCCTGTACAACGCGATCGTCAAGCACACGGCCCAAGCGCGTGCCGTGGTTGATGCCGTGAAATCGGTTGACCCCAACCTCCCGATTCTCGGCCTTCCCGGTTCCGAAGTCCTGCGTCTTGCCGAGCAGGCAGGGCTTCGGGGCGTATCCGAAGCGTTTGCTGACCGCGCCTACAACCCTGACGGAACCTTGGTTTCCCGTTCCCAACCGGGTGCCGTCCTTCATAACCCAGAAGAAGTGGCCGAACATGTCCTGCGGATGGCCACCGAACAATCCGTCAGGACCATTGACGGCTCCATCCTGAAACTCCGCGCGGAGAGCATCTGCGTACATGGTGACTCACCCGGTGCCGTGGCAATGGCCACCGCTGTGAAGTCCGCTCTGGGCGAGGCCGGCGTCACTGTCGGCTCGTTCCTTTAGCCCATCCCGGGCGCCCGCACCATCCCTCATCCCCCCGGAGGACATCATGACCAGCACCAACAACGCAGCCAAGGCCGTGACAAGGAAGCCACCGCCCGGCGCACTCAAGGCGTACGTCGCCAGCCTCACCGGCACGTCGCTGGAGTACTACGACTTTGCGATCTACTCCGTGGCCTCGGCTGCGATTTTTCCGAAGATCTTCTTTCCAGCAGGAGACGACTTCGTAGCGCTCATTCTTTCCTTCTCCACCTACGCCGTTGGGTACTTCGCCCGGCCTATCGGCGGCGTGATCTTTGGTCGCCTCGGTGACAAGATCGGCCGCAAGTACGTCCTCGTTTTCACCTTGGTCCTCATCGGTGTTGCCACCGTCCTTATCGGGGCGCTGCCCGACTACTCGGCCATAGGGGCCGCTGCGCCCGCACTCCTGGTGCTCCTTCGCTTGGCTCAAGGCATCGGCGTAGGTGGTGAGTGGGGCGGTGCCGTGTTGCTGTCCAGTGAATTCGGAGATCCCAACAAGCGCGGTTTCTGGTCTTCGGCAGCGCAGATCGGCCCACCCGCCGGCAATCTGATGGCGAACGGTGTACTCGCAGTCCTCGCTGCTACCTTGACTGAAAGCGCACTTCTCTCCTGGGGCTGGCGCGTAGCCTTCCTCTCCTCGGCACTTCTGGTTATCTTCGGACTGGTCATACGTCTGAAATTGGAAGAGACGCCGGTCTTCAAGGCCATCCAGGCCCAAGGCGAGCGACCCAAGGCACCCATTAAGGACGTCTTCACAACGGAGCCCCGGGCCCTTATTGCAGCCGCACTGTCGCGTGTCTGCCCCGATATCCTTTACGGACTCTTCACTGTGTTCCTCTATGTATATGCCACCAAGGAACTGGGCATGACCACTGGCAACGTCCTCGCAGCGATTCTCATCGGCTCCGCCTTCCAGCTGTTCCTCATTCCTGCAGCCGGCGCTCTCACAGACCGCTTCAACCGTCGCTGGGTATATGGCATCAGTGCTGTCGCGACAGCAGTCTTCATCCCGATCTTCTTCGTCATGATCCAGGGAAGGTCTGTGGCCGTGCTGACTATCGGCACCGTTATCGGCTTGGCCCTCCACGCTTTCATGTACGGGCCGCAGGCTGCGTTTATCACCGAGCAGTTCCCGGCCCATCTCCGCTATGCAGGGAGTTCCCTTGCCTACACCTTGGCTGGTGTGATCGGAGGCGGTTTTGCCCCGATTATCTTCACAGCCCTCTACGGCGCAGCAAACCACGGCTGGTATCTCATCGCCGGATACCTCCTTCTTGCTGCCATTGTCACGATCGTCGGCATGGTCCTGGGCCGCGACCCGCAGCCCGAAGAAGAAGAGCGCTTGCTGCAGGCGGCCCATTCACAGCCGGCGGTTTAACCAAAGATGGAAACAGCAATGCAAACCACAACAGCGAAAAGGGTCCGCTCCGTCAGGCCTGTCGGCACCCGTGCCGTCCTGGCCGAGCTGGATGACCTGCAGGATGTGCTTGCCTTGCAGGACATGCTCTACAAGTCCCCGTTGCCTGGACAGGTGGACGTGCTCGCCGCCGCGGAAACGGTGATGGTGGTTGGCGAGTCGGCCTCCGCTACCCGGGCCATAGGCGCCCAGCTCATGCAGCTGGAATTGACCGTCCCCGAGGTCACTGATTCGGGGCTGGTTGTCATCGACACCGTGTACGACGGCGACGATCTTGCCGACGTCGCTGAGTTGACCGGGCTCAGTGTTGACGGTGTCATCGCGGCGCACACGGGCCAGATCTGGACGGTTGCCTTCGCGGGCTTCGCGCCCGGCTTCGGGTACATGGTGGGCCAGAATGAAGCCCTAACCGTACCCCGCCGTTCTTCCCCGCGCACAGCAGTTCCCGCTGGATCCGTTGCTCTGGGCGGGCAGTACTCTGCCGTTTACCCGCGCCGTTCCCCGGGTGGTTGGCAGCTGATCGGCAGGACTGGCGCCCGGATGTGGGACCTGGACCGTCCGCAGCCTGCCCTTGTGCGCCCCGGCGATCGCGTGCAGTACCGGGCAGTCCGGGAAGTTGTTACTGCGGCCACCCATGATTCAGAGGCCGAGTCCGACCACCACACGGGTCCGGGTTTGCGGATTCTCAACCCCGGGGCGCAGAGCCTCGTCCAGGACCTCGGCAGGCGGGGCTTTGGCCCACTGGGCGTCTCCGCTGCCGGGGCCTTGGACAGGGCCTCGCTCCGCCGTGCCAATCGACTGGTGGGCAACACCGCATCTGCCGCGGCGATTGAGTCCGTCAATGGCGGGCTGACTGTGGAGGCCGTGGGAGACCAGGTTCTTGCCGTCACTGGTGCGCCCACCACGCTGACTGTACAGTCGCCGTCGTGGGTTGATTCGGACGACGACGGCGAGGTCCAGCCCGGTGCCCAGCGGACCGTTCCGATGGCCGCCCCTTTCGCGCTGCTCGACGGCGAAGTCCTCACCGTGGGCGCCCCCGAATCGGGGTTCCGGAACTATGTGGCGATCCGCGGCGGGGTGGATGTGCCGGAGGTTCTGGGAAGCCGCTCGTCAGACACAATGTCCGGGATCGGTCCAGCGCCGTTGGTCATCGGCCAGCAACTACCGGCCGGCCACCAAACAGAATCAACGGCCGTCGGCAGTCCTGAGTTGCAACCCGAATTTCCCGGTGAGGACGTCACTGTGCTGGACGTCGTCCCCGGCCCGCGTGCCGACTGGTTCGATCAGGCCGCCCTTGACTCCCTGACGGGCCAGGATTGGCTGGTCACGCCGCAATCCAACCGGGTAGGCATGCGGCTGGACGGTACCCCCGTGGAGCGAACCCGCGAAGGTGAGCTGCCCAGCGAAGGCACCATGGCCGGCGCGTTGCAGATCCCGCCCGCGGGCTTGCCCGTCCTGTTCCTCGCCGACCACCCCATCACCGGTGGCTATCCGGTGATTGGCGTGGTCCGGGACGAACACCTGGACCTGGCGGCACAAGTGCCCATCGGTGGCCGGATCCGTTTCCGCCTCGTCCCCGAAACACCAAACTTCACCAATAACCCAGACTTCACCGATAACCCAGAGAAGTGAGTATTTGATGCGCAAGGTCCTGATCGCGAACCGCGGCGAAATCGCTGTCCGCGTCGCCCGAGCCTGCGATGACGCCGGCATCTCTTCCGTGGCGGTCTACGCCGACGTCGACGCCGATGCAATGCACGCCGGCGCAGCGGATGAAGCGTACAGCCTGGACGGAAACAGCCCCGCTGACACGTACCTGAATATCGAAAAGCTGCTCGCAGTAGCTGCACGCGCCGGCGCGGACGCCGTCCACCCCGGCTACGGCTTCCTCTCCGAGAATGCCGACTTCGCCCAGGCAGTGCTCGACGCCGGACTCGAGTGGATTGGTCCCTCGCCGGAGTCGATCCGCCAATTGGGCAACAAGATCACAGCCCGTGAGATCGCCGTGCGGGCCGGTGCTCCCTTGGTTGCCGGCAGTGACGGACCAGTCTCCACGGCTGCAGAAGCACGGGCTTTTGCCGAGGAACACGGACTCCCGATGGCCATCAAGGCGGCGTTCGGCGGGGGAGGCCGCGGGCTCAAAGTTGTCCGCGAACTGGCCGAGGTCGAAGAAGCCTTCGACTCCGCAGTCCGCGAAGCCGTTGCTGCCTTCGGCAGGGGCGAGTGCTTCGTGGAGCAGTACCTGGACCGGCCGCGGCATGTCGAAGCGCAGATTATCGCGGACAAGCACGGCAACGTCATCGTCGTGGGAACCCGTGACTGCTCGCTTCAACGCCGCCACCAAAAGCTCGTGGAGGAGGCCCCCGCGCCCTTCCTCAGCGACGAACAGCGCCAACGGATCTACGAAGGCTCCAAGGCACTCATCCGCGAGGCCGGCTATTACGGCGCAGGGACCGTGGAGTTCCTCGTTTCGGCTGACGGAGCCGTGGCTTTCCTGGAGGTTAATACCCGTCTTCAGGTGGAGCACCCCATCACCGAAGAAACAGCGGGGATCGACCTCGTTCAGGAGCAATTCCGCATCGCAGCCGGGTTGCCGTTGAGCGTTTCCGAGGATCCCGTCGCGAAGGGGCACTCCTTTGAGTTCCGGATCAACGCCGAAGACGTGGGCCGCGGGTTCCTGCCCTCGCCAGGCACTGTCGGTCGCTTTGAAGTGCCCACGGGCCCTGGAATCCGTGTGGACACCGGAGTTCGGTCAGGTTCGACTGTTCCGCCGCAGTTCGATTCGCTGTTGGCCAAACTGATCGTCTCGGGAGCCGACCGGCAACAGGCACTGCGCCGCGCACGGAGAGCCCTCGAGGAATTCAACATCACCGGGCTGGCCACGGTTTTGCCGTTCCACCGCGCGGTGCTCCAAGCCGATGACTTCACATCAGTGGCCGGACTCCGCGTGCATACACGGTGGATCGAAACCGACTTCGCGGACCGCATCCCGGTGGACTCCGACTACAGTGTTGCCGCTCCCGGTGGACAGCGCCGGACCATCACAGTGGACGTAGACGGCAAGCGACTCGCTGTGGGTCTTCCCGCCGACTTGCTGGATGGTTGGGCCCGCTCGGGGCAGGGACTGCCTGCGGCTGCGGATGTCACGGGGCTGCCTGGTTCCGTGGGTGGAGACGCTCCCGCCGAATCCGCGCTGGTTTCCAGCATGTCGGGCACCGTGGTGAAGTGGCTGGTGGAACCCGGAGCCAGCGTAGCTGCGGGAGATCCCTTGGTGGTGCTCGAAGCCATGAAGATGGAAACCCAGGTGCCGGCGCACCGCACGGGAACACTCTCGGAAGTACTCTCCACGCCCGGCGGCGTGGTCAGCGCTGGTGCAGTGCTGGCGCACATCGAGTAGGCCGTTGCCGACCCGCTGCTACGTCGTGGAGCACGACGAAACAGCGGGCACCCAACGATCTAGGACGCCACGGTCAAACCCAGCACGCTGTCCAGCAGCCCATTCCGGAACTTGCCGGTGGGGTCGTTGGCCTGAACCAACGCCCGGAAATCCTCGAACCGCGGGTAAAGCGCCGCAAAGTCATACTGGCCGGGAGTGAAGAGCTTGCCCCAGTGTGGGCGCGCACCAAATGGCCGCAGCGCTTCTTCGAGTTCGGGGAGCACGGCCTCGACGTCCTCCTGCATCGGCTTCCACGTGAAGTGCAGGGCAACGCTTTGCTGCTGGTAGAACGGGCTCATCCAGAAGTCGTCGGCAGCGATCGTTCGTATTTCCGAGATGAACAACAGAGGCGCCAGCTTGTCCGCGAGCCCACGAACCGCGTTCAAGGCTGCCGGCGCGTGCTCAAGCGGCAGGAGGAACTCGCTCTGGAGTTCTTCCCCGTTGCTGGGAGTGAATTCGTGGCGGAAATGCGGCAAACGGTCCAACCACTTGCCGGCCACGTCCAGTTGCTCGGTGCAGTTCTCGGCTGACATGTCCGGCAGCGGATGCATGGCGGCGGTTGCCGGGGTGGCGCCAAAGAGATCAGGCAGTGCGGCCTCGGTATCAAGTGCCTTGAGCCAGACCTGTGGGATGGTGTCTCCGGTGTAGTTCGTGAAGAAGCTGACGCTGTAGGCGCTGGAAGCTATGGTTTGGAAGTTCGCCAGTGCGCCCTCCCACGAGAGGTCGGTGAGCACGCGCTGCCGGACCTCGTAGCTTGGCCGGACCGCAAGCTCCAGCCCCGTCACGATGCCAAGGGCTCCCACACCAACAACGCTGGCGAGGAATTCGTCGTCGTCGGCCGTGAGGGTGACCAGCTCGCCTGAGGCGCGCACAAGGTCAACACTCACGACGGCGCCAGCCAAGGAGGGGTTGTTGACTCCACTGCCGTGCGTGCCGGTTTGGATGGCGCCGGCCACAGAGATGTGGGGCAGGGACGCGAGGTTATGGATGGCATAGCCCTGCTCTTCGAGCGAGCGGCCCAAGGCTCCGTAGCTGAGGCCACCGCTGACTTTGACCGTACCTTTCTCCTTGTTGAGGACAACTTCCTGGGGGAGGGCGTCCAAGAGAATGTGGGTCCCTTGGGTGTCCGCAACAGTATTGAAGGAGTGACGGGAGCCAAGAGCCTTGATCTGTGTCGCATTGGAGACGAGGTCACGTAGCTCTTCTACCGATGTGGGCCGCTGGATGTCCGCAGACGAGTACTGAAGGTTTCCTGCCCAGTTCTTCATTGAATAATTCTTCCCTTTTTACACTTTGTTGGCTCACGTAATTGTTAACGTTCACAACTATTGCGTCAAGGGCAGTCCACGGCGGTGAAGATAGAGTTCAAGAAGCCGCCGCCAGTCAGGAGCCTCCCGTGAGCAAAGGATCCAAGCCCACCATCCGGGATGTCGCAACGGCTGCGGGCGTGTCCCTGACCACCGTGTCCTACGTGCTCTCCGGCAGGCACGGCGGGACCACCCGGATCAGCCCGCCCACCCAGGATCGGGTGCTGTCAGCCGTGAAAGAGCTGGGCTATGTGCCCAACCAGGCCGCGCGCGGGATGCGTCGGGGCAAAACTGATGTAGTCGCCGTCGCGATTGGAAATCTGGAATGGCCGTGGGACCGGGCGCTGGCCACGACTGCGGCGAACATCCTTCCGGAGCGCGGCTATCAGCCCGTGATCCTGCTGGGTGAGGACTGGCGGAACTTCATGATGTCCGGCGGGGCCGACGGCGTCATTATTGGCTACTTTCCCGAAGCAAAATCGGAGGACGAAACCGTCACCGAACTGGCCCGCCGCGGCGTTGCCCAGGTAGTCATCTCCGGGACCATGGAGCCTGATGGGTTCGACGTCCTGGCTCCTGAACCGGAGGCCGGACTGGCTGAGGGGGTGGCCTTCCTGACCGCGTCGCACCGCAGGATTGCCTGCATTCGCAGGGCCGATCCGGCGGGACGACCCGCGAGCCGTTTCGCTTCCTATGCCCAGGGGCTTGAGGAGGCGGGTATACCGCTGGACGAGTCCCTTGTCCGGACATCGCGGCACCGCCCGGCCGAGGCGTACCGGGCGGCGCTCGAGTTGCTGCAATTGCCGGACCGTCCCACCGCCATCCTCTGCACCGACGACATGGAAGCGCTGCAGGCCATCCGGGCTGCCTTCCGGTTGGGGCTGCGCGTGCCCGAGGATGTCCAGATCGTCGGCGTGGGGAATTCCACCGAAGGAGAGGAATACGACCCTGCCCTGACAACAGTGGGCCCGGAACCGATCTTTGAGCGCGTGGTCCGGATGCTGCTGGATCGGCTGGAAAGTTCTGCTCCTGCGGAGGGTATCCGGGTGGCCTCGCCGTGGAAGCTGCATCAGCGCGGGACGACGCTGCCACACAGCAACGCTCAGTTCGGCGATCCCGACAGTGGCAGGGAGGTCTCCTTTACAAAGGAGGGCGGGCTCGACCATACGGCTCGACCGCGTTCTTCCTGATGGCGCATCCTGAATCGAACGAATGACGGCGCCTGGCCCTACGCTTGATGATGAGCCTGCCCGGTTGTCGTGGCAGGTTCAGGCAGCCAAACCTTCGTTGAAGGAACATTCAATGTTGGACATCACAGGAGAGCACCATTCATGACCAAGTCCCTTTTCATGTTGCTTTTCGCTGGCGGCGTGGGCATCGCTGCAGTCATCGCCGCTTGGGTGGCGTTCTTGGCTCTGGGTAAGGGAGGCCCGACTCCGGTGGTCCTGGCCGTTACCGTCCTAATTGGAATTGGAGGAGGTGCCCTCATGGGTGCCAGACTCTGGGATGATCGGCAGACTCTGCGGCAACGTGCGACCGAAGAAGACCACTTGGAGGAGGAGGCCTAAGGGCTTAGTGCCGCTCGCAAGACACGAGGATAACGATGACGTGGCATGCTGGGACCTCGCAACAGGCAAGATTTCGATTGTGCATGACTTTGCCGCGTGGCTTCATTCAGCTATCGACGACATGCTCGAATTTCGCTGACTGATTCGCGGATCGCCAAAGAAGCAACTGCAGAAAGCACGAGGCACATGATCGATTTTCCGAACCTCAGCCGGACCATTTCGCATGCCTTGCGCCACGAGCCCTGGCTTTACGAACTGGAATTGGACGAGGAAGGATGGACGCCTGTGGAACACCTGCTTCAGGCTCTTCGGCGCGAGTCTACTGAATGGCAGAACCTTGAGGTCGCCGATCTGGAACGTGTGGTCCTGTCGTCCTCAAAGCGACGACATGAATTGCGTGGGGGCCGCATTCGAGCCTTTTACGGCCACAGTGTCCCGGCCCGCATAGCAATGCCGCTTGAGGGGCCGCCCGAAAAGCTGTTTCATGGAACATCCAGAAAGAGCCTTGAAGCTATTCAGTCTGCGGGACTGCGGCCCATGCGACGCCAGTATGTTCACCTATCCGAGGACACCGAAATGGCTTGGCTGGTGGGACAGCGAAAGGATCCTGATCCGGTCGTCCTTCTTATTGACAGCGCGGCCGCTCACGGCGAGCACGTCAGCTTCTACCGTGGTGGCGAAAAGGTTTGGCTGGCGGACATCGTACCCCCCAAGTACATCTCGGTCCTTCCGGCATGAAAAGCTCGTAACGCCACTGTGCAACTTGATTCGGTCTTCGACGTTGCACACACGCCCACCCAGTCGGTCACGCGCTAGTCAGTCCTTCAGCGGCCTCCGCGCCAGCCAAGCTGCAACTACGGCGCCCGAAACGTTGTGCCACAGCGAGAACACGGCAGACGGCAGTGCAGCCAAAGCGCCGAAATGCGCGGTGGCCAACGTCGCGGCAAGTCCCGAGTTCTGCATCCCAACCTCGAAAGCCAAGGCACGTCGCGCCTTCTCATCCAAGCGGCCCAGCTTGCCGGCCAAGTACCCGAGTGCCAGGCCGAAACCGTTGTGGAGGACAACGGCCAGGAACACGATGCCGCCAGCGGCCACGATCTTGCTGGCACTGCCGGCAACAACAATGGCAACGATCAAAGAAATCACGACGGCGGACGCCCACGGAAGTGCCGGAAGCACCTTCGCCACGAGCTTCGAGAGGAAGAGCCTCGCCAGCAGGCCGGCGATGACGGGAAGCAGCACGGTCTTGACGATGTCCAGGACCATGGCCCCGGCGTCGATGTGAAGGAACGAACCCGCCAGGAAGAGCGTCAGCGCGGGCGTTACAAGCGGTGCGATCAACGTGGAAACGGAGGCGACAGCAACCGACAGGGCAACATCGCCCTTGGCCAGGAACGCCATCACGTTGGACGCGGTACCCGACGGTGCGCAGCCCACCAGGATCAAGCCCACCGCGAGTTCGGGTGGCAGCTGAAGCAGCACGGCAATCAGCCAGCCAGCACCCGGCATGATGACGTAGTGTGCCACGATGCCTAAGGCCACCGCCCACGGACGACGGGCAACGGAGGCGAAGTCAGGCGGCGTCAGGGTGAGGCCCATGCAGAACATGATGATTCCCAGCAGGTAAGGAACCGCGACGCCCATCGGCTTGAACAGGTCCGGAATCAGGAATCCGAAGACACCGGCCAGGACCACAAGCAGGGGAAAGACTGTGACGGCAATCCGCGCAATCTTTGCCTCGGCGGCCAAAGCCGGGTTGGCGGATCCTGGGGTTTCTTCGGTTTCTGGCGCGTTATTGGTTGCCTCAAGCATTCATCCATGCTCACACCTGCCCAGCGGCGGGAACGAATTCTTTACTTGCAGGCTGGCGTATATGTCAGATGACCGCTGTTTCCAACTCCAGTTGATTCAGGAGTTCAGTTTGCCCGCCAAGCGCTCCCGCATACGAACGCTGGCCTCGTTCAATCCGATGAACTCCACCTCGCGCCCGTGGTTCTTGTACTTCTCGGCCACCGAATCCAGCACGGACACCGAGGACGCATCCCAGATATGAGATCCGTGGAGGTCGATGATGACGCGATCTATGCCGTCTGAGGAATCCTTTGCGTAGTCGAACTGTGTGTACAGATCGTTGGAGGAGGCAAAGAAGAGCTCGCCGTCAACGGTGTACGTCGCCACAGTTTCACCGTTCAGTACCAGTTCCGTCCGCTCAACGGTGACAAAGTGCGCCACCCGCCGGGCAAACAGCACGCTCGCGGTCAAAACTCCGACGCCGACCCCCACAGCGAGGTTATGGGTCGCCACCACGGCGGCAACAGTAATGACCATGACCGCTGTTTCCGACTTCGGGAGCCGCTTCAAGGTCGAGGGACGGACAGAATGCCAGTCGAACGTGATCAGCGAAACGAAGATCATCACTGCCACCAGGGCAGCCATTGGGATCATGCCCACTACATCGCCGAGCACAACCACCAACACCAGCAGGAAAACACCGGCCAGGAACGTCGAGAGCCGGCTCCGGGCGCCTGAGCCCTTTACATTGATCATGGTTTGCCCGATCACCGCGCAGCCGCCGAGCCCACCGAGGAAGCCAGTGACGATGTTGGCGGCACCTTGGCCCCAGGAGACCCGGGTCTTGTTGGAGCGGGTGTCGGTAATGTCGTCCACCAGCTTCGCGGTCATGAGGGACTCCAGGAGCCCCACAAGCGCCATGGACAGCGCAAACGGTGCGATGATCTGGAACGTCTCGAAATTCAGGGGCACATTGGGCAGGAACAGTCCGGGAAGGCTGTTCGGGAGTTCGCCCTTGTCGCTGACCGTCGGCACGTCGATTCCACCAAAGGCAGTGACCAACGTAATGAGCACGATGGCTACCAACGGTGCAGGAACAGCCTTGGTCAATCGCGGCAACAAGAACACGATCGCCAAGCCAACAATGACTATCGGATAGACCATCCATGGCACGTTGAACAGCTCCGGCATCTGGGACATGAACACCAGGATGGCCAGTGCGTTCACAAAGCCGATCATCACGGAACGAGGAATGAACCGCATCAGCCTGGTAACGCCCAGGACCGCCAGGATGATCTGGAAAACGCCGGCCAGGATGATCGTGGCGATCAGGTAGTCCAGCCCGTGTTCCTTCATCACCGGCGCGATCACCAGGGCAACGGCTCCGGTTGCTGCGGAGATCATGGCCGGACGCCCACCAACCAGTGCCGTCACCACGCCCATGGTGAACGATGCGAACAAGCCGATCCGGGGATCCACGCCGGCAATCACCGAGAACGCGATGGCTTCCGGGATCAAAGCCAAAGCCACCACGAGCCCGGCGAGGGACTCCGTCAACAGGCGGCGGGGCGAGCGAAAGGTCGCCCGCAGTGACATGAGTTGCTCCGGAGTCATGGGTCCTTACAGGGCAGATTTCTTACAGTGCGGTCTGGCGGTAGCGCTCAATCTGCTTAAGGCGCCGCTGGAGGCTGTCGCGCCGCGGGTGCGGAACGACGTCGGGCGCCTCAGCGGTGAGGTCAATGTGTTCGGTTCCGTACTGCCACAGCAGGAGGTCATCCAGCAGGCGGTCCGGGCCGGGGGAGTAGCGGTGGTCCAAGGCCTTGCGGACCTCGGTGATCCGGTTGGCGCTGAGAAGTCCGGCCAGTTCCACGGTCTTGGTGAGCCCGTGGGCGGCGAGCAGCTCGGCAGCCCATCCCCAGTCATCATCAACTTTACGGTCAACGTGCGGCAGGAGCGTGCGCCAGACATCGCGAACACGGTTGGGCGTCAACGGAGACCCGCCCTCGCCGTCCAGATCCCAATACCCCCGGACTTCCTCGTACCGCTCGTGGAGATCGGCGAACGCGCTTTCCACGGTTTCCAGCATGGCTGCGGTTGCGGTGAACTGGCGGTCAAAATGGGGTGTCCAGGCGCGAGGGTCCTCGGCCTTGAAGCGGATGTCATGCTCGATCTCGCTCCAGGCATGGGCGAACACCGTGCGGATCTGGCACTCGAAGAAGTAGCTGCCGTTGGCGGGCATGTCCGGATTGAAGACGTGCTGGTATTCCTTCACCGTCTCGTTCTGGATAGTGCGCAGGATGAGGTGCCGGCTGGAGTAGCCGTAGGTTCCGGACTCGATGGAACCGATGTCCTTCTCGCGGTCGCCGCGGCAGTCAAAGAGTTGCCGCTGGCGCTTGATGATGTTGGCCACCGCTGCGTTTTCCGCAGGCAGCTTGGTGATGACACGGATGCCAACCATGTCGTTCAAAGTGCGGAAAGGGTCCGGGAACTTGAGCACGCGCGGGCCACCGGGCTCCAAAGGATCATCGGTACGGGAAATTTTTTCGCGGAACGATTCCACGGTCTTGGTCCGGCCGGTCACGAACAGGGGGGTGACTTCGGCGTCGTTCAACATGTCCCGCAGAGTCAGCAGGACATCCCGCGTGACCCGCTTCAAAGCAGGGCGGACGCGCTCATAAAGGGCGACATTCGCATCCACTGCATCCCGCTGAGCCTGGTCCAGGCTGTCCCAATTGCTTGCCATGCCCCCAGCTTACGGGGCGGGTGCGACACTGAACCGGGCCACCCGCCGTCGGGGTGCCTCTAGCCAAACTCCGGAACCGTCACGATAGGCTCAGTACAAAGGAGGGCGCAATGTTGCGGCACAAGTACAGCTACGGCGAACACCCCAGTCAGTGGGGCGAACTCTTCATACCTGAACCGAACAACGGAAACCATCGCGGCGCATCAGCTGTTGCCGGTGGAATCGCCGTTGTAATCCATGGCGGCTACTGGCGCTCACAGTACGGCGCTGAGCTCGGCGAGCCACTCGCGAGGGACCTCGCCGCGCATGGAATCACCGCCTGGAATCTCGAATACCGGCGGGCCGGCAACGGCGGTGGTTGGCCCCATACGTTCGAGGACATCCTCGCCGGCATCGACCACCTCTCCGAAATCGCGGGAAACCACGACCTCCAACTCGGCAAAGTCGTGGCTCTGGGCCACTCAGCCGGCGGCCACCTGGCGGTTTGGGCAGCGGGCAGGCAGCGGCTTTCCGCCATCGGAACGCCCGACGCCGACCGCCAATTGGTGCGGTCGCCCGAGGATACCGCGGTGCATCTGACGGGTGTGGTGAGCCAGTCCGGCCTCCTCAACCTCGCGGCAGCGGAGAAACTCAACCTCAGCAACGGTGCCGTCTGCAACCTCATGGGCGGAGATTCAGCTAGATTCCCCAAACGGCATAAATACGCCGACCCAATGAGTTTGCTGCCCATCGACGTCCCCGTATATGCCGTGCACGCCACGGAAGACGAGGACGTCCCTGCGAGCCAGTCCGAGGCCTACGTTGCGGCAGCCACGGCAGCAGGGAGCTCTGCCCAGCTTCTGCGGGTCCCGGGCGACCACTTCGACCTCATCGACCCCAAGGCTGTCGCCTACAAGAAGTGCCGCGAATTGGTGCAGCGACTGCTCTCGTAATTGTTGGGTGGCGGCGGTTGACCTCTGGCAGAGTGGACCCATGCTGACAGTCATTGGTGAGGCCCTGGTAGACGTCGTCCAACGCTCCTCTGGAATTGAAGCGCACGTTGGCGGCAGTCCACTCAACGTTGCCGTGGGCCTCGCGCGGTTGGACCACCCGGTGCAGTTCATCGGGCGCTTTGGCCGGGACGCGTACGGCGACTCGGTTGCCGCCCACCTGCGGTCGAGTTCCGTGATGGTCCCGCTGCCCCCGGACGGGAAGCCGACCAGCGTGGCCACCGCCCAGATCGACGACGACGGCGCCGCCACCTACGTTTTCGACCTCACCTGGGAACTCCCCGGACTCGCCGGCCGGCTGCCCCTCATGCTGCAGGGTGCCACCCTGCTGCACACGGGCTCCATTGCCACGTTCCTTGAGCCGGGTGCCGCGGAGGTTCTTGCCGCCGTCGAGCATGCCCACCCAAGCAGCACCATCAGCTTCGACCCCAACTGCCGCCCAAGCATCATTACGGACGTTGAGTACGCACGGACGCAAGCTGAGCGCTTCGTGGCGCTGGCCGACGTCGTCAAGGCCTCGGATGAAGATCTCGAGTGGCTGTATCCCGGCGTTGATCCCACGGAGTCCGCACGCAGGTGGTTGTCCCTCGGCGGCGAAGCAGGGCCAGCCCTGGTGGTAGTGACCCGCGGTTCGCGTGGTCCGTGGGGCATCACCCGGGCCGGTGAAACCCAGGTTGCGGCTCCGTCGGTGGACGTTGTGGATACCGTTGGCGCGGGGGACTCGTTCATGGCGGGGCTTTTGTCCGCGATTGTGGACCACGGGTTGGACGGCGCGCAAAACCGCGAGGCGCTGCGGAACATGCCCGCCGAAACACTCGCGGCGATCATGGATCACGCAACCCGAGCGGCCGCAGTTACCGTGTCACGCGCGGGAGCCAACCCGCCAACCCGCGCCGAGCTGAACCACGGGGCGGCCTGAAGCGACGCAGTCGCTAACCGGCGCCGTGGCCCGGGGCTACTTCCTCGCCGGCCTTAACCGGTCCGGGAGCGGTGCCGTCGCCGAACGGGCGGCCGCCCAGTGATTCCCGGCCGTGGGGCGTGAGCCAGCCGGAAAGATCAGGACCGGCAGGAACGATCTGTGTGGGGTTGATGTCCTCGTGCACGATGTAGTAGTGCTGTTTGATCTGCACGAAGTCGATTGTGTCCCCGAAACCGGGCGTCTGGAACAGGTCTCTGGCGTAGCCCCATAGCGCCGGCATTTCGCTGAGTTTGTTGCGGTTGCACTTGAAATGCCCGTGATAAACGGCGTCGAAGCGGGCCAGTGTGGTGAAGAGCCGGACGTCGGCCTCGGTGATGGAATCGCCCACCAGGTAACGCTGCGTCGACAGCCGTTCCTCCAACCAATCCATGGCGGTCCACAGCCGGGCATAGGCGGCGTCGTAGGCTTCCTGGGATCCTGCGAATCCGCACCGGTAGACGCCGTTGTTGACCTCGGTGAAGACACGCTTGTTGACCTGGTCGATTTCTTCACGCAGGTGTTCCGGGTACAGCTGGGGTGCTCCGGGGCGGTGGAACTCCGTCCATTCCGTGGAGAAGTCGAGCGTGATTTTTGGGTAGTTGTTGGTCACTACTTCCCCACTGGGGACATCCACAATGGCCGGGACTGTGATGCCGCGGGGGTAGTCCGGGATGCGGCGGAAGAATGCTTGCTGGAGTCGCTCAATTCCCAACACCGGGTCTTTGCCCTCCGGATCAAGATCGAAGGTCCAGGAGCGTGCGTCGTGCGTGGGGCCGGGTTGCCCCAGGCTGATGACATCCTCCAAGCCAAGGAGCCGCCGAACAATCACTGAACGGTTGGCCCATGGGCAAGCACGCGCTGCGATCAGCCGGTAGCGTCCCGGCTCTACCGGCCAGCCAGGCTCCCCGTTGGGCCCGGCAGCACCGTCGCGGGTGATCCGGTCCTCGATGTAGTTGGTGTCCCGGTTGAACTCACCGCCTGTGACGTAGGCACCCCGGGTACTGTGTTCGTCGACTGCGCTGGTCTTCTCACTCATCAACCCAGCCTATGCCCGGGCTGTGCCTATCAGAAGCCAACGTAGACTGGCATGATGCGGCTCGTAGCAAGCGATATTGACGGCACCATCCTCGGTCACGACGGAAAAATCAGCGATAGGACCATCAAGGCATTCCAGGCGTGCCGCGACGCAGGGGTGGAACTCGTCTTCGTCACGGGCCGTCCGCCGCGCTGGCTGTACCCCCTTCAGGAGCAGCTGGGACACAGCGGAATCGTGATCTGTTCCAACGGGGCCGTCGTGTGGGATCTCGAAACAGGGAAAGCCTTGTCCTCGAGCGTTTTGGATGCGGAGTCCGTCTTCGAAGCCCGCAGGATCATCAAGTCCATCAGGCCGGACGCATTGTTCGCTGTGGAAACCCTGACTGGTTTCCAGCTGGAGCCGGGCTTCATCGAAAACGAAACCAGCGAGCTGCTTGCCGAATTCACTCCAAAACCGTTGGCCGAGACACTGACGGCGGATGACGCCGTCGTAAAGTTCCTTGCAATCACCCGCAAAGGCACGCCGGACGAGTTCCTGGCGGAGGTGCAGCCAGCGGTCGCGCATCTTGTCTCCACGACGCACTCAGCTCCGCGGACCGCGATGCTGGAGATGTCCGTGCCGGGCATCAATAAGGCCGTCACGCTCGCGAAGTACGCAGAGTCGCTGGGGATCGAAGCGGCGGATGTCGTTGCGTTCGGGGACATGCCCAATGACATCGAGATGCTCCGTTGGGCCGGTCACGGCTACGCCATGGCGAGCGGCCACCCTGAGGCAATCCTCGCCGCCGGGCAGCAAGCACCGCACTTTGACGACGACGGCGTGGCCCAGGTTCTCGAAGCGAAGCTCACCGGGCAGCGGGTCTAGCCTCAGCGCAGGCGGGGTCCTAAACTCAAAGTGTGGTGTTTGAGGATAGGACCCTCCAACCGCACCAATGAGCGCACCGCGCTGAACAAGGACCCGAGGCCTAATTCGGGTCTTTCGTTCATTAACGGCACATCGGGCAATTGCCCAACTCACTAAACATAGCCCGGACCTTGCCGGTTTCTCCGGCAACTACGCAGCGAGCCAGCAGACATCCGCACCCCTGCACCCTTTATGTCAGCGGAGCCGCTGTCATGGGTGCCGGACACCCTCGCCGGCCAGGACCGCAAGGTAGCCTTCCTTGTAGCTGGGGTAAGTGAAGGTGAAGCCGGTGGTCTTCAGCCGTCGGTTCGAACAGCGTTTGTCGCCTGCACCGCCGTCGGACGCCGGGCCGACGGGAGGCTCCGGCAACTGCAGCTCGCCCGCGAGGAAGCGCAGGACGTCGCCGTATTCGGCGGGGTCGTCATCCACACCCAGATACACGGCTTGGGGCTGTTGCTCCATGAGCGCGAGGTGCACGATCATGGCCGCGGCGTCGTCACGGTGGATGCGGTTGGTGTGTTTGGGCTGTGCGGGGATGACGGCCTTGCCGGTCCGCACCTGGTCGATCAGCCGGGTGCGGCCGGGACCGTAGATGCCACCGAGCCGCACGGAGATGGCTTGCGTGCTGCTCCCGACGGTCCGGGCGAATAGCAAGTCCTCGGCCTCCAGCAGCACCTGGCCGCTGAAACGTGTTGGCTCCGTGGGCGTCGACTCGTCCACCACAGCCCCTCCCGAGTCCTTATACACAGCGGTGGATGAGACGAACAGGATGCGCCGGGGCTCGATCGACTGCCGTTCGAGCGCGTCCAGCACGTTCTTCACGCCGTTCACGTACGCGGCCCGGTATGCCTCCTCGGTGGAGGTGTCGGCCGCCACGGCCACCACTACGATGTCCACGTCGGTGGGCAGCTCCGGTAGGGGCTTGGAGAGGTCCGCGCGGACGCCCTGAATCTCCGGCGGGAGCTTTTCGGGGGAGCGGCGCAAGCCCACCACCCGGTGCCCCGCGGCCGCGAATCGCAGCCCAACTTCGGTTCCAAGGTCGCCGCAGCCGGCGATCAACACAGTCATGTCCCTAGTTTGTCAGTCCCGGAGTGTCACCCAGTTCCCAGCCTCCATACAACCGCCGTTCAACTTGCCACCGTAGGCTTCCAGCCAAGGCCCGTTCGCATCGTGTCTACCAGTCGAAATTCAGGGGGAATCATGGCCAAGCGCAGGATCAACGATTTCAACACGGCGCCTTTGCGGCGCATCGAACCCGATCATCACTGGCGCTCGCTGCGCCAGGGGGATCGCGTCAGCCTAAAGCTGGTGCCCGGCTACGAATCGGCTGGCGTGGTGGATGCCGTCACCGGCGATGCCACTGCAGTTTGGGTGGAGCTCGACGGCGGTCGCGGCCGGACGCTGGTCCACGTCAGCGACGGCGTGGAGATCGTTCCGCAGACGACGGCGGCACTCCAGCAGGAGGGTTAGTCCCACCTTTGCGATGGGCTACGCTACGGGAGTGACGCTGCCCTATTTCCTCCGCAAAGACGGCTCGGTAGGTCCCTTGGCCCTGGCTCATCGCGGTTTTTCCCGGGAAGGGCTGGAGAATTCCATGGCTGCGTTCCGGGCTGCCATGGAATTGGGAACCGTGCACCTGGAAACCGACGTACACACCACCTCCGACGATGTCCTTCTGGTCTTCCACGATTCATCCCTGGAGCGGGTCACGGACTCGACAGGGAAGATTTCGGAGTTGACCGCCGCCGAGGTGGCCACGGCGCGGATCGGTGGTGTGGAGCCGGTACCCACCTTCGATGAGCTGGTCCTGGCGTTGCCGGAAGCCCGTTTGAACCTGGACGTGAAGGACTGGAACTCGGTAGAACCGCTGGCGTCCGCGATCGAGAGGCACGGGATTCATGAGCAAGTCCTCGTAACCAGCTTCTCGGACAGGCGTCGCCGTGCTGTCCTGGCGAAGCTGTCGCGTCGGGTGGCCTCCTCCGCCGGGAGCTCGCTCACCGCGCTGTTTGTCCTCCTTGGCCCCGTACTGCCGGCTCCTTTGGCGCGCAGGCTGCTTGCCGGCGTCGACGTTTTCCAGGTCCCCGTCCGTTACGGCCGCTTGCCCGTGGTGACTGCCGGGCTCATCCGGCGCGCACATGGGCTCGAGAGGCAGGTACACGTGTGGACCATCAACGAGCCGACGGAGATGGAACGGCTTCTTGACCTGGGCGTGGACGGGATTGTGTCCGACCGCCTGGACCTGCTCAAGGAAGTGCTGGTTCGTCGAGGCGAGTGGGTCTGACTCGGCGGGACTTAGCCGCGTTCTATGGCGGCCTGGCGCTGCTGGATGGCCCGGATCCTCCCAAGGTCGAACTTCTCGCCGCGGTCGAAGGTGAAGATGCCGTTCTTCTCCTGGAACACGTCCGTCAGCTGCGTGTAGCAATAGCCGAACATGTCCGGGTTATCCAACAGGACGTTGCAGAGGCCCTCGAACCGCTCGTAGAACTCTTCCTCAGTCGCCACCCGCTGGCCATAGCCCCAGGAGCTTTCGACGTCGGCGCCTGCGGCTTCCGCTGCCTGCTTGGCCTCGGCCTCGTTCCACCAGATCCCGCCAAACTCCGAGACGAAGAAGGGCTGGCCGTTGTAGGGGACGGAGTAGTCCACGCCATCGTGTGCGCGGTTGAGGAACGGTTTACCTTCGGCGAGGCCTTCCTGTTCCAGCCGGAACTTGTCAGGGTCCTGCTCGTAGGAGTGGGAATCATAGATGTCCGTTTCCCTGACCCTGTGCGAGTAGCCCGAGGCGTCGATCACTGGACGCGTGGGATCAGCGAGCTTGGTGGCAAGGAACATGGCCTGGGTGACATCGTCCAGCACCGTGATTCGGTCGTGGAGGTGCTGGTGGGTTTCATTGAGCGGGCACCAGCCGATGATGCTGGGGTGGTTGTAGTCGCGCTGGAGGACTTCCAGCCATTGGGCGACGAAGCTGGCGGTGGGCTTCTGGTTATGGCCGATGGTGCCGCCGCCGGAGACACCCCAGTCCCCGAACTCGCCCCATACGAGGTAGCCGAGCCGGTCTGCATGGAACAGGAAGCGCTCCTCGAAGACCTTCTGGTGCAGCCGGGCGCCGTTGAAGCCAGCAGCCATGGACAGCTCGATGTCCTTGACCAGGGCGCCGTCGTCCGGGGAGGTCATGAGGGATTCGGGCCAGTAGCCCTGGTCAAGGACGAGCCGCTGGAAGACGGCCTCGCCGTTGATGCGGACGACTTTGCCGTCCAAGGCCACGGAGCGGATCGCGGCGTAGCTGCTCACTTCGTCCACAGTGTCACCGCTGGCGTCTTTGATGGCCACGTCCAGGTCGTAGAGGAATGGGTCCTCGGGAGACCATGGCCGGAGCTTTTCTGCCGGTATTACCAAACGAAGTGACGGGGCCAGATCGAGGTCTGCACGCACTTTCGCTTCGGCGACTGAATCCGTTCCGGCGCGAAGGGTTGCAGCCACTGTGTGGCCCTGGTGGTTGCGGGACAGCGGAATCTCGACGGTCAGGCTGGAATCAGCAAGGTTGGGAGTCACGCGGAGGCGCTTGATATGGACGTCAGGGACCGCTTCCAGCCATACTGTCTGCCAGATCCCGGTTGTGCGCGTGTACTGGCAATGCGTGTTGTTGTACCAGGTTGCCTGCTTGCCGCGGGCCTGCATTTCGTGCCGTGAATCCCGTGCCCGGACAACAACCACAGCGTCGGCGCCGGGCTCCACCACTCCGCCCAAATCCGCGGTGAAAGGCGTGAACCCACCCCGATGCCGGGCAACCTCGACGCCGTTGACCCAGATCGTGGCGTCGTGATCCACGGCTCCGAAATGGAGCAGCACGTTGTGTCCGGCCCAGTCCTCCGGGATGGTTACCGTCCTGCGGTACCAAACCGCTTCCATGAAATCCACGTGCTCAACACCCGAAAGGGTCGATTCCGGCGCGAAGGGCACCAGGATCTTCCTGTTCAGTTCACGGGTGGCGAGCCCGCGCTCCCAACCGGAATCACCGGCGTCGATCTCAAAACCCCAGGTGCCGTTGAGGTTCATCCACTTGTCGCGGACAAGTTGCGGGCGGGGGTGTTCCGGCTTGGGGATCACTGAATCGGTCAAGGTCTCTCCTTCGGAGGTGGAACGGCGGAGGTGGAACGGCTTGTCCTTTACAACGTTAGAATCTTTGGCTTGCTAATGCGAGGGCTACACGGCGCCGTCCATCAAAGAGGCTGACGTGAGAGGCTGGATCCAGGCGTCCAGCATGCGAGCTGAGGAGATTCCCGTGACCGAGTACCGTTTAGCCATTCTTGATGATTACCAGCAAGTCGCCGGGGACTACGCCCCGTGGGATTCGCTGCTCGACGACGGCATAAAGGTCAGCGTCTTCAGCGCGCCTTTCGTCTCGGAGGAGCAGGCCGTGGCCGCGTTGGCGCCGTTCGACGCCATTGTGGCGATGCGCGAGAGAACCCGGTTTCCGCAGAGTGTCCTGGATTCCTTGCCCAACCTGAAGCTGCTGGTGACCACCGGCATGGCCAATGCCGCGATCGATCTTGAGGCGGCGTCGGATCGGGGAATCGTGGTGTGCGGGACCGGCGGGTCGCCGGCCGCGGCACCGGAGCTGACCTGGGCCCTGTTGCTGGCCTTCGCGCGGAACCTGCCTGTGGAGGAGAACTCATTGCGCGCGGGCGAATGGCAGACCGGCGTCGGGTTTGAACTTGAAGGCAAAACGCTCGGAATCGTTGGTCTCGGCAGGATTGGCAAGCGCATCGCCGGGTACGCCAAGGCGTTCGGCATGGACGTTCTGGCCTGGAGCCAGAACCTCACTGCCGATGCAGCCCGGGCCGCGGGTGCCCGTTTGGTGGGTAAAGAGGAGCTGTTCAGCGAGGCGGATATCGTGACGCTGCACCTGCGGCTTTCCGAACGAACCGAGGGCATTGTGGGTTCGGAGGAACTGCGGCTTCTGGGACCCGACGGGCTATTGGTCAACACTGCCCGTGGACCGTTGGTTGACGAGGCCGCGTTGATCCGCGCCCTGGAGGAGGGCTGGATCCGCGGTGCGGCCCTGGATGTCTTTGACGAAGAGCCGCTCCCCGCCGGGCATGCACTGCTGCATTCCCCGCGGACTGTCCTCACCCCGCACGTCGGCTATGTGACGCATGAGAGCTACCGGAAGTTCTACGGCGAGGCGTTCGAGGACGTAAAGGCGTGGTTGGCCGGAGAGCCTGTGCGGGTCTTGAACGGCTGAAAGCTGACTGCCCCTAAGTTACGCGTCGGCAAGCGCTTTCCCGGGAAAGCTGGCAAGATGGACCCATGCGTATCCTCATCGCCCCGGACAAGTTCAAGGGATCCCTGACAGCCGCCGAGGCCGCGTCAGCCATGGCCGAGGGCGCTCTTCGCGTCTATCCGGATGCCGTAACCACGCAGTTCCCTGTGGCCGACGGCGGCGAAGGCACGCTGGATGCGGCCATTGCTGCGGGCTACGAGGAGCGGAACAATGCCGTGGTTGGTCCAATTCTCAAGCCGGTGGGTGCCTCCTGGGCCATCCGGAAGGACTCCTTCGGTGGGGCCACCGTGGTCATTGAGACGGCCATGGCGTCGGGGCTGGCTCACATGGAGCCCACTCCGGAGAACTCACTGCGCGCCCACAGCTACGGGTGCGGGCAGCTCATAGCGGCCGCCCTTGACGCTGGAGCCACCGAAATCATCCTCGGTGTGGGCGGCTCGGCAATGTCCGACGGAGGCAGCGGCGCCTTGCGCGCGCTGGGGCTCAAGCCCCTCGATGTGGCAGGCAACGTGGTGCCGTTGGGCGGAGGTTCCCTGGCCGACGTCGTGTCTTTGGATGTTTCAGAGCTGGATCCGCGGCTTTCGGCCGTGAAGTTCCGCATCGCCGTCGACGTCCAAAACCCGCTGTACGGGGCCGACGGCGCTGCGCACGTTTTCGGTCCGCAGAAGGGCGCTGACGAGGACGCCGTTGAAAAGCTCGACGCCGGTCTCCGCAACTGGGCATCGCTCCTTCGGGAAGCGACCGGCCGTGATGTCAACGTTCCGGGGGCTGGAGCGGCCGGCGGTTTCCCGGCGTCGTTCCTTGCCTTCACCGATGCCGCGCTGGAAGGCGGCTTCGCGTTGGTTGCGGGGCTGACGGGACTCGCCGAGCACCTGGGTGAGGCTGACCTGGTGATCACTGGCGAAGGGTCCATGGACGAGCAGTCGCTCACCGGGAAGGCGCCCATCGCACTGGCGGACGCCGCGAGTGTGCACGGCATTCCCGTGATCGCGGTGGCAGGACGCATCACCGTGACACCGGAAGACCTGGCCAAACACGGGATCGTGGCCGCGGCACAGTTGTTGGACGTCGCGCAGCGCAAGGACGGGGTTCCCGATGTGGCCGATGCCGTGGCCAACGCCGCGAAGTACTTGGCCTGGGCTACGAGCCAGGTGCTCGAGGGCGCGTAGCTTCTCCGTTCCGGATCTTCCGGGGGAGGCTACTGCCTGTAGCCCTCAACCTCGCTGATGGGACGGGCCTCGGCCTCGTTGGGGTTCTCACCGGCGTCCTTTTTCGCGCGTCGCTGGCGCAACAAATCCCAACACTGGTCCAGTTGCGCTTCGAGGTGGGCCAGGCGTGCGCGGCTGTCGTCGCTGCCCGAAGGGTTTCCCTCCCCGGTAGATGTGTCGCGGAGTCGGTGCTCCTCCTCCACCAATGCCTGGATTCGTTCCAGAAGATCCTGCTCGTCCATGGTCTCGCTCCTTGGGTTGGCGTTCCGGGCGTTATGTGAAACCTAGTACGACTGGCAGGGTGCGTCTACTGGTGCGTGACGGCATACTTGGGTCATGAAATTCACAACCACCATCGTGGGCGATGGCAACAAGGCCGGCATCGAAGTTCCCTCCGACGTGGTGGACGCGCTGGGGGCAGGGAAGAAGCCTCCCGTAGTTGTGACCATCAACGGCCAAAGCTACCGCAGCAGCATCGCCGTGATGGGCGGGAAATACATGGTGGGCGTTAGTGCGGCGAACAGGGAACTGACCGGCGCTGCCGCAGGTGACACCTTGGAGGTGGGCCTGGAGGTGGACACGCAGCCGCGCGTCGTGGAAGTTCCCGCTGATCTCGCGGCGGCACTGGACGCCGAGCCCGAGGCGAAAACCTTTTACGGGACGCTCAACTACAGCGCCCAGCGGCGGTACGTTGAGCCGATCGGGGACGCCAAGACCGAGGAAACCCGTGCGCGACGCATTGCAAAGGTTGTTTCTGACCTGAAGGCCGGGAAAAAGTAGCATCCCAGGCTGGGCCGCTTGCCCTGGCGGGCGGTTGTGCGGCCCTCCAGGAAAAATTTCAAAGAAAGTGACCTGGACCATGACACGTTCTTCGGGGTGGCGCCACTACTAAGTAGTGACAGGCTGCAGAGCGCATTTCGGATGTAGAACAGCAGCCATGGCCTACGAGGTGTTGAGACCCCCTCCTCGGCCGGTCACGGCGCAACAACCAGGGCCGCTGTTTGTCGGCGGCCTGGTGGTGCGCACGTCCGCTTGCCCGAGCGGACAGTGTGGCCGGCCCGAAAGCAGACCCCCCCTCGAGCCGGCCACACGCACCCACGTCAAAAGGGTGGGCAGCTCGTGGGACTGAGGTAAGTCCCGCCGTCGGGCTTTTCAGTCTTTCCGTAGGCTGTAAGTGCTCACAACGTTGCCCTTGCTGGTGGCGTATTGGTCCTCCAGTACCAGCCTGTTCTGGGGATCTCCGTCCTCGAAAAGGCGCCGACCGGTGCCCGCCACTACGGGGTGGGTCATAAGGGTCAGCTCATCCAGGATGCCCGCGAACAGGAGTTGGCGAACCACCGAGATGCTGCCGCATACCGCGATTTCGCCGCCGTCCCTGTTCTTGAGATCCGTGATGAAATCCTCCAGCGGACCGTTGATCAGGTGCGAGTTCTCCCACTCCAAGGGCTCGGACAACGTGCGGGAGGCGACGAACTTCTCCACTGGATTGATGAAGGCCGCAAAATCATCGTCCTGCGTGGCGTTCGGCCAGTAGCCGGCCCACTCCTGGTAGCTGACCCGGCCCAAAACCACCGTGTCCACAGAGTTGATCATCTTGGTCAAGCCCTTGCCCAGGTCCTCGTCGAAGCTGTCGAACTGGAACTTGAACGGGTCCTGGACCACGCCATCCACGGAGTGGAACAGTCCGGCGGTTACCTTGCGCATGGTTCTCCTTTAGGCCGCGGCCGTTGCCGGGCGACGACGGGACGGCAGTTCAGTGACATTGCTCAGCTCAGTGTTCAAGCGCACGGGAACTTCGAAGAGTTCAGCGTAGACCTGAAGCTCGCCGAGGGCGTCCGTGTCAACGGTGGCTTCGGAAAGGTCCATTTCGACGTTCAGGCCGCCGCCAAGGCTCTTGGTTCGCTGCACCACCGGGTAGAGGCCCTGCACGCTCGAGGTGGTGACGTGACCGGTTGCGGCAATCTGGATCTGTTCGCCGTCAACGTCGACTCGAACAACTACGGAGAGCTTCTCGCTGGTCAATGTGCTGCCTTTCATCAGGTTGCTGCCACGCTGCAGCGCACCCCAGCGTATGTGCCATGTGTGACCTGCGCAACATTACGGCGCGGCAAGTGCCGCCACCTGTTTCGCAGGGGGCGGATGCAAGCGGTCACCAGCCGGGCCATTGTGTAGGCAGCATGGATGTGGGCTCGTGAATCACAAACCCAACTGTTCCGGAAGTTGTCTTTGTGGCTTGCACTGTATGTCGGAGGTGGTCTGCACTGTGTATGGGTCTGGAAAAAGGCGGTCTTTGTCGCGGTGGAGTGATTGACCCACTGAAGGCTTCTTAGGTGCTCCCAAAATGGCGCTGAATGCTGGGCGTAGTGCGGGCGACGAGGGTCTCGAATTCGAGTTCAGCGATGGGCTGGATGTGGAAGAGGTGGCGGGCAATGGCGACGCCGAGAAGCTCGGCCATTGCCAGCGCGATTCCGGCCCGCGCTCCGGCCGGCATTCCGTCGAACGCCGTGTCGCCGGTGGGTCCAGTCAGCAGATTTCGGAGGCGCGTCGATGCGGCTTCGTTGCTGATCCCGGAACGTGCGAGCGTCAGCATCTGCTCTCGCGTGGCGGGCGCCTCCCACAGGCCAAGATAACAGCGTGTCACCTGCTCGCCGCGCGTTTCGATCGGCCCGGTCGAGAGTGCGGCCGCGATGCCGCGCCGAGCCTCCTCGGGCAGCTCGAGGGTCTCCGCGAAAAGCCCGTCCTTGTTCCCGAAGTAGTGCGACAGCAGGGCGACGTCGACGCCGGCTCGCATCGCGATCAGGCGCAGGGTAGCGCCACGGTAGCCGTGAGCGGCGAATTCCTGGCGCGCGGCAGCGATGATCGACGCACGGTTGCCACCGCCGTTCACAGGTCTGCCCGTGCGCATCCCGGTCTTCTTCATGCGTCCATATTATCCCAAATATCATCATTTGTTGACATCATCAATTGATGATGTGATGATCAGGCGGTAGCGGCAGGGTGCCGCTCTAAAACTCCGAAGAAGGTCAGGATGAGATGGTTCTTGCGCCATTGGTACGACATTGGCGGGGTGCTGGTGATCCCCACATTGCTGTGGGCGATGCTCGGTAACCTGCCGACCCTCCAGCTCATACTGGTGCTCAACCTCGCAGTTATCTTCATCCATCAGTTCGAGGAGTACCGCTTCCCCGGAGGCGAGCCGTGGGTCCTCAACGAGGTCTTCATGCGCAAGGGGAACCCGACAGCACCCGTCGACCGCCTTCCCACCAACGAGCTCTCAAGCATCTGGATCAACGGCATGGCCTGGGTGCTCTACTTCGTCGCCGCACTCTTCCCCGACCAGGTCTGGCTGGGGCTGGCCCCCATTCTGATGGGCTTTCCCGCGCAGTTCGTTGTGCACGGCATCATCACCAATCGCAAGCTCAAGGCCTGGTACAACCCCGGCCTCGGCGCGGTGGTCCTGGGACACTTGCCTCTGGCGATCTGGTACGTCGTCGCCGTGTACCAGGAAGGCCTCATTCGCTGGTGGGACTGGGGTATTGGTATCTTGCTGCTTGGCTTCTTCATGGGGTTCGTCATGCAGCTTGTCGGCTTCCACATCCTCGCCCCGCGCGGAACAGAAAAGCACTACTACGCAGCCGCCGAGTACAACAAATGGGACCGCGTCCGTCGCCTTCAGCGGGCAGGGATCACTCCGGGGACCCTGTCTGCTTCCGAGTGAACCGATCGTGTTACAGCGACAGAGCCTTTCGCCGTCGGGCCGCGGTTCCCCGCCGGCGAGACGTGCCGGATTCGCCTGCACCCAACGCGAATGGCCCGTCACTGTGCGTGGGCAGTTTCGCTCCCAATGGGATAGGTAGGCAGCGAGAAGTTGCTCAGAGGCAGTTTTGGCCACCATGCGAACTTAACCAACCAGCCAAACGCAAGTGCCGCCGTCGTACTTCTTGTGAAAGTACGACGACGGCACTTGCGTTTAGTGCCCAGGTGACCGCTAAGCGGTCTGGCCGGCGTGCTGGCCCTCGGAGATCTCCTCGACCACCTTGGCGTTGAAGGCCGGGAGGTCGTCAGGGTTGCGGCTGGTGACCAGGCCCTGGTCCACCACCACTTCCTCATCCGTCCAGTTGGCGCCCGCATTCTTCAGGTCCGTCTGGAGCGTGTGGTATGAGGTGACGTTGCGGCCCTTGATTACTCCGGCCTCGATGAGGATCCACGGCCCGTGGCAGATCGATGCCACCGGCTTGTGCTGCTCGAAGAAGGCGCGCGTGAAGTTCTGGGCGTCCTTGTCTACGCGCAGGTGATCGGCGTTCACGACGCCGCCGGGCAGGACCAGCGCGTCAAAGTCCGAGGCGTTGGCGTCTGCGACAGCGAGGTCGACGTCGAAGGTGTCACCCTTCTCCACGCCGTTGAAGCCCTGGAGCTTGCCCTTTTCGGGAGCGATCAGAGTGGGTTCGCCACCTGCGTCCTTCACGGCCTGCCAGGGGCTGGTCAGTTCCACCTGCTCGACGCCGTCCGTCAGCAGGAATGCGACCTTCTTGCCGGTGATGTTGTGTTCTGACATTGTTCCTCCTCTTGTACGGCTGCTTTTTGGGCGTGTGCCGCTGCTGCGAGAGTTGTTTGTCTGACCCGTTCAAGCCTAGGGAACGTTGAGTTAGTAAGCAAGCTGATTATTTGTTGGAGTGTGCTCCATTGTCGTCTCCCGTTTTGCCGATGCGGCCGGGCGCGGCAAGGCCGAATAAAATAGGCCTATGTCCAGGCGGCGTGGGGCCTGGGAGTAAGGGTTCGAATCCTTCATCTGCGGAGACTCATTATCAGAAGATCATTCAGCTTTAAGCTGCGGACGTGGCCATCCCGTCCGGGCGGGGCAGAGGCTGCGCCGTGACCGCCCTTCAGGCTGACGGTGAAGGCCGACTGACGCAGTACCACGTACCCCAGGATCTGACGGCGGAGCAGAAGTTCGATCACTGGCGCCATTGGTACGGAAGTGCAGTGGAAACCCCTATGAGGCTCGAGAGGCAGGGCGGGCAGCCCGGTCCCTCCTTTAGCCCGACCGCTGCGACTTTCGGGGTTCCTGATGTCAGCCTTATCGAGGTTCGGAACGAGCCCGTGGCGGGGTTTTGGAGCGGGAATCCAAGCTCGCATGATGTGAGGCTGGTGTATTTCAGGCACGCCCCCTCAGTGACACTTTGCGCTCCTGAAGCCTTGCCGGTCCAGACGGGCTACGTGGGCTTCCTCGATGTTGCACGCAATGGTGGCTTTGAAGCGCCGGCAGGGTTGCATGCGTTCCAGGTCAACATCAACCGGTCACGACTCGATCTTGACGAGCGGTCCTACTCGCGCTTGCTCCGGCAGCAGGATCTGAGCGACCACCCGCTGGTGAAGGGCTTCGTAGTGCCGTCCTTGGTGAACTGGAAACAACCCGGCCTTGGCAGCGAGGCCGCAGGTGTGGCCGACATCCTTAAGTCTGTGGTCGCGGCTTTGGTCAGTTCGCTGCTCCAAGTACCGGCTGATGGTTCACTCCTCGAGCCCGGGAGGCGACTGGCGATAAGGCAGTACGTGAAAGCCAATTTTCGGAACCGGGATTTGGACCCCGACGGGATTGCAACGCATTTTAAGATCTCCCGCCGAACCCTCTTCCACCACTTCGAGAATGAGGCCATGTCCTTATCCAGCTATGTCCGGATGCTGAGGACGGTGATGGCGCTGCAGCTTCTCACAGATCCCGCCGCCAGGAAAATGCCCTTGACCGACATTGCGAACGCCAGCGGTTTCTCAAGTCTCCAGTCAATGCGCCGGGCCTTGAAGGAGACTACGGGACTCACCATCAGGGACGCCCGTCAGCACGAGTCATTGGCGCGCACGAGCATCGCCAAGCTGCGGGAATCGTTGTCTCTTTGAACCTGCCCCAGCGCGGCGTCTGAACTTCACAAGATTGCTGGTGTTGCACTCTTTGATACTTTCGGGTCCATTCCCGGCGCTTATTGACGCTTTGGCGTTTGGAGGCGTTTCCGGGCCTTCACGGTGAACTCCGGCTGGTGATAGGTTTCAGTCGATTTCCGCCGGCGATGATGGGGTGAGCACACAGCAGGAATCGGTTCCCAGCCGTTGGGGTCCAGCGCAAGCCAGACGGACCCCGTGTACGAGGAGTCACCATGTGTACTCATGCCAACGACCAAATCTGCCTGCACTCGCCCCGGCTCCTCAGGGCATCCATTGCCAAGTCGGGTCCCGACTGCCTTCTCGAGTTCGAGTACGACGGAAAGCTTCCGTGCACGGGGGCCTTCATCGTGGGTGTCGAGATGTCCGTGGGGAGCCGCACGGATATTCGGCACTGCTGCATCGAGTTCCACGACGGCGTACCAACAGGCGCCTTAACCTACGATTTCAGGGGCCACTGGCAGGCTGACCACGGACCCGTAGGTTCCCTGGACGGAACCAACATTGTGCGGGGACGATTTCCGGCTTGGTGCTTCAGTGGTTGGACGCACAGCAGAGCCACAACGGCTTTCGCCATTCAGAACGGAGCAACCACCCACTCCGGCGTCCAAGTGACCAAGGGAACTCTCAGCCGGAGGGAGCGATCAGACCAGCTCCACCTCGAGGCCTGTTGAACGCAATGACGTCAGCATCCGGGGGTCGAGGCCGTCATCTGTAATGACAAGGTCCATGTCCGTCAGCTCTGCATGTTTGCAATTGCTGACCTTGCCGAACTTGCTGTGGTCGGCCAGCAGAATGCTCTGCCGCGCACTCGCGTGCATGAGTCGCTTGACTGCCGCTTCGGAAGCATCGTTGGTGGTGAGGCCGCGGTCGAGGGAAACAGCGGTTGTCCCAAGGAATGCAACGTCAACATTGATTTCCGCCAATGCCCTGGCCGCCCAATCGTCCACTTCCGCAGAGGTAACCGGGCGGACGCGGCCCCCCAGTGTGTAGACGGTCAGCAAGGGGGCGTCCATGAGTGCCACGGCAATGGAGAGGGTATTGGTGTAGACCCTCAAGGCACGGTCACGTGGCAGTATTTCGGCCAGCTTCGCGGTGGTGGATCCACCATCCATGAGAACTGAACCATTGTTTGGAAGGTGCCGGAGGGCCGCCCGCGCTATGCGTTCTTTTTCCTCGACGCGGGCCGTTCTCGCGGCTACTGGAGGCTCGTACGTGATGCGCCCCACGGGAATGGCACCTCCGTGGACCCGGCGGAGGAGGCCGAGTTGCTCAAGGGCAACAAGGTCCTTGCGGACGGTTTCGTTCGTGACACCAAGTTCCAGGGCGATGTCCGCGGCATCCGCCCGGCCGCTGGTCCGGAGCGTGGAAAGGATAAATTCTCTTCTTTGGTCCGCATAGGGAGCGCGCGTGTCCGGGCGCCCGCTTACTTGTCTTGCGGCTGGGGTCACGGTTACCTCCTGCTGAGCGGTTCAGCCGTCTTGCTGATACCTCCCTAACGGTGTCATGAAATCCTAGCCGACGAGAATTCGGAAAGCGGGCCGGCAGTATTGACCGGCACGCATGCGTTACAGTCGCCGGACGCAACCGTTGGCGCGCGAATGCCTCCACCCGATTCCCTAGGAATTTAGCGGAGGCATCCACACTGCTTTGGGCAGGTCGGCGCTTATCCCAGTTCGCCGGATCCGGCGTGGGCCAGCGGGAGCAACTGATCCCACAGTTCCGCGGGAATGTCCCACTCGGCAAGGTCCGCGGTTTGGGCAACCCGGCGGGGCTCGGACATGCCTACGATGGTAGATGCCACGCGGGAGTCCCTGGTGGAGAACTGGAGCGCCGCAGCAGCCAGCGGCACGTCGTATGCCTTGCACAGCTGTTCCATCTTCCGGACCCTTTCCACGATCGCCTGGCTGGCTGGGCGGTAGCAGTAGTTGGGGACTGCGTCCGGCCCCTTGACCAGCATGCCACCGCCGAACGGTGCGGCATTTACGAAGGCAACGCCACGGGCCGCCGCGTCTTGGATCAGGGGTTCAGCGGTCTGGTCGACGAGGGTGTAGCGGTTGTGGCTGATGACCACATCAAAGGCGTCGGTGGCCAGGTACTTCAATTCGAGGTCAATGGGGCCGCCAGCGACACCCAAGTGCTGAATGACGCCCTGATTCTTCAAATCCACGAGAGCTTCAAGGGGACCACCGGCCTCTGTTCCTTCCTCGAATGAGATCTTTTCGGGATCGTGAAAATAGACCAGCTGCAGCGTGTCCAATCCCAGGCGTTCAAGACTTTCCTCGACGGACTTGCGTACGCGGTCACCCGAGAAGTCAGTGGTGCCGACGATCGGATCCACCTTGGTGGCGAGGACAGTGCCCTCGGGCAGGCCACCAACTTCCTTGATGGCTTCGCCGATCCGGCGTTCGCTGTCTCCGCCGTGGCCGTATTCGTTGGAAGTGTCGATGAAGTTGAACGGTCCTTCGAACACCCTGCGGATGGTCTGTACTGCTGTTTCGTGGCTGACCTCGTAGCCGTACTGGGTGGGGTGGCTGCCCAAGGCACTTGTTCCCACGCAAACGGAGGAGACAGAGAGCCCGGTGCGTCCCAGGGTGCGGTTTTGCATGTTGTGTGGTTCCTTCGAGTCGGTGTTATCTGGTTGCTTCCAGGCCCTTGAAGGGGCCTGTTGGTCCTGGCTGATGTACGGTGGGGGCGTTATTGGCTGGGATCTGCCATGGCTGTGACGTGGAGTTGGTTGTCCCCCCGGAGCCAGCTGCTTCATGGATGAGGAGCGAAAGGTAATGATCTTGGCAGGCGTCCGCGAGGGAGTAGCCCAGATGGCGGTTTTCCGGGAGTGTGTTGCTGAGGCAGGTGGCCATGGCGATCTCCTCGTCGGAGAGCCGGGCTCCGCGAAACGGATTCACATAAAGCATTTCTCCGGCTGCGCTGAGGGTGTCCAGATCGAATCCTTCGAGGTTTCCGTCAACACCGTACTGGCGCCGTTCGACGGACGCGCTGACTGGGTCGCCGTCGTTGTTCAACCAGGTGAGCCGGTTGCCCGTGAGTTCGGCGTGGCTTCCCCGGAGTTGGAAGTGGCGCCCCCGCAGCGGGTTGAACCACTGGGTGTCGGTGAAGTCGTACAAACCTGTTTTCGAGCCTGAGCTCAAGAGTGCAAACGTGGCATTAACGTCCTCAAGCTTCGTTCGATCCGGTTTGCCCTGCCGGTCCGGTCCGCCCATGAGTGCGGTCGGTTGGGACGTCGCCAGAATCTGAACCTGCCCGTGTCCCAGAGCCAGCACCGAGCGCAGTACGGCGATGGCGTGGTAGTCGTGCGTCCACGATATTGTCGCGGAGCTGACCTCCCCGAATTTTCCGGAGTCAAGGAGGCAACGGACGGCCTGGAAGACGGGAAGATATGGGTGCTGCTCTGCGACCTGTACCAGCCCGGTGGCTCCCACGTCGTGCCACAGCGCGCGCAGGGACGGGAGATCTGCGGCGGGTGGTGTTTCCGAAAGGACAGGAATGTTCAGTCCAATGAGCGCACGGATAACGTCCGGATTGGCCTCCCGGGGGACGCAGGTGACTGCAAGCTCCGGGTGGAGGTCGCTTACTGCATGCTCGATGGTGCGATAAGTGGGAATGCCCCAGTGCTGTTCCATCTCCATCCCGCCTTCTGCCGTGCGGGTGACGGCGCCGACACAGGAGAAGAGGTGAGGAAGGCGTCGGGCGATACGAAGGTAGAAATCCGCACGCCAGCCCCTGCCGACAATAATGAAACGATGCGGTCCCCGGCCCGTCATGGCGTTCATGCCCCCGGGACCAATACTGCCCGACCCTGCAACTGACCGTTCTTCAGCTTCTGCAGAACCAGGTTGGCCTCGCTGAGGGGGAAGTCTTCGTGGACGGCATGGAGTTTGCCGTCCACTGCCAAGTCCAGTACGTCCGCCATGTCCTGACGGGTTCCCAGGACCGTTCCCACAATGGTTTTCTCGTCACCGATGTCCATGACGCCCACGGATTGTGACACGCCGAGGACGACGCGGCCCCCAGGCCTGATGACGCGCAGCGCTTCGGCCACGGTCTTGTCCGACGGGGCGAAGACGATGGCGGCGTCCTGCGATCCCTCCCGGAGCACTAAACCCCCTTCGCCGCCGGAAGGCACATAGCTTCCATGGGCGCCAAGTTGTTCAGCGAGGGCACGGGCTTTGGGGCTGCGGGATACGGCGTTGACGCGGGCGCCTGTGATGGCGGCCATTTGCAGTGCCAGATGGCCAACTCCGCCGACGCCGAATACGGCCACGTTCCGACCGGGGCGCAGGCGTGCCTTTTTAAGGGCGCCGTAGGCAGTGATGCCAGGGCACAGTAGCGGCGCAGCTTCGGTATCGGACAGGGAATCGGGGATCTTGCACGCGAAGTTGGCCTTGGCCAGCATGACTTCGGCGTAACCGCCGTCGCGCGTCTCGCCGGTGATTTGGCGCCGTCGACAACGCTGTTCATGGCCACCGACGCAGTGTTCACAGCGGCCACAAGTGGACCAGATGGGTTGGACGCCGATCCGGTCGCCTACCGCGAGATTGGACACGCCGGGACCCAGGGCCTTAACCCGGCCGATGACCTCATGGCCCGGGATGATGGGCAGCGCGGCGGGGGTGCCCGGCAACCAGTCACCTTCGATCATGTGCAGGTTGGACCGGCAGACCCCGCAAGCGAGCACACTGATCGCAACTTCTCCGGGTCCCGGAACGGGTTCGGCGACCTCGCTGTACTCCAGCGGATGGTTCTCGATGGGGCCGGGGGCCCGGAGGAGGGCGGCGTACATGCGTCTACCTTTCGAACTTTCAGTCTTTGTGTTGGAGTAGCGGGCGTCCGGCGTGGGCCGGACGCCCGCATGGTTCTCCCTCTGCAGGGAGTTGTGGCTAGTTGCTCGACGGCGCGGTGAGGAGTCCGCGTTCCATGAGGTTCTGGATGTTCATGCCACGGCGCTTGGCCTCGCGGGCAAGCCAGCCTTCGGCCGGAAGCTCGTTGAGGTATTGGTTCTTCTGGTAAATCGGCTGTTCGTAGATCCCGGCGTACATCTCGGTGCGCAGATCCTTGAACCAGTTGGTGACGCCGTTGGCGGCCCGGGAACGTCGCAGCGCCTCCAAGTCGACTACGGTGCTTACGAAGGAGTCACCGCCGCTGACGCCCTCGTTCTTCACCAGCACCCGGCCCTTGTGGTCAACAATCATCGACTGCCCGCCGAAGAGATCGAAGAGGCTGCCATCGTCATTGCGCTGTGGTCCAAGGTTCGGGGCGATCACCACGGCCTGGTTGAACATGGCGTGGGCGCGGTTCTGCAGCTCCCACATACCCATTCCGACCTGCGGTTCGATGAGCGTGCCGCGGATGATGAGTTCGGCTCCGTTCATCGCAAGGCCACGTGAGGTCTCCGGGTAGGCACCTTCGTGGCAGATGATGTATCCGATGTTGCCAATCTCGGTCTTGGCGACCGGGAAGAAGGCATCCAGAAGGCTGCCGTTGCCGCGCTTCTGAATGAATTCATCCCAGATGTCGTGCGGGTTGGTGGTGCCCAGGGCGCCGCCTTCGTAAGCGTCGGAGGTGGACTTGTAGCGCTTGTAGATGACGTCGCCGTTGGGGTCGATGATGAAGGCTACGTTGAAGAGGTGGCCGGGGAAGTCATCGTCGCGGACCAAGTAGAGTTCCGCGGCGATGTAGGTGTTGAGCTGGCGGGCCTTCTGCCCGAGGATCTCTGTTTCCGGGCCCGGGATGGTCATAGCGAAGGCTTCGTGGGCCTCGCGGTTACCGGCCTTGAAGTCCGGAAGCATGCCCTGGATGGCCATTTCCGGCAGGACAACGAGCTTCACGGGCGCACCATCGGTTGCCGCCACCATAACGGCCGGGTCCATGAAGTCACAGATCCGCTTGGTGTTTTCGATGGCGTCTTCGCGCTTCTTGATGGTGTGGACGGTGTTGGACAATGCCACGACGGCATACGGGTCAACCATTTGTTGTTTCTCTTTCTTTTTCGCAGCGCCACCTGGGGATCAGGCAGCGGGTGTTCTTTCGGGGTGGTCAGGGAGGCCGGTACGGCCGGGTCAGACTTTCTCGAGGATGTGGTCGGCGCTCAGATAGGCCAACGCCTGCAGGGTCTGGGTCGGGTTGTATCCGGACAGGGTGGGGAACTGGCCGCCTCCCACGACGTACAGACCCTTGCATTCGTGGGACTCACCGAAAATGTCGACGACGGAATCCGCGGGATTCTCGCCCATCCGGTGTGTTCCCACCTCGTGGGTGGACAGGTGGTAGGCCGGGGGTGTTGGTTCCGACCAGAACTGCGTGGCGCCCATTTCCTCGGCGATGGCGCGCTTGACCTTCTCGAAGTACCGCAGGGCGGCTAGGTCATGCTCTGACCAGTCATGCGTGATGCGCAGGGCCGGCTGGCCGAACTTGTCCTTCACTACCGGATCAAGGTCGCAGTAGTACTTCTTGGATGGGAAGCTGGGCACTTGGTTGTGGATGCCCATGAGGCGGCGGTAGTTCTCGGAGAACCAATCCTTGAATCCCTGGCCCCAGCGGCGCATGCCGGGCGGAAGGTTGTGGGCAGCCTCAATGGGTTGGAGATCCCCGGGAATGCTGGTGAGGACCGATCCCCACAGCACACCTTCATTGTTGTCAGGCACTCCGTCGCAGTTCAGGTCGTCCACAACACTGGCGGCAACCAAGGGTGCCATGAAGGGGTTGCTGAACTCCGGCAGGACCACACTGCACCAGCCGAAACTGTGCGTCATGAAGTTCCGGCCCACTTGTCCGTTGGCGTTGATGCCGGAGGCGAGCAGCAGGCGGCTGTTTTCCAGGGCGTAGCAAGCCACTACCACCAGGTTGGATCGCACTTGGTGGACGTTGCCCTCGGCATCGAAGTATGAAACTCCGGTGATCCGGCGTCCGGAGGCGTCACGATCCAGCCTGAAGGCCCGCGAGTTGGAGCGGATTTCAAGGTTGCCTGTCTGCAACGCTGCCTCGACTGAGGTGATGCGGCTCGACTGCTTGGCGTTGACGTGGCAGAGGAAGCCGTGGCAGAAACCGCAGTACTCGCAGCCTTTGAGCGACTTGTAGTCCGTTGATGCCACGGCCGCCGGCTGCTGGAAGGGACGGTATCCCAGGCGCTGGCAGGCCGCCTTGAACCGGTCGTCGGCCGCGGCAGTGCGTAGCGGGGGCATTGGGAAGCCCCGCTCACGGGGGGATTCGTACGGGTTGCCCTCCGGGTCCGGCGCACCCTTGATGTTGCCTGCCCGGCCCGAGACTCCAAGTTCCCACTCCACGCGGTCGTAGTAGGGTTCGAGGTCCTCGTAGCCGATGGGCCAGTCCACCATGGTGGAGTCCTCATCCAGGGCATCGGATCCAAACCGTTCTTCGATCAGGGATTTCATCCGAAAGTCCGAGTCCCGGTGGCGCCATGAGGCGCCGCCCCAGTGCAGGGTTCCGCCGCCCGGACCTATGGAAGGCGGCAGGTGTAGGGGTTCGCTGTTTCCCCGTACCCCGGCGGCCCAGGGGAGCAGGCGGGCCGTGGACTTCTCGTCCGGCCGCCAAGTGACGGGGTCGGTTGCCAGTTGCGGGACGAGGGAGCCGCGGGAGTAGTACTTGACTTCATCCTGCTTGAAGGTGAATTCCTCGGTTGTGTGCACGGGACCCTTGTCCAGGGCCAGCACCCGGATCCCGGCCTTGGTCAGCTGTTCGGCGATGATCCCGCCGGATGCTCCCAGTCCGACGACGATGGCCTCTGCAGTCTCAGTCATCTGCGCGCCTCAACTCTCTACGTAGATCTTCAAGGGTCTTGATGGGGATGGTCTTGGAATCGAAACCGGGCCGCATTTGCTCGGCGTTGTAGCCCCACTGGGCTCCCGGGAAGCCGACCAATTGCCACCCCAGGGCCTCGTGGTTGCCGCCGTATTGCGGATCGCAGAACATGCCCTGGATGGTGTGCTCCCAGACGAGCGCAAAGAACGTTGCCAGAAGGCCTTCGTCCTCGGGACCCTGCGGGGCGCCCGTGGATTCAACCGCTGAATTGGCCTCGATGCGCTCCAGCACCTGGTCTTTGCGTTCGTCGGACAGCTCCGCGAACCGTTGCCCGTAGAGCTCGGATGTGAGGGCATTCAGGGCCGTAACTCCGTCCCGGTAGCAACGGCGCAGAGCCTCGTCCTCGTCAGCTACGGTCCTGTCTATGTAGTTGATGACCTTGGTTTCCCTGGCGCCGGGCTTTCCGTCTCCGCTGGGAAAGATGCGTGCGCAGACCGCGTCAACGGTTTCGGCTTCAGTTTCCGTGAGGAAAACCCAACGCACTTTCGTGGCCTCGTTAGCGGCGGGCATTCGCGTCCTCCTTCTGGTTTGCAGTCTCAGCGCCTGCCGGTGTTTCATGTGCGGGCAGGCCTGTGTAGCGCTGCTGGAAGAGAACTTTTCGTAGGGCCCCGGGCAGTTTGTTACCCACCCCACTGGTAAACAGGACCGCCAGGAGGATTACAGCGCCCTTGACGATCAGTTGGGGCTGGGCCTGGATGCCCAGCAGGTCCATGATGTTCAGGATCACCGCAATGATCAGGCCTCCCAGGACGGCGCTAATAGGGTCGCCGGTACCGCCGAAGAGTGAGGCACCGCCAACCACGACGGCGGCAATTGCGTTGAGCTCGTAGCCCTCACCGATGATGGCGCTCCCCTCGGTGAGCTGAGCGGCGATCATCACGCCGCCCAGACCGGCCAGAAGGGAGGACAGGCAGTAAGCGCCGATGATGTCCCGCTTGATGGGAAGCCCGGACAGCCGGGCCGCTTCTGCGTTCCCACCCAAGGCGAACAGCCTTCGACCGAAGCGTGTCTGGGCCATGACCACCGCGAAGACGATGGTCACCAACAGGGCGATCATGACCGGTGCGGGCATCGGGCCGAGGTTGGCGGTGAAGGCCGCGAGAAAACCTTGGTCTTCGATGGCTACCTGCCTGCCCGTCTGGAGCATGTAGGCCACGCCCCTGGCGATGCTCATCATTGCAAGCGTGACGATGAATGGCGTGATGCCGCCGTAGACGATCATGAGGCCATTGAATATTCCGATCAGCCCGGCAGTGAGGAGCGCCAGGAGGAGGGCGACTGGCCAAGGTGTGCCCTGTTGAAGGGCCAGACCGACTATCACCGATGACACCGCCGCAACAGCGCCTACCGAGAGGTCGATGCCACCGGTGACAATGACGAGGTACTGTCCGACGGCAAGGATGGACACCACAGAAGCGGTGATCAGGACCGATATGAGGTTCCGTGAGGTCATGAAGTGCTGGGAGAGGGCGCTACCGACCAGAAGGACGATGGCGCCCACGGCCAGCAGGTATCCCTTGGAGCCGAGCGAAGAGACGAACGTGCGGAGCGAGGTAATGGTGCCCGGCAGACTCTGGAACGGTTTCCGTGCTGTCGGCGGGGGAGTGGTATTGGTAGCCACGGGTTTGAACTCCATTGTTTGGTTTGCGGTATGTCAGTTGAAGCGGTCGAGGATCGCGGCCTCCCCGCGCTGCTCGATTTCGCTGCGGCTTACGGTGCCGACGGTCCGGCCCCGACTGAGGATGAGCACCCGGTCACACATCAGTGCCTCGTCGATTTCGGACGTGATCAGGATGATGCTCCCGCCCTGGTCAGAAAATGTGCGGATGAGTTCGTAGATTTCGAGTTTTGCCCCGACGTCCACGCCCCGGGTGGGTTCGACGATGATCAGTGTGCTGACGCCGCTGACCAGCCATTTCGCAAGCGCGACCTTTTGCTGGTTGCCGCCGCTGAGATTCCCCACTGCTTCGCCGACGTGTGCGGTCTTGATCGCCAGGGCGTCACGCATGGTTACGGCCGCTTCATGTTCTTTGCTCTTGCTGAGGAAGTATCCGGGTGAGAATCGCGGCAGAGAGGCCATGGTGATGTTGCGGGTGATGGACATGCCAAGGATCAGCCCCTGCGTCTTGCGTTCCTCGGGGAGGAGACCGATGCCCAGGGCGATCGAATGTGCCGGATCCTGTCTGCGGCGCTCGCGCCCGTTGACCAGGAAGTGCTCGTGCTGGGACTTCTCGGCACCGAACAGGGCGGCGGCAAGCTGGCTTTGGCCGTTACCGGAGAGTCCTGCTATGCCGAGCACCTCTCCTTTGTGAAGGTCCAGATCTACACCGTGCAGGTCGTGGCCATCTCGGAGGCCGCGTACTGACAGCGCTACCTCGCCAGCGGTCCGGCCAGTGCCGAGCCTTGGCAGGTCTCCTGGTCCCACCTGAAGCTTGGCTGACCGTTCAGGGCTGATTCCCCCGAGCATGGACTGCAGGATGGCGTCATGCTGCTTTTCGTCGCTGTCGTGAAGCGCCACGCGCTGGCCATCGCGAAAGACGGAGATCCGGTCGCAGATCGCGTACATCTCGTCGAAGTGGTGCGAGATATAGATGATGGCCAGGCCGAGTTTCTTGAGTTGGTTCAGCAGGTCGAACAGTTGGTTTACATCGTGTCTGGGCAGGGTAGCAGTGGGCTCATCGAGGATGAGTACCCGGGCATCCCGAGTAAGGGCCTTGGCAATTTCCACGGCCTGCCGGTGGGCGATCGGCAGGGACGCCACGGTGGCCCGGACGTCGATGTTGAACCCCAGTCGCAGCAGTTGTTCCCGGGCCTGGTTGCGGACCTTGGACCAGTGGACGGTGCCTACGGTGGTGCGGGGCAGTTCTCCGACGTAGATGTTTTCCGCGACGGAGAGGTGGGGGACAAGGCTAAGTTCCTGGTGGACGGTCATGATCCGCGCCCGCTGGGCCGCCTGCGGGTTATCCAGCGTGACGGACTCCCCGTCAATCAGGACACGGCCGGAATCAGGCTTCTCGACCCCGGAGAGGATCCGCACGAGGGTGGATTTCCCGGCGCCGTTCTGTCCGGCGATTCCGTGGATTTCCCCGGGCATGACTTCGAGGTCCACGCCTGCCAGGGCCTGGGTTCCCGGGTAGGCCTTGGACACTCCCGATACGGAGATCAGTGGGCGCAACTTCGGCCCAGCGGGTGCAGTCATGATTAAGTCCTGCCTATTCGGCGCCGGCGAAGGCGAGGTCGTCGCTGATGTACTGCCCGGCGTTCTCCGGGGTGACGGCCAAGGCGGGCAGAATCCGGGTAGCGGGGGAGCCTTCACACTTGCCGGTAGGGGCGCCGGTCACAGCGGCGATCGCTTCGTCCACGGCGTACGCGGCCTGGAGCGCGGGCTGGTTCAAGCCGTCTGCAACCACGGGGGAGGCGGGATCCTTGGCCATCGATTTGATAACGTCCATTCCACCGTCGAACCCGGCGAGGATGACGTCGGTTTTGCCGTTCTGGTCCATGCGGCCTGCTCCCTTGAGAGCTTCGATCACGGCCGGCATCACGACGTCGGTCTGGTTGAACACCACATCGATGTCGGGGTTTCCTGAAAGCACGTTTCGCATCGCAGTCAGTGTTTTGTCCGGCAGCGCTTCCCCGTAGTTGTTGGGGATTCGCTTGGTTTTCACCGTCGGGTGCTGCTCCATGTACTTGTTCCAGCCGGCCATGAAGCCGTTTTCGCGGCTTTCTGTGACGAGCTCCTGCGGGAACAGGGCCTGGATGTAGAGGTTGATGGTGGAGTTTTCGCCCTTCTTGGCGACGGCGGCTGCCGCGGCCTTCTCGCCCACCAACTCGGCGGTCGCTTCGCCGTCGTCGTGTACGTTGCAGGCCACTTTTTTGGCGAGTTCCTCCGAGACACGGTCGTTGACCACGATGACAGGGACGCCGGCGGCCTTCGCCGCTTCAATGCCGCTGGCAACGTTGCGGTCGCCTACCGGTTCGATGATGATCGCCTTGGCGCCCTTGTTGATGAAGGTCCTCATTTGCTGGATCTGGGTCTGGGCGCTGCCTTGGGCGTCGACGGCTTCCATGGTCCAGCCCTTGGCGGTTCCGGACTTCACGGCGCCGTCGGACATGGTGCTCAGCCAGGAGTTTCCGGCGATAAACCGCATGGAAATGCCGATCAGGCCCTTCTCTTCTGAGGGCGTGCTGGCCGGTGCCGAGCCTCCACAGGCCGTGAGACCGATCAGGGTTGCAGCAGAGAGAGATGAGACAAGTGCGAGCCGCGCTGTTCGCTTGGTAATCATGGTTCTCCTTCGAAAATGGGTTGGGTGTAGCCAGGCATGGGCCTCGCAGCGCGAGGCTAAGGTGTGGTGACAGGGGGGAGGAGGGGCTTAGGCCATGCTCCCCGCCGGAAGGCCTGCTGCGGTGCAGGGTTCCTGGAGGGCTCGGTTCCGGTCGAGATCGTCGCTGATGTCCACTCGTATCTGCGGCTTGCAGCCGCGGTACAGAGTGCCCTCGTTTTGGACGGCGGCCGCCGCCCAGGCCAATCCCTCGTGAAGGGCTTGGCGTCCGTTTGCGCCGCCGGCGAGGAAGCCGGCAAGCAGTGCATCCCCAGCGCCGACGGTGCTGACGACGCGGTCAACCTGTGCCTGGCCGAAAAGGCATCCGGAATCGTCGAGGAGGATCGCTCCGTCTGATCCGAGGCTGGCCAGAACGGCCCGGGCTCCCCGGCGTCGAATTTCCTGGGCGGCGTCAACGACGTCACCCAAGGTCTCCAACGCCCGGCCGGTGAGTTCCGCGAGCTCACCGGCATTGGGTTTGACCAGGTCCGGCCCATACGGGAGGACGGTCCGCAGGGGTTCTCCCGAAGTGTCGACGGCCACCCGGGCGGTCCGTCCGTGGGCCCCCTTCACGAGGTCGATGTACAACCGTTCCACCGGGCCCTCCGGCAGCGTCCCGCAAAGGACGAGCCAGTCATGAGCCTTGACCTGCCCCAAGGCTTCCCGGACAAGGGACGTGGCCTCCGCAGTGTCCAAGGTGGGGCCTACCTCGTTGATCTTGGTGACGGTCGCGTCAGGTTCCACCAGGCTGACATTGCTTCGGATCTCCTCCGCGATCGGCACCGCGATGTGGGGGACGCCCAGTTCGGCAAGCATGCCGGTAACTTGCACCCCGTTAAAGCCGCCGGCGGGCAGGACGGTGACGACGTCGATGGCGTTCGCATGCAGCGCGACGGCGACGTTGACGCCTTTGCCGCTGGGTTCGTTGTAACTCCGGGGACTACGGACAACATCTCCGTGGCCCAGCCGGTCAATGGACATGGTGCGGTCAAGGCTCGGATTCGGTGAAACGGTCACGATCATGCCAGTTCCACCTCCACTCCTGCAGCCTGGATGGCTTTGAGCTCCCGGTCGTCAAGGTCCGAGTCGGTGATGATGATGTCGATGTCAGCCAGGTCTGCGTGTTTGCAGTTGCTCACGCACCCGAATTTGCTGTGATCGGCCAGGAGGATGCGCCGCCTGGCGCTCTGCAGCATGAGCCTTTTCACTGCGGCTTCCGCAGGATCGGGGGTAGTGAGGCCCCGGTCCACCGAAATGGCGTTCGCTCCGAGGAAGGCAACATCGACGTTTATTTCGGCAAGCGACCGGGACGCCCAGTCATCCACTTCGGCCTCCGTGAGCGGCCGGACCCGGCCACCGAGCGTATGAACCGTGAGCAGCGGTCGGTCCAGAAGGCTGGTGGCGATACTGAGCGTGTTTGTATACACGGTCAACTCCTTGTCATACGGAAACATGGCGGCCAGCCTGCCTGTTGTGGATCCGGCGTCGAGCAGCAACGAACCGCCGCTGGGCAGGTGTCGCAGTGCCGCCTTGGCGATGCGGGTCTTTTCGTCACGGAAGCCTGTCCGCGTCGATACCGCCGGCTCGTAGGTCAGTCGTCCCACTGGCACGGCTCCGCCATGAACCCGGCGCAGGAGGCCCAGTTGCTCCAGGGCCATGAGGTCCTTGCGCAAGGTTTCACCGGTGACGCCGAGTTCCTCTGAGATGGCGGCCGCGTCGGCGCGGCCTTCAGTGCGGAGGCGCTCAAGGATGAGCCCGCGCCGCTGCTCCGGGAAAGGAACGCGGGAATCCGAGCGGGCCTGATTGCGGTCCGGGGAGGGGTTCATTGCACGGCCCCTTCTTTTTGGTGGGCGGTATGGGAAGGGGCGTGCTGACTTGTGCCCGACGGAAATTCTTCAACGGATCGGTAGATGCCGGCCGCGAGGCCTCCGAAAAGCGCCGCTCCCCGCGCTCCGGCTTCTTTGGCGGGCGAGACCGTCAGCGGGCCGAACACCTTTTCCTTGTTCTCCAGGAGTCCCCTGCTGAGGGACCAGCCGCCCGTGACCACCATCCGGGAGGGGGTACCGGCGGCCCGGGTCATCCGGGAGTGGACGTCCAGGGCCTGTTGGGTCACGGCGCCCAGGGCAGCGCGCCAAATGTCTGCCTGGTTGTTTGAATTCGTGGAGCCGTGGAGCAAGAGTTCTTGCCCGGCGTGGATCGTGGCGTAAAGGGGACTGGCGCTATGGGAGGCCTCAGCGTCAAGGCGGGCGATGTCCGCGGTGTCCAGGCCAAGCATGTTCAAGGCGTTCCGGAGGACCAGCCCGGCCTGGGTTCCGCCCAGGAGTGTCCACTTCTGATCGATGACGGACCAGCCCGCAGTAATTCCGGCGGATGTCAGCTCCAGCATCGCAGATTCGGAAACGGCCGGGTCAATGATCCGCACCAGGGCTTCGGCGGTTCCGCAGGAGTCAAGGACATCACCGGGGAGGTAGGCCCCCGCTCCAACGACGGCTGCTTGGTGGTCGTGGCCCGCCACTGTGATTGCTGCTCCGGCGAGGCGGCTTATTCCCGCCCCGGCGCTCACTGTACCGATGTTGGTCCCTGCCACCGCATGTTCGGGCATCAGAGCCTGAGCGACCCCTGCCCATTCCAGGGTTTCGCTCCACCAGTTGCGGGAAGTGAGATCCATCCAGCCTGTGCGGGAGGCCAAGGAGAGTTCAGAGACGGGAGCCCCTCCCAGTGCGAAGGCCATCCACTCCGCGATGTTAAGACGCAGCATGGCCCGCCGGGTCTCCGGCACGTGGGTCAGGAGCCAGCGGTGCTTGGTCAGGGACCATTGCTCGCGCAGTGGCAGGCCCGTACGGGAGGCAAAGAGGTCCTCCGCGATTGCCGAGCGCAGGTTTTCCAGTTCGGCAAGATCCCGCCGGTCATGCCAAGCGATAACTGGTCCCAAGGCTTGGCCATCCCGGCCGATCAGCACGCCGGATTCACCCATGCTGGTGATGCCTATGGATGCGACTGCACCGCTCGGGGATGCGGACAGAGCCTTGGTCAGGGCCGCGGAAGCGGCCGTGAGAAGCTCGCTGGCTTCCAGTTGAGTCCCCTCGTTCGAGAAGGACCAAGGAGTCGCGGACCGTCCCTCGGCGAGGGCAGTGCCGTCCTCGTCGAAGACGACGGCCTTGACCGCCGTCGTGCCGATGTCGAGTCCTACGAGAAGCACCTTTGCGTCCTGACTGTTGGTTGATTGGAAGTTATTGGATATTGTTGTTTTTCATTGGAGGTGTTGTCAAGCTCACATTCAGATTGCTTGATTCAAGACGTGAACAGCTCCAACCAAAAGCAACGGGAGGTCAAATGGCACTGGCGCATACTGGTGAGCTCATGAGCGATGCGGTCGAAAGGGGCGTCGGCCTGGCGGCCTTCAACGTCATCAGCCTTGAGCATGGGGAAGCCATCATTGAGGCCGTCGAAGATACCGGGTTGCCGGCGGTGATGCAGATCAGCGAGAACTGCATCAAGTTCCATGGCGGCCGGCTTACGCCACTGCTAAGAGGACTTGCGGCACTGGCTGAGTCCTCGACAGGACGGGTTTCCATGCACCTGGATCACATTGAGGACCAAGAGATCCTCACGCAGGCGGCCTCAAGTCCAATCACGTCCGTCATGGTGGACGCCTCCCGGCTGGGGTACGAGGACAACGTCGCAGCCACACGCCGTGCCACCCGTTGGGCCCAGGCCCGCGGATGGCATGTCGAAGCAGAACTTGGAGAAATCGGCGGAAAAGAGGGTGCGCACGCGCCGGGAGTACGCACTGATCCCGCTGAAGCAGCCAGCTTCGCCGCGGCGACTGGAGTTGACTCGCTTGCCGTCGCTGTCGGCAGCTCCCATGCCATGACGGCGCGGACAGCGCGGCTGGACCACGAACTCATAGCCCGGATCAAGGCAGAAGTGGCAGTGCCGCTGGTGCTGCACGGCTCCTCGGGGGTGCCGGAGGATGAACTGGCAATGGCTGTGGAGTCAGGGATGGTGAAGATAAACTTGGGCACCATTCTCAACATCGCCTTTACGGGCGCAATCCGGTCTGCCCTGACCGGGACGGATGTAGTGGATCCCCGCCGGTACCTTGCTCCAGCGCGGCTGGAAACTACACGAGTCGTAAATCGCTTACTGGGCGTCGTCTCCACGCACCGGGCCGCTGTCCTATGAGTGCGCATCGTGATTACGGAATTTCATCGGGGGGATACAGCGCCGTCATAGTGCCCGAGGGAGCTGCAGTTCGCATGCTCACCCACGAGGGCCGTGACCTGATCGTTCCGTTCGCTTCCGGTGAGCCGATGCCTGACTACCGAGGTGCCATTGTTGCCCCTTGGCCCAACCGCATTCCGGATGGACGTTACAGCTTCGATGGCGTTGAACGGACAGTGCCAATTAACGAGCCCTCCAGGGCGGCGGCACTGCATGGTCTGGTGTCACACGTTCCATGGTCCGTTTACCACCATGACGAGGCGAGTATCAGGCTGCGGTGCATCTTGGCTAAGAGCCAGGGATATCCCTTCGAGTTGGTACTCGATGTTGCCTACACGGCGGACGAGGCCGGATTTCATACCGTCATTACCGCCACCAACGTTGGCGGGAAGCCGGCACCTTATGGGACTTGCCCGCACCCATACTTGGTTGCCGGACGCTCACCCCTTGACGACTGGCACTTGGAGCTGGCTGCAGCAACATTTCTGGACGTCACCCCGGATAGGCTCATCCCGATCCAGCGCATGTCAGTTGACGGCACCGCATTCGATTACCGCCAGTCACGGCAGTTGGGAAGGACAGCCATCGACCACGCCTTTACAGATCTCAATATCACTGCTGAGGGAGGCAGCCGGATAAGGGTTTGGGATCCGGCCGGCACTGGAGTCGCGATGACGTGGGGAAAGTCTTGCCCATGGGTCCAGATCCACACCGCGGACCATGTCATCCCGGAACGGCACCGGATTGGTTTGGCTGTGGAACCGATGACTTGCCCTCCAAACGCGTTCAATTCAGGCGAGGACCTGGTGGTGCTGCTGCCCGGTAAGGCCCACACCTCGCAATGGAGCATCCATGCGCTCTGAGGCGACGGGTTCCTCTTTCCGTGCGCCGCACCAAGCCCCAACGGAGCCTAAGACCAATGACCATCAGCTGCTGTCGGGCAAGACGGCCTTCATTACAGGGGCCAGCGGCGGAATTGGTGCCGCCGTCGCCGAAGCCCTGTCCAGGGCGGGAGCCTCGGTTTCCATGGTTTCGCGTTCCGGGCTGGGACCCGTACTTCCCGGCAGCCTGGCTTTGGCAGCTGATGTCCGGGACCGCGAGGCTATGAACTCCGCGGCAGAGAGAACGGCGGAGCACTTTGGCGGTATAGACATCGTCATAGGCAACGCCGGAGTGGGCTCCTGGGCGCCTTTCAGCAATACCTTGGACAGCGACGTGGAGGAAATGACCGACGTCAATGTGACTGGTCTCTTCAACACGGTGGGCGCTGCCCTTCCGTACCTGAAAGAGCGGGGCGCAGGGGACATCATCACCGTGGCATCGGAGGCAGGCCGTCGCGGTCTGCCCGACGAATCCGTGTACGTTGCCACAAAGTTCGCCCAGGTCGGATTCACGCGTTCACTGGACCACGAACTCAGAACCAGCGGTATCCGGTGCACCAACATTTGCCCGGGAGGAGTAGCGAGCAACTTTGGCATGGGACGAGGCCTTAGGCGGCCGGGAATGCCAGAGCTGGAGAACATGATGACCCCCGATGACGTAGCCGAGGTAGTCCTCTTCGCGCTCTCCAGGCCAAGGCACCTGAGGATCCTCGAAGTCGCCTTCAGGCACATGTCCGAACAATCCTGGGGATAGTTGCGCCGCGACCCTACTTCTTCTTCCCGCCCCGCTTCGCCGCAGCATTCATCGCCGACTTCACCGCAGGCGGCAACCCCGCCGTCTCCGTCTCCGGTTCAGCGACGGTCCCGCGCCAGCGGGCCAGCCCCTTCATGCCGTGGTAGATCACCAGGGCAGCGGCGGAGCCCAGGGCAATACCTGTGAACTTCAGCTCGCCGATGGTCCACGTGTAGTCCGCGATGCCGATGATCAGGGCAACGGCGGCAGTGGTCAGGTTGATGGGGTTGGAGAAGTTGACCTTGTTCTGCACCCAGATCTTCACGCCGAGCACACCGATCATGCCGTACAGCATCGTCGCTGCGCCACCCAGAACACCTGGCGGGACGGTCGCGATCAGCTCACCGAATTTCGGGGAGAAGCTCAGCAGGATGGCGAAGATACCGGCCACCCAGTAGGCCGCCGTCGAGTACACCTTGGTGGCGGCCATGACGCCGATGTTTTCCGCGTAAGTGGTGGTGCCTGAACCGCCGCCGAATCCGGCAAGTACCGTCGCGGCACCGTCGGCGATCAGCGCGCGGCCGGAGACGCCGTCGAGGTTTTGGCCGGTCATCGCGGCCACGGACTTCACGTGGCCAACGTTCTCAGCCACCAGGACCAGCACCACGGGTACGAAGAGACCCACCACGCCGATGTGGAATTCGGGCGTTTGGAACAGCGGCAGGCCCACCCAGGCGGCGGCGTCCATCTTTTCGTAGGAAACCTCACCGCGCATCATCGCCACGAGGTACCCCACCACAACACCCACCAGAATGCTGAGGCGCCCGAGGATTCCGCGGAACAGGACGGACACCAGGATGATCGTGACCAGGGTGATGAGGGCGGTGACGGGCGCGGCGTCGAAATTGTTCTTCGCGGCCGGCGCCAGGTTCAGGCCGATCAGCGCAACGATCGCGCCTGTCACGATCGGCGGCATCAGGCGGTTGATCCATTCAGCGCCGAACTTCTGGACGATCGCACCAATAAGCGCCAGTACGACGCCGGCAAGCACCACGCCGCCCAAGGCGCCGGCAACGCCGTACTGCTGCTGGGACGCCAGGATCGGAGCGATGAACGCGAAGCTAGACCCCAGGTAGCTGGGCACCCGGCCCTTGGTGATGGTGAGGAACAGCAGGGTCCCGATGCCGGAGAAGAACAAGGTGGTGGCCGGCGGCATGCCCGTGATGATGGGGACCAGGAAGGTCGCACCGAACATCGCGACGACGTGCTGCATGCCGATGCCGATGGTGAGGGGCCAGGCAAGCCGCTCGTCGGGTGCCACCACGTGGCCTGGGCGGATCGACTTGCCGTTGCCGTGGAGCTTCCATTTGGTGCCGAGCATGCTCATGGCGGGGCCTTCCTCAGAAGAGTATTGGGATTCGGTGCAACATTACCGCCAAATCGGCCGCAGCTGCCCCGTCAAAGCCGCCTTACCGGGGAACCAGCCTGAACAGGAACTTCGTTTTCACCATGATCCACAGAACGGCGAGCAAAGCGACGTACACGGCAGTGTTCAACCAAAGGTTGCCCTCCCGAAGAACCGGGATATTGGCAATGGCGACGATGAAGAACACGTGCATGATGAACACATAGAGCGTGGCTTGCCCGAGTGGTACGAAAAACCAGCCAACGGCGCGTGAGAGCGGCTTCCAGAACGCACTGAGCAGGGCGTACAGGGCGATGGTGATGACGATGACGTTCAGCACGCGCCCGGGTCCCAGGTAGGTGCGGCCGAAGAAGCTGTCGTAGAGGAACCGGAAAGTGTGTTCCGGAATGAGGGCAAGCCGTACGTCCAACTGGTTGGTGAGGTAAGGCCCGCTCCATGAGAAAAGCGCGCAGGCAGCGGCCAGGAATACGCACACCCCCAAGAGGATGCGCTGCCTTGGATGCGCGAACCAGTCGATGATCCGTTGGCGATGGAACCCCGCCGTCATGCCCAGAACGAACAGGACCTGCCATACGAGCAGCGGAAAGGAATCCTCGAACTGCGAGGGAAGCAAGCGGAAACGGAAGACAGACCCGGCGATATACAAGCCTCCGCTGATAGTGAGTATCAACCAGGTGAAGCCGCGGGAGAGTGCCGCCAAGATCAGGGGGCTGATCAGCAACAAGACCACGTATAGGCCCATGATGTTGAACTGCCACGGCCCAACCTGCAACAACAGCAGGGCAGGGATCAGGCCTTGCGGGACGGGGAACTGCAGCAGGCCTTCCATCCCGGCGTAGAGGTCATAGGTTGTACCTGCAGCTGAATGCCCGGCCGCGCCTGTGCCTTGGTCCGTGAACGTGGTGACCGCCGCGGCGTTGACGAACGGGAGCAAGCTCAGGCCGTACACGATCAGGACCACTGCCAAAGCGGTGAAATACAGCTTCGATGCGCGCTTCGTGGTCCCGTCCACCACGTCTCCCAGCTCCGTGGCGATCCGTGGCCCATAAACCATTCCCAGCACCACGCCCGAAAGCATCACAAAGAGCTCCGCCCCCGAGACCACGCCGATGGTCTCCTGGCTCAGCAGCTGGAAGACGGAGTTAATGCCAACGTGATTGACCACCACGAAGACGATGGCCAGACCCCGGAGCATGTCGATCCGGGGATCCCGCTTGCCTGTCCCGGTGTATGACCACCTGTTGGGTGCCGCCCGAGAAGACAGAAACCAGAGCGCCGCCACGGCCACCAGGACAGAACCGGCAGTCGCCCAGGCAGCCCACCCGCGGATGACCGTGCCCGATTTCGCCTGTGGCGCCTCGAGCCCCGGAACGTCCTTCAGTCCCTTTTCCGTGACAGGGCCGACTGCAAGGCCCGAGGTGTCCAAAGAAGTTCGGAAGGGCGCTGCCAACGACGGTTGCGCAGTGACGCGCCAGTCGATGGAAACGTTGCTCTGATCGCGTGCGTCAGTGGTTTCGTTCCAGACCACCGCTCGGACTGCACCGTTCTCGGGCTGCGCCACCGAGGAGAAGACCTGATGCCACCACGTCTGCTTGACGTCGATCTCGGTGGCCCCGCCGGCACCGGGAGAGTAGAAGGCCCCGGTTTCAACCAGGAGCGGCTTGTTCCGCGCTTGAACATACGTGCTGTAGAAGTTGTCCGTGCCTGCACCTCCGCCGGACGCGTGCAGGGAGTCGTTGAACTCACCCGCCGCGGGGAGGGTGTTTTGGGCGGCGCCGGCCCCTGTGGTGTCGTGATAGACGGACAGGCCAATCCAGTCGACAACATCATCGCCGGGGTAGTAAGGGTCAAACGCCGAATCGCCCAGGTCCCAGACTCCGTTTCCATTGGTGTCCAGCGATCCCAGGGGGACACCCTTGGGGGGTGTGGATGTCGCCGCTTGGAACGGGTAGTCCTTCTCCGCCGTCGGAGACCACACCATCACGGGATCGGTCAGGCTGGCCCGGAGTGCGGCCGCAACCCGGCCGAACGCAGCCCTGTACGCCTCCGGCTCCTGGCCCCACTCCACCCACGGGGCGTTCATGTCCGGTGCGAAGCGCACGAACACCTGCCCCCTGAAGCCGGCTGCCGCCGTCGTGATTTGCCGCGCGAAAGTGGCGGCGACGTCGTCGTTGATGTCCTGGAGGGCAATCCCGGGCCGGACGGTGAGCAAGGCGTGGGAGCCTTGGTCGGCCACCTGGGCAAAGTAGCCCTTGAGGTATTCCCGGCCGCCGTCGTCCTCCGGGAGGGACACGTTCTGCCCGTAGAGAGCCGCGGGGGCGCCGAGACGCTGGGCGTAATCCGCTGCTGAGTCCTTGTTCCAGTCCAGCAAGGTGCCGAAGAATCGTTTGCCCGGGTCATCGTCCACCGCGCCCCAGGCCTGCGTGGACGGAAGTAGGAACGCCAGGAACAGCAGGATGAGGACTACCAGCGCCCGTCGAGGGGCCGCTAGGGGAAAGGTAGGCATCAGGCCCCTTCTGGTGTCGTCATTCCCACGGCTGAGGCGGCCAGCAAAACGCGAGGCAGCCCACAAGCATGATGGTACCGACTTTCGCCCTGTGCCCAACGTCACGGGCCGTCATGGGAAGAAGACAACGGAAGTTGAAGTTGCAACCATGGAAAGCAGAAGTGCCCGGCCGGCTCAGGGTCAGGGCCCAGCGAAAGGTTCACAAATGACGATCGCCCACGAAGAAGCAGTCATTGACGCCGCAGCAGTCGACGCCATTTTTGCCGAAGCCCGCACCGCGAACAGCTTTGCCGGTGAAGTCACCGACGAGCAGGCCCGCGCCATCTACGAGCTCACCAAGTTCGGCCCCACGGCCTTCAACTCCCAGCCTCTCCGCGTGACCTACGTCCGCTCCGATGAGGCCCGCGCCAAGCTGGTGGACACCCTTTCCAACGGCAACAAGGCCAAGACGGCATCGGCCCCGCTGGTCGCCATCCTCTCCTATGACACCGACTGGCAGGGTCAGTGGGACAAGTTCCTGCCCGCCTACGGCGCGCCCAAGGCCATGTACGACGCCGATCCCGCTTTCGCCGCCGCTACGGGCAACAACAACGCCCACCTGCAGGCCGGCTACTTCATCCTTGCCGTGCGCTCACTCGGTTTTGCCGCTGGCCCGATGACCGGCGCAGACTTCTCCGCCATTGACGCCGAATTCTTCCCGGCCGGCGACCAGAAGAGCTTCCTGGTGGTCAACATTGGACAGCCCGGCCCGGACGCCTGGGGCGAAGCCAAGCCCAAGTTCGATTACGACGACGTCGTGCGCACCGTCTAGTCTCCGGTACGTACCAACGCTCCTGCCTTTTAGTGCAGGAGCGTTGGCGTTTAAGGGGGGATACGTGAGAGACGGTCGGGGATTTTGGATGCTCTCCCACCTAACCGCCCCTTGGCGGGGATCCCTCTCGCACCTCCAGCAAGCAGTGGCACACTATTGCCTATGCGGAACCTCATCTGGGTGGCGTTTACGGAGCCCGTATCGCCGGGCCTGGTCTTTCCGCGCAGCGATTGGCCGCTGCATATCACGCTGTTAAGGTTCGACGTCGGAACTGAGGCGGGTGCCGACGTCGCCGATGTCCTTGCGGACCTGGCCGAAGCGCCTGTCAAGGGCGCACTGGGGACCCAGCTGACAGTGGGCGACGAGGCGGGCTTCGGGCACATGGGCTCCATCCCGGTCAGCCTGATCGACCACAACCCGCTGCTTCAGGGACTGCACGAAGAGATTGTCGAGGCCGCGAACAGCGTAGGTGGCCGGATCGCCACGCCCAACTACGTCCTTGACCACTACCGCCCGCACATCTCGCACCACGACGGCAAGCGCCCAAAGTCCGGAGACGTCGTCGTGCTTGATCAAGTAGCGCTGGTGGACATGGCCCCGGAAGGCGACCACACCATCCGCCGCATCCTCAGGCTCTGGACCCGCGAGGCCCAGGAGCCCGAGGAAAGGCAATCTGCCTAGGCGATGACTCCGTCTACCAACGCCTTGGCCTCCTGCTGGACCTGTGCCAGGTGGTCCGCGCCCTTGAAGGACTCGGCGTAGATCTTGTAGACGTCCTCGGTGCCGGAGGGGCGGGCTGCAAACCACGCGTTCTCTGTGACAACCTTCAAGCCGCCGATCGAAGCGCCGTTGCCCGGAGCCTCCGTGAGCTTGGCGGTAATTTCCTCGCCGGCAAGGGACGTAGCTGTGACATCGGCAGCGGAGAGCTTGCCCAGCTTGGACTTCTGCTCACGTGTGGCGGCGGCGTCGATGCGGGCGTAGACGGGGGCGCCGAACTGATCGGTAAGGCCCTTGTACAGCTGTGAAGGAGAGGACCCCGTCACTGCCGTGATTTCCGAAGCCAGGAGGGCAAGCAGGATGCCGTCCTTGTCCGTGGTCCAAACGCTGCCATCGAGCTTGTTGAAGGACGCTCCAGCTGACTCCTCGCCACCGAAAGCACCTTCGCCGGAGAGCAGGCCAGGCACGAACCACTTGAAGCCGACGGGCACCTCAACGAGCTTCCGGCCAAGGCCAGCGGCTACACGGTCGATGATGGAGGACGAAACCAGCGTCTTGCCCACTACGGAATCCGGGTTCCAGCCGCTGCGGTTCCGGTACAGGTAGTCGATGGCGACGGCGAGGTAGTGGTTCGGGTTCATCAGCCCGCCATCAGGGGTCACGATGCCGTGGCGGTCGGCGTCGGCGTCGTTACCGGTGGCGACGTCGTAGGCCGAGGTGCCGTCAGCGCCCACGGACATCCGCTTGATCAGCGATGCCATGGCCGACGGCGAGGAGCAGTCCATGCGGATCTTCTCGTCCCAGTCGAGCGTCATGAAGGCCCACTGCGGATCCACGGTGGGGTTCACCACGGTGAGGTTGAGCTGGTGGCGCTCGCCGATCTCGCCCCAGTAATCCACGGAGGCACCGCCCATGGGGTCGGCACCGATGCGGACGCCGGCGTCGCGGATGGCATTGAGGTTCAGCACGGACGGGAGGTCGTCCACGTAGCTGCTGAGGAAGTCGAACTTGCCGGTGGTGTCGGCGGCCAGGGCATCGTTCAGCGGTATCCGCTTGACGCCGCGCAGCCCATTCTCGAGCAACTGGTTGGCGCGATCGGCAATCCAGCCGGTTGCGTCCGTGTCTGCCGGGCCACCGTGCGGGGGGTTGTACTTGAAGCCGCCATCGCCGGGAGGGTTGTGGCTGGGGGTAACAACAATGCCATCCGCCTGCGGAGTGCCGGGTGCGGCTTCGCGGTTGTACTTGAGGATCGCGTGGCTCAGGGCCGGAGTGGGCGTATATGCGTGGCGGGCATCCACCAGGACCGTGACGCCGTTGGCTGCCAGTACTTCAAGGGCTGAGTTCTGCGCCGGCTCACTCAGGGCGTGCGTGTCGCGCCCGATGAACAGGGGACCGGTGATCCCTTGGCGGCCACGGTACTCAACGATTGCCTGCGTGATCGCAAGGATATGCGGCTCGTTGAAGGACGCCTTCAAACTGGAACCGCGGTGCCCCGACGTTCCAAATGCCACGCGCTGCGCGGGATCGCCCAAGTCCGGAGCTACGTCGAAATACGCGTCCAGCAGGGCTGTGATGTCAACAAGGTCCTGGGGAAGGGCAACTGTGCCCGCTCGGCTAGCCATGGGGTCCAGCATGCCAGACCAAGGGGCCTGCTGACACGAAATGTCCGTGATCCGGCCCCTGTGACGCCGAATGGCGGACTTCTTTGGACGATATCGCCCGCAATCACCTAAAGGTTCACGCCGCGTTTACCATCAGTGACCTTAGTGACTGATTCCGGCCGGCAACGGCTTGCCGCCACAACGCGCACTACCTTATATGCGGCCCCGGACGGCGGTAGTGTTGGGAGCAAAGACCACTTTCAGGGGGATTCCTATGTCAGATCAGCCAGCCAAGGGCAACGAGGACAAGCCGGCAGGCTACGAACCGCCGCAGTACGTTCCGCCTGCCCAGTTCAGCGCACCCGAGCAGAGCCCAGCGGCCCCGGGCGCTCCTGTCCCGCCGTCGTTCGAGCCGCCCACCCAGTCGTTCGACCAGGGCAACGCCACGCAGCCAATTCCGCCGTACGAGCAGAGCTCCAATGGCCAGCCGAATGCTTACGGCCAGCCGGCCGGCCAGAACGCCTACACCCCGGGCGACTACAGCCAGCAGCCCCCATCGCCTTACGGCCAGCCGCCAAGCCCGTACCAGCAGCAGGCTTTCGGCCAGCAGCCCTACGGCCAACCGCAGTCCCCGTATGGCCAGCCCGCCTATTACGCCATGCCCACACAGCCCAAGGGCCTGAGCATCGCCAGCATGGTGTGCGGTATTTCCATTTACGTTGGCTTCGGGTTCATCATCCTCCCGCAGATTGCGGCCGTGATTCTGGGCCACCTCGCGCTGAAGCGCGAACCCGCGGGCAAGGGCATGGCGATCGCCGGCCTGGTGATGGGGTACCTCGGCATTGCTGCCACGGTGATCATCGGGATCTTCTTCATCGCGGCGATTGGTGCCGCGAGCAGCAGCTACAACTACTGACAAACGCACGACGACGCCCCTTGCGTCAGGTGGGATGCCCGCCTGACGCAAGGGGCGTCGTCGTTGTTCAATGCTGCCGTCGTTGGGCGATGGCCTTAGCGCACGCCGCCCATCAACTTCTTGATCGCGGGCGTTGCCGCAGCCAAGCCAATGGCCAGGACCACTGCCACGCCGCCGATGCCCAGGAAGTACGGGAGCTCGTCCTTGGGGTTGTAGAGCCCTGCGAGGATGCCGGCAAGCGTGGTGCCAAGCGAGACGGACAGGAAGAACAACGCCACCATCTGCGTGTGGAAGGCCTGCGGGGCGAGCTTGGTGCTCACGGAGAGGCCGATGGGGGAGAGGAACAGTTCGGCCAACGTGAAGAGGAACAGGATCCCCACCAGTGCCAGCAGCGGCGTCTTGCCTTCACCGGCAAGCGGAATGAAGGCCAGGAACGCCAAGCCCATGATGAGCAGGCCCGCGGAGAACTTCAGTGGAGAACTCGGCTGCCTTGAGCCCAGCTTGGTCCACAGTGCTGCCATGACGCCCGCGAAGATGATGATGAACACCGGGTTGATGGACTGGACCCAGGCTGCCGGCATTTCCCAGCCGAACAGGTTGCGGTCCAGCTTCTCTTGCGAGTACACGGCGATGAATGTGAACTGCTGCTGGAACAGTGCCCAGAAAGCCGCTGACGCGATGTACAGGGGAATGAAGGCGACCACGCGCTTGCGCTCCACGCCTGTAACCAACGGGCTGCGGAAAATCAGGAACAGGTAGATCACCGAGGCAGCGATGGCAGCGTACGCCATGCTGCGGGCGAGGTTGTTGGCGTTGACCAAGCCAGTGCCCAGCAAAACGCCGATGACGATCAGGATGCCCAGGAAAATGAGCCCGTAGCGGGTCCGGTCCTTGGCAGGCAGCGGGTTGGGCACTCGGTGCGCTTCCTCGGGGAGCCTTTTGCGGCCCAGCGAGTAGATGACCAGGCCGATAGCCATGCCCACGGCCGCGGCTCCGAAGCCAACGTGGAAGCCGAAGCTCGTCTGGAGGAAACCGGTGACCAGCGGGCCGATGAGGCCACCGATGTTGATGCCCATGTAGAAGATGGAGAAACCGGCGTCGCGGCGTTCATCCTTCTCGCCGTACAGGCTGCCAACCAGCGCCGTTGCGTTCGCCTTCAGGCCGCCGGAACCGACGCCCACCAGCACCAGGCCCGCAATCAGGCCCGGAATTCCGGGGAGGAGTGCCAGGGCGATGTGGCCGGCCATGATCATGATCGCTGAGCCGAAAAGGACTTTCTCTGAACCGAAGAGACGGTCGGCGAGCCAGGCGCCCAGGATCGTCGACAGGTAGACCCCGCCACCGTACGCGCCCACCAAACCAGCGGCGAGCCCCTGGTCGATCGCCAGGCCGCCCTGTTCGGCAGTGAAGTACATGTAGTAAAGCAGGATGCCCTGCATGCCGTAGAAGGAGAATCGCTCCCACATTTCCACGGAGAAGAGGCTGGCCAACATCTTTGGGTGGCCGAAAAATGACGTATCGCCCGCTGGCTTTGCGGACTCAGCCGTGGTTTGGGGTGTGCTCATTTTCTTAATGCTGGCACTGACTGCGGGCATTGTCACATCGATCAATGCCTCAGGCAACCACTATCCGTATGCTAGACAGGCGCAATCGCGGGTTCCAAAGAGCCGGCCAGCTGCAGGAGTTTCAGCTCGGAACCCGCTGGGCCAATGAGCTGGATTCCCATGGGCAAGCCGGTGGCCGTCCTGTGAACGGGAATGCTGATGGCGGGCTGCCCGCACACGTTGACCATGGACGACCACGGGGCGTACTGGCATTGCCGTTTGTAATCCTCGTCCGCGTCGCCCGCCCACTCGCTCGGCCACGGCTCGCCGCTGTGCCCTCCGCCCGTGAACCAGCCGATAGGCCGGGGCGTTTGCGCCAGGGTGGGCATCAGGATGAGGTCCCACTCCGCATATTGGGCGATCGTGTCATGTTCGAACTGCCGCAGGAATCCCAAGGCCTCACTGACCTTCAGCGCACTGCGCTGTTGCGCCCGGCGCCTGAATGTCCTGGTCAGTGGCGTCAGCAGGGGCTCGCGTTGGGGTGCTATCCGGGCACTTCCGACGCCGGCAGTCCAGGCCGCGGTGAACGCTTCCGGATAGCGGTTGTCATAGCGGATGTCCGCTTCACCTACGCTGTGGCCGGCCTGTTCCAGTAGCTTTGCCCCCAGTTCAAGGGCGTCCAGTGCTTCCTGTTCGATCTCAAAAGGGTAGGCACCGGTCCATGGACTGTCCAGGCTCACACCGATTCGCATGGGATCCGGCGCCCGCCCAACATTGGCGAGGAATCCGCCGTCGGGCGCTTGGCTCCGGGGGACCAGCCCGTCCATGAGCAGCGCAGCGTCGGCAGCGTTGCGTGCGAGTGGTCCGGCGACCACCAACTTTGCGGTATCGCCGGCGCTTGTACCGGAAGGCACCACACCCCGACCCGGCTTGAGCCCAAGCAGTCCGCAGGCGCCCGCAGGTATCCGGATTGACCCGCCGCCGTCGGTCCCGGGAGCGAAGGGGACGAGCCCAGCGGCGACAGCCGCCGCGCTGCCTCCCGAGGAGCCGCCGGAGCTTCGTCCAGGTGCGTGCGGATTGCGCGACGGCGGTGCAACGCGGTTTTCGCTGTAGGCCGTCAGCCCGAATTCCGGCACCTGGGTCTTGCCCAACGAGATCACGCCCTGCGCCTTCAGGGTTGCGGCGAGGGCTCCGTCCTCCGGTGCCGGTTTGTGTTCCAACGCTGCGCTGCCGTGGGTCGTCGGGACGCCGGCGACGTCCGTGAGGTCCTTGAAGGCAGTGGGCAGGCCGTGCAGCAGGGGCAGCTGTTCCAGGCGCCCTTCCCGGAGCAGTCGGGCATGGAGGGCATCGGCGGCTTTGGCATCGAGTAGAGCTTGATCGGCAGTGACTGTGACGAAGGCGCCAAGTCTCTGGTTTCGGTCCTCGATCGCGGACACGAAATGCTCCGCTGCCTCGCGGGCCGAGAGTTCCCCGGAGGCCAGGGCATCGCGGAGCTGGACGGCGGTCAGCCGGGAGAGCTCCTGCGTTGAAGGATCAGCCTGCCTTGAAGGATCAGCCAAGGAAACGTGACTCCAACCGCTCTTCCACGGCAACAGCATCCACGCTCTCGCCGGCACCTGGAGTCACTCGGAAGGCGGCCTTGTTCTTGATCTCGGAGACCACTTCCACCAGTTCCGTGCCCCGGTAAACCAGCCCCACGCCACCCTCCCAGGCTTTGCGCAGGATCCGGTCCAGCCCGTGGGCGCGCCAAACGGCCAGCAGGTTCACCACCGAGCCGCCGTTGACCCACACCACGTCCTGCTCCAGAAGGTGGGCTTCGGGATCCTCGATGTTTGGCATGGTGAAGAGGTTGAGGTGGCTGAAGTCGAACCCGGCAATGCGTGCGGCCTGGTCCATTTCCGCAGCCCACCAACGCTGGTCCCCGGACGCCGTGCCGATGTGTGTCACCTTTGGTGCACGGCCGGTTACTCCGGACAGTTCCACGGCGTAGTGCATCAGGTGGTTGAACTCGATCCTGGTCCTTTCGCCCGGCTTGTAACCGCCGGATGTAGCCAGGATCGTGGGTTGCCCAGCAGCCATGGGGTGCTCCTAGAAGCTGTTCTCGGGAATGTGCTTGGAACCCAGTCTTAACGCCATGGCTCCCGGGCGCAAGCGAGGCCTCCCGCCGCGTTACCGCGGCAACTTCCTGCGACTAGGCTGGATGCTGACCTTAATCGATGGGAAGGATCCACCATGAGCGACTTCGATACCGTGCCTGTGGGCGACATTCCGGCCGACGCCAGCATCCTGGACGTCCGCGAAGACTACGAGTGGGTGGCCGGTCACGCTGAAGGCGCACGGCACATCCCCATGGATCAACTCCCCGCGCGCCTGGACGAGCTTGATCCGGACGAGGACTTCTTCGTTATCTGCCGCACCGGTGGCCGCTCGTTCCGTGCGGTCCAGTGGCTGGTGGGCCAGGGCTACTCGGCCGTGAACGTGGCCGGGGGCATGGACATGTGGTTTGAAGCGGGCAAGCCGATGGTCTCCGACAACGGCCTCAAGCCGGTTGTCCTGTAGCTCCAATCCACGTATATAACCAGCAAGGAATACTCGATGTCAGCAGCCACCTATACCTTCCTCGGACCTGAAGGCACGTTCACCGAAGCGGCCCTCCTGCAGGTTCCGGGTGCTGCTGATGCACGCCGCATTCCCTGCTCCAACGTCAATACGGCGTTGGAGCGGGTCCGTCTCGGTGAGGCAGACGCCGCCATGGTTCCCATCGAAAACTCGGTGGAGGGCGGGGTTACTGCCACTCTGGATGCGATCGCCACGGGCCAGGAGCTGCGGATCCTCCGTGAGGCCCTGGTGCCCATCACCTTCGTGCTTGTGGCGCGTCCCGGCGTCGGGCTTTCCGACATCAAACGCATCTCTACGCACGGCCATGCCTGGGCGCAGTGCCGGTTGTGGATTGACGCCCACTTGCCCGGAGTGGACTACGTTCCGGGCTCATCCACGGCGGCAGCAGCCATGGGACTCCTGGACGAGGACGCCCCTTACGAGGCCGCCATCTGCGGTCCCTTGGTGGCCGCGGGACAGGCAGGGCTCAACGTCCTGGCCGAGGATATCGGCGACAATCCTGACGCCGTCACCCGATTCATCCTGGTGGGCCGTCCGGGCACGTTGCCGGAACGCACGGGTGCCGACAAGACCACGGTTGTTGTTCCGCTGCCCGAGGACCACCCGGGCGCACTCATGGAGATCCTGGACCAGTTCGCGTCCCGGGGCGTGAACCTCAGCCGCATCGAATCGCGGCCCACCGGACAGTACCTCGGCCACTATTTCTTCAGCATCGATGCCGATGGCCACGCCACCGATTCCCGCGTTGCCGACGCACTGGCGGGCTTGCACCGGATCAGCCCCGCAACGCGTTTCCTCGGCTCCTACGCCCGTGCCGATAAGCAGCCGGCCGTGGTTGCTCCGCACACCTCGGACGCCGCTTTCGCCTCGGCACATGCTTGGGTGGACGGGATCCTGAAGGGCCGATAGCCGCTGTCCACAGGGCAGGGCGGGGCTACTTTCGCATGAATGCTTCTGTGCGTATGCTTGCTTGATCCACAAACGATGGATGAATGCGTCAACGAAAGGAGCGGTCATGTCTGTACACCGGGATGACAAAGACGGCCAGGGCATGATCGTCAATCCGAAGCCCACAGGCGAAAACCAGGACGACTGGAATGGCGATGAAGCCGATCGGGCAGACCGGCTGCGCTTTGAAGAAGAACAAGCCATGATCAAGGAGCAGGCCGAGGCGCGCGCAGCCGCCAAGGCTGCAACCGAGGAAGCCGAAAAGAACGCTGCAAAGCCGGACGCCGGCTCGGTTTAGGCGGTCTTCGCCTTCGGGACCCGGACCAAAAGGGACCCTGGCTCCACCTGTACGGTGACCGTTGTCGCTTCACCTGACGGATCGCCGTCGAGCTGTGTCGCCATCGGTTCTTGGCTGCGGATTACCACTTTTCCGGACCGGTAAAAGCTCATCATGGGCAGGTTCCTGTTGTGCTTGAACAGGATCTTCGCGTACATCGCGAGCCAGCCGAACGCGCTGCGGGGGCTCATCACCACGATGTCCAGCATCCCGTCGTCGATCATCGCCTGCGGGATAAAGTCGATGCCGCCGGGAATCAGGCCACAGTTGGCGAACAGGACGCTGCGGATCTTCCGCGCCTGCTCGGGCTGGTCATCCATGGTGATCGTGACGCGCTTCCGCCGGCCAGGCAGGTGCCGGACACCGGCCTCCGTGTAGGCGAGCCAGCCAACGCTCTTCTTGAGGTCTTCCTTGGTATCGCCAACAACCTCGGCGTCCAGGCCCATGCCTGCGATGACCAGGAAAGTGTGTTCCTCGGTGGTTCCAGTGGTGTCGTTCTCAATCCCCATGGTGGCGGTGTCGATGTAGCGCTGGTGGCCGAACAGTGCTGTCTGGATGCAATCGGCAAGGTTCGTGACATCCAGGTCCACGTTGCGGGCCAGGAGGTTTCCAGTGCCCAGCGGGACCAGGCCCATGGCTACGTTCTTGTGCGCCAGCGACTCAGCCACAACGCGCACCGTACCGTCGCCACCGCACGCCAGAACGACGTCGGCCCCGTACGCCAAAGCCTGGCGCGACTGGCCGTAACCGGGATCTTCCACGGTGGTCTCGAAGAACTTCGGCGCGTCCCAGCCTGCAAGATCGCACGCTTCAATGATTGCCTGGCGGGCTACCGCGGCGTTGTTTTTCACGGGATTGAGGATCACGGCGACCCTCTGATCTCCAGGGACTGGCTTATGGGAGTCCTCCCGCACCGCGCTCCTGATGTGCCGTGCTTTCAATCGGCGCACGCCCCACCAGCTCGAGACGGCAAATGCCACGCCCCCAGCAAGAATCACATACAGGATCCAGTCGTTCATTGTGCTCCAACACTATTCGATACTCTTGTCTGGTGATCGACGTAAAAGACCTCAGCGAAAATCCGGACAAGTTCCGTGCCAGCCAGCGCGCCCGTGGCGCCGACGAGTCCGTCGTGGACGCGATCATCTCCGCTGACTCCGACCGCCGTGCTGCGCTGATCCGCCACGAGACCCTGCGCGCAGAGCAGAACGCGTTCGGCAAAAAGGTGGCCCAGGCCAAGGGCGAGGAGAAGCAGGCCCTGCTTGCCGAGGTCAAAGAACTGGCCAATTCGGTGAAGGCTGCGTCCGCCGAGGCCACAGCTGCACAGGCCAAGCAGGACGAATTGCTGCGCGTTATTCCCAACCTCGTTGTTGACGGTGTTCCGGAAGGCGGCGAAGACGACTATGTTGTGGTCAAGACCGTGGGGACGCCGCGGGAGTTCACGGATTTTGAGCCCAAGGACCACCTGGAAATCGGCGAATTGATCGGTGCGATCGACATGGAGCGCGGCGCCAAGGTCTCCGGCTCACGCTTTTACTTCCTCCGCGGCGTGGGCGCCCGGTTGGAAATGGCGCTGCTGCAGATGGCCATGGAACAGGCCATCGACGCCGGCTTCGTGCCCATGATCACGCCCACTTTGGTACGTCCCGAGACCATGCAGGGCACCGGTTTCGATGTGAAGCACGACGCCGAGATCTACCGTCTCGCTGAAGACGATCTTTACCTTGTGGGAACCTCGGAGGTGGCTCTCGCGGGCTACCACGCCGATGAAATCCTGGATCTCTCCACCGGTCCCATCCGCTACGCCGGACAAAGCTCCTGCTACCGCCGCGAGGCCGGCTCGCACGGCAAGGACACCCGCGGCATCATCCGCGTGCACCAGTTCAACAAGGTGGAGATGTTCATCTACACCACAGTTGAAGAAGCTGCTGCCGAACACGAGCGCCTGCTCGCCTGGGAAGAGGAGATGCTGGCCAAGTGCGAGCTTCCCTACCGCGTCATTGACACCGCGGCCGGCGATCTTGGCATGTCCGCAGCCCGCAAGTTCGACTGCGAAGCGTGGGTTCCCACCCAGAACGCCTACCGCGAGCTCACATCGACCTCCAACTGCACCACCTTCCAGGCGCGCCGCCTCAACATCCGCGAACGCGTGGTCAACGAAGAAGGTGTTGCCAAGGGCACCCGTGCAGTAGCAACGCTGAACGGCACCCTGGCCACCACGCGCTGGATCGTGGCCATCCTCGAGCACCACCAGAACCCGGATGGCTCCGTCAACGTTCCCAAGGCACTGCAGAAGTACCTTGGCGGCCTTGAGGTTTTGCCGGTTCTCTAGCGGGGTTTGCGGGCCAGGACGATCAACTCTCCCTGGCCGCTGCCCACGCTTTCGCCGGCCCAGCCTCCGTGGACGCCTTCCACGGTGAATCCCGCTGCGCCCAGATCCTGGCGCAGTCGCGCCTCCGTGCGGAACGCAAGCACTGAGGTCTCTGTCTCGACGCTACTTTCATCATGGACGCGGTATTCCGTGAGGGTAACGACTCCCGCGGCGGGCTGATGACTGTCCATCCACGTTTCCACCGCGGTGCCGTCGGGAAGGATGTGTCGGCGCTGCGTCGCCGTCGGGGTCCAACGTTCCCAAGCCCGGGCTGCGGGGTCGCGGGAATCGAAGGCCAAACGGCCGCCGGGTGCCAGCGCCCGGTGTATGTCGGCAAGCGTGCGGGACCATTCGCCGTCGTCGTGAATTGCCTGGGCGACGTGCGCCGTCATGATGGCGACGTCGAAAACCTCACTCTTCGGGATCCGGGTCGATGTACCTTCGACCCACGTGACAGCTTCCGCGCCACGCTTTCCTCGGGCGGCCGCCAGGGAACCGGGATTCGGGTCGATGCCCACCACACTGTGCCCATGGGCAGCCAGCGCCAGGCTGATCCTGCCGGTACCGCAGCCGAGATCCAGTACCCGGCTGTTCGGCCACTCATTCACGAACCCAAGGAAGAAGTCGTCGTCCTCTGCCCATTGGTTCTCCACGTCGTACAGCGCTGAGAGTTGGGCGGGGCTCAATTCCGGGGGCATCCGCCCACCCTACCCGCGGGCACAAAAAAGGAAGGGAATTATCCCTTCCATATTCAATTTATAACCCACCCGGGGGCTTGCGGCAAGGCCCCCCTGGTGCCGAACAATTGATCCTCGAACCCCATCACCAATGTAAAAAGGGAGTCGTGGGATGCCTGAAATCAATCGCCTTGGAACAAGTGCTTTTGCCTTGCCAGAGCATTTGGAGCGCAAAGCCAATCCGAAGCTGATCCGTTCCGACGAGCGGCAGTTCGACGCCATTGCCACAAGCTTGGCCGAATCGATCGCCGAGCTGTCGGCCCGGCTGGACGTAACCCGCAAGCAACCCGGTGGCCGCGGCCAGGCCGCCCTGGACCGCGACCAGGAAATCCACAGGCTCACTTCGCGGCTGCGGGCACTCCGTCGTTTCGGGCTGGACCTCTGCCTGGGCCGGATGGTGACAGTGGGGAACCCTGAGCCTGTCTATGTGGGAAGGCTGGGCCTCACGGACAGCCAAGGGAAGAGGCTCCTGATCGACTGACGGTCGCCCGCTGCCGAACCCTTCTTCGGAGCTACGCATGCAAACCCCATGGGCCTGGAGAGCCGGCGAAGGTATCGCTGGACCCGTGGTCGCGTGACGGACTATTGGGACGAAGTCTTCACGCCCGACGGGATGGCAGGAAACGCCGCGCTTGATGACCAGTCCGCGTTTATCGCAAGCCTGGGGAGCAGCCGATCTCCCCGAATGCGTGATGTTTTGGGAACCATCCAGGCCGATCAGGACAGGATCATTCGCGCCGGCTCGCGTGGGGCATTGGTGGTCGACGGCGGTCCCGGTACAGGTAAGACCGTGGTCGCCTTGCACCGCACGGCTTATCTGCTCTATTCGGATCCCCGGCTCAGCCACCGAAACAATCACAGGCGCAGCGACGTCCTGTTCGTCGGTCCGCACCAGCCGTATCTGGCGTATGTGGCCGATGTCCTTCCAAGCCTGGGGGAGGAAGGTGTGCAGACCTGCACCCTGCGGGACCTTGTCCCCGAAGGTGCCGCTGCCGCCGTCGAACGTGATCCTGAGGTGACCCGGCTGAAATCGTCCGTCGAGATGGTCAAGGCCATAGAACGCGGTGTGAGGTTCTACGAAGAGCCGCCAGCGGAGGGCATGGAGGTCGAGACGCCGTATGCCGATATCTGGCTTGGCAGCGACGATTGGGCCGAGGCCTTTGACGCCGCGGAACCGGGAACGCCGCACAACGAGGCCAGGGATGACGTCTGGGATGCGTTGCTTGCCATTTTGGCGGACAAGCTGGAGGAACATGATGTGCCGGAGGGCTTGCGGCGAAGGTCGTTGAGCCAGAGTGCGGAGCTGCAATCGGCGTTCAACAGGGCGTGGCCTTTGCTTGATTATGCGGCGCTGGTGGCGGATTTGTGGCGGGTTCCGGCTTACCTCCAGTTGTGCGCTCCTCATTTGCTCGACGGCGAGAGGGCCATGCTGCGTCGCGAAAACCCGGAGGCGTGGACCACCGCCGACCTTCCTCTTTTGGATGCGGCGAGGCTGCGCCTTGGCGATCCTGAGGCTTCGATGCGAAGGAGGAGGCGGGCGGCCACCCTGGCTGCGGAACGTGAACTCATGGACCGGGTGGTGGATGACCTCATTGCCGCCGACGACTCCGAGAACCTGGAAATGTACATGCTGCGCGGCGATGACATGAGGGACAAGCTCGTGGACGAAGATGCTGTGGAACCGGTGGATCCCGATGTCCTGGCCGGACCGTTCGCCCACATCGTGGTGGATGAGGCCCAGGAGCTGACGGACGCGGAGTGGCGGATGCTGCTGTTGCGTTGCCCCTCCAAGAGCTTCACGGTGGTGGGTGACCGCGCCCAGGCCCGGCACGGGTTCACGGAGTCGTGGAATGAACGGCTGCACCGCGTGGACATGGACAACGTGGCCCTGGCCGGCCTCAGCATCAACTACCGCACCCCCGAAGAGGTCATGGTGGAAGCCGAGCCGGTGATCCGTGCCGCCCTTCCTGACGCGAACGTACCTACCTCCGTCCGCAGCAGCGGCATCCCCGTGGTCCATGGTGCGGAGCAGGATCTGGACGCGATCCTGGACACGTGGCTTGAGGCGAACAGTGAAGGAACGGCGTGCGTCATCAGCCAGCCCGCCCTGGATTTGGATATACAGCGGGACCGGGTCAGTAGGCTCACCCCGGAGTTGGCCAAGGGTCTGGAGTTCGATCTTGTGGTCCTGATCGACCCGGACGGTTTCGGCACAGGCGTCGAAGGCGCAGTGGACCGGTACGTGGCCATGACGCGGGCCACCCAGGAGCTCGCGATCCTCACCAGCGCACCTTGAGGACAGTATTCACGCTCCGTTAATCGTCCGCTGTGGCGCCGGTCCTAGTTCAGTGTCGGAGGTGTCTGGTCTACTGGAAGCATGACTATTTTGACTGATACTCCAGTTGCTGGCATCGATGACCAGCCCAACGAAAACACCAAGCTCATGATCGCCTTGGACGTCGATGGCACCCTGGTTGACCACGACGGCCACATGACCGACGAGGTCCGCTCCGCTGCCCAGGCAGTGGTGGCCAAGGGACACGACGTCATGATTGCTACGGGACGTTCCCTCAACGCGACGCTGCCCATTATCGAAAAGATCGGCATGGAGCGCGGGTACGCGGTGTGCTGCAATGGCGGCGTTACCCTTCGCCTGGACCCCGCCCTGGCGTCCGGCTACGAGATCATCCACAAGGCGACCTTCGATCCCGCTCCTGCCTTGAAGGCGCTGCGGGAGCGGCTGCCCAACGCCAAGTACGCGCTGGAGGACGAGGACGGCAACTTCCTCTCCACGGAACGCTTCCAGGACGCGAGCTTCGGCGTGGAGTCAATCGGCGTCGACTTCCAGACCATGCTCGATGCCACCGCGGTCCGCGTGGTGGTGTTCAGCAGCGAGAACACTTCGGAAGAGTTCAATGAAGCCATCCGGCACATCGGCCTCTCCGGGGTGACCTACTCGGTGGGTTGGACTGCGTGGCTGGACATTGCCGCTGAAGGCGTCACCAAGGCCAGCGCCTTGGAGGCCCTCCGCCGTCGACTTGGCACGGACCAGGCCAACACAGTGGCCGTCGGCGACGGCCGCAACGACATCGAGATGCTCACCTGGGCCGGCCGCGGCATCGCCATGGGCCAGGCTCCCGATGAGGTGCTTGCCGCTGCGGACGAGGTCACCGCGTCAGTGCTCGACGACGGCGCCGCCCTGGTTCTGCGCGGCCTGCTGTAACGAGTTCAATTCCCGGAGAACACCTCGGATTTTCATGTCGCTGTGGGCAGGGATAGGCCGATCCCGAAGCTGCGGTGTTGTTGCCGGGCAGAGTTGAGCGAAGCGGCGTGTGCGAATCGGTCAAAGATCCGGTCGCGGTCGATGCCGGATATCCCTATTCTTGCGTGCCGGCGCTCTCCCGTGCCCGGATGCGCCTGTGCTTAAGGAACTCAATGCCCCAAGGCAGCACGGAGACCATGACCATGACGATTGCTATGACGTCGATGTTCTTGGCCACGAACTCGAAATGTCCCAGCCAGGAGCCAAGCAGCGTCACCGAGACCGCCCAGAGGATCGCACCGGCGATGTTCCATACGGCAAAGGACTTGTAGTTGTAGCGCGCGATCCCCGCGCTGAGGGGGGCGAAGGTCCGCACTACGGGTACGAAGCGGGCCAGCACCAAGGCGGGGCCACCCCGGCGGGCGAAGAAGTCCTCCGCCTTTGCCAGATGGGCTGATTTCAGTACCCGGGCGTCATCGGTGAACCAGCGACGCCCGAACCGGCGACCGAGCAGGTAGCCGACTTGGTCGCCCGCGACGGCGGCCACTGTCACCACTGTTATCAACACGGGAAGCGTCAGGTTCAGTTCCTGGTGGAGCAACCCCGCTGTGAAGAGCAGCGAATCGCCGGGCAGGAACGGGAACAGCACGCCGGATTCGATGAAGATGATCAGGGCCACGATGGCCAGGGTCGCTGGGCCAAGTCCCTGCAGGAGACCGGCAGGATCAAGGAATGGCAGCAGCTCGGTGGGGCTGAGGGCCGGAGCGAGGATATGGACTTCCATCAAGGTTTCATTCATTTCTCTTTTGCGGGAATCGGGTCACCAGGGGGCGGAACCGAGCCATTACGGCAGGTCCGAGGCGGTTCCAGGACGCTGGCCGGGCATCCCCTTCTTCATGACGGAGCGCCGCCTCGAGATGGACGGCGCTCCTTCTGGACCTCCCTTGCGTGGTCCCGGCAGGTCGTCGGGTCTTGATGGTTACGAAGCCGCCCCTGAAGAGCTGGGGCTTGGGGTGGTGGTGTTCGAACCCGAATCGTCCGCGTCGCCGTCGTTACCGCCGGGTCCGTGGCCGCCTCTTCCGCCGGGGCCGCCCTGGCCCTCTTCGGTGCTGGTGACGGTGAAGTTTTCATCCAGCAGTACTGTGGCGTGGGTGCCGTCGGCCTTGGTGATGTGGGCTTCGTACGTCGCGCCGTCCGCGTCGGTCTCCATCCGCTCGATCGTGGCATCCGGTTGGGCTGCCTTCACAGCGGCCTCCACCTTTGCCGCCGTATCACCGGTCAGGATTTCCTCAGTCTTACCGTTGGCTTGATGGGGTCCGCGGGTTCCCGTTCCCGCTGTTCCGGAGCCCGTGGACGGAGCAGCCGAGCTTGAGCTGCTGCTGCCGGCATCCGCCATGGCCGGCAACGTGGCCGCGCCGATCGCACCTCCGGCAACCACAGCCGCCAGCATGATGCCAGCCGTGGCTTTGTTGATCTTTGCCATCTCCAATTACCTCCTGAATAGACCTGGCACGCAGCATTCGCGGAGTACCAGGCTGGCCGGAAGGCCATAAATCCAGACTGGCGAGGTCGGGTATGCGGCGTCTTTGGCCAGCCTGTGCCACGTCTGTGAAGCCAACTGCCCCAGGGAGTGGTTACCGGTCCTCGTAGCCAACGAAGAGGACCGCCGCACGGCTTATCAACTCGCCAAGCTGATCCAGCTCAGGCCGCTGGAGGGACGGTGAGCCTTGTGAAATCCGGTCGCCTCGCGTCGTGGGCAAGCCAAGGTTCAATTGCCCGGAGTTGGGCCATCGGAGACAAGCCGGTGTAGGCGCGTCCCGGGGTCGGTAAGTTCCGGCCCGTGCGAAAAAACCATGCGGTCGGCCCGAAGTTCATCCAGTTTCTTCAGGGACTCTTCGGCCATGGCGGCATCTGCCGTGAACTGCGAAGGGGCACGCGTTATCTCACCGGTCATGGTGCCCACCACATCTCCGGCGAAAAGGATGCTCGCTGGCTCGTGGAGGAGACTGATGTGACCCATGGTGTGCCCGGGTGTACTGATGACGCGCAGGTCGCGGACGTAGTCGTTGTCGGAGAGCGGCCGGATGGGGGCCGTCGCACGGATGCCGGAAGCGTCGGCCTGGCCAGCCCAGAGAACGGCCTGCGGGGCGTTTCGGGTGACTTCGGTCAGACCGCCTACATGGTCGGGATGGGAATGGGTGAGGATGACATCCGTGATGTCCGACCAGCCCGCCCTGGCACGTACCAAGGCGAGCTCGATCTGCGGGCTGCTTCCCTCCAGGCCCGTGTCGAGAAGGACAAGGCCACTTGGACCTGTGATCACGAAACACCGGACGTCGAAGTCGAGTTCCGAGGGTCCGGCAACACCGGCCGCCAGATGAACTTGCTGGATCACGGGCTCGACTTGGACGTGGCTCACCATGAGAGCCATGGTTCCACCGGGTGATTCATATGAAAAGGCCCGCCGCCAGCCACCGCGCGTGACGAGCCTGCTGGGCGTAGCTGTCACCAGCGGCCTTGACGCAATGCAGGACTAAGGTCTACTTGAAGTACGTCTGAACGTGCCCGCCTCCGGCCGATTCGACAATTGCCTGGGCCACCGCGCGGAGTTTGACGTTCCGGTTGCTGGAGGCCTTCTTGATGAGATCGATGGCTTCCTCCTGGGTGCAGCGGTTTTGGGCGATGATGATGCCCGTTGCCACGTCGATCACGGTGCGGGATTCCATGGCTGCCCGCAGGTTGGCGGCGGTCTGGCTGTGCTCGGCTATCAACACTGCAAGCCGGAGCCCTTTCGACGCCTGCTGCACGTAATCGTTGGCGCGCTGTACGGCGGCTTGGTCGAACGCGTTGGGATGTTCAGAGTAGAGGTTGAGGCCAGCGGTGGCCGCCTCGTCGCTGAGGGGGAACGGCACGGCCAGCACGGAACGGATTCCGTGCTCGGTGACGATCTTGTTGTACTCGGGCCAGGTGTTGTCCTTGGCGAAATCGGGTATGTGGACCTGCGTTATTTCGCGGCATGCGCGCAGGCAGGGCCCATCGGCGAAATTGTACTGGAGCTCGTCCAGCATGCGGGCGCGCTCGCCGCTGCTTGCCACGGTGCCGGCCGACCGGTGGCGCATGAGGGTGATGCCGCAGAAGACCTCGTTGCCGGGCGTGCTGAACATGGCTGCCGAGTGCCTGGCCAGTTCTTCCAGGAACGCTTCAACGTCGGGGGTATCCAGCAGCAGGTCCTGGATTTCGGCCACCACTGTGGTCGGTCCGGCGAGTTGCGGCTCTTCCATGAGGAACTCCGATCCGTGGTTGCGGCTGTTCTTCGAGACTAACCCCGCAGACCCGTTGAAAGCTAATAGTAAGTGTGCTTCTCTTTTTAAGGAGTCTTGCCGTGGGCTCACCCCCCCACCAGTCGGTTAAGGATTTGAGCCCATGCGTCAAACCCGACCTCTCAATGTTCACGCCACCACCCTTCCATGTGCTCCGGAAGGCAGCATTCGGCAAAGCTTCCAGGACAGCCTGGTCCTGGACCACCTGAACCTGGCCAAGTCCATTGCGGCCAGATACTCCGCCCACACCCACGACCTCGACGACGTCAGGCAGGTGGCGTACATGGGCCTCATCAAGGCCTCCCGCGGCTATGACGAGTCCCGTGGCGTCAGCTTCCCCGCCTATGCTGCGCCCACCATTGCCGGTGAAGTCAAGCGATACCTGCGGGATCATTGCTGGGTGGTCCGGCCGCCAAGGACCATCCAGGACGTCCGCCGCCAAGTGCTGGCCCGGACGGAGGAGCTCACCCAGGCACTGCAAAGGACGCCCTCGCCCGAAGAAGTCGCTGACGACCTTCGCTTGGATCCGTGCCAGGTTCGCGAGGCCCTGATGGCAGGAACCAGCAAACGCCCCGATTCCCTGGACGCCCCGGCTTCGGAAGGACGTGACGGACTTCAAGGATCCCTGTCCGCCTTTGGCTGCCCCACGGACAGGCTCGAAGATGTGCTGGCCTTGCGAAACGCCATCCGGGGACTGAGCCCGGAGGACCGCCATCTGCTGTACCGGCGCTACTACCGGGAGGAGACGCAGTCCACCATCGCTGAGGCCCTGGGAGTCTCGCAGATGCAGGTCTCGCGCAAGCTTTCCAGGATTCTGGTCGCCCTCCAAAGGCAGCTGCTGGACGATGAAGCCCACCTGAAGGATGGAACGGCACCCTGACTCCGGCTAGCAGCCCAGCTTCTCCACTGCCTCAAGGACGTCGCCAGCGCTGACGGCCAACAAGGCCGGGTCGGGTTCGGCCGAGAACACATCACCGCGGCGAAGTTCGACGGCGGTCAGCACCACGTGCGGTCCGGGCGGCGGTCCCCACTCTTCCACAGGTGCCGGCCCGAACAGGACGACGGAGGGGCGTTGGTACGCGGATGCCAGGTGCGCCGCTCCCGTGTCGGCGGAAATCACCACGCGGGCTTCGGCTATGGTGGCCGCAAATTCGGCGAGGCTCTGCCGCCCTGCCAGGAGGCCGTCGTCGAGATTTGCTCCTTTGAGTTTCGCCAGAGCGGCAGTCTCCTCGGCGCGGGCGCGCTCCGAAGTGCCGCCGGTGAGGGCGATCCGATGCCCTGCCGCGGCGAGTTGGACGGCGACGTCGGCGAAGCGTTCCACGGGCCACAGCCTGCTCCCGTATGCTGCGCCAACATGGATCACGGTGGCGCCGGGACACGGCGAAGGAACCTCGGGGCGGTGGAGGCGGAAGTCGAGTGGGTCGGCGTCGATACCGTGCCAATTGAGCAGGCGCGTCCAGCGCTCGCGTTCAGGAATTCCCGTGATCCACGGCGGCCCGTCGATCCCGGCGGAGGCGTGCGCAACAATTCGCCCGGCACCAAGTTCCTGGATCCGGAGCCGGCTCTCGGGGCCGTTGCCGTGCAGGTTGACCGCCACATCCACCACACCGTGCGGCACGGTCAGCGGGTGGTCCAGCCCAGGTGTCGGCAGATGGCCAATGCCCCCAACCAGTTCCAATGCCTCGGCGATCCATGCAGGCCCGGCATACAGAATCCGGTGCTCCGGAAACGCCCGCCGCAGGCCCCGCAGCGCTGGCACGGCCACCAGGAGATCGCCAAGTTTCAGGGCGCGCAGGGCGAGCAGCAGGGGTTGGTCCTGGTTCCCGTAACTGTCCAAAGCTGTGTCCATAGTGGCCTCCCGCTGAGAGTCTAGCGGCACGAAACTTCTCGCGGCCGCGTTGTTTAGCGTCCGGAGAACCGGGGAACGTTGCGGGTATGGGAGGAACCGGAACGTTGAAGGCGGTCCTGTTTGACCGCGATGGAACACTGGTTGTCGACGTGCCGTACAACGGCGATCCACAACTGGTGCGGCCCATGGATGGTGCCCGGGCAGCGCTGCTTAAAATCCGGGGTTCAGGGCTGGCCACGGGGGTGGTGAGCAACCAGTCGGGCGTGGCGCGCGGGCTTTTGACCATGGACCAGGTGGAGTCCGTGAACCGGCAGGTGGAGACGGTGCTGGGCCCCTTCGATGTGTGGGAAATCTGCCCGCATGGTCCGGAGGACGGCTGCGAATGCCGCAAACCTGCCCCCGGAATGATCCTGGCCGCATGCCAAACGTTGGGCATCATGCCAAACGAGGCTGCCTTCATCGGCGATATCGGCGCGGATGTCCAGGCCGCCACCGCTGCGGGATCGCGTTCGGTGTTGGTGCCAACTCCCGTGACCAGGCAAGAGGAGATCGATGCGGCCGAAGTGGTGGCCCTGGACCTTGGCCACGCCGTAGAGCTGCTTCTCGGCGGGCGCTTCGCACCCGCCGAAAGCGCCGAAAGCGCCGAAAGCGCCAAACGCCCCGCCGGACGGGCCGCCGGACAGGACCCGTCCGCATGAGCCGCGTCCTGGTGGCCCGTTTGGACAGCATGGGCGACGTCCTCCTGTCGGGACCCGCCCTTCGTGCCGTGGCGAACGGAAGCCGGCCCGACGGGAGCCGCCCCAACGACGTCGTCCTCCTGTGTGGCCCGGAAGGAGCGGCGGCTGCGGAGATGCTGCCCGGGGTAACCCAGGTGCACACGTGGGCCTCCCCGTGGATTGTGAATCCTGCCCCTCCGGCAACAACTGAAGTGACCGATGCACTGATCAACTTCGTCCGCAGTTCCCGCATCCAGGAGGCCGTGATCCTCACGTCCTTCCACCAATCCCCGCTTCCCCTTGCACTGCTTTTGCGTCTGGCCGGTGTCAGGAAAATAACTGGTGCGTCCACGGACTACGCCGGCTCCCTCCTGGATGTTCGCCTCAAACCCGGTGAGGACTTCCCCGAGGACCAGCCGGAAACGGTGCGGGCCCTCACCATCGCCGAAGCAGGTGGCTACGTGTTGCCCAACGGCGACGACGGCAAACTCCGCATCACCCCAGGCCTGGACCCTGAGGGAGTGGTGGATGAACTGGCCGAAGAGGGACCGTACATCGTGGTCCACCCGGGTGCTGCTGCACCAGCCAGGGCCTGGCCGGCACTGCATCACGCGGCAACTGTGGAACTGCTGGAGGCCTACGGGCATCGGGTGGTAGTCACGGGTGGGCCCGGCGAAACCTCGCTCACGGCTACTGTGGCCGGGCCCTCGGCCCGGAACCTCGGCGGCGGAACCAACCTCCGGACGCTGGCAGCGGTACTTGCCGGGGCCGCCGTCGTGGTTACCGGAAATACCGGACCCGCCCATTTGGCGGCAGCGGTAGGGACCCCGGTGGTGTGTTTGTTCGCCCCGGTGGTGCCGGCCATCCGTTGGGCGCCTTATGGCGTGCCGCTGGAACTGCTCGGCGACCAGGAAGCTGCCTGCAAAAACTCCCGCGCCCGCGTTTGCCCGGTCCCCGGCCATCCGTGCCTGAGCTCCGTGACTCCTGAACAGGTTGTGGAAGCGGTGGAAAGGCTTCTTGGCGGCGTTTCCTCCCTGAGCACCCGACGAAAGGTGTGGAAACCATGAGGATCCTGGTGTGGCACGTCCACGGCGGGTGGATGGAAGCCTTCGTCCGCGGCCGCCATGATTACCTGCTTCCCAAAACGCCCGACGGCGGCGCCTGGGGTTTGGGGCGGGGTGGCCGTAACTGGCCTGCCGCGGCGCAGGAAGTGGATCTGGAGACCCTCGACCCGGACAGCGTCGATGCAGTGGTGCTGCAAAGGCCTGAGGAAATCGCGGCGGTGGCCCGGACGTTGGGTCGTCGGCCGGGTGTTGACCTTCCAGCCGTGTACCTGGAACACAACACCCCCAAGGGCGATGTCCCGTTCACCCTCCATCCCTTGGCGGACCAAGCCAGCATCCCCGTGGTCCACGTGACCCACTTCAACCAACTTTTCTGGGACACGGGCACCGCAAGCACCACGGTCATAGAGCACGGCATCCCGGACCCGGGCAGGCAGTACACCGGTGAACTGGAAGAGATGGGCGTGGTGGTCAACGAGCCCGTCCGGCGCGGCCGGGTCACGGGAACGGATCTTTTGCCGGGATTCGCTCGCGTGGGGGCCCTGCGGGTGTTCGGAATGGGCACGGAATCCCTCCCTCAAGCCCTGAACCTGAAAGACCTGGGCCTCAGCGAAGAAAGGCTACGCATCGCCGGTGATGTGCCGGCCAAGCAACTGCACAAGGAACTGGCTTGCTGCCGCCTGTACCTGCACCCGCTGAGATGGACCTCGCTGGGGTTGTCGCTTCTGGAAGCCATGCACCTGGGCATGCCTGTACTTGCTCTGGCCACAACTGAAGCTGCCCGCGCGATACCGCGGGACGCAGGCCTGGTCTCCAACGACGTCGGCGATCTCCAAAGGTTCGCCAAGCGATTGCTGGATGACCCCGAGGACGCGTACGCCATGGGCATCGTCGCCCGGGAGGCGGCACTGGAACGATACGGGCTCGGCAAGTTCCACAGGGCCTGGGACGAACTCCTGGGCGAACTCCGCGCGAACACGAGCCACACAGCCACCAGCCACACAGCCGCCAGCCATGACACAGAGAGGACGCACCCATGAAAATCTCCATGGTTTCCGAACACGCCAGTCCGCTGGCGGCCTTGGGAGGCGTTGACGCCGGAGGGCAGAACGTCCATGTGGCTGCGCTGTCTTCAGCGCTTGCCGACCGCGGCCATCAGGTCACGGTCTACACGAGGCGTGATGACCCGGGGCTCCCCGCGAGGGTGCAGGTTGGTCCGGGACTCACGGTGGTGAACGTGGACGCGGGCCCGGCCAGGAGGGTCCCCAAGGACGAATTGCTGCCCTTCATGGGCGAGTTGGCGGACGGAATCTGCGCGGATTGGGCTGGTCAACTGCCGGATGTGGTCCATGCTCATTTCTGGATGTCCGGTCTCGCGGCCATCCAGGCATCCCGCCGGGCGGGTGCTGCCGACCCTGTCCCCGTGGTCCAGACCTTCCACGCTTTGGGGTCCGTGAAGCGAAGGCACCAAGGGGCTGCGGACACCAGTCCGCCGGCTCGTGAATGGCTGGAACCATGGGTAGGCCGCACCGCGGACTGGGTGATCGCCACGTGCCCGGATGAGGTCTTCGAACTCAAGGCCCTGGGCATCAGCCGGTCCAAAATCTCCATTGCCCCCTGCGGTGTGGACCTCAATCTTTTCCCCGGAACGTCCGACGCCGAACCCAGGTCACGTACGCATCGGATCCTGAGCGTGGGGCGCCTGGTGCAACGCAAGGGTGTGGACCTGATCATCCGGGCCCTGCCACTTTTGGCGGAGGCAGGCTTCAACGACGTGGAGTTGCTGATTGTTGGTGGTTCCGGCGATGCCCTCAACCTCGAAGAGGACCCAGAGGCCCAGCGGCTCAGATCCTTGGCCAAAGAGCTCGGCGTCGAGGACATGGTGACCATGCGGGGACAAGTCCCGCGTGACTCCATGCCCGGCATTTTCCGCAGCGCGGACGCCGTGGTCTGCACGCCTTGGTACGAACCCTTCGGCATCGTCCCCCTTGAAGCGATGGCCTGCGGGGTACCTGTGGTGGCCGCGGCGGTGGGAGGGCTCAGGGAAACCGTCGTGGACCAGAAGACGGGACTTCACGTCCCGCCGCGGGATCCCGAAGCGCTGGCTGAAGCACTGGCCAAACTGCTGGCAGACCCGGAGCTCCGCGCGGACATGGGCCGCGCAGGTTCCCGCCGTGCGCGCTCGCGCTACTCCTGGGAACGCATCGCGGCTGACACCGAGAAGGCGTACCGGTCAGTCCTGGCTGCGGGGCTGTCCCGGCAGGCCGATGAAGGATTGGAACCACTGGAAGGAACGGCGCTGTGACATTCGAAGCCCGGGCGACCATCGGGTCCACCCTCCCAAGCTCCATCCCCGATACCCTCCCTGCCCGCTGGAGCCCCGAGCCCAGCGACCCCACCCACTATGCCGAGGTCACCAAACACCTGGACAACGTCCTGCCGGCGCTGGAGTCGCTGCGCTCGCAGTCCCACCGCTTGTCGGAATGGGGAACAGAACTTGCCACCAGGCTGCTGTCCGGGCAGCGGCTGCTGGCTGCCGGCAACGGCGGGTCAGCCGCCGAGGCCCAGCACCTGACGGCCGAACTCGTGGGCAGGTTCGACGAAGAACGCGCCCCGTTTTCTGCGATCTCACTCCACGCCGAATCTTCCGCCGTCACAGCGCTGTCCAACGATTACGGCTATGACGAAGTGTTCGCCCGGCAAGTCAGGGCACACGGCCGCACAGGCGATGTGCTCATGCTTCTCTCCACCAGCGGACGCAGCCCCAACCTGCTCAAAGCGGTGCGGGCAGCGCAGGAACGCGGCATCACAACGTGGGCACTAACGGGCGCAGGCCCCAACCCGCTTGCCGATGCCAGCGACCAAGCCATCACCATCGATGCCATCTCCGCCAACGCCCAGGAAGGCCATCTCATCGCAGTCCATGCTGTCTGCCGGGCTTTCGACGCCGAGGTCGCCAGGCGCGCCGCCCGGTTTACAGGGTCTCCAGGTGCTCCTGGAGGTGGCAAACCATGAGGATCACGGTAGTCGGCGATCTCCTCCTTGACGTCGACATCAACGGCACCGCCACCCGGCTCAGCCCCGACGCGCCGGTGCCGGTGGTGGACGTCGCCGACGTCCGGCGTCGTGCAGGTGGTGCCGGGCTGGTAGCTACCTTGTTGGCGCGCGACGGCCACGAGGTCACGTTGGTCACCGCACTGGCGGACGACGACGGCGCGAGCCACCTCAGGCTCGCACTGGCAGGAGTGTCGGTGCTCGCCGGCGCTCCGCTGGCTCCCACGCCCACGAAGACGCGGGTGCGGATCGGGACCCATCCGATGGTGAGGTTCGATCAGGGCTGTGCACCGGCCCCGGTCCCGTCCAGTACGGGGGAGATGCTCGCGGCCATCGGATCAGCCGATGCCATAGTCGTGGCGGACTACGGCCGAGGAATCACCGCCAATACGGACATCCGCTCGGCCCTCACGGATGCTGCCCGGCACGTCCCGGTGGTGTGGGATCCGCATCCTGCCGGTTCGCAGCCGGTGGAGGGGGTGGCCGTGGTCACGCCCAACCTTTCCGAAGCACTCGCATCCGCAAAGGCGGCCGGGCTGGAGGGGGCGTGCGCGGGTGCAGAGGAAGCCGGGCGGCACCTTCTGGACAAATGGGGCAGCCGCTCCGTGCTGGTGACAAGGGGCGAGGACGGAGCGCTCTTGTTGCCTGCGGGCAGCCCGCCCCAGGCCATTCCCGCTCCGGCCACCAACGTCACCGATCCGTGCGGCGCCGGAGACCGCCTTGCAGGAAGCCTCGCTACCCATTTGGGCCGGGGCCTGGACCTGTGGCTGGCTGCGGCACGGGCCGTGGAGGATGCTTCTGCCTTCCTGGCCGCTGGGGGAGCGGCGTCGCTCGCGGAGACGGTGCCTCCAGCGGTGGCGGCGGAACCGGAACCAGGGCAAGCGCCCACGGCGAGTCCCGTCGTCGAACTTAAGGGCCTGGAACTGGTGGATGCCACCGATCTTCGCCCCGACGGCATCCGCCTTGCCCGCTCCGTCCGTGACTCCGGAGGGACCGTGGTGGCTACCGGTGGATGTTTCGACCTTCTGCACGCAGGCCATGCCCGGACCCTGGCGGCGGCGAGAAGCATGGGCGACTGTCTTATCGTGTGCCTGAACTCGGACGAATCCGTCCGACGGCTCAAGGGTGCGCATCGGCCGATTGTCAGTGTGGAAGATCGGGCGGAGTTGCTGCTGGCGCTCGAATGCGTTGATGCCGTGGTGGTCTTCGGCGAGGACACCCCCGAGGACTGCCTGCGCGGGATACGGCCTGACATCTGGGTCAAAGGTGGCGACTACACCCCCGAAGAATTGCCGGAAGCACGTCTCCTGGCGGGTTGGGGAGGGCGCTGCGTGACGGTGCCCTTCCATCCGGCACGCTCCACCAGCGGCTTGGCCGCAGCACTGGCCAAGGTCAGCTGACCATCAGCAGGATCAACGAAAGGAACCGCATGAACACGCAAACACCTGGACGCGTCATAGTCACCGGAGGCGGCTCCGGCCTTGGCGCTGCAATCGTGGAAGCCATCCGCGACGCCGGTGGTACGCCGATCGTTTTCGACCGGGACGTCAGCAACGTCGCGGGGGCCAAAGCCTTGGAAGTGGACGTGTCCGACCGTGCGGCCGTCGAGGCGGCCGTCAAGGAAGCTGCCGAAAGCCTGGGCGGGCTGGACGGCGTGGTCACCGCGGCGGGCATTGATCGCTGCGGCAAGTTGGGCGACGTCCCGGCCGACGAATGGGAAAAGGTCATTGGAGTGAACCTCCTGGGCACCGTTTCCACCATTCGCGCGGCACTGCCGTACCTCAAGGGATCCCGCGGCCGGGCCGTGACCATCGCGTCCACCTTGGGTCTGCGGGCACTCCCGGACGCCACGGCCTACTGTGCCTCGAAGTTCGGGGTCATCGGCTTCAGCCGTGCCTTGGCGGCCGAAACGGGTGGGGTCATTGGCGTCACCACTATCATCCCGGGCGGCATGAAGACCCACTTCTTCGACGACCGCGATGAACAGTACAAGCCGCAGGACGATTCCAAGCTCAACGATCCCGCCAACGTGGCGCAAGCCGTGGTGTTCGCGCTCTCCCAGCCGTTCGGCAGCGAGGTCCGCGAACTCCTCATTTGCCCCGCAGAAGAAGGCTCGTGGCCGTAAGGTCCAGCACGTCCTGAACAACGTCGGCCACGGCGATGCCCCTGATGAGGGTGTCGTCGTGGCCGCAGTGCGGGGCGGTCCAGCCAACCTGGGTGATATCCGCTCCGCAGCGCGGGCACCGGGTCAGCCACGACATGTGGATGCGGTGCAGGCCGCGTCCGCGGGGACCTGCGTTGAATACATTGCCCACCCAGAAGATCCCCACGGTGGGTGTTCCCAAAGCTTGGGCCAGATGCCGCGGTCCGCTGTCGCTGGCCAGCATCACGGAGGCCTCCGCCAGCAGGGCAGCGAGATCTCCAATGTCCAATTCACCGGCCACGGAGGTCACAGCCTGCCGCTGTCCGTCCTGGAGTTGGCGGCCGGCCAACTCCGCGACTTCCTGCGCCAACGCCTTCTCAGACCTGTCCCCGACGATCAGCACCTGCGCCCCTTCTGCCGCGACAGCCGCCGCAGCTTCGGCAAAGTACGACGCCGGCCACCGCCTCCGCGGATCAGTGGCGCCCGGGTGGACAATCACCAGCGACGACCGCTGGGGATCCCTCAACCCGGCGATGTTCTGCTGATACTCGGGTTTGGGGAGCAAGGGAGGGGAGATGATGGTGGGAGCTCCAGCCAAAGCAGCCACTTCCAGCCAGCGGTCCGGCTCGTTTTGGTAGTAGACGTACTCCAGGTTCCGCTCCAGTGGTTCGGCGTCCTTGGTGCGGGTTCCTACGGTGTGCCGTGCCCCCAGCCGGAGCAGGAAGGGGTTGGAAAAGCGGCCACCGCCATGCATCTGGAGCGCGATATCGAACTCCCGGGCCCGCATGGCCTCAAAAAACGCCTCCTGAGCTGCCACGTCTTCAGCATCATCCTCGAAACGCTCCCCGTTGCGGGGACCGTCGTGGACCCCACGCGCCACGGGGAGGAGTTCGACGTCGTCAACCGGACCGTCCGTAGCCGCCGCCACTGCCGCGTGGACGGGCGTGCCCAGAAGGGTCACCTTTGCTTGGGGGTAGGCGTTTCTCAGCGCATTCAACGCTGGGTAGGTGTAGATGAGGTCGCCCAACCCGCCGCCCCTGAGCACCACGATCCGACGTACGTCGCTGAACTTTTCCAGCACTGGCCCGACGCCGGACCCCAGGTCCACCGGAGGATTGTCCATGGATGCTTTTCCTTCCGGTACGGCGTGTGAAGCACGGTCCGCGGGGTACCTGAGGGGAACAGGATTTGTTGCCCAACCGGAAGGTACCCCATGGCACGCCTATCCAATCAAGAAGGTCTGGCCGACTGGTTGCCGGGCCGCTTGGCCGAGGAACGCCCTGTTGTGACGGTCATCGGCGACTCCATCCTGGACGGCTGGTGGGACGGAACCATTGAGCGGTTCTGCCGTGAAGCACCGGCCCCTGTTGTCCAGGTCCAGCGCCGCGATTTCGCTCCCGGAGGTGCAGCCAACACAGCGATGAACCTGGCAGCCCTGGGCGCGGATGTCCGCTTCGTTTCGTTGATCGGCGAGGACCCGGCCGGAGGAATACTGACCCAAGCGCTTGAAGGGGCAGGGGTGGACGTTTCCCACGTCATCGCGCATGCAGCAATGACCACCACCACCAAGTTCCGGGTCAGCAGCGGCGGTCAAGTGATGCTGCGCCTGGACGACGCCGCTACGGAGGTTCCGGCTGTTGGCCTGGAGAGCATGGCCGCAACGCTGCCCGAAGCCCTCCGCGGTTCAGCGGCAGTGGTGCTGTGCGACTACGGCGCGGGCGCGCTGGACGGCCCCGTACGCAGCGCAATCCTGGACCATTTGGCCCCCGGTGCTGACGGCGTTGCGCCCGGATCGCGCCGGAACATGCTCGTTGTGGTGGACGCGCACCACCCCGGTCGCTGGGCCGAACTCAAACCAGACCTGGCTACGCCCAACGCCCAGGAAGCTGCCAGGCTGATCGGCACGGAATTTCCGGGCGGTGCTGCCCGGTACCCCTTCGTGGAAGCGCACGCGGATCAGTTGCTTCGCGCCTCAGGTGCGGCCGCCGTCGTCGTGACTTTGGACAAAGAAGGCACGCTGGCAATCCGTCCGGACAACGATTCCCGACAACCGGCAACGCACAGGACCTGGGCCCGGCCGCAGGCCGAAAAGCAGGCTTCGGGCGCGGGTGACACGTTTGTTGCCGCCCTGACCGTGGCCCGTGCGTCCGGGTTGCCACTGACAACCAGCGTGGACCTGGCCCAGGCCGCCGCCGACGTCGTGGTCCACAGGCCGGGTACGTCCGTGTGCACCACCGAAGAGCTGGCCAGGCACCTGCGCGGATTCGCCGATACTGCGCTGACGGACACCGAGCTGGCCAAGCGGGTTGAGGAGCACCGCAGCGAAGGACGCAGAATCGTGCTCACCAATGGGTGCTTCGACGTCCTCCACCGCGGCCACACCCGCTACCTGAACCAGGCCAAGCAACTCGGCGACGTGCTTGTAGTGGCCCTCAACAGCGATTCTTCAGTGCGGCAACTCAAGGGACCCGACCGTCCGGTCAACCACGAAGCCGACCGCGCCGCCGTGATCGCCGCACTGAGCTGCGTCGACCACGTAACCATCTTCGATACCCCCACGCCCATACCGCTGATCGAACTCCTGAAACCGGATGTCTATGCCAAGGGCGGTGACTACACGCCGGAAATGCTCCAGGAGACAGCAGCCGTGGAACGCTACGGCGGCACCGTGACCATCCTGGATTACGTGGCCGAGCATTCCACCACGGCAGTGCTGGAGCGCATCCGCTCAAGCGGCGAACACCCACAAGCCTGAGGAGCCACGCCATGCGCATTGCGATCATCGGAGCCACAGGACACGGTGGTACGGAACTGCTGAAACGGCTCCAGAGGGCACGCTCGGACGAGGGCGCGGAGCTGGAACTCGTGGGTATCGTCCGCAGGGAACCGGATCCCGACGCCGCGCCTTACCACGGCGTGGAATGGCACACCCTGGACATCGGCGCCTCCGCGGACCAGCCGGCACTCGAAGCAGCCCTTGCCGGAGCCGACGCCGTGGTGCACCTCGCGTGGCTCATCCAGCCCAACCACAACCGGGAACTGCTGCGGCGCACCAATGTGGAGGGAACAGCGAACGTCCTGGCCGCCGCACGGAAAGCCGGGGTGGGACACATCGTCTGCGCATCCTCCGTGGGTGCGTATTCGCCGGCGACCAAGGACCAGCGGACCCAGGAAGGCTGGCCCACCGGCGGTATCCGCAGCTCGCACTACAGCTCGGACAAAGCGCAGCAGGAACGGCTTCTGGACCAGTTCGCCAAGGAAAACCCTGAGATCGTTGTGGCGCGCCTGCGGCCGGCGTTGATGTTCAGCTCCGGGGGCGGCAGCGAAGTGGGACGCTATTTCCTGGGCAGGGTCCTGCCCCGTTTGGTACCGCGTAAACCGTGGATTCCGGTGCTGGCCATTCCCAGGGAAATGGTGTTCCAGGCCGTGCACACCGCCGACGTCGCGGATGCCTATTGGCGGGTGCTGCAGCACAAGGCCGAGGGCGCCTTCAACATCGCCGCCGAGCCTGTGATCGACCCCAACGCGCTCGCCTGGATCTTCAAGGCCAAGAGGTTGCTGCCGTTCCCGCTCCCGGTGCTTCGCGCCGTCGTCGAGGCCACCTGGCGCTTGCGCCTTCAGGTGACCGACGGCGGCTGGGTGGACATGGCGGCCAATGCGCCCATCATGGATTGTTCCCGGGCGCACAGCCTGTTGGGCTGGTCACCGAAGCACTCGTCACTGGAGTCCCTGGCCGAAATGCTGGAGGGAATCGGAGCGGGAAAGGGCAGGCGGGGCTCGCCGCCACTCAGGCCCCGCTAGCGCAGCACTATTCGGAGGACAGCACCACAGTCAGGATCCGGCGCAGGCTCATGGCCACCGACGCCGGAGCGTTCACGGGGGCTTGGTCGGCAGCGGCCTCTGCCACGGCATCGCTCAGGACGGCGATGCTGTCCTTGGCGCGTGCCAGGCGGTTGGCCAGTTCGCCGGACTCGGCATCGCGCCAGTGGTCCACCACGGACGCCACGGATTCCAAAGCCTCGGACAGGGGTGCCACGGCGGCGTCCGGGATGACAGTCCCGGCGCCTTCTTCCCAGATGGCGCTCGCCAGGACGTCGGTGATGTCCTGGACGTGGAAAGTGAGCCGTTCAAGGGTTCGCAAGCCTGCCAGGTCCGACGGCAGGCGGGTAGCACGACGGCGCGACCTTGGATTCGCTTTGGCGCTCAGTTCCGCTTGATGCACGGCAGTCCGCACTGCTGCCGCTGTGAGGGACAGTTCCTCGCTGCGGCCGGCCCAGGCCTCGTGGTTGGGAGGCCAGGATTCGTCCATGGCCTTCGCCATGTCCTTGAGTTGGCGGGACAAGGCGCCTTGATGGCCGGCGATCGCGGGGTCGATGTCGTCCAGGTGCAACGGCGGGAAGATCAGCCAGTTGACCGCGAATCCGACGGCAACGCCCAGGGCCATTTGGAGAACGTAGGCAAAGGAAAATCCTTCGGCGTTCGAATCGCCCAGTACCAGCACGAACAGTGCTGCCATGGGAATCCATTCAGACGCAGTCCCCAGCCGGGGAAGGCCACCGATGAGGACCCCGAGCCCCACCACTACGGCAACAGCCAGGGCCGTGGGTGCGGCGACCGTGGTGATGGCGAAGGCCATGCCGATCCCCAGGACCAAACCGGCCAGGCTCTGGAGTCCGTGTTTGGCGGAGTCGGCCACGGTGGGGTGCATGCTCACCAGGGCGCCAAGTGGAGCGTAGTAGGGATACTGGGCTGCTGGTCCAGGCATGAAGGGTGCAAGGTACCAGGCCAGGCCTGCCGCCACGGCCGTTTTGGCGGCGAAGAGGAGGCGGTGGCGGGTCACAGTTTTTCGAAGCGCGGGAATCAGCCGTCGCCTCGTGGGCAGTTGGCTCATGGGACCTACGTTGGCAGGTCTGCCGTGCTGTGTCGAGCCGGGAGCCCGGAAAGTGGGCCATGCCATCTTTTCAAAAAACGGGTGATTAGAACCGGGACAACCGGGTACTCACCCATTGATAGTAACGATACTTACTATCCCGGCTGCTGTCCGCAGCCTGCCAACTGTGGAAAGAGAGCGACAATGACTGAGAGCCAATCGCCGCAGGACGGAAGCTTCGCGGCGCCAACCACTGGTGCCCATGCAGGCACCGAACCTTTCGCCGGAAACTACCTCGACTCGGACGTTGAGACCCAGACCGCAGGAACCACCGGAATCAGCGGAACTCCCGCTGGCTCAGGGACCGGCTCCGCCAACTCCGGCAAGGTAGACACTGCCAAAGAAGAAGCTGCGGGGATGGCCGGAGCCGTATCGGACGCTGCCGGCGGTGTCGTGGACACTGCCAAGTCCGAAGCCGGCCACGTAGCCCGCGAGGTCAAGGTGAACGCACGCCAGTTGCTCACCCAGACCAAGGGCGAACTGTCCGACCAAGCCCAGGTTCAGCAGCAGCGCGTCGCCGAGGGCTTGCGGTCCATCTCCGATGAACTGCACACCATGGCCAACGCAAGCGAAGACGGCGGAGTTGCCACGGATCTGGTCCAGCAGGCAGCCCAGCGGTCCTCCGCTGTGGCGCAGTGGCTGGAAGGACGGGATCCTGGCTCCCTGCTGGACGAAGTCAAGGGCTTCGCCCGCCGCAAGCCCGGAACGTTCCTTTTGCTGGCCGCAGGAGCCGGTATCCTCGCTGGCCGTCTCGGCCGGGGCATGGCCGATAACGGGTCCGCCGGCAGTACAACGAGCGGAACCAACCGTGCAGCCACGCAGACACCTCGTGCCGCCTACTACCCCACGCAGGGCTACCCCGGGCAGGGCGGCGCAGTGACACCTCCCGCTGTGGACCTTCCCGGACCGACCACCACCACGGCCGGCTACGGAACCGCGACCACGGGTTCGGCAACCACCGGATACGACGCCGGAACCACCGGATACGACGCCGGAACCACCGGCGGTTACGACGGTTCCACACTGCCCTATCCGGAGACGGACGCCGGCGGGGTCAAGGCTCAGGGCGATCCGCTTGCAGGGCCTCTTGACCCGGACGACCCCCAGTACGGAGGTCCCCGATGAGCAGTCCCGCCGACCTGCCTCCCACAGAAGCCCACATGAAGGCGGAAACCCTTCCCCTCGGCGAGCTGCTGAGCGACCTGACACGTGACGTTTCAACGTTGATGCGCCAGGAAGTGGAGCTGGCCAAGGTGGAACTCAAGGAGTCCGCCACCAAAGCAGGAAAGGGCGCCGGCATGATGGCTGGCGCCGCTTGGGCTGGTCACATCACCGTGCTGTTCCTGTCCATCGCCCTCTGGTGGGCATTGGGCCAGCTGGTTGGCCTCGGGTGGTCCGCCGTGATCGTTGCGGTCATCTGGGGAATCATCGCGGCAGTCCTGGCCGTCATGGGCCGTAAGGAACTGAATGCCATCAAGGGCCTGCCGCGTACTGCCGAGACAGTCAAGGAAATACCCCCCGCTCTGAAACCGAACACCGAGGAGACACGATGACGCAGAACCCCGACGCCCTGCGCGCCGATATCGAAGAAACCCGCCGGCGGCTCAGCACCAACGTTGACGCCGTGGCCGACAAGGTCACGCCGTCACACATCGTCAACCGCCGGGTGGACAAGATCAAGACGGCCGTCTTCGGTGCCCGCGATGACGTCCAGGACCGGGCAGGCGACGTGGCCCACCAGGCACACGATACGGTGTCCGGTGTCGTGTCGGACATCGGCGATGCACCCCAGGCGATTGCCCGGAAGGCGCAGGGAAGCCCGATTGCGGCCGGCTTGATCGCCTTTGGCGCGGGACTCCTGGTTTCGGCGCTGATTCCGCCGTCGGACAAGGAGCGCGAGGCCGCCCAGGCGCTCAAGGAAGCGGCCCAGCCCTTGACGGAGGAACTCAGCCACGCTGCCCAGGAAGTTGCCGAACACCTGCGTGAACCAGCGCAGGATGCCATGCAGAACGTCAAGGACAGCGCCACTGAGGCTGCCGCCAACGTCAAGGACGAAGGCCAGGCTGCGGCCGCGGATGTCCAGGACCGCGCCAGCACGGCCAAGGATCACATCAGCAACCAGTAAAGCCCCGCACTTAACCCAAGTAAGTAACAGCAAACGTCGCAATGAGCGCTCATTGCGACGTTTGCTGTTACACAGTTGGGTTTGCTGTGTCCGGGGTTGGTCAGCGGACCTCGAGGATCATTTGCAGCAACCGGGCAGCGGCCGGGCGCGCTGCGTGCTCTTCCGCCCATTGCGCGCGCGCCAGGGTCTTGCTGACGGCCTGAGTGCTGATCCCCAGTTCCTGGGCAACGGCTTTCTGCTGGCCGCGGACTCCGGGCGTGAGCAGGTCGAGTACCCGCCACTCCGCGACACTCCGGTCCTGGACAATATGTCCGAGGAGGCGCAACACGGCTTCAGCCTCGGACGCCAGGGCCGCCAAGGGGCCATCCACCGCAACGGGTACCCGGTCCTTGCTGGCCCGCAGCCTGTCCACGGCCCGCCGGGCATAGACAAGTCCATGGCCCGAGGCATCCTTCACCAGGTTGGGCAGTGGCTCGTTGATGGGCCCGACGCCGATTCCGACGTACCACCGACCGGACCGGAGCGCGATCAATGCGGTCTCCACGGCCTGGTGGCTGGATTCCACGATGCCCTGCACCTCATCCTCAACTGACCGGTCGAAATCCAGGCGGGCGGGAATGTGCCGCAGGTCCTTCAGCAACTGCGGCACGAGATCGCCGTCGCGTCGGCTATCGCGTTGGTTGATGGTGAGAGTGAACATAGTGGATCACATGCTACCGGCTGGTAGCGACTCTGCAAGGGCAAATTTCGCCTGTTACCTGCCGCGTAGCCGGTCCTGCTGTTGTGCCGCCGCGGCTTGCTCCGCGGCAACAGCCTTGGGGTCGGGAATCGGCTGCTGGCCCTTGGCGATGCCGGAACGGCGATCCATGGCGGCGAACTTCGGGTCCCAGGTGTCGTCTCCGCCGCCGCTGAGGGCCGCGGCAATAACCATCACCACGAAAAACGGGAAAAACGACCAGCAGATGGCGCGCCAGCCGCCCAACCAGGCGCCCGCCGTCGTGCCGTCCTTGATCCGTACGGAGCGCATGCCCGCAGCGGCGTCGCCGACGCTACCCGCGGTACCCCAGATCATGCCGTAGATGAACAGCCCCACGAACCACAGGACAATGTAGAGGGTCAGCCAGAGGCCGTCGTTGTAGCCGAGCGACGAGCCACTGTTCATCATGGACTCGCGGACCACTGCCGCGATCGCCGCAAGGATGACGTAGCCCACCAGGAACACGATCGCATCCAGCACCCGGCCCCAGAAGTGGGCTCCCCCCGACGCCTTGACGAAGTACGCGCCAGTGTCCGGGTGGCGGCGTACTGCACGTCCGGTGAGGGGGTCCACCATGCCGGTCAACGTTGTGGGCTTAGCAGTGCTCATGAGGGGCTTTCCGTTCGACGGCGGGATGCGGCTTGGGTGCGGATCGTCAGGCGAGTCCGGCCAGTCCACCCAGAACGCGGGCCAGGGAAGCGGCTGACGTTTCCTTCAGTTCGAAGGAAAGACCCTCGGCTTGCTCCGGAAGACCGGGTTCCTGTGAGCCTTCAACCCGAGGAGTGAGGACGTGGACTCCGGCCGGGCCGGTGTAGACGGTCACGGTGGGGAATTCGTTGGTGTCGGAGTTGAAGGCGACAACGTTGCTGGCCGCCTGGGTATCCGCCAGGGCCGTGGCCGCATGTGCCTCGAACTGTGCTTCGGTATAAAGGGCAGGGTCCGAATCGCGCGCGGCAACGTTCTCCGGGTCCACGAATTCGGCCAGGCGGGTCACCAGTTGGTCCCGGGTGACGACGGTGAAGCCATGAAGGCCGCCCTCGTCCACTTCCTCCAGCAGGACGCCTTCGTCATGGACGTAGCCGTAGAGCCAGCGTTTGCCGGTGGAGACAGTCCGTTCCACCGAGACAACGTTGCTGCCGCTGCGGCGCAGGGTCAGGGCGCCTGTGATCTCGTCGGTGGCGTGCAAGCGGGAGGGTTCGGTTTCGCCCTCGAAGATCACCGGGTACACGAGTTCCTTGGCGAGCAGGCCGCGCAGGGCAACGGCACACAGGATGTCTTTGTTGGCGTCCTGGATCGAGAGCCAAGGCAAGGCCACCAGTTGTTCGTGCTGGACGCCGTCCAGGGCCACGACTTCCTCGTCGGTCAGCGTGGGCAGGTGCGCTCCTGTGGCGCTGGCTGATGCCAGGACCTTGGCTGCGGCCTGAACATCGCGTTCGGTCCATTTCATGGTGCTCGTTGTCATCCGAATATCCCTCCGACAAAGTTTCCGACCGACTTGGCGGCGTTACTGACTCCGTCTGCCACCTTACTGCCTACATCCTTGGCGAAATTGCCCACTTCCTTGGCGCCGTCGGCAATGTAACTGCCTGGGTTGCGCGCGAAGTTGGAGATGGAATCCCAATTGTCGGCCACCAGGTTGCCCAGCGCCCAGGCTCCGGCCACCAGTCCGGCGCCAATCACGATCGGGGCGCCGATGGGTCCCAGGAGGGCTGCACCGCCGGCTGTCATGAGCATGATGCTGCCCACGCCACCCACCACGGACAGGCCACCGGCCACGCGGTCACCGGTACCGCGCCAGCCGTCGTGCTCCGGGCTGATCATGTCCCCGATGCCGGTCACGATGTTCAACGGAGCGGCCACAGCTCCTGCGATGCGGAGTCCCTTGGAGAACTTGCTCGCCTCCTGGAACGCGGTGCTGTAGGGGATGTTGGCTTTGAGGTCGGTGATGACGTCGGTGACTTTTTCACCGTTGCGCAGGGCAGTGATGCCGTCGCGCAGCACTGTGCCGCCGGCGCGCCAGTTAGTCAGGATTTCCTTGGTCTGGCCGTATCGCAGGTGCCTGGGGATAACGTTCCCGGCGGCGTCCGGCTTGACTGGGAGGAGGTACTTGAACGCGGTCCACAGCGGGGCTCCCACGCCCTTGGCGCCCATGGCGGTGTCGTAAACATCCTTGAGAACGCCCACTGACGAACCCGAGCCGTCGTTGTGGCTGGCGAACTCCTGCTGGTTCGCGTGCTTCTTCAGCTGACTGGCGTTTTCCCGCAGCATGTTGGCAGCCTTGACCAGGCTTTGGCGGTGCTGGCTGTTCCAGTCGCCCTTGAAGACCGTGGCGTCGCGGCCCTGCCAGGCCGTTGTGGAGTTGATCGCGTTGGACAACTGCGTGCTTTGCAGGCTGATGGCGTCGGCGGCCTTGCCCATCACACCCGCCAGACTGCGAAGCTGCGCGATATCCGCGCCGTAGAACCCAGCCATATGGAACCCCCTGTGTGCAAGCATCGAAAAGTCTTGTAACAGCCTAGGGTGCCGGGCAAGCTCCCGCGATGGGTAGACATGCCCATGAGAGCAACGCGGGGTCACTTATGGCCCAAGTTCGACCCCCGAATGGGCCATAAGTGACCCCGCGTTGCTTTAAAAGCACGACGGCGGGTGGTGCGGTTCGCAGGGAACCGCACCACCCGCCGTCGTTACCCAACTCAGTTTGGGGAAGGACTAGTGGCCTGAGGCCGGCACGTAACGCTTGATGGAAGCCTCGAGCTCGGCTTCGGCAGCGGCACGGTCGCCCCAGCCCTCAGCCTTGACCCACTTGCCGGGCTCAAGGTCCTTGTAACGGGTGAAGAAGTGCTCGATTTCCTTGATCAGGAATTCGCTGACATCGCTGACTTCCTGGATGTGGTCGAAGCGTGCATCAACGGGAACGCAGAGGACCTTGGCGTCTCCGCCGCCGTCGTCGGTCATGTTGAAAACGCCGATGGGGCGGGACTCAACAATGACGCCCGGGTGGAGGTCGAAGTCCTGCAGGAGCACCAGTGCGTCCAGCGGATCGCCGTCTTCGCCCAGGGTGTTCTCGAAGAAACCGTAGTGCGTGGGGTACTGCATGGAGGTGAACAGGACGCGGTCCAGGCGGACACGGCCGGTTTCGTGGTCAACTTCGTACTTGACGCGCGATCCCTTGGGGATCTCGATGGTCACGTCGTGCTTCATGGAATGCTCCTTGACGGGTGAGGGTGGGCGTTGCTCCGCCGAAGCGGCCGCCACGGGTGACGGTGCCTCAGGCAGGCTGCTTAGCCCGGGGCTGGCGGCAGGCAAAAGTACAGCCGGTACCGCCGACTACTATTGAGGATATAGCGAGAGGCCCGGGTTTCTTGAACCGGCGGGGACATTTCAGGACTGACAGGACCAAGCAACTTCCATGATGGGCGTTAAAAACGGGGGTGCCCGCAAGGGTTCGTCCACGGCGTGGGGGCGCTTGGTGTGGCCGGTGCTGTTGGCGGTGGTCCTGCTGTGCGTCGGCGCAGTTGTGGTGTCCGGAATGATGCCGGGACTGCTGAGCCTGCCCAAGCCGACGCCCTCGATCCCTGCCTGGCAGCAGGAACCCATGCAGTTGTCAGGCTCCAGCGCGCTGCTTCCCCTGGACGCCCAGGCGCCTGTCCCCCTCCCAGCCGAGGTCGCACGGCTCCTGGATGGAACCCTGAAACCTGACGGCTCGGGCAGCATCAGCGGCGTGGTCATGGACGCCCTCACGGGGCAACTCCTCTTCGACCGCGACGGCAACGCCAACCGCATACCGGCGTCGAACATGAAGCTGCTGACCGCCGTGGCCGCCCTGAAGGCACTGGGCCCCGAATCGCGATTCACCACCCGGGTGCTCGGATCCGACCATCCCTCCACAGTGGTCCTCACCGGCGGAGGGGATGTGCTGCTGGGCGTCTCCGCATCTGACCCTTCCGCTGTTCTTGGACATGCCGGCCTGTCCACCTTGGCCGCGGAAACCGCGGCGGCCTTGGCTTCCTCCGGCGTGCAGGGTCCCATCACCGTCCAGGTGGACGATTCCTTCTTCACCGGGCCTGCCCTGAACCCGGCCTGGAGCCTGGACGATGTCGCAGCCGGCGAGACTGCCCCCTTGTATTCCCTCGCCTTGAACTCCGGACGTTACGCACCCGGAGTGGAGACCGGTCCACGGCCCCAGGATTCGGCCATCACCACCGCCCAAGCGTTCGCCGAGCAGTTGGCGGCGGCCGGAGTCGCGGTGAGTCCCGGCGTCGTGCGTGGAAAAGGACTCCCCGCCAAAGTCCTGGCAACCGCTGAATCGGCCACGGTCAGCGAACAAGTGGATCTCATGCTGCAGACCTCCGATAACTTCCTGGCCGAGGCACTGGGGCGGATGACCGCCTCTGCCGGCGGCAAGCAGACCACGTACGACGCCGCCATTGCAGCCGTGCGGCAAAGGCTGGGGGAGTTGGGGATCGCCACGGATTCGATGGTGTTGGCTGACGTTTCCGGCCTGGCTTTGGAGAACCAAGTCAGCGCCAGGCATTTCGTGGACGTCGTCCGCGCGATCACCAGTGGTCCGGACCCTGCACTGCGGGCGGCGCTGGATGGCTTCCCGGTGGCGGGGCTGACCGGCACCCTGAACGGCAGGTATGTGGACCCCAGCACCGCTGGAGGTGCCGGACTGGTCCGGGCCAAAACAGGAACCCTTAATACCGTCATAGCCTTGAGCGGCTACGTCGTGGACGCCGACGGGCGGCTGTTGGTGTTCTCGTTCATCGGCAACGGCCTGGACCCGGGCGCGGCCGGCAACAAAGTCTCCATGGACCGCTCCGCCTCCGTGCTGGCTGCCTGCGGATGCCGAGGTTGAGGGCTCCGCGTGGAGCGAACTTAAGGTGCACTGTCAGCCACGTGTGGTGTGATGGACCGTATGGTGTCATCTGCCCGCGAATCGTCAGCAGGGGCCCAGTCCCTGATCAATTGGGATCTGGCCGCCGCTACGGCTGCCCGGCTTGCCCCTCCCGGCCCTGAACTCAGCGCGGGGGAGATCGGCAAGGCGGTGGAGAACCTGCGCTTCAACGCCGATATCTCCGTCCCGCATGTCCACGACATCACCGGACTGGACGCAGCAAGGGACCTCCGTGATTCCCATGTCCTTGTTGTGGACCGGGCCTCGTGGTCCAAGGCCAATACCCAAAGCTTCTCGGTGATGCTCCAGCCCGCATTGAAGAAAATGCTGGACAGCCGCAGCGGGGTTTCCATGACCCCGGCAGCAGCTGCCGCAAGCGGAGCCATCACGGGAACCCAACTGGGCGCGGTGCTCGCTTTCCTGTCCAGCAAAGTCCTGGGCCAGTACGACCCCTTCGCGGCACTGGCGCCCAATTCCAACGTGCCTCCCGGTGGCCGGCTCCTCCTTGTAGCCCCCAACATCATCTCTGTGGAACGCGAACTCAACGTCCACCCCGACGACTTCCGCCTCTGGGTCTGCCTGCATGAGCAAACCCACCGGGTCCAGTTCGCAGCAGCGCCCTGGCTCAGGCACCACATGCTCGATGAAATCGAGAAACTCAGCGGCAACCTCCTGGGCAACATGGACTCACTGGTGGAACGGGCCGGAGCGGTGGCAAAGTCCCTGCGCGACCGGAACCCCTCGGAGAAGACACCCGGCCGCGGCGCCATCCTCGACCTCCTGCAGAACCCGGAGGAAAAGGCCTCGCTTTCCCACATCACCGCGGTCATGAGCCTCCTGGAAGGGCACGCCAATGTGGTGATGGATGCGGTTGACGCCAGCATCGTTCCTTCCGTGAAGACCATCCGCCAGCGGTTCAACGACCGCGGCAAGGACAGGGGCGTGGTGGAGAAGTTCATCCGCAGCCTCCTGGGGCTGGACGCCAAGATGCGCCAGTACACCGATGGCGCCAAATTCGTCCGCGAAGTTGTTGCAGTGGCCGGCATGGAGGGTTTCAACAAGGTGTGGCAATCGGCCGAGTACCTGCCCACCGAAGAGGAAATCCACAACTCCCGGCTATGGCTTGAGCGGATGGGCCTTTGAGCCTTCCCGCCGGTTCGGGTGTTGGTTCAGCAGGCAAAGGACGACGTCGACCAGGCCGCTTGGCGCCCGTCGTCGGCAAAGCCCGGAAGCATTTGCAGAACGCCCTGGCCGCTGCGGGTTACCCATCGCGCGTGCTTGTTGCATGCAGCGGAGGGCCGGATTCCCTGGCGCTCGCCGCCATTGCCGCCTACTTCGGCCGGCGTGGACACGTGGATGGGCATCCCGTTTCTGTTGCAGGGGTTGTTGTTGACCACCAGTTGCAGGCAGGTTCGGCCGAGGTGGCCGCCCGCACTGCAGTTGTGCTGCGCGAGCTGGGCCTTTCGCCTGTTGAAGTACGCACAGTCGATGTTGCTTCCACCGGATTCGGGCCGGAAGCTGCCGCGCGGGACGCCCGTCATGCCGCGTTGGAATCGGCCGCGGACGACCTTTCCTGTGACGCGATCCTGCTCGGCCATACCCTGGACGACCAAGCCGAGCAGGTCCTGCTCGGATTGGCCCGCGGCTCGGGAACGCGATCCCTGGCGGGCATGAGGCCTGCCAGGGGACGGCTGCTCCGGCCATTCCTGGGCCTCCGCCGGGACGAAACCGTGGAGATCTGCGAGGTTGAGGAACTGGATCCCTGGCATGATCCGAGCAACGCCGATCCCGCCTTCGCCCGGTCCAGGACGCGCGTGGAAGTCATGCCGGTCCTGGAAGAAAAGCTTGGACCGGGAGTGGCTGAGTCCCTGGCCCGGACGGCGGCAATCCTTCAGCAGGACGCCGATTTCCTGGAGGATTTGGCCAACGAGACCTATCTCTCACTGGTTGAGCGCGAGGAAGGCGCCGTCTGGTTGCCGGAGGACGCCGTCCGGGAACTGCCCGGAGCGCTACGGTTCCGCGTAATTGCCAAGGCCGCGGCCGACGTCGGGGGTCAACAACCCGGGTACGGGCGGCTCCAAGCGGCAGAAGCGCTGCTGCGCAGGCAGGGGTCTGCCGGCCCCGTTCAACTTCCCGGGCATGTCAGCGTGTCCCGACTTTCCCTCAGCGATTTGGCGCAGGAACATCCGTTTGAATCCAGCGGATCGCCGGCTGATTCGGCCAAGGGCGGTCCCCGTGAGGCCGCGCGCTGTGGGAAGCTAGTATTCCGGCATCAGAAACCGTCCCAACAGTAGCCGCACCCGAGCATCAAAACAGGAGCCATTGGTGGATTCAAACGACGTCCAGGCAGATCTCAAGCACGTTCTTTACACCAAAGAGCAGATCCAAACGCGCATCGCGGAACTCGCAGCGCAGATCGACAAGGACTACGAGGGCCGCGACATCCTTATTGTCGGCGTCCTCAAGGGGGCGGTCATGGTCATGGCTGACCTTGCGCGTGCGCTGCACAGCCACGTCAGCATGGACTGGATGGCCGTCTCGTCCTACGGCTCGGGCACCCAATCCTCAGGCGTTGTCCGGATCCTCAAGGACCTCGACACCGACCTCATGGGCAAGGATGTCCTCATTGTTGAGGACATCATCGATTCCGGACTTACCCTTTCCTGGCTGAAGTCCAACCTTGAATCCCGTGGAACCGCGAGCGTCGAGATCTGCACCGCGTTCCGCAAGCCGACCGCCGCCAAGGTTGAAATCGACGTCAAGTACGTCGGCTACGACATCCCCAACGAATTCGTTGTCGGTTACGGCCTGGACTACGCCGAGAAGTACCGCAACCTTGACTTCGTCGGCACCCTGGCGCCGCACGTTTACGAGTAGGCTTTCGCTTCCCCTGCGCCGCACCCTTTGCCGCCGTTTGCACCCGTAATCTCTGGTGCGTTTGGCGGGAGTAGGTGCGGCGTTGGTGCTTAAGGGGTGCGCCGAGCGTGAGTGGTTGCAGCCAGAACCTGCCATCGCGCCCTCCGCCGGGGCTAAACTAAGCCATGACCGGCGCTTCCGCCCGTGTTTTGACATGCCTTGCCGTCATGGCGACTCTGCTCTCGGCCTGCACACCCGCCGTCGATCTTCCCGGGACCGATGTCGGTCAACCAGTGGCGACATCGTCCGCCGTGCCAACTGCAGGCGGGGTGGCCACCATCCCGTCCACGGGTGCCACACAAACTTCTGCGCAGCCACAACCTGCGCCCCCGCCTGTGCCAGCACTGCCTGTGCCAGCCCCGTCTGTGCCAGCACCGCCTGCCGTGCCCCAGCCATTTGCCCTGAACCTGTACCAAACGGGCGATTTCGTACCTCAGTACACCTTTGATTGGTGCGTTGCTGCGAGCATTCAGATGGCCCATAACCTCATTGATGACACGGGTGGGGCTTCATGGGCTGATCCTGCGCAACAGGGTGAGCTGTGGGAGATGGCCAGGGCGAGGTCCTCCGACTCGTTCAATGGTGCCAACCCGTTCGGCTGGGCCCAGGTGTTGACCGAGTCCGGAATGGGACCGTACACAGTGGTCAGCGTCGCGAAGTACGACGACGCCCTGCAAACGGCCGCACGGGCCATGGCAAGCACCGGGCGACCTGTGGGCCTGGTCATGTGGAGCGGCCGCCACGCTTGGGTCATGAGCGGATTTGAGTCCATAGGTGATCCCGGAGTGTTCCCGGACTTCAAGGTAACCGGGATCCATGTCCTGGATCCGCTCTACCCTTACGGAAGCGGCCAATGGGGTGCATCTCCCGAGCCCAACAGCCTGGTCACTCCCGAGCAGCTGGCGACGCAGTTCGTGGTCCGGGAACCCCGGCGATGGAGCAGCGGCCTGCCGACCGGTTACTTGCTGGTGCTCCCGGTTGCTTCGGCCTGACACAACCGCAACGCGGTCTGAAAGGCGTTGAGTTGCGGTGTGCCGCAGTCCCGAAAATCCCCGTCAGGCGGCCCGCAGGGACGTGAGACCGCCGTCGTTCAATATGCGCGCAAAGACGCGGGGGTCCATCATCTCTGCCCAGCCCCACCGGATGACGGTCAAGCCCAGAGCCCGCAGACCGTTTTCGCGGGCCTTTTCCGCCATGACTGCCTGTTGGATGGTCTGATTTCCCAGCAATTTATTCCTCAGGTACTTGCCGTTGCCATCAAATTCCCCCACGAGGTCGAGTTCCGGCCACCAGAAATCCGTTCGTGCTGTTCGTCCGTTCCGCAACGTAAAAGCGCCTTGAAGGGTGGGGACGGGGAAGTTGAGCAAGATCATCTGGGCTCGGCTCATGGATTCACCTACCGACTCCGACTTGTCCGTGGACAATTCGAGAATCGTCCCGGCCCGCCGCCGTCTTGACTGACTCGTGAGCACGGCCATAGCGTCAGCAAGTTCGTCAACGCCAGACGCCGGACCCCACGCCCTGTCCTTGTCCCAATCGTCCACTTCGGGAGCTTTGCCCCGCGCTAAGTCTCGTCGGCTGGAGTCCACAACGGCCAATGCCTCGGCAAAATTCAGGGCGGCAGCCAACTCCGCAGTCGTGCGCACTTTGTCCGTGACCTGGAAGGCGCCAAGCCTGGCAACACCGATGTCACGGGCTCCAAAGCTTCTCCGGATCCCGTGTTTTGATCGTCCACCTGTGGGGTCGGAAGTGACGGTGCACAGGTGCTTGGGCACACCCACTACGCCGAGCCCCCAGAGAAGTGCCGCCGTCTGCAGGTTGAAAATGGGCGTTGACCTTGCCGTGTTAACCAGCGCCGCTGCGTGGAGGCCGTGCCGCTGACGGTTGTTCAGCTCGGCCCAATAGGCAGCCCGGACATACGTGCCTCGTCGGACCCGGACAAGTTCGCCGCGTTTGGCACGCTTGGCGAGTTGGCGTGCGTCCTGTCCGATACGAGTCGCGTCTGTGGCGAGTATGAGTTCTTGAAGAGCCATGGGTTCTACGCTTCCCCGTGTTGGCTCGGGCCGAAAGCTTCAGCTTTACCTATGTGGAAAACAGCGTCGGAATTCCGTTGGAAAAACCATGCGGCGCACCAACAATCGGTGATTCCTGGCCAACTCAGGTCCCGTGACTGCGGCCTTTTCCGCCATTCGCGCCCTTTGGTCACCATCTCCGCGCCCTTTGCCGCCGTTCGCACCAGTGGTAACGGGCGCGTTTGGCCCGAAGGGGTGCGCGAGCCTGTGGGGCCGGCCAATGGGCGCGCTAAGCGTGAACGGACGCGCCCGGACAACCAAGAAAGCAACAAACCCTGTCCCGGCGAGCCGACCGCGAGTATCCTGTGTACGCCCAGAGGGAACTTTTGGACTTTCCAGTGCGTGAATTACTGGGAACGGTGTATAGCTTGAAACCGAAGCAGCACCACTCGCGCGCAGAAGTTGCGCCTTGCAGCACTACCAGGAGGGACGGGGCAAAACCCCGATCAGATGAAAGCTAAGAGTTTCTTCAAGGGCCCGGGCATCTGGATTGTTGTCGTCGTTGGCTTGCTCCTGGTGGCATTCGCAACACTGGCTCCGGGCGGTTCCACACGCATTGACACCAAGGACGGCCTTGACCTCCTTTCCCAGAGCGGGAAGGTGGAACAGGCAAAGATTTTCGACGCCGAGAACCGCGTTGATTTGGTGCTCAAGGACAACCTGAACCTGGACGGCCAGGACAAGGGCAAGAACGTCCAGTTCTTCTACGTCACCGACCGTGGTCCGGACGTCGTGAAGGCTGTCACCAACGCCAACCCGGACAAGGGTTTCACTGACCAGCCCGTTGAGAACAACTGGTTCTCCGGCCTGTTCTCCCTGCTCATTCCTGTGTTGCTGCTGGGTGTGCTCTTCTGGTTCCTGCTTTCCCGCATGCAGGGTGGCGGCTCCAAGGTGATGCAGTTCGGCAAGTCCAAGGCCAAGCTGGTCAACAAGGACATGCCGCAGGTGACGTTCTCAGATGTCGCCGGCGCTGATGAAGCCGTGGAAGAGCTCCAGGAAATCAAGGAGTTCCTCCAGGAACCGGCAAAGTTCCAGGCCGTGGGTGCCAAGATCCCCAAGGGCGTGCTGCTCTACGGCCCTCCAGGTACCGGTAAGACTTTGCTTGCCCGTGCTGTTGCCGGCGAAGCCGGTGTTCCGTTCTTCTCCATCTCCGGCTCGGACTTCGTCGAAATGTTCGTCGGTGTAGGTGCCTCCCGTGTCCGCGACCTCTTCGAGCAGGCCAAGGCCAGTTCACCCGCCATCATCTTCGTGGATGAAATCGACGCCGTCGGCCGTCACCGCGGTGCCGGCATTGGCGGCGGCAATGACGAGCGTGAACAGACTTTGAACCAGCTCCTCGTGGAGATGGACGGCTTCGACGTCAAGACCAACGTCATCCTCATCGCGGCCACAAACCGTCCCGACGTCCTGGACCCTGCATTGCTGCGTCCGGGCCGTTTCGACCGCCAGATCACCGTGGAAGCCCCGGACATGATCGGCCGTGAACAGATCCTCAACGTCCATGCCAAGGGCAAGCCGATGGCGCATGGCATCGACCTGCGGGCAGTTGCCAAAAAGACTCCCGGCTATACGGGTGCTGACTTGGCGAACGTCTTGAACGAGGCTGCCCTGCTGACTGCGCGTTCCAACGCCAACCTCATTGACGACCGCGCGCTGGATGAGGCAATCGACCGCGTCATGGCCGGACCGCAGAAGCGCAGCCGGGTCATGAAGGAACTCGAGCGCAAGATCACGGCGTACCACGAAGGTGGCCACGCCCTTGTGGCCGCGGCACTGCGTAACTCCGCCCCGGTCACCAAGATCACCATCCTTCCCCGTGGCCGTGCACTCGGCTACACCATGGTGATTCCGGAGGACGACAAGTACTCGGTCACGCGCAACGAACTGCTGGACCAGATGGCCTACGCAATGGGTGGTCGCGTCGCGGAGGAAATCGTCTTCCACGATCCCTCCACCGGTGCCTCCAACGACATCGAGAAAGCCACCTCGACCGCCCGGAAGATGGTTACCCAGTACGGCATGAGCGAACGGGTTGGTGCTGTGAAGCTCGGCCAAGGTGGCGGTGAGCCGTTCCTCGGCCGCGACGCCGCGCAGGAGCGCAACTTCTCGGACCAGATTGCCTACGTCGTGGACGAGGAAGTTCGTCGCCTTATCGACCAGGCACACGACGAGGCTTACGCCATCCTTACGGAAAACCGGGACGTCCTGGACCGCCTGGCACTGGAACTCCTGGAACGGGAAACCCTGAACCAGGCCGAAATCGCCGAGATCTTCCACGACATCCGGAAGCGCGATTTCCGCGAGATCTGGTTGTCCAAGGAGTCCCGGCCGGTCCAGTCCATTCCGCCCGTGGAAAGCCGCGCCGAAAAGGCAGAGCGGGAAGCCCAGGAGGAAGCCAAGAAGGCCCGTCTGGACGAGCCGCTGGATACCGTCGCTCCGCACGCGCAGGGCGTCAGCAGCCAGGACTCCTTCCAGGCCCCGCAGCCCGACGGCGGCAACGACCACCCGCATCACGGCTAAGCTTTCTGCTGTGACTCATTTCGACGACGACGACCTCGCCGCCGCCCACGGCTCCGCCTCGGGCCACAAGGAACACTCCAAAGTGGACCGCCCGCGCATAGAAGCGGCCGTCCGGGAGATCCTTCTGGCCATTGGCGAAGACCCTGACCGTGGCGGCCTGCAGGACACGCCAAAGCGCGTTGCCAAGGCCTACGCGGAGGTTTTTGCAGGACTTCACCAACACCCCGCTGACGTCCTGTCCACCACTTTCGACCTCGACCATGAAGAGCTTGTCCTGGTGAAGGACATCCCCTTCTACTCCACGTGCGAGCACCACCTGGTGCCGTTCCATGGGGTGGCGCACGTCGGTTATATTCCGTCACATGACGGTAAGGTAACCGGGCTCAGCAAGCTGGCACGGCTGGTGGATATCTATGCCCGCAGGCCCCAGGTGCAGGAGCGCCTCACCACGCAGATCGTGGAGGCGCTGGTGAAGCACCTCAATCCGCGCGGGGCGATTGTCGTCGTCGAGTGTGAACACATGTGTATGTCCATGCGTGGCATCCGCAAGCCCGGCGCGAAGACCGTCACCAGTGCGGTGCGCGGTCAACTCCATGACCCGGCCACCCGCGCCGAGGCCATGAGCCTCATCATCGGAAGGTAAGCATTATGGACTCCCTCGCTGCAGCACCCGGAACCGGCCCGGCCACAAGCCCGCTGCCGGTTCTCCGCAAGCCGCGTCCCGCCGCCAGGTTCGAGGACCTGCCAACGGACCGCACGCTCGTCATGGGAATCCTCAACGTCACCCCGGATTCCTTCAGCGACGGCGGCACGCACCGCACGCCGGACACAGCAATCGCGCTGGGCCTGCGGATGTTCTACGCCGGCGCTGACATCATCGACGTCGGCGGGGAATCCACGCGTTCGGGCGCCGAGCCGGTGGACCCTGAAGAAGAACAGCGCCGGGTCCTCCCAGTGATCCAGGCGCTGGTGAAGGCCGGTGCGCTGGTCAGCATCGACACCATGCACACCTCCACCGCGGCAGCAGCTGTCGAAGCCGGAGCCGCCATCATCAACGATGTTTCCGGGCTGACCATCGAACCTGGCATGCCGGAGCTCGTTGCCCGGACCAAGGTCCCGTACATCCTCACGCACCGGCGTGGGGACGCCCTGACAATGGACAGCCTCACGGACTACGGCAATGTCACCGAGGACGTGGTGGCTGAGCTCAGCGGCGTCCGCGACAAGCTCTATGCCGCGGGCGTTGCGCCGGAACAGATCATCGTTGACCCGGGCATCGGGTTCTCCAAGAACGAGAACCAGAACTGGGAGCTGCTGAAGAACCTGGACCAGCTCTTCGTCCTGGGTCACAAGGTGATGGTGGCTGCTTCGCGCAAGCGTTTCCTTGGTTCGCTCCTCACTGTTGCCGGCAAGTCTGCAGCGCCCCTGGAGCGCGACTCCGCTACCGCAGCCATCACCGCTTTGAGTGCCGCCAAGGGCGCCTGGGCTGTCCGCGTCCACGACGTCGGCCCAAGCCTTGACGCCGTCAAGGTTGCCGCCCGTATCGCCCGCTGATTGGATAACGCTGTGGACAGGATCACGCTGACCGGCGTCACCGCCGTCGGTTATCACGGAGTGTTCGATTTCGAGCGCCGTGACGGCCAGCCCTTCGTGGTGGATGCCGTGCTGCACACGGATTTCACCAAGGCCGCCGAGACCGATGACCTGCAATACACGGCGCACTATGGCGAAGTTGCAGAGCTGATCACCAAGCACATCGAGGGCGAGCCCTTGAACCTGATCGAAGGACTAGCGGTCAGGATCGCCGAGGGCATCCTCGAAAACTACAACGTGGCCGCCGTCGACGTCACCGTTCACAAACCCAAGGCGCCCATTGAGGTGCCGTTCGGCGATGTGACTGTCAGCGTCCACCGGGAGCGGTCATGAGCTCCGGCTATACCAAGGCCATCCTGGCATTGGGCAGCAACCTGGGGGAGCGCAACGACACCCTGTCCACCGCCGTCGCGGACCTCGTCGATCCGCCTGAGGTCCGCCTTCTGGGCGTGTCTCCGGTGGTGCAGACCAAGGCGGTAGGCGGACCGGAGGACCAGCCGGATTTCCTGAACATGGTCATGGCGGTGGAGACCACGCTTACTCCCCTGGAGCTTCTCAAGCACTGCCACGATGTGGAAGAGAAGCATCACCGTACGCGTGAAGTTCGCTGGGGTCCCAGGACGCTCGATGTAGACATCATCGTGTTCGGCGATGTTGTGAGCGACGATCCCATCCTCACCATCCCGCACCCGAGGGCAGCCGAGAGGGCTTTCGTGCTCTACCCGTGGTCGTTGCTCGAGCCGCACGCCCAACTTGGCGGCCGGAGCGTGGCCGGACTGGCCGCCGTCGCCGCCGATATGCCGGATATCCGCAGGTTCGACGGCTTCGGCGATGTAGCCGGCGTACCCGCGACGGGGGCGGTGGAGTAGCAGTGAAAGCCATGCGCCCCGTGGTTTTGGTGCTGATCGCAGTCATTGCCGCCGTCGTCGGCTGGCTGGCCACGGTCACCACCAATCGCTTCAGCATGCCCACGCCCGTCCTGCCGACGTCGGCGCTGGTCACCATGGGCGTCATTGCGGGGCTAACGCTCATCATGGGCGTGCGGGTCCTGCGCTGGCGAAACGGCAAGAAGAAAAACATGCTGAATCCGATTCTCGCTGCCCGGACGCTGATTCTTGCCCAGGCATGCGCCTACGCGGGAACACTCCTCCTTGGCTGGCACGCCGGCATCGCTGTGGACCTGCTGCGGATCGGCACCTTGCGCAGTGGTGAAGGCATCCTCTGGAACGCCCTGATCATGGGCGGTGGCGGCATTGTCATGGTGGTAGTCGGGCTCGTGGTGGAACGGTTCTGCCGGATACCGCCCGAAGACATTGAAGGCGGCACTGCTGGTCCCGAAACGCGTCGGGGCGAGACCAAAGGCGAAGGCGAATATGCGTACAGGGGCGATTGACCCTCCCGGCGTTCAGTGGCTGCGGGTTTCCCCGAAGTACGTCACTGTCCGTTTGGTGGAGTGGGCCATCGGCAACCTGGTGGTGATTGCCGTCCTGAGCCTGCCACTGGTCTTCGTGCTTCTTGGCTGGTGGCGTTGGCCGCCGTTGTGGCTGGCCATCGCGGTCCCTGCCGTGATGCTGGTGCTGGCGCTGTGGCGCCTGATCCTGATTCCGCGGCAGGTGCGGGCCATTGGATACGCCGAACGCGACGATGATCTCCTCATCCGCCGGGGTATCTTCTTCCAGCGCACCATGGTGGTTCCCTACGGACGTATGCAGTACGTGGATGTGTCCGTTGGGCCGGTCGAGCGAAGCCTGGGGCTGTGCACGCTGAAACTCCACACGGCCTCGGCTGGAACCAATGCCCATCTGCCGGGACTTCCTGCCGATGAGGGCGCGCGTTTGCGTGAACAGCTTTCGGCCCGCGGAGAAGCCAGGCTGGCTGGGCTGTGAGCCCGGAGGACAGTGCTGCGGTGAGCCTGACGGACAAAACGGTCGACGGCGACTGGAAGCGGGTGCACCCGGCCTCACCGTTCGTTCGCGGCTGGGTGGCGTTGGCCGCCGTCGGTTTCTTCTTCGGGCGGGATGCCTTCGAGCGCATGTTGCAGGGCCGGGATTTTGTGGATCCGAACCTCAGCGGACGCGTTCCGTGGCTCCTCGCCGGCGGCGCCGTGGTGCTGCTCCTGACGGTCGGCGGGTTTATCCTCAACTGGTACTTCACGCGCTACCAAGTGGCCGAGGGCTTTGTCCGGGTGAATACTGGTTTCCTGTTCAAGCAGCAGCGGCAGGCCCGCTTGGACCGCGTCCAGGCCATCGACATTGTGCAACCGCTTTTGGCCCGGATTTTCGGTCTCGCTGAACTCAAGTTTGAAGTGGCCGACGCCGGCGAGTCAGCCGTGCGGCTGGCTTACCTTCCGATCGATCAGGCCAAGCAACTGCGCGCCACGATTCTTGCCCGGGCGGCCGGCGTTGTCAGCGAGCCCGGCTCGAGCCAGGAGATTCCGGAAGCGCCGGAGCACGTTGTGCTGTCCGTGCCGCCGGGGCGCCTCCTCGGTTCCCTGCTGCTGAGCGAACAGACCGTGGGCATCCTCATCGGAGCCGCTGCGGTTGTCTCGACCTCTGTCGTCCTGGACAACACTGCAATTTTCCTGGCGCTCATCCCCGGCATCCTCGGTATCGGCGCCTCTTACTGGAGCGCGTTCAACAAGGGTTACAACTTCACTGCCGCCATTTCGCCGGATGGAATCAGACTCCGCTACGGCCTGCTGGATACCCAGGCACAGACCTTGCCGCCGGGCCGCATCCAGGCCGTGATGGTCAGGCAGCCACCTATCTGGCGGATTTTTGGCTGGTACCGGATGCATGTCAACGTGGCCGGCTACGGCGCCGCCGGGAACTCCGAGGGCGCTGCCCGCACCATGCTGCTCCCCGTGGGCATGAAGTCCGACGTCCTGCGCATGATGTCCCTCGTGTTGCCGGATCCCGGGGTAGAGGACCCTGAGAGTGTTTTCGTCGCCGGGTTGGAGGGACTCGCCCCGGCCCAGGCCAGCCATACTTCCACCCGGGCGGATGGGTTCACCACTACGCCCCGCCGGGCTTGGCTGCTGGCACCCTTGGGCTGGCGTCGAAACGGCTTCCTGGCCACGGGCACGGCGCTCCTGATCCGATCCGGCCGCTGGTGGCGCACCTTGGTGATGGTTCCGCATCAGCGGACCCAGTCCATGGCACTGCACCAGGGCCCGCTGGCCAGGCGATTCGGTGTTGCCGATCTTGTCCTCCACACCACTGCGGGTCCAGTAATGCCCCGGGTGTTCCAGGCCGGCGTAGCCCAGGCAGTGGAGCTTTTCGATCAGCAGGCCGCCCGCGCCCGTGCGGCCCGGAAGCGGCAGACCAGCGAACAGTGGCTGGCGCAGGTGGCGCCGCAAGCCCCGGAAGTCGCTGCAGCCGCCCAGCCTGGACAAGCCATCCAGGCCGAACAACCCCGGACGCTCAAGCAGGAGGAATCACACGATGGCTAAGCCAGGACGACTCGGAGTCGGGATCATAGGTGCCGGCAAGGTGGGCGCCGTGATCGGCGCGGCTTTGCGCGCTGCCGAGCACGCCGTCGTCGGGGTTTCCGCGGTCTCCGAGGCAAGCCGCGAACGGGCAGAAAACCTGCTGCCCGGCGTCCCGATCCTTGAAATCCAGGACATCGTGGAGCGGTCGGAACTGGTGCTCCTGGCTGTCCCGGATGACTCGCTGGGGGAATTGGTGGCGGGTTTGGCCAAGCTGGGCGCCTGGCAGCCCGGCCAGCTGGTGGCGCATACCTCAGGAAGGTTCGGCGTTGGAATCCTGAACCCGGTGCGGGCCGCGGGAGCGATTCCCCTGGCCCTTCACCCGGCAATGACCTTCACCGGCATGAGCCTGGACCTGACCCGCCTCATGGACTGCACCTTTGGCGTCACGGCGGACGCGGCCATGCTGCCGATCGCCCAGGCCTTGGTGGTGGAGATGGGTGCCGAGCCCGTAGCGATCGCCGAAGCGGACCGCACCATTTACCACGCAGCCCTTGCCCACAGCTCAAACCACATGGTCACCCTGGTGGCCCAGGCGTCGCAGATGCTGCGGGAGATCGGCGTCGAAAGTCCTGAGACGATGCTGGGTCCGCTGTTGCGGGCGACGCTGGAGAATGCCCTCGCCTCAGGCGAATCCGCGCTGACCGGGCCGGTGGCCCGCGGCGACGTGGGTACAGTTACCGCGCACGCCCAGGCGTTGAAGGAGTACGACGCCGGTGCGGGCGGTGACGTCCTTGCCGCCTACCAGGCCATGGCCCGGGCCACCGCGCGCAGGGCGGGAAACCGTGGACTCCTGCGCCCTGAACAATTGACGGATATCGACGCGGCTTTGGATGCAGAACCCAAAGCTCCGGAAGGAAACTGATCCCATGGCTATCAAACTGGTCACCACTGCCTCGGAATTGCGTGCCGAGAGTGCCCGGCTTCTCGCTGGGAAGCAGGGGAGTTCGCAGGGGTTGGTCCCCACCATGGGCGCGCTCCACCAAGGCCATGCCGCCCTGGCCCGGACAGCAGTGGCGGAGAACGACGTCGTCGTGGCCACCATTTTCGTGAACCCATTGCAGTTCGGTGACGCCGTTGACCTGGACCGGTACCCTCGAACGTTGGAAGCAGATATGGCCCTCCTGGATGCCGAAGGCGTGGATCTTGTCTTCGCGCCGTCCGTCGAGGAGGTTTACCCAGGCGGACAGCCGTTGGTGCGGGTGACGGCAGGTCCGCTGGGCGAAAAGTGGGAGGGCGCCTCCCGCCCCGGGCACTTCGACGGCGCCCTCACCGTGGTCGCCAAGTTGCTCCACTACGGACTCCCCGGAGGTGCCGCAGCTGACGGCACGACGGCGGCCTACCGGGCTTACTTCGGGCAGAAGGACGCGCAACAGTTGGCTTTGGTGAAGCGTATGGTCTCGGATTTGAACTTCCCAGTGGAGATCGTCCCCGTACCCATCGTTCGCAGCGAGGACGGCCTGGCTCTTTCGAGTCGCAACCGCTTCCTCTCGGACCAGCAACATGAGGCGGCGCTGGTGTTGTCGCGGGCCTTGCGCCTTATCGAGTCCCGCGCGAACGCACGTGAACCGCTCGACCTGGATTCCGCCGTCGCGCTTGTTGAGTCCCAACCGCTGGTGGAATTGGACTATTTCGACGTCGTCGACCCGGCCACATTGGAACCGCTGGCCGAAAACTGCAAGGAAACACCGTTCCGGGGCGAAGGCTTGGCGATTATCGCCGCGAAGGTTGGTCCCGTGCGCCTCATAGACAACGCCCCATTGTTTTCCTAAGGTTTGATTTTTTCCGGTGACGGGAATTGGCGGGGCGTTTAGACTGTTTTAGTCTTCACCGGCATCGATCGCCGGACACCAAATCCAAACCTTGGGGATCCTCATGTCTACCGACGTCACGTCCGACGCAAACGGCAAGCCCGAATCCGGCGCTTCCGGAGTGGCCGCCCCAGCAGGGACAACGTCCACGCAGGCTCCGGCACCCCAGGGCCCGGATGGGCAGGTGGCGGCCTCTGGAAAGATGTCGCGTGAGTCGGTGACGGTCATCGTGACGTTGCTGGTGGCGACGTTCGTGGTGATCCTGAACGAAACCATCATGAACGTTGCCCTGCAGCGACTCATGACGGACCTTCAAGTGAGTGCCTCCACCGTGCAATGGCTGGCGACTGGCTTCATGCTCACCATGGCGGTGGTTATTCCCACCACGGGATTCATCCTGCAACGCATGAGTACCCGGGGTGCCTTCATGCTGGCGATGGGGCTCTTCAGCGGTGGTACCTTGCTGGCAGCCTTGGCACCGGGATTCCTGGTGCTGTTGCTGGCGCGGATCGTCCAGGCCGGCGGAACGGCCATAATGCTGCCGCTGCTGATGACCACGATCCTCACCCTGGTGCCGCTGTCCAAGCGTGGTGCCGTGATGGGCAACGTGAGCATTGCCATTTCCGTGGCTCCCGCGATGGGACCTACGGTCTCCGGCATCATCCTGGACAATTTCTCGTGGCGTTTCATGTTTGTGTTCGTGCTGCCGGTTGCCCTGGCCGCGTTCGCCATTGGTGCCAAGTACCTCACCAACGTAGGGGAGCGGGAGAAGACAACCCTGGATGTCACCTCGGTGATCCTCACTGTTCCGGCCTTCGGTGGACTGGTCTATGGCCTCAGCCAGATCGGTGGTTCCAACGCCGGGGTTGTTCCGCTGATCGCCCTGGTGGCAGGCCTTCTCTGCCTGGCACTGTTTGTCTTCCGCCAGCTCAAGCTCCAGAAGTCGGATGCTCCGCTGTTGGATCTGCGCGCCTTCAATTTCCGCATGTTTACGGTGTCCACCCTGTTGATGGTGGTGGCGATGATGGCGCTGTTTGGCGGAGTGATCCTGCTGCCGTTGTACCTGCAGAACACCCTGCATCTTCAGCCACTGGAAACCGGGCTGGCATTGCTGCCCGGCGGTTTGGCAATGGGTCTGTTGGGTCCCGTCATTGGCCGGATCTTCGACAAAGTTGGCCCCCTGCCGCTGACCCTTTCCGGTTCCGTCCTGATGGTCCTCACGCTGTGGCAGTTCTCCCGGCTTGACGAGGGCAGTGCGCTTGGCTGGGTGATTGCCCTCCACGTGGCCCTGAGTTTTGGCTTGGCGCTGCTCTTCACGCCGGCGTTCACTACGGGTCTGAACCCGCTTCCACCGCACCTGTACTCCCACGGTTCGGCGATCATCAGCACGGCCCAGCAGGTTTCCGGTGCGGCCGGTACCGCGTTGCTCGTGTCCATCTACGCCGTGGTTTCTGCTTCGTCCGGTCTGGTGGCCGGCATGCAGGCAGCCTTCCTTGTCGCGACTGTCATTGCCGTCGTCGCTGTGGTGCTGAGCGCCATGATGCGCAAGACCGAAGGAGCCGGCGGCCACGGAGGCCACTGACGCCCAGGTTCCTCTGACTGAGCCTTCGGGAAGGCCGGCGACCGTTGTGGTTGCCGGCCTTTTCCGCGTTTAGGCGCTTGTGCCGGGGCCGGCTGGTGTCGGATGCTCTCTCACTTCATCGCCGGTTTTCCCTGATGCTCTCGCACATCATCACCGGTTTTCCCTGATGCTCGATCACTTCATCGCCGTTTTTGGGTATCGCTCTCTCGCTTCGTTCGGGTGGGGTCGTCGAGGGCGGCGCTTGTTTGGGTGTTTGTCTTTCGACGGCGGTGCTGGGCTTTTGTGTTTGTCTTCCGACGGTTGTCGCGGGGGGGTGGTGTGATGGGGTTCACGGGGATTCGTTGTAGTGGTTTGGTGGGGTTGTTTGGCGTGTGTTGGCGGGGTTTTTGGGTGGTGTTGGGGTGGATTTGGTGTGGGGGTTGGGCGCGTGTACAGTTATTCGAGTCGCCGCCGCTGATGCGGAAAGATAGCGACCGACTCCCTTCAAATCACTGGTTCTGGTGGCGCTTTTGTGTGCTGCTGGGTGGTGGGGGAGGCCCGGGGTTTGGTTTGCTTTGAGCGGCCGGTTCGGGTAAGTTTGGAAAGTTGCTCCGGAGCGATCCTGGACCCGAGTGTGGGTGTGGGTGGTGCCGGTAGTGTCTGTTGTTTGAGAACTCAATAGTGTGCCAAGTTTGTTGATACCGATTGTTTTATTGATTGGTTGAATTATGCCGGATTGCCCGCACCCCCGTGTGTGGTGGTCTGGTTTTCAGCTGGTTTCGAATTT
>NZ_JAQPPK010000012.1 GCF_029952445.1 Paenarthrobacter nitroguajacolicus | reverse complement strand
CATCCACTGGTACAACAACGAAAGGATCTCCACCAAACTCGACGGTCAGAGCCCGGTCCAATACCGGACCCAGACCCTCGCAGCCTAAAATCCCAATTAGCCAGTCCAACAATCGGGGACCAGTTCACCGCACCCTTCGCTGGGTCGCTCTCTCACATCCCGCACCCTTCGCTGGGTCGCTCTCTCACATCCCGCACCCTTCGCTGGGTCGCTCTCTCACGTTCCGCGCCCACTCTTTTGAATCACGGAGCGCCTGACGTGATCTACGGCACCTTGGGTGCCCTTTGGTCAGTGGCACCCTTAAGGGTGGGGTAGAGTTGTTCTTGCGACGCGGGGTGGAGCAGTTCGGTAGCTCGCTGGGCTCATAACCCAGAGGTCACAGGTTCAAATCCTGTCCCCGCAACTGGAGAAAAGATCCGGATCAGTAAAACTGGTCCGGATCTTTTGTTTAACCACGGCACCCCAAAGGGTGACCGGGTGCGTGGGTGCTAGCATCAAATCCGGATTCGCTGAGGCAGGAAGATTTTCGATGGGACAGCCCAATGGTCAATGACGACACTAATTCCGGCTTCGACCGCCAAGTTCTTCAACGGGACAGCCCTGTTGCGGTGTATCAGCAGGTGGCTGACGTACTGACGGAACTGGTGAGCCGCTTGGAACCGGGCTCGCGGATTCCCACCGAAGAAGCCCTCATGGACGAATACGGCATCAGCCGAACGACAGTCAGAAAGGCGATTGAGACCCTGGTGGTGAAGGGTCTCTTGGTTCGCAGGCAGGGAAAGGGCACATTCGTAATGGCCCAGCGTCCCGTGAAGATGCTGAACCGGCTGGCCCCGTTCATGGAGACTTTCACTGCGGCCGGAATGAAGACCGCCAAGGGCCTCATTGAGTACAAATGGATGGAAAAAGACAGGACCGTTCCGGCCAAGCTGGTCTCGGATGACAACCTTGTCCTGGTCATCCGGCGCTCGTACTCAAGTGCGGGTTGGCCGTACGCAATCGCGGAAATCTTCATTCCCTCGCATATTGGACGTCATATCAGCCTGGCCGACGCGGAGCGGAATTCCATCTACCAGGTCATTCAGGACCGAACTCTGAAGCCACTGCATCGTGCCGAAATTACGGTGACTATGCACGCCCCTCCTGAGCACCTGGCTGACGCCCTGAACGTGCGTGGCTTCGCCATGGTGCCCAGACTCGAACGAACCACATTGGGACCCAACGGTGAGGTTCTGGAGTGCACAGTGACTTACTTCCACCCAAAGGGATTCGAAATCCGTGCCGAAGTGGCCACGGATGCCAGCCCTGGGCACGAAGCCCCACCCCTTGCCGCGAGCCAGGCAGCCAGAACTTAAAGAAGAGTGGGCAGGATCGCCGGGATCCTGCCCACTCTTTTGTTGGCAGCACGCGGAGGGCAGGCCCTCCAGCTTCGTCGTTACAGCTTGTCGAAGTCTGCCTCGTCAACGGTTGCTTCCGAGGAGGCAGGGGCACCTGCGCCGATGGCGGGTTTGGCGCCGCCGGACTTGAGTGCAGCGAGCCTGGCTTCGATCTCGGTCTGCTCACCCAGGTCTTCCAGTTGATTGAACTGGGCATCGAGGCTCGACGCGGCCAGCTCCTGCTGCCCAAGCACCTTGGCCTCTTCGCGACGGATCTTCTCTTCAAAACGGCCCACTTCACTGGTGGGATCCATGATGTCGATGCTCTTGAGGGCATCGTGCACCTGGGACTGCGCGGCAGCGGTCTTGGAACGGGCAACCAGTTCATTGCGCTTGGCAGTGAGCTGGTTGAGCTTGTTCTTCATCTGGTCGAGACCGGACTTGAGCTTTTCCACGACCTCCGTCTGGGAGGCGATGCTCGGCTCCGCAGTGCGGGCCTCGGACTCGGCGGTCATCTGGCGCTGAATGGCCACCTTGGCGAGGTTGTCGAACTTCTGGGCGTCAGCGGCATCGCCGGCATTGCGGTACTCGTCGGCCTTCCTGGACGCGGCCAGGGCCTTGTTGCCCCAGTCCTGTGCGTTCTTGATGTCCTCGTTGTAATCCGCCTGCAGCATCCGGAGATTGCCAATGGTCTGTGCAACGGCGGACTCGGCCTCGGCAATGTTGTTCGTGTAGTCGCGGACCATCTGGTCCAGCATTTTCTGCGGGTCCTCTGCCTGGTCAAGCAAGGCGTTGATGTTGGCCTTTGCCAGCTGTGAGATCCGACCGAAAATGGACTGCTTAACCATGGTGTTGCCTTTCGTCCTGCTCAGTGATGCCCACTGAAATCAGTGATCAGTTGTTGTACCGCTTCTATGCGGGGCACGGGCCCCACTTAGTCTTTGGGTTTAGAAGCTGCCGGAGTCACCGCCGCCGAAGTCGCCGCCACCGCCGCCGAAGTCGCCCCCACCGCCTGAGTCGCCGCCGAAGAAGCCTCCGCCGCCACCTCCGTCGTTGTGGCCACCGCCCCAGCCGCCTCCGCCGCCGTTCAGGATGGAGTTGATGAGGATGCCACCAAGGATGGCGCCGCCGAGGCCACCGCCACCACCTCCGCCGCCAAACATTCCACCACGGCCGTAACCCTGTTCGGCATAACCGAACTGGTCGACGTCGGACTGCGCGAGCTGGGCGGCTTGCGCCGCGAGCGAGTGCGCTTGTTGCGCGTAGGTCAGCGCTGTCGCGGGATCATTGCGTGAGATGGACAAGGCGTAATCAAGGTTGCGCTGCGCTTCGGCCAGCCTTGTGCGGGCCTCTGTACCAACGCCCCCGCGTCGAGCCGTGATGTAGTCCGACGTCGCACTGATCTGTGCCTGTGCCGCCATGATGGTCTGCTGCAGGGAGGCCTGCGCGCGGCGGGCCTGTTCCTGCTGATCGCGGATGCCTGACAACGACTGGTCGAGCGCCTGGTGGGCCGACTCGACACGGCTGAGCGTTGCGATGGGGTCGATCTTTCCACCCTGGATTTCGGTCTTCACCTGCGCCAATGCCGCTTCCACGCCAGCCACGGGGCCTGCGAGTTCGGGATGGGCACCTGATTGGATCATCGCGCGGGCCTGGGCAAGGTCCTGGCTGGTCTCTGCCACGGCTCCATCGAGCGAGGCACGTGCCTCGTCCAGGCTGCCTGCCGTCTTGGAGATAGCCTCGATCAGGATGTTGGTCTGGTGGAGGCTTTCCTCTGCTGCACGGACGGCAACCGCAGCCATGCTGTTCTCACCGGCGGTCAGCTTCTCCTGCGCGGTGGTGGCGGCGTTCTGAACGAATGCGAGACGCTCCTTGGCCTGCAGGATGTTGTCCGAAACCTGAGTCAATGCGGATTCGGCGTACTTGGCCCGAAGCCCTTCCAGCGAGTGTTCTGCGTTTGCGATCTTCGCGTCAGCGTCCTTGGCTCCGGCCGTTACTGCCGCGAGTGCCTGGGGGGCGTTCTTTTCCAATTCGCGCAAGGAGTCAAAATCCGCCTTCTGGTCCCGCAGGGATGACAGCGCGGCCTCCGAGCGGCGAATGATCTCGCCGAGCCAGCTCCGCTGTTGCTCTTCGGTGTCCGGAATATGGTCGTCGAGTTGCTGCTGCAGCTTGAAGGACTCCGTCATGTGGCCCTTGGCCTCGTCCAGGGCCTTGGTGAAATTGCCGACTGCAGAGTCGCCGTATTGCGCTTGCGCAAACCCCAGTTCCTGCTCACTGGAACGGATGGCGTCGTCTGCTTCGATCAGCAGTGATCCGCTCTTCTGCCTCAGTTCCGGGATGCTCATGCCGGCCAGGGGATCAAGCTGCTCGCCTTGGGGGCCGTAACTTGCGCTGACGGCCTTGCCGCCCTTTTTCCGCCGGTTGCGGAGGTAGAGGTAGGTGCCCGCACCGCCGGCCGCTACGACGCCGACGCCGACCAGCACGCCGACTCCTGCGTTGCCGCTGGGTACAGTTCCACTGCCGCCGCCGGCTGCATCGCCGATAGCGGCTGCGGTGTCGATTGCCGCTTGGGCGTAGTCCTTCTTGCCTCCGGCCAGGTTCGGCACCACGGCATTCTGTGCAATGGCGGATTGCTTGGAGTAAATGGCGCTCCCGGAGTTCAGAGCGAAGTTGTACTGGCCCGCCGTGGAGATCGCTAGAATGGCGTCCGGCTTGCCCATGCCCCTGTTGTCGGCAACGGCCTTTGTCCACGCTTTGGGATCCGAAGGATTCGTGAACGAGTCCACCGTGACCACGTACAAGTTGTATTTATGGTCCTTGAGGGTCTTTTGGATGGCGTCCTGGACTTCGCCTTTTCGGGCGCCAAGGACGTTGGCATCATCGACGATGTTCTGGCCCGACGGTATCGTCACCGGATCCGCAGCCCAAGCCGCCCCGGCCGGGAGGGCCAACAATCCAGCCACGCCAATGACAGCGAGTACGCGTTTAAATATTGACCGCATGTGCAACCCTTCAGCACGTCTGCGACTGGAACAAGGCGTACCAATCGTCACAGAATGCTCAGCGCCCCCACGCATGGTGTAAAGCCGCAGGTCGCTGTGGCAATTCCTCTTGATTCTATGGTGCACCCCATGGCCCGTCCACAGGGGTGAATATGCCACCAGCGAAATATAGGAGAAACATGGATTGTTGTGTCGTTGAGGGCCATCGGGACGCCAGAAAACCGCAGCGTCCGCCTTTCAGGAAGCTCCCAGCGAACGTCCCCTTTTGTTCCAGTTATTGGGTACATAGTTATTGAAGACGAGGACGAAAGGAAGACCCATGACGGAGAACCCAGCGCAGGGCAACGCACCGGAAAACCGGGAGCCATCCCAGCCCCATGCAACATCGGGGCAGCACAACGATGCCTCCCGGCACAGCGATGACTCCCAGCCGCAGCAGCCCGCCTGGACCTCAGGGCAAAACCAGGGCAACGAAACAGCGGCGCAGCCCACCACACCCTTGCCGGCATTTCAGCCGCAGGCACCAACCAACGGGCCACAGCAGGGCCAACAGCACGGCCAGCCGCAGCCGCCAAGTCACGGCCAACAGCAGGCACCAAGCCAGGGCCAGCCGCCTTACTACGGCAGCCCGCAGCATCAGGATCCGGCCCAACGTCCCGGCTACCCACAGCACCAGCCGTTCTATGGGGGCGGAGCAAACCCGGGCGGCAACAACGCCGGCCAGCAGTTCCACGCCGCCCAGGGCCAGAACCCCCAAGCCCAGCACTCCCCTGGAATGCAGCACACATCCGGCCACTCAACCGTAGCCACCAAGCGGAAGCCGGCTTTCGGCGTCGGCACCCTGGTGGCAAGCATGCTCGCGGCCGGGCTGATCGGCGGCGGCGTCGTGGCAGGCAGCAACGCATTGTGGGACAACCCGGCACCGGTGGCTTCCACGGGTGGCCAGTCCAGCACCGTCATCGTGAACAACAAGGACGATGTCAATGTAATCACCGCCGCAGCGGCCAAGGCCTCGCCCAGCGTAGTCACCATCAAGGCCACCAGCGGCAACGAAGGCGGCACGGGCTCCGGTGTCATCCTTGACGATCAGGGGCACATCCTGACCAACACCCACGTTGTGACCCTGGATGGTGCGACATCGAACGCAGCCATCGAAGTACGCACCAGCGACGGCAAGGTTCTGAAGGCGACGGTCGTTGGAACGGATCCCTTGTCCGACCTCGCAGTCATCAAGGTCAGTGATGCTTCAGGTTTGGTTCCTGCCACCTTGGGTGACTCTTCCAAGATCAACGTGGGGGACACCGCCGTCGCGATCGGTTCGCCCTTGGGCCTGACCGGTACGGTCACGGACGGTATTGTCTCCACGCTCAACCGGACCATCAGCGTGGCTTCTTCGGCAGCCCCCAAGGAGGGCACTGACAGTTCGCAGGGCGGGGACCAAGGCTTCCAGTTTGCGCCGCCGAACGGCCAGCAGGGACAGACCACGGCAAATGAAGGTTCCATTGCCATCAACGTGATCCAGACTGACGCGGCAATCAACCCGGGTAACTCCGGTGGCGCCCTGGTGAACAGCAAGGGCGAGATCATTGGCGTCAACGTGGCGATTGCGTCCGCAGGCAGCGGCACCTCCGATTCCTCAGGCGGCAACATCGGCGTGGGCTTCAGCATCCCGATCAACCATGCCAAGCGCGTAGCCCAGGAAATCATCGATTCCGGCAAGGCAAGCCACGGACAGTTCGGCGTATCAGTCCGGGCCAAGTCGGCTACGAGCAGCGACTCCGGATTCTCCGTGGGAGCCGAGGTTGCTTCGGTGACAAGCGGTTCGGCTGCGGCCAAGGCGGGCATCAAGGTGGGCGATGTCATCACTAAGTTCGGTGACTACGCTGTCAGCGATCCCAACCAGTTGACTGCAGCGGTCAGGGAGCAGCCTGCAGGTGCCAAGGTGAAGGTCACCCTCCAGCGCGGTGGCCAGAGCCAGGAAGTCGAGGTTACCCTCGACGCCGCACAGCAGTAGGGCACTGACGAGCCAAACCACGACGGCGGCCCGCACCTCTTGGTGCGGGTCGCCGTCGTGCCGTTCCCGGCGTGGTTTCGCGGAGCCGAAACAGGGCTTAACGCTGGGAGTGGTTTTCCGCGGGCAATATGCTTAGCTAGGACGAGCCCACGCGCTGGGCAATTCACGGCCACGCTGTTGCGGTTGGCCGTCCACAAGCACGAAAGGCTGCTTCGAAGACAGTGGAAGAGACATTGAAGATTGTCGTTCTGGTCAAGCACGTCCCGGACGCGCAGTTCGACCGGCACATCACCGGTCCTGCCAACACAACCGACCGTGAAGAGAGCATCTTGTCCGAACTGGATGAGTATGCCCTGGAGGCAGCGCTGCAGCTGGCCGAGGAACGCGGCGGACCAAAGGCGGGCAATGAGGTTATTGCCCTGAGCATGGGCCCGGCCGGTGCGGTCAACGCGGTGAAGAAGTCGCTGCAGATCGGCGCGTATTCCGGTGTCCACCTCAGCGACGACGCCTTGGCCGGTTCGGATGCCGCAGCCACGTCGCTGGCGCTCGCCGCCGCGATCAGGCACCTCTCAGCCGACGGACGGCCCGTGGACCTGGTCTTGACGGGCATGGCGTCCACCGATGGAGAGACCTCCCTGATCCCGGCCCAGCTCGCTGAGCGTTTGTCCCTTCCGCAGGTGACATTCGCTTCCAGCCTTGAGATCGCAGGGGGCCAGGTCACGGCACGCCGGGACGCGGGTCCTTACTCGGAGACGGTTGAGGCGCCGCTGCCTGCTGTTGTTTCGGTAACTGACCAGATCAACGAGCCACGCTATCCCAATTTCAAGGGCATCCTGGCGGCCAAGAAGAAGAAGATCACTTCGCTGACGCTGTCGGACATCGGTGTGGAGGCCTCGCAGGTGGGTCTCGCCGGGTCCTGGACCGTGGTTGAGTCAGCCGAGGCGCGGCCACCACGCACTGCGGGCACCATCATCACCGACGAAGGCGACGCCGGCATCAAGCTGGTCGATTTCCTTGCCGCCCAGAAGCTGCTCTAAAGGGGACTCCACCATGGCAAATGCACTTGTTTTCATTGACAACCCGGGCGCCGCTCTGAAGAAGAGCAGCCTGGAGCTCCTCACCCTGGCCCGCTCTTTGGGGGAGACCGCCGTCGCGTTCACCGGTGAGTTGACCGACGACGTCGCCGCCACCTTGGGTGCCTACGGCGCCACCACGGTTTACCGGCCTTCGACGGACGAACTCGACAAATACCTGGTCGGCCCAAAGGCGGCCTACCTGGCTGCCGCTGCGGGAGCATCGGGAGCAACAGCGGTTCTGCTCGACAACTCGCCGGAGGGCAAGGAAATCGCCGGCAGGCTTGGCATCAAGCTGAACGCCGGTGTCATCACCGACGTCGTGGGGGTGGAGCCTGACGGAACGGCGCACAAGTCGGTCCTGGCCGGTTCCTACAACACCTCCGCCAAGGCCACTACACCCGTGACGGTGTTTTCGGTCAAGGCCAACAACGTTGAGCCTTCGCCGGCAGGCGAGGCGAAGGTTCCGGCGACCACCACGGTAGAGGTTCCGGCAGATGCTGTTGCAGCTTCGGCGCGTATCTCGGCCCGGGCCGAAAAGCCGGTCAGCGGCCGCCCCGACCTTAGCGAAGCCAGGATCGTCGTGGCCGGTGGCCGAGGCGTGGACGGCGACTTTGGTCCGCTGGAAGAACTGGCGGACGCCCTGGGCGCTGCCGTTGGCGCCTCCCGCGCTGCCACCGACGCCGGGTGGATCGGCCACGATGCCCAGGTTGGCCAGACCGGCGTTACGGTCTCACCGCAGTTGTACATCTCGGCCGGTATTTCCGGAGCTATCCAGCAGAAGGCCGGTATGCAGACATCCAAGGTGATCGTCGCCGTCAACAAGGACGCCGAGTCGCCGGTATTCGAGATCGCCGATTACGGCATCATCGGTGACCTGTTCAAGGTCATCCCGCAGGCGACAGCCGAAATCAAGAAGCGGAAAGGCTGATCTCCTTGCCTACTGACGCTACGTCAGCAAAGAGCCCGTTCGACGCCTCCACGGAGCGCGTCGAGCGGGTGCTTTGTTTTACTGCCCACCCTGATGACATTGACTTCGGCGCCGCAGGAACGATTGCGGCGTGGACGGCTGCCGGCGTTCAGGTCAGCTACTGCATCATGACCGACGGCGATGCAGGTGGCTTCGATCCCGTGGACCGGGCCAGGATCATCGAGCTCCGTGCCGAAGAGCAGCAACGTGCCGCGGCGCTGGTGGGCGTCACGGACATCCATTACCTTCACGAGCGCGATGGCTACCTTGAGCCGTCACACGCCGTTATCAAGCAGGTAGTGAAGCTCATCCGTGAACTCCGACCAGACATCGTGCTGACCATGCACCCCGAACGCAACTGGGATCGTCTCCAGAAGAGCCACCCGGACCACTTGGCTGCGGGGGAGGCTGTGACCCGGGCGGTGTATCCCGCCGTGGAGAACCCGTTCGCTTATCCGGAGTTGGCTGAGGCCGGCCTTGAGGCGTACAAGCTGCCGTGGCTGTGGTTCATCTCCAGCCCGGAGGCACGGGAAAACCACTTCGTGGATGTCTCCGCCCATGTGGAGGCGAAGCTTGACGCTATTCGAATCCACGCCAGCCAGCACCCGGATGTTGAAGCCATGGAGCGCGTGGTCCGCCGCATGATGGTGCTGAACGGGGAGCGTTGCGGCCTCCCTGAAGGGACCAGCGCGGAAGCCTTCCACGTTGTGTCGGTGAATGGATCCAGCACCATCGCCGGCTTCTGACATTGCCCTGATGTAACGCGTGTCATATGCTTGACCTCGGTTAAATCATATTTATTCGAGGAAGGCAGACTTTGATGGCGAAGACTGCGCAACAACCCGTGCTGGTGATTATGGGAGTCTCCGGCTCAGGAAAGTCCACCGTTGCAGGTGTGCTGGCCGGTAAATTGGGATGGGATCTGGCCGAAGGCGACGATCTGCACCCGGAAGCGAATGTAGCCAAAATGCACTCGGGCCAGGCGCTCACTGATGAGGACCGCTGGCCCTGGCTCGGCATCATTTCGGACTGGATCCGGGAGCACGTCGACGCCGGAGTTCCTGCGATCATCACCTGCTCGGCCCTGAAGAAGAAGTACCGCGACGTTCTCCGTTCCGAAGGTGTGGTCTTTGTGTTCCTGCAAGGGAGCAAGGACAAGATCTCCGACCGTCTGGCGTCCAGGCACGGGCATTTCATGCCCCCGTCATTGCTCGAGTCGCAATTTGAAGCACTCGAGGAACCTACCGGAGACGAGAACTACATTTCGCTCTGTGTCTCCGCCTCACCGGCCGAAGAAGCAGACGAAGTAATCCAGCGACTGGGCCTCCGTCCCGTAGCTGGGAACGCCGAAGCGGGCGCCCTGTGATCGCCCTGCAGTCGGCCACGCAGGCGGCCACGCAGGCGCAGGAATGGACCGGACACGATACACAGCTCCTCGTTGTGGCTGCCCTGGGTATTGCCCTGATTGTGGTGCTCATCGCCAAGCTGAAGCTCCACCCCTTCCTGGCGCTTGTCCTTGGTTCAGCCTTTGTCGGGCTTGCCTCCGGCGTGGAGCTGGGCAAGGTCATCAGCAACTTCGAGGACGGCGTCGGGGGTGTCCTCAAGGAGGTTGGGCTGCTGATCGCGCTCGGTGCCATGCTGGGGAAGCTCCTGGCGGACTCCGGTGGAGCGAACCGGGTGGTGGACACTCTGCTGGCCAAAGCAAGCGGGAACAAACTGGTCTGGATGATCACGCTTGTTGCCGTCATCATCGGGCTGCCGATGTTCTTCGAAATCGGACTCGTCCTGCTGCTCCCCGTCATCGTGCTGGTGACACAGCGATCCAAGATGAAGCTCATGAGGATTGCGATCCCGGCGCTGGCCGGCCTCTCCGTTCTTCACGGGCTGGTGCCCCCGCACCCTGGACCCTTGATCGCGATCAGTGCAGTGAAAGCCGAGCTGGGAACGACTCTCGGTCTGGGCATCCTGGTGGCTATCCCCACCGTTATTATCTGTGGCCCGCTGTTCTCACGGCTGGCAGCCCGTTGGGTTCCCGTGGACGCCCCCGCCGTGGCCGGCGGCATCGACACCCAGCACTCGGCGGACCTCAGCGAGGTCAAGCGTCAGCCGTCGTTCGTGGTCACCCTGCTGACGATCATCTTCCCCGTCGTCCTCATGCTGCTCAAAGCCCTGGGCGGCATCATCTGGCCGAACCCGGAAACTGCGCCTGCAATCCGGATCTTCTTCGACTTTGTGGGCCAGCCGCTGGTGGCCATGACCCTTGCGGTCCTGGTGGCCATTGTGACCTTCGGGTACGCGGTGGGCTTCACGGGCAGCCGGATCACGGCGAAGTTGGGTGAAAGCCTCGGGCCGATCGCCGCTATCCTCCTGATCGTGGGTGCAGGCGGCGGTTTCAAGCAGACCCTGATCGGTGCCGGCGTGGGTGACGCGGTGAAGAAGTGGGCCGAAGGCGCCAACATGTCAGTCCTGGTCCTGGGCTTCATCGTGGCCGTAGCCCTTCGCCTGGCCACCGGCTCAGCGACGGTGGCGACGGTGACCGCCGCGGGCATCGTGGCACCCCTTGCCAGTAGCCTCAGTCCCACCCATGCAGCCTTGCTGGCGTTGGCAATCGGTGCTGGCTCCCTGTTCCTCTCCCACGTCAACGACGCCGGCTTCTGGTTGGTCAAAGAGTTGTTCGGGCTCACTGTGGGCCAGACCTTCAAGACCTGGTCCGTGATGGAAACGCTGATTTCCGTGGTCGGCTTCGGCTTTGTGATGCTTCTGTCGCTCGTCTTGTAGCTGCAGGAATCCACGGACAAACAACGACAGCGGCTGTCCCCCAAGGTGGAACGGCCGCCGTCGTGTGTTAATCCTTGCGCCTTAGGCGCTGAGTGCCACCACCAGGACCGGTGCGCTGGTCGGAGCGCGCGATCCACCGGCAGGCTCAACCGTAATGGCTACCGAGGAAGCCGAAGACAGGCCCTTCACCACAGCCGGTTTGGAGAGGGTCTGGGCGTCCATGGTTCCTTGCGGAACTGGCGCGGAGCCGTCCTTGGGCAGCGTCCACAACTGGTAGACCTTGCCGTCCGGCGCCGGTGCCACACCGTCCATCAGGACCACAAAGGAATCCTTGGCGGAGGATGCGGAGATCGTGGCTGTACCGCCGCCGGGCACGGGCGCTGATTGCTTCTGCACATCCTGGGCCTGGAGCACCTGGTTGACGGGATCGTTCTGCGCCGAAACATAGGCGCCCACGCCAATTCCACCGAGCGCGATGACTGCCGCCGCCGCGACTCCCACGATCCAGCGGCGTGCGCCACCGGACCTCTGCCGCTCGTCGCGCTTTGCCCTGGCGGCTGCGAGTTCGTCGACGGCGGTGCTAACCGCGGGGGCCGCCCGCTCCACTGGCGCTGGGGCGGCCTCGGCCTGGGTGATCCGTTCCATGATGTTTCCGAAGAGGCCCGCGGGCGGTTCTTCTTCGGCTGTGAAGCTCACAGCCAGGGTCTCGCGGGCTTCGCGGACCCGCTCGAGGAACTCCGGACCCTCAGGGGCGTCCTTGATGTAGTTATCGATCAGGACCCGTTCGTCGTCGCTGACGGCGTCCAAGGCGTAGATCTCCGCCAGCTCGAGGACACGGCCCTCGTCGAGGTCTGTTGCGATGTCGTTGGCAAACATTCTGCGGATAAAGCCTCCACCGTTATTTTCGGTCATGTCAGCCCACCCCCAGGCAGGTCTTCAGTCGCAGCAGTCCGTCACGGATGCGCGATTTGATGGTTGGAACTGCGGCACCAAGATGTTCAGCTACCTCGCGGTAGGTGAGGCCACCGTAGTAGGCGAGACGAACGGATTCGCGTTGGGTGTCCGTCAGGGTACCGAGGCAGCGGCTCACGGCTTCGGCTTCCAGGTTGGTATCTGCTTCCTCGGCCACGAGGTCCCGGTCCAGGTCCTGGCTGGCGGCACCATACCTGGCTTCACGGTCTGTGGCAGCCTGGACAGCCCGCACCCGGTCAATGGCCCGGCGATGGGCGATGGTCATGAGCCAGGCGAGGGGTGTTCCCGCGGCACGATCGAAGTTTGCTGCGCCCTGCCAGACCTGGATGTAGACCTCTTGGGTCGCGTCCTCACTGAGGTCGGGGTCAATCAGCACGCGCCTGGCCATGCCGAAAACCCGCCGCGAGGTCAGTGCGTAGAACTCAGCGAACGCCTGCTGGTCGCCGGCTGCCACGAGCTCAAGCAAGCCGGTCAACTGCGTGTTGAGATCAGTGGCAGTGCCGGTAGCCTCGAAGACCGGGGGGCCGGGGTTGTTGGGGGTGTCCATTACTGTCCAGCATATGTTGTCCCGTTTGAAACCGGCAGCACTGCGGGGTCGCGTTGCAAGCGCGGCGGCATGGCCGTGCGGTGCCAAGGCCCTGGTCTGCAACGCGCTCACGGAGGCTCCCTCTATGAATATCCTCTGCAGGGTTGTCCCTGCATAAGGTATTCGGTGCTGAGGCCCCGTTGGATGGGCTACATCTTGGCGCCGGCAAAACCGTTCTGCCGCCAGGCTTCGAAAACGGCGATCGAGGCGGCGTTGGCAAGATTGAGCGAGCGCAGCGACGGCCTCATCGGAAGGCGCACGCGTGCGGTGACATGCGGATCCTGCTTCAGCCACTCCGGAAGGCCCACGGATTCTGGTCCGAACATCAGAACATCGCCCTCGCGGTATTCGATGTCGGTATAGGACGTCTCGCCGTCGGAGGTGTAGGCGAATACTCTTTCGGGCTGAAGGGCCTCCCACGCGGCCTCGATGTCTTTGTGCACGGTGACCACGGCGAGGTCGTGGTAGTCAAGGCCCGCACGGCGAAGCTTGGCATCGGAAAAATCGAAGCCAAGGGGCTCCACCAGGTGAAGCTCGGCGCCCGTGATGGCGGCGAGGCGGATGGCGTTGCCGGTATTGCCCGGGATTTCTGGAGTGTGGAAGAGGATGCGGAACACCGTCCCATCTTAGTCAGCCGCGCCTTGGACGACCGAAAACGACCACGTAGGTCAGTGCATGCCTCGAAGCAGCCGTGCCAGCACCGGTACAACCACCGTGTTCGGCGCCGGCCCCGAACTGAGGAATTGCTTCAGGCCCCGGACAAGCCCGGCTCCATTAACTATCTCAACGGCGCCACCGTCGTGGCCCTTGCCGTACTGGTCAATGACGGGCTCATGCAGGTTGCCGTCGGGACCATGCAGAACTACCCAGCCGGTGACGTTAAGCTCCGGGAAGATCTCCTGCATGTGGCGGACGATGTGGGCCAGTTGCGGGGGAGCAACAGAGCGTCCGCCATGCCGGAGGGCATGTCCGTCCCAGGCGTAGGCACCTTTGGGCAGCAGCATGGAGCCGACCAACGCCAACCTGTAGCCGGACAGGACCGCGTGGTCGATGTGGTTGTTGTCCGACGGCGAGCGCAGCCCGTTGATCAGGCGCGCAGCCGGTATGGCGGGGAGGACTTGCCTGCTGATGAGCTGGACAGTGCGCATTTCGCGTTGGATGCGGGCCTCGGCGCCGAAGATGCCGCGCTTGCGGGGGAGTCCGTGGACTTGTTGGGCTGCCTCCGCCGCCGAAATAAGGGGGACCTCGCGGGGGTCGTCAAACGCGGGAACGTACACCGGCGGGTCGCCCGCGGTGTTGCGTTGTGTTTGGGGCCGCTTGATGTTGGTGGTGGCAGACGGTCCTGGCGCAGCAGTGCCCGTGTAGTCTCCGGGTCGTGCCTGGGCGCGTCCGGAGGTTCCACTGGCGTACCGGCGGTCGTATTCGGCCCTGCGCTGGGGGTCGATGAGTGTCTCGTAGGCGAGAGTCACGCGCCGGAACATCTCCGCCTCTCCGCCGTGATCGGGGTGGGCTTTCCGGGCAGCCTTGCGGTAGGCGACTTTGATCTCCTTGTCCGTCGCGGTGACGGCTACACGGAGAACCTGATAATGCGAACTGCTGCCCTCGGCCAAGCACGGGCCCTTCTCTAGGATGACTGCCGCTCCATGGGGGCGGGTACTGGCAAGTTTATCCAGCCACTATGTGAACGTCGGCACCGGGGCACGTGGTTCCCGGCTGGCATAATTCGGGCTGTGACTCATCCGGAACATTCCCTGACCTTCAGAGAGGACGGGAAAATTGCGCTGGCCGTAAACCCTGCGGCCTCTTTTGGCCGCTCCCGCGGTGTGGGGGACCGGGCCGCAGAGTACTTTCGCGCCGCTGGCCGGGCCGTCGTCGTTCTTCAAGCTGACGGCTATGGCTCCCTGGGGAAGCTTGTGGAGCAGGCTCTGGCCGCAGACACGCAGGTGGTTGCGCTGGTAGTGGTTGGTGGGGATGGAATGGTTCATCTGGGCGTGAATGCGCTCGCCGGGCTGCAGATACCGCTTGGCATTATTCCCACCGGCACAGGCAACGATGTGGCCAGGCTTTTGGCGTTGCCGCTGGAGAGCACCGTTGAGGCTTGCCAGCGGGTCCTTGACGCCTTGGACGCGGGTGGGCGGAGGATCGACGTCGGCAGGGTCCGGGCTTGTGGACGGACCACATATTTCGCCGGGGTGTTGTCTGCCGGTTTCGACGCCGCCGTCAACGAACGCGCCAATTCCTGGCGCTGGCCGCGGGGGAAAAGCCGTTACAACCTGGCGATGCTGCGGGAGCTCGGTTCTTTCCGCCGCATTGAATACACAGTGATTGCCGACGGCATGCGCTGGAGCCAAGCTGCGCTGCTGATTTCGGTGGCGAACGGGCAATCCATCGGCGGTGGCATGCGGATCACCCCGGACGCATTGCCGGACGACGGGTGGCTGGACCTGTTTATGGTGAAGCCTCTATCGCGGCTGAAGTTTCTGTCCATCTTCCCGAAGGTCTTCGCCGGGAAGCACACAGGCCGGCCCGAGGTGGACATCCGCCGGGTCCGGAGTGTGCGCTTGGAGGCCGAAGGCGTGGTGGCCTACGCGGATGGCGAGCGCTTGGCATCACTGCCAGTGGACGTCGACGTCCTTCCGCTTGCGCTGCGTGTCCTTGCGTAGCGGGCGGCTAGACTCGGACGCGGCAGGCACAGGCAGGGTGCGGGACTCAAGGCGGGAGCAACAGGTGGCGTTCAATGTTCGACGGCGGCTGGCGGGGCCGGTTGCCCTTGGAACCATTGGCGTCGTGCTGGCCGCCTGCAGCGTAAACGTGCCCGACCCCTCGGCGCCGAAGCCGTCGCCGTCGGAGTCGACTCTCGCTACCCCCACCATTACCCCGGGGCACGATGCGGACGCCGTGGCTGCGAAGGATCTGCCCTTGGCAGCCGGCGGGACGTTGGCTGCGGGTGATCCTGTGACGGTGGCCAGCAAGTTGGAGGAGGTTCCTGGTTGGTCCGTGGTGCACTCAGGTCTGCAGGGAGAGGACCTGTACAGGAAATCGGATGGGTGCACGCTTTCGGCGAGGGTCAGCGTCAATCAGGGTCCCTTGGTTGTGGCCGGTGATGATGCCGCGTCCACCAAGGCCCTGTTCCATTACCTGGATGCAGGAATTGACGCGGAGAATCTTAAGCCTGCGTCGTTGCGGTGGGGCCAGGACTCCGACAAGCCGCAGCACAGCGTGGAGTTCCTGGCTTTGGAGTCTTCCGCCGCTACGGGGGCCAAGCCGGTTGTTGTGTTGGCCAGGCTGTTCAGCGCCCCGGCATCCTCTGTGTACATTTCTTTGGCCTGCCCGGACGATGCAACCCTGGCGAAGGCCCGTGCCGACGTCGAGGCCAAGTTGGCAGTGATTCCGCCGTCCTAGGGTTGCTACCGGGCGCGCGCTGTTGCCAGGCGGTTCAAGGCCAGTGCGCCCACCAGCAGGCCGAAGTCCCGCAGGGCGACATCGAAGAATGAGCCCAGCACCAGGAGATTGATGATGATCCCCAGCAGCCAGGCAGCTACCACCAGGGAGCCCCATCGTGGACGGAGCGCGACTGTTATGCCGGCGATGACCTCCACGACGCCCACTCCATACATGAATGTTTGCGCCGGGACGGGAATGACCGTGGTCGCGACGGGGGCCAGGTAGATCGTCCAATCGGTGAGAATGTTGGTGAATTTATCGAGCCCGAAGACCACGGGGGCGATCGTGAACACCGTCCTGAGCAGGACAAAAACCTGATTCGCGGGCCCTTGTAGGGTTGTCGCCTTCGAAGCTGCTGTTGCTGTGTACATGACGCTTCCTTTCTAAAAGTAGGTTCTATGATTTTAGAACTCCCGCCTGTACTAAAGCAATGGATCTTGTTTTTAGAGATATCCTGTGGAGATGAACACATCGGGTCTTTCCTGGACCAAGCGAATTGCGGCTGTGGCCACCCTTGGCGACGAACACCGCCGCCGGATCTACGAATACGTTCTGGGCGCCGGGGAAGCTGTAAGCCGGGACGAGGCTGCGGGAGCCATGGATCTTCCGCGCAGTACGGCGTCCTTCCACTTGGACAGGCTGGTGCGTGAGGGAATCCTCCGGGTGGAATTCAGGAAACCCGCGCACAAGGCCGGACCGGGGTCAGGCCGGCCGTCAAAGCTGTACAGCCCTGACCTTCAGGAGGTTGGAGCCTCTGTTCCCGATCGGAACTATGACCTTGCCGGGCATCTGATGGCAGAAGCGATTTCACGCTCCACCTCCGAAGGGGTTCCAGTGGGAGCGGCTTTGCTTGATGTGGCCGAAGACCAGGGGCGGGAATCAGGTAAGCCCGATGACCTGCTGGGCGCACTGAAGGAATTGGGGTACGTGCCGTCCGCGGATCAATCCGGGGGATACCGGCTGCTCAATTGCCCCTTCCACCGATTGTCGCAAGAGCATGAGGACGTGGTGTGCACCATGAACGGTGCGTTCCTCCGGGGCGTGGCTTCCGGCTCGGGTTCCCGGGCCGATTGCGTGGTGCCTGATCCGGGCACGGGACATTGCTGTGCGCGTATTGCCGCCATGGAGGACAGCGCTGAGTCGTGAGCTTCGGGCATCGGTAGAATGGCAAGGTGCCTGTATACCTTGACCACGCCGCCACAACGCCCCTTTCGGCTGAGGCGCTTGCCGTCATGACGCGTGAGCTGGCGAGGACAGGAAACCCGTCCTCCCTGCATGGTGCCGGACGGCGGGCCCGACGGGCCGTTGAGGACGCCCGCGAAACCCTGGCCGCAGCGGCAGGCGCCCATCCCTCGGAAGTGATCTTCACCTCCGGCGGAACAGAAGCCGACAACCTGGCCGTCAAGGGTCTCTACTGGGCCCGCCGCGACGAAAACCCGCGCCGGACCCGGATACTTTGTTCCGCCGTCGAGCATCACGCGGTCATGGACACCGTCGAATGGCTTGAGCGCCACGAAGGAGCGGAAGTTACCTGGCTTCCCGTTGATGGCGAAGGCGTGGTCCGGCTCGACGCCGTGCGTCAGGAAATCGCGCGGGACCCAGGAACGGTTGCCCTGGTAACCGTGATGTGGGCCAACAATGAAGTCGGCACCATCCAGCCCATCCCCGAAATCGTTGAACTGGCCACAGCGCACGGCATTCCGGTCCACTCCGATGCCGTCCAGGCGTTCGGATCCGTTCCCCTTGACTTCCGGGCCTCCGGCCTTTCCGCCATGTCCGTGTCGGGGCACAAACTGGGTGGCCCCGTAGGCGTTGGCGCGCTGTTCCTGGGCAGGGCGGTGAAGCTGACTCCCGTCCAGCACGGCGGCGGCCAGGAGCGCGACGTCCGCTCGGGAACTTTGGATACACCTGCCATTGCCGCTTTCGCCGCTGCGGCAGAAGCCGTGACAGCAAAGTTGCCGAAGGAGCAGGAGCGGCTGGCGACTTTGCGGGACCGCCTTATCAGCGGAGTCCTGGAAGCCGTCCCTGATGCCGTGCTCCGTGGGGCCGAGGGCGGTTTGAGGCTTCCCGGCAACGCCCACTTCACCTTCCCGGGTTGTGAAGGCGACTCGCTGCTGTTCCTGCTGGATCTGGCGGGCGTGGAGTCCTCGACTGGTTCGGCGTGCACAGCCGGTGTGCCGCGGCCCTCGCATGTCCTGCTGGCGATGGCCCTGGACGAGGATACCGCCCGTGGCGCCCAGAGATTCACCTTGGGGCATACTTCCACCGAAGCTGATGTCGATGCCCTCCTGAAGGCACTTCCGGAGGCCTGCTCCAGGGCGCGCCAAGCCGGCATGGCCGGTCATGAGTCGTCCATCCAAACCGCTGCAACGCAGGCCCGCCGGGGCGTCGCCTAGCCCTTCTCGCAGGTAGTGACCTATTCCGGCAGCAATTCTTCCAAGGCAACGCCAGGGTCTGTGAGGCGCTTGACATCCACCGCTACGCGACGGGAGATCAACGACTTGATGGGTTTCTGGACACGCCGTTGGTTGACGTTCATTCCAGCAACTACCCGGTCCTGCCTGAGCCAGAACGCGATGAAGCTGCCGTCCTCCATTGCGCCGCGGAACACCGGCGAAGTCCCCGAAGCCAGCGACGGGTAGCCGGAGTACTCCATGCTGACCGTGAACTGGTCCGTGTAGAAATATGGCACCACATCCAGCACTGCGTCCTGTCCCATCATGGACCTGGCAGCTACTTTTCCGCCGTTGAGGGCATTGGCCCAGTGTTCACTCCGTTGATGCTCACCCGTGAAAGGGTGAAGGGCGTTCGCTACGTCCCCGGCGGCCAGGACATCCGTGGCGCTGGTATTCAGGCCGGCATCAACAAGGATTCCATTTCGTACGGCCAGGCCCGCAGTTTCTGCCAGGGCCGTGTCCGGTACGACGCCCACTGCAATGATGACGACGTCGGCGGGAAGGGTTTCGCCGGAATCGGTAAGGACCGCTGTGGCCCGTCCGTCCCGGCCTTCAATTGCCGCCGCGCTGGCAGGCAGGCGGAAGCTGACGCCCTGGTCCTCATGCACTTGGCGGAAGAACTTGCCCAACTCCGGTCCAATGGCAGCGCTCAATGGGATGTCTTCCAGACCCAGAAGGGTCACCTGGTTTCCATACGTCCTCGCTGCAGCCGCCAGTTCCATGCCGATCCACCCTGAACCGACCATGACGACGTTCTTTCCTCCGCCTGCCAGGAGTGATTGCAGTTTGAGGCTGTCATTGAAGGTCCGGAACGTCATGACCCCGTCGAGGTCCGCTCCGGGAAGCGGAATTCTGCGGGGCTGGGCTCCTGTGGCGATCAGCAGTTTGCTGTACTGAAGCGTCCGGCCGTCATCCAGTGCCACAGTGTGGCGTCCCGGATCGAGACCGCCGGCTGAAACGCCAAGGAGGAGTTCGACGTCGTTCTCCTGGTACCAAGGTGCCGGCACCACCTCCACGGAATCCGCGTCGGCCTTTCCCAGGAGGAACTCCTTGGAAAGGGGAGGGCGAATGTAAGGGGTCCGCGTTTCGGTCATAAGCAAGGTGACCGCGCCCGCGTAGCCTTCGGTCCGAAGCGTCTTGGCGGCGGTTGCGCCTGCAAGCCCACCCCCGGCAATGACTATATGTTCGTTTGCCATGTCAGCTCGATTCTAAAACCAGTAAATTTGACTTTAGAAGCCTGCGGTGGGTCCGTCAAGGGAATTTCCTGCCAGCGTGGTATCGCACGCTAGAATGGATGGGCGTCCACGGCTGTCACCAGCCGAAGAGGTTGCCCGATCACTTCATACAGAAAGCCAGCATGCGAGTACTTGCAGCAATGAGCGGCGGAGTGGACTCCGCCGTAGCCGCCGCCCGGGCCGTTGAGGCCGGGCACGACGTCGTGGGGGTTCACCTCGCGTTGTCCCGCATGCCTGGAACCCTGCGCACCGGCAGCCGGGGCTGCTGCACGATTGAGGACTCCCGCGATGCCTGGCGGGCTTGCGATGTCCTGGGGATTCCCTATTACGTCTGGGACTTTTCCGAGCGTTTCAAGGAAGACGTCGTCCAGGATTTCATTGACGAATACGCCGCCGGACGGACACCGAACCCTTGCATGCGGTGCAACGAGCGCATCAAGTTCGCCGCCTTGCTGGAGAAGGCGATCGCCCTTGGCTTCGATGCCGTCTGCACCGGGCACTACGCCAAGGTGATCGAGGACGCCGACGGCAACCGCGAACTCCACCGTGCTGCCGACTGGGCGAAGGACCAGAGCTACGTCCTTGGCGTCCTGACCCATGAGCAGCTCAAGCACTCCATGTTCCCGCTGGCGGACACGCCGTCCAAGGCCGAGGTTCGCGCGGAGGCTGAGAGGCGCGGCTTGTCCGTGGCCAATAAGCCTGACAGCCATGACATCTGCTTCATTTCCGACGGCGACACCCGCGGCTGGCTGGCGGAAAAAATCGAGATGACCACCGGCGACATCGTTGATGAAACCGGCACCAAGGTCGGCGAGCACCCTGGTGCCAACGCGTTCACGGTCGGTCAGAGGCGCGGCCTGAAGCTGGGAACCCCGGCCGCTGACGGCAAGCCCCGGTTCGTCCTGGAGATCCGCCCCAAGGAAAACAAGGTGGTTGTGGGCCCCGAAGCCCTCCTGGCCATCGACGAGATCCGCGGCATAAAGGTTTCCTGGGCCGGCGTGCCGATCTCCGAGGTCGCCACCGGCGAGGGGTTCGAGTGCCACGCCCAGGTCCGCGCCCACGGAGATCCCGTTCCGGCAGTCGCGTACGTGGAAGCTGTCGAGGACGAATCCGGTGTTGAACGGGCTGAGCTCGTAGTGACCCTGAACGACCCCCTGCGTGGCGTGGCTCCCGGCCAAACCGTGGTCCTCTACCAGGGCAGCCGGGTTTTGGGACAGGCAACCATCGACGCCGCCCGCTCACTCCAGCGGGCAGCCCTCTAGGGCCATTGCCTCCGGAAAGCCCCGCCTCCATACTGGGCTAAGCAGCGCTTCCGCTGCGGTGTTTGGGGTCCGCATTCGGGACGGCGATGACTGTGGCATTTCCAAAGAAGAGCCCGGGAGACATCAAAGCCGGGCAGATGGTCTCCTTGACAGTCCTTGCCGAGGGGCCAATAGGTACCGCCGGGGAACCACCGCTGACCGCACAGGTCCGCATCCCGGTTGAACGCCTGCGACGCGGTCCCACCGGTCACCGCTATGCCGTCCACATCCGTAAATGGCGGGGGACCACAGTATCCCCGGTGAGCCTGACCTTGCCCGGGGATCCCTGGCAATTAATCTCGGAACCACCGCCGGTCGGCCTTCGCGAACTCCTGGATGACACGCGCTTCCTTGCACAGCACGTCTACGGCGTGGCGATGAGCACCCTGGAGATCTTCGAGTCCACGCTCGGCAGGCGCATGCCGTGGAATCCGGAGGGGCGCGTGGTGCTCAAGGCCCGCGACCTCGTGACAGCCACCGATACCGGGTACGAGCGCGGGACCAACATCATCCGCTTCGGGTCGGTGGACCGGATGGGCTACAAGGTACCCACCGCGCTGTACCGGGACATTGTTGCCCATGAAGTCACCCACGCGATCCTGGACGGCTTCAGGCCCGCCTGGGCTGACCAGATGGCCACCATGGAGCAGTTGGCCATGCACGAGGCCTTGGCGGACATCGTGGCCATCCTCTCCGTGTTCTCGTCCAAGGAAGTCGTGTACCGCCAACTCGAAGCGGCAGCCGGGGGCTTCGAAGCAGGGCAGACGGCTGATGACCTGGTCCTGATGCGTTCCCTGTTCGACTTCGCCCGGGACCTCTTCGCCCGAGGGCCGTTGCGCGAGCCGTTTGTCGGCGCCGTACCTGAAGGTTGGCAAGAGTTGCCTGAGCCCCACGCTCGCGGTGCCGTGGTGGTAGGTGCGGTGCTCCGGGCAGTCCAGCGTTTGTGGTCCGAAAGGAACGCCCGTTACGGGGAGTTCCACAGCCTCCAGCAGAAGGCCGAATCGGGTTCGATCGTGGCCACCAGAATCCTCCGGATGGTGATCCGTGGACTCTCCTACATGCCGCCGGTGGACGTTTCCTGGCGCGATATGCTCCGCGGCATCATAGCCGCAGACCTGGACATGGTTCCCGACGACATCTACGGGTACCGCGAGGCACTCCAATCCGAGTTCTCGGCCATCGGCATCCGTAGGGTCTCCTTGAACAACATCAGCGGAGTGGACTACTACCAGGGGCTCCGCTATCCGGTCCGCCTCTCAGCGTTGGGGTCCGATCCCCAGGAGGTGCAGCGCTTCGTCTGGGAAAACCCGCGGCTCCTCGAGGCAGCCCGCCTTGAACGGAGGACGCCGCTGAGCTCCACGCGTGTCCGTACCTCCGAGCGTGTATCTCCGGACGGATTCATTATTTCCGAGATTGGTGCCTCCTTCATCCAAACCGTGCGGATGAGCCGGAAAGAGGCCTATGTGCGTCTCGGGGTGAAGACCCGGCGCGACTTTGTAGATGTCCGCGGAGGAGGACTGTTGAGGTTCGACGCCGGTGGTCGCCTCGTGTACGCCGCGCTTAAGCCGGTGATGGACAGGGAGCGCCAAGGCCAGCTGTTTGGCTCGGACCAGCAGCATGAAGCTGAAGAAGCGGCATCATCCGGAGTGCGCAACAAGTTCCACGGCACGGGAGACTAGCACTGGAAGTTCAGGCACCCCATGCAGCTTTGCGGGCAGTCCGGGAGGCCTCCAGTTGTGCGACTTGGTCGAAACCGCCGGCTTTCAGTCCTTTGCTGACTTGCTTGAGGAGGTCCGCACGCGCCAGGGTTCCATCACCGCGCAGGCTCTTGATGAGGTTGTAGGTAAAAGCGCCGTTGTACCTGCCTTCCATCAAGGCATCGGCGGCCGTTTGATCAGATCTGCAGGCTGCCATGAGGACCGGCGTGGACAACTTCGCCAGCTTCAGCATGTCACGCAACGTGCGGGTTTCGAGGTCTTCGTTCAGGATGACGGCCCGGGGAGTGGGGGCAGGCAGGAAGCGCGGCCGCCTGCCCGGGATCAGGTCGAGGGACTTCAAACCGGTACCGCTGTGGCAGGTGTCGAGCAGGACATCCATCAGGATGCCCTCCGGAAGGCGGCCGAAGGCGGCGGCCAGTTCGTCGTCGGAAATGACCGTGTCAGGATCCCAAGCGTCACCGGTGTTGTTGATGTCGTGGCAGGCGAATGCTTCGTCGAGGCTGTCGTCCTCGTCACCGCTCGTGTCCGGGATTTGCGTGCCGTGGCTGGAGAAAGTGAAGACGATGTGCTGCAGGTTGCCGGCTACGGCAGCATCCACCAGCTTGTTCAGTTCAGCCATCACCGCTTTTTTGCCGGCTTCGGCATCCCTTAGCAATGTGATCTGCGATCCCGGAAAGCCGTAGCTTCCTTCCAGGAGGCCCGCCAGGTCTTCGGCATCGTTGACGCAGCCGTGAAGCCAGCTGGACTGTGGAAGGTACTTGAATTCGTTGATCCCCACACACAGGGCTGCCTTGTCCATGAGCCTGACTTTCAAAGTGTTATCCAGCAGTTGAGCACCCGGGATAAACCATATTCCCGTCCTACCCGTCCGGCAATGCTCCAAGGTGGCGGCAGAAGCTACTGGAAAGTAAATTTTGTGTCTCAAATCACCAAAATGAGGGTTCGCCTGCTTCGAAGTCTGGTTGAATCGAGGCACTAAGAGTGTGCTCCGTCACAAATATCCCACGGCGGAGCATCGAATCCATCGAACAGAAGGTTCACCAGATGGCACTGAACAAGAAGGCCCTGCACGGCGTTATCGCGCTGGCGGGCATCTCCGCATTCGCCTTAACGGCATGCACGGGTCCCTCCGGAGGCGGCTCCTCGTCGGCGCCGGCAGCTGCGGGCCCCATCGCCTACGGCACAACTGACAAAGTCACCTCACTGGACCCCGCAGGATCCTATGACAACGGTTCATTCATGGTGATGAACCAGATCTATTCCTTCCTCCTCAATTCCAAGCCCGGTGGCGCGGAACCCGTGCCGGACCTCGCCGAATCGTCGTCCTTCACCGCCCCCTCCGAATACACCGTCAAGCTCAAGTCCGGGCTGAAGTGGGCCAACGGCCACACCTTGGATTCCAAGGACGTGAAGTTCTCCTTCGACCGCCAGGTAGCCATCAACGATCCCGCCGGTCCTGCATCGCTTCTGACGAACATCGAGAGCGTCAGCGCCCCCGATGCCACCACAGTGGTGTTCAAGCTCAAGAATGCCAACGATCAGACTTTCAGCCAGATCCTCAGCAGCCCTGCCGCACCGATCGTCGATGACGAGGTCTTCCCGGCAGACAAGGTCCTCTCCGACGACGAGATCATCAAGGCGAACGCGTTCTACGGCCAATACACCATTGACAGCTACAAGAAGAACGAACTCGTCAGCTTCAAAGCCTTCGCCGATTACAAGGGTGTCCTTGGGAAGCCGGCCAATGATGCAGCCACCATCAAGTACTACGCCAGCCCCACCAACCTGAAGCTGGAAATCCAGCAGGGCGCCATCGACGTCGCCTTCCGCAGCCTGAGCGCCACGGACATCGACGACCTCCGCAAGGATTCCAAGGTCAAGGTACTCACAGGACCGGGCGGCGAGATCCGCTACATCACCTTCAACTTCGACACCATGCCGTTCGGTACCAAGGCAACAGGAGCAGACCCGGCAAAGGCGCTGGCAGTGCGCCAGGCAGTCGCCAACCTCGTGGACCGCCAGGCCATCGCCGACCAGGTCTACAAGGGCACCTACCTGCCCCTCTACTCCAACGTCCCCAGCGGATTCCTCGGCGCCAACGAGTCCTTCAAGGATGCTTACGGCGATGCCGGCAAGCCGAGCCTGGACAAGGCCAAGAAAGTCCTCACCGAAGCGGGAATCACTGACAAGGTCGCCTTGAACCTGCAGTACAACCCGGACCACTACGGCGGATCCTCAGGTGACGAGTACGCCATGATCAAGGAGCAGCTGGAAAAGTCCGGTCTCTTCACGGTGAATCTCCAGTCCACCGAATGGGTCACTTACAGCAAGGCCAGCCGTGCCGACGAGTACCCGCTGTTCCAGTTCGGGTGGTTCCCCGACTTCAGCGATGCCGATAACTACCTCACTCCGTTCTTCCCGGAGGGCGGCTTCCTCAAGAACCACTACAACAACCCCGCGGTGAACGACCTCATCGGCAAGCAGCTCACCGAAGCCGACAAGACCAAGCGTGAAGCGGACATCAAGGACGTCCAGAACGCGCTGGCAAAGGACATCTCCACTCTGCCCCTGCTCCAAGGTGCCCAGGTGGCCGTTGTCGGCAGCGGCGTGAACGGCGTCGACAAGACGCTGGACCCGTCCTTCAAGTTCCGCCTCGGAACAGTGTCCAAGTAGCAGGTGTCCAAGTAAGACCGTTCAAGTAACAACGGACTCTGTGATGGGGGAGGCGGGACACTGATCCAGTGTCCCGCCTCCCTTGCTGACCACCATCGTGGACGGCACGTATCAGCCAATCCCGCGCAATCCACGGGCAGGAAATACAGGTAACAATGACAACAGTTATAGAAGTACCCGAGGCGGAGCCCGGGATCGTTGCTCCAAAGAGCAAATCCAAAGGCGGGGGAGGCCTCGGAAGGTACATCGTGATCCGGTTCTTCCTGATCATCCCCACAGTCTTCATTCTGGTAACGCTGGTGTTCTTCCTGATGAGGGTCATCGGCGACCCCATCACGGCAGCACAAGGCGGCCGGCTTCCCCCGGATGTCCTCGCCCAGCGGATCCACGACGCCGGTTATGACCGGCCGGTCCTGGTGCAGTATTTCGAATATCTTGGCCAGTTGATCACCGGAAACTTCGGCACCACCATCACTGACCGACGACCGGTCGTGGAGGTGCTCACCACCTTCGGGGCAGCCACGCTGGAGCTCTCCATCAACGCCCTGATCGTCGCGCTCGCCGTCGGTATCCCCTTCGGCCTCATCGCCGCCCAACACCGGGACAAGATGCCGGACGCCTTCCTGAGGTTCTTTGCGATCCTTTGCTACGCAACGCCGGTGTTCTTCTCGGGCCTGCTGCTGAAGCTGACCTTCTCGGTGTGGCTCGGCTGGTTCCCTGTAGCGGGACGGGCATCAACGCGGACTGAACTGACCATGAGCGGCCTCGCGGCGCCGTCGGGAATTTACTGGCTGGACGCCATCCGCAGCGGAAACTTCACGGCGCTTGGCGACGTCGTTTCCCATGCCGTCCTCCCGGCGATCGCCCTTGGCTTGCTCACCGCCGGTGTCTTCCTGCGGCTTGTCCGCACCAACGTGATCGGCACCCTGGGCAAGGACTACATCGAGGCAGGGCGTTCAAGGGGCGTCAGCGAGTTCCGGCTCGTGACCAAACATGCCTACAAGCCCGCGCTCATCCCCATCATCACCGTGATGGGCCTGCAGATCGCGCTCATGCTCGGAGGAGCAATCCTTACTGAGACAACCTTCGAATGGAAAGGTCTTGGATACCAACTTGTCCAATACCTCAATGCCCGTGACTTCGTCGCAGTACAGGGCATCGTGGTCCTGTTGGCCATCATCGTGGCCGTCACCAACTTCATCGTGGACATCATCGCCGCGCTCATCGACCCCCGAGTGAGGTACTGACCATGAGCACCCCAACACTCACTCCACCCAGGCAGCCGCTTTTCTCCCGGCTCCCCGTGATCTCGCACCTCAAGAAGAGCGTTGGCCTCCAACGGGGCATGCTCATCGTCGGCGTAGTCCTCAGTGGGCTGTTCATCCTCACGAGCATCTTCGCGCCCCTGCTGGCCCCGTACGGGTACTCGCAGCTCAGCGACGCCTCAGGTTCCTTCCCAACACAGGAAGCCCCCGGCGGGAAACATCTGCTGGGAACCACCGTTGGCGGCTACGACGTCTTGTCGCGGGTTATCTGGGGTTCCCAGACAGCGGTGACTGTCATCATTGTCTCCGTTGCCATGTCACTGTTCCTCGGCGTCGCCCTTGGCCTGCTCAGCGGGTACTTCGGCGGGTGGCTCGACCGGATCCTGGTAGTGGTGGCAGATGCCATCTACGCCTTCCCCACGTTGCTCCTGGCGATCGTCATTTCCATCGTCATCAGCCGCGGGCAGTCCAGTTTCTGGGGCGGCATCTTTTCCTGTGCCTTCTCCATCACCGTGGTGTTCGTGCCGCAGTATTTCCGGGTGATACGTGCCGAGACCATCAGGCTCAAGGCCGAACCGTTCGTTGAATCGGCCAAGGTTCTTGGTGCCTCCAGCATGCGCATCATTGGTCGCCACATTTTCAAGAATGCCACCCGAACCCTGCCCCTGATGTTCACCCTGAACGCCTCCGAAGCGATCCTCACCCTGGCAGGCCTGGGCTTCCTCGGTTTCGGCATCGAGCCCACCTCTGCCGCGGAGTGGGGATTCGACCTCAACAAGGCATTGGCAGATACCTCGTCCGGTATTTGGTGGACCGGTGTCTTCCCCGGTATCGCGATAGTGCTCACCGTCCTTGGCCTCACGCTGGTGGGCGAGAGCATCAATGACCTCAACGATCCCCGGATCCGGGGACGCAAACGCGCCGGTGCAACACCAGGGACTCCCAAAACACCGGGAAGTCCAACATCACCGGGAACACCGTCCACAACGGCAGAGGCAGGCACGCCATGACCACCAACCTTGGACATGTTTCGGACCAGGCGCCCGCAGGGCAGCCAGTCCTCACCATTGACCGTCTCCAAGTCACCTTCGCCACCGACGGCGGAGATGTACACGCCGTCAAGGACGTCAGCCTGGAGGTGAACCCCGGCGAGGTCGTCGCGATCGTGGGGGAGTCCGGTTCCGGCAAGACGGTGACGGCAAAGACCATCCTTGGCCTTCTCCCGGAAACAGCCATCAGTTCGGGCGCAGTAGTGATCAACGGAAACAACGTGATCAGCGTCAGCAAGTCAGGGCTTCGGAAGATCCGCGGCCGCGACGTCGCCATGGTGTTCCAGGAGCCCTCGACGGCCTTGAACCCGGTCTTCACTGTTGGCTGGCAGATCGCCGAAGGCATCCGTGCACATGCAAGCGACGGCCGGCGCATCTCCGCCAAGGAAGCGAAACAGCGGGCCACGGAGGCCCTCCGGAAAGTGGGCATCCCCGACCCGGAAACGCGTGTCAACTACTACCCCCACCAGTTCTCCGGTGGGCAGAAACAGCGTGTGGTCATTGCTGCGGCGCTCGCCTTGGACCCGGGGTTGATCGTGGCCGACGAGCCCACAACGGCCTTGGACGTCACGGTACAGGCCGAAATCCTTCAGCTGCTGCGGGACCTGAGGGACAACTACGGGACCTCGATCGTGCTCATCACGCACAACATGGGTGTGGTGGCCGACCTCGCTGACCGGGTAGTGGTGATGTACCAAGGCGATGTGGTGGAGGAAGCTCCCTCCAAGGTCCTTTTCGCCGAACCACGGCAGGAGTACACGCGAAACCTCCTTGCCGCCGTACCCCACCTGGGCCGCAACTCGGCCTCCGAAGGAGCCCGCGGCCGGCTCCACCAGGACGGAAAGGTCCTGGTGGAGGCCAGGAACCTCACCATCGAATACCCTGGCCGGTTTGGCAGGCACGGATTCAAAGCCGTGGACAACGTCAGTTTTACCGTCTCGGAGAACGAGGTCTTTGGCCTGGTGGGAGAGTCGGGCTCCGGCAAGTCAACCATCGGACGGGCCATCGCCGGGCTGAACAGGACAACGGGCGGCAGCCTCAAGGTCCTGGGCTACGAAATGCTGGACTTCAAGGAGCGGAGCTTCCGTCCGCTGCGCAAGGAGATCGGCTTCGTCTTCCAGGATCCGGCAGCGTCCTTCAACCCGCACCTCACCATCGGTGAGTGCGTGGCGGAGCCTCTGATGATCCATACCAAGCCGGGCGCGGCGGAGGCGAGGAAAAAGGTTGGTGAGTTGCTCGAGTCAGTCCAGTTGCCGGCGTCGTACGCGCAGCGGTACCCGCACGAGCTCTCCGGCGGTCAGCGCCAGCGCGCCTCCCTTGCGCGTTCCCTGGCGCTGAATCCCCGGCTTCTGATCGCCGACGAACCCACGTCCGCGTTGGATGTATCCGTGCAGGCCAAGGTACTGGACCTGTTCAAGGACATCCAGGAACAGTTCGGCTTCGCGGCGCTCTTCATCAGCCACGACCTCGCAGTGGTGGACATGTTGTCCCACTGGGTGGGCGTCTTGTACAAGGGACAGCTTGTGGAGCAGGGGATTGGCAACCACGTGATGGGGTCGCCGCAACACGAATACACCAAGCGGCTGATCGCCTCCTTGCCCGTGCCAGACCCTGAGGAACAAGCACGACGGCGGGAAGCGCACCGGGCGCTTCTTGGCGGCTGACTCCGGCCCACAGCAGCAAGCAGAAAGGCACGCCCTCCTCCAGGGGGCGTGCCTTTCTGCGCGAACGGCCTATTTCTTTAGGGTCTATCCGAGGACATGCTGGCTCGCTACTCGGAGACGATGGCGATGTTGAACATCTTGCCCTTGGGCTGCTGCATGAAGATCCGCAACCATAGTGGCAACCACATTTCCATGGCCCTGGCCGCGTCCAGTCCACCAAGGTCCCTGATGTGCCCGGGTTCCCAACCAAATTCCTGCAGCAGGGCCGAAACTGTGGCCTTGGCTTCGGCGTCATTTCCCGCCATGAAAATGTCATGTGCGCCCGGAATGCGTCCCGGGTCCACCATCACAGGCGCACTTACCGTGTTCAGTGACTTCACCACCCGAACCTCCGGGTAGGCCCGCTGGATGGTTTCGGCGATGCTGTCCGTGTTGCAGACCGTAAGGGCGGGTGGGAAGCCGCTGGAGCCATCCAGCGGGTTGGCCACGTCCAGGAGCACCTTGCCGTTGAGGTTGTCGTCACCGGCCTCGGCGAGGACAGCCAGGCTCACTGTTCCCGGCGTCGCATTGATGATGAGGCTGGACCGGGAGCATGCTTCCGCGAAGGACCCCGCATGCCCCAGGGCGCCGGCTTGTTCAGCCCACTGCTTCCCTTTGGGATTGCCCGGCTCCCGTGACCCCATGGTCACCTCATGGCCCAGCGATACCAGCTTGCCCGCCAAGGCATGGCCCACCATTCCCGTGCCCAGAACCGCGATTTTCATGAAAGCTCCTTTGCTGAAACTGAGGTGATGGAGCCATTGTGCTCCGGTTCGGGCGCGGAAAACACTGCGTCGCACACCATAGACTGGGATGCATGACCGAGCAGAACAATGCCCTTCCCCATGATGCCGATTCCTTCAACCCGGCCGCGAGTTCCCTCGCCGGCCACGTTGACCGCACCGTGATGGATGAGCTGCTGTCCATCCGGTCAAGCATCGACAACATTGACGCCACTTTGGTGTTCCTGCTCGCCGAGCGGTTCAAGGCCACCCAGAAAGTGGGTGTCCTCAAGGCCACCCACAAGCTGCCGGCCGGTGACCCGGGCCGTGAAGCTGCACAAATTGCCCGGCTTCGCCGCCTTGCCGAAGACGCACACCTGGATCCTGCCTTTGCCGAGAAATTCCTGAACTTCATCATCAGTGAAGTGATCCGGCACCATGAGGCAATTGCCGAGGACCACCAGATTTCCAGCCAGCAGGCCTGATCCATGTCCGTGGTCAGTGACGTGCGCGCAAGCGCGACTGCCTTGGGGCCGTGGCCGGGCAGCGATCCCGCCGAGGCCATCCGGACCATCCGTGGCGAGCTTGGTGATCCCCATCTTCCGTTCCTGCCGGAACTACCGGGCCGCGGTGTGGGTTCGGACGCCACGGGCCGCACGGGGTCGCTGTTGGTGGATCTGGACATCGATGTCCAGCCGTATGGTTGGCGATTGGTGGACAGGCCGGGCAAGGATGCCCAGCGCGCCCGTTCTGCGCTGTCAACGGACATCAATATCCTGGCCGATGTCGCCGGCGCGGAGGACGTTTCGGCGAGCGAGCTCAAGGTTCAGCTGATGGGACCCCTGAGCCTTGCCGCGAGCCTCCACCTCCACAACGGCGAACGGGCGCTCCTTGACTACGGCGCCCGGAGGGACATCGCGGAATCGTTGGCAGCCGGCGTGGCGGACCACCTCCGCAAGGTTTCGGCGGCCGTGCCCGGTGCCCGGATTGTGGTCCAGATTGACGAGCCGGATATCGCCTCGGTCATGGCGGGGACCATCCCGACGGCGAGCGGGTACCGAACGCTCCGATCCATCCACGGCGAGGAGGTCACTGGAGCCTGGCGGTTGGTGATCGAAGCCCTGAAGTCCGCGGGCGCCGTCGAGACCGTCATCTCCGTGCCGGAGATCGAGGCACCCATTGATCGCATCCTCGCAGCCGGCGCCGATGGCGTAGCGGTGCCGCTTAAGGCCCTGACCACCCGCCAATGGGAGCAGCTTGCCGGTGCCGTTGAAGGCGGCAACCGTTTGTGGGCCGGTGCCTTGCCGACCGGCGAGCCCAGGGCACTCTTGCCCAGGACCGCCGAAATTGTGGAGAGTATCTGGAAGCCGTGGCGCCAGCTCGGCCTGCCTGCGTCAGGCCTGGCAGGGCTCCGGGTCACTCCCTCAACGGGGCTGGAAGACTTCACTCCCAAGGCGGCCATGGAGGTTCTGGCCAAGCTGACACAGGTGGCCGATGGCCTGGACCAGCTGGCGCAGGGTTAGATTCGTTCTTCCCAGCGGTCCGGTTCGGCGTAGCGCGGCAGGGCCGTGCCGGGTGCAGCTCCCGGGAGGTATCGCGCGAGGCGGTAGTCGAAACGTCCGGCGTAAACCAGCACAAGGCCGATCTGCGGTTGGATGACTTTGACCTGGATACGGTGCTTGCCCTCGGCCTGGTCCCACCACTGCTCGGCGTAGGCCCGGGCATCCAGCGCCGCCGGAAGGGGAAGGCGCAAGGGACCCAGCAACAAGCGGCTCGCCTTCGAAACTCCGCGAAGACGGCCTTCGGGGGTGACCGTGACATCGAGGTCGGTGACCAGGCGTCGGTAGCGGCCAACGTGGTCCACCAGCCGTGCCCGGTGTTCGTGGTCCTGCCCCTCGGGGAGAACGGCGCTCGTCGTGTCGTGGAAAAGCCGGGTGCGGCGGGGGAAATGGATCTCCCGCCGGGCGGTCAGGGCAGGTCGGCCGAACGGATCTATGTGGGCATGGTTCTCAACCCGGAAAGGAATGCCCTCACCGTACTCCGGGAAGAATGCTTCCTCGCTTCCCGTGAGGGCGAGCAGCGGCCGAAGCCATTTTTGCCGGCAACCTACGACGTCAAAAACGCCCTCCCCGATTCCGTACGTGCCAGAGCCGGCGGCCAGTGAAAAGTAGTCCTGCAGCTCCGGGGCCAATCGGGTGAAGTCTTCACCGAGGGCCAGCTGGTAGATGGGTGCGCTCATGGCGGTCCTTCCTGAATCCGGGGACTAAAGGCGACCGGCTGCTTTGAGCCGGATATAGGTATCAGCCAGCAGGGGTGGAACCTCCAGCGGTTCGGCGTCCACCACTTCGGCCCCAAGCTGCCGCAATTGGGCAGTGACTGCTGCGCGCTCCAGGAGTGCGCGCTCGGCGGCGGCCGCCCGGAACACCTGGCTGGCGGTGGTCCGTTCCGCTTTCATCTCCGCAAGCAGGGGATCGCGGACCGAAGCTACGATCACCACGTGTTGGCGGGACAGTTGCGCCACGGTGGGGAGCAGGCCTTCTTCGGGGGCGCCGCCGTCGAGCGCCGTCAAGAGCACCACCAGCGAGCGGTGCGCCGACACGGCCCGGACTTGTCCGGGGATCTGCTGCCAGTCCAGTTCGATGAGCTCTGCCTCCAGCGGGGCCATGGCCTGGACGAGCTGCCCCAGCAGGTTCCCTTTGGATGCCGACTCCACCCGCGCCCGGAGCCGCCGGTCGTACGCGAGGAAGTCGACCCGGTCCCCACCCCGTTCGGCGAGCACCGCGAGCAGCAGCGCTGCCTCTATTCCGGTGTCGAGCCGCGGTTCGTCCTCGATCCTGGCGGCCGCCGTGCGCGAAGTGTCAAGCACGACGACGACGCGGCGATCGCGTTCCGGGCGCCAGGTCCTGACCACTACGGAGGTTCGGCGTGCCGTGGCGCGCCAATCGATGGAACGGACGTCGTCGCCCCGGACGTAGTCGCGAAGCGAATCGAACTCGGTGCCCGCACCACGGATCTGCACCGCGGCCCTGCCGTCCAGCTCCCGGAGTTTCCGGAGCTTGGACGGAAGATGGCGTTTCGAGTGGAAGGGAGGCAAAACCCTCAGTTGCCCGGGGAGAGGCCGCGTGCGCTGCCTGGCGGCTACGCCAAGCGGACCCAACGAACGGATGGTCACATGCGGACTTTGCAGGTCACCGCGCCTGCCGGGCATCAGCGTCACCGTCATCCGGCGGCGTTCTCCTGACGGCACTGCCATGCGCTGTACGGCATTGGTGGCTCCCGCGGACGGCTGCCACGCATCCCTGATCACGGCGTTCAGTTTGCGCCGGGTGGTGTTGGTCACCGAGACCACCGACTCCGCCCTGCCCGCCAACGTGACATTGCCGGGCTGCTGGCGCTCAACGACGAGCTTGGCCGGGGAGGCCGCCAGAACCAGATCAAAGACCAGCGCCAGCAACAAGACCAGGCACACCAAGAGCACCGTGATCCAGGCCGGAAACATCACCAGCGGCACCAACCCTGCTACGGCCAGCGCTACGAAGCGACCCGTGATGGCCATTCAGGCCCCCTCGGCCAAGCGGACTCTCATCACCGCGGCACCGGAACCGAGGCGAGGATGCTCCCCAGGACATCATCCACCTGGATACCGTCCATCTGGGCTTCCGGCCTCAGGCCCACCCTGTGCCGGAGGCAGGGGAGCGACAAAGCCTTGACATCGTCAGGGGTCACGAAGGTCCTGCCGGACAGCCAGGCCCACGCCTTGGCAGTGTTGAGCAACGCTGTGGCACCACGGGGGGAGACGCCGAGCTGGAAGGAAGGAGCCGACCTCGTGGCCCGGACAATGTCAACGATGTATGACAAAAGTTCAGGTGCTACCGCAACCTGCGCCACTGCCGCCTGGGCCGATGCGAGGTCCGCGGCTCCCGCCACCGGCCGTACCCCGGCTGCGGCCAGGTCGCGCGGATCGAAGCCATTGGCATGGCGTCGGATAACTTCGATCTCTTCCGAACGTCCGGGAAGCGGCATGGTCAGCTTGAGGAGGAACCGGTCAAGCTGCGCCTCGGGGAGGGGATAGGTGCCCTCGTATTCCACGGGATTCTGGGTTGCCGCCACGATGAACGGGACAGGCAGAGGACGTGAGACTCCGTCAACCGAAACCTGCCGCTCTTCCATCGCTTCCAGCAGGGAGGCCTGGGTCTTGGGGGGCGTACGGTTGATTTCGTCCGCCAACATGATGTTGGTGAACACGGGGCCCTCGCGGAATGTGAATTCGGAGGAGTGGGAGTCGTAGACCAAAGAACCTGTGACGTCGCCCGGCATGAGGTCCGGGGTGAACTGGACACGCTTGGTATCCAGGCTCAAGGCAGTGGACAATGCCCTCACGAGAAGGGTTTTTGCCACACCGGGAACGCCCTCCAAAAGGACATGACCGCCACAGAGCAGGGCAATCAGCATGCCCGTGACCGTAGGATCCTGCCCCACCACCGCTTTCCCCACTTCGGCGCGGACATTCAGGAGCGACTGGCGGGCCGGGTCTTCGGCCACGTGACGCTGACCGCCTTCGACGCCGGCCGTCGCCGAGCCCGGTTGTGGTGCTGCGCTTTGTTGTGGTGCTGCGCTTTGTTGTGGTGCTGCGCTTTGTTGTGGTGCTGCGCTTTGTTGTGCCGCCGCGCCACCTGTGTACTGGCTGTTCGTGTCCGTGTAGCTGTTCGACTGGCTGTTCATCGGGACCTCGCCTCCTCTTCCATTCGTTCAAGTTCTTGTGCCCACTGAACCAGTTGGCCTTCAGTTTCCGGTGTGAAGTCGATCAATACCGCCCGTATCTCCGGAGCAGGCCGCTCCAAACGCCGGGCGGAGGCATCCACGACGGAATCCTTCGTGGCGTCGGCGCCGAGGTTGAAATGGCGGGCAAGGCGGGTCAAAGTCCCTCCCCGCAGGTTGTCGGCCGCACGCCTTACGGCACGCGCATCCTGGTAGAGCCGGGCCCTTCCCTCGGCAGTTTCGGCTGCCTTGACTACAACGGGGAGGGGCTCGAAAACCAGGGGTCCCATGCGTCGCCCACGCCAGGCAACCGCCAGCAGTGTCACAACGCCAAGCCACGGCCCTGCGTAGGCCAACCACTTGGGTGCGAGGTCGCTGAGGGTGGGATCGGTATCAGAGGCGGAGATGTCCTTGGCCCCGGGCAGGTACCAGATGAGATCCGGGTTGTTCCCGAGGGTCCGGAGGGCCAGCGCCGCGTTGCCTTGAACGGCAAGGTGTTCGTTGTCCACCAGCTCCGTGCTGCCCAGGACGATCAACCGGCCGTCTTCTGATGCTGCGTACAAACCGGGCCCATCAACGCGGCTGGAGTAACACACCTCGGGTCCCGAATAGATGGAGCCCTGCGCGGAAACCGGGCCCGCCGCAGCGGCGTCCTCCACCGCGCAGGCGGGTTCCACCACCGTTTGGCCCTCGGGAATGACACCGCCGGGCCGGAAACCGGGGCCCAGCCCGTTGAGAGTCTTAAGCCTTGGCTTGACCACCACCACCCGGTCCGCGAATTCGGTAAGGTCCTCAACCTGGAACTGGTCCAGGTATCCGCGTGGGTCATAAAGAAGGACGGTGGCATGGTCCTTGCCTGACAAAGCCGACATGGTGTCGTCGTACGAATCGGTAGTAGTCAGCGCTACTCCGTGACGTCCCAGGATCTCCGCTGCGGCCATCGCGCCATCTGGTGCGGGGTTGCGCGCGGACATCGCCCGTGGGTCCGTCGTTCCGGACATGCTGGTGACGGCGAGATAAGCTGCCAAACCCACCAGCACGGCTCCGAGGGCAATCCACAGGAGGCGTTTGCGGAACCATGCGGCAAAACCCTGCATGGACGAGGACCCCGGAGAGCCCGCTTCCCGGCCCTGCGCAGCTTCGTTCGTGGCCAGAGTCATCGAGGCACCGCGAATCCTGTGCTCTGGGCGCCGGTGAAGTCAGGCTTCATCGTCAGCAATTCGGCATCGAGGTCGCGCGTGGACTCGTAGTCTGAACGGGTGGCGCCCTGCTCGCCGTAGCGGACGGCGTCGAAAAGTCGGGCCGCCGCATCCAGGCGCTCCTGCGCTGCGCCGAAAACCTGACCCAGCTGCGCCGAAGCTTCGTCCGCGGTCCTGCCGGCGCGTACGTCGATCACGTCGCGCTCTTCTGCCGAACGGACCAGGGCCCGGAACTGATCGACGACGGCGGCCGCCCAGTCGCCGTCGTCGGCAGCCGCCAACGCCCGCTTCCGGTAGTCGTCGGCATCCATGGTGCTGTCTGCGCCATAGATGTCCTCATGCCGGGATGCCCGGCGCGCATTCAACCGGGGGCGGACTACGAAAACGGCAACAATAATAAGGGCTACGGCCAGGACGACAATCACGGGCAGGGCAAAGTTGGTGTCCGAACCTGTACCGTCCCCTTCCAGCGATGACAACCAGTCAAGGAAATCACGCCACAACTGCTCAAGCCATCCGGGTTGGGCGTCGGGATATTGCGGTTTTGAGAGTTCTTCAATGGCCCAACGCCGGGCTTCGTCGCGGTCAGGAGTCACAGGTGGTTCCATGGCAAGCAAAGGGCCAAGGATGTGCGTATGTACTGCCGTCATACCGAAGGCCAGGTGGTTGTCCCCGGCTGGGCCGAGGGCCCACCGGGAACTCCATCAGGGTTGCTGCCGGTTTCCAACATCCGCATCAGTTCAACATCCAGGCCATCACGGCGCATGCGGAGGTCCATGTACAGCAGTGCGGAGACAGAGGACTGGAAGGCGAAGGTAACAGATCCCACCAGGGCCTGGACCAGAGCCGAGATGACGGTGGTGATGACCAGCATGGAGGCAGCGGTCTCCGTGTCGGGATGGGGGGCCACGGTCTCGCTGATCAATCCAGCGGCCAACGACGCCGGAATCTGTACCACCTGGGCGATGATCCACAGCATGATGGTCACCACGAGGGTGATCCCGAAGATCCGCCACCAATTGTTTCGGGTCAGTTGCCAGGACCGGAGAAGGCCGTCATAGACACCCGTCTGCTCCACCACGATGACTGCGGGCGCAAGCATCAGCTTCAGGCCGATCCAGAGAAAAACCACTACTGAGCCCAGACCCAGGGGAAGGACGATAAGGAAGGCTCCGGGACCCATGGCCGTGAACAACAGCACAGCGATGCCCACTACTGCCGCGGCAGCCAGTATCCCGCCAAAGGTCAGTAGGGCTGCAACACCCAACAGCGGCAGGACCCGTTTTCCGGCAAGCTTCCACATTTGCTTGAAACCCGTCCGCCTGTTCAGGACGGAACGGGCCACGGGAACGGCCAACACGCCTTGGAGGACAGAGCCAAGGAATCCGAGCAGGACCGAGACACCCAGGACTCCGGCCATCACGGCGAGGAAGGGGCCCATGATGTCGTTGACTTCCGATCGGGAACCCGCGGATTCCAGGGCGACCGTCATCTGGAGCATCCCCACAGTGACAACCCCGATGAGGACCGCTCCCAGCGCCTGCACGATCAATGCCGAGCCAAACATCGAAGCAGCATTGCGGCGGATCGTTTGAAAGGATCCGTCCAGTATTTCGCCGAACTGCAATGGACGAAGGGGGATAACGCCCGGCTTGGGTGGGGCGATGTACTGGGGCTGGCCGTAGGGAGGTCCAGGGGGCCACCCGGATCCAGGCTGAGCTTGCCAATGTTGTCCCTGTCCCTGTCCCTGGGCCGGCCACGCCGACGGTCCACCCCACTGCGGCTGGTTTCCCCACGCCGGTTGGCCGTTTGGCGGCTGGTTATGGCCGGGCTCAGGCTGTGACACGTTTCCTCCCCATGAGGTCCGGTCCGCCGACACTCGACGTCCCCCATGCGGACCTTCGCACCCAGCCTATAGTCCCGCCGTCGTCCCTCCTAGCCCGCCGCACGGCTGGCGTTTGCGGTTATGCCGATGCGTGGTGCAGTACGGTGGAACTGCCCTTGTGCGCCATGCCGTGCGCGGCGCCCAACAGGACAAAGACTTGGTGATAAGGGAATATATAACTATGAAGGCACGCATTCTGGTAGTTGACGACGACGAAGCACTCGCAGAGATGATTGGCATCGTCCTGCGGAATGATGGCTTCGAGCCGGTGTTCTGCGCAGATGGCGGCCAGGCTCTTGAGGTGTTCCGTTCATCCAAGCCTGACTTGGTGCTGCTGGACCTCATGCTGCCGGGTTCTGACGGCATCGAGGTGTGCCGGCAGATCCGTGGGGAGTCCGATGTCCCGATCGTCATGCTCACAGCGAAGTCGGACACCTCGGACGTGGTCCGCGGACTCGAGTCCGGTGCCGACGACTATGTGCCCAAGCCCTTCAAACCCGCCGAACTTGTTGCACGTGTCCGTGCGCGGCTCCGCCCGGGTGAGCAGAAGGCCCCTGAAACCCTCCGTATCGCGGACGTGACCATCGACGTCGCGGGTCACCTGGTGACCCGCGGGGGAGAGCGAATCTCCCTGACTCCCTTGGAATTCGATCTGTTGGTTGCCTTGGCACGGAAGCCGTGGCAGGTCTTCACCCGCGAATTGCTCCTGGAACAGGTGTGGGGATACCGGCACGCTGCTGACACGCGTCTGGTCAACGTGCACGTCCAGCGGTTGCGCTCCAAGATTGAACGAGATCCTGAAGCGCCCGAGGTCGTTTTGACGGTGCGTGGTGTCGGATATAAAGCAGGTTCCTGAGTCCCCGGCCGGGGAAACCGGCAAGCCCGGCCAAGGCCAGGGGTCACCAAATCCTGACGCGGAAGCTGTGGGGACCGGCAGCCCAATTCCGGCCACCGCCCCCGAACCGTCATCTCCACGGCAGAAAAGGGATCTGCGCTGGTTCTTGTCCCGCGCCCGGATTTGGACCCGTCGAGGGTTGATCCTGATCCTTCGTGTTTCCCGCCTTGTCTCCATCGGCGTGCGCCAGATCAGGCCGGGCCTGCGCTTCCTGTGGCGATCGATTCTCCGCCGCTGGCGGCGTTCCCTGGAGTTCCGAACCGTCCTGACCACTCTGCTGCTGGCGGTGACCTCCTTCGCCATTGTTGGCGCCTACCTGTCCAACCAGATCGCCAACAACCTCTTCCAGGAGCGGCTGGCCCAGGCCGAATCCGAGTCACGCTACAACGTCAAACAGGTCCAGGACACGTTCGACGGCGCGCAAGTCACCGACCAGTCCAGCGTCATCACCCTTGTCTACGACACCTTGACTGCCGTGGAGGGCCGAGGCTCTGTCATCCAGCGGAGATATGTATTTGAAGCGGCGCCGGAACAGACGAAGCCGCGAAACCGGTGGGTGGAGTCGCGCGCCTCGGATCAGTTGACCATCCGGGTGATTCCGCCTGACCTCCGCAAAGCCGTGCAGGAGGGTGGCAAGCAACAGTTCTGGGCTCCCACGCAATTCCCTGTCGGCAATGAGGACCGCCCCGGGATCGCAGTGGGAAACAAAGTAACCTTCAACGGCACTGTCTATGAGCTGTACCTGATTTATGACCTCAACACCGCCCAGCAAACCCTGGACGAGATCCAGAACGTTTTGTGGGCCGGTGGCGCAGCCCTGGTCCTGATGATCGGGGCGATTGCCTGGTACGTGACCCGGAACGTCGTCAGTCCGGTGAGCCATGCCGCCGTCGTGTCCGAGAAGCTGGCCGCCGGGCAGTTGCAGGAACGGATGGTGGTCAAGGGTGAAGACGAAGTGGCCAGGCTGGGGGCATCCTTCAACCACATGGCGGCAAGCCTCCAGGAGCAGATCACACAGTTGGCCACGTTGTCGCAGATGCAGCAACGGTTCGTCTCCGATGTGTCCCACGAACTGCGTACCCCGCTGACCACGGTGAGGATGGCGGCGGAGGTTCTCTTCGACGCCCGTGATGAATTCGACCCCATGAACAAGAGATCGGCCGAGCTGCTCTATTACCAGGTGGAGCGCTTCCAGTCCCTGTTGTCGGATCTGTTGGAAATTTCCCGCTTTGATGCCGGTGCCGCCGTACTCGACGCCGAACCCCAGGACATCTTCCAGGTAGTTTCCCACGTGATCGAAGGCGCGGCGCCCGTGGCAGAAGAGTATGGTTCTGAAGTCCGACTCAACGCCCGGCAGAAGGGCATCATCGTGGAGATGGATTCACGGAGGATCGAAAGGATCCTCCGCAACCTCTTGCTCAACGCCCTCGAGCACGGGGAGGGCAAGCCGATCCATATTTCCGTCGCTGCAAACAAGGACGCGGTGGCCGTATCCGTCAGGGACCACGGAATTGGCATGACCCAGGCTGAGGCCGCGAGGGTATTCGACCGCTTTTGGCGTGCGGACCCTGCCCGTGCCAGGACCACAGGTGGCAGCGGCTTGGGGCTGTCGATCGCGGCGGAAGACACCAAGCTCCACAACGGTTGGCTTCAGGCGTGGGGCAGCAAGGGTTCCGGTTCCAATTTCCGGTTGACCCTGCCCCTGCGCCAAGGCGGTTCCATTGCCAAGTCCCCGCTTCAACTTGAGCCCGCGGACATAGATTTTCCAGGTGCCGCGAGCGAGCGACAGGTATTCGTCCTGGGTACGGAAACCCCAAAGGCCCTGCCCGGCTCTTCCTTGAACACCGATGTTTCGACATCTGCAGATCAGGACGCAGGGGAGAAGCGATGAAAAAGCCTGCACCCCAGCGCATCAAGGCCATGCTTGCTTTGCTGGCTGTGATCGTGGTCCTCCTCTCTTCGTGTGCTCAGATTCCCCGTTCCGGCCCTGTTGGCAAGAGCAAAGACGAGGGTGCCGGAAATCCCAACGCCCCGGTGTTCTTCCCTGCAGCGCCACGTGCCGGTTCCAGTCCTGAGGCGATCATCGAGGATTTCTACATGGCCGGCAGCGGTTATGAGGATGACTATCCTGTGGCCCGCCAGTACCTGACGCAGGCACAATCGGTTACGTGGAAGCCGGATAAGAGGGCACTCGTTTTCCGTGAGGCCGAAGTGGTGAAGTCAGCCACTGAAAATGAGTATCTATACGTGCTCGACGTCGCCTACTCCGTGGACGCCGACGGCGTCGCAACACAGTATCCGCCGGGAACGAAGGAAACCATTCCGCTGACGCTTGAACAGGTGGAGGGGGAGTGGCGGATTTCCAAGGTCCCGGATGGAACAGCGATTCCGGAGGAAACGTTCAAAGTAATTTACGGCGCCTTCCCCATCTATTTCTATGACCCGACCTTCACGTACGCGGTGCCCGATTATCGCTGGTTCATTAAGAAAAACACGGTCAAGTCCATGACCAGCGCCTTGCTTGCCGGTCCGGCCCCCTACCTGCGGGGTGCCGTTGTCAGCGCCTTTCCCTCCGGGATGAAGCTCGCACGCGAATCCGTGCCGGTGGTTTCAGGTGCAGCACAAGTGGATCTTTCCGCGAAGGAATTGTTCGACGCGTCTGCCGAAGACCGCCAAAGAATGCAGAACCAGCTGGCTCTGACATTCCGGAGCCAGCCAGATGTCATCAACGTGCAATTGCGCGCCGACCAGGACCTGGTCCGGGTGGAAGACAACGGCACCGTCCTGCCGCCGGTGGTGGATAAGACCGTCGCTGCCCACCAGATCGCTGTGAACAACGGCGAGCTCGTGCGCTATGAAAACAACCGGATTACGCCCCTGCCCGACATCCAGTCGGTGGCCGGGCTTGGACCGCATTCGCCCGCTGAGTCCCCCGCATCCCAGACCGCTGCTTTCCTGAACGGCGACAAGACCACGCTCTACTCGATCGAACCTGGTCAGCCTGCCCGTCAACTGACCACCAGAAGTACTCTCACAGGGCCTTCCTTCAGCCCACAGAATTGGGTGTGGACGGCGGGTCCGGGGGCAAACGGTGCTGCCGAAGTAGTGGCCTACAAACCCACTGGCATCGCGCCGGGCACGGCAGTTCCCAACGTCACGATTACCCCGGCGTGGCTGGCTGGTCGAACCGTGAAGGATTTCAGGGTTTCAAGGGAGGGGACCAGGGCGCTGATCATTTCGGAGTTGAACGGAAAATCCTCCGTGCAGATCGCAGGCATAGTCCGGAATCCCGATGGGGTCCCCAAGGACCTCACCACCCCCATCACGCTGCTCACCACTGGAGCGGTGGACCAAGGCGTTTGGGTAAACGCGTCGACCGTGGCCGTGATGTCCGGTTCGGCGACTTCCACGGTGGTTCCTGAATTGCTGTCTCTTGCATCCGGTGAGGCCCAGCAGCTTGCGCCGTGGGATGGACTGACCAGCATTAGTGCCGGCAACGGTCCGGACCAGATATACGGCCAGTCCGAGGCTGGGGTCTTCCAACGCGTTGGAAACGGCTGGGAGCTTCAACTAAAAGGACCCATCGAGCCGGCCTTCCCGGGCTAATCACCTTTCCCGGCTTGGGCGTGCTTTCGTAGGTCCTGGGGTGGATTTCGGAGATTCGGCCACGTTGTCCACATAGGACGCAGCATGGCTTCTTTACCGGAAGGCTGTGGCGCAGGCTCGCTTCATGACTGTTACACCCCACAGCCCTCTCTTCGGTGGCCAGCGACATTTGCGGGCCAAGGATCCGGATATCGGGGCCCCTGATCCTGGCCAAGCGCGTCGTCGGGGCAGGGACTCCAGCCGGCTTGGGCGCTTTGCGGCAGCAATGGAAGGCTCACTGGACGAGCTTCGCGCCATCATTGTTCCGGTCGAATGCATCTGTTGCGGCGCGGAAGACACAGTGCTGTGCACCGATTGTGCCAAGCGAGTGCGCCAGTTTTGCGCCCAGCCTTTCCGGGCGGAACAGCAATCACCGGCCCTTGTCACCGTGCACGGAGTGCCGAGGATCAAGGTTGTTGCGGCGGGGCCATATCGTGACGAACTGGCGCAATGCCTGCTGTCGTTCAAGCACTCCGGTCAGTGGCGGGTAGGCGGTGTCCTGGCAACGTGCCTGGGCAAAGCCGTTGAAGCAGCCCTTGGCCATCAGGCCGGATATTGTCTTGTACCCGTTCCAACCAGCGGCGCCGCATACCGTAAGCGTGGATTCAGCCCGGTACACCTTTTGCTTCTCATCCTGCGCTTACGTCGGATGACGCCTCACTGCCCGCAATTGGACGTGTTGGAGAAAGTTCGGGCTTTTCCACTACGAAAAGGAGGCATGACATGGCTCCGTGAGTTGCCTTTGAGGCTGGTTGACGTCGTGCTCGGACGCGAGGGCAGAGGTGGGGGAACCGGCCAGAAAGGACTGGGCCGGGGCGATCGCGCCCGGAAAGTCAGAGGATCCATGCGCGTCAGGCCCACTCGGATCAAGCTGGTCCGGGGCAGGAAATGCATCCTTGTGGACGACGTCCTTACCACCGGAGCAACGCTCTCCGAGGCGGCACGTGCTGTGGGCGCTGCCGGTGGGGTTGTCTGCGGCGCTGTAGTGCTGGCGGCCACGAGGCCACCAGCCTACGCCGTGTTGAGAGCGGCAAGCGACCACCTGTGAAGTCATTAAGACTCAATCAAAAAATAAGTGGCCAAAGGGTGAATAACACGTGGCGATGAACTAACGTCGGTTGTGGGTACCAAGAAAAGATGTACCTGTCGATAGCGGCTCGGAAAGGGGCTCGACTGTCCGTCAGACCAGCCCCCACCAGTGCCGTTGTCGTGTCACCTGAGTTATTTGGAGGGCACCATGGAGTTCATGATCAGCGGACGAAATCTGACAGTTTCAGACCGCTTTCGCGAATACGCCGGCGAGAAAATCTCGAAGATTGAATCGTTGGGGGACAAGGTCCAGCGAGTAGACGCCAAGGTTTCCAAGGAAACCAATCCCCGGCAAACGCCGGGCCAGCTCACCGTTGAAGTGACAGTCCTGGGCCGAGGCCCTGTTATCCGTGCCGAGGCCACAGCCGCTGACAAATTCGCTGCCTTCGATCTCGCGTACAACAAGCTTCTTGAGAGGCTTCGGCGTGCGAAGGACCGGAAAAAGGTGCACCACGGCCGCCACACACCCAAGGCCGTGCGGGAAGCTACCGCAACTCTTGAACCGGCAAGCGCCAATGAGCCTCTCTACGTTGAGGCCAGCAACCACCAGGAATCCGCTGGGCAGGCGGAGGAGCGTTCTCCCTACGAGATCGATAACGACATCCCGGCCGGAGATTCACCCGTCTTGATCCGCCGGAAGGTTTTCCCGGCAGCGTCCCTGACACTGGACGATGCCGTGGACAATATGGAACTGGTGGGACACAACTTCTACCTGTTCCTGGATAAGGAAACCAACGCACCCTCGGTCGTTTACCGACGCAATGGTTGGACCTACGGCGTAATCACCCTCGATTCCACTTGTGAGCCTGGCGAAGACGCCGTCGAGGAAAAGATCATCGCCTATCGCTCGGACGATCAGGCAGCCACCGCCAAGTAAGGCCTGAACCTGACGAAGGGATACCAATGACCGCTTCGCTGAGCCTTTCACAGGCACGGCGGATCGCGTTGGCAGCTCAAGGATTGGCAAAAGTCCGGCCCACTGGACCCGTGTCTCCACGGTCAGTGGGCCGGACTTTTGCCCAACTGCAGCTTGTCCAGATCGATTCTGTAAACGTGGTTGCACGGAGTCACTATCTGCCGTTCTTTTCCAGGCTCGGCAATTACGACGTGAATATCCTTTCCACGATGTCCGCCCGGAAGCCCCGGAAAATGATGGAGTACTGGGCGCACGAGGCCAGCTTCATCCGTCCTGAGCACTTTCCGGATCTCCTCCTCTGGCAGAAGCGCGCGTGGGTGGGAGCGCATCGCCTGGATCCCGGTATACGCCGGGATATGGAGGACCGGATTCTGGAATCGCTCGCCGCTGGGCCTCCCATGACGGCCTCGGAACTTACAGCGAAGCTTGGACACTCGCCTGCAGCCGATCGCGACAACTGGGGTTGGAACTGGAACATCGTCAAGAGGGTGCTGGAACACCTCTTTGAAGAAGGCCGCGTTTCGGCCGCTTCCCGAACGCCGCAGTTCGAACGTAAATACACCCTCACCTCAAGAGTGCTTTCCACTTACCCGACTCCGGAAGTGGATGCCGAGGAAGCCCTCGACCGGCTTATCGGCGCAGCGGCCCAGGCCCACGGCATCGGCACCGTCCGGTGCTTTTCCGACTACTTCCGGACGCCGCTCAAAGCCGGCGCGGACTCGGTCCGACGACTGGTGGGCGCAGGCGTCCTGGAACCTGTGTCGGTTCGAGGATGGGAACGGGAGACCTTCAGGCATGTCGACGCCAAGCTCCCGCGGAGAGCCGAAGGGCGGGCCCTGTTGAGCCCTTTTGACTCCCTTGTGTTCGAGCGTCGACGTCTTGAAGAGTTGTTCGGCTTCCACTACCGCATCGAGATCTACACACCCGCACTGAAGCGCAGGTTCGGGTACTACGTACTGCCATTCCTGCTCAGGGAGCACATCGTTGCGAGGGTTGACCTGAAGGCTGACCGCACAGCGGGTCAATTACTTGTGCGCTCGGCCTACGGGGAACGGGACGCGCCGGCTGATACCGCCGTCGAGCTTGCAGCCGAACTTGGGCTCATGGCCACGTGGCTTGGCCTGGAGGAAGTGGTGGTGTGGCCGGTGGGGAATCTCGCGGGGGACCTGGCGGAGGCGGTCACCGGGGTTGCCGGTCATCGCGACCCGGAATCCCAGGATGCCAGTCCGCTCAGAGGTGAACCCGGACACGCCGCCTTGGTCTCTCCCGTAGACTGAAACAGCCAGAATTCGGCAGCATGAGACTGGGAGCACTTTCACGTGGCATCACTAATCGAAAAACTTCTCCGCACGGGTGATAAAAAGACCCTCAAGCAACTGCGGAACTATGCCGATTCCATCAATGCCCTGGAAGACTCGTTCAAGTCCTTCACGGATGCCGAACTCCGAGAGGAAACCGACCGGCTCCGGTCACGGCACCAGGATGGGGAGACGCTGGAGGCGTTGCTGCCCGAAGCGTTCGCTGCAGTGCGTGAAGCCTCGTCCCGAACCCTGGGCATGCGCCACTTCGATGTGCAGCTTATGGGCGGTGCAGCCCTTCACCTTGGCAACATCGCTGAAATGAAGACCGGTGAAGGTAAAACCCTCGTTGCGACCGCGCCGGCATACCTGAACGCGTTGACCGGCAAGGGTGTCCACGTCGTGACGGTCAACGACTACCTGGCTGAATACCAGTCCGAACTCATGGGCCGCGTCTACCGGTTCCTGGGCCTCACCAGCGGTTGCATCCTCTCCAACCAGGATCCAACGGTCCGCCGGGAGCAGTACGCCGCGGACATCACCTACGGAACCAACAACGAATTCGGCTTTGACTACCTCCGGGACAACATGGCCTGGGATGCCAGTGAGCTGGTTCAGCGCGGACACAACTTTGCGATTGTGGATGAGGTTGACTCCATCCTTATCGATGAAGCACGCACGCCACTGATCATTTCCGGTCCTGCCCAGGGCGACACGAACCGCTGGTACAGCGAATTCGCCAAAGTTGTCCTCCGGCTTCAGCCTGAGGTCGATTACGAAGTGGACGAGAAGAAGCGTACTGTTGGCGTCCTTGAAGCCGGCATTGAAAAGGTAGAGGACTACCTGGGGATCCAGAACCTTTACGAATCCGCCAACACGCCGCTGATTGGTTTCCTGAACAACGCCATCAAGGCCAAGGAACTTTTCAAGCGGGACAAGGACTATGTCATCCTCGACGGCGAGGTCCTGATCGTCGACGAGCACACCGGCCGCATCCTGGCCGGACGCCGCTACAACGAAGGCATGCACCAAGCGATTGAGGCTAAAGAAAACGTCGAAATCAAGGCTGAGAACCAAACCCTCGCCACCGTGACGTTGCAGAACTACTTCCGCATGTACTCCAAGCTTTCAGGCATGACCGGTACGGCTGAAACCGAAGCCGCGGAGTTCATGAGCACCTACAAGCTCGGCGTGGTTCCCATCCCCACCAACCGGGACATGCAGCGCATCGACCAGTCGGACCTGGTCTACAAAAACGAAGTAGTGAAATTTGACGCCGTAGTAGAGGACATCGCAGAGCGCCACGAGAATGGGCAACCTGTGCTGGTCGGCACCACAAGCGTTGAAAAGAGCGAATATCTCTCCAAACTGCTGGCCAAGGAAGGCATCCGCCACGAAGTCCTGAACGCCAAGAACCACGCGCGGGAAGCATCCATCGTGGCCCAGGCAGGACGCAAGGGCGCGGTAACCGTGGCAACCAACATGGCTGGCCGCGGTACTGACATCATGTTGGGCGGCAACGCCGAATTTACCGCCATTGCCGAACTGGCCAAGCGCGGGCTCGATCCGGAGGAAAACTCTGAAGAGTACGAGGCCGCGTGGCCTGAGGCCCTCGCTGCAGCCAAGCAGGCCGTCAAAGATGAACACGAAGAAGTGCTGAACCTCGGCGGGCTCTACGTCCTGGGCACGGAACGACACGAATCCCGCCGGATCGACAACCAGCTGCGTGGTCGCTCCGGTCGTCAGGGCGACCCCGGTGAATCCCGCTTCTACCTCTCCCTGACCGATGACCTCATGCGCCTGTTCAACTCAGGTGCAGCTGAACGGCTCATGAACAGCTCGGTGCCTGACGATGTCGCGCTTGAGTCAAAGCTTGTTTCCCGAGCCATCGCCTCAGCGCAAGGACAGGTGGAGGCCCGCAACGCCGAACAGCGTAAGAACGTCCTCAAATACGACGACGTCCTGAACCGCCAGCGTGAAGCCATCTATGGCGACCGTCGGCGGATCCTTGAGGGCGATGACCTGCACGAAAAGGTCCAGTACTTCCTTGAAGACACGATCAACGCTCTCATTGACGCAGCAACCGCTGAAGGCAATGGCGACGATTGGGACTTCAACCAGCTGTGGACGAACCTCAAGACTCTGTATCCGGCCACGGTCACACCTGAAGAAGTCATTGAAGAGGCTGGCGGCAAATCACGAATCACGGCTGATTTCCTTCGTGAAGAGATCCTCTCCGACGCGCGCCTTGTTTATCAAGCGCGCGAAGAAGCCATCGGTTCAGAAAGCATGCGCGAACTGGAACGACGCGTTGTGCTCTCGGTTCTTGGACGCAAGTGGCAGGAACACCTCTACGAGATGGATTACCTCAAGGAGGGAATCGGCCTCCGTGCAATGGCGCAGCGCGACCCGCTGGTTGAATACCAGCGTGAAGGTTTTGTGATGTTCCAAAGCATGATGGAAGCGATTCGCGAAGAGAGCATCGGTTTCCTGTACAACCTTGAGGTGGAAGTGACACCGGCAGAGGATGTCGTCGTGCCGGATGATTCAGCCGCCGGGGGACATACAGAACATCACGATCCCCAGATCCGGGCTGCGGGGCTGCAGGCTCCGGAGAAGCCGGCCCAGCTGCAGTACACCGCTCCCGGTGAGGATGGCGCTACGCAAACGCGGATAGAGGGCCGCGCTTCGGGTCGTTCGGGGAACCCTGCCAAGGCGGCAAGCCAAGAGCAGCGTAAGCCTGCGAAGAAGAAGCGCCGCTAGCCGGAATCGAACCAGTCACACAAATGGGGCGATCCCACGGATTCGTTGGTCCGGGGATCGCCCCTTTTTCGGGCTCCGAAGGTCGATGGGCTGCGGATCGTCCCCTGGCCTGCGGGTCGATTTGTTTGTGACGTCAGCCGATCTCGAGCGCCGTAACCTGCCATATGCCGTCGGCCCGCTCAAGTCGCATGGCTATGGCGCGGCACCTGCCTTCCTCGGCGACAACGATACTGGCTTCGCAAATTGATTCACTGATGGAACAGGCGCGAACGGAACGGACCATCGGGCTGAGGTGCGGTTGCGGATTTCCCTTGCTGCGTGCTGCGTGTTTCCGGGTCAGGACCGCCCGATGCTGAAGGGCCAAGTAGCATTCCGGGTTAAGTGAGCGGGAAAGTTGAATCAGCGGGCGGGTGCCTGCAAGAACCTCGAGGGCGGCTTGGGCGATACTCCGTGCCACTAGCCGGATGTCTGTGTCGCCCCCACTTTTGGCGGCAGATGAAGTGCTGGCTCGTCCCGCGCCCGGGCGGATCGGGGGTCGGCTTGCTGTTGCAACGGACATGGTCATACCTCAGGCATTCACTACATGAGCCAAAGCGCGGGGAACGCTTATGCTCGGGTGGCTTCTGCTGGGATGACGCTGGGGTTGACTATGAGGCTTGGTGCCGCCCCTGAGTGGGTGGCTGTTCTATGGAGTCAGGGTTTGGACTTGCGCTGTTACGCGGGTTCGGGCGGTTGAAGGATCTGGCCCGGACGCAGCACGGCGGGGTTATCCCCAATGACGGAGCGGTTTGCGGCGTACCACTTCGGCCAAGCGTCAGCCACGTCCACGTCGGTTGAAAATGGTCCAAGCCTCGCGGCTGCTATGGACCATAGGGTGTCGCCTGCTTTGACCTCTACGCCGTTCCCGGTCGCGGCGGTCGCGTCGCGTGAGCCGGGCCGACTAAGCAGCCCTGGGCCAACTACGGGTGGCCGGGGCTGCCAGCTGGGATCGTGAGCGCTTGTCTCAATGTTGTTACCGTCAGCGATGGTGTTGAGGGCGCTACCGGCACCGCTTTTGGAAGCCGGAACGGAGGCAGCGAGGACTACCCCGCTGTGCGCGGAAGTAGGAAACCATTCAGGTGTTGGTGCAGCGCTTGCCTGCGCCAGTCCACCGCCAAGGAGGTTCATGCCCAGGACGGCTATCGCAAGCCTGACCATAAAGGCGGGACTGAATCGCGAGAAGATGTCAGCACCGTTGCGGGCACCTGCCCGATGCAGGATAGCGGAGAGAAATGCCATCACCAGGGAAAGCACCCACCAAGCCACTACCGCAGTTCCCATGGCGCTGGCAGCAAATCCGGCCAACTGGTCAAATGGGAAACTCTGATGATGTCGCTGGGCATTCTGCCACTGGCCGACCAGGGTGTTGCCTACCAGGGCAAGGATCAGCCCCAGCGCCAGAATCGTCGCAGCGAGTCCGGTGTCCCTGCGAAAGGATCGTGCCATTCAAAGCCCCCAAGCTTCGTTTGATGTAGTTTGATGCAGTTTGACTAATCTGGAGTCCATTCTGAGCACACTTTCCCATGCCTGTCCAATCGCAAAGCGAACCCTCCAGGCAGTGATTGGCCTTGTCTCCGTAATGCAGCCTAGTCTGAGCACATGAGATGGGACTCTCTCTTCAACGATTTGGAAGCACAATTTTCGGCTGAACGTGCCTTGGAGAGGGAAACGGAGATTACTGAACGCGCCAGGGTGGAACTGGCAGGGATCGAACTCGCCGATCGGTTGCGCGGCCTGGGGGACGGGCGGGTCAAAGTGGTACTGGCCAGCGGAGCCACACTTCTCGGTAACGTCAGCCATCTGGGAAGCGAGTGGTTCGTCCTGGTCGAAGGCCTCCGGCAATGGCTGATTCCCTTCCCTTCGGTTCTGAGCTACCAAGGGTTGGGGCGATTGGCGCTGAAGGCCACTCCGAGGCTTCTGCGGCCTTTGGGCCTCGCCGCCGCATTGAGGGTTTTGTCCAGGGACCGCGCCCCGGTGGTCCTTCATTTGGGATCGACCGCAGGGGGCATCGAATTGCGGGGCGTCATCGACAGGGTAGCCCGGGATCACTTTGATGTAGCCGTTCTGCAAGACGGCGAAGTGCGGCGCGCAGGCAATGTGGCGGGTGTTGTGACTGTCCCTTTCAGCTCGCTCGTTGCGCTCAGCTCAGCCAGCGGCCCGGAGTTCTAGCCTCTGGGGCTAACTGGGGGTTGGCCTGATTTGGATTTGGCTTCTTCGATCATTCGGCTGGCTTCGGCGTATCGGTCCTGGATGTATTGCTCAAGCATTGCTTCTTCAATACGCCATTGCCCACGCCCTCCCACCTGGATGGCTTTGAGCTCGCCGCTGCGCACTAGGGCATACGCCTGGGGGGAGTTTATCTGGAGTTGTTCGGCGACATCGGCCAATGTCAGGAATCGGGGCATGGCTCCATTTTGCCATTCATGCTGGTGTTTGGTGTAGTTATCCACAGTTTCGCCCCATTTGCAGCCAGACGCTTTGGGTTGGATGCAGGCCGCCGGTAAGAATGAGGAGGCAGGTCCGCCGACCTTGCCTCGAGCCAATTTCCGGGGGAGTAAACACAATGGGTCCCAGCGCAACTCTTGCGGCCGCGCGAATCAGCAAGCCTTCTTGGAAGGATCCCCGGCTGCTGATAGGGATACTGCTGGTTTTCCTCTCCACTGCCGGGGTGGTGGCTTTGGTCGGAAGCGCTGACAAGACGACACAGGTGTACGCCGCCCGGGAAGAAATCGCTGTCGGCCAGCTTGTAACGGCTGACGACCTTTCCATTGTCAAAGTCCGTTTGGACGAGGTTGAGGCTGGCTACATTACTGTCGAGAATGGCCTGGCTGCCGGCCAGGTCGCCCTTCAGCGAGTCGCCAGGAACCAGCTGCTGCCGCGTGAAAGCCTCGGCACAGTTGACGCGTTGAACAGGAAGCCCGTGGCAATTTCCATGGACGAGGAGCTGCCGGCCCAAGCTGGCCCCGGAGCACGGGTGGACGTCTGGGTGGCAATGCCGGGATCAAGTGCGGCCTACGCGGACCCGCAGTTGCTGTTACCGGGTGCGGAGATCACTCAGATCATTCCCGGCTCGGCCACCCTGGGAGCATCAAAGACCACAACGGTGCTCGTCCTGGTCACAGATGAGCAGATGCCGAAATTGCTGGGTGCGCAGGCCAACAAGGCCAAAGTTTCCGTCGTCTGGAATCCGGCGGGCCTGGCATCATGAGCATTCCCGTCGTTACTGTCGGCGCTGCCCAGGAGTCCGTGGTTGAAGGGCTTGAGCGCCTCCACGGCCCGGTGACCGTGGTTCGTCGTTGTTCGGAACTCGCCGAGCTCATGGCTGCCTGCCAAAGTGGCCTGGCGATGGCAGCCATAGTTGGGGAAGGCTCCGAAGAACTCACTAGCACGCTCGTGGACAGGCTTGGAGCTGTTGGCGTCTCTATCGTTGCCTTGACCGAAAGCCCTGATGAGGCCAGCCGGCTTCGCTCGATCGGGGTAGTCGTTGCCTCTTCGGATATCGAGCCCGCTGCCCTCGCCTCGGAGATTTCCCAACTGGTGGAACAGGCTAGCAAATATGGTCGCCCGGGCGATGGCCGCAGCGTGGGGTTCGCAGATCCGGCGGTCGATTTGCCGATGTTGCCATTGCCGGACGAGGTGGCGGAAGAGCAGGGCAGTTCGGGGAGGATCTTCGCTGTGTGGGGTCCGACGGGCGCCCCGGGCAGGACTCTTGTTGCGGTGAATATTGCGGCCGAGCTGGCCTGCGAGGGGCAGTCCGTCATCCTCGTGGATGCGGACAGCTATGGGGCCAGCGTATCGGCGATGTTGGGCCTACTGGACGAGTCGGCCGGTTTGGCCCAGGCGTGCAGGCTTGCAGACCAAGGCTTGCTCGATGTCGATGCGTTATCGGCTGCGGCCAGCCACGTCTTCACCACGTCTGGTTCTTTTCGCGTGTTGACCGGAACTACCCGGGCCGACCGTTGGACCGAGCTGCGGGCTGCGGCCCTCACTCTTGTTCTTGAGAGAGCGAAGCAACTGGCCGACGTCGTGGTGGTTGACACAGGCTTCTGCCTTGAGTCGGACGAAGAATTGAGCTTTGACACCTTGGCCCCCAGGCGTAATGCTGCCACCCTTCGCAGCTTGGAGCTGGCGGACGTGGTGTTTGCTGTGGGTGCTGCTGACGCAATTGGAGTGCCACGGCTTGTGCGGGGACTGGCGGAGCTCGAAATGGCCGTTCCCCACGCGTCGCCCCGGGTAGTGCTTAACAAGGTCAAGCGCTCAGCTGTCGGATACGCGCCAAGGCAGCAGTTGGACGATGCTTGGAACAGGTACGGCCCGGGCGTTGGCATTGAGGCTTACATTCCTTCCGACCCGGCCGTTTGCGATGCCGCGCTACTTGCAGGCTCTGTCCTCCTGGAAAGTGCACCAGACTCGGACGTGCGAGTGGCCATCGCCGGGCTCGTCTGTGCTCCTGTCCATCAAAAGAGGAATTCCTTTGGACGAAGTACCAGAGCCCTCCATCGCCTTAAGCGCTAGGCTCGGCATGTGGGCTGCAGAGTCGCAGCAATCAACTTGTGATGGAGGCGTTTGTCGATGTCGTCAGGATCCAGCGTGGAGGATCGGTCCGATGCAACAGTTGTCCGTGAAGGGTTCTTCGGTGACTACTATGAGCACCTCGCGGAGGATGACGCCCGTGCGTATTCTCCGGAGCTGCTGATAGCAAGGGCCACCAAACACAAAGCGGTTGCCCAGTCCCGTCGGCCCGGAAACGCGTTGGTGGAGATCGGCAGCGAGTCTGACCGCAACGTCGTATACATCGTTACGGACGACATGCCCTTCCTGGTTGACTCCGTCAACGCGGAGCTCGTCCGCCAAAATTGCGCCATCCGCATGGTCATGCACCCCTTGTTCGTTGTGACCCGTGACCGGGTTTCGGGAGAAATGGCCAGCGTTTCAAGGGTTCCGTCCACTGTGGGAATCTCCAGTGGTGACACGGCGGCACTGCCCAGCATCGCCCACCTACTCGGTGAGGGCGACAACGCATCGCACATGGAGTCGTGGATAGCCGTCGAAATTGACCGCATCAGCGATGACGCCCGGGGGCAACTGATTGAAGGCCTGCACCGCGTCCTGGGTGACGTGCGTGCCGCCGTCGAGGACTGGCCAAAAATGCGCAGCAAGGCTTTGGAGCTGGCCGAGGCGCTCGGAGGAGTCTCCCACCCCGAACAAGTTGCCGAACTGAGGCAGGCGCAGGACCTTCTGCGGTGGCTGGACAACGGCAACTTCACCTTCCTGGGATACCGCGAATACGACCTCGTGGACGAAGACGGCGAAGACGTCCTGCAGCTCCGTGAAGACAGCGGGCTGGGGCTTCTCCGCGCAGGAGACACCACACGCCAGGTCCAACACCTGACGGATGCCGGCCGCAAGCGGGCAAGGGAGAAGCGCGCCCTGGTTATCACCAAGGCGAACTCGCGCTCCACCGTCCACCGCCCCGCCTACCTCGACTACATCGGCGTCAAGAGCTTCGACGCCCAGGGCAACGTCAATGGCGAACGCCGGTTCATCGGCTTGTTCGCCACGAGCGCCTACACCGGTTCCGTGCGCAGCATTCCGATCGTTCGCGACAAAGTGGACGCTGTTCTGAGGAACGCTGGCTTCCCGATAGATTCCCACTCCGGCAAGGACCTTTTGGGCATCCTTGAGACGTACCCCAGGGACGAACTGTTCCAGATCGAAATACCCGACCTGGCCGCAACGGCCTTGGGTATCCAACGCCTGCAGGAGCGCCGCAGGACAAAGCTCTTCCTGCGGCCCGATATTTATGGCCGCTTCATGTCCGCGGTTGTCTACCTTCCCCGCGATCGTTACACCACCAGCGTCCGGCTGAGGATCGAGCAGGAACTCCGTGAGACGTTCCAGGCCGAGACCATCGACTACGAGGCCCGTATTACCGAATCTGCACTCGCCCGTGTCTTCTTCCGGATCAGGCTGCCACGTACGGCTGAGCTGGCAGAAGTCAACGTAGAAGAACTCGAGCACCGGCTGATGCGGGCCTCGAGGTCCTGGAGCGAAGGCATCACAGAGGTCCTTCGCGAGCATCACCCTGCCGATACCGCAGATGCCCTGTCCGCCCTCTGGGCCGAGGCGTTCCCCGCAGGCTACCGCGTGGATTATGAGGTTGAGGACGCCCTTCAGGACATCGAGCGCTTCGAGAAGTACGGCTCCCAGGCGGAGCGGGCCGGAGAACCCACCAGGAACGTTAAACCCGGTGTTCACGTCTATCTTCCCGAAGGAGCCGGTGAGGCACTGGAGGAGGACGCCCGGGTCAAGCTGTATCTGATGGAGCCCAAGAGCCTGAGCCAGATCCTTCCGTACTTCCACAACCTCGGTTTGGAAGTACTGGACGAGCGCCCATTCGAGATCGAAACCGCGGATCACCGTGACTTCTTCCTTTATGACCTCGGGCTCAAGTACCCGGCAGGAGTGGATCCCCTTGCCACCGGAAACCTGTTGGCCGAATCCTTCGGCGCTTCCGTAACCGGCGTCGTGGAGTCTGACAACTTCGATCGCCTGGTGCTCCGGGAGGGCATGCAGTGGCGTCAGGTAGTGGTACTCCGGGCGTACGCCAAATACATGCGCCAAATGGGAAACACGAACTCGTTCGGCTTCATCGCCGATACCCTCCTCGGCAACCCGGATGTTGCGCGTGGCCTGATTGAACTCTTCTCGGCACGATTCGACCCATCCGTGGCGGACGACGTACGGAACGAGCGCCAGGACGCAGCACGGGCTGCCCTCACCGAGTCGGTTGAGCAAGTTGCCACCCTCGACGCCGACCGGGTCCTGCGCACCTTCATCAACCTCATTGAGTCCACGCTGCGGACGAATTACTTCCAGAACAAGGAATACCTCAGCTTCAAGCTGGATCCCACCTCAATCGAGGGACTGCCCTTCCCACGCCCGATGTTCGAAATCTGGGTTTACTCCCCACGCGTGGAGGGAGTTCACTTGCGCTTTGGCAAGGTCGCCCGCGGCGGTCTTCGTTGGTCGGACCGCAGGGAGGATTTCCGTACCGAGATTCTTGGGTTGGTGAAGGCACAGACCGTCAAGAACGCCGTTATTGTCCCCACGGGTGCCAAGGGCGGGTTCTTCGCAAAGAAACTGCCCAATCCCGCAGCAGACCGCGCCGCATGGATGGCCGAAGGTATTGAAAGCTACAAGACTTTCATCCGGGGCCTGCTGGATATTACCGACAACCTTGTGACGTCGACCGACGGCGAAAGGCTCGTCCCGCCGTCGGACGTTGTCCGTCACGACGGCGACGACTCTTACCTGGTGGTGGCTGCCGACAAGGGAACGGCCACCTTCTCCGATACGGCGAACGGGTTGGCAGCTGAGTATGGCTTCTGGCTGGGCGACGCCTTTGCCTCCGGCGGATCCGTCGGTTACGACCACAAGGCGATGGGTATCACGGCCCGCGGAGCCTGGGAGTCTGTCAAGCGTCACTTCAGCGAGCTTGATCTCGACACCCAGACCGAAGAGTTCACCGTGGTTGGCGTCGGCGACATGTCAGGGGATGTCTTCGGCAACGGCATGCTGCTGTCGCAGCACATCCGTTTGGTGGCGGCATTCGACCACCGCCATATATTCCTCGATCCCACACCGGATGCTGCGTCATCCTTCGCCGAAAGGCAGCGCCTGTTTGAGCTGCCCCGATCTTCATGGGACGACTACGACCGCACCCTCATCAGTGAGGGCGGTGGCGTGTATGCCCGCCAGGCAAAGACGATCCCGGTCTCGGAGCAAGTGCGCAAGTCCTTGGGCCTGCCCGAAGGAACTACCCAGCTCAGCCCGCCGGAGCTGCTCCGGGCGATCTTGCTGGCACCGGCGGACCTGCTTTACAACGGCGGTATCGGTACCTACGTCAAGGCAAGCACCGAAACCCATGCGGCCGTCGGCGATAAGGCCAACGACTCCATCCGCGTGGATGGGCGTGACTTGCGCGTCAAGGTTGTTGGCGAAGGCGGAAACCTCGGTTTGACGCAGCGTGGACGCATTGAAGCCGCTTTGCAGGGCGTGATCCTTAATACGGATGCGATCGACAACTCCGCGGGCGTGGACTGCTCGGACCACGAGGTCAACATCAAGATCTTCGTTGATCGAATGGTAGCGGCCGGCAAGTTGGAGGCCGCTGAGAGGGCAGCCTTCCTCGCCGACATGACCGATGAAGTGGGCCGTCTGGTTCTTCAGGACAACATCGACCAGAACATTCTGCTGCTCAATGACCGGACCCGGGTTGCCGATTGGAGCCCCAGTTACGAACGACTCATGGACTGGCTGGAGAAATCTGCAGACCTCAAGCGCGACCTTGAAGCGTTGCCCACCACGGACACCCTCCGTGCCCGCCTGGAGCAGGGCCAAGGCCTGACCTCACCCGAACTTTCTGTCCTCGCGGCCTACGCCAAGATTGAACTTGGTACCGCGTTGCGGGAAAGCAACCTGGCTGACGACCCCTGGTTCGCGGACACCATCCGCAACTACTTCCCGAAACAGTTGCGTGAAAAGTTCGACGCCGAGTTGGATACCCACCCGCTGCGGCGCGAGATCATCGCAACCGTGGTGGCCAATGACATCATCAACCTCGGTGGCATTACGTTTGCGTTCAGGGCCATCGAAGAAACCTCGGCCAACGAGGTCGCTGTTGCCAAGGCATTTGTAGCCCTGCGCGAAATCTATGACCTCGACCCGATGGTGGCAGAGCTGAACGCACTACCGGCTTCATTCCCCACCGAGCACTGGAGCGAAGTACACCTGGACATCCGGCGCCTGCTTGACCGGGCAGTTCGTTGGATCCTGGGACAAGGAATGGCTTCGCAGCCGATTGCAAGCGTCGTGGATGCGTTCAAGCCGATGATGGCTCCCTTGCGTGCCAAGCTCCTGGACTACCTGCGTGGCGAGGACAAGGTCCGCATCAGCGGTTGGCTGGATAAGGCGCTGGGTTGGGAACTTCCCGAGCACCTTGCCCGGAGGTGGGCGGAGCTCTTCGAAAGCTATGCGCTTCTGGACATCGCAAGGATTGCCCAGACGGGCAACGACAGTGTGGAACATGTTGCACACGTCTACTACACCGTGTTCAACCGCTTCCACGTGGACTCGTTGCTGGAACGCATCAGCTCGCTTCCACGCGATGACCGCTGGCAGGCCTTGGCCCGTGCAGCCCTTCGTGATGACCTGTACTCAACGGTTGCCGACATGACTACTTCAGTCCTTGAAGCTACCGAACCCAACGCATCCGCCGAAGACCGGCTGAAGGCCTGGGAAGGGTTGAACGCCGAACAACTGGGCAGGGCCAAGACCATGTTCGATGAGGTCAACGCCCTCGAGGCCGACGACATGGCCTCACTGTCGGTAGCATTAAGGCTCTTGAGGTCAATCGTCCGGCGCTAGGAACTCTCCGGCGTCGCAAATGGAGGTGCAGTGGCAATCTTTACAGACCCCATCAGGGAACACGCTGATTTCGGGCCTGGAGATGCCGAATGGCTGCACCTCCTCGTCGGTGACTGGCAAATGGTCGCTGACCTGGCTTTCGCGGACCTCGCACTGTGGTTCCCGCACCCCGAGTTTGGCTACATTGCCCTCGCCCACGTCCGTCCGTCGACATCGCATACGGTGTTCCACGCGGACTTCGTGGGCGAGGGCATCCGCTCGGACCTGCGTCCGCTGGTAGAGAAGGCGTGGAACAGCAGGGCCATCGAGCGCTCCAGTGAAACAAGCTGGAGCAGCGAGATGGCACTGCGGGTTGAAGCGGTTCCCATGGTGCGCAACGGAAGAACCCTCGCCGTCGTGACTTCGCATATGGACCTTTCCAGCTCCCGCATGCCGTCCAGGCTGGAACTGACCTACCGCCAGTGCGCCTACGATCTCCTCCGCATGGGCACCCTCGGACTCTGGCCGGACTTCGCTTCCCCGACTGGCTCACGCCGCGGGGCGCCCCGTGTCGGTGACGGGTTGATCCGGCTCGACGCCGACGGCATAGTTCAATACGCAAGTCCCAATGGCGTCTCGGCATTCCGCAGGCTCGGTGAAGTTGAGTCCTTGGAGGGCCGTTCACTGGCCGAGGTGACAGCAGGACTGCTGAAGGACCGGCGCATGGTGGACGAAACCCTGCCCCTGGTGGTTACGGGCCGCATGCCGTGGCGGAGTGAAATTGAATCCAGGGGCGTCAGTCTTTCCCTGCGTGCCATCCCATTGCGCGACGAGCAACATCGTTTCGGCGCGCTGGTGCTGTGCCGGGACGTCTCGGAGCTCCGGCGCAGGGAGATGGAACTTGTCACGAAGGATGCAACGATCCGTGAAATACACCACCGGGTCAAAAACAACCTTCAGACAGTGGCTGCCCTTCTTCGCATGCAGTCCCGGCGCATGGTCAGCGACGAAGCAAAGCAGGGGCTTGAACAGGCGATGCGACGGGTGGCGACAATCGCCCTCGTCCATGAAACCCTGTCGCAAGGCCTGACGCAGAGCGTTGATTTTGACGAGTTGATCGGAAGGCAGTTCCGGCTATCGGCAGAGGTGGCCTCGCCATCCCAACAAGTACGAACTGAGCGTTCAGGACTGTTCGGCGAATTGCCCAGCGATTTTGCTACACCGCTGGCTTTGGTCATCAATGAACTCGTGACCAACGCCGTTGAGCATGGACTGGAAGGCCGGACCGGCACAGTGTGGCTGGTGGCGGACCGGGCTGAAGGGGACGGCACGGATGAATTCCTGACAGTCACCATTGCCGACGACGGCGTAGGGCTGCCGGATGGTCAGTACACAGAGGGTCTGGGGTTGCAGATTGTGCGTACCTTGGTCACCAGCGAGCTTGGGGGAAGCATCCAGTGGCGTCCGAGGGAGGGCGGCGGGACAGCAGTGGAGATTGTCCTCAACCTCGCAAGGGCCTAGGTTCCCGGTATCCTGCCGGCCATGGATACATCTGCCGGGCTTAGCCAGCGCTGAATGGATCTGCCAGTAATTAAACAGAAAGGCCGCGGACCGAATGGTCCGCGGCCTTTCTGTTTACTTGGAAATCAGGAGGCGCGACGTGCGCGTGCTGCGCGACGCTTGAGCGCACGCCGTTCGTCTTCACTCATTCCGCCCCAAACGCCTGCGTCCTGGCCGGACTCCAATGCCCACTGCAGGCAAGTGTCCACCACGGGGCAGCGGCGGCAGACGCTCTTGGCTTCCTCGATCTGGAGAAGTGCTGGTCCCGTGTTGCCGACTGGGAAGAAGAGCTCCGGGTCCTTGTCGAGGCAGGCTGCGCGATTACGCCAATCCATGCTGATCAGTCACTCCATTCGTGAGAACTAGAAGGGCCTTTTGTGAAAACATTCACGAGAGGCTCCAAAGGAAAGGGGCCCGCATGGGCCCCCTTGGTCGTCTGAGTCAAGCGTTTCATGTTAACGCCTTGTAAACAAGGGGTGTTAGTGGTCGAAATGCTCGGAATCCGTGAGCGATGCATCACATCAGCCGCCAGTGCCCTCACTGCTAGATGACTATCTCCGGTAGTGTGCCAGTGTGTCAAGACCTCCTGTAAACCCTGCCCAACCCCACTCCGCCGCTGACGGAAACGACGATTCGGGCCGACCGGCTCCGAGTGCTTCCGGGACCGCGCGGCCCCGCGGGATACTCATCATTTCCATCGTCGTTGTACTCGAAGCCGCGGCATTGTTCGCCGCTGCGGCTTGGTACGGTTTCGAACTCCTGACTGGCGCTCCGGTGCTGACGTTTTGGGGAGCGGTCTTTACGTTGGTCCTGCTGCTGGCCTTCTCGGCTTGGTTGTTCGCGGTAGGGCATTTCTTGTTCCGTGGGTTCAGATGGACGCGCGCGGCTGCATTGGTGGCCCAATTATTCGTCCTCACCATTGGCTTCCCGACTATGACAGGCGGGCTCGTGCTCCAGGGATTGGCGATGATCATTCCTGCGTTGGCCGCTATCATCTTCCTCTTCCAGCGAGATGTCATCTCATATGCATCGCGTACCGGCGGTACGGCAGGAGCGCTATAGCTGTTGGGCCCGATGCTGGCGGTCCGGTCACTTTGGAGCCGGAAATCCCGCTGTCAGTACTGTCTGACAGGGTGTGGCCTTTCCTCGGTTGATGATGAAACCCCGACCGGGGTGCCGCGCAGGGTCGGCTTGGAGTCTGACTCCCAAAAGCTCGCCATCGTGCGGGGTTCCAGGCGCCAGGATCATCCCCATGCCTGAGACCTGAACTTCCTTTGCCAAGGGAAGTTGGTGGTGAAGACCTGGGCCGAACGTAGCCGTCAGGATGATGCCGGAGACTTGTCCGGCAAGGGCGGTAAGGGCCTGGCGGGCCTGGGCATCCAGAGTGTCGGCGTCATCCACCAACAGAATGCTCCCGGGGTTCAGGTTTCCCCCAGCGGCTTCTGAGGAGGTTGCAGCCCAGAAAGCTCCGGCAGGGGAGGAACCTGGCGGGAAGACCCATGGAATCTCCGGGTTCAAGCCCACCAGCGACCATAGGACGGTGGTCTTGCCGGAATTTGGGCTACCCAGGATTATGCTGACGCCCCTGTCTCTGAGGGGGAGTGCGGCAGGCAGGGCCTCGTCGCCCGCAACGCCGATCCACAGAGGCCCGGGCACCCTTCCGTCGGACGTCGCGACCGCTGGGGTTGGGCCTTCCGTTGACGCGTTGGCCGAAGTGCCTGTGCCAGGGGTGGCGCTGTGGCTTGGCCGGAGCCCCGGCGACGGTCTATTTCTGAGCTTGGATGACGCTTCCATGCGGCCGGCGAAATCTTCAGGCGTCAGCAGCTGGGGGAGTGGGCGCAATCGAAAAGGCGGTTCGGCCGGAGCCAGGGGACAAAACGGCCACGCCCCGAATTCGGGCGCCTCCCTGAACTGCGCTGTTGCCATCTGACCTCCGACGACGTTTCCCGATACGACCGCACGGCAAGGAACGGGTTCCACCTCGGGGAGGCGGGGCCAGTGGAACCTGGACTCCTCAGTGGTCCCTAGGGGGAAATAGGCGCGGTTTGGGATCGCGGCAAACAGGCGCGAACTGACTAATTCCCGCTCGCCTGAAATCAACAGTGTGATTCCCAGAGGGCTTCCATCCCTGGCAATATCGTGCAAAAGGCCTTCTGCCCACTCATAGGGTCCGCCTCGCAACGCCGATGCCCAAGAACACCAGCCAGCCACGAGCAGTACTAACGGCGTACACGCGCTGATGGTGCTGCCCAAGGCGCGTCGCCGTTCCATCTCAGCTGACACCCGGGTCAGGATCCGGGCCGCGAAGGCAATTTGGCTGACACCCGCAGCGGCCCCAATGCCTTCGTGAATCTCCACCTGACCCAGCAGGCGATTTGCGTCCAGAATGTAGAGATGGGGTTGTGGTGTCTGGGCTGCCAGTGTCGCGGCGATGGCCCGGAAGCTTTCATGCACACCACTTGACGGGCTGCCAATCATTGCGAGGTGTCCGTGCCTTACGGGCGACCAAAAGAGGCGTTCAACCCGTTGCTGGGCAGGCTTGTCGAGGAGCGCCACTGGCCCCACCCGCCATGATGCGTTCTCCCGTTCTTCCAGACGCTGAGGTTCGTCCGCGGATACAAGATCATCATGCCAGGAGATTGACAGCGGCAGGGGCGCTGCAATGGGACTGCGGGGAGAACGCATGCCGAAACGTTGCCATGCTTCATTGACAATGGACACCACATTCCTGGCGCCGGTACTTGACTGGAATACTGATGCTGATTCCTTGTCAATATATTCCAAGTCCAAACCCATGGCTGGTCCCACCAGTGCTTGAGTCGTTGACCGAACCGCCATTTCGAGCGAAAGGGGATGTTCGTGTGGCATGGCTCCGGAGCTGTACGAGATGCCACCGGGATGCAATACGTCCAAGGATGCGGACTGGAACTCCTCAGCTTCTTTCGATGCTGTGGCAAGGAAGGCCCTGCCTGGAACATCAACGCCTATGGATGCAGCAACCTTGGAATTGATGATGTCCACGGACTCCATCTCGGACTGCACCCGAAGGGCAATGCTGGAAGTTACATTTGCCCGGATGTCGGCGGTGAGTGCGCCTTGCGGTCTCTGCGTGGCCATTACTAAGTGGATCCCCAGCGAACGTCCTATGGTGGCTATACGCATGAGTTCGCGGAGCGCGCCCGGAGCCTCGTCGACAAGAATCCTGAACTCATCAATTACCAGGATCAGGTACGGGAGTCCGGTGTCGTTGGCCCTCCCTGTTTGTTGGTATTGACCGAGATCGGCGGCTCCAGAGGCAGCGAACAACTTCTCGCGGTGCTTGATTTCTCCGCGCAGCGATTCCAATGTCCGGTCCAGATGTTGTTGGCTGAGATCGGTCAGCAGGCCAACACAGTGTGGGAGAGCGGCCAGCGGACCCAGGCCTGACCCGCCTTTGAAGTCAAAGAAAAGAAAGGTCGCGTGCTCCGGCGGGACAGTCAGTGCGATTGAAGCAACGAGCGTCTTCAAAAGTTCCGATTTTCCGGAGCCGGTGGTGCCTGCAATCAAGAGGTGTGGACCGTCCAACTTGAAGTTGAAGGTCAGGCATCCGTTGCGGCCTTCGCCCAGTACTGCTGTGAGACCGTCCTTCCAGGAGGCTGTGCGCCATCGGCCCAGGACCCGGCGTGGACCGTAAGGAAGCAGCTCCGCCAATGACGAACGATGCGCAAGCGTGCCGTGGCTCTGGGGTCCTGTGGCACCCACGTTTGCTGCCAAGGTGCGGCAGAAGTGGTCGAAAACTTCGGCTGGAACGAGGTCGGGGACAAAATCAAGGCGCTCACCGCCCGATTCAAAAGCCGCGGCTACTCCGGAGGACTCGATGGTGATGACGGCGTTGGTGGTTCCGGCTTTGGCATGGCAACGCAGTATCTGCCACTGGGCCTGATGCGCCGCCCGCATGATTCCGATAAGAGCCTCATTGTCATGATCCGCCGGACTTTCCATCAGGACCAGCCTGCCTCGCCGGGTATGTCGGAGCCCATTCAGGGCCGCAAGGGCTGCCGTGGAGTCCGAAACCAGTGTCACTTGAGGGAGATAACGGGCGCTCAGGGGGAGCTTTTCGGCCGATCCCAAGAACAGGACAGGCGCGCTGGCCGAACCCGGGAAACTTGCCAGCTGCATGACAATGAATCGAAGCAATGCGGCCACGTGCTCGTCACCACCAAGGATCGCCACGCTGGCATGGCTTGGATCCAAGGAAACAGGGCATAATCCGATAGGTGGCGGCATGAAGCGTGGGTCCTCAGGAACCACGCGGATGTTCGCCGTCGAATGCGCGGTGCCCAGCCGCAACCAAACCGGGTAATCCTCCTGGCCGTGTCCCGCAGTGGAGTGCGGCGCCGGCGTCGGGCCATATCCACCCGGTCCGGATCCAGGAGATCCAGGGTTTTCGACCACCACGGGACGGCGGTTGGCCGAGAGTATTTCTGCTGCAGACGGAGAACAACGACGGCGCCGGGCAATGTCTTCGAGGACTGCCCGATCAAGGGCAAGGCGGTATTCACGCCGGCCCTTCCTTCCCAGCAACAGAGGGAAAACCAGGCCAAGCGCAGACATGGCAGAGAACCCCAAATACATCCACATACCGGTGGCCGCTGCCAGAACGACTCCGGCGAGAAGCGGCACCCCGGCCGCAAGGGCAACTGTTGCGCGGCTGCTGTGGCCCCTCGCATGGGATACTTCTATCTGTTCGTCTACAGGGCCACCCGCATCCGGTGCCAGGGGAAGGAAGCTATCGCTGTCAGGCGAGACGCTGAAGGTCGTATATCCGCAGCGGATTGTGGAGTTGGAATTGATCAGGGACCTTCGGGTACGCCGTCCGTCCACGTAAACGGGATTCGCATCGGCAATGGTGGCTATTTCCAAGCGTTCGCCCGAGACGTCCAGCACTGCATGTTCCCTGGACATACCGGGATCGGGCAGCGAAATACCGGCTGTTCCCCGGCCGATGCGGTGGTGGCCGCGTTGAATCGCGAAGACAGAGCCAGCGCCCGGGCCGGTATGAGTGAGCAGCATCGGAATCAAGGGTGGGGCCGCGTTGAGTACGGGCGAAGTGAGACCATCCACGAGCACCGCCCCGGACACCAGTGGAGGCAGTCCAACAGTCAGTGTGGCCAGGTCCTGCCCTGCAACTGAAAGCGGCCCGGTGTTGCGCGCCGCTTTGAGGACGGAACTCAAATGGGCTCCGGAGGTGCCCCGGCGGCAGGGCGATGGAAAGTTCCTCAGGATCTGCTGATGTTGACGCAGCGGGTCCTCGAACCAATGTGCACTCCAACGACATTGCCGTGTCCTCTCTTTTCTTACCCACCATCGTTATGGAGCGCGCGGGCAAAGCGCAGGGCCACATCCTCGTATGTGGACAACTTCGGCCAGAGACTGGCAAACGCCGCCTTGACGCTGTGGCTTTGTGTCTCAGCTAAGATGAAACTCGTTGTCGCGTGTGCTCAATGAGGAAGGACCTTCACCGGTGATAGTGGTTGCGGAGAGCGCCGATGTTTCAGACAAGGCCGTAATTGGTGATGGATCAAAGATTTGGCATCTTGCCCAAGTCCGCGAGCAGGCCGAATTAGGCGTCAATTGCATCGTCGGACGGGGTGCCTATATCGGCACCGGAGTCAAGATGGGGGACAACTGCAAAGTTCAGAACTATGCGCTTGTCTATGAGCCCGCGGAACTGGAGGCGGGAGTCTTCATTGGACCCGCCGTAGTCCTGACCAATGACACTTACCCCCGGGCCGTTGCGCCCGATGGAACGTTGAAGAGCGCCCACGATTGGGAGCCGGTTGGCGTCACCATTCGAGAAGGCGCATCCATCGGCGCCCGCGCCGTTTGTGTTGCGCCCGTCACGATTGGACGTTGGGCCACAGTGGCAGCAGGCGCTGTCGTGGCCAAGGACGTCCCGGATTTTGCTTTGATGGTCGGAGTTCCGGCCAAGCGCCATGGTTGGGTCGGCAAGGCCGGTTTCCCGCTGCAGCGCAGCGGTGACAACTGGGTATGCCCGGAAACCGGCGCCACATATGTTGAACAGAACGACACCCTTCGAGAGGTAGAGGCATGAGCCCCGAATTCATTCCCCCCGCCAAGCCCATCATCGGTGATGATGAGCGCAAGGCCGTAGAGGCCGTTCTGGCTTCCGGCCAACTTGCCCAGGGTTCGGAGGTCGCGTCCTTTGAACAGGAATTCTCGCAGGTCCTCCTTGACGGCCGGGCAGCCGTCGCGGTCAACTCCGGCACGTCCGGATTGCACCTCGGACTTTTGGCTGCGGGCATTGGCCCTGGCGACGAAGTCATCGTGCCGTCGTTTACTTTCGCTGCAACCGCGAACTCGGTCGCTCTGACGGGCGCAACGCCTGTCTTCGCCGATGTCGACATGGACCACTACACGCTGGATCCCGCGTCCGTCGAGTCGAAGATCACGGACCGTACTGCGGCCATCATGCCGGTTCACCTTTACGGTCACCCGTTCGACGTCGACGGAATCGGCGCAGTTGCCGCCAAGCATGGCGTTAAGGTCTTCGAAGACGCGGCCCAAGCGCACGGTGCGGCCGTCAACGGCCGCAAGGTGGGTACCTTCGGCGACTTCGCCATGTTCAGCCTGTACCCCACGAAGAACATGACCTCCGGCGAAGGCGGCATGGTCAGCACCGGCCTGGCCGACGTCGAACGCCGGCTTCGGTTGCTCCGCAACCAGGGCATGGAGCGCCAGTACGAAAATGAACTGGTTGGCTTCAACGCCCGCATGACCAACATCCACGCAGCAATCGGTCGCGTGCAGTTGACCAAGGTCGAAGGCTGGACCAAGACCCGCCAGGAGAACGCTGCATTCTTCGATGCAAACATCGAAGGCGTCATTACGCCCAAGGTGGTGGAAGGCTATGAGCACGTGTACCACCAGTACACAATCCGCATCGCTGAAGACCGTGACGGCTTCGCCAAGGCTTTGCGCGAGGAGTACAACGTAGGCTGCGGCGTCTACTACCCGATTCCCAACCACCGTCTTGCGCCTTTCCAGACCTCCGATGACCTTCCTGTCACGGAAGAAGCTGCAGCCACGGTGCTTTCGCTCCCGGTTCACCCGTCGCTCAGCCAAGATGACCTCGACAGGATTGTTGCTGCTGTCAACGCCATTGCAAAGGCAGGTAGCTAGTGGCGAATCTCCGCGCGGGCCTCATCGGACTTGGCATGATGGGTCGTCACCACGCACGCGTTATCCGCGAGCTTGATGGTGTTGACCTTGTTGCCGTCGCTGATTCCTTTGGTGACCCTCACAACGTAGCAAGCGGCTTGGAGGTCTGCAGTTCCGTCGAGCAGCTCATCGAGCAGGGCATCGACATGGCGGTTGCAGCCGTGCCCACGATCCTGCACGAGGAAGTTGCCCTGCAGTTGGCCGAAGCCGGCGTTCACTGCCTGGTGGAAAAGCCCATCGCCAACGACTCCGTGTCCGGTCGACGAATTGCGGAGGCTTTTGATTCCAAGGGCTTGATCGGCGCTGTCGGGCATATTGAACGCTTCAACCCTTCGCTGCAGAGCCTTCGTGAGCGTCTTGGCAACGGCGACCTCGGTGAGGTCTACCAGATCTCCACCCGCCGCCAGGGTCCTTTCCCGTCACGTATTGCCGATGTTGGCGTCGTCAAGGACCTCGCCACCCACGACATAGACCTCACAGCATGGCTGGCCCAGAGCAACTTCATTAACATCGTCGCGCACACCACTTCCCGCAGCGGGCGTGAGCACGAGGACATGGTCACCGCGATCGGGCACCTCAACGGCGGCGTGGTCACCAACCACATCGTCAACTGGCTCTCACCCATGAAGGAACGCATTACCCTTGTCCTGGGTGAGCGCGGCGCCTTCATCGCCGACACGATTTCGGCAGATTTGACGTTTATCGAGAACGGCACTTTCCAGACCGACTGGGATTCCGTCGCGGCCTTCCGCGGCGTCTCCGAGGGATCCTCAACCCGCTTTGCTTTGGCCAAGCGCGAACCCCTGAAGATGGAACACGAGGCGTTCCGCGACGCGGTCCTCGGCAAGTCCATGAACATTGTCACAATGGCCGAAGGCCTTGAAACCCTCCGCGTTGCGGAGGCTGTTCTGAAGTCAGCCGAAACCGGCGCCGTCGTCGCGCTTTAGGACGGCAATATTCTGAATATTTGAACGGGAGGCTGGCGCTGGCCACGCCTCCCGTTCGTTTTTCCGGTCAAACGCCGCCTTCCTTCCGTGCGCCCCCGAATCGGGATTCGATCGTAACGTCGGGTAGCCTTGACCAGTAGACGTGGGCATTTTTGTGCCCGCACGCCAATACACAGGAGAGTTTGTGAACGCTGATCTCGTCGTCGTCGGCTCGGGTTTCTTTGGCCTGACCATTGCAGAACGCGCCGCTACCGAGTTGGGGCTGAAGGTTGCGGTGCTCGATCGCCGCCACCATATTGGTGGAAACGCCTACAGCGAGAATGAAGCGAAGACTGGAATTGAGGTGCACCGCTACGGAGCCCACCTCTTCCACACGTCCAACGAACGCGTCTGGGAGTACGTGAACCGGTTTACCACGTTCACGAACTACCAGCACAAGGTTTACACCAGCCATAAAGGCGAGGTGTACCCGATGCCCATCAACCTGGGCACCATCAACCAGTTCTTCCGCTCGGCCATGAGCCCCACGGAAGCCAAGGCACTTATTGCCGAACAGGCCGGTGAACTCGCCGGAACCGATCCGCAGAACCTCAACGACAAGGGCATCCAGCTGATCGGACGCCCGCTGTACGAGGCTTTTATCAAGCACTACACGGGCAAGCAGTGGCAGACGGACCCCAAGGACCTGCCGGCCGAGATCATTTCCCGGCTCCCCGTGCGATACAACTATGACAACCGCTACTTCAACGACACTTACGAAGGCTTGCCGGTCGACGGTTACACGGCCTGGATTGAGCGGATGGCGGATCACCCCAACATCGAGGTTGTCCTCAATACTGATTTCTTCGACGACGGCGAGTTCGGCCGCTCGTCGGTCCTCGGACAGGTGCCGGTCATCTACACAGGCCCTGTGGACCGCTACTTTGATTACGCGGAGGGCGATCTCTCATGGCGCACGATCGACCTTGAAGAAGAGGTCCTGCCGATTGAGGACTTCCAGGGCTGTGCTGTGATGAACTACCCCGATGCCGAGGAAAAGTACACCCGCATCCACGAATTCCGCCACTTCCACCCGGAGCGCGACTACACCAAAGACGCCACGGTCATCATGCGGGAGTTCTCGCGTTTCGCGGAGAAGGGCGACGAGCCGTACTACCCCGTCAACACTTCCGACGACCGCCAAAAGCTGCTCGCGTACCGCGATCTTGCCAAGGACGAGAAATCGGTTCTGTTCGGTGGCCGGCTCGGAACATACAAGTACCTCGACATGCACATGGCCATCGGCTCCGCACTGTCCATGTACGACAACAAGATCAAGCCGCACTTTACCGGCGGCGCCAAGCTTGAAAGTGGGGGAGTGGACGCATGACCGCCACAACAAACGAAAGCCAGGAGACTGCCATGACGGCTGAACAAGCCTCGGACGCCTCAACGCAAGAAAGCCTGCGCATCGTTCAGCGGGTCATCTTCCCCGCCAACCGTGACCTCGACACGTTGCCACTCTATGTCGACCCGGACACCAGTAAGGTGCAGAAGGACGACGGCGGCAGCAGCGCCGTCGTGCAGGCGGTCGGAATGGCCCGAAAGCTGCACCCGGAAGACATCCTGGACCGTGGCTCGGTGCAGGTACGTCGTGGTGAGCGCCTTTCGTTCGGGTCCTACTTCAATGCCTTCCCTGCCAGCTACTGGCGGAAGTGGACCATTGCCACGAAGACTGTCCTTCACCTTGAGACTGAGGGCGAAGGAACGGTTATCGTCTACCGCTCCAACGCCCGAGGCGCCTCGCAGCGCGTGGATTCGGTGCTCGTGGAAGGTTCGGCCAGTAACGATTTCGAACTGACTCTTGCGCCTTTCGGCGACGGCGGCTGGTACTGGTTCGACCTGATTGCCGGCGGGGACGGGATGACCCTTAATACCGCGCACTGGGCGGTGCCGGATGAAGGCCGCCCGCAAGGCCGCGTAACGCTCGGGGTAACCACTTTCAACCGAGCCGACTACTGCCTCGAAACCATCAAGTCGATCGACGCTGACGCGGGCCTCCGCGAAATCCTCGCCGAACTGATCATCGTGGACCAGGGCAACAAGAAGGTCGCCGACGAAGCCGGTTTCGACGTTGTCGCAGAGTCCATGGGCGAGCAACTGCGCATCATCAACCAGGGCAACCTTGGCGGTTCAGGTGGCTTTGCACGCAACATGTACGAGATGCTCGTCTCTGACAAGAGCGATTACGTCATGCTCCTGGATGACGACATTGAACTGGAAACCGAAGGCGTCATGCGTGCCGTCGCGTTTGCGGACCTTTGCCGGAAACCCACGATCGTGGGCGGGCACATGTTCGACATGTACAACAAGTCCGTGCTGCATGCCTACTCCGAGGTCGTGAACTTCTACCGCTTCCTTTGGGGTCCGGTGGAGGGACTGGGCAACCACGACTTCTCCGCAGCCGGCCTGCGTTCCACGCCCCAACTGCACCGCCGCTGGGACGCCGACTACAACGGCTGGTGGATGTGCCTGATTCCCAAGACGGTCGTAGAGACCATTGGCCTGTCGCTGCCGGTCTTTATCAAGTGGGATGACGCCGAATACTCGCTTCGGGCACGGGCAGCCGGCTTCCCGACTGTGACGCTTCCGGGCGCAGCTGTATGGCACGTCTCCTGGGCAGACAAAGACGATTCCGTGGACTGGCAGGCTTACTACCATGAGCGCAACCGCCTCATAGCGACCCTCCTTCACAGCCCGTTCCCCAAGGGTGGTCGAATTCTTCGCGAGAGCCTGAACACGGACGTCAAGCACTTGGTATCGATGCAGTATTACCCGCAGCAGGCCCGCGTTATGGCGCTCCGGGACGTACTCGCTGGACCAGGCGATCTTCACAAGCAGCTGCCCACCATGATGCCGAAACTCCGGGCCATGCGTGAAGAGTTCCCCGACTCCCAGGTCAAGACTGACCCGGCCGCCTTCCCGGAGGTATTCCGGAAGCGCCCGCCGAAGAAGCCCCAGTCCTACAAGCAGCCCGGTGCGCTCGGCTTGCTCCCGTGGGCAGTCAAGACGGTCCTGAAGCAAACCATGGCTCCGGTGCGCGACACCGCCAAGGCGAACCCGGAGGCCCAGGTGGCCCACCAGGACGGTAAATGGTGGAGCCTGGCGCACCTGGACAGCGCTGTTGTTTCGAATGCCGACGGCACAGGTGCTTCATGGCACCTGAGGGACCCGAAGATGGCCCGCCAGCTGGTGGTCGAATCAGCCAAGCTCCACGCGCAGCTTTTCTCGAACTGGGAGACCCTCCGCGCACAGTACCGTGAAGCACTCCCCGCGATCACCTCGATGGAGTCGTGGCGGGAAACGTTTGAAGCATCGGAGCCTAACAAGTAGCAATGGCCACTTCCACTGATACATACGCTGTTCCAGGGGTAGGTGCCGGTCTGCTGGACGTCTATCGACGCCGGTACCTCCTGAAGTTGATCGTCCGCAAGGAACTCCGCGTCCGTTACCGGGGCTCTGTCCTGGGATTGGCCTGGTCCTACGTCAAGCCCCTGGTCCAGTACGTGGTGTTGTTCTTCGCCCTGGGCATTGTGCTCCGCGTCGGTGACCAGATACCCAACTACGCGCTGTACATGTTTTCCGGCGTCATCGTCATCAACTTCTTCTCGGAAGCGTTCTCGAACGCCACCCGGTCCATCGTGTCCAATGCTGCGTTGGTGAAGAAGATTTACCTGCCGCGTGAGTTGTTCCCGGTTGCCTCTGTCTGGGTTGCCGCGGTTCACTTCCTGCCGCAGCTGGTGGTCCTGCTTGCAGCCGCGCTGCTCACGGGCTGGCATCCGGACGTCCTGCAACTCATCGGGGCGGCCCTGGGCTTCGTCATTGTGGCTGTCACAGCGACCGGTCTTGGGCTGCTGGCTGGTGCCATCAACGTCTTCTTCAGGGATGCAGAGAACATCGTCGACATGCTGATGATGATCGTCACTTGGACTTCACCGGTCCTTTACGACTGGACCATGATCCGGCGCCTCGCCCCGGAATGGGTGCTGGTGATCTACCAGCTGAATCCAATTACCGTAGCCGTCGAGCTGTTCCACTGGGCCTTCTGGTACCCCACGGTCAACCGGCCTGTCGAGCTTCCCCCGCATTTGATGTGGACGGGGCTGCTCGGTCTTGGGATGGCTGCCTTGTTCCTTATCATCGGCCAGCTCGTGTTCCGACGGCTCGAGGGCCACTTTGCGCAGGAGGTCTAAATGGGTGCTGCAGTAATCGTCAAGGACCTCAAGAAAACATTCAACCTCCGCCACTCGCACTCCTTGAAGGAAACGCTGGTTTGGCTGGTTAAGGGACGCAAGGGCGATCTCACCAAAAGGTTTGATGCCCTTCATGACGTCAGCTTTGAAATTCAGCCGGGGGAGACCGTGGCCCTCCTGGGCTTCAACGGTTCTGGTAAGTCCACCCTTTTGAAGCTCATTTCCGGCGTCATCCTTCCTGACAAGGGAACGGTCCGAACCAAGGGCCGGGTGGCAGGCCTCATTGAAGTAGGGGCGGGGTTCCACCCGGATCTCTCCGGGCGGGAGAACGTCTTCTTGAACGCGGCAATCCTGGGTATGACGGAACAGGAAATCAACGAGAAGTTTGAAGAAATTGTTGCCTTCTCCGAGATTGAGCAGTTCATCGATACCGAGGTGAAATTCTATTCGTCGGGTATGTTCCTGCGTCTCGCGTTTGCCGTAGCGGTTCACACCCAGCCGGATATCTTCCTCGTAGACGAAATCCTGGCCGTGGGCGACGAGCCGTTCCAAAGGAAGTGCCTCGCCAAGATCAAGCAACTTTCTGATGAGGGACGGACCTTGGTGGTTGTGAGCCACGACCTCGACATGATTTCGCGAATCTGTGACCGCGGGGTCGTCCTGTCCTCGGGGACGGTGCAGTTCGAGGGTCCTGCGGACCAGGCTGTGGCCTGGCTGCGGGAACGAAACTAACCGGCAACCATTTGCAAGAGAGTCGTCTGTCAACGGATGGCTGGTAGAAGCATCTAAGAAAGGCGATTGTAGGAATGGGTATCGGCCCCCTGCTTTTGTGTGTACTCCTGATCGTTGTGTTGTGGTGGGGCCCGGGCTGGATCCTCGGCGAAGCCCTGGGTGTCCGACGCGTGTTGTTGCCCGTGGTGGCTCCCTTGCTTGGCATGGGTGTCCTTACGGTCATTGGCGTCATGGGCAACGCACTGGGTTTGAGCTGGCAACTGCTCCCCGTCATGGTGGTCCTGTTGCTGTTGTCGGCAGTACTCTTCGGTGCCAGGCTCGCTCTTCGCCGGCGTTTCCCGGATAAGTTCGAAGCAGCTCCACGGCAGAGCATCTTTGGCAAGCACCACTTCAAGGGATCCTGGTGGGTCATTGGTGCGGGGCTCCTCGCCGGCGGTGCTGTTGCCGCGGTGTGCTGGACTGTAGGAACAGAAGGACTTCTGGGAATCAACCAGGACTGGGACATTCCGTGGCACGCCAACATGATCCGCTTGATTTCGGTCAACCATGAGTGGGACCCGAGTATTGCAGGCAACTTCGCCTACTACGACACCAATATCGCCGAAGCTCCCATCCGGAGCTACCCGATAGCCTTCCACGCCGTACTGTCACTGTTCTGGCCGATGAGCGGGGTGAGCATCCCCGTCTTCCTGAATGTCTTTGTCCTGGTGATGATGGCAGTGCAACTGCCCCTGAGCACCATGGCACTGACCATGGTGATTACCCGCCGCCCGATCGCTGTGGCGGCGGCTGGGGCAGTATCGGGCTGGTTCACGGTCTTCCCCTATGACCTGTTGTGGCGGGGACCGTTGATTCCGTTCTTTGCCGGCATGCTGATGGTAGGACCCTTTGTTTACCTGGCCGTCAAGGGAGCACTGGAGCGCCAGAAATTCTGGATCCCCGGTATCGCTTTTGGGGCAGTGGGTCTGATCGCAGTCCATCCTTCATTGGCCTTCGCAGTACTTCCTGTCCTTGTCTTTTGGATGCTGTCTGCACTTGTCCGCCGAAAGGGCAGGATCCTCGGCATCACGGTATACCTGGCCGTATGCGGCGTCCTGGCCGTGATTCTCGGATTGCCGATCATCGCCCAGATGCTGAAGGAATCCGAGCGCGTTTCCAAACAGGTGTGGGCAGCGGACACAGATCGCAATGGTGCCATCCAGAACATCATCTTCCTGAACCACGGCTCCATGGCCATGCCGATCCTGACCGCCATGGTGGCATTGGGCTGCCTGGCATTGGTCTTCAGGATCCGTATGTGGTGGTATTTCGGGCCTGTCCTGGCGTTCGCATTCCTCTCCGTTTACACCATGGGCACGGACAACCCCCGGTTCATGACCCTTACAGCGCCCTTCTACGACGACCAGTGGCGGATATTCGGCATTCTGGTCATGCTGCTCGTGCCACTGGCCGGATTGGGTGTGGCCCAGTTGGCGGAGGCCGTAGCTTGGCTGTGGTGCAGAATCCGTGCCGCACGTTCCACTGGGGATGGAACAAAGGGGCGACGGAACCTCAGCCATGTGGTGACCGCGGGCGCTGCAGCAGCAATAATGTTGGTGACCGGTATTGCGGCCATCCCCTACTTCAAGCAGAATGCCCAGCGCATCAACATCAACACGAAGGTTGATGGCCCCACGTTGAGCTCGTCTGAGGTTGACCTGCTCAGCACCATGGACAAGTACGTGCCGCAGGACGCCACGGTTCTCAATGATTCCTGTGACGGATCGGTGTGGATGTATGCGCTCGGAAACCGTATGCCCATGATCCGGCACTTCGAAATTCTTCCTACCAATCGACAACTCCTGGTCCTGCAGAAACTGCCGGAACTGGCAACCGATGAAGCTGCCCGCAGTGCTGCCTCGGAGCTTGGCATCGAGTGGGTTTACATTGCCGACGGCAGGATTCGGGCCTGGGATGAGCCAAAGCCGGGTCTGACGCAGCCAGACTCCATTCCCTACCTTAAACTCGTGGTGCGTGAAGGTAACGCCGCTCTCTACCAGATTGACTGGAGCCAGCTTCCCGGTGGCAAAGAAGCGTTCGATGCCGCTGCCAAGGACCGCCTTCAGCTTGACGGTGTCTCGGGGATCCTTGAAAATACGAGGCCGGACGGCATAGCGCCGCTAGGAAGGATCTGCTGATCATGAAGGCTTTCATCGGAAAGTTCATGGGTTCCAGTTTGTTCAAGTTCCTCCTGGTTGGTGGCTTGAGCTTCCTTGTGGACCTCGGTCTTTTGGCGTTGTGCTTCCAGGTCTTCGGCTGGCCTTTGTGGCTCGCCACGGGTGCCGGATTCTGGGGAAGTTTCTTCTTCAATTACTTCCTCCAGCGGCATTTCGCCTTCAGTGGCGGAGGCACGGCCCTTGGCGGGGTGCTGCGGTACTCCGTCCTTCTGGCGTTCAATACCGTGGCCGTTATGGGAATTGTGGAACTTTTCCAGCTCATGGGCGCCGGTTACGTTGTGGGTAAAGTAGTTGCGACGATTGTCACCATGGGGTGGAACTACTTCATCTACAAGCACTGGATCTTCCCGCAGAAGAAGCAACTGAAGAGCGCCGACGAACAGACAGGCGGCCAGGCGGACTCCGGCCCACCGGCCCAAAAACTCACACCTAACAGCAGCGAAGGATAATCGATGTATCGAGGCGTTCGAATTGCCGCGGTAGTACCGGCCTATAAAGAAGAAAACCACATCGCGCAGGTCATCGAGACGATGCCTGATTTCGTCGACGACATTGTCATCGTTGACGACTGCAGCCCCGATGACACTTCGGGAGCTGCACGTCGCGCAGACGACGGCCGTGTCACCCTCATCCGCCATGAGGTCAATCAGGGTGTGGGTGGTGCAGTACTGACGGCCCACAAGGCTGCCATGGAACTGGGCTCCGACATCAACGTTGTGATGGCCGGCGATGCGCAGATGGATCCGGATTACCTTCCGCAGCTGCTTGATCCTGTAGTTGATGGCTATGGTTTCGCGAAGGCGAACAGATTCTTCTCTGGTGAATCGTTTGCGGGCATGCCCGGTTACCGTATTTTTGGCAACATCGTCTTGTCGTTCATGACCAAGCTTGCGTCCGGATACTGGCACATTTTCGATCCCCAGAACGGCTACACGGCCATTCGGACCGAGGTGCTTCGCCGTCTGCCGATGAACAAGGTGGCCGCGCGTTACAGCTTCGAGAATGACCTTCTCATCCACCTGAACATTTTGGACGTCCCGATTGTGGATGTGCCCATTCCGGCGGTCTACGGAAATGAAGTTTCCAGCATCAAGCTCCGCAAAGTCATCCCGGAACTTCTTGCCATGCTCTTCGGCGGTTTTTGGCGCCGGGTGTGGTGGAAGTACATGGTGTGGTCCTTCTCGGCTGTGGCCCTGCTGCTGATTGCCGGCATCGCCCTGATCGTGATGGGGCTCGTGGCTGGAATCTGGGTGCTTGCTGCAAGCGTGGGTTCACCCACGGCGGGGTCGGTGATGTTGGCTGTCGTGCCCTTTGTGCTGGGAGTACAAATGCTGCTGGTCTCCCTGCAACTGGATATACAAGCAAGCCCCAACAGACCCTCCATGCACCCGATGAAGGAACGCGCTTAGCGCTTGTAGTCTTAGGGCGCATATATAAGGGCAGGGCCCGGACGCTTCTGGCGTCCGGGCCCTGCCCTTATATGTACCTCTATGGAAGGGAGGTGAATCCTCCCCAACCCCAGCCCACTTGACTGCGGCTGAGCCACCCGGAGGTCCCGTTGCCTGGGTAGAGGAAGAGGTTGCCGCCCGCATCCCTGGCCAGGACGTCGTTCTTGCCGTCGCCGTTGAAGTCGCCCGGGCCGAGGATTGCGGTCATGGCGCTCCAGCCACTTCCAACCTGGAGCCTGTTGAGCCAACCTCCGGTTCCGTTGCCGGGGTACAACCACAGGATGCCCGAGGTGTCCCTGGCCAAAACGTCGGTTTTGCCGTCCCCGTTGAAGTCCCCGGTACTGAGGATTGCGTTCATTGCGTTCCAGCCCGTTCCGACCTGGACGCTGGAGGCAAATCCGCCAGTGCCGTTGCCACGGTAGAGCCAGAGGACGCCGGCCGAATCCCTGGCCAGGACGTCAGCCTTTCCGTCGCCACTGAAATCGCCGGGGGCCAGGATCGTTGTCATCCCCTGCCATGCGGTGCCGGCTTGGACCCGCGTTTGCAGGCCGCCGGTGCCGTTGCCGGGGTACAGCCAGAGGACGCCGCCGGTGTCCCGCGCCAGCACGTCGCTGCGTCCGTCCCCGTTGAAGTCCTTGGTGGGGATGATGATATTCAGCGAGTTCCAGCCGGTTCCCACCGATTGTTGTGCCAGCCACCCGCCGGATCCGTTGCCCGGGTAGAGCCACAAAGTGCCACTGTTATCCCGTGCCAGGACGTCGTTCTTGGCGTCGCCGGTGAAATCCTTCCAGGTGGCAGTTGGCGGTACGGCCACCGTGTAGTTCTGCGTGACGATTGCCGAACTGTTGTTGGAGACATCAACTGCGAAGTACTTCAACGTCATGGCCGCTGTCAGGGTGATGGCGGAGGAGTACTTGTTGGCAGCGGTCGCCGTCGGGTTGGTGCCGTTGGTGGTGAAGTAGATACTTGAGCCCGGTTCGTTGGTGGTCAGCGTAATCTGCTGGTTTGCAGGGTAGCTGCCGCCAGGCGGGGTTGCGGTTACCACCGGGGGCGTGGCGTCCAGGATGGTGTAGATCCTGGTCGTTACGGCCGACGCGTTCCCCAGGGCATCCACGGCCACCGCTTTGACGGTGGTGTTGGATGTGAGCGGGAAAGCTGCGCTGTACGCCTTGGTCGTGCCGCTGACCGATGTGGCTGGTGGGGTGCCATCCGTGGTGTAGAAGATGGTCCCCGCTTCAGTGGCAGTTATGGTGACCTGCTGTCCGGAAGCGTAAGCTCCATCGACGGGGGAGATGGTCACGGAAGGCGCGACGTTGTCCAGGACGTACGTTTGGGTGACGACCGATGAGGTGTTTCCGGCTGTGTCCCGGGCAAAGTACTTCAGCGTCATGGACGTCAGGGGGATAGGCCCTGAATAAACCGGGCTGGAGGTTGTCGGCGTCGTTCCGTCAGTGGTGACGAAGATCGTAGCCGCTTCATTGACCGAGAGATTGATGGTCTTGTTGGCTCCGTAAGTACCTCCAACAGGGTCAGCCGAAACTACCGGCGGCACCGTGTCGGGAGCGAAAACGGTCACATTCCTCGTCGCCGTGGACGTGTTTCCCGCGCTGTCCCTGGCTTCCACTGTGAACGTTGCAGGCCCGCTCGGAACGTCTGTGTAGACCTTGGGCGATGTGCACTCGGTGAAAGCGTTGGAGCCCAGCTTGCACCTGAAGCCCGCAATGTCCGGAGACGAGGAAGCGAAGGTGAAGGATGGCGAAATGCCTACCGTCGCGCCCTCTACCGGTTCAGTGACGGTTACCAGTGGAGCCGTAAGGTCAGCCGTCACGGTAACCGACGCGACGGGGCTGATGTTGCCAGCCATGTCCGTCGCCCGTACACCCAGCACGTGTTGGCCCGCGGTTGCGAGGTTGAAGACATAACCGTTGCTGCAGGCCGTGAAGACGGTGGTGGAGTCCACGGAACAACTGAGGGTGGAGTCCGGATCCGAGGTGACCCCCAGGACGGGCTTGCCGTTGACCGTCGACCCGGCAAGGGGTGAGGTGATCACTGGCATGCTCGGAGCAGTCACATCGATCGTGAAGGAACGTGAAACGGGCAAGCCTGACGGTGCGGCCCGTACCGAGAACGTGTAGGCGCCGTTGGCCAGGGCGGTGGAGGGTGTGAAGGTTCCACCCGTGCAAACCTGCCATACCGGCGTTGCAGCGCTCAGTTGCAAGCTGCAGTCAAGTGCTCCGCCTGGAGGGGTGGAAGCGACAGTGAACGTCGGGGTCGAATCGTTGGTAAATGCCGGGTTCGCGGCCTGGGTTCCATTGGCCGCCGTCGGGCCGCTGATGATGGAGGGGACCACGCCACCGAGCGCGAGCAACCTGCCGCGTTCGCTCGGCTTGGCGGGGTCAAGCAGCCCGGGATCTTCCATCACCAGCAACTTGCCGTCGCGCATGGCCAGGCCACCAACTTTGCTAAAGCCCAGCGCCCATTGGTTGTCCACGGTGTCCGTGCTCAAGTCGATACGTGAGATGGTGTCCTTGCCGGCGTCGGCCGTTGTGGTCCCACCGCCCGTTCCCGTGTAAAGCACCAGCGGCGACTGCCAGTCATAGTAGATCGCAGTCGGCTTGCCGACGTTGTAGAGCGGCGCGGGCACGAAATTTGTGAGCACACCGTCGTCGGGCGCCGTGAAGACGGTAAGCCCGGATGTCTCGGCCACGTACACCACAACGTTGCCGGCGCTGTTGCGGTGCGTGGCGGCCAAGCCCAGGGACTTCGAATTGACCGATGCGATGGATTCGATGCTCGGGTGCAGGGCCGTCGGGTCCACTATCTTGACGATGGACCGCGCGTTGGCAAACGACAAGTAGATATTGCCGTCCGGTCCGTCACTGACGGCATTTGGCCTGAGGTCGCTGTCGAAGATCGTCAAGGAACCGTTGTAATCGAAGACTGAGGTGGCTTTGTTCCAGCGGGCGCGTACGACGTCGGAACTTCCGACGGCGGCATCCGGCAGGAACGCGATTTCGTCGCCACTGCCAGCGGACGCAGGTGTCGGATCAATCATGGCCGGGGTTCCGGCCAAGGCAGGGCCGTCCTTGTGTCCGGGGAGGGTACCGCCAAGGCAGGTAGAGGTTTCAATGCCTCCCGCAGTACTTCCGGTGGCTTCGGTCACCCGACAGAAGCCCGCGCGGGCGTCAGAAACCCACAGCCGGCCCTTGGGGTCAACCACTGTTCCTGAGGCTTGCGTGAGGCCAGTGGCCACGGTTTGACGGGCTTGGTCCGCGAAGGCCGGTCCGGCGGCCAGCACACCTGTCAGGGCTGCTGTGGCAAGACTGGCGGTGGCAAGGACCGCAGTGATCTTGTGTTGACGCCGTCTTGTACCCGCTCCATGGCGGACCGAGTTACGGGAGGTTGGATGAGAGGTTCTTGAGCGACCGGCGAAGGCAAGACATGCCAAACCAAGCTGAAGAACACTGCGATTGCGCGTGTCCACCGAGGGATCCCCACTTCATTCGGATGCTCCCCAGCTCCGCATGCATTGGTTATTCGCCCCACACCGTTTCCGGTTGCGTCTTAGTACATCTTGCACCAATTTCCCCATTTGTCACTAGTGGATCGGGGAAACTGTCCACATGGCGTCCAATTGGCGCCAGGAGTGCTTGACCCATGGGGGCCGGCCCCGCACGATGGTGATGGAGGTTTCAATGCGCAAACTGTTGGTGATTGCAGTGCCCCTTGTGATGCTGCTGGCCGGCTGCACCACGCCCTTGCCACAGCCAACTCCGTCGGCCACTGCCTCACCCTCGGCAAGCGTCAGCGCAAGCGCCCAACCCAGCCAGCCGCCGTCGGAAGTTTCATCGCCGCCGACGGTTTCCACCAGTGAGCCTGCTGAAACGCCTGAACTTGGCGGCGACGACGAGCCTGGCCGCTACGCATACCGCTGCGGCAGCCTGGACGCGTCGCCTGAGGTCCAGTTGTCCAGTTTGGCTGAGGTGTGGGCAGCCACCAACTACACCCGGATGGCATCCTGCGACGTCAGCTATGAGGGCGGACAGCCCTTTGAGCCAACTTCCGCGGAAGAACAGGCAATTTCCACGGTGACCCCTGGTGCCCGCCCCGAGGAAGGGCTTGCCGTGATGCTGGAGGTACTGCGTTTGTGCACGCGGGTCAGCGATGAGACCGGTCCGGGGGGTTTCAAGGAAGCCGGGCACGAGGCATTGGTTGCCGCTGCCGCGTTTTGTCCGGACGCGCCCCAGGCGAAGATCATCAAGGGGTGGGCGGACGGCACCAGGACCGGCGCTCCGCAACAGTAGGTTCCTGCCTGTGGGACGTCGCGTAAGCGGTCCTTCACACGTCTGAAAAGAAATGCCGTGACAAATCCAGGATTTAGGGGATGATGTACTAAGACGCAGCCGGAAACGGCTTGGGGCGAATAACCAATGCATGCGGAGCTGGGGAGCATCCGAATGAAGTGGGGATCCCTCGGTGGACATGCGCAGGCGCAGTGTTCTTCAGCTCGGTGTGGCAGCAATTGCCTTGACCGGCTGTTCAGGAACCAATACAAAAACGTCCCAACTCTCTGGCCTGGATCTGGCGCCTGTTGTCGCCACGGACAATAAGGTCGCCGTCGAGCGCCCTGAGCCGAAGATCCGGTATCAATTCACTTGTACGGCCGAAGACGGCAGCCTTATAGGCAAGTTCTCGAGCCTGGACGAAGTGTGGGCTTCAACGCGGTACATGCACATCGCCGACTGCCAGGTGACTTACGTCGGCAGCGGACCGCTTGTGCTGACGCCTGAGGAAACTGCAGCAGTAAATGCTGCGGTTGCTGCGGGGGCTCCTCCCGGACAGGCATCGGAGCTCTGCCTGCGAATCGTGAGGGCATGCACCCGCACGGATCACAGAACCCTCCCGGCCGCCTTGGCTGCCTACGGTGTGCCTGTGGTGAAAGGCGCCTTGACGCTGGCGCCAATGGCTCCGCAGGCGGCTCTGTTCACCCGTTGGCTCAAGACCGCTGTGGTTGGCTGACGCGCTGCACGGATTGGGTGAACCGGCCCAAAATGGCTAAACGGAACACCACTTTCATATGTAGTTTCGTCATCTTTATCCACACTAAATTGCGGGCCCACATGGTGTAATGAAGATGGTCCCGCGCATTGGCATTTCAACGTTTTCGGGAAGCTGACTTTGTTTGGTGGCAAACGAAGGTCACCCGTTGCGCACAATCGAGGAGTGATCTTTTATGGCGTTTCGAATTGGAACTGCAAGCGCTGACATAACGCCGTCGCTAAGCACCAATCCCTACATGGCGGGATACGGTTCCACGGACGGTGGCCGCGAGGCAACAAGCAGCTCGCCTTTCGAGCCCCTGTATGCGCGGGCCATCGTGATCTGGGAAGATGCGAATCCGCACATCATCATCAGCCTGGACGTCCTGGCGTTGCCGAGGGCCATGCATCAGAGGATCCGCGACAGGATCATCGGACTTTCCGGCTGGGCCAGCAGCGACATTCTGATCCAGGCCACCCACACCCATAACGGGCCCGTCCTGATCGATACCCTCCACCCCTATATGGCCTACGGCTTGTCCGATCTCGGGTTGGTTCGCTCCTACAGCGCCGACCTTGAAGACACCATCGTGGATCTGGCGCAGGAAGCCTTGGACGCTGACGAAACGGCGGTGACTTTCGACTACAAAGTGTCGAGCCAGAATTTCGCTGCGAACAGGGTTGGCCTGCCCTATACCGAGACTGCTGTTCCCATCCTGGTGGCCAGGCGTTCAAACGGTACCCCGGCTGCCGTGATCTTCAGCTATGGGTGTCACCCCATCAGCGCGGGGCTGCGCACATTGTTCGACGGAGACTTTGCGGCTGGCGCTTGCAACTACATCGAGAACAGGAACGCCGACTGCTTTGCGATGTTTATCCAGGGTCCCGCCGGTGACCAGGATCCTGGGGGAGTCCGTAGTTGGGAGCTCAGGGACCAGCACGGCGATGCCCTGGGGGCGACAGTGCACAACAACATGCAGTCTGCTGGCCGGGCGCTGAGTGGACCGTTGGTCACCCGATACCAGGAGGTCCAACTGCCTTTGGACATTACACCCACGGCGGGCAATCTCGCTGCCGTGAGGGCAGCGTACGTGGCCAGGCTGGCGAACCCCAACGGGCAGCCCCAGTGGTACCAGCGCCATGCCCAAGTGATGATCGGGCGCATTGACAGCAACAGTGTTGCTACTGCCGTTCCTTCGCCGTTCCAGGTGTGGAAGTTCAATGGCAGCCCACAGTTGAAGATTGCCATGATCGGCGGTGAACTGGTCAGTGGTTATGCCGCCTACTTCCGGAACAATAATGGCGGAACCAACGGAATCATCGTGGGTGGATACGCGAATGAGTCGTGCTGCTATATCCCCAGCAATGAATTCTTTCCCTCGTCCATGCCTTTGGGAAGCTATGAGGGCGGATGGGAGCCTGACTTCCCGGGCATTGCCGGTGGTTCAATGACCGTCTATGGGCATATTGCGCATTTCAAAGCGGGAACCAACGGAGTGGAAACCACACTCATCAATGCCATGAATTCTTTGTTGGCCTAAATCGCTCACAACGCCCGTACGCATTAAGGGCCAGCCAACTATTGGCTGGCCCTTAGCGCGTGGGGAGTTTCGCTCACATAGTTTCAGGGTGCAGCCGGCGCCAAAATTGTCAGCCCGTTCCAGCCTGTCCCGATGCGTGTCGCCGTACCCCAGGCCTTGTTGGCGCCAATGGGGTAATACCGGAGTTCCCCAATGGTGGTCCTGGCGATAATGCCTGTGGAGCCCGCGCCGGCAAAGTCGCGGACTGCGCCAAAGCTCGAAATGATGTTCCACCCGGTGCCTTCGAGTGTTGCGGCGCCGGGCATGAAGTTCCCCGTGCCGTTTGAGCGGTAGAGAATCAGATCCCCCGTGCTGGTTTTGGCCAGCAGGTCGGCGTTGGAATCTTTGTCAAAGTCGGTCTGAATGATGTCCAGGCCGGTCCAACCCGTGCCGATGGAGACTCCCGTGGAGACAGTCTTGCCGGAGGCGTTGTTGAAGTAGTACAACCGGCCGCTGGAGTCGTAGCCAACGATTCCAGGGTGGGCGTCTGCCTTCTTCCATGTTCCAACAGTCAGGGTCCATCCCTTCCAGTTGCTTCCAAGGGCGATGGGCGCTCCGAAGCCCTTGCCGTTCCTGCCCGGGTAGACGTTCAGGCGTCCATCGGACCATTGGGCCACGACGTCCAGCGCGCCGTCGCCGTTCCAGTCCGTTACGAATCCTGCGGTGAGGCCCGCCCAACCTGTCCCTATAAGTTCCTGCGGCAGCAGCGCTGTGGTGCCTGTACCGGGGTACCGGTAGAGATTGGCATCGGGACGGACTGCCAAGACGTCCTCCGGGTCTACGCCGAGCGTTGTGTCAACGTCCAATGCAGCGCCGCTGATGAGGCTGGCGTCATTCCATCCCAGTCCGATGAGGCTCCGGTCGCCCCAACTTCCCGAGTATGCGGGGTAGTAGTAGAGGTCGCCGTTGGCGGCCCTCGCCTGAAGTCCTTGCGAGTCGGCTCCTGTGAAGTTCGTTGAGGAACTGACGGCTGTCATGCCTCCCCAACCCGATCCGATGACCCGGCTTGGTTCACTGTAGAAGTTGCCCGCCCCGTTGGAGCGGAACAAGCGCAGTGTGCCGTCCGCGGTTCGGGAAACGATGTCCTGGTTGCCGTCGCCGTCAAAGTCGATCTGGTTCAGCTGGTGGCCGCTGAAACCTGTTCCGATCTGCACCCCGTTGCCCAGGCCTCCACCTCCGGTGTTGGGGTAGCGGTACAAGGTGCCTCGGGAGTCCTGTCCAATGACTCCCGGATAGCCATCCAGGAAGTTCCACCACCCAACAGTCAGCGACATTTCCTGCCATCCTGAACCCACTTGGATAGGAGCATAGAACCCCCCACCTGGAGCACCCCGGAAGACTTTAAGGGTCCCGTCTCCCCACTGGGAAAGGATGTCTTGAACGCCGTCCTGGTTCCAATCGACGACGAACAAGGACTTGGCTCCCGCCCATCCGGATCCTATTCTGACCGGCCCCGTGATCCGTCCGCTGCCGTTGGCCGGGAAGACGTCCAGCTGGCCTTCAGCGTTCGTGGTGAGGATATCGGCCCCCGATTTGACCGAAGGGTTGGAAGGGGTTCCTGTTCCACGGGCGAACGTACGCAGTTGGTCATAGCTGCCATTGAAGATGTTCGAGTCACCTTCGAAGGGCCCCGTGCTGCTGTATTGCCACATGGAGTAATTTCCCCAGCTGACCGGCAACGTTCCGGGCGAATTGGTGGGGTTGTTCCAATAGGAGGCAATCCAGAGCGGGTAGCTTCCAAAGGTGCTGTTGCCTACGCAGGTGTTCCACCAGTCGGTGGTGCTGTAGATAACCGGGAACCGCCCGGTCAAGGCCTTGACAGTGTTGCCGAAGTCGGCTGCCCATTGTCCCAACTGGGCCTTGGACATGTCATAACAGGTATTGCCGAAATAGAAGCCGTTGATGGTACGTCCGGCGTAGGGGTTGTACTCGATATCCAAAACGGGCGGCAGCGTAAACCCGTCCGCCGACCAGCCGCCTCCGTTGGCCACGAAGTACCTTGCCTGGTCCGCCCCGGAGGACCAGTTCGGGATGGCGAAGTGGTAGGCACCGCGAACCATGCCTACACTCCGGGAACCGTCGTACTGCTGCGTGTAGTTCTCGTTGAGGTAGTAGTTTCCTTCGGAAGCCTTGACGTAGGTCCACCGGGAGCCCTGGCTCCACTGGCTTTGCCAGTCGACGTTGCCCTGGTGTGCGCTGACGTCCTGGCCCTGGATCCCCACGGTGGGTCGCCAGTGGCCCTGGTCTGCTGCCATCGGAACCATGGACTGGACAGCGGCCCCCACGGACTTGCCTCGGGCAGGCGCGGCGGCCTCTTTGTCCTGTTTGCTTGTCACGACCCTGGGGGAGCGCTGGCCCATTTCGGCGCCGCCCGCTGGAATGGCAGCGCGCATGGCGGCCTTCATGCTTTCGGCGTCGGGGGCGTTGCCTGGCATTGCCTTGGTTTGCGTCCCCTGCGCTTCGGCCTTGCTGGAGGGATCCGCGGCAGGCGCGGACGACGGACCGGGCGAAAGTTCGACGCCGGTGATCGGCGCCAGCTGGTCGGGCAGCTTCCCTGGCTCAGGGGTGTTTTCAGCAGGAGCTGGTGCCACGCCGTTTCCAGCCGGTTGGGGCCCTTGTCGTGACCCAGATGACTGCGATGTGGGCGCCGGCTGCGGTCCGGGGGTCTGTGCCCATGCGGGCGCACCGAGGAAACTGCCTGCGGTAAGCGCCAGGGTGAGCGCCAGCCCAGCCCGCATCATGGAGGTGTGCCCGACCGGGTCCATCGAATTTCGTTTCATCATCACATCCGGCCCTGAACCGCGGCTCCGCGGTGCATGGTGTGGCTTAGGGACAAGCTCCGGGGCGCCTGCGCGTGAGACCAAAGGCCAGCTCCTAACGGGCTTTACCCTAACATTCTGAGACAGGAGTGACTAGTGGGATTCAGGTTGCTCCCGTGACAGAAGATTCGAAGTTATCCACATGCCGCCGCCACTGGCTTGAGGCGGCCCCACGGCTGGGCCTAGCGTAAGTCACTCGAGATGCGCCTCTCGTTTACGCAATCGTGACCATCGGGGAGAGATGTGGATGCTGTAAAGATCGTCGAGGGGGAAGTCCGGGAGCTCATCCGGCGTCGTGGTCTGGATCCGCTGGAACAAGCTGGGGATGTCCGCAGCCTGGTGGAGGCGGCGGTCAACGACTACGACGAGCGCGCACTCCTGGCCCCACTGCCTCCTCTGGGCCACCTCGAGTCGGCCCGCCGCAAGATCTACGACGCCGTTGCCGGCTTCGGGCCGCTGCAGCCACTTCTGGACGACGACTCGATCGAGGAGTTGTGGATCAACGCTCCCCATGAGGTCTACGTCGCCCGTAACGGCGAATCCGAACTAACCACACTGAATCTCAGCGAGCAGCAGGTCCGGGACCTTGTCGAGAAAATGCTCAAGACTTCGGGTCGCCGGCTGGATTTGTCGTCGCCCTTCGTTGACGCAGCGCTCCCCGACGGATCAAGGCTCCATGTCGCGATCCCTGACATCACCCGGAAGCACTGGGCTGTGAACATCAGGAAGTTCATCGCACGGGCCAGCAGGCTTGAGCATCTGGTTGAGCTTGGCAGCCTGACCCCACAAGCAGCACGATTTTTGGGCGCGGCGGTGGCCAGCGGACTCAACATTCTTGTCTCGGGAGCCACCCAGGCGGGAAAGACCACCATGCTCAATTGCCTGGGGGCACACATCGGTTCACGCGAACGCGTCATAACGGTTGAGGAGATCTTTGAACTCCAACTGCCGTTGAGGGACGTCGTTGGCCTTCAATGCCGTCAACCTAACCTGGAGGGTGAGGGCGAGATCCCGCTTCGGCGGCTGGTCAAGGAAGCCCTGCGGATGAGGCCGGACAGATTGATTGTGGGGGAGGTCCGGGAAGCCGAAAGCCTGGACATGCTGATCGCGCTGAACTCCGGCCTGCCCGGGATGTGTACCGTGCACGCGAACTCGACCCACGATGCCGTAACGAAGATCTGCACGCTGCCACTGCTTGCCGGAGCGAATATTGCCAGCGCGTTTGTGGTCCCCACCGTGGCGTCATGCATTGATTTGGTGGTGCACTGTGGCCGGCATCCCACCGGACGAAGGCAAGTGACAGAGATCCTCGCTTTGGGACGGAGGGTCGAAAACGGGATCATCGAATCCTCCGGCGTCTTTGGGATGGCAGCGGGCCAGCTGCAGCCCCGGCCGAACGCGATGCCGGCCGCGGAGAAGTTCGCCCGCGCCGGATTCGATGTATCCGCCCTGTTGGAGGTGAACTGATGGCGCCGCTGCTTGGAATGCTGTGTGGTCTGGGGCTTTTCCTGATCTGGTGGTCCACATGGGACCAGCCAGCATCAGGGCCAAGGAAAAACAAGCGTCGTCGCCTGGACCAGTTGCTCCTGTCCGCGGGGATAGAGAAGGTGACAGGGCCCGCCTTACTTCTCACCTGCGGGGGGTTCGGCCTTGCAGTAATGACGATCTTCTTCATCACCACAGGGTCGCCGGCCGTTTCGTTATGCTTTGGCTTGTTCGGCTCCTGGACTCCCTTGGCAACCGTCCGGTGGAGGGCGCGAAAGCGACGGGCAGCGCTTCGCTTACTGTGGCCAGACGTTGTTGACCACTTGCGCTCAGCCATTCGCGCCGGCCTCGCCTTGCCTGAAGCACTCATTCAACTTGGACACAAGGGACCGGAGGAATTGAGGGCGCTTTTCCTTGACTTTGGCGCCGACTACCGGTCAGGCGGGCATTTTGAGGCTGCCCTGAACAGGCTTAAGGACCGCCTCGCGGATCCGGTAGCCGACCGCATCGTGGAAGCCCTTCGAATGACCCGCGAGGTAGGTGGATCCGACCTCGGCAGGATGCTGGGCACATTATCTGACTTTCTCCGGGACAGCGCCCGGACCAGGAGTGAGCTTGAGGCCAGGCAATCGTGGACCGTCAATGCAGCGAGATTGGCGGTAGCTGCACCGTGGATTGTCCTGGTGGTGATGGCCAGCCGGCCCGAGGCGATGGCGGCATACAACTCGGGCATGGGAGCAATGGTGCTCCTCGGCGGCTTGTTGGTTTCGGTGTTCTGCTATTCCCTGATGCTTCGTGTTGGTGCGCTGCCTGATGACGAGCGCGTTCTTCGATGAGCGCGTCAACCGTCCTGGCCGCGTCTTGCGGCGCCGTCCTCGCCTTAGGTTGCTGGCTGATTCTGAAGCGTCTGCCGTTCTTGCGTCGGATGACTTTTTCGGATCGCATTGCTCCGCAGTTGAAATCCAAGCGTCTTGAATCACGTCTGCTGCTTTCGACAGAACAAGACCTCACGCCGTTTGGGTCGTTGGAACGGATTCTTCGCCCTTTTTTCCGTGATGCAGTGTCCTTTATTTCCAGGTTCAATATCGGCACCGGCGCTGCGGCAAAGAGGCTTGCCCGTTCCGGCTCCACCAAATCAATCCTTGATTTCAGGGTCGAACAGATTCTTTGGTCCGGCGGAGGCCTGGTCCTGGCGTTGCTGGTCATCGCAGTCCGCGCCGCCGCCGGTCAGTTCAATCCCGCAGTGTCCTTCGTTTCAGTTCTCGGAGGCACCCTCAGCGGCTATGTGCTCCGTGATTACGTGCTGGGACAACAAATAAGACGACGTGAGAGGAGAATGCTGTCCGAGTTTCCGAGCCTTGCAGAGCTGATGGCCTTGGCCGTCGCAGCAGGGGAAAGCGCGCTGGGAGCAATGGACCGTGTGAGCCGCAGTTCCCAAGGGGAGCTCTCCAACGAGTTCGCACTGATCCTCGCGGATGCCCGGTCCGGCAGGCCGCTGCCCGAAGCCCTTCAGGCCTTCTCCACTCGTTCGGAGCTACCTCCACTTGTCAGGTTCTTCGATGGTTTGGTGGTTGCCGTAGAACGCGGAACACCACTGGCAGAGGTCCTTCGGGCGCAGGCCGCTGACGTCCGGGACGCCGCCAAACGGGAATTGATGGAATCCGCGGGACGAAAGGAGATAGCCATGATGGTTCCACTCGTTTTTGGGGTGTTGCCCCTGACGGTTCTCTTCGCCGCTTTTCCTGCCGTCGCGGCCCTTCAGATGAGCCTCTGAAGCCGGTCCCGTCTGCCCTCGCCCTCGAGGCCGCGGCATCAACGGCCCAGCCCGCGGCATCACGCCGCGTCACCTTTCACAACATCGCATCAAGATATCGGGGAGAACCATGAAAACAATTGCCATCAAGTGGTCCAATGTGTCAGTACGTGCGCTTGCGTGCCAGAAGGTGCTCATGGAGGGCACGCGCAGGGCAACGCCTCGGCCAGGGGAACAAGAACGCGGTGACGTGCCTGGTTGGGTAATGATCACATTAATGTCCGCGGTCCTCGTAGCAGGACTTCTCGCTCTGGCGACCCCTGCCTTGAACGACTTGTTCAATCAGGCCATGGCCAAGGTGGGCAAGTAGGAGGGATGCCGGGATGGTCCGTATCCTCTGATCTCCTTCACCCGTCGGCAACCGGACGAACCCCCAGGGAAGAAGGGGCGGCTGTGGTCGACTTCGTGATGGTCGGAGCCCTCCTGACGTTGCTTTGTATGTCAATCATCCAGCTCATGCTCGTCGTTCACGTGCGTAATACGCTCATTGACGCGGCGGCCTCGGGAGCACGGTACGGCGCTCTGGCGGATCGAACGTCCTCGGATGCCGAAGCCAGGACGGCAGAGCTGATCAGTACCGCATTGAACGCCGGTTTCGCCCGGGACATCACCACGAGCGAAGTGGAAGTCGATGGCATCCGCACATTGGAGGTCTCCGTCAAGGCGCCCATGCCGGTTCTCGGGTTGGTTGGACCTGACGGACTGATGGAGGTGCACGGCCATGCTGCGCTGCCTGGTTGATTGGGTGCGATCGTCGGCGAAAACGCTTGGGGCGAGGTGCCGCATCGTCGTGTGCTCACCCGAAGTGACGGCGGAAGGTCAGCCCGGCTCCCGAACGCTCCACGGACAAAGGGGGAGCGCCGTTGTCGAGTTCACCTTCCTGGCCGTCTTGCTGATGGTGCCACTGATTTACTTTGTGGTGACTATTGGGCAAATTCAGGGCGCATCGTTTGGCGTGGTCGGGGCGGCTGACCAGGCCGCCAAGGTTTTCGTGGATCAGGGCGATCCTGCAAGCGCGAGGATTGCAGCCGAGCAGTCCGTTGTTGTGGCGTTGGCTGACTATGGGCACACCCCTGATCAGGCGACCGTGAAGATTTCCTGCGATCGCGAAAACTGCCTGGCGGCTGGGGCAAGTGTGACCGTAACCGTGCTTCTTGATGTTCCGCTTCCCTTGGTGCCATTTGGAGACAGCCTCCACCTGAGCGCCAGCAGGCTGACTGCCTCGGCAACACAGATAGTGGGAAGATACCGATGACCACGGCAGGAACCGTAAACCCGGACCGCCCGGGCCAGCCACACCGGGATGATGGGCAAATAACTGTGCTCTTTCTCGGATACGTGGTGTTGGCACTTCTCCTGGCCACGGTTGTCATGGCCGCCTCCGCGATGTACTTGGAGCACAAGAAACTCTTGTCCCTGGCGGACGGAGCTGCGCTCGCTGCTGCGGACTCCTACTTGGTCGATGACCTGCAGGGTGGGACCGTGCCTGCGGTGTCGCTCGTGGATGAACGCGTGCAGGCGGCAACGGAGTCCTATCTTGGAAAAAGCGCGGCCTTCGGTAGCTACGACCATTTGGAGGTCGGGGAGGGAACCGGAAGCGAACCGGGCGGTACGGCGGTTGTGGTCCTCAGGGCCATCGCGCACCCGCCGGTGGTCAGTTTCCTGATACCCGATGGGATCGTTATCGAGGCACGGGCAACCGCGAGGTCGAGGCTTACCCAATAATCTCAAGGCTTACCCAGTAATGAGGGCAGGAACAGATGGCGGACAGACAAGGGAGCCCGATGCATAGCGTACGCTGGGATAACCATGGCTGAAATAGATTTTCCCGCAGAAATCCGCGCACTTCGAGCAACCTACGGCTCCATCGAGAACGTCACTGACGTCGATGCCCTCAAAGCTGAAATCGCTGAATTGAGCGAGCAAGCCGGAGCGCCGGACCTCTGGGATGACCCCGCCTCTGCGCAGGTGGTGACGTCCCGCTTGTCCCACCGGCAATCGGAAGTCGAACGCCTCGAGAAGCTCGCATCAAGGATCGACGACCTCGAAGTCCTGGTGGAACTGGGCCAGGACGAGGGCGACGAAGCCTCGATGGCTGAGGCCGCCAAGGAACTGGCTTCCATCCGCAAGGCGCTCGCTGAGCTTGAAGTCGTTACGTTGCTCTCTGGAGAGTACGACGAACGTGAGGCCGTAGTGACCATCCGGGCTGGAGCGGGAGGTGTGGACGCCGCCGACTTCGCGGAAATGCTGATGCGGATGTATTTGCGATGGGCGGAACGCCATGGCTACCCAACCACAGTGATGGACACGTCCTACGCCGAAGAAGCCGGCTTGAAATCGGCAACATTCGAAGTCAAAGCCCCATATGCCTTCGGCACTTTGAGCGTGGAAGCCGGCACCCACCGCCTTGTCCGCATCAGCCCGTTCGATAACCAGGGGCGCCGGCAGACATCATTTGCTGCTGTCGAGGTCATTCCGTTGATCGAGCAGACAGATTCCATTGAAATTCCCGACAACGAGATCCGGGTCGACGTCTTCCGGTCTTCCGGTCCGGGCGGACAGTCGGTCAACACCACTGACTCGGCAGTGCGGTTGACGCACATTCCCACGGGCATCGTCGTTTCCATGCAGAACGAAAAGTCGCAGCTCCAGAACCGGGCCGCCGCAATGAGGGTGCTGCAGTCCCGATTGCTGCTGGTTAAGAAGGAACAGCAGGACGCCGAGAAAAAGGCCTTGGCCGGGGACGTCAAGGCATCATGGGGCGACCAGATGCGTTCGTACGTTCTCAACCCGTACCAAATGGTCAAGGACCTGCGGACCGAACACGAAGTGGGCAACACCTCGGCAGTGCTTGACGGCGACATCGATGACTTCATCGATGCCGGAATCCGTTGGCGCACAGGTAACCGCAACGCAGCCGCCAGCTCATAAGTAGGGGCCCGTCAGGGGGCTCCCAGACTGGTCCTTTATTCCGCGACACGCCCCTGAAAGCCGCAGAATACTGGCCTTCCCGTGCGTATAGTCGAGTGGCCGGTGCTCTCACTTCCCCCATCGAAAGCCCGCGCTCCGGCTGTTGGACTGGGCGACTAATGTCATGTCCGGCGGGGTACTAAGGGCCATGATCAGATTTGAGAATGTCACCAAGGTCTACGAGCAGAATGCCCGACCGGCGCTCGATTCTGTCAGCCTTGAGATCAACCGCGGCGAATTCACGTTCCTTGTGGGCGCCTCGGGCTCGGGCAAATCCACTTTCCTGCGGCTGATCCTCAAGGAAGACAAAGCCTCCGCCGGATCCGTCTATGTTGCCGGCCAGAACGTTGCCAATATTTCCAGCTGGCGTGTTCCCAAGCTGCGGCGCGGGATTGGGGTGGTGTTCCAGGATTTCCGCCTCCTGCCGCAAAAAAACGTCTTCGCCAACGTAGCCTTCGCAATGCAGGTCATTGGCAAGAGCCGTTCCATCATTCGCGAAACCGTTCCCGAGGTCTTGAAGACCGTCGGCCTTGAAGGCAAGGAACGGCGTATGCCCCATGAACTCTCCGGTGGTGAGCAGCAGCGTGTGGCGATCGCCCGCGCCGTCGTAAATCGTCCCGGGATCCTTCTCGCTGACGAACCGACCGGAAACCTGGACCCCATTACTTCGATGGGGATCATGGGCGTCCTGGACAAGATCAACCAGAATGGCACCACTGTGGTCATGGCCACCCACGACGACGACATCGTGAACGAAATGCGACGCCGCGTGGTGGAACTCAAGAATGGAAAAGTCATTCGCGACGAAGCAAAGGCCCTGTACACGTCCATGATTCCGGTGGTGGGCGAGTCGCGCCGTCTCCGGGACGCCAGTGGCGAGGAACTCGACCGCGCGCAGGGGGCACAGCTGTGAGGCTCCTTTTCATCCTTGGGGAAATCGGCAGTGGCCTGCGCCGAAACTTGTCCATGGTGATTTCCGTCGTCCTGGTGACCTTTGTTTCGCTGACCTTCGTTGGCGCTGCCGGAATGCTGCAGATGCAGATCAACCAGATGAAGGGCTACTGGTACGACAAAGTCCAGGTAGCCGTATTCCTCTGCAATGACGGCTCGACGGCGGTCGGCTGCGCTTCCGGCCCGGCGACGAAGGAACAGCAGGAAAACCTCCAGTCCATGCTTGAGTCACCTGCGGTCAAGCAGTACATCAACGACTTCCAATTTGAATCCCAGGCTGAAGCGTACAAACACTTCAAGGAACAGTTCTCCAATTCCCCAATCGTTGATTCGGTGTCCGAGGACCAGTTGCCCGCCTCTTTCCGCATCAACATGAAGAACCCCGAGAAGTACCAAATCATCAGCGAGACGTTCTCCTCCCAGCCCGGAGTCGAGACCGTCAGTGACCAGAGACAGGTTCTGGAGCGCATCTTCTCCTGGATGAACGGGGCGTCGGTGGCGGCGGTGGGTGTAGCTGCGGTGATGATTTTCTGTGCGGTACTCCTTATCACCACCACCATCCGGTTATCGGCCTTCAGCCGGCGCCGGGAAACCGGAATCATGCGGCTGGTGGGGGCGTCCAAGACCGTCATCCAACTGCCGTTCATCCTCGAAGGCGTCATAGCCGCCGTCGTTGGAGCCGTTTTGGCCTCTGTTACGCTTTGGCTGATGGCCCACTTCTGGCTCAACGGCGACCTCTCAAAGCAATTCCTGAATACTCCCTTTATCTCCTCGACGCAGGTCCTGGTGATTGCGCCAGTGTTGATCGCACTGGGTGCGGGCTTGGCGGGGATCTCATCGCTGTTGACCCTCCGGCGATACCTGAAGGTTTAGCCATGAAGAGCCGGCCCCTCGGATTTACCACTGCTGCAAGCGAAAAGGATTCCTGATGACCACGTTGGACCCGAACTCCCTGCGTCGGCGCTTTGCGTCCGGCCAGGCGCGGATGCTCGGTGCTGTCCTCGCCGTCGGGCTGGCCGTCAGTCTCCTCTCGGGAGCGCCCGCAGCGCATGCGGACAACCTCGAGGACCAGCAAGCGGCGCTGGAAGCAGAAGCTGCCCGCGTTCAGGCTTCCTTGGAATTCGTTGATTCCAATATTGCCAAGGCAGCAGGGGACCTGGTGATCTACCAAGGCCGCCTCCCCGGCGCCCAGCAGGCATTGCTGGAGGCACAGGGCCGGGTTGCCAGTGCCGTCAAGGAAGTCGAGGCCCTGGCAGCCAGGGTCGAACTCGCCCAGCAGAACAAAGCCAAGATCACTGAGCAGCTGGAAAACGACAAGCAGAAAATCACCGATACCAAGAAACTGATTGGGCAGATCGCGTCACAGGCTTATAAGTCCGGTGGTGTGCCGACGAATGTCGCCCTTTTGTTCGGGTCCAGCGAGTCCGGCAACCTGACCGAGTCCATGGATCTTGCCGATCAGGCCATGCGAAGCCAAAACGCGGCCATGACCAAACTGACCCAGCAGAACGCCACCAACGTGAACTCGCAAGCAAGGCTTGTTGCGGTGGAGGAAGAAATCCAGGACCTGAAGGCCAAGGCGGACGCTGCGCTTGAGCGGGAGAAAGCCGCGAGGGACGAGGCCGCCAGCAAGAAGGCCGAAGTGGACAAGCTGATCGAGGACACCACGCGCCTGAACGCACAGCTGCAGGCAGCAAAGCCGGGGATTGAAGCAAACCTCTCCCGGGTGAAGGCAGAGCAGGACACCGTTGCGGCCGAGATCGTGGAGCGTGACCGGAAACTGCGCGAAGCCTGGGAAGCAGAACAGCGCCGGCTCGCCGCGGAGGCAGAAGCCGCAGCCGCTGCAGCAGCAGCTGCCGCCGGAAAGCCGGCCCCTCCTGAAACGCCTTATGTCCCGCCGGCTGCCGGCTCGCCGTCGGCGTTTGGCTTGCGCCATCCCTTCGCCAGTTACGTTCCGATCACCTCTGGTTTCGGATGGCGTGCGACGCCGCCCGGTACCATCGATTTCTACGGAACCGGCGGCTACATGCACACCGGTATCGACTTCGGCGCCGCCTGTGGAACGCCTGTCTACGCGGCCGCGGCGGGCGAGGTCTTCAACTCAGGTTGGAACTCGGCCGACGGCGGCGGGTGGCGCGTCAAGCTTTCGCATGGAGTGGTGCAGGGCAACTCACTGACCACCATTTACTACCACAACAGCAGCATTGTGGTGGCGAACGGGCAGAGGGTCGCGCAAGGCCAGCTCATTGCGTATTCGGGCAGCACCGGTAACTCCACGGGTTGCCACGCCCACTTCGAAACATGGCTGAACGGTACTGCAGTGGATCCCATGACCCTGCTCTAGGGTCCGGCGATGTGCCCGCGCTGGCGTACACTGGTTCAAATCCGCATCTAACAAGGAGTTCTACCGTGCCCAAGGAAAGTGGCCGTAAGGTAGTGGCCACCAATCGGAAGGCCCGGCACAACTACCTCGTCCTTGACACCTACGAAGCCGGCATCGCGCTCATGGGGACAGAAGTGAAGTCCCTTCGCGAAGGTCATGCATCGATGGTTGATGGGTTCTGCACCTTCTACAACGACGAGTTGTGGATGGAAGGTATCCATATTCCCGAGTACAACCAGGGGAGCTGGACCAACCATGCCGCGCGCCGGCGTCGCAAGCTGTTGCTGCACCGTGAAGAACTGGACAAGATTTCGCAGAAGATCCGCGAGTCCGGTTTCACAGTGGTTCCGCTGCAGTTGTATTTCCTGGACGGACGGGCCAAGGTGGAAATCGCCATCGCCCGCGGTAAGAAGGATTACGACAAACGGCAGACCCTGCGCGAGCAGCAGGACAAGCGTGAATCCTTGCGTGAGCTGCGCGAACGCAACCGCCGGTAGGAAAACGCCCGGCGGTAGCGGGAATGACATGGCTGCTGAATGCGTTATGATAGGTAGTCCGACACGAGCTCGAAAAGCCCTTGTCGGGTTTGGTAACAAAATACGGGGATGATCGGTTTCGACGATGTTAGTCGCGACAGGTGAAGCGGGCCGAGGATGCAGAATTATCTCGTAAACGCTGTCTGCAAACCAATAAGTGCCGAATCTAAGCGCACTGACTTCGCTCTCGCTGCCTAAGCAGTAAGACAGTCCGTCAGCCCGGGGTTGCTATCGCCCCGGTTCCTGGCGTCATTTAGATAGCCACTGCTGTTTGCCTTCGTCATCGAGGTAAACGGGACTCTTAGATGACTGGGCCCGGATCAGCTACCTGTTTGCAGGATGGCTGGGGCCGAGAAAATCCGACGCAAACTGCGCCCGGAGAAGCCCTGACAACACGACATCGGACGGGGGTTCAATTCCCCCCATCTCCACCCCATGGAATGGCCCCTGGACCCTCGCGGTCCGGGGGCTTTTCTGTGCCCCGAAGACGATCCGAAGACGATCCGTTCACCGTAGGCGTACTGCGCCAAGGACTACCTGTGCGGCGTCCGCCGTTGAAGTGGGTAGGCGCATTGCCGCATGGACGGCCACAACGCGCTTGTGAGGCAGCGGGAGGCACAAAATGAGCATTGAGCCGGAATTCGTGATGCAGGATCCGGAGGAGGGGCAAGCGCTGGATGCCTACTCGCAGGTGGTTATCCGGGTAGCTGAGTCAGTGACACCGCATGTTGCCGCCATCGAAATGATGAGTACGGGCCGCCGGGGACAGGTCCGCGTTGGCAGTGGCTCGGCGGTGGTTTTCACCGGGGACGGCTACATGTTGACGAACGCCCACGTGGTGGCCGGTCTCCAGTCCGGGCGGGCGGTCTTCGCCGATGGGAAACAGACAGACGTGGAGCTGGTGGGTGCGGATCCACTGTCTGACCTCGCAGTCGTACGAGGCCTTAAATCCACCCCGCCCCCGGCACTGCTGGGCGACGCCGATACCTTGCGCGTAGGCCAACTGGTAATTGCCGTCGGCAATCCGTTGGGACTCGCAGGCTCCGTCACAGCTGGCGTGGTGAGTGGCTTGGGAAGATCCATTCCTGTCCGGGCGGGTGAGCACCGGAGGGTTATCGAGGACGTCATCCAGACCGACGCAGCGTTGAACCCGGGCAACTCGGGAGGCGCACTGGCCGATACCAAGGGCCGCATCGTGGGGATCAATACCGCCGTTGCAGGACTGGGACTGGGACTGGCGGTGCCCATCAATACAACAACGCAACGAATCATCGCGTCCTTGCTGAGGGATGGCCGGGTGCGTCGCGCCTATCTGGGGCTGGTCAGCACGCCAATTCCGCTTGACGCCAGCGCCGTGGTGCGGACAGGCCAGAAGGAAGGACTACGGGTAGTGGAGGTCATCGCGAATTCCCCTGCCGAACAGTCCGGTCTGCAGTCAGGGGACCTGGTGCTCCGCGCGCAGGGCAGGGCGGTGTCCAGCGCGGAAAGCCTGCAGAAGTTGCTGTTCGAGGGGGCCATCGGCCAGCCTTTCCCGCTGACGGTCCTGCGCGAGGGGAAGACCGTTCAGCTTACGGCCTTTCCGTCGGAGATGAGCCAGCAGTGATGCAGGCTAGGCCTGGTTTTCCGGGACGTCCACGACGCCGACAAAGCGGCTGCCCACGCCCTCGTACTCGCTCCTGACCTCGCCAAGGAACAGCTTGGGCAGTTCACTGTTCCGGTGGGATCCGCAGTAGACAAACGAAAACTCCGGCCACCATTTCTTGGGACGGACGGCCTCGGAATAGCCGCACACGGCACATGTAAGGTGCACCCAGACAGGACGCTTGCCGGTCCGGTTCGCCCGGGATTGCACCAGCCACGCAGGAGGATTGTCCTGCAGGTCCCGGAGCTCAGCCTCGGAGAGTCGGGACGGAATGCCGTGGCGTTGGGCCATTTCCATCGGAATATCAAGGGCCAAAGCGGCATCACGTCTGCTGATCACCATTCAACGATACGGGACTTACCGGGCGTAGGCTGTGCACATGACTGACGCCCCTGTCCTGTTGCCCAGCACCCCACTGCAAAAACGGGTGCTTGTGGTGGCAATCGTGGCCTCGTTCATTGCCATCCTGGATGGATTTGTGGTGAATCTCGCACTTCCTGCCATCAACCGGGAACTCGGCGGTGGTCTGGTGATCCAGCAATGGGTTGTGGATGCGTATCTCTTGACGCTGGGTGCGCTGATCCTGGTGGCCGGCTCGTTGTCCGATCATTTCGGACGCGCACGGATCCTTGAGTGGGGCCTGGCTGGCTTCGCAGTGACCTCGATGCTCTGCGGGCTGGCGTGGACCGGCGAAGTCCTGGTGGTTTCCAGGGCACTGCAGGGGATCGCAGGTGCCCTCCTGGTGCCAAGTTCGCTGGCCATGATCATCACTTCATTTTCCGGACCCGCACAGTCCAAGGCCATCGGCCAATGGTCGGGATGGACCAGTGCGGCGGCAATTGTCGGTCCGTTGATCGGTGGCGCCGCCGTGGACCTGTTGTCCTGGCGCGTCATCTTCTTCATCAACGTGATTCCGGCCGTCGCCATCTGGCCTGTGCTGGCCGGTCTTCGCGCCTCGGACGCTGCCAGGGACAGGACAAAGCGGATCGACTATCTTGGCGCCTTCCTGGCAATGGTGGGCCTTGGCGGTCCAGTCTTCGCTTTCATCGAACAAGGCCGCATGGGGTGGGGGAGTCCCCAGGTTTGGCTGCCTCTGATAGTGGGTGTGCTGGCCATGGTCCTCTTCCTGGTCCATGAAGGCCGGGCCGCGGAGCCCATGTTGCCCCTGGGCTTGTTCGCCATCCGCAATTTTGGCTGGGGAAACGTTGCCACCCTGGCAATTTACGCCGGGATATCTCTGGGATTTTTCGTGCTGGGCATCTACCTGCAGCAGGTGGGAGGGCTGGGTGCCACCGTGGCGGGGATGGCTCTGCTTCCGGGAACGGTGATCCTGATGGTAGGGGCCTCCTACTTTGGCGGCCTTGCCGGCAAGTACGGCCCCCGCTGGTTCATGACTTTCGGCCCGGTGCTGTGCGCCATCGGTTTCCTGATGTCCCTGTCAGTGCAGGAGCCGCTCAATTACTGGACGCAGGTCCTGCCGGGCCAAATTGTCTTTGGCGTGGGGTTGGCCACGCTCGTGGCTCCTTTGACGGCCGCCATCCTGGGCGCGGTGCCGCCGTCGGACGCCGGGATCGGCTCCGCCGTCAACAACGCGGTTGCCCGCATCGCCGGTCTTGTTTCCATCGCTTTCGCTGGCGTGATAGTTGGGCCCGTTTTTACCAGGCAGGGTCTCTACAACGCTTTGGTGGTTACAGCGGTCCTGTTCCTGACCGGGGCGGTGGCCTCCGCCGTCGGAATCCGTAACCCGCCGCGCCAAGCGGCCGCGGCCGCCGACCGGGAACCGGGGGAAGTAGCCGACGACGGCGGTGCGGCCGGGCAGTTGGGCTGACCTTGGGTGCCGCGAAGGTCAGCGGGACGGAAGCACGCAGCCTTGGTGGGTTCCGGCGCTCTGGACCCAGAGGGCTGAGGCGACTTCGTCCGCGAGATCGAACTCGCGGCCTTTGGCGCCGCTGCCTATCCGGACCACGAGCGCACCCCCGAAGGGCTTGCGGCCCACCACTTCGACGGGGGCGTCGAGGGCGATGTTTTCCGCAGCGAGGTACCGGAGAAGATCGGGGTTCTCGTCGCTGATGCGGGTAATGCGGCCCGAATGGCCTTGGTCGAGCTCGATCATGCGGTAGGCGTGGGGCAACTCCACGGTCCCGTCAGCCGACGGGATGGGGTCACCGTGCGGGTCTCGTTCGGGATGGCCGAGTTTGGCAGCCATGCGTTCGATGAAGGTGTCGGAAACCGCGTGTTCGAGCATTTCGGCCTCATCGTGGACTTCGTCCCAGCTATACCCAAGCTCTTCCACGAGGTACGTCTCGATGAGGCGGTGCCGGCGGACCATGGAAAGGGCCAGGCGCATCCCTTCCGGGGTCAACCGGATCGCGCTGTACGGCTGGTGGTCCACCAGGCCCTGGTCCTTGAGTTTGCGCACCATTTCGGACACTGAGGAATTGGCTACCCCAAGGCGCAGGGCAAGCTGGGAGGACGTGATCGGCTTGTCCTGCCACTCCGTGTAGGAGTAGATGACCTTGACGTAGTCCTCGATCGAGGAGGAGGGCGTACTGGTCTTCACACCCCAAGCCTACCGTGGCGCGGCGCCGGGACCCTTGAATGCCCGCCAGGTCTGCGTCAGGTAGGGCAGCGGCACAGTCTCGCCTGGCGCATGGCCGAGGTGTTCGTAAAGGTACCACTGGAGGTTGCCCATGACTTTGGTGCGTGTGGCTTGGTTGGCGCGCAGGTAGTAGCTGCGCGACTTGGTCAGTTCCATGATGTCCTCAGGAGTGAGCGGATCCTCCCATGTGGTGAGGTGACGTTCAAGTCCCCGGAACTCCGGGCCGATGACTGGCCGGAATCCAGGCTTGTGGACGTCTCCTGCATGCATGATGCGCGAGAGCCGGTGAACCCAGGGAATGGAGGTGTCCAACTGGTTCCAGATCAGGCCCAGTACACCGTGGGGGCGAAGGATCCGGGCGATCTCGGTGCTCGCGGCATATGGCTCGCACCAGTGCCAGGCCTGGGCAACGCTGACGACGTCGAATGCTGAGTCCGCCAGTCCAGTTGCCTCGGCCGTTCCCTCCAGCGCGGTGATACCCGGATGGGTTTTGCGCAGTTGCTCCAACATGTCGGTGGAAGGGTCGACGGCGGCGACCTCAAGTCCGCGCGCGGCAAGGAGCGCAGTGAATTTGCCCGTACCCGCACCCACGTCCGCCGCTGTCGTTGCACCGCCGGGTACGAGCCACTCCACGGAGTCCACGGGATAGCCGGGCCGCACGCGATCGTAGTGCTCTCCGCCGTCCTGGAAGCTCTGGCCAAGTTCGTGGCGGCGGGAGGCATGGAGTTTCGGGCCGCCGGGGCCGGCCGGACCCGGAATTCCGGGTGCGCCGTTCGGTGAGCGCAGGGACACGCGGAACTCCTTCACAGGGTAGCCAAAGTTACCCTACGAATTTACCGCCTGCGTGCCGCGGCAGGGGTCCGCGGTGCTTAGTCAATCGTGCAGGGAGCCGCTCCGGCCGTCCCGGGGGTGTTGGGTGCCCACTCGGGGTAGCTGCGGTGGTCGTTGGCGGGGACCCAGCGGCCCTCGTCCACTACGTAGTCCCAGCCCAGGCCGTTGCGCTTGAGTTCCTCGATACCGGCCAAAAGCCTGGTGGCGTCCTCCAACCGGGAGCCGACGCCAAAGCTCGCACGCAAGGAACCTGACGGGAGCCCGAGCCGCTTCAACAAGGGGTGGGCGCAGAACCGTCCGTCGCGCAGGCCCACGCCGTGTTCTGCCGCGAGGTAGGCGGCGACCAGGCCGGCGTCGAATCCCTCCACGGAGAAGTTGACCACGCCGATGGTGTCGTCGGAATCGCTGAAGATCCGGTGGACTGTTACGCCGTCGATGGCTTCCAGACCGTCCACGAGATAGCCGCGGATACCCGCTTCGTGGGCGTGCCAGGCATCCTGATCCAGGCCGGCGAGGACTTGGGTGGCGCGGGCGAGTGTCGCCGCACCCAGGACGTTGGGGGAGCCGCCTTCATGCCGTGCCGGACCCGTGGCCCAGCTGACGGAATCCAGGCGGGCTTCGCGGACAGCGCCGCCCCCAGCCAGGTGCGGGACGCCGGCGTCGAGCCAGTCAGGGCGACCCACCACTACGCCTGCACCAAACGGTGCATAGAGCTTGTGACCGGAGAAAACGATGTAATCGACGTCTGCCTCGGTGATGTTGACCCTGCGGTGCGGAGCAAGCTGGGCGGCGTCCACCACAATCCGGGCACCGTACTGGTGCGCCAGGGCGGCAAGCCTGGCTATCGGCAGGATCTCGCCGGTCACGTTCGACGCACCGGTTACCGCAAGCAGGCTGACGCCCCCCTGCGCCAGTTCGGCCTCGATCTTCTCCAGCGTGCCCGTCAGGGTAGGGGCAGCGACGACGCTGCGGTGCGGGACGCCTTGCCACGGCAGGAGGTTCGCGTGATGCTCAATGTCCAGATACAGGACCTCGCCGGCGTACTGGCCATCAACTTGCGGAAGGCAGCCGGCCAACAGGTTCAACGAGTCCGTGGTGTTCCGGGTGAAGATGACGGAGTCATCGGCCCGTCCGCCCACGAATTCGCGGACAATGTTCCGGGAATTTTCGTACACCGAAGTGCTGATTTGCGATGCGAAGCCGGCGCCGCGGTGAACGCTGGCGTAGTACGGCAGGACCTCATTGAGATACGCCGAAACGATGGTCAGGGCAGGAGCCGAGGCACCGTAGTCAAGGTTGGCGTAGCGGACGTGGCCACCCTGGATCAGTGGCGCCTGCAGTTCCGCGCCAGTGACGGCGGCAAGGGGACGGGCAGCCACTGCCGCAGTTTCGTCAACGAAGGACGGAATGATGTTTGAGTTGAACGTGACAGTGCTCATGGGACCTCACTCAAGAGGGACCCCCGCAGGGGGATCCGCGCTTGCCGCATCCGTTCCGGACCGGCCCGGTCGTCACCCGGGGCACCCCACCGCGAATGGAGGGTTGCCGGCCAGCAAACCGGGGTTTAGCGCTGGCACTCGTGACCTGTAAAAAAGGCTAAGGCACGCCCATGGGGCCTTACAAAGCGAAGGAGTTTTGTTAAGCGCTTTGTTACGCGGGATTGCCAATCGCGGTCTTTTGCGAATAAAGAACGGCGGATGCCCGCCAGAGTGGGCATCCGCCGTCGAAAATTCGGCAATCCGGAGTTTTGCCGGGTTCAGGCCTGCGGCTGGAGGAGGTCGTCCAAGCCGGGATTGAGGCGCTTCAGCACTTCCGAATGGAGGATGGAGTTGGTGGCGAGGGCGTTGCCCCCAAAGGGCCCGTCCTCACCTTCCAGGGAAGTGAAGCGTCCGCCCGCTTCGGTGACGATGGGCACGAGTGCAGCCATGTCGTAGAGATTCAGTTCCGGTTCGCAGGCAATATCCACTGCGCCTTCGGCTACAAGGCAGTAGGACCAGAAGTCGCCATAGGCGCGTGTGCGCCAGACGTCTTCGGTGAGGCCCATGAATTCGTCCAGGTTGCCCCGCTCCTTCCAGCCGGACAGGCTCGAGTACGACATCGAAGCATCGGCCAACCGCGAAACGTTGGACACTTTGAGTCGCGTTGCCGAAGCAAGGGACCGACCCATGTAGGCGCCCATGTCTTTGGCCGCCCACCAGCGCTTGCCCAGCGCCGGGGCGCTTACGACGCCGACTACGGGTTCGCCTTCGTCGACGAGGGCGATCAGCGTTGCCCAGACCGGCACGCCGCGAACAAAGTTCTTTGTCCCGTCGATGGGATCGATGATCCAACGGCGCGAACCATGGCCGCTGCTGCCGAATTCTTCCCCCAGGACGGCATCGCGGGGACGCGAGCGTGACAACTGACCGCGGATGGCTTCTTCGGCAGCCTTGTCCGCATCTGTCACAGGGGTGAGGTCGGGCTTGGTTTCGATCTGCAGGTCCAGTGCCTTGAAGCGATCCATGGTCTGGGCGTCGACGGAATCGGCGAGGACATGGGCAAGGCGCAGGTCGTCGTTGTAGGTGGAAGCGGGTTGGGTCATGCCACCAAACTATCCTGAAACACTGGCCACAGCGGGGACGTTAAGGCGGAACCGTCAGTTTTCCAGTGTCCTCAGATAACCGTGCCCAGCTCTTTCGCTTCCTTGGCTTCCAGGCGTGGGTCCGCGCCCAGCAGTCTTCGCAGCGACGCCAGGCGGGCCACCCCTGATGGACCCGCGTGGCCTTCGATGACCCACGCGTCCAATCCGCAATTCACTGCCGTTGCGTCGTGCTTGCAGCCACGCTCGCACGCTTCGGTTCCGGGCTCGAGGTCGGGGAAGGAATGCAGGATCCGGTCCGGATCCACGTGGGCCAAGCCGAAGGAACGGATGCCGGGGGTGTCGATGATCCAGCTTCCGGAAGGAGCATCCGCAAGCTTGAGGGCCAGTGCCGAAGACGATGTGTGCCTGCCGCGGCCGGTTACGGCGTTGACGCCACCCGTAGCCCGCTCAGCGCCGGTCAGGGCGTTGACCATGGTGGACTTGCCAACGCCGGAGTGGCCCAGCATGACGGTCACTTTTCCGCCAAGGTGGGCCCTGAGCTGTGACACGGCCTCCCTGTCCAAGCGGGCCGATAAGCCGTCATCGGAGCGGGCATCAATACCGCCTGCTTCAGAGTCGGCAGTGCGGCTGATAATGACCGGGAAATCCAGGCTGAGGTAGTTCGCCAGCAATTCGCTGGGATCCTTGACGTCGGCTTTGGTGATCAGCAGCAAAGGCTCAATGCCGGCGTCGTACGCCGCAACAAGGGCGCGGTCGATGAATCCGGTCCGCGGTTCCGGATTTGCGGCTGCAACCACCACCACCAACTGGTCGGCGTTGGCCACAACTACACGTTCGATGGGATCGGTGTCATCGGCGCTGCGTCGCAGGAGGGTCCTGCGTTCTTCTACCCGAACCAAGCGTGCCAAGGTGTCCGGAGAGCCGGAGACGTCCCCCACCAGTGCCACGAAGTCGCCAGGCACTACGGGATTTCGGCGTAGCTCCCTGGCGCGGGCGGCGATGATGATGCGCTCGTTGGGGGTGTCTTCGTCCACGATGGCGCGGTAGCGTCCGCGGTCAACGGTGATGATGCGCCCGATGACGGCGTCGTCGTGGCTGGGGCGGTCCTTTGTCCGTGGCCTGGACCCCTTTTTGTTGGGTCGGATCCGGACGTCGGATTCGTCCCAGGAACGTGCGTCTCGGCCCATGGTCAGTTGCTGGTCCCATCCGTGGCGGCGGTCTCAAGCATCCGCGCCCACATGTCCGGGAATTCGGGCATGGTTTTGGAAGTAGTAGCGATGTCTTCCACCTGGACGCCCTGGACAGCGAGGCCGAGGATGGCTCCCGCAGTTGCCATCCTGTGGTCGGCGTAGCTGTGGACCACCCCGCCGTGAAGCGTTGCCGGGCGGATCACCAGGCCGTCAGCGGTCTCTTCCGCATCCCCGCCAAGCCGGTTGATCTCGGCAACAAGGGCCGCAAGGCGGTCGGTTTCGTGTCCGCGCAGGTGGGCGATTCCCGTCAACCGCGACGGTCCCGTGGCCAGTGCGCACAGAGCGGCAACGGTAGGGGCCAGTTCGCTGGTTTCGTCAAAGTCCGCGCCCTTGATCGAGGCTCCGCCGGTTACGGTCAATGTTCCGTCGTGAAGACTGACGGTAGCCCCCATTGCAGCCAGGATACTCCGCCACATATCTCCTACCTGGGTAGTGCCCGCGGGCCAGTTGGGGATTCGGACCGTGCCGCGGGTGGCCAGCGCAGCAGCCAGGAACGGCCCGGCATTGGACAGGTCCTGCTCTATGCGCTGGTCGAAAGCCTTGATGGTCCCCGGAGATACCCGCCAGTGGTTGGGCACGGAGTCATCCACTGTGACACCTACGCTGCGGAGGACCTCCACAGTCATGGTGATGTGGTCAAGGCTGGGTACGGGTTTGCCCACGTGCTCCAAATGGAGGCCCTCCGTGAAGCGGGCACCAACCAACAGCAAGGCTGAAACGAATTGGGACGAAGCGCTGGCATCGATGACCAAGTGGCCGCCGCGTACCTCGCCGGTGCCTTCCACGGTAAATGGAAGGGCCGACGGCGTCCTGCCGCCTTCTGCTGCGACCGGAACTCCCAGGGCAAGCAGTGCTTCGATGATGGTGCCCATGGGGCGGTTGCGTGCATGGGGGTCACCGTCAAAGACGGTGGCTCCGCTGCGCAGCGCGGCCAGCGGAGGAACGAACCTCATGACGGTGCCGGCCAGGCCGCAGTCGATCGAAGTTGTTGAGCTGGAGGCCGAGGGATCCAGGGGAGTGATCTCCAGGTCCGGCCCGTAGTCACCGTCACCGGGTACCTCGGTGACGGTGGCACCCAATTGCCGGAGGGCCTGGATCATCAGGGCCGAATCACGTGAATGCAGGGGAGCCCGAAGCCGGGAGGGACCATCCGCCAAAGCTGCCAGCACCAGGAACCGGTTGGTCAGCGATTTTGAACCGGGCACTGTAACGGTGGCATCCAGCGGTCCCTTGGCATACGGGGCCGGCCACAGCGGGAGGCTGGCGGCTTTGCCTGGTTCGGATGTTGCGGCGGTGGTACCTGTCATGCTTCCTTATGCTCCAACTGCGTTGTCTACGGCCTTGCGGACTGCTTTGTCGGCCTTCTTGATTTGCTTGCCAGTGACCTTCCTGGCGTCGGCCGCAAGGTGCTCGGCCCGCCAGGCAATGCTTGGGCGGCCTTCGGTATCCACGGCGGCCAGCAGCACGCCACCGGTCAGGGAGATGTTCTTCAGCAGCTGGGCCTTCCGCGCGCTGCGCCCTTCCTTGGTGCTGATATCGGCAGAACGCCACTCAACATAGGAATTCAGTGCCGAAGTCAGGGCCAGTACCGTGGCTGCGAACCGGGAAAGTCTGCCCAAACCAAGCAAGGCGCCTGCGCCGAGCTGCGCACCACCCAGAACCCGGGCGAGGGTCTTCTCGTCGGTTTTGAAGGGAAGTGATTCAGAGGCGCGTCGGAGGACCGGCGAAAGTTGCTTCGCGGTGTCGTCCGCGTTCTTCAGCTTGTCCAGGCCTGCTACGACGAAGCTGGACGCGAGCATGGGCCGCGCGAGAAAACGGATAAAAGACATGTCTTGCCTCCTGGATGGCTTGCCACACTGTTCGATGAGTGTTGTGTTCAAGGGGTGCAGTCTGATCTAGTCTTGCACTTTTGCGGAATATTTACCCAGCGGCGGCCGTTGTGAGTTTCAGGTACGGTGACGACCGTACTGCGGCACGGTGTTGCCGCTCGCTGAACGGAGTTGGTTTTTTGACTTTGGTGAAGGACCGCATGGTTCTGCCGGAGACCGGGTACGGTGTGCAGCCGGATTCTCCCAAGCTGACAGTAGACTTGGCAACGATGAGCACCATTGAACCGGCCGCAGCGGCCATGTACGAAGCAGCCGACGCAACGGACGACGACAACGCCCCGGCAGAAGCCGCCGTCGACATTGCGGCGGAGAGCCCGGAGCAGCGGCGCGAGCGTTTCGAGCGTGACGCCATGCAGTACGTGGACCAGTTGTACTCCGCTGCCATGAGGATGGCGCGGAATCCTTCCGACGCGGAAGACCTCGTCCAGGAGGCCTACACCAAGGCGTTTTCGGCTTTCCACCAGTACAAGCCCGGCACCAACCTCAAGGCGTGGCTGTACCGGATCCTGACCAACACCTACATCAACCTCTATCGGAAGCGGCAACGCGAGCCGCTGCAGTCCAACTCGGACACGATCGAGGATTGGCAGCTGGCAAAAGCCGAATCGCATACCTCGGCGGGTTTGCGGTCGGCCGAAGCCGAGGCGCTTGACCACCTGCCCGATTCCGACGTCAAGAACGCGTTGCAGTCAATCCCGGAGGAGTTCCGCTTGGCTGTCTACTTCGCGGACGTTGAGGGATATGCCTACAAGCAAATCTCGGAAATTATGAACACCCCGATCGGCACTGTCATGTCGCGGTTGCACCGCGGCAGGAAGATGCTGCGGGACATGCTGGCGGACTATGCCGCCGAACGGGGCTTCAAGGCCCACACCGATGATCAGGCCGCGGCCGGAAGCAACAATCAGGAGAAAGAGAAATGAGCGACTGCCAGGGATTGGGCGATTGCGACGATACGCGAATGCAGCGGATCTATGAGTACCTCGATGGTGCGTTGACCCGTGAGGACCTCACGGAGATCAAGCAGCACCTGGATACGTGTGAAGAGTGTGCCGAGCAGTATGACCTTGAATGCCTCATCCGAACCATGGTCAAGCGCTCGTGTACCGAATCCGCTCCCGAGAACCTCAAGAATTCCATCCTGGACAGGATCCATTCCATCAAGCCCGTTGATGCCTGATCCAAGTACTGGTTCGGCACAACCTGGACTTGGGCGGACTTAACGCCAAGGGCCCCGGAAACCGCATGGTTTCCGGGGCCCTCGCTCTTAAGCCTTTGACGCTAAGCCGTTGGCTTAGGTGTTGGGACGCTTGCCGTGGTTCGCGCCGCCGCGCTTACGGTCACGACGCTTACGTGCACGCTTGCTCATAGCTGGCCTCCTTCAATGATTGATACTCAATAGAGCTGCCCTCCAGTTTCGCACATCCGGGTGCCGCGCCGCGAACCGGGAGGCGCCTGCGCAGCAGGTCAGGGTGCCGCGGCGCAATTGTTCACTCAATTCCCGGCTCAACTGTTCAGTGAATTCCTGATGGAGATGCGGGCCTGGTCCAGGACCGCGCGGACGGTCTCCAACGCTACCGGCGTCAGGGGACTGGAAGCTCCGTGCTGGCGCAACTCCACGCGGATGTCGTCGCGGAAGGCCTGAACCATCAATTCAGCTTCCTTCAGGATGCGCTGGCCTTCCGGTGTGTAGCCCGCTGTGCGGCTGCGAAAAGCGGCCGAGGCGGCGTTGGTGCGGGCCGCTTCGGCAGTGGCAGCCAGATCGGCGCGAAGGCCGCGCATGTTGCTGCGGATGTCCTCCCGCAGGTTATCCGCAAGCCGCCTGACGGAAGCAGAGATGGTATCTTCCACGTCCGCCAGTTCCTCCCTGCGGCTGTCCAGTTCGGCACGTCCCGCTGCGGTGATGGAATACTTGGTGCGGCGGCCCTCGGTCTCGGTAGCTACGAGGCCTTCTTCTTCCAGTTTGCCAAGGCGGGGATAAATGGTGCCGGCGCTGGGGGAGTAGGTTCCACCGAAGCGTTCACCGAGGGCTTTAATCAGTTCGTAGCCGTGCTTGGGACCGCTTTCCAGCAAGGCAAGCAAATACAGGCGCAAGGCACCGTGGGCGAAAACGGGAGGCATCAGAGACCCGCTTCCCCTGGCGACTGCTGGCTGCCGTCCGATGCCGGCGCTGATCCGTGGATGATGTACGTCTTTCCCGACACGGTGTTGGTGCGGACCAGCATGAGCCGCTCGTCAGGACCCACGATGGTGTGGACGTTGCTGCCGGGCTGGGCGTACATCTGGTCATCGATCACCACCGTTCCGCTGGCCGATTTCGCCACGATGTCCAAACCGACATTGTGGGGGAGCCGAATGGTGAGGTCGCCGGAAACGGAGTTGGCACCAAGATCGTTCGTGTAATCCTGGAGGTCGAAACTGAGGTCGCCGCTGACGGTGCTGGCACGGACGCTTTTGAACGTGCCCGAGGCCGTGACTTCGCCCGAGACGCTCTTGGCGGTCAGGACGCCGTCGTGGTTCCTGGCGATGACCTCGCCGCTGACGGTGTTCACATGCAGTTGGCCGGTGGTGCCGTCCGCCAGGACCGAACCGGAGACTGTGTTGAGGCGGGTGCGGCCGCTGATACCGGACACCATGCCGTCGCCGCTCACGGTTCCAGCCTCGACGTCGACGCCGGGCGGGAGCGCGATTCCGACCACCACCGAGTTGGAACTTGTGTTGTTGACGGTTCCCATCAGGTTGCGGAACCAGCCCTGCGGGCCCTGAAGCTGGTGGCGTACTTCAAGGCGTCCGTCAACGAGCGTCACCGTCAGGGGGTCGCCGGTGATTTCGCTGATTTCGATGCGTACAAAGGGTTCGTCGTGGGTGACGACGTCGAAGCGGCCCTTGACGATGCCCAGCTTCAGGGAGCGGACGTTGTCCACTTCAATTGTTTGCGGGCCCGTCACGGTCCAGAGTTCGTCTGACATGATCCCTCCAAGTTGCGATATATCGCGTTGATGGAATCACGATATATCGCGTCTCGCCGAAAGGCAATGGTCATCGCCGGATCAGGCTGATGCGCGGTAGACCTTGGCGATCAGCGAACGGGCGATGATCACCGCGGGATCGCGGCCGTCCGCGGCGGGCGCAAGGTTGGTCCAGACAACCAGCGTGACCTGGTTGCCCGGGTCGCTGCCCATGAAGGTGTTGAATCCAGGCAACTCGCCCGTGTGGCCGTAGAGGTTTCCGAACTTGGCAATCCCCAGGCCGTACAAGGCCCCGTCTGGCTTGTCGGGGTTGGTAGGAGTGACGCTGTCGAGCCGTTTCTGCTGAAGTTCAGGATTGAGCAGCTTTCCGTTGGCAAGGGCTTCGCCCAGGATCTTCAGGTCCTCTGCCGTGGAGATCCCCGAGCCGGCAGCCCAGGCCCAGGATGGGTTGACGTCGGTGACATCGTTGGGTGCCAGCGTGCCGGCCGTCGCCTCTTTCTGCATGTCCTCCGGAAGGGCAGGGTTCGACATGGTCAGCACGTTATCGCCGTAGAAATACCCCCGGGGGTGTGGATCAGGGATGCTGCTGGAAGACGCGTCCGGAAAGATGGTTCCCTTCAAGCCCAGGGGGTCAAAGATGCGTTCCTTGAACAAGTCGCCAAGTGGCTTTCCCTCGACCTTTTCGGCAATCAGGCCCAGAAGCACTGTGTTGGTGTTGGAGTAGTGGAAGCCTTGCCCCGGTGCAAAGTAGGGCGGATGCGCAAAGGCAAGGGTGAGCAGCTCTTCGGGGTTCCACGCCTTTTGCGGTTGAGTGTCCATAGCCGAGTTGAGCTCAAGCGTTTCGGTGTAGTTGAACAGACCGCTTCGCATGGTCAGCAACTGGTCCATGGTGATGGCCCCGCCGTTGGGGACATCCGGGCGGTACTTGGACACGGGGTCGGCCAAGGCCAGCTTGCCCTCCTGCACCAATTGCAGGATCACAGTCGTGGTCCAGGTCTTGGTGACGGAACCTACCCGGATGTGGTCCTCCGTCGAGACCGGCTGGTCGCTGCCGCGCACACCCGTGCCATACGAAGCCGAGAGGTTGCCGTCAGGGGTCTGCAAAAGGACCACGGCGCCGGGCACCATGACCTCTTTGGCGGCCCGTTCGAACTCCGAGCGCAACATCCCGGCGTCGAAGGTCTGCAGGGCAGCGGACGCCGAGATGGAGGCGCCGGCAGAAGTACTTGACGACGCCGGAGGTGCCGGTGGAGGGGAACTGCAGGAAGTTGTGGCTGCTACGGCGGCAATAACAGCTGCTGCCAGCGGTGCTCTGACAAAATCCTGCACGTTCCGCGTCATGGCTACTCCGGTTGGGCGATGTTAAGCCACTGGAACCAGCCGCGGTGCAGGACCAGCCACGCAATTAATCCGTAGCCTGCCTGGCCCGGTGTTCCCCCATTGGCTGCGAGGTCCGTCCTCCACTGCTCATGATTGAGCAACGGGGAGAACGTGTCAACGTAGTGATGGTTCCGTCGTGTGGTGACATCGGCAAAGGCCGTGTTGAGCTCGGCCAGCCGCTTGTTGCGTACTGGGTCCAGCGTTGGCGGTGGCCCCACCACGAAAACCTCGACGCTGCTGTGGGATGCACCATCAAGGATGTTGGCCAGATTCAACCGGCTCCGCGCCGTCGACAAGCCAAACTCAAGGTCACGTCCCGAAAGGCCGATCACCAATCTGTTCTCGTGGGTATCGCTGAAACGCCTGCCGGCTTCGTCCTGCCAGCGGGCGGCCAGGCCCTCCGTACCTTCCATGGGGCAGGGGAGCGGAAAGCTTTCCACCACGACGGAGTCCTGGGGTGTGCGGGCCAGGACTCGTCCGAGCCAGCCCAGGGCGCGGGGATCCCCCAGGCCCGCGAGCAGTTCATCTCCTACAGCTGCAATACGCAGCTTCCTGTCTTCCACGGTTACCTCTTCACACTCGTTACGGTCCTTGCACACTTTTTCGGATCATCGGCCGGTTTTAGGGACCGGGTACCTGTCCCATTAAACAGAACTGCCCGGCCTGAGGCGTGCTTATCGCTCCTCAGGCCGGGCAGTTTCGTTTTACTTACGCTCGAAAGCCTGCTTGATCAGGGCATCCTGTTCAGCGGCGTGGCGCTTCATGGAACCGGCAGCCGTGGAGGCCGAAGCCGGACGCGACACCAAGCGGAGCTTGCGGTCGAGCTCCGGTGCCAGGTTCAGGCCCATGAACGGCCACGGACCCTGGTTGGCGGGCTCGTCCTGGGCCCAGACGACGTCCGCGTTGGGGTACTTGGCGAGTTCGGCGTCGATGTCCGCCTTCGGCAGCGGGTACAGCTGCTCCACGCGGATGATGGCCGTGGAGGTATCACCGGACTTCTGGCGGTTGGACAGGAGGTCGTAGTACAAGCGTCCCGAGACCAGGATGACCCGGTCCACGTTTGCCGGCTGGACTTCCGGATCCCCAATAACCGGCCTGAAACCGCCCGTGGTGAAATCTTCGACGGCGGAAGCGGCACCCTTGAGGCGCAGCAACTGCTTGGGTGTGAAGATGATCAGCGGCTTGCGCGGACGGCTGTAGGCCTGGCGGCGCAGCAGGTGGAAGTGCGACGCAGCGGTGGTGGGGTTGGCCACGATCATGTTGTCTTCGGCGCACATCTGCAGGAAGCGCTCGATGCGTGCCGAGGAGTGGTCCGGGCCCTGGCCTTCGTAGCCGTGCGGGAGCATGAGCACCAGCGAGGAGCGCTGGCCCCACTTCTGCTCAGCCGAGGAGATGAACTCGTCGATGATGGTCTGTGCACCATTGACGAAGTCACCGAACTGGGCTTCCCAGAGGACCAGTGCATCCGGTCGTTCCACCGAGTATCCGTATTCGAAGCCCATGGCTGCGTATTCGGACAGCAGGGAGTCGTAGATCCAGAGCTTGGCCTGGTTGTCGGAGAGGTTGCCAAGGGGCAGCCATTCGTTGCCGTTGGCGCGGTCGTGGAACACAGCGTGGCGCTGGACGAACGTGCCACGCCGGGAGTCCTGCCCCGCCAGGCGCACGGGTACGCCTTCCATGATCAGCGAACCGAATGCTGCGATCTCGCCGAAGCCCCAGTCGATGCCGCCTTCGCGGGACATCTGCTCGCGCTTCTCCAGGAGTTGCTTGAGTTTGGAGTGAACCGTGAAGCCCTCGGGGATTTCCAGGTGTGCCTTGCCGATGCGGGCAAGGGTCTCCGTGGAAATCGCCGTGGACGTGGGGGCGTTGGTACCGAAATCTGCCTGCTGGGCAATGGGACGCTCGATGTCCGAGACGGCCGCGGAGTCCGCAGTGATGATCGGGATCGGGGAGGTCTGGGCCGCGTGCGTCTCGGCGAAGACACGCTCCAGGCGTTCCTGGTAGTCGCGGAGCAACTGCTCTGCTTCTTCCTCGGTGATGTCGCCACGGCCAATCAGCGACTCCGTGTACAGCTTGCGGACGGAGCGCTTGGCTTCGATCAGGTTGTACATGAGCGGCTGGGTCATCGAGGGGTCATCGCCCTCGTTGTGGCCACGACGGCGGTAGCAGACCATGTCGATGACGACGTCCTTGTGGAAACGCTGACGGAACTCGTAGGCGAGCTGCGCAACGCGCACCACGGCCTCGGGGTCGTCGCCGTTCACGTGGAACACCGGTGCCTGGATCATCTTGGCAACGTCCGTGGAGTACGTGGACGAACGCGAAGAGGACGGTGCAGTGGTGAAGCCAACCTGGTTGTTGACGATCACGTGGATGGTGCCGCCGGTGCGGTAGCCACGCAGCTGCGAAAGGTTCAGGGTTTCTGCCACCACGCCCTGGCCCGCGAAGGCGGCATCGCCGTGGACCATGATGGGCAGGACCGGGAAGGACTCGCCCTGGTCCAGGCGGTCCTGCTTGGCGCGGACGATGCCCTCAAGCACGGAGTCCACGGCTTCCAGGTGCGACGGGTTCGCGGCGAGGTAGACCTTGGTCTGCTTGCCGTTGTCCGAGGTGAAGGTGCCTTCGGTGCCCAGGTGGTACTTGACGTCACCGGAGCCCTGGACTGAACGGGGGTCCTGCGTGCCTTCGAACTCGCGGAAGACCTGTGCGTAGGTCTTGCCGGCGATGTTGGTCAGCACGTTGAGGCGGCCGCGGTGGGCCATGCCGATGGCGACCTCGTCCAGGCCATCGTCGGCAGCGTCGGAGATGACGGCGTCAAGCAGCGGAATGAGCGACTCGCCACCTTCGAGGGAGAAGCGCTTCTGCCCCACGAACTTGGTCTGCAGGAAGGTCTCGAAAGCTTCTGCGGCGTTGAGCTTGGAGACGATGCGCAACTGCTCTTCGCGGCTCGGCTTGGAGTAGGGGTGCTCCAGCTGGTCCTGGAACCACTTGCGTTCGGCAGGCTCCTGGATGTGCATGTACTCGATGCCCGTAGTGCGGCAGTAGGCGTCGCGGAGCACGCCGAGGATGTCGCGGAACTTGAGCTGGGGCTTTCCGCCGAAGCCACCGGTCGGCCACTCGCGGTCGAGGTCCCACAGGGTGAGGCCGTACGTGAGGACATCGAGGTCCGGGTGCTTGCGCTGGACGTACTCCAGGGGATCGGTGTCAGCCATGAGGTGGCCGCGCACGCGGTAGGAGTGGATCAGCTGCTGGATGCGGGCAACCTTGTTGATCTCGTCGGCAGGATCCACCTGCAGGTCCGGGCTCCAGCGAACGGGCTCGTACGGAATGCGGAGGGCTTCGAAGATCTCGTCGTAGAAGTTCTGCGCGCCGAGCAGGAGCTGGTGGACTAGCTTGAGGAATTCACCGCTGCCCGCACCCTGGATGACCCGGTGGTCGTAGGTGGAGGTCAAGGTGAGGATCTTGCTGATGGCGTTCTGGGCGATGATCTTTTCGCTTGCGCCCTGGAACTCCGCCGGGTAGTCAAGGGCGCCGACGCCGATGATGGCGGCCTGGCCCTTGGAAAGGCGCGGAACCGAGTGAACGGTGCCGATGCCACCCGGGTTGGTCAGCGAAACCGTGGTGCCGGCGTGGTCGTCAGCTGTGAGCTTGCCGTTGCGGGCACGCTTGATCAGGTCCTCGTAGGTGTGCCAGAACTCCGCGAAGTCCATGGTCTCGGCCTTCTTGATGTTGGGAACCATCAGCAGGCGGGTGCCATCGGGCTTGGGCATGTCGATTGCGATGCCGAAGTTGACGTGCGCGGGCTGCACGGCGCTCGGCTTGCCGTCGATTTCGTCGTAGTAGACGTTCATGGACGGGAACTGGGACAGCGCACGGACAACGGCGTAACCGATGAGGTGGGTGAAGGACACCTTGCCACCGCGGGCACGGGCAAGGTTGGAGTTGATGACAACGCGGTTGTCAATGAGCAACTTGGCCGGAACTGCCCGGACGCTGGTTGCGGTGGGCACTTCGAGGCTGGTGACCATGTTGGTGGCAATGGCCTTGGCCGGACCGCGGAGGACGGAAACGACGTCCTCTTCCGGCGCCGTCGGGGCCTTGTTGCTCTTGGGCAGCTGTGCAGGGATCGGCTGTGCAGTGGTGCCGGCGGCGGGCTTCTTTGCACCGTCCCTGGCGACTGTTGCAGGTTCTTTCTTCGCCGGAGCGGGGGCTGCAGGAGCCGCAGGAGCTGCGGCCGGTGCTGCTGCAGGGGCCGCCGGCGCCGGTGCCGGTGCCGCTGCAGCCGGGGCTACGACGGGAAGTACTTGGGTAGGGGGATTGGCAGCTGCTGGAGCTGCAGAGGTTCCGTTGGAAGAAGTGCCGTCAGCGGAAGCAAAGGATTCGAAGAGCGGCCACCACTTGGTGTCCACCGAATTCTTGTCCTGTTGGTACCGCTCGTACAGTTCGTCAACGAGCCACTCGTTTCCGCCAAATTCCTCTGGTAGACGGTGGCTGGGCTGCTCTGGCACTTGAAATACGCCTCTTCCATGAGTGTTGTTTTCCCGCTGGCCAAAGTTGCTTTTCCGCAACAATGGGACAGGGTCCGGGTCCCGCGAACTCAGACCCCTGACAGTCTAGTTAGGATCGTTGGTTAACTGCCAATAGTGGTGACCTAAATCATGCTGCTGCTGTCTTAGTGGCCAGACTCTTCCTTTTATGGCGAACTTCTTCTCCCTGAGGTGGATCATGGGTGCCGGACTGTAGACTGAACTCCTTATGGACAGTAAATCTAGGTGCCGGCCTGGGATCTGTCGGGGGAGCCAACCTGGCAACTCCGCACAGCGTGCCCGTCGAGCCGGCAACACCCGTTCACATGCCCATCACGCGCCGGCGTTCAGTGCCGGTGGTGCCGCAGACCATGCGTCCGCGGCGCCCGACCAGCCTCCGCCGGGGCGAATCCCCGCCCCTGAGGCAATAACCCCATTGCACGCGCCTGCCCTAGGAGGGATGCGCTAAGTGGAATGGATTCTTCTCCTCGCCGGTTTTGCCCTGATCCTTGGGACCGGCTTCTTTGTAGCGGTCGAGTTTTCCCTGGTTGCCCTGGACCAGGCAAGCGTCCAGCGCGCTGTCGACAACGGCGACCACGCTGCGGCCCCACTGCTGAAGTGCCTCAAATCGCTCTCCACCCAGCTTTCCAGTTGCCAGCTTGGCATCACGTTGACCACGTTGTTGACTGGTTTCGTCATGGAGCCCTCTGTTGGTCAGTTGCTCCTCGGGCCGCTCGGCTTGCTGGGCCTGCCAAGCGAGGCAGTGCACTCCATTGCACTGATCGTGGCCATGGCCTTCGCTACGCTCTTGTCGATGCTTCTCGGCGAACTGGTCCCCAAGAACATGGCCATCGCCCTCGCCTTCCCCTTGGGAAAGCGTCTTGCCCGCCCCCAACTGATGTTCACTGCCGTCTTCAAGCCGGCCATCGTGGTGCTGAACGGCTTCTCCAACAAGGTCCTGAACCTGTTCGGCCTGGAGGCCAAGGAAGAGATCTCGGGGGCACGGACCCCCGCTGAGCTGGCCTCCTTGGTACGCCGATCCGCAGAGCTTGGCACCTTGGATGCGGGGACAGCGAATTTCGTTGCCCGTACTTTGAACTTCTCCGGGCGGACGGCGGCTGATGTCATGACGCCCAGGATCCGCATGGAGACAATCGACGCCGACCAGACGGTGGCCGATATCCTGGACGCTGCACGGCGTACCGGGTATTCGCGCTTTCCGATCATTGGCGATTCCACGGACGATATCCGCGGAGTGGTGCATGTCAAGAAGGCCGTGGCTGTTCCCGCCGAGCGTCGTGCCAAACTCCAGGCCGGCGCCATCATGACCGATGTCCTGCAGGTCCCGGAGACCATCCACCTTGACGCCCTCTTGGCTGAACTGCGCGAAGGCAACCTTCAACTCGCCGTCGTGCTTGACGAATACGGCGGCACTGCGGGCATAGCTACGCTCGAGGACCTGGTTGAAGAGATCGTCGGAGAGGTTGCGGACGAGCACGACAAAGTCCGCCCCGGAGTGCTGCAGAGCGCTACCGGCGACTGGTATTTCCCGGGCTTGCTCCGGCCGGACGAAGTCTCGGAACAGATTCCGAACCTCACCGTTCCCGACGAATCCGCCTATGAAACCGTGGGCGGTTACGTCATGAGCCAGCTTGGCCGGATTGCAAAGGTGGGGGACCTCGTGGAGACGCCGGGCGGCACGCTGACCGTCACCAGGATGGATGGCCGCAGGATCGACAGGATCTGCTTCCACCACGTTGCCCAGGATGATGGTCAGTCCGACGCCGGAAACACCCACCACGAGGCAGGTGCCCGATGAGTGACTGGGTAGGAATCGTCTGGCTTGTCATTCTCCTGATCGGCAATGCCTTCTTTGTCGGTGCCGAATTCGCCGTCATGTCCGCGCGTCGCAGCCAGATAGAGCCCCTGGCTGAAGCCGGCTCCAAACGTGCGCAGACAACTCTGCGTGCCATGGAGAACGTGTCGCTGATGCTGGCCTGTGCCCAACTGGGCATCACCGTCTGCTCGCTGCTGATCCTTCAGGTAGCCGAGCCGGCCATCCACCATTTGCTGGCCGAGCCTCTTGAGCTGGTTGGCGTCCCTGTTGAGTTGGCCGACATCACCGCCTTCGTGATTGCGCTGCTGTTTGTCACCTTCCTCCATGTCACCTTTGGCGAGATGGTCCCCAAGAACATCTCTGTGTCGGTGGCGGACAAGGCGGCCCTTTTGCTGGCGCCGCCGTTGATGTTCATTGCCCGCGTGGTCAACCCCGTCATTTGGAGCCTGAACTGGTTGGCGAACCACATCCTGAGGTTGATGAAAATCGAGCCGAAGGATGAAGTGTCGTCCTCCTTCACCCTTGAGGAAGTGCAGTCGATCGTCCAGGAGTCCACGAGGCATGGCCTTGTGGACGACGAGACCGGATTGTTGAGCGGCGCATTGGAGTTCTCGGAGCACACGGCTTCGCACATCATGGTTCCCTTGGACAAGCTGGTGGTGCTCAAGACGGCGTCCTCGCCGGTGGATCTGGAGAAGGCGGTCAGCCGCACGGGATTCTCCCGCTTCCCGATGGTGGACGACGACGGCGAACTCGCCGGTTACCTCCACGTCAAGGACATCCTGTCCATCCCGGAGGAAGGCCGCAAGCACCCGATTGCCGAAGGACGAATCCGTTCGCTGGCCAACTTGTCCCCTGACGATGAGATTGAGCAGGCGATGTCTGTCATGCAGCGGACGGGTTCACACCTGGCCCGCGTTGTTGGAGCCGGGGGTGAGACCCATGGTGTCTTGTTCCTCGAGGACGTCATCGAGCAATTGGTGGGTGAAATCCGCGACGCGACGCAAGCGACGGGTATCCGGCGCTATGGCGGCCAGCAGGCCTAGCGTGCGCCTAACGTAACCGACGAAAAGGCGGGCACTGATCATTCAGATCGGCGCCCGCCTTTTTCGCTAAATAGGAATCATTCCCAATTAGGGTTACACTGGGACCTGCCAGTAATTGTGTTTGATTCTCATTTTGAGTAGATCCGAGGTCTTCGTGCGTCGTTACGCCGCCCGCCTGTCCGTAGCCGCTACAGCAGGAATTGCCGCCCTCCTGCTGTCCTCATGTGCTGGAACCGCCGGGGCAAACAGTCCTTCGTCTTCCGGGGCCATCGAGGTGGTTACCTCCACCAACGTCTACGGCGACATCGTGAAGGCGATCGGCGGAGACAAGGTGGATGTCAAGGCCATCATCACCAAGACCAGCCAGGATCCGCATTCCTACGAGGCCAGTGCCCAGGACAAACTGGTGATCTCCAAGGCAAAGCTGGTGGTCGAAAACGGCGGCGGCTACGACGAGTTCCTGCACAAGATCGCCGACGACACCAAGATCGGCCACGAGAACATGATCAGCGCCGTCGAGGTTTCCGGTTTGGCTCCGGAAGGGGAAGCCCACAGCGACGAGGCCCATTCCGAAGATGGCCACACGCACGACCACGGCGACTTCAATGAGCACGTTTGGTACAACCTGGACACCATGGGCAAGCTCGCCGATGCCGTGGCCGGCAAGCTCGGCAGCCTCGACGCCGGCTCAGCCTCAACATTCACAGGCAACGCCGCTGCCTTCAAAGCCAAGCTCGCGGAACTGACAGCCAAACTGGACGCCGTGAAGTCCACGGAAGCGCAGGCTCCCGTAGCCATCACCGAGCCCGTCCCGCTGTACCTCCTGGAAGCAGCGGGCCTGGAGAACAAAACGCCCGAGGCCTACAGCGCCGCCGTTGAAGAAGGGACGGACGTTCCCCCTGCCGTGATGAAGGAAACCACCGACCTCCTCAGCGCAGGTTCAGTCCGCTTCCTGGCATACAACGAGCAGACTGCCGGCCCACAGACAGAGGCCGTGAAGCGGGCTGCCGAAGCTGCCCGGGTGCCGGTCCTGAACTTCACCGAAACGCTGCCCGAGGGCAAGGACTACATCCAGTGGATGACCGATAACGTGGACTCCGTTTCGTCCGCCCTCAAGAAGTAGGCATTCCCACCAACGCAATGCGGTGAAGGGCCCCGTCGCCGTCCTAAGATGTTCAGGATGGCTGGGGCCTTTTCCCTGCCACCAGCCGCTCCCTGAACTTCCGTGTCCGGATGCCCGCAGGGACGGCCCAACAACTGCGTTCGCTGCAACGTATGGATCGAGGACAACTTTTGACACCCGTAGTGAGCCTCCGTGGAGCCAGCCTGCAATTCGGCAAGAGGACACTCTGGCGGGACCTCGACCTCGACATCAACCCCGGTGAGTTCTTTGCGGTCCTGGGGCCGAACGGCAGCGGCAAAACCAGTTTCCTGAAAGTCCTGCTCGGATTGCAGGAGCTGCACTCGGGGACTGTCTCGCTGGGCGGCCACCCCGTGGAACGCGGAAGCAAAAGGATCGGTTACATACCCCAGCAAAAATCGTTTGCGCCGGATACCCCCATGCGGGCTCGCGACCTGGTTGGCCTGGGCATCGACGGACACCGGTGGGGGATCCGCTTGTCGGGCGGAAAGGTCAACCAGCGGATCGACGAACTGCTGGAGTTGGTGGGGGCCTCGGACTACGCAAAAGTGCCGGTTGGCCAGCTTTCCGGTGGTGAGCAGCAGCGGCTCAGGGTAGCCCAAGCGTTGGCCACCGAACCGCAGGTCCTGCTCTGTGACGAGCCGCTCCTGTCCCTGGATCTCCATCACCAACAGGGCGTCAGCTCCTTGATCAACGAGCAGTGCCATGAACGAAACAGCGCCGTTGTTTTTGTCACGCACGAAATCAATCCCGTGATCGACTACGTGGACCGGGTCCTCTATCTGGCCGGTGGGCAGTTCAGGGTGGGAACTCCGCAGGAAGTCATGACCACGGAGGTCTTGTCCGAACTGTACGACAGCCATGTGGAGGTCATCCACACCAACGGGAGGATCGTCGTCGTCGGTCTTCCCGACGCCACCACGCACTTCCATGACGATGCCCACGCGACTGCCGGGGAGGAGCTCTAAGTGGACCTGGCCAACATTCTGCAGACCATTTTCAACTTCGAGAACTACGGCGAACTGCTGGTGCTCGTCCAGAACTCGCTGTGGGCCGGCGCGGTGCTTGGACTGCTCGGCGGGCTCGTTGGCACTTTCGTGATGAAACGGGACCTGGCGTTCGCCGTCCACGGCATCTCCGAGTTGTCCTTCGCAGGCGCCGCCTTCGCGCTGTTGATCGGGGCGGATATCATTTTCGGTTCCCTGATCGGGTCGGTGGCCGCAGCGGTGCTGCTGGGCTTCATGGGTGTCAGGGCACGCGACAAGAACTCGATCATTGGCGTCATCATGCCCTTTGGGCTCGGTCTGGGAATCCTGTTCCTGGCGCTCTACGAAGGCCGCGCTGCTAACAAATTCGGCCTGTTGACCGGCCAGATCGTCTCCGTGGACACCGTGCAGCTGCAGGCGCTGGCAGGAACCGCGGTAGTGGTGATGATTGCCTTGGTGGCCATCTGGCGTCCCTTGAGTTTCGCCAGTGTGGACCCCGAAATGGCAGAAGCCCGTGGTGTTCCCGTGCGCGGCCTGGCGATCGGCTTCATGGTGCTGCTGGGCGTCAGTGTGGCCCTGTCCATCCAGATTGTCGGTGCACTGCTGGTGCTCGCCTTGCTGATTACGCCGGCAGCTGCGGCGTTGCGGGTGACAACCTCGCCCAGGCTGGTAGTGGTCTTGAGCGTGGTCTTCGCCCTGACCGCAACGGTGGGAGGGATCCTTCTTGCCTTGGGCAGCCGAATTCCCATCAGCCCGTATGTAACGACGCTGTCATTCCTGATCTACGTGGTGTGCCGGGTTATCGGTCGGCTGCGGAGCAACCGTGGCTTGAACGGCCGGGTGACACGGGACCAGCCGGCCCGGGCCCTCTAGAGCTTCCCGGCAGCTTTTTTGGCGGTGCATTCAGCACACAGGCCAAAGATCTCCACCGTGTGCGCCACTTCGGTGAAGCCGTGTTCAGAGGCCGTGCGTGCAGCCCAGGTCTCGACGGCGGGTGCCTCCACTTCTACTGCCTTGCCACAGTTCCGGCACAGCAGGTGGTGGTGGTGGCCAGTGACAGCACAGCGACGGTAAACAGCTTCGCCCTCGCCGTTGCGGAGCACATCGATGAGGCCGTCATCGGCCAGCGACTGGAGAATGCGGTAAGCCGTGGCCAGGGAAACTGAAATGCCCTTGTTCTGCAGCAAGCGGTACAACTCCTGGGTGCTGACGAAGTCGTCCAATTCGTCCAAGGCGGCGCTGACTGCCAAGCGCTGCTTGGTGACCCGCTGCTCCTTGACGCCGCTGGTGGCTGGCGTGGTGGGGCCGGTCGTGGCGGAATTGGTGCCGTGTGGCATGGAAAGGCTCACTTCCGTGGGGATGCTGGCAAACTTTGATTTTACCAGTAGGGGGAACCTTGGAAACTCCCAGCGGGCGCCCATAGGCTGTCCCCATGAAGCTCATCAAGTACACCCACGCCTGCGTCCGTTTGGAGAAGGAAGGAAAAGTCCTGGTGATCGATCCCGGGGCTTTTTCCGAGTCGGAAGAAGCGTTGAACGGTGCGCATGCCGTGCTTGTCACCCACGAGCACAATGACCACATCGACCAGCCGGCCGTCCTAGCGGCCCTGCGCCAGGACCCGAAGCTTCAGATTCATGCACCGGCTGGAGTTGCAGCGGCCTTGAAGGAAAACGGCGACGTCGCCGGGCAGGTGCACTCCGTTGAACCGGGCTCGGCGTTCGACGCTGCCGGTTTCAGCATCCGGACGTTCGGAGGCCAGCACGCCGTGATCCACCCGCAGATTCCCGTGGTGGCCAATATCGGGTATCTGGTGGATGACAATGTGTTCCACCCTGGCGACTCATTCGTGGTGCCGGACGGGATAAGTGTCCAAACGCTCCTTGTCCCCATTAACGCTCCGTGGTCGAAGGTGGGAGAGGTAGTGGACTTCGTTATCTCCGTGCGTGCACCAAAAGCCTTCCCGGTGCACGACGGCTTGCTCAATGAGCTGGGTCGGGGCGTCGTCGAAGGGCACGTGACACGGATCGGCGCCCGCTATGGCACCACCTATTCCAAGCTCGCCCCCAGGGACTCCGTGGAGGTTTAGCCCGTCCACACTCCGGTGTCGTGGAACCGGTCCAGCACGTCCTCGTGGGGGGCCGGATCCAGGCCGTGTGCCGCCAGCCACCCGGCGTCGTAGTAGCTGCCCTCATAACGGTCGCCGCCGTCGCACATGAGCGAAACAATGCTGCCCTTTTTGCCCTCGGCCACCATCTGCGCCACCAGTTGCCAGACACCCCACAGGTTTGTGCCCGTCGAGGGCCCTGCATGGAGTCCTGTCAGCTTGCGGAGGTGGCGCATGGCGGCAACGGATGCGGCGTCGGGCACCTGGATCATGTGGTCGATCACTGCCGGAACGAAACTCGGTTCGGAGCGGGGCCGGCCAATGCCCTCGATGCGGGAGGGCAGCCCGGATGCTGCCGCGGCGTTGCCATCCCGCCAGGCGGGGTAGAAGGCTGAGTTTTCCGGGTCCACGACTGCCAGGCGAGTGTTGTACCGGTTGTAGCGAAGGTACCGGCCTATGGTTGCGCTGGTGCCTCCGGTCCCGGCTCCCACCACGATCCATTCGGGCACCGAGTGCTCTTCGAGGGCGAGTTGTTCGAAGATGGATTCCGCGATGTTGTTGTTGCCGCGCCAGTCCGTTGCCCGCTCTGCATAGGTGAACTGGTCCATGTAGTGCCCGCCGGATGTCCGGGCGGTTTCTTCGGCAACGGCGTAGACCTCCGATGCATGGTCCACAAGCAAGCATGAGCCGCCAAAGTTTTCAATGAGGGCGATCTTCTCCGGGCTGGTGGTCTTGGTCATGACAGCGATGAACGGCAACCCGATCAACCGGGCAAAGTAGGCCTCCGAGACGGCCGTGCTGCCGCTGGAAGCTTCCACGATAGTGGTGCCCTCAGTGATCCAACCGTTGACAAGTCCGTAGAGGAACAGGGACCTCGCCAATCGGTGCTTCAGGCTCCCTGACCTGTGGGTGGACTCGTCTTTCAGGTACAGCTCCACACCCCAGTGCAGGGGGAGGGGGACCGCGTAGAGATGTGTGTCCGCCGAACGGTTGTTTTCGGCCTCGATGGTGCGGATGGCCTCATTGGCCCAGGTCCTGTCCTGAATACACGAATTGCTCACCGGATAAGCCTAGGCTGGAAACGTGGTTCCGGCAGCAAAGGGGCCAGCACCCCGGATGAAGGAGAACCCATGGCCACCCTGATCAGTGTCCCTGAATTGCACCAGCGCCTCGAAGTTGGCCGGCGGACAGTACTGCTGGACGTTCGGTGGGTCCTTGGCCGGACCGACGGACATGAACAATATTTGGCCGGGCACCTGCCCGGGGCGGTGTACGTGGATCTTCCGACGAAGCTTGCAGACCACGCCCGACCGGAGCTCGGCCGCCACCCCCTGCCTTCGCTCGAGCGCTTCCAGGCCGCTGCCCGCCAGTGGGGGATTAACGACGGCGACACCATCGTGGCGTACGACGACAGCGGCTGCATGGCCGCCGCACGGGCCTGGTGGATGCTGCGGAACGCAGGCGTTGAGTCGGTCTACCTGCTCGACGGCGGCCTGGCCGCCTGGCGTGCCGCTGGTTACCGGCTCGAGGCAGGCGAGGTGTCCACCGGCGTCGGCAATGTTTCTCTGGGGGATGGCCAGATGCCGTCCATCACCGAGCAGGAGGCGGCGCAGTGGAGCCGCGGGGGAGTGTTGTTGGATGCCCGGGCCGGGGAACGATACAGGGGCGAGATGGAACCAATTGATCCCAGGGCCGGGCATATCCCAGGTGCAGTGAGCGCCCCGACAACGGAGAACATCTCCCCGGCGGGCACCTTCCTTCCCGTCGGCCAGCTGCGGCGCCGTTTCGAGGCATTGGACCTGGACACGTCCGCCAAGGTTGCGGTCTATTGCGGCTCCGGGGTGACCGCCTCGCACGAAATTGCCGCACTGGAGATCGCCGGCTACAGTGCGGCGCTGTTCCCGGGCTCGTTCTCGCAATGGTCGAACAACCCAGCCAATGACGTCGCTGTGGGAAACGCTCCCTTCGAAGACGGCGCTCCTTTCGAAGACGGCGCTCCTTTCGAAGACAGCGCTGTTGCCCCAAGTAGCATGAGCCGCGTCGACGGGAGTAGCGTCGAAGCATGAATCCTGGACGACCTGTGCCCCCACCCCTCGCAAAAACCATCTCCTTGGACACCTCCGGCTTTGAGCCTTCCGCCGGGCTGCTGGCTGCTGCATATGGAGCCACGTCGCCGGAAAGCGGACTGGTGCCTTTGACTGTGGCCCGCCGTGAGCCGGGTGGGGACGACGTGGAAATTGCGATCGAATTCTGCGGCCTGTGCCACTCGGACGTGCACGCGACACGGGGCGAGTGGCGGGTTCCTCCGTATCCGCTTGTCCCCGGCCACGAGATTGTTGGCCACGTGACACGGGTGGGACCCGCTGTGGAGGACTTCTCTGTCGGTGACCGGGTGGGCGTTGGTTGCATGGTGGATTCGTGCCGGGAATGCGACAGCTGCCTCGAGGGCCTGGAGCAGTACTGCGAGCGTGGCAACGTGGGCACTTACGGCGCCGCCGATCCCCGCCACGCAGACGCCATCACCCAAGGCGGATACTCGACGTCGGTGGTGGTGGACAAGCGCTTCGTGCTCCGTGTGCCCGAGTCCTTGGACGCGGCCGCCGCAGCCCCTTTGCTGTGCGCCGGGATCACAACGTACTCGCCCCTGAGGTACTTCGACGTTGAAGAAGGCGATTCCGTAGGCGTGGTTGGCCTGGGCGGACTGGGCCACATGGCTGTCAAAATTGCCAAGGCCATGGGAGCCGAAGTTACGGTCTTCACTACTTCCACGTCCAAGTTTGATGCCGCCCGCGAACTCGGAGCCGACCACGTGGTGCTGTCCAAGGACGCCGAAGCGATGGAGGCAGCCAACCGCAGCATCGATGTCATCATCGATACCGTTGCCGCTCCGCACGACCTCAACCCGTACTTCCGTACGCTCCGTCTGGACGGCGCGCTGTTCCAGCTGGGTCTTCCCGCAGACGACATGCCTCCCGTCAGTCCGGGCCTTCTCATCCGGCGTCGCCTTGCCTACGCGGGGTCACTGATCGGTGGCATCGAGGAAACGCAGGAAATGTTGGATTTCTGTGCCGAACACGGAGTTGTCAGTGACATCGAACTTGTCGGAGCAGAACAGCTCAACGAGGCCTATGACCGCATGGTGGCCGGCGACGTGAAGTACCGTTTTGTGCTGGACACCGCAACGCTCCAGGAACCAGCCGAAAGGGCAGACGCATGAGCACACTCTTCACCAGGATCATCAACGGGGAGATCCCCGGCCGCTTCGTCTGGAAGGACGATGAAGTAGTGGCGTTCCTGACCATTGCCCCGATTACCCAAGGCCACGTGCTGGTGGTCCCGCGTGAGGAAGTCGACTCCTGGACCCACGCCACTACGGAGTTGCTGGGCAAGGTCATGAATGTTGCCCAAGACATTGGAAAGGTGCAGGAAAGCCTCTTCGACGCCAAGCGCGTTGGTGTGCTGATGGAGGGCTTCGAGGTTGACCACCTGCATGTCCATGTATGGCCCGCGTATTCCACCGCGGATTTTGAGATCCATAATGTCGACCACAACCCGGATCCCGCGGTCATGGATGCGACGGCCGTGAAGCTCCGAGCGGCGCTCCGGACGGCAGGGCATGGGGACGCTGTCCCTGAAGACTGATGGGCAACGTTTTAGATCCTGCTGACTTAACCCGGCGGTGCTGTTTAGGCGCCGCCGGGTTTTCCATATCCTGGCCGGCTATGCCGGGGCCAGGGCCTGGTTCAGCACGGTGCGGATGCGTTTCTCGGAAACTGAATAGGCCGTCCCGAGTTCCACCGCGAAGAGACTGACCCGCAGTTCCTCGATCATCCAGCGCACCCGGGTTAACTCCGCACCGGCCCGTCGTCCCGGGAGCAAAGCGGACACGGCGTCGTCGTAGTCGTCCTCCAATGCCTGCACTATTGCCATGTTGAGGCTGTCCCGCTGCACGTTGCCGGGCAGCTTTTCCAGTCGCTTCTCCATGGCCTGCAGGTACCTTGGCAACTGGCTGAGCTGGGCGTAGCCCGTTTGTGCCACAAAACCCGGGAAGACCAATTGCTCCAACTGGCTCTTGATGTCATTGAGCGCACTGATCAGCGGCAGGCTGGCGTTGGACTTCAGCGCTTTCTGGATGCGCCGCGTACTGGCCAGGATACGTTCAACGACGGCTGTCACCGTGAAGACGGTATCTATCAGTTCCGCCCTGACTACTTCATAAAGGGCATCGAAGGACTGCTGGTCCCACGGCAATTCCTGGGGAACAAGTTTGTCGATGGCCGCCAGCGCGCAGTCAGCGATGAGGGCACTGACCGAACCGTGGGGGTTCTGGCTGAAGGTCAGTTTTTCGGTGTTGCTCAGGTGTTCCAGCACGTAGCGGTCCGGGGATGGAATACGCAGGGCCAACAGCCGTATGACGCCGCTTCGCATGGCGACTTCCTGTTCGGCCCGGGTCTGGAACACCCGCAGTGCCACGGATTTGCCCTCGTCCACCAGTGCGGGAAAGCCAGTGACCGCGTGGCCCTTGACTGTCCGGCTGACCTGGCGTTCCACAGTGCCAAAGTCCCACGCGGTGATTCCGGTACGTTCGGCCACCGACCCCACGCCCGAGGTGGAGGCGGTGGCTGTCGGCGTCGCTTGGCTGCCCGGAGCCCCGGTTCCATTGCCCCCCTTGGCACGTGTCGTCGTCGCCGGCGTGGCGCCGAGTGATTCGGCGATGGCGCGGCGTGTGGCCGGGGCCAGCTTTTCCTGGAGCTCGGCAAGGTCCTTGCCTTCGTCCAGCACCTTGCCCTTGCTGTCCACCACTTTGAAGCTGACCCGCAAGTGGGGCGGAACGGCATCCCAGTTCCAGGAGCCCGGCGGAATAATGTGCCCACGAAGCCGGCGCAGGACAAGCTCCAAGGAAGGCTCCAGCTCGTCCACAGCGGGATCGAAGTCAGCTTCCAGCGCGGCGGTGGCCTGCCTGGCGACATCCGGTGCGGGCACGAAGTTCTTACGCACCTGTTTGGGCAGCGACTTGATGAGGGCGGTGACCAGCTCCACCCGTTGGCCCGGGATCTGCCAGCGGAACGGGGCGTCGTCCAGCTGGTTCAGGAACAGCACCGGAACCTCAGCGGTCACGCCATCGGAGGGGTTGGGAGCAGACCCGGGTGCCACCGGGTGGAATTCGTAGCTCAGGGGCAGTTCGAAGCCCTTATGAAGCCACGTCTTCGGGTACGCGGAGTCGTCAAGGGCCTCGGCCTCTTCGCTCATCAGCAGCGATTGGTCGAAGTCCAGCAGGTGGGGGTCCGAGTGGCGGGCATCCTTCCACCACTTGTCGAAGTGCCGCTCGGAGACAACGTCCTTGCCCACCCGTGCGTCATAGAACTCGAACAGGGTCTGGTCGTCCACCAGGATGTCTCGCCGCCGCATGCGGGTTTCGAGTTCTTCGATCTCCTGCAGCAGGGCCCTGTTGCGATGGAAGAACTTGTGGTGGGTTTTCCACTCGCCCTCCACCAGCGCGTGGCGGATGAACAGCTCACGGGACAGCTCGGGATCGATGCGCCCGTAATTGATCCGGCGGTTGGGAATGATGGGCACGCCATAGAGCGTGACCTTCTCATGGGCCATGACAGCGCCCTGGCGGGATGACCAGTGCGGCTCACTGTAGGAGCGCTTCACCAAATCCGGGGCTACTTGCTCGGCCCAGAGGGGATCGAACTTGGCGGCAACCCGTGCCCACAGCCTGCTGGTCTCCACCAACTCCGCGGCCATGACGAAAGTGGGCGACTTCTTGAACAGCGCCGAACCAGGGAAGATCGCGAAACGGCTTCCACGGGCGCCGGCATATTCACGCTTGCGCTCATCGAGCAGGCCAATGTGGCTCAGCAGCCCGGACAGCAAGCTGATGTGGATGCCTTCATAGTTGCCCACGGGATCGGCAACCCGATTGTTGTCCAAAGCGATGCCCAAGGGCTTGGCCAGTTGCCGGAGCTGGGTGAACAGGTCCTGCCACTCGCGCACGCGCAGGTAGTTGATGAACTCATTGCGGCACAGCCTGCGGAATTGCGTGGAGGACAGCTCGCGCTGCTTCTCCTGGATGTAGTTCCAGAGGTTGAGGAAACCGGTGAAGTCAGAGATCTCGTCGCGGAAACGTGCATGCTTTTCCGAGGCAAGCTGCTGCTTGTCGGTCGGCCTTTCCCGGGGGTCCTGGATGGTCAGGGCCGCGGCGAGGATCATGACTTCGCGGACGCATCCGCGTTTGCCTGCCTCCACGATCATCCTGCCGAGTCGGGGATCGACGGGAAGCTGGGCAAGTTTCTGTCCGACGGCGGTCAGGCCACCGCCGCTGCGGCCGTTGCCGCGGGCGTCGGGGGACTTCGGCGCGCTCAAGGCGCCGAGTTCGCGCAGGAGCGTCACGCCGTCGTTGATGGCCCGGGTCTCCGGAGGTTCCACAAACGGGAAGTTCTCCACATCCTTGGGCCCGCGGGCAACTCCCATGGCGGTCATCTGCAGGATGACCGCGGCGAGGTTTGTCCGGAGGATTTCAGGATCGGTGAACTGCGGGCGTGAGTCGAAGTCCTCTTCCGAGTACAATCGGATCGCGATGCCCTCGGACACGCGGCCGCAACGTCCTGAACGCTGGTTGGCCGATGCCTGCGAAACGCGCTCGATGGGCAGGCGCTGGACCTTGGTCCGGTGCGAATAGCGCGAGATGCGGGCTGTGCCGGTGTCGATCACATACTTGATGCCCGGAACAGTGAGTGAGGTCTCCGCTACGTTGGTGGCCAGGATGATGCGCCGCTTCCCTCCGGGGTTAAAGACGCGGTGCTGCTCCTGGAGGCTCAATCGGGCAAAGAGGGGAAGGACTTCGGTGCCCGCAAGGCGCCGGTTGCCTTGGATACGGCCGTTGATGGCCTCGGCGGCGTCACGGATTTCGCGCTCGCCGGAGAAGAAAATGAGGATGTCGCCCGGCGCTTCCTTGGCGAGCTCGTCCACGGCATCGCAGACGGCGTCGAGGGGATCGCGGTCCTCCTCAAGTTCGTCGTCGGAGGTATCATCGTCCGCGTTCGCGGGTTGTGAAAGCGGGCGGTAACGAATTTCCACTGGGTACGTCCGGCCGGAGACCTCGATGATGGGCGCAGGCTCATCGTCGCTGCCGAAATGCCTGGCGAAGCGCTGGGGGTCGATGGTCGCGGAGGTAATGATGATCTTCAGGTCCGGACGCTGCGGCAGGATGCGCTTGAGATAGCCCAGGATGAAGTCGATGTTGAGGCTTCGCTCGTGGGCCTCGTCAATGATGATGGTGCTGTATTTCCTGAGCAATTTGTCCCGCTGGATTTCCGCGAGCAGGATGCCGTCCGTCATCAGCTTGATCTTGGTGGACGCGCTGACCTCGCCGGTGAAGCGGACTTGGAAGCCCACCTCCTGGCCAATCTCCACATCGAGTTCAGAGGCGATGCGTTCGGCCACCGTGCGCGCTGCAAGGCGGCGCGGCTGGGTATGCCCGATCAGTCCCTTGTCTCCAAGGCCAAGTTCGAGGCACATTTTCGGGATCTGGGTGGTCTTGCCGGAGCCGGTCTCCCCGGCGATGATGGTCACCTGGTTTGCGGCAATGGCTGCCATCAGATCCTCGCGGCGCTCGGATACGGGCAGCTCTGCGGGGTAGGAAATATGAAGTGTCATGGCTGCTGCCAGTCTACTGTGGCTGGGGTTCGACGTCCGCAGGCCCTGTTGCCGGACTCGCAGGAGGACCGGCGGCGGCGTTGAGCCGGTGTGAAAGGTGCCGTGCGAACGATCTGAATTCCTCCGGCTCGAGGATGTCGAAGTCCAGGTCCAGCGCAGCCAGGTAGGCTGCCGGGGCTGCCAGGTTGTCCCAGCCGGATCGCAGCAATGTCGCTGCCGGTCCGTCGGCGGTCAACGTCACGTACTGCGAACTGACGACGGCGGCTGCCTCGGCGAGCGGGGCACGGAGCCGCACAACGACGTCGTACCTGTAGGGCGAACGGGTTATGGACTGCTGGACGTACGCTGCCAGATCCTCTGCGGGCAACGGCCGGGGCGTAAATTTCCTGCGTTCGCTCGGCAAGGAAGCAAGCCTGTCGGCCCTGAACGTCCGCCAGTCCTCACGATCGAGGTCATAGGCGACCAGGTACCAGCGGCGGCCGGTGTCCACCAGCCTGTACGGTTCCACCAGCCGGCGTGAGGCCTCGCCGTCGGACTTGACGTACTCGAAGGAAATCTGGCGCCGGTCCGATATTGCGGCCGAGACCACGGTCAGTTGTTGGGGATCGACGCTGGCGGCGTTGCTGGGAAGCGTCGTGACAGCAGCCTTGAGCATGGCGAACCTGGGGCGGAGGCGGGAGGGGAGAACCTGCTCCACTTTGGCCAGGGCGCGGACGGATGCTTCGCCGATTCCCGCAACTGGCCCGGCGGCCACCGAGTTCAGCCCCAAGGCAACTGCCAGGGCTTCGTTGTCGTCCAGGAGCAGCGGCGGCAATTGCGCGCCCGCGCCCAGTTGGTAACCGCCGGCAATCCCGGGGGAGGCGTGGATGGGATATCCCAGGTGCCGCAGCTTGTGAATGTCCCGGCGCACCGTCCGCTCGGTTACTCCCATGCGGTCCGCGAGGGCCGGCCCGGTCCATTCCCGGCGCATCTGCAACAGGGACAACAGTTGCAGGAGCCGGGCCGAGGTTTGAATCATGCATGTGAATCTAGCCCATGGGCCACTCCGGGGAGACCGGCGCATGGAAGGGCGCCCGTCGGTTCGGGGATTCCTGCAGTAACCCCTGAACCAGCGGACGCCGGTTGGATGTGGCGCGCAAACCTGGCAGTCAGCCGGCATGCCCTAGTAGATGCGTGGGTTCCAGTAAGGACCGCTGGGTGCTTCGAACGCGCTCCAAGGTTCTTTCGAAGTGACGGGCGGGTTGTGGCCACGCCCATCCTTCAACAGTGCTGAGATAGTAGCTGCGACGGCGGTGATGAGGACCAAGAAGAGGATGATTCCGAAGATTTCCATGTCTCTAGATTGCTCCCCGGCCAGCGCAAGAAACAGTGGCAGAAATGCCCCATTTAGACAATTTTCTGCCACACTGGAGATATGTTGAAATCAGTGGCAGTGATCGTTGTCCCGGACTTCTCCGTCTTCGAATTCGGAACGGCATTCGAGGTCTTTGGGATCGACCGATCGGACCGCGGAGCGGGCGTTCCAGCCTTCGACTTCCGGGTTGTTGCCCCGGAACCGGGAGACATCCGCATGAAGTCAGGCCTCTCCCTCCACGTCAACCTTGGGCTTGAGGCGGCATCCGATGCCGACCTCGTGATCATGGCCCCCTTTGGCCGTGACAAAGAAGTTCCCGAATCCGTCCTGGACGCCTTGCGGGCAGCCCATGCCAGGGGAGCGTGGGTGATGTCGATTTGTTCAGGAGCTTATGCACTGGCCCGCGCTGGATTGCTGGATGGGCGCCGCTGTACCACGCACTGGCACTACTCCCAGGACCTCGCGAGCCGGTATCCATCGGCCATCGTGGACGAGAACGTCCTCTATGTGCAGGACGGGACCATCATCACCAGTGCCGGCACAGCGGCGGGAATCGATGCGTGCCTGCACCTTGTCCGTGTGGAGCTCGGCGCCAATGTGGCCGCAGCCATTGCCCGCGACATGGTGGTTCCGCCGCATCGCGATGGTGGCCAGGCCCAGTTCATTGACCGGCCCATGCCCACGTGCGGATCCGCGCCCATGGAGGCGCTGCTGCGCTGGATGGTTGAACATCTGGACGAAGAGCACAGCGTCAACGAATTGGCGGCGCGGCTACACATGTCGCCGCGCACCTTCGCCCGGCGTTTCCGGGCCGAAACCGGAACTACTCCGGCGGCTTGGCTGAATTCCCAGCGGGTACTCCGGGCGCAGGAGCTGTTGGAAACCACTGAATTGAACATCGACGAAATCGCCCGCGAGGCCGGATTCGGACATTCGGTCCTGCTGCGGCACCATTTTGCAAAAGTGCTCGATACCAGTCCCCAAAGCTACAGGCGGGCGTTTCGGGGGCAACTTGCAGAGGCCATGTGAGCCCTCGGTGCTGGTGCCTGGGCTAGCGCCGTCCGCCGATGGTGCCACGGGACTCTGATCCTTCGGCTTTGGCACACTCGATCAATTCCTGCCAAGGGCCGGTGACCGCGCGGTCCGGCAGGGTGGCGCGGCGTTGGCCCGCGCGGATGGAGTACATGAAGCTGTCTGGTTCGTTGAGCGTCCGAGGCTGGCCCTTGGCTTCATCCCAAGGGCAGGCCTCGACGATCGGGAGCCATCGTTCCTTCTCATCAGGAGATACGGCTTCCACGCTCCAGATACGTGTCATCGCGGCGATTCCCCCACTGCGTTGAACCGTGATTTTCATGAGCGGCTGCTTCTCGTCCTACCCCTGCTTTGTCAGTCAGTTGGCGGTCCGGACCCGGGTGTCCGGTCCCGCCATGTGACTAAACCTTGACCTTCACAGTGTCCCACGCCTTCCGGACGGCGTCATGCTCTGCTGAGCCGCTGCCGAAGAGTTCTTCAGCGGTGGCGAGCGTGGTCCTGGCAAACTTGCCGAAGGTGCACGTTGCAGGGAGTGCCCCACTGGTCAGGGTCCCGTACCAGATCTGCCCGGGTGCCTCCCAGGCCTTGCCGCCGAGCTCGCTGGCCACCACGTAGAAAGCCTTGTTGGGAATGCCGGAGTTGATGTGCACGCCGCCGTTGTCCGCACTGGTCCGGACGTAGGTATCCATGGAATCCGGCTGCGGGTCTTTGCCCAGGATGTCGTCGTCGTAAGCAGTGCCGGGAGCCTTCATGGACCGCAGGGCATCCCCCTGGACCTGGTCGGTGAACAAGCCCTGCCCAATCAGCCAGCTGGCTTGCTCCACGGACTCCTGCTTGACGTACTGCTCCACAAGGACGCCAAAAACATCGGACATCGACTCGTTCAACGCGCCAGCCTGGTTGCGGTAGGCCAGGTTGGCCGTGTACTGGGTAACGCCGTGAGCCAGTTCGTGGCCAATGACGCTGACGGATTTGGTGAACCGCTGGAAGATTTGTCCGTCCCCGTCACCGAAGACCATCTGGCTTCCGTTCCAGAAGGCATTGTCATAGAGCTTTCCGTAATGGACGCTTGCATCCAACGGCAGTCCGGCGTCGTCAATTGAATCCCGCCCAAAGACTTCGCCATACAAGCGGTGGGTGCCGCCGAGCCCTTCATATGCTTCGTCGGCAGCGGTATCACCCACCGGTGCCGCGCCTTCCTTGCGAACCACGCGGCCGGGAAGATCTTCCAAGGAACCGGCGTCGAAGATGGTTCCCTTGGGCGGCCCCGGCTTGGCCTGGCGTGCACTCGGAGGCGCTGCGGGAATAGGGGCCGTGCGGATGGCCTGCAAGCTTTTGATGTGCAGGAGGGACTCCTTGGCTGCGCGGGCGACTGCCCGGAGCCGGGGTTCATCCTGGGCAGCAATTTTGCGAAGCATGTACGGCGGGACGATCGAACACATCACGGCAAGACCCCTTTGCTCGGAAAAACCAACTGGAATCAGCCTAGGAGCAAGGGCAGACAATTTTGCGGTGCAGTCCCGGCAAGCCCGTAAGTGATAGTCGGTAGCCGGCATGCAAAGAACCCCGCCAGCAGCGCTGACGGGGTTCTTCTTGTGTGCCCTCGATAGGATTCGAACCTACGGCCTTCTGCTCCGGAGGCAGACGCTCTATCCCCTGAGCTACGAGGGCATCCAGGGTATCCCTCCGTTGCCGGTGGGACGTCCTAGAGCTTAGCAGCCACGGCGCCGCATGTGAAAACCGTGTTGATTCAGTACCCGGCGAAGGAGTCGACGTGGACCCGCCGGGCGCCTGCGCCGCGCGCCGCGGACCGCAGGGAATCAACGCTCGCTGGCGAACCGGAGACGTACACCTCCCTGTCCGCGACGTCCGGGACCAGTTCCTCAAGGCGCGCCGCATCGATTCTGGAAGTGCCGGCGTCGACCATGAACTCCGGGGGAGTGGAACCGTCGGCAAGCCGGGCAATCACCCTCGCGCCGGAGGCTTCGAGCTGCTCAACCCAGGCCATATCGTCACGGCTCTTTGCCAGGTACAGCACCACGGTGTCCCGTGCGGTGCCGTCGGCTGCCAGCTGCGACAAGAAAGGCGTGATGCCGATTCCGGCGGCAATCAGCAGAACCGGTTTGCCGGCGTCGTGCGGCAGCAGGAAATCCCCACCCACGGCGGTCGCTGAAACGGTATCGCCGGGCCGAAGCGCGAGCAGGGCCTTCTTGGCCGTAGACAACGGCTCTGCCGTGCCCACGCCAAAAGTCACGACGTCAGCGCCCGGGGGGCTGGTGATGCTGAAGATCCGGCGACGACCCTTTCCATCCGAACCCGAATGCGGCAGGTTGAGCTCCATGAACTGGCCCGCAGCAAAACGGACCGGCCGCAAAGGCTCGAAACTGAATTCCGTACTCGCCGGCGTCAGGGTCCGCGAGCCCTTGAAGGTCAGTTCCACCCCGCCGCGCTGGCCGAGGAAGAATGCGAGGAGGTTCCCCAGCAGCAGGGCCAGTTCCGGCGAATTTGCCACGAAGCCGAAGTTGTAGGGAATGGCAAAGACAAAACCAACGACGGCGGCAAGCGCCAGCTGCTGCCGGCGGCGGGGAGGGAGGGTCAGCGGCTCGGACAGCATGAACCCCACGAAGAACAGAAGGGGACGTTGGGCCAGGGCCTGCCACAATGCCTGCCCCATGGTCATGCTCCGGCCCAGCAGTTCGACGGTGATGATGCTGGTGGCAACCACCAGGAAAACCGTGGCCATCATCAACTTCCGGGTGCGGTAGAGCACCAGCAGCACGCCCGGGACCAGCAACCACAGCATCGCGGGAGTGGCAGCCCACCACGTGGCAATGTTCAGTCCGGTCAGGCCGGTGATGAACGCCCCCGCCGCGGCCGGATTGAAGATGTGCCTTCCACGGAAAGCCAGTGCATACTTCGACGCACTCGCCAGGACGCAAGCCAACGCCACTCCTGCCATGTCGGTAAGCCCGAAAGCCGGCCAGAACAGGAAATACAGCAGCAAAGCGGTGATGAGAGAGGACTCGGTGTGCGGCTTGACGCTGAACACGGCCGCAAGCAATCGGTTCGAGCCATACGTGACCGCAAGGCAGAGGAGCAGATGGACCAACATCTCCGGGAGGCCGAACGTCAGCCAGCCCAGGACGTTGAGGACCATGCTGTAGACCACCAGCACCCCAAGCACCCACAGGATCAAGCGGTACATGGTGAAGCGGCCCAACCAGGTGTCAACTCGGGACTTAGCGGCAATCATGTGAACAGTCTCCCCTCAAAACCGGCTGAAAACGTGGCAGCGCCCGCAGAGGAGACTTTGAGCCACTCGACATCGAACTCCTGCTCCAGCGCTGCTGCTTCCATCATGAACAGCGCCGTGGCCAAGCCATCGGCCACCATGGCGCTGCCGGCCATTGTCCAGGTTGCCACTGTTGTGTTCACCGGCTTGCCGGTGGTGCCGTCCAGGACGTGGTGCAGCCCGTCATCCCACGCGCGGCGGTTGGACGCCGAAGCGCACAGGGCTTGGTTATCCAGCTCAACGGTCCCAATGGCCTGCCGGGGGTTGTACGGGTGCTCCAGTGCGACTGTCACGGGGTGATTGCCCGCGTGCAACATGTCGCCGCTGCCGTCCACCAGGAAGTCCCGGTGCCCGGCTTGCCGCAGAACCTCCGCCAGAAGGTCAACGAGTTGGCCTTTGCCTGCAGCTCCGATGTCCAGCACGAGAGGTTCCTTCGCGGTCATTGCCGAGCCGGTCCATTCCAGGACGTCCTCCCAACGGGGCGGTGCTTGGGGCGGTCCGGAAGGGATCAGGGTGTAGCCGGCGTCATATCCCAGCGTTTCAAGACTGCTGCCGATGAGGGGAGTCATTGCCCCGTCACTGAGCCGGTACAGCGCCGAGTAGAGTGCCTGAAGCGCAGGGGCATGCGGTGGCAAAGTGATGGTGCCCCGAGCTCGGGAGAGGGCGGATACCGAGGAATCCGGCCTGAAGCGCGACCACGCCTTGTCGTAGCCTTCCACGGCACCGAGCAACTCCCCGGTGAGAGCGGGAGCCAGTTGGTCCGGCGTCGAAATTTCCCACCGCGTGCCGATGCCGTCGAAGCTGAAAGTGCTCCAGCCCGGATGCGGCATGACGGCTACTTGGCCTGGGACTTGATTTGTTCCAGGGCGTCGTTGAACCCTCCGGACGTGAGGGAAGAACCAGAGACCTTGGAGACCTTGAGTTCGTCCACATCCTTTCCGACGATTTGAGCCGCGATGCCGCTGGCGAACTCACCCTGGAACTTCTTGGTGTTGGGGTTCGACGGGTGGACTGTGATGTTCACCGCTGAAACCTTGTCTGCGGCAAGGGTCAGTTCCACGCCTACCGTCTCCTGACCATTGGGCGAGGTGTAGGTTCCGTCGGCGCTGTAGGTGCCGTCCTTGTACGTGGTGGCCCCGCTGGAAGCGATGGGGGCAGACGAAGTGGTGCTGCCAGGTGATGGGCTGCCCGTTGATGCCTGGCCACCCTCCTGGGTGGCCGGGGCCTGGGTGGCAGGCGCTTGGGTACTGGGCGCACACCCGGCGGCAGTTCCTGCGATGGACAGGCCGGCAATGCCAACGTAGATGCTCTTGCGGAGTGGCGTAGTCATGATTCTGCTCGTTTCAACTGGACAAGTTCAACCGGGAGTAATTCGTCAAGGGGCTCGTTCGTCATGGAGGCTGGCAGGTCCGGATGAGGGTCCAGGCCACCGTCCATGTCCTTCACAACGTTGAAATCAGCTTAATGGTTCAGTCTGTGGAGGCTGCCAGCTGTTCCTGTGTCCCAGCTGTGGTCAAACTATCCACATACGGGTCCTCCAATTCCGCGACTTTGCGGGCCACCGGTAGGCTAGATCCGTGACTCCCGAAGAACTCTCTGCTGCCATATCCGCCTGCCTTAAGGACGCTGTCTCCACGGGCGAAATCGCCTTGACGGAATCTGCCGTGCCCGACGCCGTGCGCGTGGAGCGACCCAAGAACCGGGACCATGGTGATTGGGCCACCAACATTGCCCTGCAACTGTCCAAGCAGGCCGGGATGAATCCGCGCGAATTCGCCGGCATCCTGAGCAACCACCTTCAGGGCATCCCGGGGGTAACAGGCGTGGAAATCGCTGGGCCGGGCTTCCTGAACATCACGGTGGATGCCGCGACGGCCGGCACGCTTGCGAAGACCATCGTCGAGGCCGGAACCGCGTACGGTACCAACCAGGCGCTCGCAGGGCGCGTGGTCAACATGGAATTCGTTTCCGCGAACCCCACGGGCCCGTTGCACATCGGCCACACCCGCTGGGCGGCCCTGGGCGACGCCATTGCCCGCGTGCTTCGTGCGTCCGGCGCCGATGTCACCGCCGAGTACTACATCAACGACGCCGGCTCGCAGATGAACGTCTTCGCGAATTCAGTACTCTCCCGCCTTCACGGCAGGGGCGTTCCCGAGGGCGGCTACCCGGGTGAATACATTCGTGAGCTTGGCGATGAAGTCCTGAAGGCGCACCCGGACATCCGGGAGCTCACCGACGAAGCAGCCCTGCCGGTTATCCGGGCCGCTGCCTATGAGGCCCAGATGGCCGACATCAAAACCACGTTGTCTGAGTTTGGCGTGGAGTTCGATGTCTTCTTCTCCGAGAAGGAGCTGCACGACGCCGGTGCAATCGAATCTGCTGTTGCACGCCTTCGCGAGCAGGGGCACGTCTTTGACGACGGCGGCGCGGTCTGGCTGCGCACCACCGACTTCGGCGACGACAAAGACCGCGTCATGATCCGCGCCAACGGCGAACCTACCTACTTCGCCGCAGACGCCGCTTACTACCTTTCCAAGAAGGACCGCGGGTTTACGGAAAAGATCTACCTTCTGGGTGCGGACCACCACGGATACATCAACCGCCTCAAGGCCATTGCCGCTTGCGCCGGCGATGACCCCGAGGTCAATATCGAGGTCCTGATTGGTCAACTTGTGTCCGTGAACGGTGCCAAGCTCTCCAAGCGCGCAGGCAACATCATCGAGCTCAAGGACCTTATTTCCTGGCTCGGCAAGGACGCTGTCCGTTACTCGCTCGCACGCTTCCCGGCCGACTCGCCGCTGACCCTGGACCCGGAACTGCTCAAGAAGAACAGCAACGAGAACCCGGTGTTTTACGTCCAATACGCCCACGCCCGCTCACGTGGCACCGCCCGGAACGCAGCCGAGGCCGGCGTCGACCGTTCCGTGTTCGATGCAGCGCTCCTGGACCACGCTACCGAGAACGAGCTCCTCTCCTACCTGGGCAGTTACCCGTCCATCGTGGCGAAGGCCGCCGAGCTGCGCGAACCGCACCGCGTGGCACGCCACCTCGAAGTCATCGCCGGCGCCTACCACCGCTGGTACGACGCCTGCCGTGTTTCGCCTCAGGGCGATGACCCTGTCCAGGACGTCAACCGGACACGCTTGTGGCTGAACGATGCCACCAGCCAGGTACTTGCCAACGGACTCGAATTGCTGGGCGTTTCCGCGCCGGAACGGATGTAGGGAAATGACCACAGACTCCAGCCACGTTTCCCCCCTTGCGCCGGAATGGTTGGCGCTGCCGGAAGACCTGAACGCCCTGCAGCCTCCCATGTGGGCAGCCGGGGTGGAGAAGAACGACGCAGGTGTTGTCACCATCGACGGTATTGCGGTCAAAGAACTCAAGGAACAGTTTGGTACTCCGCTGTTTGTCATGAGCGAGTCGGACTTCCGTGCGCGTGCCAGGGAATTCAAGGACTCCTTCGATGCCGCCTTCGCCGACATTTGCGGGGGAGTGGATGTCTACTACGCCGGCAAATCGTTCCTGTGCACCGCAGTGGCAAGCTGGGTGGCAGAAGAAGGCCTCCGACTGGACACCTGCTCCGGCGGTGAGTTGGCCGTCGCTGCCCGCGCCGGGATTCCGGGGGCCAACCTTGGACTGCACGGAAACAACAAGTCGGACGCCGAGATCAATCGTGCGCTTGATATGCAGGTGGGCAGGATCGTGGTGGACAGCCTCGACGAACTCGAGCGCGTCGCCAAGATTGCCTCCGGCCGCGGTGAAACCGCCAAGGTCATGCTCCGCCTGACCCCTGGTGTCCATGCCCACACGCATGAGTTCATTGCCACCGCCCACGAGGACCAGAAGTTTGGCCTCTCCATGGCCGAGGACTCCACTGAGGAAGCCGGCCTGTCCGCTGCTGAGGAAGCCGTTGCAGCAGCGACGTCCTATTCGAGCATTGAGCTCCTGGGCCTGCACTGCCACATCGGCTCGCAGATCTTCGAGCCTGACGGCTTTGCCGTGGCGGGGGAGAAGCTGCTGCGGTTCCTCGCCTCCATGCAGAGCAAGTACTCCATCGTGCTGCCCGAGCTCGATCTCGGCGGAGGCTACGGTATCGCCTACACCCCGGTGGACACCCCCCGTCCGCCGGCCGAAATCGCGCAGGCGATGGCCGCCGTCGTGCGTTCCACCTGCGCCGAACTGGGCATAACGGCGCCGCGCATTTCCATCGAACCCGGGCGCGCGATCGTAGGCAGCACCACGTTTACGTTGTACGAAGTCGGCACCCTCAAAACAGTCAGGGTGGACGCTCCTGGCGATGCAGCAGGGCAGGGGAACGTTACGTATCCGCGCCGCTATGTGTCGGTGGATGGTGGAATGAGCGATAACGCCCGTCCGGTGCTGTACGACGCGGATTATTCGGCAATTTTGGCTTCCCGCGACTCCGCCGCGGCCCCGCAGTTGTCCCGAGTAGTGGGCAAACATTGCGAGAGCGGCGACATAGTTGTTAGAGATGTATATCTGCCCGCGGACGTGGCAGCCGGTGATTTGCTCGCAGTACCGGGTACCGGCGCCTACTGCTGGGCCCTTTCCAGCAACTACAACTACCTGGCCCGGCCTGGCGTTGTCGCTGTACGCGACGGAGCCGCCCGGCTGATTGTCCGCGGGGAAACCGAAGAAGATCTCTTGAACCGCGACATGGGAGTGGCGAATGTCTGAAGTGCGAACCTTGAAAGTGGCCCTGCTGGGCTGTGGCAACGTTGGGGCCCAGGTCGCGCGGATTCTGATTGACGACGCCGAGGCACTGGCCGCCCGCAGCGGCGCCCGGCTGGAGCTGTCCGGCATCGCTGTTCGCAACGTCGACACCCCGCGCGACGTTGAACTGCCGCGTGAACTGTTCACGACCGACGCCGACACCCTGGTCAAGGACGCGGACCTCGTCATCGAATTGATGGGCGGCATTGAACCTGCGCGTTCGTTGATCCTTACCGCGATCCAGAACGGCGCCTGCGTCGTCACAGGCAACAAGGCCCTGCTGGCCCAGGATGGACCCACACTGTACGAAGAGGCCGACAAGGCCGGAGTGCAGCTTTCCTACGAGGCCGCCGTGGCCGGTGCCATTCCCATCCTGCGGCCGATCCGCGACAGCCTTTCCGGGGACAGGATCACCCGTGTGCTGGGCATCGTCAACGGAACCACCAACTTCATCCTTGACCAGATGGACAGCACAGGGGCCCAGTTTGCTGACGCCCTGGCGGAGGCCCAGCGATTGGGTTACGCCGAAGCCGACCCGACGGCCGACGTCGAAGGTCATGACGCCGCGGCGAAGGCCGCAATCCTGGCTTCGCTTTCCTTCCACACCCGGTTCTCCCTGGACGACGTCTACTGCGAGGGCATCACCAAAGTCAGTGCCGAAGACATCGCCTCCGCGAAGGAAGCCGGATTCGTCATCAAGCTGCTCGCGATCGCCGAGAAGATCGACTCCTCGGATCTCGGCAGCGGAATCTCGGTGCGGGTGCACCCCACGTTGCTTCCGCGCGAACACCCCTTGGCTGCCGTTCGCGGTGCCTTCAATGCTGTGTTCATCGAGGCGGAGAACGCCGGTGAACTGATGTTCTATGGCCAGGGTGCCGGTGGAACGCCTACGGCATCAGCAGTGCTTGGCGACCTCGTCTCCGCGGCCCGGCGCCTGGTCCTTGGCGGTCCGGGGCGAACCGAGACCACCACGGGCCACGTTCCCGCACTCACCATCGACGCTTCCAACACGAGCTACTACATCGGTTTGGATGTCGCTGACCAGGCGGGCGTGCTTGCCCGGATTGCCCACATCTTTGCGGAAAACGGTGTTTCCATCGAAATCATGCGTCAAACGATCCACCGCGACTCTGCCTCCAAGGTTGAGTCGGCGGAACTGAAGATCGTGACGCACCGTGCATCCGAAGCTGCACTCGCAGCAACCGTTGAGGCCGTGAAGGGCCTCGACGTCATCAATTCCGTCACATCCGTACTGCGGGTAGAAGGGGTCTAAGTGGCTCACCAATGGCGCGGAGTAATCCGCGAATACGCTGATCGTTTGCCTGTAACGGAAGCCACCAAGGTCATCACTCTCGGCGAGGGCGGCACTCCTCTGGTCCACGCGCAAAAGCTGTCCGAGCTGACCGGCTCAGAGGTTTACCTCAAGGTTGAAGGCATGAACCCCACTGGTTCCTTCAAGGACCGTGGCATGACCATGGCCATGACGGCAGCAGTCGAGGCCGGCGCGAAGGCCGTCGTTTGCGCCTCCACGGGAAACACCTCTGCGTCGGCAGCGGCCTACGCAACGGCCGCGGGCCTGAAGTGCGCCGTACTGGTCCCCGAGGGCAAGATCTCCATGGGCAAGCTGAGCCAGGCCATTGCCCACGGCGCCACCTTGCTGCAGGTCGATGGCAACTTCGACAACTGCCTGGACATCGCCCGCAAGCTCGGCGAGTCCTACCCCGTGTTCCTGGTGAACTCGGTCAACCCCGCGCGTATCCAGGGCCAGAAGACCGGCGCCTTTGAAGTTGTGGATTCTTTGGGCGATGCCCCGGACATTCACGTCCTGCCGGTAGGAAACGCTGGCAACATCAGCGCCTACTGGAAGGGCTACAAAGAGTACGCAGCGCCTTTTGAGTCGGCCAACGGTACTCTTCCGGCCGTTTCCACCAAGACTCCGATCATGTGGGGCTTCCAGGCTGCCGGTGCTGCGCCGTTCGTTGCCGGTCACCCCATCACGGAACCGGACACGATCGCCACGGCTATCCGCATCGGCAACCCGGCTTCCTGGGACACCGCTGTTGCCGCGCGCGACGAATCGGGTGGACTCATCGAAGCTGTCACGGACGACGAGATCCTGGACGCCCACCGCTGGTTGTCGTCCAAGGAAGGCGTCTTCGTAGAGCCAGGTTCTGCTGCCGGCGTCGCCGGTTTGATCAAGAAGCACGCTGCGGGTGAAGCTCCGTCGGGCAAGACCATCGTCATTACTGTCACTGGCCACGGGCTCAAGGATCCCCAGTGGGCCCTCCGGACCGAAGACGGCAGCGATGTCCAGCCCGTCAAGGTGCCGAACGACGTCGTCACCGTTGCAGCAGAACTGGGACTGGAAGAAAACTAAGAGTGGAATCAACACAGCCCACCGCGACTGATCGTGTCATCGTCGCGGCAGGCCAACGGCTGACCGTCAAGGTCCCTGGGACCAGCGCCAATCTGGGCCCAGGCTACGACAGCCTGGGCCTGGCCCTGTCCATCTACGACACCTTGACGGTGGAAACCCTCACCACCGGAGAGCTTGAGTTCGAGCTCTCCGGTGAGGGCGCCGATACCCTTCCACGCGATGCTACCCACCTGGTGGTGCGTGCCATCGACCTTGCCTTGGAGCGCCTTGGCTTCCAGCACAGCGGTTTGCGGATCACGGCCGACAACGTCAATCCCCATGGACGGGGATTGGGTTCCTCAGCATCGGCAGTGGTGGCCGCCGTTACGGTTGCCAACGCCATGGTGCCTCCGGAAGCACAGCGTGACCGCCAGTGGATCCTGCAGCTGACCAGCGAGATGGAAGGGCACCCGGACAACGTCGCACCCGCGATTTTCGGCGGGCTGGCGCTCTCGTGGCAGGACAGCGAGCAGTACAGCAGTACGCGCGCCGAGGTATCACCGTCCGTGATTCCGGTGGTGGCAGTGCCGGATTACGAGCTGTCCACCGAGACCGCCCGCGGGTTGCTTCCGGCTTCAGTCGGCCACCACGCGGCGGCAATGAATTCCGGCCGGGCTGCGTTGCTGATCCACGCGCTGACAGCGGAACCTGGATTGTTGCTGCCAGGCACCGAGGACTATTTGCACCAGAGCTATCGGGCCCAGGCCATGCGGCCCAGCGCGGACCTCATAACTGCCCTTCGGGGTGCAGGGCATGCGGCCGTCGTTTCCGGTGCGGGCCCCACGGTGCTGGTACTCGCCAACGGCGATCAGGAAGCTGCCGCGGCAGCGGATTTCATCAAGACGTTTACCTCGGCCAACACACCGGACGTTGGTTGGCGTGTGATGACGCTGGCTGTGGACGTTCAAGGTGCTAGAGTGGAAGTGCACCGCCGGTAAAGCCGCGGGCAGTTCCCTGATTTTGGACTTCGGTTTTTCGCCGTACCCTTTCGTCAACTGTGCCAACGTTGGTGGTGTCGTCTCTTTCCGGCCTGCATCAGGTGCCGCAGAACTCTCTCTGTTTCCTGAATTTCAGGCTGGCTGTCCGGGTAACCGGATCCAGTGAAGGCGATCAGTATCCGGCCCTGTTGGCCACAATCCATCAGGCACGGCCGAAATCACCGGCTGCAGATCTGAACTGCAGCCCAGAACAAATCATCGCGTCCAGCTCTCGCTCTGGACGCCGTCGAGGGGGAAGGATCCTTCGTGACAGAAACCACTGAGCTGGCTTCAGCTGTGGACACAACATCTTCTGCTGCTGAGTCAACGGCAGCAACCAAGAGCAGCGGCCTTGCAGGCCTTAAGCTCGCCCAGCTTCAGGCTCTCGCGAGCCAGTTGGGTATCTCGGGGGGATCCCGTATGCGCAAGGGGGATTTGGTCACGGCCATTTCTGCCCACCGTGCGGGCACTTCCACTACCAAGGCTCCTGCCAAGGCCACTGCGGCCAAGGCTCCTGCCGTGGCCAAGGAAGCCCCGGTTGCTCAGGTCAAGGCCACGGAAAAGAGCGCACCCGTTGAGGCAGCTCCCGAGGCTCCGGCCCAGGAAGCACCCCGCGGACGTGGACGTGGACGTAGCCGCCGCGCCACGAGCGATGGTGTGGTTGCAGCTGCTGAAGCCGCTGCGGACACAGCTGTCGCCGCCTCGGAGCCTGCAGCAGCTCCCGCCGTCGAAGCCCCGGCAGCAGCCGAGACCGCCGACGCCGGCACCGAACGTCGCCAGCCGCGTAC
>NZ_JAQPPK010000011.1 GCF_029952445.1 Paenarthrobacter nitroguajacolicus | reverse complement strand
GTCTACTACGTCGCGATCGACGACGGCGGCGCGCGCGGCGTGCGGTTCGGCTGCAACGACAGCCTGGTTCCTGTGCGCGGCGTGGCGGTCCCGGGCGATCCGCTCACCGTGGCGCTCGGTCGGTTGCTGGAAGCTGGCCTACCGGTGGACAGCGACGCAGCACTCTACGATTCGCTGGCGGGTTCTTCCCTGAAATTCCTTTCCGGTTACATGAGCGGATCCACTGTGGTGGTGAACCTCAGCGGATCCCTGCGGCCAGGCGGGGTTTGCGATATACCGAGGATCCAGGCCCAGCTGACCCACACCGTGGTGTCGGCCACGGGGGCGTCACGGGCGGAGATCTACATCAATGGCCGCACGCTGACGGAGGCGCTGAGCGTGCGGTGAGTGGGGCTGGGTCTGGTTCTGGTTCTGGGTTCCGGTCGGGCCGGCCAGGGCCGATCGAGGCTACGCCGTCGCGATTGCCAGCACCCGCCTGAGGGCCCAAGCCACGCGCAATAAGGCCAGTACCGAGGCGAAGGCAAGCAGGAAGGCCACAGCCTCGGGGATCCACAGGCCCGTGGGCCCGTCTCCTTCAAGGACAACCGTGACCATCGCTGCAATCACCAGTAGGCCGAGCCCGGGAATGGCAAAAAGGAAGACTTCGCCGATCTGGCGTCGGTGGGTAGCCGAGAGCTTCTCCAACGGAAGTTCCCGCTGGCCCGGCGCCGCCTTCTTTCCGAGCACGTTGATCAGCATGGAGACACTCGTGAGGGTGAGCCCAGCCGTGGCACCGGCCAAGGTCGCGAGGGTTTGGAACAGGGTGCGCCGAGCACCAGGGTCCACGCCTTCCAGCAGCAAGGGCTGACCTGCCACGGCAGCTACACCCACCCAGAGAATCACGGCCAGGCCAGCCCAGAGGTAGTCGGCCATTGGATGCAGCAGGAACCAGCGCCACAAGGACCTCCGGCGGCCGGCACGGTCAACATCAACCCCGTACAAGCTCATGACCCGCTCCGTCCTGGTGCTCCCCGGCCGTTTGGCCAGCTTCCCCGGCGTTCACCACAGCCGCGGCAAGGGCTGCACGGACAGCGGCCATTCCTCCAGCGACGATGTCCGGCACCAGGCTGGAGTCAGGGGTCCCCCTGAGGTCCGGCAACGTTTTGGCGAAGAACGCCTCGTTATCCATTGCCTGTTTGTTGAGGATCGAAATCGCCTCGGCAGTGGACTTTTGAGGATCATTGAAGAGGTCCGGATCCACCTCGACGTGGGAAATGAACCGCTCCTTCAGCAAGTCCACCACCTCGCGGTCACCGGTCAGGGAGTCCTTTCCCTCCGCCACGACGTAATCGAAATGCTCCACGGAACCGGCCTGGCGGAAGAGATCGATCAGCCGTTGAATGCGTTCCCTGATCCGCCGCTTGTCTTCGGCACTACCGGTCCTTCCGACGCTCAGGGAAATCCGGAATGTTCCCTGGTTCATCAGGCGGGAGGCACTGTCCAGCACGTCAGCCCACTCGCCTTCCATGAGCTTCCCGGACAGGCGCTCAGCGGGCAGGGCGAACTCAAAGCGGCTCACTTCCAACCGGGTCAGGATTTCCTCGATATCTTCCCTCACCACCGGCACCAAGGTCGGCTCCAAACCGAGCATCCCTTCCAGGTACTCCCCCATTCGGGACGCCCGAGGCCCATTTCCACTGGTCAGCACCGCGATGACGTTGCGTTTGAGGAACGCGAAATAGGTGGTCTCCAACAGATGATCGCCAGGCGCCAAGGGCAACGCCTTCCGGCGGCCGAGCGCATCGCCAACGCTCGGCAGGTTGGTATCGCGGACCCTGTCAAGGAGCAGCACTGGGTAAGGCGATGATGCCACCGCCTGGGCAAGCATTACCGTTCCATCCACGCTGGTGAAGTGCCGGTCCGTTCCGGCTTCCTGCGCCTTCTTCAGGACTTCGGCCAGACGACGCGCGGGGAACGGGCGGCTGAGCTCTTCTCCATTCAGCTGCTCGAACCGCCAGAACTGCACACTGCGCCGTGCCATATGCCCCCTTCGCCGTCGTGGATAGCTTCTGTACCCAGGCTATCGGCGGGGTCCGACATTAAAGCCGGGCACCGCCGTCGTGCGTTTGCCGGACCGGTTACAGGCTGTACTTGGGCCCCTCCTCGAACAATGCATCCATCTCGTCGTGGCTGCGGGTGCCGGCCAGGCCCGCCCAATTACCGTCGCCAAGAATTTCCGTAGCCACGCGGGCCACTTTTGCGTACGCCGCCTTGGCCGTGTTGCCGCCGATGCTGACGCGACGGACGCCGGCGTCGTGCAGTTCAAGGGGCGACGGAGCACCAACGCCCGCCAGCGCGTTGAGGGGCGCCGGGATCTGGCTGGAGAGCTGGTGCAGTACGTGTAAATCAACGACGCCGGGGACGAAGATTCCGTTGGCGCCTGCGGTGAGGTACGACTCGGCTCGCCGGAGCGTTTCGTCGTAGGCAGCGTCGGGGAATTGGCCGGAAAGGTAGGTGTCGGTCCGGGCGTTGATGAACAAGGGGATTTCGCGCTCGTCCGCGACCAGGCGGATCAATGCGATTCGCCGTGACTGTTCGTCGATGTCGGTAAGCGGTTCTGCGCCCGAGTCTTCAATGTTGATCCCCACGGCGCCGGCGTCCAGGACGGCGTGGACCGTGGCACGGAGCTCGTCGTCGGTCCGGCCGTAGCCCGTTTCAATGTCCGCCGTGACCGGCAAGGAGGTAGCGCCCACCACCCGGCCCAGTGCGGCCATGGCCAAGCCCCATGGCACGTGGTCGCCGTCCCGGAAGCCCAGACTCCAGGAGACGGCCGAGCTTGACGTGGCGATCGCCGTCGCCCCGGCTTCCTGGACTACCCGGGCGGATGCCGCGTCCCAAACGTTCACCAGCACCAGCGGCGTTGGTCCTGCGTCGTGGAGTCTATGGAACTGCTTGGCCTTGGTCACGGATCCCCGGTGCGCTGTCATAGCTACATTCCAGCCGCTCCCGCCCACGGCGTAAAGCTCGCATCGCGAAACACGTGGCCGATTTGAAAACAGGTGTTGCCTCATTAGCAACATCGAGGAGTATCCTGTGACTGTGACCCACGAAACATTGGATGCCGGCGCAACGCTGCCCGCTGAAGCCATCGACGCCATTGAGCGGGCCGCTACGGCCGCTCACCCGCACGAGGAACTGTTCTCCGCGCGGGCCGCCAACATCAAGCAATCCGCCGTTCGCGATGTCTTCGACATCTCCATGCAGCCCGGGCTTGTCTCCCTCGCAGGAGGCAACCCCTACCTGCAGTCGCTACCGCTGGAACAACTTGGCCAAACTGCGGCGCGGATCATCGCCGAGGAAGGCATGACCGCCCTTCAATACGGCGGCGGGCAAGGAACGGAAGAACTCCGCGCGCAGATCTGCGAAATCATGGCCGCCGAGGGAATCACCAACGCCGATCCCGGGAACATCGTGATCACGGCGGGTTCCCAATCCGCGCAGGACGTAGCTACCAAGGTCTTCTGCAACCCCGGCGACGTCGTCCTGGTGGAAAACCCCACTTATGTGGGCGCCCTGAACACGTTCGAGGCCTACCAGGTGCAGGTGGAACCTGTTGAAATGGACGACGACGGACTGGTGCCGGAGCTTCTTGAGGCCAGGATCGCCGCGCTTCAGTCAGAGGGCAAGAACATCAAGTTCCTCTACACGATTCCCAACTTCAACAACCCCTCCGGCATCACCTTGGCCGCAGAGCGCAGGCAACGGATCGTCGATATATGCCGTGACGCGAATATTATCGTCCTCGAGGACAACCCGTACGGACTTCTGCGTTTCGACGGCCACCCCATTGCCCCGATGCGTGCGGACAACCCGGACGATGTCATCTACCTCGGGTCGTTCTCCAAGATCTTCGCTCCAGGGCTTCGCATCGGCTGGGCCCTTGTTCCCGCCCATTTGCAGCGGCGCTTCTACCTCGCCTCCGAGGCCGTAACGCTCTGCCCACCGCCTCTGAACCAGATGCTCGTCTCGGCATATCTCCGCGACTACGACTGGCAAGGCCAAATCGACACCTATCGAAGCCTGTACGCCGAGCGCTGCGAGGCGCTGCTGTCCGCACTCGATGAACACATGCCCGCGGGCCTGACCTGGACGCGCCCTGCCGGTGGTTTCTTCGTGTGGGTCACACTGCCCGAGGGCGTGGACACGTATCCGCTGCTCGGAAAGGCGATCGATGCCGGGGTCGTCTTCATCCCCGGCGCAGCTTTCTCCCCCGCCGACGGCCCCTCCAACAAACTGCGCCTCGCCTTCAGTGCGGTGCCGCCGGATACGATTGCCGAAGGCGTGCGACGCCTGGCGCCTGTCCTGGCAGAAGCCATCAAAGCCACCAATGAAGGAGCAGCACAATGACCGGAGTTGTGATTGTCGGAGTCGACGGCAGCGAGACGGCTATGAGGGCGGCGCAGGCAGCGCAACAGCTGGCGCTTGGGCTGGGAGCCAGCCTGCGCGTTGTCAGCGCCTTCGACAGCAACCGGACCGAGGTTGTTGAGATCGGCACGGACAAGTGGATCGTCTCAGATGCTGCCGAAGCCGAGACCGTAGCCCGCACTGTTGCCGAGCGCCTCGCCCATGAAGGCCTCGAGGTGACCTACTCTGCGGCCCGCGGCAAGCCAGGCGAAGCCTTGGTCAAAGAAGCCGAAGTGCAGGATGCCAGGCTCATCGTGGTCGGAAACCGCCGTATGCAGGGCTTGGGCCGCGTCCTGGGAAGCGTAGCCAACACCGTTGCCCACACCGCTCCTTGCGATGTCTACATCGCCAAGACGGACCAGCCCTAAAGCGAGCTGAATCACGTGGCCGGGTGGGGAGACTCACCCGGCTTTCGGCGTTCTCCGGGACTTCCCGCTGAGTCAACCGTTATAAAATTGAGATGCCCCCAATGGCGTGCGCCACCTCCACATCTCAATTTCAGGGGAACATTCTTGCTTACTTTGCAGCCTCGCCAGCGCGTGGGCCACGACATCCTGCTTGCCCGTCACGGCAACAACATCAGCACCATGCGCTACGACCGCGCCAACAACCGGATCGTCGCAATGCTCGACGACGGTTCCTGGGACAGCGCCCCCAACATGATTACGCCTGACCTTGAGATGCCGGAGACCCTTGGCAGCGTTTTTCGCAAGGATTGGCGCTTCTTGTCCCTTGCCTGCGTAGCGATGGTCACTGTGGCCGCCGTCGCGATGGGCATCAGCGTTGAACTCGCCAACAACATGTCAACAACCGAACTCCAGGCACTGCTGGTCAATTACCCGGCCTACTAGAGCATCAGTTCGCGTAGCAGCCACCACAGGCCGGCGATCACGATGCCGCCAAACAGCGACCCCACGATGACCTGTCCCAAGGTATGGGCCCGAAGGACCAAGCGGGACCAGCCCACAGCCGGAACGAGAACCAGCAGCGGGAGCCACGCGGGGCCGAACATGAGGATGGCAATGACCACTGCCGCCGCGAGTGCGGAGGCGTGGCCGCTCATCTTCCAAAAGGCACTGACCACCGCCAGGACCGCGATGCCGCCGATCAGGGCGATGATCATCACGGAGACGCTCACCGGCCCACCGAGCAACTGCAGCACGAACAGGCCGGCCACCACGGAAACCAGTGCCATCAGGAGCAACGCCGGCCGTTGCCGCCGATCGCTGACGTGATGGTCAGTGATCCGACCAAGCTTGACCATCACCAGCACATAGGCAAGCGGTAGCACGCAAACGAAAAGAGCTCCCAGCAGGCCGAACCACATGGTCCCCGGAAATCCGGATTCGATGGCAGGACTGATCAGCAGCAGGACCAGGACGACGATGGGCGGCTGGAAAACTTCAGTCAGGACACGGGCAACCGTTCGCCAGGGTCCTCCCAGAAGCTGAGGGGGCGTGTGTACGGGCTCCGTGGTCCGGTCAATCAAGCAACAGCGCCGGTTCTTCAAGAATTGCGGCGACGTCTGCCATGAAGCGCGCGGACAAGTCGCCGTCGACCACTCGGTGGTCGAAGGAACCGCCGAGGGTGGTAATCCACCGCGGAATCACTTCGCCATCCAGGACCCAGGGCTTCTGCTTGATGGTTCCGAAAGCAATGATGGCCACTTCCCCCGGGTTGATGATCGGGGTGCCCGTATCGATGCCCAACGCGCCGATGTTGGTGATGGTCAGGCTTCCACCCTGCATCTCGGCAGGCTGCGTCTTGCCGGCGCGGGCCTTGGTTGCCAGCTCATTGAGTGCCAGCGCCAGTTCCTTAAGGGAAAGGTCCTGGGCATCCTTGATGTTGGGGACCATGAGGCCGCGCGGGGTTGCAGCGGCAATACCCAAATTCATGAAGTGCTTGACCTGGATCTCGGCACCTCCCTTGCCGTCAGCGTCCTCCACCCAGGTGGCGTTAACGCTGGGGTTGCGGGCTGCAGCCCAGATAACGGCCTTGGCAAGGATGAGCAGCGGGGAGACTTTGATGCCTTCAAAATCGCGCGAAACCTTGAGCCGCTTGACGAACTCCATGGTGCGGCTGGCGTCGACATCCACAAAAATGCTGACGTGCGGCGCCGAGAAAGCGGAGTCCACCATGGCTTTGGCAGTCGCTTTGCGGACTCCCTTGACCGGCACACGCTCGATGCGTTGGTCCTGCGGCTTCCTCGAAGCTCCCCAGAAAGTGTCCGCCTGATCGTGCTCGGCGTCGCGCTGGGCCTGGTAGCTCACCAGGTCCTCACGGGTCACTTCACCGCGCTGCCCGGTTGCGACGACGTCGGCGAGGTCGATGCCAAGATCACGGGCAAACTTACGCACCGGCGGCTTGGCCAGGACCTTGTTAACCAAACCGCTGATGGTGCCGCTGATGGCCGCACCGCGGGTAGCCGCCGGCTGCTGCGCAGCAGATTGAGCCACTGCGGCGGACGGCTGCAATGGGGCGGACGGCGCCTGCCGTACCGGTTCGACGACGGCGCGTGCCGCCGTCGGACGCTGGGGGACCTGCGGTTCGGCTGCTTTTGCTGCCAAGACCGCTTGGTTGTCCTGGACTGTTCCCTCGGCATTCTCGGCGACCGGGACGGCGTCAGCCACGGCACCGGCCGGACGTTTGCGGGCACGGCGCTTGACGGCGTCGGCCTTGGGTCCTGAACCCACCAGCGGGCCGCCTGCGGGCTGCTCCCCTGCCTCAGCGGTCAGCTTGCCGTAGACAGGAGATTCCTCAGCTGCTCCTGCAACTTCCGGAGCCTGCGGCGCAGTTTCGATGGCGCCCTCCTGGCCCTCCGAAACAGCGATAATCGCAGTTCCCACCTCAACGGTGATGCCTTCTTCCACCAACAGCTCTGTAACTGTGCCGGCAAATGGCGACGGCAGTTCAACGAGGGACTTGGCGGTCTCGATCTCGCACAGGACATCGTTGATCGCAACGGTGTCGCCCGGCTTTACCTTCCAGGCAACTACCTCGGCCTCGGTCAAGCCTTCTCCGACGTCCGGCAGGTTGAATTTCTTTACAGTCACAGTGGTCCTCGATTTCCGGTTACCAGGCAGGAAAGCCGGGCTGGATCAGGGCGGTTAGTAGGCCAGGGAGCGGTCAAGGGCTTCGAGGATCTTGTCGATGTCCGGCAAGTAGTCCTCCTCCACCTTGGCCACTGGATAGGGCATATGGAAGCCGCCCACGCGGATCACCGGGGCCTCAAGGTGGAGGAAAGCGCGCTCACTGATTCGTGCCGCGATCTCACCGCCGATGCCGCCAAAGGTCGGGGCTTCGTGGGCCACGATCAACCTGCCGGTCTTCTTCACGGAAGCTTCCACGGTGTCAAAGTCCACTGGAGAGATGGAACGGAGGTCGATGACCTCAATGCTTCGTCCGTCCTCGGTGGCAGCGTTGGCGGCGGCCAACGCAACCGGAACCAACGGGCCGTAGGCCACGATGGTGGCGTCGGTGCCCTCCCGGACAACATGTGCCTTGAAGGGGTCCTCCGACAGGCCGGGGTTCTCTACATCCACTTCACCCTTGAGCCAGTAACGGCGCTTGGGCTCGAAGAAGATCACGGGGTCCTGGCATTCGACTGCCTTCTGGATCATCCAGTAGGCATCGTGGGCATTGGAGGGCGTGATGATCCGCAGGCCCGCGGTGTGCGCGAAAAGTGCTTCGGGTGACTCCGAGTGGTGCTCGATGGAGCCAATGCCGCCGCCATAAGGAATACGGATTACCACCGGGACGGTCAGCTTGCCGAGGCTCCGGGCATGGATCTTGGCGAGCTGGGTGGTGATCTGGTTGAAGGCCGGATAGACGAAGCCATCGAACTGGATCTCACACACCGGCGAGTATCCACGCAGGGCCAGGCCGATGGCCGTACCCACAATGCCGGACTCGGCCAACGGAGTGTCCAGGACACGGTCGTCACCGAATTCCTTGATGAGGCCATCGGTAACCCTGTAAACACCGCCAAGATGGCCGATGTCTTCACCCATCAGGAGCGACTTCGGGTTCCCCGCCAAGGTGGCGCGCAGACCCTCGTTGATGGCCTTGGCAATAGTCATTGTTGCCATCAGTTGGATGCCTCCTGGTCGCTTTCGAAGCCGGCCGAGTATTCCTCGAACCAGGCCAATTCCTCTGCAATCAGCGGATGTTGCTCGGCGTACACGCTTGCGAATGCTTCCCGGATGTCCGGTACTTCCAGGCCGTGCGTGGTGCTTCGCACGTACTTGGCCAATTCGTCGCCGTCGGCCTTGACCTGATCAAAGAACGCTTCGTCAGCGAGCCCTTCGGCGCGCAGGTACTTTTCCAGGCGGTCCAGCGGATCCTTCTCGCGCCAGGCAGCTTCTTCGGCCGACTCCCTGTACTTGGTGGGGTCATCCGCCGTGGTGTGGGCACCTACCCGGTAGGTGTAAGCCTCGATCAGGACCGGGCCGCGGCCTTCCCGCGCGTGCTCCAGGGCCCATTCCGTCACGGCATGGACGGCAATGACATCGTTGCCATCAACGCGGATGCCCGGGAAACCGTAGCCTTTTGCGCGATTGGCCAATGGAACCTTGGTCTGGACTTCGGTTGGCACCGAAATGGCCCAGTGGTTGTTCTGGCAGAAGAACACCACGGGCGCGTTATAAGACGCCGCGAACACCATTGACTCGTGAACGTCCCCCTCGGAGCTCGCGCCATCTCCAAAGTAGGCAATGACAGCGGCTTTGGGATCAGTTGAGTCTGTAGCCCCCGCGGACTTCTGGTCCCGCTGGATGCCCATGGCATAGCCCACGGCGTGAAGGGTCTGCGCAGCGAGCACCAGCGTGTACAAGTGGAAGTTGTTCTCACGCGGATCCCAGCCACCGTTCGAGACTCCACGGAACTGCTTCAACAACTCCGCGAGGTCCACATTCCGGACGAGTGCCACACCGTGCTCGCGGTACGTGGGAAAGATATAGTCCTGCGGCTGGCTTGCGTGGCCGGAACCGATCTGCGCAGCCTCCTGGCCCGTCAAGGGGACCCACAAGGCGAGCTCCCCCTGGCGCTGAAGGGCGGTGGATTCCTGGTCAAAGCGACGGATCCTGGCCATGTCGGCGTAGAAGACCCGGAGCTTCTCCGGATCGATCCGCTTGGCGTAGTCCGAGAAGACCGGGTCCGACCCCAATGTCCCGTCGGGTCCGAGCAACTGCACCATTTCCGTCGGCTCGCTTGGTGCGGCTGCCAACGCGGTGGTGGCCGCGAGAGATTCTTCCGTCCCGGGGGGCAGTTGTGTCGAGCCCATTCCGTCTCCTTGCTTTGCCGCTGGCTGGTTGCCGGACAATGTCTGTCGCTGGGATATATGCCCGTTCCGGAATGCATTCCGGAACGGGCATATTTTTGGCTTTCGTCCCTTACTTTATCGGCAGTAAGTTCGGTTGGCGCATTTGTTAACCGCTAGGAACCACGCGGCGCCTTTGTATAACCTGCACAGAGATTCAAGAATCGCGTGTTGGCCTCCACTTCGCCGATGCTGACGCGTACGCCCTCGTTGGCAAAGGCTCGAACGGACAACGCCTGCTCTGCGGCAAGGGCCGCAAATTCGGCACTGTTCCCGCCCAGATTCAACCATATGAAGTTGCCTTGGGCCTCAGGAACGAACCAGCCCAGCTCCCGCAGCCCGGCGGTGACGCGGTCACGTTCGACCACGAGGCTTTGTACCCTTTCCACAACCTGGTCGAAATTCTCAATCGAGGTTACTGCGGCGCGTTCGGCAATTTGTGAAACCGCAAATGGCGTGGCCGTTACCCGAAGATGTTGGGTGAGGGCCGGACCCGCCACGCTGTATCCCACGCGAAGACCCGCCAGGCCGTGGGCCTTGGAAAAAGTCCTCAGGACAACAACGTTCGGGTATTTGCGGTAAAGCTTGATGCCATCCACAGCTTCGGAGTCCCGCACGAATTCCTGATAGGCCTCATCAATAACAACCACCACGTTGGGCGGAACAGACTGGATAAAGCGTTCTGTTTCCTCAGCGGTCAGAATCGGTCCGGTGGGGTTGTTCGGAGTGCACAACAGGATCACCTTGGTGCGGACGGTAACTGCCGCGGCCATCGTGTCGAGATCGTGCCGTCCATCTGCCAGCAAAGGTATTTGGACACTGGCAGCACCTGCCAGCCCCACGCAGATGGGGTATGCCTCGAAGGAACGCCAGGCGTAGATCACTTCGTCGGCTTTGCCGTCGTCGTTCTGCCCGGCAAAAGTTGCGAGAATCTGGTTCAGTGCCCCGAGGCTGCCGGCGCCGGTGACGACATCGTCAGCCGGGACATCCAGGAATCCTGCAAGGGCCGTCCTCAGCTTCGTTGCCAGAGGATCAGGGTAGCGGTTGATATCTGTCTGGTCCGATATTGCCTGCAGCACTGCAGGGATCGGAGGCAGCGGGTTCTCGTTGGACGACAATTTGTAGCTGGTGAGGCCTTCAATAGCTGCCGGTGGTTTACCGGCAGCGTATTTTGGAAGCCTGTCCACGACCGGTCGAGGGAGTACGCCCTCCGGTGCGTTGTCAGTAGTAGTCATGGCTTCAAGCCTACTTGTACCCCCGCCGCGAACGGAGTGGCACGCAACGCCGCCCAGCCACGGCACAGGTCAGTGTGGAACCATGGACCCATGGGTTCATTCATCATCCGCGTCCTTATCAACGGCCTGGCTCTCTGGGTTGCTACCTGGCTGCTGCAAGGCATGGACATCACCACCAGTGCCACAGAATCGGCCGCTGCAAACGCAGGACTCACGCAGGGCGCCGACACCGCGGGCATAATTCTGGCGTACCTGTTCATCGGGCTCATTTTCGGTGTAGTGAACGCCTTCGTTCGTCCCCTGGTGAGGCTTCTCTCGCTGCCCGTGACCATCTTGACCCTGGGCCTGTTCACGATCGTGATCAACGCGGCGATGTTGTATCTAACCGCGTGGCTGAGCAGCTTCACGCCCGTACACCTCACTTTGGACTCGTTCTTCTGGACGGCCATCCTGGCCTCGATCATCATCAGCATCATCTCCATGGTGGCCGGGCTCATTCCGGGGGCACGGAAGCGCTAGAATCATCGAGCTCCGGCCGTCGACCTGGAATCGGGAAGGCCCGGACTGGAAAGGCTGCCGCGGCGATCAGGCTCCGCACTCCGGGTGAGCTTGAATCTGGTGACTTTCGCCGCCCCGCCAACCCCGACCACTCCGGCAAACGCCGCTGTGGAAGCAACCAACGACGGATCGCTGCTGGCACTGACCAGTTCGGCTCCCTTGGCATAATTCTCCTGGTCATGACCGGGGCCCAGGCCCGGTCCCTCCCCTTCCGGAGTGCTGACCTCGTTCGTCAGCGTCACCGTAACCCTGTCCTTTGTGTCAGGGTTCATGTGGCCGTCCGTCCCCGGCACCCAGTCCTGCACGTGCTCCAGGTGAAGGGAACCAATACCGGGCTCGGGAACGATACCGCCGACGGGGGCTCCGGCCGTAAGCACGAATTTGAGGTCGAATTCACTGAGGAACGCCTTGTCCTGGCTAAGGTTCATGGCGTGGACACCACCCTGGCTGTGCCCCACCGCCACCACTTGGTCGCCGGCCTCCGCCCCCGCTTCGCGAAGGGCCTCTGCGACTGCGGGGATGACTTCTTCGGAACCAAAGCCGACAGCTTCACCAATTCCCGGGATATCGAAAGGGTTGGTCGAGGGCGTGTCAGGCTGTGTGCCCGGGATCAGGACCATCCAGGAGGACGAACCGTTGTTATCAAATTCGATGACCTCAATCTCGCCGTCGTTCCTGTCGTAGACCTTCTCGAGGCGTCGGAGACTCTCTGCCATCGAAGGCTTAATATCTTCCGCGGTTTCGCTGACCTTCTCTACGTTGACCGCGCGGGGTTGATACCCCGCCAGCACCGGTGAACCAACCACAAAACGCACCAGGTGTGCAGCTTCGAAGCCCGGGTTGATAACCAGGTTGCAGAAGTCCTCCGTGAGGTCCCGTCCCGGGATCAGGTCTTTGCCCAGGCGAGTGAGCTCCTCCAGCCCCGAATCAAAGATATGGAATCTGGAGTTCTGTTCCTCCGTTGTCGCGTAGTCCCGGTGGCTTGCCCGCACGCTGGCACTGACGTCGCCCAGCTCCTCTCGCAAGCGGCCGACATCTTTTCGACTTTCGGCCACGGCGTCGATGGCAAGACAGCCCGAGTCATAGGAGTCGGGGAGGTACGACCCCAGCGCGTCTTGAACGCGACGGGCCTCCTCCTCGATGCCCAACAACTGCCCAACTATGTCATCGAGCTGGTCGGCTCCCCTGGCAAGTTCTTCCAACTGAAAAGAGATGCCACCAACTCCTCCCTGGATACGAAGAATTCCGTCGGGCGGTGGAGGAGAAGGCGTTGGTGCCGCACCGGCGCCCACAGGCGCTGCGTCGGCCATCAGCGTCCCCTTCCGCCCGAGACGGACACATTCTGCGAATGCCTCAGGACCGCTGCGGCCGCCCCATCCAAGCCCTCCCGGGCCCGCATAAGGGCAGAGGCATGAACAGCGACGGTTGTTCGGTATGCGCGGCCGGCCGGTGACTGCCAGTCCTCCAGCTGTATCTTCCGAAGGGAGGCGAGGACGGTGTCCGCCTGGTCGACACAGGCCTTCATGCGCCACGCCAGCCTCTGGACTTCATGGCTTCGTGAGGCGCATTCCAAAGGATCGAACGTGGGCGGGTTGGCTGCAGGCATCAAGCCGAGGCTCATGTGGGCTGTACTCCAGTGGTCGTTCTGTTGATCGGTAGCCAAAACGCTACGGAGGGACAGAGCCGGGCGGAAGCAGCGCCGTCGCGTATGTGGATAACTGGTGGGTATCCACATAGCACCGTCATCGACGCCGGCCCCTGCGCCCGGCATGAAAGAATAGGAACCATGGCTGAATCCCCTCGCGTGTCCCTCGCTTCCGAACCCCTGGCCCTTGGCGCCCTTGATGGCCGTTACCGTGCCGCCGTCGCACCCCTCGTGGACTACTTGTCCGAGGCCGCGCTGAACCGCGATCGCGTTCACGTCGAAGTCGAGTGGCTCATCCACCTGACCAGCCAATCCGTTCTTCCCGGCGCCGGCCCGCTCTCCGCTGAGCAGATTGCGCAGCTCCGGGCCATCGTCACGGAATTCGATGCGTCTTCGGTCAATGAACTCGCCGAGATCGAAGCCGTCACCGTGCACGACGTGAAGGCTGTGGAGTACTACATCGGCCGCCGTTTGCCCGCCATCGGCATCGAGAACCTGACCGCCATGGTCCACTTCGGTTGCACCTCCGAGGACATCAACAACCTTTCCTACGCTGTGGGAATCAAGGGTGCCGTGGAGGATGTCTGGCTGCCGAACGCCACGGCGCTGGTGAAGCAGATCGAGGCCATGGCCGAGGAAAACCGCTCGGTGCCGATGTTGTCCCGCACGCACGGCCAGCCTGCCACTCCCACCACACTCGGCAAGGAACTGGCTGTCATTGCGCACCGCCTGAACCGCCAGCTGGCCCGCATCGCCAAGACCGAGTTCCTCGGCAAGATCAACGGTGCCACGGGTACCTACGCTGCCCACGTCGCCTCCGTCCCGGGCGCTGACTGGGAAGCTGTCGCCAAGTCCTTCGTGGAAGGCCTTGGCCTCACCTGGAACCCGCTCACCACACAGATCGAGAGCCACGACTGGCAGGCTGAGCTGTACGCCGACATCGCACGCTTCAACCGCATCCTGCACAACGTTTGCACGGATATCTGGAGCTACATCTCCATCGGCTACTTCCGCCAGATCCCGGTGGCCGGCGCCACTGGCTCGTCAACCATGCCGCACAAGGTGAACCCGATCCGCTTCGAAAACGCAGAAGCCAACCTGGAGATCTCCAACGGCCTTCTGGACACCCTGGCCGCAACGCTGGTGACATCCCGCTGGCAGCGCGACCTCACGGACTCCTCCTCGCAGCGCAACATCGGCGTGGCCTTCGGTCACTCGCTGCTTGCGATCTCCAACGTGGCCAAGGGCCTTAAAGCACTCGACGTTGCCGAGGAAGTCCTTGCCGGCGACCTCGACACGAACTGGGAAGTTCTCGGCGAAGCCATCCAGATGGTCATGCGCGCCGAGGCCATCGCAGGCGTCGAAGGCATGGAAAACCCCTATGAACGCCTCAAGGACCTCACCCGCGGCCAGCGCGTGGACGGTGCCCGCATGCAGGAATTTGTCCAGGGCCTTGGCCTCTCAGCTGACGCCGAATCACGTCTCCTTGCCCTGACGCCGGGCAAGTACACGGGCATCGCGGACAAGCTGGTTGACCACCTGAAGTAGGCCGCGAGCACGCAAGTCGCTCGACGACGACGACGGCGGGCAGGGCTGGGAGCCTTCGCCCGCCGTCGTGGTTTAACGAGCAGGCAGGGCTGGGAGCCCTCGCCCGCCGTCGTGGTCTAACGAGCAGGCAGGGCTGGGAGCCTTCGCCCGCCGTCGTGGTCTAACGAGCAGGCAGGGCTGGGAGCCTTCGCCCGCCGTCGTGGTCTAACGAGCGGGCAGGGCTGGGAGCCTTCGCCCGCCGTCGTGGTTTAAGTCGTGGTTCAACAGGTAAGGGTCAAGGCTCAGCGCGTTCAGGACACGGCGTGTCGGGCTGTTTCCGAACCACTGCGGCTGATTGGCTGGAACCACCCAAGGGAACGCAATCCCAAGGGAACCCAAACCCGAACAAACGCAGACCCGGAAAACTATGTGAGGAGCGGAGCGCCATGAAGCTCCTGTTGATCAGGCACGGACAAACCCCGGGCAACGTCGCGGGCCAGCTGGACACCGCGTTCCCCGGCCCAGGGCTGACCGAGCTCGGTGAGCGCCAGGCTGCTGCCCTTCCGGAAGCCTTGGCGGACGAAGCCATCGAGGCCCTCTATACCTCCACTCTGTTGCGCACCCAGCGCACTGTGCTACCGCTGGCGAAAGCCACAGGCCTGCAGCCACGCATTCTGGACGGCGTTCACGAAATCGAAGCCGGCAGCCTGGAAATGAAGACAGATCACGAGTCGCACCTGCGCTACATGGGTACCGTCTTCGCGTGGACGGACGGCGACCTTGATGTGCGCATGCCCGGGGCGTACAACGGACATGACTTCTTCGCCCGCTTCGACGCCTCGGTGGAGGAAGTGGTGGCCGCTGGACATCAGACGGCCGTGATAGTGAGCCACGGAGCGGCGATCCGCTGCTGGGCAGGGCGCAGGGCCTCAGACATCGACACCGCATTCGCCCAGACACATCAGCTGCCCAACACTGGCATCGTGGCCCTTGAAGGCGACCTGGAAAAGGGCTGGAAGGTGCTGCACTGGGACCAGCTCCCTGTTGGCGGCATGGCCCTGGCAGACCAAACCGCGGAGGACCCCACCGGCGAGGCCCTCTAGAAGACGCATGCGGCGACGACGCGAAACACGAACCGCCAGCATTTCTCTCGACGCTTACGCGCAGGAAACACCACGGTAACCCCGGCTCCCTAGGCTTGATACGCATAGACACCTCCCCGAAACCCGGCGAATCGAGGCATAGATGCAAACCAACCCACGGCTCAACATCCGACAGGTCACGTGGGCCAACCCCGTTGGCGCCGATCTTCGAGCCGCGCAGCAGGCAGAACTGGATTCCCGTTTCGGAAGCACTGACCACGAACCCGGGCCTCCGCCTTCGGAAGCTGACACCGCGGTCTTTGTGGTTGCGTACGAGAAATGTTCGGGCCAACCGCTCGGTTGCGGCGGCCTGCGGATGCTGGATGAAAACACGGCGGAGATCAAACGGCTTTACGTGGTGCCGTATGCCCGGGGCTCGGGAGTTGCCAGCTCGATCCTTGCTGCGCTGGAAGCCCAGGCCCACTCACACGGTTTCAGTGTGATCGCCGCAGAGGCAGGTTCGGCCCAGTCGGATGGCCGGAGTTTCTATGAGAGTGCGGGGTTTGCCGCCGTGCCCAACTTTGGTCCCTACGTGGGCGTCGACGAATCGTTTTGCTACTCCAAGCGCCTGGATTCGCACAGTGCCTCGCACACCGCAATGGCCTAAGCCGCGTGAACTGCGGCACAACATGCAGCGGGTAGTTGCGGCGGTTCGATAATCTCGGCTTATGGAAAAAGCAGACATCACCTTTCGCACCCGTAAATGGGTGCGGCCCGAGGACCTTAACGCCAATGGCACGCTCTTCGGCGGTAGCCTGCTGAAGTGGATCGACGAAGAGGCCGCGATCTACGCCATCCTGCAGTTGGGTAACGGCCGCGCGGTCACCAAGTACATTTCCGAAATCAACTTCGTGAGCTCAGCCGTGCAGGGCGACCTGATTGAAATGGGCCTGACTGCCAAGCGTTTCGGCCGCACCTCCCTGACCATGCGCGCAGAGGTCCGGAACATGATCACCCGGCAGGCCATCCTGACCATTGAGGAGATCGTATTCGTCAACCTCGGCGCCGATGGGCGCCCGCAGCCGCACGGCTACACGGAAATTACGTACGACCGCGACCGGATTCCCACACACCACCTCACGGAAACGCTCGACGAAGACTAAACCACCCGCCGTCTTAAACGGGTGCTGGCGGCCGCGAATTCGCGGCCGCCAGCTTGTTTTTCCGGCAACGGGAGTGAGTGCCGCCGGAACCTAGGGGGTGCTGACGAAAGTCAGCGCCTGACGAAAGTCAGCGCCTGTCGAACGTCAGCCCGCCGGGCACCTGGAACGTCGGCATGAGTTCGAGCATGCCCACGTTGACGTGGCGCGGGGTTTCAATGGCGTAGTCCAGGGCGTTCACGATGTCGTCGGTTGTCAGCGACTCGTAGCCCTCGTAGTAGGTCTGCCAGGCTTCTTCCATGGCCTCGGGCGTGCCGCCCATGTTGCGGCCGAAGATCTCGGTTTCCACGCGGCCGGGGCAGATTTCCGTGACGCGGATGCGCTTGCCCACGGTGTCGTTGCGGAGCTGGCGGGAAATCTGGTGAACGGCGGCCTTTGTGGCGTGATAAACCGTATGGCCGTAGAAGTTGTAGACACCGGCGATCGAGCTGATGTTGATGACATGGCCAAGGTCGCGCTCAACCATGCCCGGCAGCACCAGGCGGGTGAGCTGAAGCAGGCCGCGGAGGTTCACGTCCACCAGTTCGTCAATGTCCTCTTCGGACGAGTCGAGGATGTTGCCCGGCCGGGAAACTCCGGCACAGTTCACCAGCACGTCCACCTTGAGGTCCTGCACGACGGCGGCCAGTGCGGCCGTGTCGGTCAGGTCCACCACGTGCGGGACTGCTCCGGTCCGGTCGGCCAGTTCAGCGAGGCGTTCCTCATTGCGGGCCACGGCGTGGACGGTCAGGCCGCGCTTGGCCAAACGCTCGGCGATGGCTGCGCCCATCCCGGTTGAGGCTCCGGTGACGAGGGCGGTGGTGTAGTCAGAAAAGGACATTGGTTCTCCAAAAAGGTGGAAGCGGGGCGGGCGCTGCTCCGGGGAACAGCACCCGCCGTGGGAAGTTGCTAGGCGTCGCGGAGCGGTTCGTGTGCGCGGTCCTTGACCGTGCTGACCGCGATGAGCGTGCCGAGGGCGGTGATCACTGCGTAGAAGGCCGGCATGTAGATGTTGCCGGTGCTGCTGATCAGCCAGGTCATGAGCAGCGGAGCAGTTCCGCCGAAGAGCGCCGAGGAGATGTTGTAGCCAAGGCCGTAAGCGGAGTAACGGACACGGGTGGGGAACAGTTCGACGATCAGGATGTGGATGACGGCGGTGTGCCCGGCGAACACGATGGCCATGATGCAGGCGCCGAGGATGGCCAAGCCCATTTCGCCGGTGGCGATGAGGGCGTAGGACGGGATGCCCAGGACAGCCATGGCGATCGCGGAACCGGCAATGACCTTCTTGCGGCCGATGCGGTCCGAGAGGGCGCCCATGAACGGAATGGCGATGCAGATGACAACCAAGGAGCAGGCGGTAACGAGGAGGGCCTCACCGATGGTGAAGTTGAGCTGCTTACCCTTGAGGAACGTGGGCATGTAGGAGAAGAGGACGTAGTAACCGGAACCGTTCATCAGCGGGATGAAGAGGGCCAGGAGCATGGCACGGCGGTGTTCCTTGGACTGGAAGGCTTCCTTGAGCGGGTTCTTGGAAAGACCGCCCTCTTCCTTCAGCTTCTCGAAGTTGGGGGTATCGCTGATGGCCTTGCGGATGTACCAGCCGATAATGCCCATGGGGATGGCAACCAGGAACGGAATGCGCCACGCGAACGAGCCGAAGCCGCCGCCGTCGATCGCTGCCTGGGTGAGCCACGGCGACATGGAGTAAGCAACCAAAGTACCGGTGAGCAGCGCTGCGAACGAGGCAATCTGGGCGTAGGAGGTGATGATGCCGCGCTTGCCTTCGGGGGCGTGCTCAGCGAGGAAAGTCATGGCGCCGGCAGCTTCGCCGCCGACCGAGAAGCCCTGAAGGAGCCGCAGCAGAACCAGGAGGATGGGAGCAGCGATGCCAATGGCCGCATACGAGGGCAGGAGCCCGATGCCGGCGGTGGCGACGCTGATCAGGAGGATGACAAAGACCAGTAGCTTTTGCCTGCCGATTCGGTCCCCGAGGTAACCGCAGACAACTGCGCCCAGCGGTCGGACGAAGAAGGAGACCGCGTAGCCGGCGAACACGAAGAGCAGTGCGTTGTCCGGATTTCCGGGGGCCAGGAAGACGAGGGCCAGCGTTCCAGCCATGAAGGCGAAAATGCCGTTGTCGTACAGTTCCACGAAGATGCCAACACAACCTGCGGTGACAACCTTGCGGGTTTGGCGGCCCGTGAGCCGCTCATGCTGCGCTGGCGCAGCGTTGGTGCTTGCGGTCATGACTTTTCCTTACTGGGATGAGCGTAGCAACGCCTACTGGTATGACGACAGGGGTTTTAGCTGCATGCCGCAACTGGTAGGTCCTGCCACTGGGGACGGCATCCGATGCCGAGGAGTCCGAAGACGGTGTTGACGGATTCGCGGAGGGTTTCGAGTTGGGCCCGCGAGCGCCTGTGGGCGGCAGTTGCTTCTGCCACTGTGGTTTTCCGAAAACGGACTTTGTCCCCTGGCCGCGCTTGGGCCAGGACATCCAGTCCGGTGCTGGTGACCACTGCCAACACGGGATACCCGGCGGTGACGCCGCGTCCCCGGTGCAGTACCAGCAGCTCTTCCCTTGAGGGAACCTCGACGGCGCCCACTGGCACGCCGCGGGAGAGAACTTCGCTGTTTGAGGTTCTTTCCGGAAGTTCTCCGCCGAGCCGCAGGCCGATGTGGTTGCTGCGGCCGCTGACGACGTACTCCGAGGTGAAGAGCAGGTCACCGGATTCGCCAAATTCGGCGACGTCCGGTCCGTCGGTCACATCGACCAACAGATCTGTTCCCATGCTGGGCCGTTCGAGGCCCAGCCGGAAAAGTGGAAGGTCGAAGTACGGCTGGCGTACCGGTCCCACGCTTGTGCGGGAACGAAGCGTGGTTCCTTCCCTGAGCTGGAGCCCGAAGCCCACTACCGTGTCCGGGGCCGCGCTGCCGAGCAGGTTGTCTGCTTCGACGGAGCCATGGATGGCCAGGTAGGCGCGCAGGCCGCTGTGGATTCCCCGGATGGATACCGTTTCGCCTGCACGCACAGAGACTGGTTCCCATTGGCTGGCGGGACGCCCTCCGACGGTGAGGGTTAGTGGTGCTCCGGTGACTGCGATCAGGATGTCTTCAGTGGCTTTCATCCTGAAATCCAGGGCAGTGATTTCCACCAGGGGATCGTTGTCCGGGTTTCCGGCCAGGATGTTCGCGGCGCGGGCTGAATACTGGTCGAGGGCGCCATTGACGGGGAGTCCGAAACGGGGGCCACGGGTCCGGCCAAGATCGGTCACCACGGAGTTGCCTGGCTGCTGGATCAGGATGTCGCCGTTCATGGCTGTGGCTCCAGTTCCAGTCCCGAGGGGAGTTCCAAGGGAGCCAATTCCAGGCCCACAAAGTCGCCGAACTCCTGTGCGGGGATCTGGCGGAACCGCAAGATGTCGCCGGGCTTGTAGGGAACCAGGGGTTCGCGGCGGATGTTCAAGACCGACAACGGAGTCTGGCCGATAACGCACCATCCGCCAGGAGCAACGGCTGGCGCGATCACTGCCTGGCGGCCGGCAACAGCCACGGCACCAGCAGGCACACTCAAACGAGGGTCCTTCAAACGCGGGACGGGCTTGGGAAAGGCCGGACCGTCCATCATGGGCGAGCCTGCCGGTGCGCCCAGGCAGCGGACGGTGTAGGTCTTTTCGGTGTGCAGGCGAACGACCTCGTCAACTGGGATGCCCTGGTACTCGGCTACCTTCTCCAAGTCCGGGCCGTATTCGCCTCCGTACACCACGGGGACATCGAATTCGCGGGGAGCGTTGGCAGGTGCGCCGGCATGGCTTAGCTCAAGAAGTCCCAGCTTGACGAACGCCCGCATCTGACGGGCAGAAACAAGGACGGGATCGAACTCAACCAGGACAGAGTCGTAGGTAGGAACTGCGCCGTGAAGACCCTCGGCACCGCAGCTTTCCAACCAGGCGGCCAGGCCATGCACGGTGCGCCAGTTCTGCTCGCTGGCACCGGAGATCGCCACCACGCGCAGTGCTGAGTCTCCGGACTCATAAATCTCCGTGGGAGCGGCTGTGGATAGAGACATGTCAGGCCGCCTTCCTCTTGGCATCCATGACCTCGGCGAGCGGGGCAACCGTGACACCGGCCGAGACGAGTTCGGACCGGATCAGGCGCGCCAGGTCGACAGCTCCAGGGTTGTCACCGTGGAGAAGAAGAGTGTCAACGGAGATCTCCATGTCCACGCCGTTGGCGCAGCGGAGTTTACCCTCGGTCACCATACGCAGGGTCCGCTCAACGATTTCTGCGGAATCGTGCAGGACTGCCCCGGGCTGGCTGCGCGGAACCAGCGTGCCATCCTCTTGGTAGGCGCGATCGATGATGCCCACGATCGCAACATCCAGGCCTTCGCTGCGCGCGGCTGTGGCCAGTGCGCCTTCCTGGGCCACCACGATCAGCTCGTTGTCCACACGGGCGGCTGCCTCGGCAACAGCGTTGGCGTAGTCGGCACGGACGGCAACAAGGTTGCCCAGCCGGCCGTGCGGTGCGATATGCGTGACCTTGGTGCCGTGGAAGGCGGCGAAACCGTTCAGGGCGCCCAGTTGGTAAAGGACATCGTTCCGGACTTCGTCGGCGGTAAGGCCCATGTCGCGACGGCCGAAGCCACGGAGGTCCGGAAAGCTCGGGTGAGCCCCAATGCCTACTCCGCGGCGAACACATTCAGCAACTGTGGTGGCCATAATGTCGGGATCACCTGCGTGGAAACCACACGCGATATTGGCACTTGTCACGATCTCCAGGAGTTGGGAATCGTCGCCAATGGTGTAGGCGCCAAATCCCTCTCCGAGATCCGCTACAAGATCAATCATCGGGTTCACGTGGTTCTCTTTCCGTGGTTTTACGGTGGAATTCAATTCCGGGGAAATGGCGGCTATTGGCGGAATCCCAAAGGTTTGCCTGAAGTTCTTTCCAAAAGTCTCGCACCGTTCAACCACGTGGCACAAAGACCTATTAGCTATCCCGTAATAGCTCTCCGTTATGACCTGCGCCACCCTGTACTGTGGCAGGGATCGCAACACCGCCCCCGGCTACAATCTCCTTATACATGCCACCCGGGGACGTGGCTCTCCAGGAAGGCAGCAGCATGGACACCCGCAAGCTCTCATACTTCGTCCAGATCGTTGATTCGGGGAGCATCACCAAGGCCGCCGCAGCACTCCACGTTGCGCAACCCGCACTCAGCCAGCAGGTTTCTGCCTTGGAAACCGACCTCAAGCAGCGGCTCCTGATCCGCAGCAAGCAAGGCGTAGAGCCCACCGCCGCAGGGCACACTCTGTACCGCCATGCGCAGTCGATCCTCCGCCTTGTTGAACAGGCCAGGCAGGACGTGGCCAGCTCGGGAGCAGCACCCTCCGGCAGGGTTTCCATCGCCATTGCCCCCTACAGCATGGCCTCCAGCCTGACACCCCGGATCATCAGTGAAGTGGGCCGACGCTACCCGGACATCGTGGTCCACCTGACCGAGATTTTCGGCGGCGTGCTGAGCGAGGCCATCAAGAATGGCCGGCTGGACATGGCGCTGATCTACGAACCCGGGAAGATCCGCGGGGTGCAATTCACCACCATGATCGTGGAAGACCTCCACTTGGTGGTGCACCCTGACGTCGACCTTGGCCAGGGCACAGGCGGGAAGGACACTGTGACACTCGCCGAAGCGAGCACGGTGGGACTCTTCCTTCCGGAGAAGAACCACACGCTGCGCCAGTTGATCGAGAAGGGCCTCGCCGATCAGGAACTTCCCCTCAAACTGGTGGGCGAGGTTGAGTCGGTGCCGTCCCTGACGAGGCTCATCAGCGCGAACCTCGGCGGCACCGTGCTGCCCAAATCCGCTGCCGATGCGTTATTCCCGGACCAGGACTTCAAGGTGCTGCGGATCGTGGAGCCCGGGCTGCAAAGCAAGATCGCCCTGTGCACGCCTGACCACGAACCGCTGTCCGAGGCTGCCTCGGCCGTGCTCCTGGTGGTCAAGGAGATGCTGCATCAACAGCTGATCTCGAAGTACGGGACCGACCCCGTGCAGCTACCCGCCCATCCATAACAAAGCCTTATCCGGACAGACAGCTTTGGTCTTATTCAAGACCGTTTTTATTTCCTAATATCGAATTAGCAGGAAATTCGAAAAAAGCTCACGGACCCCCGCGGGCCAGTTCAAAGGAAATAGCGGTGAAAAAGATCAGCACAGCCGGATGGATTTCAAATCCAACCCGCGGAACCATGAGCGCACGAACCGGATTCCACTGCCCTCGGAATGGTTTCTGGCGCCCCACGGGCGGCATCGGCGAACCATTGTTCGTTTTCGAAGGCAGCCTGATGCCCACCCACGGTGGCAACAGCATCGAATGGCACCTCGTGGATACCCGTCCGGGACACTCGGGCCTCGACTGACCCAACCAACTCGACTGACCCGCCAAGCCGGCCACCCGCCGTCGTGCGCTAAACCAAAAGTTGTAGCCCCCTAAGGCGCCCTGCCCCGCAGACCCAACAGTCCGGGCAAGGCGCCTTTACCGTGCCTGAAAAGCCCCGCCCAAAAGTCACCAAAGAACAAAAGTCACCAAAGCCGCCGCGCGCCAAAAGGCCGGCCACCACAGTGACCGGCCCTGGCTGCGTGATTGGTCCGCGGTGGTCAGTCTTCGACCAGCAGGCCCTTCTCCTTGAGCTTCTCGGTGAGGCCGCAAAGCTCGATGGTGTTGCCGCCGTCGTGGTAGAGCTTGATGAGTTCGCGCTCGTGGTCGTCACGGGCCTGGGACAGTGCGATGACTTCCTCAGCCTCTTCGCGGCGAACCACGACGACGCCGTCAGCGTCACCGCGGAGGATGTCGCCGGGGTAGATGATCTCGTCGCCGAAGACGATCGGGTGGTTGATCGGGCCGAGGGTTTCCTTGACCGTGCCCTTGATGCTGACGCTGCCGGAGAAGACGGGCAGGCCGAGTTCGATCAGGTCCTGGGTATCGCGCACGCCGGAATCGGTGACCATGGCAGCGATGCCCTTGGCCTTCATGGCGTTGCCCAAGACATCGCCGAACGTGCCGGCCTCAGCCATTTCCTGCGCACCGACCAGGACGACGTCGCCGGGCTGGGCGTAGTGGATGGCGACCTGGAGCATGAGGTTGTCCTGAGGTGCACAGGCTACCGTGACGGCCGGGCCACAGAATGACATGGAGCGGTCGATCGGCTTGATCTTCGAGCTCAGCGCGCCGCGGCGGCCTTGGGCTTCGTGGATCGTGGCGGAGGAAAAGGCAGCGAGGCGGCTGACGACATCAGCGTCGGGGCGCTCAAACTTGGTCTTGACGTGGATCATGGTGCGTTCCTTAAAGTTGGGGTTCAGTTGAGGGCGTTGACGGCATCGCGGATCGAGTCCACGCCGGCGTTGATGGTCTCCAGCGAAGTGGCAAAGGAGATCCGGAAGTACGGGCCCAAGCCATAGGCCGAGCCCTGGATGACGGCCACGCGGGCGGCGTCGAGCAGGTAAAGCGTGAAGTCCTGGTCGTTTTCAATGACGCGGCCATCGGGCGTTGCCTTGCCGATGACGCCGGAGCAGTTCACGTAGGCGTAGAACGCGCCTTCGGCTGGAGCCACGGACAGTCCGTTGATGGAGTTCAAACCCTCGACGGCGGCATCCCGGCGTTTGCGGTACACCTCCACAGAGTCGCGGACGAAGGACTGGTCACCGTTGAGGGCAGCCGCCGCTGCGGCCTGGCTGATGGAGGAAGGGCACGACGACGTCTGCGACTGCAGCTTGTTCATGGCAGCGATCAACGGCGCCGGCCCCACACCGTAGCCAAGCCGCCAGCCAGTCATGGCGTAGGCCTTGGAGACCCCATTGACCAACAGGATGCGGTCCTTGAGCGCCGGCACGGCCGTGACCAGGCTTGTCACACGTCCTTCACCGAAGTAGACCTCGTCGTAGATCTCGTCCGTAAGGACAAAAACGTGTGGGTTTTCCTCGAGGACCGCCCCAAGTGCTTGCAGTTCCTCCCGGGAGTACACGGCTCCGGTTGGATTGGACGGAGCGTTCAGGATCAGCCACTTGGTCTTGGGGGTGATGGCTTGCTTCAGGGCATCCGGTGTGAGCTTGAAGCCTGTTTCTTCGCCGCATGCGACGATCACGGGGGTGCCGTCGTTGGCCAGGACCATGTCCGGATAAGACACCCAATACGGGGCGGGGACGATCACTTCATCGCCCGCGTTGAGGGACGCCATCAGGGCCACGTACAGGACCTGCTTCGCGCCGCCACCAATGGTGAGCTGGTTGCTCCCGTAGCGATGTCCGGCGTCCCGCTCCACCTTGTCCAGGATGGCGGCCTGGAGCTCTGGAGTGCCGGTGACCGAGGTGTACTTGGTCTGGCCGTCACTGATGGCTGCGACTGCTGCTTCTTTGATGTGGTCGGGGGTGTCGAAGTCCGGCTCGCCGACGGTGAGGTCGATGATCTGGACGCCTTCGGCTTTCAGTTCGCGGACGCGGGCGGCCGCGGCGACGCTGGCTGAGGCCTCGATGCGGGTAACCCTCGACGCCGGCAGGAACTCGGACATGTCTCCTCCAGGAATGTGGAACTCAGGACGCGCGGATTCGCGGATCCCTTTGTTCGAGACTAGGTACTGAAGGGGTGCTCTGGATAAGACCTAATGTGCGTGGATCTATAAGGGGGTCTTATGACAGTCCCGCTACTTCTTCCATGCATTTTGCTTATGGGCCAACGCTGTATTGGTATTTCCTTGCTTGGCTGAATCCTGCCTAGATTCAAGGGGTCGGAAGGCCCGCGAAGCGCCTGTTCCGTAATCGAAAGGTGGCTCATGCCGGCCCAAAGCAGGTCAACCAACGGGCGGTACTCGTACCGCGCCAAGGCCCTACGAACTCAACATCCAGGAGCCCAACATCCAGCGGAAACTCCAGCGCAAAATCCAGCGCAAACGGAACACACCAGGCTCGCACGTGCCCTGGGCGTACACCGGCAACTCCTGAGCCAGGCCGCCAGCGCCATCCGCGATCTTGCCGCCGCCAGGAACGAGTTGATTGCCCAGGCCGTGGAGGACGGCCTGCCACCGGCCACCATTTCCGCTGCCACCGGGGAGAACCTTCGCACCGTCCGAACCCTCGCTTTGGCTTATGACGACCTCCAACCGAGTGGCCTCCCGCGCAATTCCCAATTGGCCTTGCTGCAGCACAGGAGTGAAGAACTCAGGCGTGCCGGGAATTCCCGGGACCGGATCATGGAGCGTCGCGAAGAACTGATCGTGTTGGCCCTCCGGAACCAGGTCTGCGACGACCTCGAGCTCGCCTCACTGACCGGGCTCACCCCGGACCACATCCGGCGCGCAACCCGCGGCGGAACGCGGCGCGCAACCCGCCCGGGAACGCGGGGCGGCCGTTGAACCCTGCAGCGGCGCGGGGTAGAACGGGTACATGACCAACGACGTGAACTCCTGGATGGACAACTACGAACGCGCGTGGACCTCGAACGAGCCCGACGACATCCGGGCGCTCTTCACCGAGGACGCCGTCTACTACGACAAACCCAACACGGAGAATCCGTGGAATGGCCATGAGGAAATCGTTCAGCACTGGTCCGGAGATTCGGCCGATCAACCGGAAGACTGGACCTTTGAGTGGACACTCCTGGGCCAGGACGGCGACGCTGCCTTCGTCCAAGGCGTCACAACGTACCTGAACGGCCAGCCCACCTATGACAATCTGTGGGTCATCCGGTTCGCCGAAGACGGTCGCGCCCGGGAATTCACTGAGTGGTACATGGCGCGCAAGTAGCTTAGTAGGGGCTGGGTTCGCTGATCAGGACGTTGTCGTGGATCTTGGTCAGTCCTTGAAACTCCGGGCGGTTGGTATCCACGCCGTCGTTAATCAAGGTCGCCTCTGAACGGTCCGCGCCTGAGACAGTGACGATCCGTTCGCTTGTGCCTGGCCCTGAACATCCCGCCCTCCAGCGTTCCGGGAGTCCGACGGGCACCACAAACAGGCAATAGGCTCCGCCCGTCTTGCTCTTGGCCACGTAATACTTCACGTCGTCATGGGTAGCCACCAAACGGGCCGATCCGGGCTCGACCTCAAGATCCACGCCGCTAAGGCCCACTGAGTCCGGTAATTTGTCCTCCGCCGTCGCCTCCCGGTTCAGCACTCTTGGCCCTGCCTGCGTCGAACAGCCAGCGAGCCCCAGCGCGGCAACCAGGACCAAAACAACTGCAGCACGACACTTCATCAGCTCTGCCCCCTCAGGCGTTGATTGCATCGAGCCTAGCCCATCCCGCGGCTCAGTAGCTGTCGCGCTCCACCACTTCGGGCGTGGGGATGAACGTCTTGGCAAACCTCTCCGACTCCCGGGCCAGCACCGCGACATCGGCGCCGACCAGCACAAAGGAGGCACCGGCGTCGAGGTAGGCCCGTGCGGTGGATTCATTGAAGGCGTTCACGCCGGCCGGCTTACCCGCCGCTTTCGCGGCTTCAAGGCAATGCTCGACGACGGCCCTCACCAAGGGATTCTCCTGCTGTCCCAGCAGGCCCATGGAGGCGGCGAGGTCCGAGGGGCCGAGGAAGATGCCGTCCACGCCGTCGACGGCCAGGATCTCCTCAACGGCGGACGCAGCTGCCTCGGATTCGATCTGCACCGTGAGGCTGATGGATTCCGAGGCGGTAGCCAAGTAGTCCGGGATCCTGTTCCAGCGGGAGGCCCGGGCCAGCGCGGAGCCAACACCACGGACACCGTGCGGCGGATACCTGACAGCGGCCACTGCGGCGGCGGCCTCGAAAGCCGAGTTCACCATGGGAATCAGCAGGTTCTGCACTCCAAGATCCAGGTATTGCTTGATGACCACGGTGCCGTTGACCGGCGGGCGCACCATGACCTGCAAGGGGTAGCCGCTCACTGCATGGAGCTGGGCGAGGATGGATTCCAGGCCGTTCGGACTATGCTCGGCGTCGATCAGCAACCAGTCCAGCCCCGATCCGGCGCAGATTTCCGCGACGAGCGGACTGCTGGAGCAGACCCACATGCCGGCCAGCGGGCGTCCCGCCTCAGCGAGGGCCGAATAGAAGGTGGAGCTCAGCTGAAGTGGCATGTCACGACTCCCAAGGGTCCGTAGTCCGCGTGGACGGTATCACCTTTGTACACCCACAAGGGCCGGGTAAACGAGCCCGCGAGGATGATATCTCCGGCCTTCATGGAGTCCCCGTGCGCGGCGATTTTGTTGGCCAGCCAGTGCACCCCGTTGGCCGGGTGGTCGAGCACGCCGGCGGCCACTCCGGTCTCCTCCACGGTCTGGTTTTTGTAGAGGATGGCGGAGACCCAGCGGAGGTCGACGGCGTCGGGCCGCACCGGGCGGCCACCCACCACCATGGCGCCCATCGCCGCGTTGTCCGAGATGGTGTCCACGATGGTCCGGCCCTCCATTTCGATCCTGGAGTCCAGGATCTCGAGGGCCGGAACCACGTAGTCGGTGGCGTTGAGGACATCGAAAATGGTGCAGCCTGGCCCCTTCAGCGCGTCTTTAAGGACAAAGGCCAACTCCACCTCCACCCGGGGGTGCGTGTACTGGTCCCATTCCACGGAGCAGCCGGTTTCGAGGACCATGTCATCGAAAATCGCGCCGTAATCCGGCTCCGTGATGCCCGTGGCGGCCTGCATGGCTTTGGACGTGAGGCCGATCTTGCGCCCCACCAACGTGCGCCCGGCTTCCTCGTTCCTTTGGCGCCACAACTGCTGCACGGCGTAGGAATCCTCCACCGTCATTTCCGGGTAGCGGGCGGTCAGGCGCGGCACCGGTTTGCGGTTGCGGTTTGCCTCCAGGAGTTCGTCGGCTATGGCTTCGATCGTCTTCGCGTCCATCATGGCTTAGACCTGCGCCCCCAGTTTGAAGCCTTCGGCGGCCTCGCCGGTTGCCTTGTCGGGGCGGGTGTAGGAGAAGCCGTCGGCGCCAACGGTGACGGCCATTTCTGACTTGTCTTCGCGTTCGATCACGGGCTGGGGGTTGCCGTCGAGGTCCAGGACCAAGGAGGCTTCGGTGTACCAGGACGGGACTACGGGGTTGCCCCACCAGTCGCGGCGCTGGTTGTCGTGGACGTCCCAGGTGACGGTGGGGTTGTCCGGATCGCCGGTGTAGTAGTCCTGCGTGTAGATCTCCACGCGGTGGCCGTCCGGGTCCAGGATGTAGAGGTAGAACGCGTTGGACACGCCGTGTCGTCCGGGACCGCGTTCGATCCGGTCGCTGATCCGCAGGGCGCCCATCTTGTCGCAGATCTGGATGATGTTGTGCTTCTCGTGGGTGGAGAACGCGATGTGGTGCAGGCGCGGACCGTTGCCGCCGGTCAGGGCTGTGTCGTGCACGGTCTGCTTGCGGTGCATCCACGCGGCGTACGTGACGCCGTCGGAATCCTTGATGTCTTCCGAGACGCGGAAGCCGAGGTCCTCCAGGTACTTGCGTCCGCGGGGGACGTCCGGGGTGACTTGGTTGAAGTGGTCCAGGCGGACCAGTTCACCGGCGGAGTAGAGGTCGTAGCGCTGGGTGAGGCGTTCGACGTGCTCGACGTCGTAGAAGAACTCGTACGGGAAGCCCAGCGGGTCTTCCACACGGACGGAGTCGCCCACGCCCTTGGTGAAGCCTTCCTTGCGGCGCTCCACCCGGCAGCCGAGTTCGCGGTAGTAGGCCTCGGCGGCGTCGACTTCGGCGGGGGACTTCACCCGGTAGGCGAAGGCGGCTGCTGCGGCCACCGGGCCCTTGCGGAGGACCAGGTTGTGGTGGATGAACTCCTCGAAGGAGCGCAGGTAGATGGTGTTCTCGTCTTCTTCGGTCACGTGCAGGCCCAGGAGGTCCACGTAGAACGCGCGGGACTTTTCCAAGTCAGTGACCACGAGTTCGAGGTAGGCGCAGCGAACAATGTCCGGGGCGGGGACCGTGGGGGTGGGGATGGGGCCGGTAAACGTGTTGCTCATGGGATTCTCTCTTCGTTGAAAGGTTGGTGTGGGAACCCAACTGGGTGACAGCACCTGCTCCAATGAGGGCTCAGTGGAACGTTTGCTGTTACTTAGTTGGGTACTAGGCGCCGAATTTGGGGGTGTGCACGGAGCCGAGGGTGATGTGGACGGCTTGTTGGTCGGTGTAGAAGTCGATGGAGCGGTAGCCGCCCTCGTGGCCCAGGCCGGAAGCCTTGACGCCGCCGAACGGGGTACGGAGGTCGCGGACGTTGTGGCTGTTGAGCCACACCATGCCGGCCTCGACGTTTTGGGAGAAGTTGTGGGCCCGGGTCAGGTTCTGGGTCCAGATGTAGGCCGCCAGGCCGTACTTGGTGTTGTTCGCCAAGGCGAGGGCCTCGTCGTCGTTCTCGAAGGGCGTGATGGCCACGACGGGACCGAAGATTTCCTCCTGGAAGATCCGCGCGTCAGGCGCGACGTCGGCAAACACCGTGGGTGCGATGTAGTTGCCTTCGGGCAGGTGGTCGGGTCGGCCGCCGCCGGCCAGGAGCCTGCCCTCGGACTTGCCGATCTCCACGTACGACGCCACCTTCTGGTAGTGCTCGGGGTGGACGAGTGCTCCAACCTGGGTCTTGGGATCGTGGGGATCGCCCACCACGATGTTCTTGGCGCGGGCGGCGTACTTTTCGCAGAATTCGTCGTAGATGGCGCGTTCAACCAAGATGCGGGAGCCGGCGGTGCAGCGTTCGCCGTTGAGCGAGAACACACCGAACAGTGCCGAGTCGATCGCGGCATCCAGGTCGGCATCGGCGAACACCACGCACGGCGACTTGCCTCCGAGTTCCATGGAGAGGCCCTTGAGGTTGGCGGCGGCGTTGCGGAAGATCGTCTGGCCGGTGGTGGTCTCGCCAGTGAAGGAAATCAGCGGCACGTCCGGGTGCTTCACCAGTGCATCGCCGGCTTCCTCACCCAGGCCGTTGACCAGGTTGAACACGCCGTCAGGCAGGCCGGCATCCTTGAAGATCGTCGCCCACAGGGACGCGGACAGAGGCGTGAACTCGGCCGGCTTCAGCACCACGGTGTTGCCGGTAGCCAGCGCCGGTGCGAGCTTCCAGGACTCCAGCATGAACGGCGTGTTCCACGGGGTAATCAAACCGGCGACGCCGATCGGCTTGCGGTTCACGTAGTTGATCTGCGAGCCCGGGACCTTCATGGCGTCGTCGAACTGGGCCACGATCAGGTCCGCGAAGAAGCGGAAGTTCTCGGCAGCGCGCAGCGCCTGGCCCTTGGCCTGGGTGATCGGCAGGCCGGTATCGAACGTCTCGAGCTCGGCGAGGCGCGCTTCCTGCGCCTCAACGGCGTCGGCGATCTTGTTCAGGACGCGTGCACGTTCGCGCGGCTTCATCTTCGGCCACGGACCGTTCACGAACGCTTCGCGGGCGGCAGCGACGGCGAGGTCGATGTCCTCCTTCTGCCCGGCGGCGGCCGTGGCGTAATTGCCATTGGATACCGGGTCCAGGACGTCAAAGGTCTTGCCTGACACCGAGTCAACGAATTCGCCGTTGATGAAGTGCTGGATGTGCGTGGGCAGTTTCTCGGGGATGTAATGCTTGCTGGTTTCTACTGAGGTCGTCATCGTTGTCTTCCTTTTCTTCCAACGCGGGGTCACTTATGGCCCATTAGAGGTGGTTTTATGGGCCATAAGTGACCCCGCGTTGCTTTAGTTGGTGGTGGCGAGGTACGCGTCCAAGGTGGCGGCGCGGTGTTGGCGGGCTGCTTTTTCGATGGTGTCGGCATCCGCTGCGGACTCGATGAGCTGGAGCAAGGCCTCGTGTTCACGCACGGATTCCTGGGCGCGGCCGGGGACGAAGCGGAACGTGGACGAGCGCAGGGACGCCAGCCGGTTCCAGCCACGGTGGACCAGGTCCAGGATGTGCGGATTGGGGCAGTGTTCAAAGAGGACGCTGTGGAAGTCCTGGTTCAGTGCGGTGAAGCGGACGGGGTCGAAGTGTTCCAGGCATTCACGCATTTCCTGGTTCACGGCCCGTGCCCGGGCGATCGTGGCGGGATCGATGAGCGGAGCGGACAACGCGGTGGCCGCACCCTCCACGATGCTCAGGGTCTGCATGGTGTAGAGGTATTCGGTGGGGTCGATCCCGGCAACTGTGGCGCCGACGTTGCGTTCGAACTTCACGAGCCCTTCGGCTTCCAGGCGGCGGATCGCTTCGCGCACCGGGACAACGCTGAACCCGAGGTCCTCGGCGATTTTCGCGAGCACCAGCCGGTAGCCAGGCGTGTACGTCCCCTCGATGATCCGGGCCTTCACCGCGGCATAGGCCTGCTGGGACTTGCTTTCGGTCGCGGCGCTCTCGACGGCGGTTTCAGTCACCGTGGGCTCCTTCCGGGGTTTGCTGGGCGGACCACTCGGCGTACCGGGCCTGCCAGTCCTTGTTCATCGGGTACAGGCCATCCACGCTGTTGCCTTCCTGGACCATCTGGAAGATAAAGACTTCTTCCTTTTCCTGCGCGATGCAGTCATCCACGAGTTCCTCGGCGATGGCCGGCGGGATGACCAGGATCCCGTCGGAATCGGCCACGATGATGTCGCCTGGCTGGACCGTTGCGCCGCCGCACGCGATGGTGATGTCTGTATCCCACGGAATGTGGCGCCGTCCGAGCACGGCCGGGTGTGGGTTCGCGAAGTACGTGGGCATTTCCAGGTCGGCTACGGCCGAGTAGTCCCGGACGCCGCCGTCGGTAATGATCGCAGCGGCACCACGGACCTGCGCACGCAGCGCCAGGATGTCCCCCACGGTGCCCGTGCCCTTTTCGCCGCGGGCTTCCATGACCAGGATTTCGCCCTCGTTCACCGAATCGATGGCACGTTTCTGGGCGTTGAACCCGCCGCCGTAAGTCTTGAAGAGGTCCTCGCGGTTGGGCACGTAGCGCAGAGTGCGGGCCAGGCCCACCACTTTCCGGTCTGGGCGGGTTGCCTGCAGGCCGTCGATGCTCACGTTATTCAACCCGCGCTTGCGCAACTGGGAAGACAACGTAGCGGTAGCCACCGACTCCAGCTTGGCCTTCAACTTCGGCGTCAGGACCGAAGCCGCGGGAGCCAGGCCCGCAGCCTCGCGGGAACCGTAAGCCTCTTCGCGCTGCGTGTCATCGGCCTTGGGCCGGGCACCAAAGTCCGCGAACGGCGTCGTGCCTTCCGTTACCTTGGTGGTCAGGCGGCCGCTGCTGAAGCCACCGCCGGTGACCTCAATCTCGACGACGTCGCCCGGCTTGGCCACGGAGGCGCCGGCGGGGGTGCCGGTGAGGATGATGTCGCCCTCTTCCAGGGTGAGCAGCTGGGAGAGGTCAGCGACCAGCTGCGCGAAGGGGAAGAGCAGGTCTTCAGTGGTGTCGTCCTGGACGAGTTCACCGTTGTGCCAGGTAAGGATCCTCAACTGTGCCGGGTCGACGGCGTCGGCCGGGATCAGCGCCGGGCCAACCGGAGTGAAGCCGTCACCGCCCTTGGACCGGACGTTGGAACCCTTGTCCGCATAGCGGAGATCGTAAACGCCGAGGTCGTTCGACGCCGTGACCCATTCAACGTGGCTCCAGGCGTCCTCAAGTCCCACGCGACGGGCCGACTTGCCGATCACCAGCGCAATCTCGCCCTCGTAACCGAGCAGCTCGCAACCGGCAGGACGCTCCACAGTGCCAGGAGCGTCGGCAGATCCCAGGGCCAGGGACGATGAGGGCTTCAGAAAATACGACGGCTGCGCAGGGGTGCGTCCGCGCTGCGCAGCACGGCTGGGGTAGTTGATGTGGACCGCAATCACCTTGCGGGTCCGGGCCAGCATGTCCTGGCTGACTTCCTGGGTCCGGAACTCCAGTGTCACGGCGCCTCCTCCTGTAAAACCGACCGATATCTGATCTTCACAGCTATCGAGTACGAAATCGTATACGAAAACTATGACCGGTAAAGGACGTCCCGTCAACCCCCTCCCCAGCATCCGGTAGCAGGCCAGGAGGCCTACAAAGTGTCAGTGGCCTCCCGTAGGGTACCCGCATGGACATCATCCTTGTACCCGGTTTCTGGTTGGACGCGTCGTCATGGGAGGAGGTGACTCCGGCCTTGGTGGCAGCGGGACATACGGTTCATCCACTGACCCTGCCGGGCTTGGAATCCGTGGACTCGTCCAGGGCGGGCATCGGCCTGCGGACACATATCGAAGCCGTGGTGGACAAAGTGGACTCCCTTGAAGGCAAGGCGGTCCTGGTGGGTCATTCGGGCGGTGGGGCCATCATCCACGGCGTCGCCGATGCCCGTCCGGGCCGCGTGGCACGCACCGTCTACGTGGACAGCGGACCGCTCGGTGAGGGTGGGGTCATCAACGATGAACTACCCGACGACGGCGACGACATCCCGCTGCCGCCGTGGGAACTGTTCGAGGATGAAGACCTGGTGGACCTGACCGACGAGCTAAAGCAAGCCTTCCGGGCGCGGGCCATACCGGAACCAAAGGGTGTCGCCTTCGAACAGCAGCACTTGCGCGACGTCCGGCGCTATGAGGTGCCGGCCACCGTCATTGCGTGCCAGTTCCCGTCGTCCCTCCTCAAGGAGTGGATGGACGGGGGCCACCCCTTCACGGCTGAGCTTGCAAGGATCCGCAGCGTTGACTACATCGATCTGCCCACCGGCCACTGGCCACAATTCACCAAACCAGCCGAATTGGGCCAGGCAATCCTGGCCGCCGTGAGCCGGACCGGCCAGGACAGCCGGGGCAGTTAGTGGCGGGGCGGCGTGTTGGTGGCCGGGCCTTCCGGCGCCGCGCCACCCTCGTCAGTCCAGTCAGTTCCCGTAGTGTCATCGAGGGCGGGATCAGAGACGACGTCCGAGGCAACATCAGGAGCCCCGGTAGCCACCGGAACAGTAGCCACTTTGGACTCACTGCCGTCCGCCCGATTTCCGGAGCCTGTCCGGTCCCCGGAACCTGACCGATCTCCTGCCTTGGTGGTCGCGGGGCCCGGGAACATGGTCTCCGCCTTCTCCATCAGCTTCTTGCCGGCTTCGTACAGGTTTTCCAAAATGTCCGGAACGGATTCCTGGACCGTCTCGGCTGCCTGGTGGACGTTCTCTTGCACTTCAGGGTTCTTCAGGACCTTCTCAGTGCCTCCGCGAACACGCCGGTACACCTCAGGCCATGATTTCGACCCCCAGACGTAGCCAACAGCCACGCCAACGGCGAACAATGCTTTGCCTTTCACGCCACCCACTCCTTCCGAGTTTGTTCTTATTCGACCCTAGCCCCGCCCGGCGTGCCATGTCACCTGAATATTGACCGGCACGTATTGGCAACTCCTATTGACTGGCCCAAGGATCGTTTATCCAGACAATATGCAAACCAAAGCGTCGCAGACTGCCGGTAATTGCGTGGCCAAAAACATGCCGCAGTCCTCAGTGGCCCCGCAATCGAGCGGCAGAAAGGCCACCCGAAGACGGAAATGGCCCCTGCCGACAGCCGCGTCCTACACCAGCCCGACGACAGCACCATCAGGTCAACAACGACACCAAGACTCCAGGATCCTTGACATTCCCAAGGCTACAGCTTGATCAAGAATAGTCAGGTTACTTGCTACTAGTTCCCGGAGCGGCTAGCGTTACTGGTGTAGTACCGAGTCCGACCCAATCGGCAGGAGTGCTTTATTGGCTGCATTTGAAAGATACATCGGAGTTGAATGAGTAGTTCCTCTCCCCACATTCCATAGGGCCTCCGGGGCCCCATTGCGGTGCCCGCACCGTGAAACAAGCCCCCGGTGAACTTACTCGCTTCATCACGTTCATGGAATTTCCATCAACAAGAAAGTAGGAGCAAAAATGGGTTTCTTTGGTTTTCTTCTGCTCGGTCTTTTGGCCGGCGCTATTGCGAAACTTATTCTTCCCGGCCGCCAGGGAGGCGGCTGGTTCGTGACCCTCATCCTGGGCGTCGTCGGCGCCCTCCTGGGCGGTTGGATCGGCGGTCTGATCTTCAACACGGGCCTGCAGGAATTCTTCTCCCTGACCACCTGGCTCCTGGCCATCGGCGGCTCGATCATCGTGCTGCTGATCTACGGCCTGGTGACCAACCGCAGGACTACCCATGGCTGATCACCAGAACCGCGACGCCAACGGTGAAGAACTCGACGGCCAATATACGGAGGGCGATTACGGTGACGCCGGAGCGTCACCGGAAACCCTGAAGGAAGACGCCGGCGGCGATTACACCGAGGGCGACTACGCCGAGAAGACGGTGCCTTCAGCAGATGCCGAACTCGACGCCAAGAACACGGAAGACACCCCGGCTGATCGCCCCTTCTCTTCCGAACCGGACGACGAGGCTTCAGGCTCAAGCCGACCGTAGTGAGTATCCGCATTAACCGCATTAACTGAATAACCCCGGAACCCGGAGGACTGCCATTGCAGCCTCCGGGTTCCTGCGTTGCCGACGCCCTGATACTTTCAGGCATCGATTGTCGGGGCATCGAAGAAGATCGCCGCGTAGCGTCGTTCCCAACGAATGGAGGCAATTGTGCAGGAATGGAACCGGGCCATGGGGATCATCGAGCAGGATCTGGCGGCCACGGTGGAGGTCAGCGTCCTGGCCCAGGCGGCCCTGACGTCCGAGTACCACTTCAGGAGGATGTTCTCCTCTCTTGCTGGAATCCCCATCTCTGAGTACGTCCGCAGGCGCCGGCTTACCGCGGCCACCGCGGAAATCCTGGAGGGCGCGACCGTGCTGGACGTGGCCATTCGGTATGGATACGGGTCCGCCGAGGCATTCACCCGCGCATTCAAGGCCATGCACGGGCTGACGCCGTCCGAAGCGAGGCGTCCGGGCGCTGTCCTCCATTCCCAACCTCAATTGAGGTTCCATCTCCGCGTTGAAGGGAACACCGACATGAAGCACCGGATTGTGGACAAGGCAGCTTTCCGCCTCATTGGGAAGAAGGCCCGGGTGCCGCTGGTCCACGAAGGGCCAAACCAGGCCATCATCGATTTCCAGCGAAGCCTGGAACCAACACTCACCCGGCAAATGTTGGAGTGGGCGGACACGGATCCCTCGGGCCCCCTGTCAGTCACTGACAACATTGACGAGCAGCGCACCGAAGGCAGCAAGCTGGACTACTGGCACGCCGTAGCCTCAACGCAGGCCGCCCCCGAGGGCTTTGATTCCCGGGAGGTTCCCGCCGGGCAATGGGTGGTCTTCGAAGCCGAAGGAAAGTTCCCGGAGGTACTTCAAAGCATGTGGGCAGACGCCGCAACGGAGTGGTTTCCGGCCAACCCCTACAGGTGGGCGCCGGGACCGGAAATGCTCAGTGTCCAGGTGGAGGCCAACGGCACCCACGGCCGCGGTCAACTCTGGATCCCCGTGGAAAGGGAAACCCAGGCGGGCTAGGCGGTCTTCAAAAGCTGATGGATTTCATCCAACGGCAGCACATTCTGCCTGTACTCCCGGGTAAACACGCGAAGTACGGTCTCGGCGGCCTCAGCATTTTCCGTGCCTATGGCTTCGGCTGCGTAAATCACTTTGAAGTTGTGGGCGAAGGCGTCTGCTGCGGTCTGCGCGATGCAGTTGTGGGCTGAGACGCCGGCCAGGACCACCGTGTCCACTCCCCAGTTCCTGAGCCGCATGGCCAGGTCGGTGCCGAAAAACGCACTGTCCCGGGTCTTGGAGAGCCGGGGGTAATCAGCAGTGAGCAGACCGGGAACAAACCCGGCCTGCTCACTTCCCCGAAAGATGAAGCCTTGGTCATCCTCCAGCATGTTCAAGCTCCAGGTGGACTTGTCCCGCTCATGCACCGTTCCCACCAGCAGCACCTTCGCCCCGGCTTCCTCCGCGGCGCTTGTCAGGGAGTTACAGGCAGCGATGATTTCGGTCTGGCGCGACGCTAGGGCGGGATCCTCAAAGTAGGCGTTCTGCATGTCTATTACCAGTACTGCAATCACGTCAGAGCCCCTTGCCTCCCGTAACGGGCAGCACTGCTCCGGAGATGTAGGAACCCTCATCAGAGGCAAGCAACACGTAGGCGGGAGCCAGTTCCGCAGGTTGACCGGCACGGCCCAGCGGGGTGTCCTGTCCAAAAGATGGCAGCTTGTCGGGCCATTCCGTAGCGGGGATCAACGGAGTCCAGATGGGGCCCGGCGCCACGGCATTGACGCGGATTCCCTTGGGGCCAAGTTCCTGGGCCATGGCCTTGGTGAAGGCCACCTGCGCGGCCTTTGTCATGGCGTAGTCCACCAGCTGCGCCGAAGGGTTGAAGGCTTGGATGGATGTCGTGACAATGATGGATGCTCCCGGCCGAAGGTGCGGAATGGCTGCCTGGGCCGTCCAGATGAGCGAATACAGGTTGGTTTTGAAAACCCGGTCGAACTCCTCGGTGGGGATGGTCTCCAAACCTTCCCTGTTCTTTTGGTAGGCCGCATTCAGCACTACGACATTCAGCCCCCCAAGCTCCTGCACGGTGCGTTCCACGATTTCGGCAGCGAATCCTTCGTCCCGCGCGTCGCCGGGCAGAAGGAGAACCCTCGCTCCGCACTCACGGATCCATTCCGCCGTCGACTGTGCATCTTCCTCTTCCTCCGGAAGGTAGCTGATGGCGACGTCGGCACCCTCGCGGGCGTAGGCGATGGCCACCGCGGCGCCAATGCCTGAGTCGCCGCCGGTAATGAGCGCGGTCTTGCCTTGCAGCCTGCCGCGCCCCACGTAACTTTTCTCGCCATGGTCCGGTTGTGGGTCCAGGGGTTTGGTGAGCCCGGGCTGTTGCTGTTCCTGCTTGGGGAATTCACCTGCGTAATAGCCGCCGCGGGGGTCCGAGGGCGCGGAGGCGAGACGGCGCCCGCCTGGTTGCGGCTTGTCATTCCGGTCCGGATTGAATTCGTCGTCGGTCATGGTTCTGCCCTTTTCAGATAGCCTGCACGGTTCGATTGCCTCATACCCGGCTCGTTTGCCCTGTACCCAGCGCCTGGGAACCTAAACGGCGCGGCGTCCCCAGGGCCACGCCGCACCAAAGGTGCTAGGTCCGGAGCGTCTTGGCCTTGACCATCAGGAAGAGTCCGTAGGCGATCAACCCGACGGCGACGGCGGCCAGCAAGTAGGGCCCATACGGCTGTTCGCGCAGCGCCTTGAGGCCGCCGTCCAAGCCGGTTGATTGCTCAGGCTGGGCACGCACGGCAGCGATGACCACCAGCAGTCCGACCAGGAAAAGCGCTATGCCCTTCGCGACGTAGCCCACCACACCGACGCCCACCTGGAATTTGCGAACGGCCTCCTCCGAGGACTGCGAGATATCCCTTTTGAAGGTCTGCCGGAAGCCGCGCACGGCAAAAAAGATGCCGGTGACGGCGATCCCCACACCAATGGCAACCAGCAGGAACACCCCGAAGGGCGCGCTCATCAGCTTGGCGGTGAAGTCGGTGCTGGACTCACGGCTGTTCTTTCCCTGGCCCATCACGAACGAGACAATGGTGGCTGCCAGTCCGGCAAACACGATGGCCTGGCCGGCGGCGGAGAGCCTCTTGGTGAGTTTCTTGTTGGAGGTCCGTTCCCCAAGGATGGCGTTGCCCAATTGCCACAGCGCCAGCGCCGCGCAGGCACCAAAGCAGGCCCAAAGAAGGATGGGGCCGGCGGGTTGGCTCGCGAGCGAGGCCACCGCTCCTGAAACATCGGCTTCGCCGGTCCGCCCGAAGGCCAATTGAAGTGCGATGACGCCGATGAGCACGTGCAGCAGCCCGCTGACGGCATACCCTGCACGGGCGATGATCTCGAAAGTCCGTGAGTTTGAGGCTTCTTCGGCCACATCAGCGGCCTTCCTCATCTCCTCTTTGATGACAAGCCTCCTTAGTTTTCCAGTGGACACCATCGTCCCACCCGCGCCCCGTGAAAGCCACGGCATTAACGACGACGGGCAGGCACCTGAGTGCCTGCCCGAACGAAAACTGAAGTGGTCCTAGAACCCGACCACCGATTGGGGCCAGATGCTTCGAAGCCCGGCTCCCAAGGGGTTGAACTGCTCGCGGACAGTAACCACGGCCCGTGCCTGGCCCGGGACGTCCGCCACCTGGACAGCAGCTTCCGAAACTCCGGAGCGGGCGTCCATGGCAGCATGGGCGGGGCTGGCGCCGTTGGCCGGGGCGGTGTTTTGAGCAGTCATTTCGGTCGCCTTCCTGGAAGTTCCCATCAGCTCCTTTGGCTGATGGTTCAACCATCGGGCAGGGCCCTCAAGAACGACGCCGGGTCATCTCAAGATTTGCTCAAGCTTTCAAGCAAAGGAGACGGCTCTTCGATAAGCCGCTCGATGGCCGCGAAGCCCAGGCCGGACGCGATCGCAAGGTCGGGAAGGGCCGCCCCTGCAGCCACCGCGCTTCGCATTGCCTGGACCAGGCAGTCTTCGGCTTCATCCATTTCCCATTGAAGGCCCTCCACCCTGGCCGCGGCCGTCCAGACCACATCCAGCAGCCCGGTTCTTTTTGACGGGGTGGACCCCTGTGCGGGATCCGGGCCAAGCAATGAGCCGGGCTCCGGCATTTCCGTCGCGGGGCCCGGGAGAGAAGCATCCTTCTTCCCAGCCACAAGTACTGCAGTCATTTTGGCGCCCTTCCGCGAGAATTTGTTTCGACAAGCTAGTTATATGGCAAACTAACTAAACATGCCAGCCAGAGTGTGCGGCAGTGATTCACATCACAGAAACTCGAGTGTGATGAATCCCGTGGCCAGTGGCAGTCGATTGCCGGCGCCGCCGTGGCAGCTGTGACAGGAGAATCCCTGCCCCTGATCAGCCTCACCACGCCCGGTGGGGGCCTGGCCGTTAAGGCCAGGATCGGCGTCGGAATCCTCCGTCCGGCACCGGAGGTAGCCCGGGAAGTAGTCGCGGCAGTCCGCGGTCACCTGGGAAACGCAACGGCCGCCGTCGAGGTTTCAGTAGTCAAAGTGGGGCAGTAACCGGCCTCAACGCATGGTGGAGGTGTCGGCGTTCTCGCCCTGTTCTTCCTCGGCGGCCTGCGCATAGGAGGCAGTGACGCGGCGGTAGACAGGCGTCAGGAAAGCGAGGAGGGCCACCACGATCATGATCAGGCCCGCCACAAGGAACACCAGCGCAATGCCGCGGGACGTACCCTCACCCAGCAAAGGTTGCAACTGCTCGGCACCTTCAGCCGAGCGCGCGTAGGGGATGATCCAGTACTGAGCGATCGGCGCTATGAGGAAGGCCGTGATGGGCGCGGCTGCCGATTCGAAGGCCATGGCGAAGCCGAAGACCCTGCCCTGCCGTGGGAGGGGAACCACCTTTTGGATGACTGTCTGCTCAGCTGCTTCCACCACGGGCACCAACGCCATGTAGAGCCAGATACCGGCAATGTACAGCCACGCCCACTCCCGAAGGGTGAAGACGGCGCCCACGATCCCCATCACCGCCACGGCAATGAGGAGGGTACGCAAAGGGTTGGCACCAAGGCCGAACTTCCCGATCAACGCACCACCCAGGATGAATCCCGTGGCGCCGATCGCGAAGACAGTGCCCCAGATTTCCACGGGGAACATCTCCAGGCCGTACGGGTCCATCAATGCCATGTAGACCCCGCCGATGAAGTTGTTGAACGTGGAGAAAATGATCAGGGCGAACAACCCTGATATCGCCATGACGGCCGCCCAGGAGCCGCGGAAATCGAACCCACCCTGGGCGTCGGACGCCGCAGCCCGCACTTCCTCGGGCAGGCGGAGGGTCAGCAGATGGGCAAAGGCCAGCGCAGTGAGCACAAGCGCCACCACCACCGTCCAGCCCATTCCCAGAAGCCCCACCGAGAGTCCCGAAAGCACCGAGGTAACGATGAACATAAGGCCTTGGACCATGCCCACGAGCCCGTTGGCATTGGCGCGCCTGTCCGGCTCGATCAGGATGGTGACCGTGGTGGACAGGGCGATGTTGCGCATGTTTTCCACCACTGCACCGACGAGGATGATGAGGGTAAAGATCCAAAACCACGGTTGGGACAGGTCCAGCAGCGCCTGTTCCGGTGTCAACAGGAACATCACTCCGGACAGCACGAACATCACCAGGGTGAAGCCGGCGGCGAAGCGCATCACCGCAAGTTTGCGGTAGCGGTCCACGAAGGTGCCGAAGCTGATGCTGGACAGGGCAATGAGGAGCATGTACGCCCCGCCGATCACTCCAGTGGCGATCACGTTGCGGGTCTCCAGGTACACCCAGAACGTCAGCGCGAACCACAAATAGCTCGTGGTGATGTTGGCCAAGGCGGTATTGACCAGGATCCCGGTGAAGGTCCGGGACCGCTCCGCGGGGGTGCGTTCGGAGGGATTGACATTGCCAGTAGACCCGGCGGTGGCCGGTTCCTGCTCGGTCATGCGTCCCAGTAAACCACTGGGTGGAACGGCCCGGTAGTATCGGCAGGGAATTCACGAGACTCTTGGGGGTTGGTTTCAATGACGGAAATTCAAGGACGGTTGTCTTTCACCACGGACTTCGGCCGTGACATGGAGCTCCAGGAATACGGCCTTGACCCTGCAATGGATTCCGTCCTTCTCCCCAATGCCGCCGTGATGAGCGCGCTGCAGAACCTCGTCAGGCTCGCCACCGAACTTTGCGGTGCGCCGTTTGGCGTGGTCAACATCATCAGCGCCAAATACCAGCACCAGATAGGGGCCTGGGGTGTTGAACCCGGAGTCTGTTCCCGGGAGGACTCGATGTGCGCCAAGGTGTTCCTCTCCCGCGAGCGGACGGTTGTGGCCGACGCCTCCCAGGACCCGCGTTTCGCCGACAACCCTTTCGTCACGGGGGAAATCGGCAACGTCCGTTTTTATGCGTCAGTGCCGCTGCAAACCGAATCGGGCTTCGTGCCGGGGACCCTGTGCGTCTTTTCGGACAAGACAAGGGAGCTGACCCAGGAACAGGTAGGGATGTTGGAGGTCCTTGCCAAGCAGGTGGTTGAGCTGCTGGAACTCCAGCACCGCACAGCACAACTTGACCGCACCTATTCCGAACTCAGGGCCAGCAACGCCAAGCTCGCCGGTTTCGCAGGCCGGGTGAGCCATGACCTCCGCATTCCGCTGACCACCATCCTGGGCTACGTGGAACTGGTGGAGGACGACCCCGACATTGAGCCCAACAGCCCTGCCGCGCGGTATCTGGACCGTATTGGCGCCAGCGGCCGGCGGATGCTGGGAATGCTCGAAGACGTCCTCAGCTACTCACGGGTTGGGGGTAGCATCCAGCCGGACCGGGTCTCGCTGCGTGAGGTCAGCGAAGAGGTGGTGCGCGATCTGGGAATCGAGAACGATGACATCGTAAGCGTCCAGGACATGACCATTCACGCGGACCGCGGCCAGCTCCGGACGCTCCTGCAGAACCTGCTGTCCAACGCCCTTAACTACCGCAGCCCCGAGCGCGACCTCCGGGTGGCGATCACAGGGGTGTCCAATTACCACGGCGCAACGATCTCCGTGGCGGACAACGGCAAGGGCATCAAACCCGAAGACCGCGACAAAGTGCTGGAGCCTTTGGTGCGGTTGCGGCGTGAAGGCGACGGCCCGGGTTCCGGCCTGGGCCTGGCCACCTGCAGCAGCATCGCAAAAGCCCACGGCGGGGACCTCAGTATCAGTGAAACGCCCGACGGCGGCACCACCATCGCGGTGAGCTTTCCCGCCGGGACGTAGGACTCCACCGACGCTACTTACCTACCCGGCTTGTCTTTGTCCTTTTCCGGCTTGACGCTCTTGCCGTCGCTCTTGGTCTTGGCGATGTCCGCGCCCTTCATATCAGCCGGGGACAGAATGGGCTGTGTTTGGTCGGGAATGCTTTGGCCAGGGTTGTCCGGGACCGGATTGTTTTGGAGGACCGGCTCCGGCAAGGACGCCTGCTGAAGGTCGGCCACCTCCGCCGGCACGGCACCGGGCGACGGACTTGCCGGCACCGGGAGGACCGGTGAGGCAGGCTGCGGGTCGGCCTGGGACACATCATTGCTGGCGGGCTTGGCCGGATCTGCCGTGTTGGCAGTCGGAGTCAAACCCTGGGACAGTACCAGCGCAGCAAGCGGTATTGCCACGACTGCCGCCGCCACACCACGTACGGTCTTGGGCCGGCGTTTGCTCAAGTCTCGAATGCCGGTAATCGTCGCCGGCCTTCTTGTCCGGGGGCGGATGGCAGGGGGACGGCCGGCATGGCCGACGACGTTGGGTGTCCGTGCCGTCGTCGCGAGCGGTGTCCGCTGCGGGAGTGGTGGCAGGACGGCTGTCCTGCGCCCGGTCTGAATGCGCTCTTCCGAAAGCGCCTGCTCCACCTCGTGCGCGGTGGGGCGCATCTCAGGGTCCATGTCCGTCATTGCCTGGAGCAGGGAGCGCAGCGGCGCGGGCAGTTCCAGCGGTACCTGCGGTGCCCTGTGGAGCCGTGCCGACGCAGTTTCGATGGGCGTTCCCGGATATTCCGCATAGCCTGTCAGGCATTCCAGGAGCACCAAACCCAGCGAGTAGATATCGCTCTTGGGGGTCAGGTGCAATCCTTGTGCCTGCTCGGGGCTAAGGTACTGGGCGGTGCCCACGGTGAAACCCGTAGCGGTAAGGCGGTTGTCGTTCATCACCAAGGCGACCCCGAAGTCCGCCAGCTTTACCGACTCCGCCAGCCCGTCGTCGTCGGACACCAGGATGTTGGCGGGCTCGATGTCGCGGTGGATGACACCGTGCTCATGGACCTGGGCCAATGCCCCGGCGATCATGATTCCGATCCGCGCGGTTTCGGGAACCGTCAGCGGGCCCTCGGACAAGAGAGCCCGGAGATCCCTGCTGCCGGCGAGTTCCATGACCAGATAGGCGCGTTCCTCGTCATTGCGCGTGTCCACGCCCGCATCGAAGGCGGCCACCAATCCGGGGTGGTCGAAGGCAGCCAAGAGGCGCATTTCGGTTTCCTGGCGGGCACGGAACGAGTCGTCTCCTGAGCCGGGCAGGAAGATTTTGACCGCAACCTCGCGGCCGAGCACCAGGTCGGTGGCCCGATAGACAGCAGACATTGCGCCCCTGCCCAGGAGGGGTCCCAACTGGTAGCGGCCATCAAGTGCGCCGCTCGGTCCCCCGCCGTCCACGGAATCGGAGGCGCCTGAGCCCCCGTTTTTTTGGTTGTAGCCCACGGTTGTCACGTCCTTTGGGACTACCTGGCGCGTCACGGACCAAACCACTGTCCGCCGGTACCAGGTAATGCCGTCAATCACATTTCACGTAGCCGCCTGACCGGTTGCTTCAGCCCTGGCGGCTTGAGCAACTCAGCTCAAACAGCATCATCCGGTTTCACCAGATAAGTCATCAGGATACTGATTAAATGGCCGGAAGGACAATGGAGCGCTTCACGTAACGCCTCACGTGGCGCCTCCGGCGACACCTCGGCCGGCACCACACCAGGCGCCGCGTCATCCGTGGCGAAGTTGGTCCACCGCGGCCCGGAGCTTGCCCCCGGGAACGCCGAGCGACCATTCGGCCACGTCAGTGACGAACCGCGTAAAGGCCTCCTCTTCGAACGACCCCACGTTATTCACATAGGCGCCCACCCCGTCAATGGCCACCAGGATCCGAACGCAGGCAGCAAAAGAGTCATCCACCGCGAACTCACCGGCAGCCACCCCGTCATCTATCAGGGCCATCAGGCGGGACCTGTCCAGGTGCTCCTGGGCCTGGAGCGCCTCCTCCAAAGCGGGCGTAAACCTGCAGAGATGACGTGCATTGAGCCATAAACGCGAGAGCGGAGCGGCACTATCGCCTTCCACGCGGGAGATCAGGTGGGCCATGCGCTCCACCGGCGTGCCGCCGTCGGGGAACAGCTCCTCCCGCTCCTCCGATACCGCCAGCACGAAGGCGGCGATCACCAAGTCCTCGGCGGCCGGGAAGTAGTGGCTGATCAGTCCGGGCCGGACCCCCAGGCGGTCGGCAACAGCGCGAAGGGTGATCCGCTCCAACCCCTCGCCCAGGGCGATCGATGCGGCCTCGGCCAGGATCTCGGCCCGGCGCTCGTCGGGTAATTTTCGGGTCCGCGTGGATGTGGGGCTTGACACCATGACCAACAGTCTATTGGATTAGTGACCAATAGCACGTTGGTCGCATGACCAATAGCATGTTGCCGGGTCCGGTTCCCACTGCTGCGAACCCGCCCCCGCCCGAAAGGAACAGCGTTGTCCCAACCCCCCAAGACCCAGCACGCCAGCATTCCGGAGCCCCTCGCCCATCCGGAAACGCGTGGCATTGAACTCATCCAAGCCACCCAACGGCACGGCCGCGCCCGCGACCTCTTCCCCGTCTGGGCGGCCCCCAACGTCAGTGTCCTGAACTTCACCGTGGGCGCTTCCCTGATCCTTCTTGGCCTGGAGCTATGGCAGGCCTTCGTGGTGATCATCATCGGCAGCCTGCCGTGGATCCTCACAGGAATCGTGGCAACCAGCGGGCCGGCGGCCGGCACGTCCGGCTCCGTCATCACCCGCGCCATCTACGGAATCCGTGGCAACAGGGTTGTTGTCGCCTTCTTCGGCTGGTTCATCTCGGCGGTCTTTCTCGCGTTGAACTGGCTGGCGTCATCGTTCATGGGTGCGGAACTGCTGGGCCAGTTTGGCTTCACTGATCCGGTCCTGGCGCCGGTCCTCGTCACCATCGTGGTGGCGGCCGTAACTGTCTTGGTGGCCGTGTTCGGCCATGGCCTGATCCTTCGCAGCTACCCCGCAGTCGCATCCGTGCTGCTGGCCATCTTCCTGCTGGTCACGGCGTTCGTCCTGCCGCACGCACAGTGGGGGTATGTGGCCCCGGAACCCTTGGAAGGCGCTCCCCTGTGGTCGGCGATGACCATCGGCTTCGCCATTCTTGCTTCCACACCGCTTTCCTATACCAACAGCCCGGATCTGGCGCGCTACCTCCCGGAGTCCACCAAGCCCTCACGCATCATCGCCGCCACTGCACTCGGAGGCGCGCTGCCCTGCATCTTCTTCACCGCAGCAGGTGCGCTGATGGCCACGGGAATCGACGCCGTGGCCATGGACCTGGGGATCGAATCCGCCCTTTTGGCCCTTCTTCCTGCCTGGCTCGGCCCCATCTTCGTCGTCGGGGTCATCATCAACACCATCGCCCTCAATGGCATGACGACGTACACGGCCAGCATGGCATTCCAGTCCATTGGAGTACCGATCCGGCGCATCCCTTCGGCGGTGGTGGTCGGCGCGATCGGCACGGCACTGACCATTTACCTGGTGATGTCCACCAGCCTGCTTGACGCCGTCAACCTCATGCTGCAGTTGTTGGTCCTGATCTCCGGTCCCACCATGGCCGTCTTCGCCACTGACGTCATACTCCGCCGCAACCGCTACAGCGGCGCCGAGCTCTTTGACGAGGACCCTGGCAGCCCGTTCTGGTACAACGGCGGCTGGCATGTCCCCGGTCTGCTGGCTGTCGTCCTCGGCGCGGCGTCCGCGTCGCTCTTCCTCACCAACCCGGCGTGGACCGGGCCGATAGCCGCGGCGATGGGCTTGGTGGACCTGTCCGTTCCCGTCTCCCTGCTGGTCACGGCCGGGATCTACATCGCCCTGACCCGCCTGGCCGCCAAGCGCCGTCCCGGCGTGCTCCCCGCCGTCGAAAACGCTGCGGCATGACCGGCACCGGAAAGCACCCCGACCGTTACCCCGGCGCTGCTGCCCAACCAACGCTGGATTCCTGGCAGGAAGGACCGCACAACCGCTGGGCGTTCGCGCACCTTGGTGAACTGATTCCGACGGCGGCAGTTACCCGTCGCTTCCCGGCAACCCCTGCCGGGACTACTGAACGGCTGGAGACCCTTGGCATGCAGGGCTTGAGGCAACGGCTGGAGGAGAGCTACACCGACGCCTTCCTGGTTATCCAGGGCAACCAGGTCATCGCCGAGTACTACCGGCCCGGATTCGCCCCGGATGACCTTCATTTGGTCATGAGCATCTCCAAATCGCTGTGCGGCCTGGTGATCGGCGCCTTGGTGGATTCAGGGGAGATCGATCCTTCGGCCAGGGCGGTGGACTACGTCCCCGAACTCATCGGCTCGGCGTACGACGGCCCCAGCGTCCAGGCCGTGCTGGACATGGCGGTGGCTGTTGACTATCGCGAGGATTACCTTGATCCGGCGTCCGAGGTCCAAACCCATGATCGCTCCGCCGGCTGGCGGACCCGCAGGGACGGCGACCCCACGGACACCTATGCGTTCCTCACCACCCTGACCGGCCCAGGCAGCACAGGCGAACCAGCCCGCTTCCAGTACTGCTCCGCCAACACCGATGTCCTGGCGTGGATCATCGAACGGGTCACGGGGCTACGGTATGCGGACGCATTGGCCAAGTACCTGTGGTCCAGGATTGGCGCGGACCGGGACGCCACCATCACGGTGGACGCCGCCGGATTCGGCTTCGCCAATGGCGGGGTTTCCTGCACGGCCCGCGACCTCGCCCGGGTGGGCCGGTTAATGCTCGACGGCGGCAAAGGTCCAGGCGGCAGGGTGGCCTCCGAGGCGTGGGTCCGTGCCATCCTGGCGGGCGGGGACCCGGACGCCATGGAAGATTCTTCCTTCACCGCGCTACACCCGGGCGGCTCGTACACCCGGCAGTGGTGGTGCACCGGAAACGAACGGGGCAACGTCACCGGGATAGGCATCCACGGCCAATACCTTTGGCTTGATCCCCTCAGCGATACCGTGATCGTGCAGTTGTCCACGTGGCCGGAGCCGGACAGCGATGAGCTGCACGCACTCCAGAACACGTTGCTGCTGGACGTCAGCTACGCCATGGACGGGATCGGCAATACAGGAAAAGAAAGCAAGGAAAACGCAGCGTGACCACCCAGCTCTATACCAATGCCCGCGTCTTCACCGCCGATACCCGCCGCTGGGCTGAGGCCTTTGTGGTGCAGGAGGAACGGCTCCTCTACGTCGGCGATGTCGCCACAGCCGAACGGCTCAGCCCCGGCGCCGAGCGGATCGACCTGGACGGCAGGCTGGTCCTGCCCGGATTCGTCGACGGGCACGCCCACGTGATCGGCACCGGAGAAGCCTTGGGCCAAGTGAGTCTGTGGGGAGCCAAGTCCGTTGAAGAGATCCAACAGCGGATCAAAGAAAGGAGTATCGATCGCCCACACGATGACCGCGTCCTTGCCACCGGCTGGCTCCACGGCGCTATTCCGGGCGGCGTCCCGGACGCCGGAATGCTGGACGCCGTCCTCCCGGACAAGCCCGTGTACGCCTTCGCCTACGATTTCCACTCGGTGTGGGTCAACACGGCGGCCTTGGCTGAGCTCGGCATCACGGATACGACGACGAACCCCCTCGGTGGGACCATCAAGCGCGATTCCCACGGGCGGGCTACCGGCTACATCGACGAGAACGCCTTCTACGACATCGTGCTTCCTTTCCTCGATTCACAAGTCAGTGGGAGCCAGCACGGCGAGAGCATCGAAGCCGTCCAACAGGCCTACCGGGAAAGCGGAGTGACCGCAGCGTGTGACATGGGCTTCAATGAAACCGACCTCGAGGCGTTCAGGCGCGCGGACAAGAACCGCACCCTGACCAGCCGGCTGATCGCGTACTGGCGGGTCAACAACACGGGGTCCGCCACGGAGAACATCGCCCAGGTCCAGCGGGCGGCCGAGCTCGCCGTCGGGAATCAATCGCCTTTCCTGCGCGTGGTGGGCATCAAAGTGATTGTGGACGGAACCATCGATGGCTGCACCGCCGCACTGGGAATGCCCTACGCCGATGGCTCGAACGCCGAGCCCATCTGGAGCTTGGAGGACCTGGCCCCCGTAGTTGCCGCGGCGGATGCTGCGGGCTTGAAGGTTGCCATGCACGCCATCGGGGATGAAGCGGTGCGGATTGCCATCGGAGCCGTCGAACACGCCGTCGCGGTGAACGGTCCCCGCGAGCGCCGCCACAGGATCGAGCACCTCGAGCTGGTGGACATGGCCGACGTCGATCGCCTCGCCGCGCTGGGAATCACGGCCAGCATGCAGCCGGTGCACGCCGATCCCGCGATCAGCGGGAACTGGTGCGCCAAGCTGGGTGACGAACGCACGGAGCGCGGATTCGCGTGGCCATGGATGACGGATGCAGGTGCACGGCTGGCATTCGGGACCGACTCCCCCACGTCCCCGCACGCGCCCCTGCCGAACATGTATGTTGCCACGACACGCGCTTCCGCGCTGGACCCCGCCACAGGGACCAACGTTCCGGATTTTGCCCTCCCCTTGGCGGAGTCCATCGAGCACGCCACCAGGGATTCGGCCTGGACGTGCGGGGCGGAGCATGAGATCGGAAGGTTGGCTGCGGGGTTGTACGCGGACTTCGTGGTCCTGGACACGGACGTCCTGGCGGCGACAGACCCAACCGCGCTCCTGGAGGCGAAGGTCATCCGGACCGTGGTGGGTGGGCGGACGGTTTACCAGGCCCCTCGGCACTAGCGCGGCACTCACCCAAACACGACGCCCGACGGCGACCTGCCGCCGTCGGGCGTTTCCGCACGTGACGCAGGGAACTGCGCCCCCGTAGCCAACAGGGCACAATGGGAGGCATGACCCTGACAACTTTCGCCCTCGTCCGCCATGGCCAGACCGACTGGAATGCGGAGCGCCGGTTGCAGGGGGCCACGGACATTCCCTTGAACGACGTCGGACGCGGCCAAGCGCGCGACGCCGTCGCTTTCCTGTCCGGGCAGCAATGGGACACCGTGGTGTCATCGCCGTTGAGCCGGGCCGCAGAGACGGCGGAAATCATCGCCGACGGACTCGGGCTTACCGTTGCACGGCTGGTTCCGGAGCTGATCGAACGCAGCTTTGGACCGGCGGAAGGACTGCAGGCAGGGCCCGAACTCGAGGCCCTCCGCATCCCGGGCGGCTTCCGTGGCGGCGAGAGTGACCACGACGCTGCAGCGCGGGGCATCGCGGCCCTGGAGGAACTCGCCGAAGAGTTCGCGGGCAAGCGGGTGCTGGTGGTTGCCCACGGCACTTTGATCCGCCTGACCCTCAGCCGCGCGATCGGCCGCACGCTGGACAGTGTGCAGAACGCGGTCTTGAACCTTGCCCACCATCACCCGACCGACGGTTGGCAGCTTGAGTACTTCAACGGCGAGCGCATCACCGCGGACGTTCAGGCCTGAGCAGGCATCCCCGGCGCGAGTCTCCTGACTTCCTCAAGCAGGCCGGCCACCCAGTCCTCCATGTCCCCATCGAGGTGGCGGCCCACGAAGGTTCCGGCTCCGGGTAGGTCAAAGACTGCGATCGCCTGGTTCCCGCCTTCCCCTGGCCCGGCGTAAAACGTGACTTTGCCCCGATGGATCCCGGCAATATCGAAGCAAAGGTCGGTCCTGGACTCCAGGGACGACGCCCACGCCGCGATTGATTCAGGTGTGTAGGTATTGATGGCCGCTACTCCCTCGGCGCCGACTGACTGGGACGACGGTTAAGTAGCGGAAAAGCCGGGATCGTGACGCGGAACGGCTAGCCGGCCTGGAGCCGTGCCTTCAATTGCTCCGTAAAGTCGGCATAAGCGGCGGCGATCTCTTCGAGGTCAACCGTCTGCGGAAAGTCGATCACTGGTTGATGCTCCGCCATGAATGCGGCGGTTTCTTCGACCACGCGCTGCTCGTCGAAGCCTTCGAGCCCAACCTCGGCAAGGAACTCGGGATTGGTGTGGACCAGGGACTCCCCTGACTGTCCTTCAGCTGCCCAGCGCACCAGGTACTCGTTCTGATTCACCAATTCGATGTCGAATGTCTGCTCCATGGCAGCAGCCTACGCCGTTGGGCGGCGGCGACTTGGCCAACGCGGTCCGGACGCAGGAAGCGCACGACGGCGGACGCCCGCCGTCGTGCGCTTTTTCCGTTCGCTGCGGCTGCTAGATCTCGGGGCGCCGCTCGACGACCGTGTGGGGATCGCCGCGCCGCTCCACCACCGTGCGGCGGGTCCTGTTGGACATGGCGATCGAAATAATGAGGCCGATGACGCCGACCACGATCAGGATGTAGCCAACCAGGACCTGGTCGAGGAAGGGGATGATTCCGGGGGCGAGCGCGAAAGCCAGGATAGCTCCGATGGCGATCAGGGCAATGGAAGAACCGATTCTCATAACGTGCTCCTCATGTTTGTCCGGCACGTGTTCAGGGCATGGCCGGATGCGTGTCATCAGGATACTTATGATTTATCTTAGCCGCCAGCCATCCGACGGCGTTCCAACTAGTGGCCGTACCGTTCAGCCACCCGTCCAATGGCGTCCTCGGGGGTGGGAACCTGGCCGAACACCTGCTCCTGGCGGGCGGTGTCCGCAACGTATTTTCCGGTCTCGAACCACGCAACCATGCTGGCCATGTCACCCACCAAGGGAAGGACCTTGGCAGTGGCCTTGCCCAGCCCAGTGATGGCACCCGTGGGCACGGACATCACCTTCACCGGCTTTCCCGCACGCCTGGCCGCGATCCCAGCGGCTTCCTGCATGGTCACCGGGCGCGTCCACCCGATATCGATACGCTCGCCGTCAGCTACATCGGCATCAACGGCTGCGGCCAGGTAACCAGCCAGATCACTGGCAAGAACGAAGGTCAGGCGCGCGTCCTTGGACCCGAGCCAGACAAAGCGGCCCTTGGAGAACGGGTCACCTCCCATCCCCACGGCCTGGTCAAAGAAGGCCCCCGGGCGCAGCGCGACGAACGGTACGCCGAGCTCCTCGAACTTGTCCTCGGCGAGCTTCTTGTTCCAGAAGTGCGGGATCTGGGGAGTCTGGTCGCAGGTGAGAATGCTGATCAGCACGAAGCGCGGAACGGCCGCGTATTTGGCGGCGACTGCCAGGTTGCTGTTGCCGTAGCTGTCGATCAACTTGGCGTTCTTGTCGTTACGCGTGTAACCCGCCGCCGTCGAAACCACCGCGGAAACTCCCGTCATGGCAGCGATCAGTGATGACGTGTCCAGCATGTCACCCCGGGCAATCCCTACGCCTTTGGCCTCAAGCTTGGCCGCCTTGGAGCCGGGCCGGACCAGCGCCCGCACTTTCTTGCCGCGCTTCAAAAGCTCATCGACCACTTGGCCGCCCAGGAAACCCGTAGCACCAACAACAAGGACAGGCAGGTCTTCGGCCACAACTTCTCCTCTGGGGTTTGTTCCTACGTCAGTGGTAGCACGCCCCGGAAAGTGTGGCCAGACCCTTGGGCGTCTTCACGGACCCGCAGACTAGGATCTGTTCCATGGCGAGGATCGAGGACTACGCAATTATCGGGGACCTGAACACTGCCGCCCTGGTGGGGCTCAGCGGGTCCATTGACTGGATGTGCCTGCCGAGGTTCGACTCCCCTGCCTGCTTCGCGGCGTTGTTGGACAAGCCTGAGGCGGGCCGATGGCTCCTGGCACCTGCCGGCACTCCCGACGGCGGCAACTGCACCCGCCGCCAATACCGGGAGGACACCCTCATCCTGGAAACGGTGTGGGAAGTTGACGGCGGCTCAGTGAAGGTCATCGACTTCATGCCGGTCCGCGACGACGCCGTGGACCTGGTGCGGATCGTCGAGGGTTTGTCCGGCGAAGTAGACATGCACATGGAATTGGTCCTGCGCTTCGATTACGGCAGCGTGATCCCCTGGGTGCGGCACGGCAAGCATGGCATCAGCGCCGTGGCCGGACCCGATTCGGCCTACCTCACCACCCACGCCCCGCTCGAGGGACGGGACAACCGCACCTTCAGCGACTTCACCGTCCGCGCCGGCGAGCAAGTGCCGTTCGTCCTGCGGTGGGCTCCAAGCCACGAGCGCGAACCACGGCGGATCGATCCCCTTCGGGCCCTCAATGCCACGGAATCGTACTGGCTGGAGTGGATAGGCCGCAGCAAGATAGCGGGGAAGTACAAGGAGCCGGTGGAGAGATCCCTGATCACCCTCAAGGCCCTCACCTACGAGCCCACCGGCGGCATCGTGGCGGCGGCCACCACGTCCCTTCCCGAACAGATCGGCGGGCCACGGAACTGGGACTACCGCTTCTGCTGGCTTCGCGATGCAACACTTACCCTGCAGTCCCTCCTCGCCGCCGGCTACACGGAAGAGGCCTCGGCCTGGCGGGATTGGCTGCTCCGCGCCATCGCCGGCGACCCGTCGCAACTCCAGATTGTGTACGGACTCGACGGCGCCCGCAGGCTTCCGGAGGCGAGCATCCCATGGCTTTCGGGTTACGAAGGCTCCATGCCCGTCCGCACCGGAAATGCCGCCGCTCCGCAGCTGCAGCTGGACGTCTGGGGTGAGGTCCTGGACGGCCTTTCCCTGACCCGGGCAGCTTCCGCCGACGGCACCGTGGACAATTCCTGGGACATCCAGGTGGCGCTGATGGAATTCCTTGAAGGAGCCTGGAACCAGCCCGACAACGGGCTATGGGAAATGCGCGGCCCCCGCCGGCATTTCACCCACTCCAAGGTCATGGCCTGGGTAGCCGCGGACCGCATGGTCAAGGCGGTGCGGACATCCGGATTGCCCGGCCCACATGACCGCTGGGCGGCGCTCCGCAGCGAAATCCACAACGACGTCATGACCAAGGGCTTCGACGAGGACCTCAACAGCTTTGTCCAGTCCTACGGCAGCAAGGAACTGGACGCGAGCCTGCTGCTGATCCCCCGCGTCGGGTTCCTCCCCCACCGACATCCGCGCGTGACAGGGACCGTGGATGCCATCCAGAAGGGCTTGACGGAAGACGGCTTGGTTCTCAGGTACCGGACCCAGTCAGGCCACGACGGACTTCCCGGGGACGAAGGCGTCTTCCTGGCCTGCTCCTTCTGGTTGGTGGACGCACTCCTGGGTATTGGGCGCACTGACGAAGCGACGGAACTTTTCGAGCGGCTGCTCAGCCTGCGCAACGATGTCGGCCTGCTTAGCGAAGAGTGGGATCCCCGCACGAATCGGCAGCTGGGCAACACTCCCCAGGCGTTCAGCCATTTCCCGCTTATTCACAGTGCCCTGCAGCTGCATCACGGAGAAGCCCGCAAGAGCGATACTCCGTTTGGCAGCGCCGGGCCCTCCAGCGGCCCTACCCTTCGGAATGATCCCCGTCTTCAGTAGCTTCACCCTTGTGGCGGGCCTCCTCCAGATGCAGGTCCAGCTTGCGTTCGGCTTCGCGCCTGCGTTGACCGACCGTGCGCATCTGTTGGGTCGTTGGAGCTCCCGCATCCTCTGACGCAATGCCTGCCGGCTCAGCGGGCTCGTGTTTCTCTTGATCGCCCATACCAAAATCGTCCCATCGTGGGTGCTTTTGCGATAGCGGCAATTGCTTCGCGGCCGACTGTTCCACCGACCGGCGGTTGGCGGGCGTCCGACGGCGGCCTCCCGCCGTCGGACGCTGTTCGCACCAGAGGCTCGCCTCACCTACGGTGCGCCGTCGCGCGCTCCGGAGGGTCAGCGACGGGTCTCGTCCCTACCGGTCCCTTCGGTGTCGATACGTTCCTTCCGTACTTCGTCTTCAACCCGGACGTCATCCCTGACCGTGTCCTTTTCGAGGCGTACGCGCTCGACCGGGACAGTCTCCTTTTCCACCACCGGGCGTTCCTCGTGAAGGGTTACTTCGTGCTCGCTCTCGGTGAGGTCCGGACCGGACATAGCGTCGCCCGCGTTGGCATCGGTGATGGGCTCGCGCTCCACTCGGACTTCCTCGCGCTCCACGGGAACGGTAGTGGTGACGTTTTCAGTGGTGATGTACTTGCGCAGGCGCGCCCGGCCGGTGGCCTGCTTCTCGGTGCCGACGTTCAGCCGCTCTTCCGAGCGGGTCATGGCGGCGTCGTCGCGATTGGTGCCGACGGTGCTGTCTGCTGTGCCGGTGGTGGCTGCGGTCCCTGCGGTACGCGTGCCGGTGGTGGCGGTGCCGGCGTCGGCGTAATCCGTGCCGCGCGAGTATCCGTCCTGCCCGTTGGTCCCGGTGGTGCCGTAGTCGCCCTCAAGCCCGTAGTGGTTATAGAGCCGGCTTTCCTCACCCGGATCCAGGTGACCGTCCTCGGCGACCCGCGGGGCATCCTTGATGTGGTCCTTGCTGAAGGGGACCACTACGTCGTCACCCTCCACCGAGGCTTCCCTCAAGGGGATGAACGACTCCGAGCTGCCGAAGAGGCCTGTCTTGACGGTGACCCACGTGGGCTCACCCGTGTCGTCGTCGGTGTAGAACGTGCCGATGGACCCAACCTTGTCACCTTCTGTGGTGCGGACGTTTCCGTTCAGGCCCATCAAACGGTCAATGTTTTCCCTCGCGAGCATGATTATCTCCTTGGAATGCGGTTCTCTTGTATGGATCGCCAAGCGGTCTGCATCACCAGGCATGGTTTCCGGTCGCTGGAACGGGGAAGTTTCAACCCGTCAGCTTTAAGGAACACCAATACCATAAGCATGCTTACTGTTTCTTTGGCAAGCCCTCTTCGGCGATTCCTGACAAGGTTCCGGGCCATTTCCCAGGATGCGTGCAGCTGCGGCGATTGAAAGCACGCAAGGCTTGGGTGCGCGGCCCACCCCGGGTAGCGTGAGCCGCAGACGAGTTGCGCCACCTGCCCCACTTGCCCCGCTTGCCCCGCCGTGAGCGAACGAATCCAAGGAGCCGGCCCATGAGCAGATCCCACCAAACGTCCCACCACGAACCGGATACCGCCGTCGAACTCAATCCCCTATTCAGCAGGCCGGGAGAATCCACCATTTTTCCGCGGTTCACCCTTCCGGAAGGCGAATCACTGCCAGCCACCGCGTACCAGGTTGTCCACGACGAAGCCATGCTGGACGGCAATTCCAGGCTGAACCTGGCAACCTTCGTCGGGACGTGGATGGAAACGGAAGCCTCCACGCTGTACGCCGAGACGTTCGACAAGAACATGATCGACAAGGACGAATACCCGCAGACAGCACTTATCGAGACGCGGTGCTGGCGGATGCTCGCCGACCTATGGAACTCGCCGGATCCCGGGAAGAGTATTGGCACGTCCACCATCGGATCCTCCGAAGCGTGCATGCTGGGCGGCCTGGCCTTGAAGCGCCGCTGGCAACACGCCCGGCGTGCCGAGGGCAAGACCACTGACAAACCCAACCTCGTCCTGAGCTCAGCCGTTCAGGTGTGCTGGGAAAAGTTCTGCAATTACTGGGAGGTCGAGCCCCGCTTTGTTCCGGTCTCGGCTGAGCACCCCATGCTGGACGGCCATGACCTGGACCAGTACGTGGATGAAAACACCATCGGCGTCGTCGCCATCCTGGGCGTCACCTACACCGGGCGTTACGAGCCTGTACAGCTCATCTCAGACGCGCTGGATGAAATCCAGGCACGCCGCGGCCTTGATATCCCTATCCACGTTGACGGCGCTTCAGGCGCGATGGTCGCGCCGTTCCTGCAGCCCGGAACAGTGTGGGATTTCAGGCTCCCCCGCGTCGCCTCGATCAACACCTCCGGACATAAATACGGCCTGGTGTACCCGGGTCTGGGCTGGGTGGTGTGGCGGGATGCCGATGCGCTCCCCGAGGACCTGATCTTCCACGTCAGCTACCTCGGAGGCGACATGCCCACGTTCGCCTTGAACTTTTCCCGGCCCGGAGCCCAGGTGCTCCTGCAGTACTACCTTTTCCTCCGGCTCGGCTTTGCCGGGTACAGGGCCGTCCAGGCTACTTCCCGCGACGTGGCACTGTACCTCTCCAGCGAAATCGGAGCCATGGAAGCTTTCACCCTCTGGAGCGATGGTTCCGATATCCCCGTTTTCGCCTGGCAACTCACGGAGGGCTACACCGAGCACTGGAACCTCCACCACCTTTCCGAGCGCCTGCGGATGAATGGCTGGCTGGTGCCCGCCTACCCACTGCCTGACGGGTTGAGCGAGGTAACGGTCCAGAGAATCGTTGTCCGGAACGGATTCACCCGCGATCTCGCTTCCAGTTTCCTCGCCGATCTCACCAAGGCGGTGGACTACCTGGACAGCCTCACGTCCCCGATGCCCCCGGACAAGCAGCCCGAAGGTTTCCACCACTGACCCACGCGCAGGAGGCTTTCTTATGTGTCGACTTTTCGGTCTTCATGCCGGCGCCCAACCAGTGCGGGCAACCTTTTGGCTCTTGAACGCTCCCGATAGCCTCTCAGTCCAAAGCCGTCGGGAACCGGACGGCGCCGGGATCGGGACATTTGGGGTGGACGGGAAACCCCACGTGGCCAAACAGCCGTTGGCAGCATGGGAGGACCACGCCTTCGCCCGCGAAGCCCGCGACCTGAAGAGCACCACCTTCCTGGCGCACGTGCGGTACGCCAGCACCGGCGCCCTCACCATGGTCAATACGCACCCCTTCGAACAGGACGGCCGGCTCTTTGCGCACAACGGGGTGCTCCGCGGCCTCGAAAAACTTGATCGCCGCCTTGTTGAGCTCAAGGCCATGGACCTGGTGCTGGGCCAATCGGACAGCGAGCGTCTTTTCGCGCTCATCACCGCAGAAACCCGGGCCGCCCATGGGGATGTCCACGCCGGCATTGTGACCGCCGTCAGCTGGATCGCCAAGGAACTGCCGGTGTTCAGCCTCAATTTCATCCTGACGACTGCAACGGATATGTGGGCCCTCCGGTACCCGGACACCCACGCGCTCTACATCCTTGAACGGCACCCCTCCAGCAAGCCCAGCCCACTCGACGCCCACAGCGAGCGAATCCGATCCCGCAGCGCCGAGCTCTCCCAGTCCCCGCATGTCCTTTTCGCCACCGAACCCATGGACCAAGACCCTGGCTGGCGGCCCATGTCATCCGGCGAACTGGTGCACGTTGGGCCGGACTTGGCGGCGACATCCGTCGTCACCTTCCCAGACACCCCTGCGCACCCGCTCACCCTCGCTGACCTCGAACCGGCAGCGGCGGCTTCGCAGGCGCCGTAACAACCGCTCCCGGAACCCGTACCTGAGGCGAACAACGTACGACGGCGACCTGCCGCCGTCGGGCGCTTTCCGGTTTTGACGCCGTGGCGGTTTGGCGAGTTAGCGTGGGCTGCCGGTCAGGCGGGGCCCCATGTAAGGGCGGCATTGATGGCTTCCGCAACGGTTGGAGCCGCAAGGTTCGGAGCGGTTATGCCCTCAGGCCACGTTTCGCCTCGGGATATCCAGCCGGTTTTCAGGCCCGCACCTCTGCCGCCGACGATGTCCGCCGTCGGGTGATCGCCGATCATCCAGCCCATATTCACAGATTCGCCCAAGCTGTTGGCCGCGAGGTGGAAAATTTCTGCGTCCGGCTTCTTCACGCCTACGGCCTCGGAAATGATGACAGCGTCCACGTAGGATTCGAGGCCGAGATTACGGACTTTGAGCGTCTGTTGTTCCGTTGCGCCGTTGGTCACGATGCCTATTTTCCATCCTGATTCACGGGCATCCCGGAGTGCGGTCACAGCGCCCTCGTCCATGGTCATCAAGGGCACGTGATCAAAGAGCAGCATCTGGACAATCGTCCCGGGATCCGGCGCGTCCTCGAATCGTTCCCCAATGGCACGGGCCAGGGAGTCGCGGGGTTCGTAGCCGTCCCGGTCTGCCTCGATGAGCCATGTCATGTCCGAAGCGGATCCCCCAAGCGTGCCGATGAAGGACGACGCCCAGGCATTGAAGGCGGCGGCCCTGTCCACAAGGGTGTTGTCGAGATCCACGAGCAGCAGCATGCCCCCAGAATACGCAGCCGTTTGGCTGGGTTCTGCGCCTGCGGCAGGTTGTCCACATACGGTGATTCAGGACTTATGGTCATTTTGATGCGGTGACAGGCTTGATCCATGGACGGAATCGAGCAACTCGTGGAACCTGGGACAGCGTCTCCGGGCCAGGGAGTGGCGCCGTCCACCGGTTTCCCCTATCCCCGGCACGATATCGAAGATGCGCTTGCCGTGGCCGTGGGCTCTTCCCTTGACGATGCGTCGGAGGCGTTGGCTGAGTTGCGTGCCTCGGTTGCCGCTGATGCCCGGTTGTTTGGGTTCGCTGAGGCCGCGGATTTCGCGGGCAGGGTCGAGGATCTGTCGCGGCAGTTGGAGTACGTGCAGGTGGTCGCGGCGCAGGCAGTGGAGCGGACCCGGCGCGAGGCGGCACAGGTCGAATCGCGGGCGGGCGGGTCTGCGCGGCAGGCCGGGTCTGGCGGTTCGGCGGTAGCGCCGCAGTGGCGGACCGGGTGGACCGAACCAGTCACGCCATCCGCCGATTCGGACTCCGCTGCTGCCACCCAAGCCCCCGCCAGGGCATCCAGCGCGGTGGGTAGTGTGTTGGATGACGGGTACCGGAACGCCGCGGAGTTCCTGCGGGCCCGGTTACGGATCGGGATCGGTGAAGCCCGCCGACGCCTCGCCCTGACCCCCAACGTCCTACCCCAGACAGGAATCACCGGGCAGGACATCCCCGCCCGCCGCGAACACCTCGCCGGTGCCCTGGCCGACGGCACCATCTCCTCCCGCTCCGCGACCATCATCAGCACCGCCCTGGACAAAGTCCACCACCTCGCACCGGCAGAGCTGCTCGCCCGGATGGAACACGCCCTGACCACCACCGCGACCGAAACCGACCCCGACTTCGTGACTAAAATGGCCAACCGCTGGACCGACCGGATCGACCAAGACGGCCCCGAACCACCCGAAGAAACCCTCCGCCAACTCCAAGGCGCGTTCCTGCGCCGCCGACGCCGCCACGGACTCCACCACCTCGAAATCTTCGCCACCACCGAACAATACGAAACCCTCACCACCGCCATGAACATCGCCACCAACCCCCGCCTCACCACCACCAGCACCGGCACCACCAGTGGGGATGCCCAGGCAAGCACAGATACCCAGGCAAGCGCAGACACCAGCGTGGGCACCACTACCAGCACGGATACCACCGCCGCCAACGGGCTGGCCGCCGCAGCGTCGAACACGAAAGCAACGGCTCACATCGAAGCCGGCCCGGGACAAGAGAGCGGCTCCCCCGGCCCGGAACTGGACCGCCGAACCCGCGCCCAGAAACTCCTCGACGGACTCGTCGGGGCCTGCGCCGTGGCCATGACCACCGGGAAACTACCCTCCAACGGCGGACTCCGACCCCAACTCACCGTCAACATCGACTACCGCGACCTCTGCGACACCATCCGCCACCACCCCACCAGCACAGGCACCAGCACCAGCACCACCGGACAGGGCACCGGCACCGGCACCACCGGACAGGGCACCAGCACCGGCACCGGCACCGGCACCGGCACCACCGGACAGGGCACCAGCACTACCGCGGGACCGCGCATCAGTACCGGGACCGCGACGTTCACCGGCCCCATCCACCCCAACACCATCCGCAAAATAGCCTGCGACGCCGACATCATCCCCGTCGTGCTCGGCAGCGACTCCGAAATCCTCAACATCGGCCGCACCAGCCGGATCTTCCCACCCCACATCCGCAAAGCCATCACCGCCCGCGACGGCGGCTGCGCCTTCCCCGACTGCACCATCCCCGCACCCTGGTGCGAAGCCCACCACATCACCTACTGGTCACACCAAGGCACCACAGGAACCAACAACGGCACCCTCCTCTGCTCCCACCACCACCACCTCATCCACAAAGAACAATGGCGCATCACCATGGAAACCGGCACCCCCTGGTTCATCCCCCCACCACACATCGACCCCCACCAAACACCCAGACGCAACCACCACCACACACCCCCCAAAACATAAGCACGGGCTCAATAGCATGGGCTGATTCGACGGGTGAAGCCAGCCCGACGAGGCTAAGCGGAAACCCTGACCGGAGCCCCAGTTTCCAGTGACTCCTGCGCTGCGTCGGCCACTTTGGATGCAGCCACGGCGTCGTCCGGAGTGCAAGGGTTCTTGCGCTGACCCAGCACAAGTTCCACGAAGGCAGCCATCTCCGAGCGGTACGCCTGATCGAAGCGTTCAGCGAACGTGGCATGTGGCATACCGGCTGGAAACGAGACTCCGGGTTCAGCCGAGCGCATGGCCATCTGCGGATCCATGCCTACCAGCACGGACCTTTCGGAGCCCTGGAGTTCCAGCCGGACATCATGCCCGGCCCCGTTGTAGCGGCTGGCCGAAACCGTGCCGACCGTGCCGTCGTCGAACGTCACGACCGCCAAGGCGGTATCGACATCGCCCACCTCACCGATTGCGGGGTCGCCGTTATTGGAGCCCTTGGCGTAGACCTCCACGATTTCCTTGCCCGTGAGCCAGCGCAGGATGTCGAAGTCGTGCACCGAACAGTCCCGGAACAGGCCGCCGGAGGTCGCGAGGAATTCCACCGGTGGCGGAGTCATGTCGCAAGTAACAGCCCGAAACGAGTGTATCCAGCCGAGCTCTCCTGCTTCGTAGGCGCGTTTCGCTTCGAGGTAGCCTGCGTCGAAACGGCGCTGGTGGCCGATCTGGACCACGCCATTCTTCTCGCGTATGTAGTCCAGGACCGGGAGCGATTCCGCCACGTTTACGGCCACTGGTTTTTCGCAGAACACGGGAATGCCTGCATCGACACCGGCCCGGATGAGGTCCGGGTGGGTTGCGGTTCCTGTCGCGATGACCAGTCCGTCTACTCCGGAAGCGATCAACTCCTCAACGGAGCCCAAGTAGTCGGCACCGACCTTGCGTGCGACCGAGCGCGCATGCTCTTCCGCGACATCGGTCAGCTTCAATCGCACCTGTACACCGTCCTGGGCCATCGAGCCGTTCAGCGCGCTGATGTTGTTCGCGTGCATCACGCCGATCCGGCCGACGCCCACCAGGCCCAGGGTCACTACGTTCGTCATGTTCTGTCTCCGTCGCTGCAGCAGAAAGTGGTCTCCAGAATGAGACGCTGAAGCGAGACTAAACCTTGTCAGTTTGTCCTGTCAAAGATTTAATGGGTTTGATGACTTGGCACCAGAGCCCCGCGCCGCCGTCATGCCTTAAGTCGCCCTGATCACGCGGTAACGTTCAGCGACTCCTCCAGCGCCGCATCGGCATCCCGGAGCACTTTGGCAGCGACTTCCAGGCCCTCGATGCGTCCCAGTGAGACATCCTCGTGCTCAATGTTCACCAGCATGTTCGGATCAACGTCGTACAGTGCCCGGAGGAACTCAGTCCAGTACGCGGTGTCATGTCCGCGGCCCAGGGCAACGAAGTCCCAGGCGGAGTTTTTCGGCCATTCGTTGGCCCACTCGTCGCCGCCCAGGTTGGTGCGGTTCTCATCGGCCGTGAGCCGGCGGAAGCTGTTGTCCAGCACACCATAGAGTGCCGCGTTTTCCGTATTGATCCGCACGTCCTTGGCCGCCGCCTGAAACACCAGCGGCCCAAGCTCCCGAACCACTGCCACCGGATCCATCTGTTGCCAGAACAGGTGCGAGGCATCGAGTTCAACACCCACATGGGTGGCTCCGGTGAGTTCAATGAGCTTGTAGACGTCCGCAGTGTTGAACACGATGTTCTGCGGGTGCAGTTCCAGCGCCACCTTGATGTCGTGGTCTGCCGCCAGGCGGTCGGTTTCCTTCCAGAATTCAGCGGCCACGCCCCACTGATAATCCAGCACATCCAGGGCTGCCGAATTCCAGGCGTTGACCACCCAGTTGACGGTGGTTGCTCCAGGCTCGCCACCGGGAAGCCCGGACATGGTCACCACGCGGCCCTGTCCAAGGCGGCTTGCCAGGCGGATGGACCGCCGAATGTCCTCGGCGTGCTTTTCGCCGATCTCGCGGCGCGGGTGCAGCGGGTTGCCGTTGCAGTTCAAGCCTGCAATCGACACACCTGTGCCATCAAAGATTGCCAGGTAGTCGTCGCGCGCGGCATCGCTTTCCAGGATCTGGTCGAATGTGGGCACGTGCACGGCCGGCAGGAACCCTCCGGTGTTGATCTCGATTCCCGTCAGGCCAAGGTCGGCAATGACCTTAAGTGCCTCGGGAAGTGGCCTGTCATGGAGGATTGCGTTGTAAACGCCGAGCTTCATAGCGTGATCTTCTTTCCGTTGTTGAGTGCGGATTCGGTGACGGCCCCAAGGAGTTCCATGTTGCGTACGCCTTCATCGAATGTGGCGCACCGAGGGAGGGACTCCGCGTCGGACAGTCCTGCAACTTCTTCGAGGAACGCCCTGGCCTGGTAGCCGAACGCGTCGTTCTGGCCAAAGCCAACCTCGGGTGCGTCCATGGCCAGGCCGCCTGCGATGTAAGGGTGGTCCGGGCCGAGGATCACCTGACGGTAACCGTTCCGGCTCCCGTGGCCATCATTGAGGAACAGCTGGATTTCGTTGGGACGGCGCTGGTCGAACTTGGCGCCTCCGTTCTCGCAAAACACCTCGAACTGCAGGCTGTTGGCATGGCCGGCCGCTACGCGGGAGACTTCGAAACTGCCCGCGCCGCTGGCGAATTCCGCGTTGAAGGCTGCGTAGTCGTCGTTCTCCACGGCTTCGTAGGTGTCGCTGACAGCCACGTGGTCATGGCCCATGACCGCGCTGAGCGGCAGGGGCCGCTTGTCGATCGCAGTGGTCAGGCGACCCCCACTGATGGACCTGATGTCTCCGCAAAGGAACTCGGAGACGTACGTCAGATGGCTTCCGACGTCGGCCAGGGCACCAGAGCCCGGCCCACCCTTGTAGCGCCAGCTCATAGGAGCCGCAGGGCTGAAGCCATAGTCCGTCCAGTAGCGGCCGCTGAAGTGCAGGACGTTGCCAAGGGTCCCGTTCCGGATCAGGTCCCGAATGTAGGCGATGCCAGGCGTCCGTCGGAACGTGAAGCCAATTCGCGCCAGGGTTCCACGGGCTTCCGCACTACGGGCGGCCTCGGCCATGACCCGGGCATCGTCCAGGGTATCGCTGAGCGGCTTCTCGCACAGGACATGCTTCCCTGCAGCCAACAGCCCTTCGACGACTTCCCGATGAAGCGAATTGGCGATGACAACACTCACAACATCAATGTCGTCAGCCTCGGCAATGGCCTGCCAGGATGCATCGTTCCGCTCGTACCCGAACCGGCGCGCGGCCAGTGAACCGAATTCAGCGTTGACGTCGCCAATCGAAACCAGCCGCACCTGCGGAAGAACAGGACTATAGAGCGCAGAGGCCGTCCGGTACGCGGCAGCGTGGGCCTTACCCGCCATACCTGCACCGATAACGGCTACGCCGAGGCTTTCAGCCATTGATTTCTCCTTCGAAATTTTCACCGCAACACAGTGCGCTTGCCAGATTTTGTAGCGCTACAATTTCTACGCTGGGTTTGATCGTAACTATGTCTATATGTCCTGTCAATGACTGACCGGCTATCCTCGAAGACAGAGACGAAAGGCATCGAAGATTCCCTTGAAAAGCCCCGAGACGCAGACAAGTCCCCTTGCCCGACGCCCCACGCTCTATGACGTCGCCGCCCAGGCCGGCGTCTCGCCGTCGTTGGTTTCCTTGTTCCTGAAGGACCCCAACAGGATCAGCGAGAAGCGCCGGAACGCCGTCCAAAAAGCGATCTCCGAACTTGGCTACAGGCCCAGCCGCGCTGCCACCACGCTGGCCAGCAGCCGTACCAAAAGCATCGGCCTGGTCATTGACGACTACCGGAACCTCTGGTTCGTCGACCTCCTCCGGGGCATGGAATCGGTCCTTTCAGACCTCGGCTACCAGGTGATGCTCGCGGACTCCAGGCCCGGCGAGAACCGCATCAAGGAAGCCACTGACGGATTGCTCGCCATGCACGTGGACGCACTGGTGCTGGCCGCCGAACCCAGCGAGGCAATGCTGGCGGGAACGTGGGTTCCCACCGTGGTGGCCGGATGGCGCAAGGGCGTTCCGGACGGTGCCGACCTGATCACCAACGACGACGACGGAGGGGGCAGCCTGGCCGCCAACCATCTGTTGGAATTGGGGCATGTCAGCATCGGCCACCTCTCAGGTTCCGACGGCGCCTCCGCCCACCGGCGGGCCGGTTTCCTGCGCGCGGTGGCGGCTGCCGGCGTCGAGCCTGTGATCAGTGAATCCATCGGGACGTCGGAAGAAGACGGCTACGCCGCAGCAGTGTGGCTCCTGGAGCACCACCCGGACACCACAGCGATCTTCGCCGCCAATGACACCATGGCGCTGGGCGCTTTCGCCGCCCTCAAGGCCCGGGGACTCTCGGTCCCTGACGATGTTTCCGTGATCGGCTATGACAACTCGCCCTTGGCGAAATCCCGCTACCTGGACCTCACGTCCGTGGACAACCGAAGCGACCTCGTAGGGATCGACACCGCACACAGGCTGTTGGCCCGGATCGCGGACCCGGCGCTGAACCCGGAGCGAAAGCTGATTGAACCAGCGCTGGTACTGCGCGGCACTACGTCCGTCCGCTAGGAACGGCTCCGCCCGGAACCCTTGCAGGCTCCGGGCGGATCGATGCAGGCCAGCCTAGTGGCGCTTGGTGGTGGCCTCCGGCGCGGCGTCGGCGACGTCGGCCACCTCGGCTTTGACTTCCTCAAGCGCGTCGGAATGGCCGCCGAGCTGTTCCAGCTCATGGGCCAGCTCGGCCAACTCGGCGCCACCGGCCATCTGGGCCGTCAGCTCATCGAGCGTGATGTCCTTCTTGTCGTAGTAGCCGATCGACTTGCCGCGCTTGAGCAGCAGGAACCGGTCACCCACGGGGAAGGCGTGGTGCGGGTTGTGGGTAATGAAGATAACCCCGAGGCCGCGGTCGCGCGCCTGCAGGATGTAGCGGAGCACGACGCCGGACTGCTTGACTCCCAGCGCGGCCGTCGGTTCGTCCAGGATCAGCACTTTTGCGCCGAAGTAGACGGCCCGGGCAATGGCGACACACTGGCGCTCACCACCGGAGAGCTGGCCGATGGGCTGCTCGACATCACGCAGGTCGATGCCCATGTCCGCGAGCTCCTTCTTGGTGATGTCCTTCATCTTCTGGACATCCATGCTCTTGAACGGGCCGAACCCGCTGGTCAGCTCGGAGCCCAGGAAGAAGTTCCGCCAGATGGGCATCAGCGGGACCACAGCAAGGTCTTGATACACGGTGGCGATGCCGGCGTCGAGGGCGTCCCTGGGTGAGTTGAACTTCCTCTCGTCCCCCATCACCTGCAACGTGCCTTCATCATGCTGGTGCAGTCCGGCGATGATCTTGATCAACGTTGACTTTCCGGCGCCGTTGTCGCCCAGGACACAGGTGACGCGGCCATTGTCCACGGCCATGGTGACATCGCGAAGGGCGATGATGTTGCCGTAGTGCTTGCCTATGCCATCGAGTGAGAGCAGGTGCACCGGTGTGTGCGTCAAGGGATCCTTCTCGTCTTTCAGCAGGGTTTGCTGGTCGATCTGTTGTGCATTCATGGTTCCGGCCCCTTACTTCAGCTCTGCCCGGCGTTTGACGATGAGGTTGACGATGGTGGCCAGCAGGAGCATCAAGCCAAGGAAGAACTTGAACCAGTCCGGATTCCATTGTGCGTACACAATGCCCTTGTTGGCCATGCCGAAGATGAAGGCGCCGATCGCACCGCCAACTGCCGAGCCGTAGCCACCGGTCAGGAGGCAGCCACCGATGACCGCGGCGATGATGTAGAGGAACTCGTTGCCTACGCCTTCACCGGACTGCACGGCGTCGAAGGCAAAGAGATTGTGCATGCCCAGGATCCAGCCGCAGAAGCCCACGGCCATGAACAGGCCGATCTTGGTCTTGGTCACCGGCACACCCACGGCGCGGGCTGCGTTGGCGTCGCCACCGACGGCGAAGATCCAGTTGCCTACCTTCGTGCGCAGGAGCACCCAGGAGGCAATGAGAACAAGAACGATCCAGAAGAATACGGTGATCTTCACTTCCACGCCACCAATGCTGACGGAAGAGGCAAAGACAGCGCGTGCCGATTCGAAGCCGTCAAGCTTGGAGATGGACGGGGAGGAGACACTGCCACCGATCAACCTGGTCAATGCCAGGTTCAGGCCGGTCAGCATCAGGAACGTTGCCAGGGTAACGATGAAGCTGGGGAGCTTGGTCTTGACCAGGATCCAGCCGTTGATGAAGCCAATGCCCAGTGAGACAACCAGGGCCAGGCCAACCCCAACCCATGCGTTCAGTGAGAAGTTCCAACTGAAGAGCGAGGCCGTCAGGGCGGAAGAGATAACGGCCACGCCGGTGGAGAGGTCGAATTCACCGCCGATCATCAGCAGTGATACTCCCACCGCCATGATGCCGATGGTCGATGAGCCGTAAAGGACGGTGGCGAGGGCGTTCGGCTGGGTGAATGTCTGGGACACCGAGGCGAAAAAGATGAAAAGGACCACGGCACCTACGAGGGCACCGACCTCGGGCCTGGCGAGGAATTTCTGGAAGGGGTTGCGTCGGCCGACCCGTTCATCACCAGGCGATGTCGCCGGCGGCAGGGTTGCTGTGTTTGCCATGGGAGTGACTCCTTGTTGTCCAGGCTGCGCGGCGGTTGCCCGCCGCGCAGCCTGATGCCGGGATCTAGCGGACGCCCTGCTGGGCGAATTTGAGGACGTCGGAAGCGTTGGACTTGTCCACGATGGTGGGACCGGTCAGGACTGGCTGGCCGCCACCGATCTTGAAGCCTCCGCGCTTTGCCTGCCACAAGGAGTCAACCGACATGTAGCCCTGAAGCCACGGCTGCTGGTCAACAGTGAAAATCACTGCGCCGTCCACGATCTTCTGCGCGAGGTCGGCATTGAGGTCGAAGCTCGCGACCTTGGCGGAGCTTCCGGCGTCGGAAACGGACTTGAGCAGGGTCAGGGTGATCGGGGCACCGAGTCCGATGATCACGTCCGCGTCCTTGGCGGCCTGGAGCTTCGCCGTCGCCGTGGACTGCACCGCGGTCATATCCTTGCCGTCAACGTAGAGGATCTCTGTGGCGGGAACCTTGGCCTTGACGCCGGCGCAACGTGCTTCAAGGCCAACGTGGCCCTGCTGCTGGATGACGCATACGGGGTGTTTGTAGCCTTCGGAAGCGAGCCTTGTACCAACAGCTTCACCGGCCAGTTGCTCGTTGGAGCCGAAGTGCGTGAAGGCGCCGAGCTTGGCCGAGACGGACTCTCCGGCATTGAGGCTGACCACCGGGATTCCGGCGTCGGTGGCCTTCTTCAGAACATCTTTCAAGGCGTCAGGGGTGGCCAGCGTTACGGCGATGCCATCGACCTTCTGGTCAATGGCCTGCTGGACGAGCTGCGCTTGGCGGCCGGCTTCGGGGTCGCTCGTATAAAGGAGCTCAACGTTGTCTTTCGCGGAGGCTTCCTCCGCACCCTTGCGGACGATGTCCCAGAAGGTGTCGCCTGCGGCAGCGTGCGTAATCAGGGCGACTTTGATCCTATCCGTGCTGGCTACCTGGCCAGCGGCTGCTCCCCCGCCCGAATCTGCCGGCTTGCCACCCTGGCTCGAACAGGCGCTCAGTGCCACCAAGGGAACCACTGCAGCGACGACCGCCGCTTTGCGCCATGAGAATTTTGCCACCATTATCTCCTTTGATTTCAGGTTGAGGGGTCCGGAGACTCGTATCCGGATCTCCCCACTACACCGATCATGGTGACTCGCCTCACACTTTGTCAATAGTTTGTCCTGACATTAGGATGTTTTTACGTAAGCTCCTCGTGTAGACCTCAAATCACTCCCCATGGAGCACCCATCCTTGACGGCCCCAACCCGGCTGCTATTATCAGAAAAAGGCAGTATGTCCTATCAAGAGAACATGAGCGGACATACGCTTCCATCCGGCAGAGGAGCCACATCCCGCTCCCCTGGCCGGCCTTCAGCAGGCGTCTAGGAGAATCCAGTGGCGAACCAACTCAGTCTCAGCATCGATCGTTCGTCCCCCGTCCCCCTTTACCATCAGGTGGTCCAAGGCATTGAGGCTGCAATCCACAGCGGCATCTTGGAACCCGGGAGCCGCCTGGACAACGAGATCGACCTCGCGGCGCAGCTCAACCTGTCCCGCCCCACCATGCGCAAAGCCATGGACGAGCTGGTCCGCGCGGGTCTCCTGGTCCGCAAACGCGGTGTGGGGACGCAGGTGGTTTCCAGCCAGGTTCGCCGTCCCTTGGAACTCTCCAGCCTGTTCGATGACCTCAGCAACAACGGCAAAAAACCCACCACCGAGGTCCTGAGCTTCTCGCATGTCGAAGCCGATGCCGCTACGCTCACGGCCCTCCAACTGCCCGCCGGCTCCAAGGTTTACCACTTCACGCGCCTGCGCAAAGTGGGCGGCAAGCCCCTGGCACTCATGGAAAACTGGGTCCGCGACGACATCACCAGCATGGACGAAGCACAACTTGCCAGCGAGGGACTCTACGCCATCCTTCGGCGCGGAGGCGTGAACTTCCGGCTCGCCTCCCAACGCATCGGCGCCATGATCGCCAATGACTACCAGGCTCCCCTCCTCGAAGCCGAGGTCGGCTCGGCCCTGGTCACCATGGAACGCACCGCGGTGGACGACACCGGACGCATGGTCGAAACCGGCCACCACGTCTACCGCGCCGATTCCTACAGTTTTGAAATGACACTCGTACAGCGCTAACGCAAGGACAATTACTTATGGCCAACTGGGTCTACCCGCTGGGAACAGCCAATGACGGCAAATGGGACATCTCGCTGGGAACGTCCGATTCGAACCTCGCCGTCGACGGCTGGGCCCACACAGGACTGAAGGCCGCGACGCTCGCGGCGGGGGCCGCCGTCGAACTTCCCGCTGCGGCAGAAGAGCGCATCGTGGTGCCGCTGAGCGGCTCCTTCACGGTGACGGTCGACGGCGAGTCTTACCGCCTTGCCGGCCGGGAGTCCGTTTTCCACGGGCCAAGCGACGTCCTGTACACGGGGATCGAAAAAGCAGTCACCATCAGCTCGAACGACGGCGGCCGCGTCGCCGTCGCGACGGCACCGGCCAAGGCCGGGTACCCAACCAGGCTCATCACCGCCGCGGAAACGCCCGTGGAGCTACGGGGCGCGGGCAACTGCTCCCGCCAGGTCCACAACTTCGGCACGCCCGCCGCCCTGGAAGCTGACCGATTCATCGTCTGCGAAGTCATTACTCCGGCCGGCAACTGGTCCTCCTACCCTCCCCACAAGCACGATGAGGAGAAGGACGGCGAGACCAACCTGGAGGAAATCTACTACTTCGAAACGCGCGTAGCGCCCGGCTCCCCCGCCCCTGAAGACGCTGACGCCTTCGGCCACGCCCGCATCTACGCCTCCGATGAGCGGCCGATCGACGTCTCGGCTGAGGTCCGTACCGGTGATGTCGTACTGGTGCCCTATGGCTGGCACGGCCCCGCCATGGCAGCGCCTGGCTACGACCTCTACTACCTGAACGTGATGGCCGGCCCGGGCCGCGTCCGTGAATGGCTCATCAGCGACGACCCCCACCACGGCTGGATCCGCCAGACCTGGGAGGGCCAGGACGTGGACCCGAGGCTCCCGTTCACGGCCTGAGTTTTTAGTACAGCTAATGCCCCTAAGACCACGTCTTAGGGGCATTAGCTGTACAAAAACCGAGGTGCTAAACCTGGGCGATGTAATCCGTCATCGTCTTGAGCTGGTAGCGGGAAACATCTTCCGCATTCTCATCCTCGGCAAAGACCGAGGAAACCATCACGGTGTTGGCCTTGTCCAGGAAGCCGATCTCCTTCAGGCCGCCAAAGAACTCGCTCCAGTTGACGTCCCCGTCGCCGATTTTCAGGTGCTGGTGGACGCGGACGGCGTTGCCGGGCGGGTTGGTGATGTACCGCAACCCATGCGAGGCGTGGTGGTTCATGGTGTCCGAAACATGCACCAGGCGAAGCTTGTCCCCTGCTGCCCGCATGATCTCCAGCGGCTTATTGCCCATGTGGAACGTGTGGGACGCAACGTAGACCATGCCGATGTTCGGCGAGTTGACGCCGCGGATGACGCGCAGCGCAGCCAGGCCATCCTCGACGAAGTCGTCCGGGTGCGGATCAATCAGCACGTCCATGTCTTCGCGTTCGATGATGGGCAGGAGCTCCTCCATGGAACGGTAGAACGCCCGCTCGGACTCCTCGGCCTTCTCGGGCCGCCCGCTGAACTCGGTGTTCATCGTCTGCACGCCGAGGTCCACGGCAATCTGGATGGCGCGCTTCCAATAGCGGACAGCGGCTTCCCGCGCGTCCTCGTCCGGGCCGGACCAGCGCAGGACGGGCAGGACAGAGGCGATTTCGACGCCGGCATCCTTGCATGCTGCTTTCAGCTTCCCCACCAGTTCGTCGTCTGCCTTGGGGTGGTTGAAGAACGGGATGAGGTCCGCGTGCGGGGTCATCTGGAGATACTTGTAGCCCAGGTCTGCCGCGACGCGCGGGAACTCCAGCAGGCTGTGGCTGTGGTGGAACGGTGTGGGATCCAGTGCGATTTTCATGCCGCGCCTACTTGTACAGATCCGGCTTGGTGTTCAGCTGGACCTTGACCCTCTCGCCGGACTTCTGGGCCTCGACGCCGGCCTCGCAACACGCTGCGGTGGCGTAACCGTCCCAGGCGGTCGGACCGCCTATTTCGCCGCGAAGGGCGGCGTCCACCCAGGCCTGCACCTCGACGTCGTACGCTGCACCAAAACGGTCCTCGAAGCCCGGGGTGACATTGCCGCCCCACTTGCCCGCAGTCTGGACGTAGGGACCGGAGTCGCCACCGATGCTTACGATGCCGTCCTCGAAGGACGCCTGCGTGGCCACCTGGTAGCCGAACTTTGCGTTGACGTAGATCTCGACGTCGGCGAGCACACCGGACTCGGTTTCCAGCAGCACGTGCTGGGGATCGTGCTGGCCGTTCGGGGCGTTGCGCGTTGCCTTGCCCAGGCGGACCTGCACGGATGTGATCTCTTCGCCCGTGAAGTAGCGGATCGCGTCGAACTCGTGCACCACGGAGTCGTTGATCAGCATTTCGTTGGTGAAGCCTTCAGGAGTGCTCGGGTTGCGGTGCTGGTGGTGCAACATCAGCAGCTCCCCCAGTTCGCTGTTGCGGATGACCGATCCGAGCGCCGCGTATTCGGCGTCGAAACGGCGCATGAAACCCACCTGGATGCGCTTGTGGCCCAGGGCCAGCTCCGCTTGCACAACCTTCCAGGCGCTCTCGGCATCCGGGGTCAGCGGCTTCTCGCAAAGGATCGGGAAATCCTTTTCGAGTGCCTTGTAGAGGATTTCCTCGTGGAGGAATCCCGGGGTGGCAATCAGTACGGCGTTCACGTCGCCGTTGTTCAGTGCCTCATCGGCACTGGCCAGCGCCACGGCGCCGTCGATTCCCTGGATGGCGGCTTGCGCCCTGGCGAGGTCGACGTCGACGACGGCGGCCACTTCAGCGCCGTGGATGCGCTTGCTGAGACGCTTGATGTGGTCGGCACCCATGCGGCCTGCACCGATGACGGCAACGCGGAGAGTCTTGGTCACTGTTCTGTCCTTCGTGAGGTTCTGTTGTGAATTGCTACTGGGCGGCGCTACTGGACCCGCGTGCGGGAACCGCAGGAGAGCAGGTAGTTGCGGGTTCGCTTGGCGATGGGCATCGGCACATCGAACGCTACCGGGTACATGTCCTGCTCCACGATGCCGAAGATGGGCCGGTTGAGCCCTTCGACAGCTTCGATGACTGCACGCAGGTCCGGAAGGCCATTCGGGGGCTCAGTCATGACGCCCGCAAGGTTGGCAGCTGCCCAGGTCATGTTCTTCTCGTTGACCTCGGCGAGGATCTCCGGGTTGATCTGCTTCAGGTGCAGGTAACCGATGCGGTCCGGGTAGTTCTTGATGAGCTCCAGGCTGGACGCGCCACAGTACTCTGCATGACCGGTGTCCAGGCACAGGTTCAGGTACTGCGGATCGGTTGCCGCGAGGAGGGTTTCGATGTCCTTCTGCGCGCCAACATGCGAATCAGCGTGCGAGTGGAACTGCTGGTGCAAACCGAAGTCTTCCAGCAGAACCTTGCCCATGCGGTTGTGGCCCGCGAAGAGATCAGCCCACTGCTCGTCTGTCAGTTCGCCGTTCTCCACCGCCTCACCGGTAACGTCATCGCGCCACATCGCCGGAATAACCACAATGTGTTCACCACCCATGGCAGCGGTCAGTTCTGCTACCTTGCGCGCGGGTTCCCAGGCTTCGTCGTACTGCTTGGCACCGCGGTGGAAGGCCGTGAAGACGGTGCCCGCGGTGACCTTGAGGTCACGCTGCTTGAGTTCCTCCGCCAGGCGGGTCGGATCATTCGGGAGGTAGCCGTACGGGCCCAGTTCGATCCACTTGTAGCCGGATTCGGCTACCTCATCAAGGAACCGTTCCCACGGGGTTTGCTGGGGGTCGTCCGGGAACCAGACGCCCCAGGAATCAGGGGCGGTGCCGATGATCAGCTTGTTCTCAACATCAGTCATGACAGCGTTGTCTTTCTTCGGGAAGCTGCTAGTTGGAGGGGAAGTTGTAGGAGGCGCCGGAGGCGTGGTGGGTTTCGGGCCAGCGGGAGGTGATGACTTTGCCGCGGGTGTAGAAGGAGACGCCTTCGGGGCCGTAGATGTGCTTGTCTCCGAAGAGGGAGTTCTTCCAGCCGCCGAAGGAGTGGTAGGCCACCGGCACGGGCAGGGGCACGTTGATGCCCACCATGCCCACGGTCACGGAGCGCTGGAACTTCCGGGCCGCTGCACCGTTGGAGGTGAAGATCGCGGTGCCGTTGCCGTACGGGTTGGAGTTGATCAGCGCGATGCCCTCTTCAAGGTCGGCCACGCGGACCACGACCAGGACGGGGCCGAAGATTTCCTCGGTGTAGGCGGTCATTTCGGTCTTGACGTGGTCGATCACGGTGGGACCGACCCAGAAGCCGTCTTCGTGGCCGGGGACCACCAGGTCGCGGCCATCCACCACCATGGCAGCACCTGCTTGCTCTGCTTCGGTGACGATCCTGACGATGCGTTCCTTGGACGCGGGGGTGATGATCGGGCCCATTTCAGCGTCGGGTTCGGTGCCGTTGTTGACCTTCACGGCCAGGGCTCGTTCTTCGACCTTCTTGACGATCAGGTCCGCGGCGTCCCCGACAGCTACCGCGACGGAAATCGCCATGCAGCGCTCCCCCGCGGAACCGAAAGCAGCGGCTGCGAGGTGGTCTGCGGCGTTGTCGAGATCGGCGTCGGGCATCACGATCGCGTGGTTCTTCGCCCCGCCCAACGCCTGGACCCGCTTGCCGTGCTTGGTGGCGGTTTCGTGGACGTATTGCGCGATCGGGGTGGAACCAACAAAGCTGATCCCATCCACGTCCGGGTGGGTCAGGAGTCCGTCCACGGTTTCCTTGCCGCCGTGCAGGACCTGGAACACGCCATCGGGCAGGCCGGCCTGCTTCCACAGCTTGGCCAACAGCATCGAGGCCGAGGGGTCACGCTCGGAGGGCTTGAGGATGAACGCGTTGCCGGTAGCGATCGCCATCGGGGCCATCCACAACGGAACCATCACAGGGAAGTTGAACGGGGTAATCCCGGCCACCACGCCCAGGGGCTCGCGGAAGGAGAACACGTCAATGCCGGTGGAAACCTGGTCCGAGTAGTCACCCTTGAGCAGTTGCGGGATGCCACAAGCGAACTCGATCACTTCCAGGCCACGACCGATCTCACCCTTCGCGTCGGAGAGGACCTTGCCGTGCTCGGCAGTGATCAACTCGGCCAGCTCATCCACGTGCGCGGCGACCAGCTCACGGAACTTGAACAACACAGCGGTGCGCTTGGCCAGGGAAATATCGCCCCAGGCATCAGCTGCCTTGCGGGCCGCTGCAACCGTGGTGTTCAGGTCAGCCTCATTAGCCAGGCGCAGCTCGGCCGTGACCTGGCCGGTGGCCGGGTTGTACACAGGCTGGGTACGGTCGCCCTCACCCGTAGTCTCAACGCCGTTGATGAAATGGTGGATGGTGGTCAGTGTGGTCGTCGTCGACATGTGCGGACTTCCTTTGGTCTGTGGGGTCTGTTGAGCTGGGGATCAGCCGAGCAGCTTGCGCTGGCGGCTCTTGTGGTCGGTGTACGTCTTGTAGGCCTGCTGCGTGGATTCCAGTTCAGAGACTTCGGAGACTGGGACGTCCCACCACGACTCGGAGCTGGGGGCATCCAGCAGAGGATCGGACTCGACGTGGATCACGATCGGGCCGGTTTCCGGGGCAGCTTTGGCTTCCTTGATGGCAGCGCCGAGGGCTTCGATGACGTTCTCGCCCGGTTCGATCCGGATGACCTTCGCGCCGAGCGATTCAGCGTTCGTGGCGAGGTCGATGGGCAGGTGCTCACCGGCGTCGAAGCTGTGCTGTTCCTTGTCCAGGACCCGGTACTGGGTACCGAACCGCTGGGAGCCGAGGGATTCGGACAGGGAACCGATGGAGGCGTAGCCGTGGTTCTGGATCAGGACCACGATCAGCTTGATGCGTTCGGCGACGGCGGTGACCAGTTCGGTGTGCATCATCAGGTAGGAGCCGTCCCCCACCATGACCACCACATCCCTGTCCACACCACCGGCAGCGGCTTCGGCCAACGCTGCACGCTTCACGCCCAGGCCACCGGGGATTTCGTAGCCCATGCAGGAGTACGCGTATTCCACGTGGTAACCGAACGGGTCACGGACACGCCACATCTTGTGCAGGTCGCCCGGCAACGAACCGGCCGCGCAGATCACCACATCGTGGTCATCCATGGCCTTGTTCGTGACGCCGATGATCTCGTTCTGGGCTGGCAACGGCGTGTAACGGGTCTCGAAGGCCTCGTCCACGATCGCATTCCAGCGCTTCTTCTCAGCCGCGATCTTTTCTTCCAGGTCAGCACCCACGCGGTAACCACCCAGCGCTTGGTTCAGTTTCACCAGCGCCTTACGGGCGTCAGCGACGATCGGCAGGTGCGTGCCGTGCTTGTAGGCGTCAATCGCAGCAACGTTGATGTTCACGAACTTCACGTCCGGGTTCTGGAACGCTGTCCGGGACGCGGTGGTGAAGTCCTCGTAGCGGGTGCCGATTCCAATGATGAGGTCCGCTTCGGCTGCAATGGCGTTCGCCGCCGTCGTGCCGGTTGAACCAATGGCACCGAGGGAGAACTTGTGGTCCCACGGAAGGACGCCGACGCCTGCCTGGGTGTTGCCCACCGGGATGCCCGTGAGCTCTGCGAACTTGGCAAGTTCTTCGTGGGCGTAGGCGTAAAGCACTCCGCCGCCGGCGATGATCAGCGGACGCTTGGCGGCGCGGATGGCCTCCACGGCGCGGCGGATGTCGTCATCCTCTGCTTCGGGGCGGCGGATCCGCCACTCGCGCTCGGCCAGGAATTCCTCCGGAACATCGAACGCTTCGGCCTGGACGTCCTGCGGCAGCGAAATGGTCACCGCGCCGGTCTCGGCGGGATCGGTGAGGACCCGCAGCCCGTGATGGAAGGCGGAGAACAACTGCTCCGGACGGTTTACCCGGTCAAAGAACTTGGACAGCGGACGGAAGGCGTCGTTGACTGTGATGTCGTACGCGTACGGGAGTTCCAGCTGCTGCAGCACCGGGTCCGCCGCGCGGGTGGCGAACGTATCGCTCGGCAGCAGGAGCACCGGGAGGCGGTTGGTCGTGGCCAGCGCAGCGCCGGTGAGCAGATTCGAGGAACCCGGGCCGATGGAGGTGCTGATCGCAAACGTCTGGCGGCGGCGGGTGTGCCGTGCGTAGCCGACGGCCTGGTGCACCTGGGCCTGCTCATTGCGGCCCTGGTAGTACGGCATGATGGTGGGATCCGCGGCCTGGTACTGCTTCAACGCCTGCCCAACACCGGCCACGTTGCCGTGTCCGAAGATACCGAACGTGCCAGGAATCAGCCGCTCGCGGTACTCCACGCCATCGATGGAATCCACGGTGTACTGCTTGGACAGGAATTCGACCACAGCCTGCGCCACGGTCATCCGACGGGAAGACATCTGTTCTTACTCCGATACTTTCACTGGGATTCGGGCATCAGCGCCGTTCTGCGCCGCAACGGCGGGCACTGGCGAAGTGTTGTTCAGCAGCGAGGCGGCTGTTGCGACGGCACCTGCCACGTCGCCGTCGTGCGGGTACAGCAGCGTCCGTCCGACCGTCAGGCCACGCACGCCGGGCAAGGCGAGTGCTGCCTGCCAGCTCGCAAAGACTTCCTCCTGCGTTCCGGTGGGGTCCCCGCCCAGGAGCACGGTGGGCAGTGTTGTGGAGGCCATGACGCGCTCCATCTCGTCCACCACCGGGAGCTTCATCCACGTGTAGGCGCTGGTGGAACCCAGGCCCTCGGCGATCCCGACGGACTTGATTACTGCGTCCGCGCGGAGGTCGTTGCGGACCTTTCCGTGGGAGTCCCGCACAGAGAGGAACGGCTCCACCATGGCAATTAGCTTGCGCTCGGCCAGGGAATCAATGGCCTTGGCTGTGGCTTCAAGGGTGGCTACCGTGTCCGGGTCGCCCAGGCAGATACGGGTGAGCATTTTGCCGCCGTCCGCGCCGAGGGCTTCCAGGGCCGCTGCAGTGTGGCCCGTGAACCGGTCATCGAACTCGTTGACCAAGCCCGCCAGCCCACCACGGTTCATGGAACCGAAGATGAGCTTGCCCTCGAGCGCACCAAGGAGCAGGAGGTCATCCATGATGTCCGGAGACGCGAGGATACCGTCCACTGCCGGGTTGGCCAGCGCGATCTGCAGGCGATCCAGAAGATCGCGGCGGTCCGCCATGGCCATCGGCTCGGAGCCGACTGCCAAGGCGCCGCGGGCCGGGTGGTCGGCGGCGACAATGAAGTTTTGCGTGCCGTGCTTGAGGCCAGGATGACGACGGCGGGTGGCAGCTGCGCGGGCAACAGCCTCCGGGTCCTCGAGCCGGATCCGGCTCAGGTGCTCGTAGCGGCGGGGATCATCGTTGAGGCTCAACGGACGGCTCCTTCTGTAAGGGTGGCAGCCGCAACGGAAGCACCGGGGATGGGACGGCCGCGTTCGGCGAGCAGCGAGGTAACCTCATCCGGCGTCGGCATTGCATCCGCGCAGGAGACACGGGAGGCGACGATGGCACCAGAGGCGTTCGCGTAATCCAGGACCTCGGACAAGGGCCAGCCGGACAGCAGTCCGTGGCAGAAGGCCCCACCGAAGGAGTCGCCGGCGCCGAGTCCGTTGACGGTTTCCACCGGCACTGGCGCGGACACCACGCGTTCCGTGCGGGTCTTTGCCATGACGCCTTCCGCGCCAAGTTTCACCACGGCGATCTCGACGCCGGCGGCCAGCAGGCGGTCGGCCTGCTCATCAGGGGTTCCTTCGCCCACGGCGACGGCGCATTCCTTGTCATTGCCGATCGCGACGGTGACGTGCGGGAGGATCTTTGCAACCTCGGCGCGGGCTTCTTCTTCGGAAGCCCAGAACATGGGCCGGTAATCGAGGTCCAGGATGGTGAACTGGCCTTCCTTAAGCCCGGTCCGGGGACGGGCCTGGTGTGCGGCGATGTGCGCGCTGCGGCTGGGTTCCTGGCACAGGCCGGTGACCGTGGACCAGAAGATCCCCGCCTCCCGGATGGCGTCCAGGTCCAGCTCTTCGGCTTTGATCTGCAGGTCCGGCGCCGAGGGAAAGCGGCCGTAGAAGTAGAGCGGGAACTCATCGGTTGCCGGCTTGATCGCGCAGAACGTCACAGCCGTCGGGTACTGCGTCACCGGAGAGACGAACGAATCGTCAACGTTGAACTTGTGCAGTTCGCGGTGCAGGTACTTCCCGAAAGCGTCATCGCCGGTCCGGGTAATGACTCCCGTGCGACGGCCATGGCGGGCGGCAGCAACGGCCACGTTGGAGGGTGAACCTCCGAGGTATTTGCCGAAGGACGTCACGTCCTCCAAGTCCACTCCGATGTCATTCGGGTAGATATCAACGCTGATGCGCCCGATCGTGAGCAGTTCGTGGGTCACGGTGATCGTTGACCTTTCTCTTGTGAACTCTGAACCTTTGAGCGCTGGGCCCCAATGCCTTGCCACCCCTCAGTGAGCGGGGCCACATGACTACTTTGCACCAGATTTCATGTCCTGTCAAAGGTTTGTACTGACATATTTACAACATGACACAGACTGCTTTTATTTGGCCGGAACTGCCAGTTCTCCGGTGACATACTGGCTGCGCCCGAAGCCGAAGGACCAGTCCCCTGGAGTGTTTTCCACGTAACCGACAAAGACATCCCTACCGTCGACCCCCACACTGGCCAGGCCGGTTGCGATGGCTTCGAACAGTGAACTCTTGGCTGCCTGGCTGCGGCCGCCCTGAGTGAAGATCTGGATCATGACCACGCCTGCGGAGCGCTCGAAACCCAGCCCCGCATCCTGCGCCACGATCTGGCCCGACGGGTGCTCCGTGAGGATGTGGAAGTAGTCCCGCTCCGGGATCCCATACTCGGAAAGGATGGCGTCATGGATAGCGCGGCTGATCCCGGCCAGCTCCTCGGGCGAACGGCCCTGGTTTACGTCGATTCGTACAAGCGGCATTGCGATCCTCCTGAAGTAGTTTGTCCTGACATACTAACAAATAATTGCAACGCGGGGTCATTTATGGCCCATGTTTGGCGTCAACATGGGCCATAAGTGACCCCGGGTTGCTCGGGTGGCGGGGGTGCGCACACGCGCTTAAAGCACGACGGCGGCCCGGTACCTTCCGTGGGGAAGGCGCCGGGCCGCCGTCGTACTTTAAACAGCAACGCGGGGTCACTTAGGGCCCATGTTTCCTCTCGGAATGGGCCCTAAGTGACCCCGCGTTGCTTTGGAGCTAGAGCGTTGCGAAAACTTCGCGCAGCAGCTTGGCGGTCTCGGACGGCGTCTTGCCGACCTTCACGCCTGCAGCCTCGAGGGCTTCCTTCTTGGCCTGTGCGGTACCAGCGGAACCGGAGACGATGGCGCCTGCGTGGCCCATGGTCTTGCCCTCAGGAGCGGTGAAGCCTGCCACGTAACCGACAACCGGCTTGGTGACGTTTGCCTTGATGTAGTCAGCGGCACGCTCTTCTGCGTCGCCACCGATTTCACCGATCATCACGATGGCCTTGGTCTCGGGGTCAGCCTCGAACGCAGCCAGGGCGTCGATGTGCGTGGTGCCGATGACGGGGTCGCCACCGATGCCGATCGCGGTGGAGAAACCGAGGTCGCGCAGTTCGTACATCATCTGGTACGTCAAGGTACCGGACTTGGACACCAGGCCGATGGGGCCCTTGCCCGTGATGTTCGCCGGGGTGATGCCAACCAGGGCTTCGCCAGGGGTGATGATGCCGGGGCAGTTCGGTCCGATGATGCGGGTGATCTGCTTGCCGTCGGCGTCCACCTTGGACTGGGCCAGTGCCCAGAATTCGGCGGAGTCCTGAACCGGAACGCCTTCGGTGATGACCACGACGAGGCCGATTCCGGCTTCGATGGCTTCAACAACGGCGTCCTTGGTGAATGCCGGCGGAACGAAGACGATGGAGACGTCCGCGCCGGTTTCAGCGATGGCTTCCTTGACGGTGCCGAAGACGTTGATTTCCTTGTCGCCGTGCAGGACCGTGGTGCCGGCCTTGCGGGCGTTGACGCCACCAACAATGTTGGTGCCGGCCTTGAGCATCAGGGCGGTGTGCTTGGTGCCCTCGCCGCCGGTGATGCCCTGAACGATGACCTTGGAGTCTTTGTTGAGGTAGATAGACATTGTCGCGTCCCTTTACTTAGCTGCGTTGGCGAGCTCGGCGGCCTTGTCGGCGCCCTCGTCCATGGTGGCGGCCAGGGTTACCAGCGGGTGGTTGGCCTCGGTCAGGATGCGGCGGCCTTCTTCAACGTTGTTGCCGTCGAGGCGAACAACCAGCGGCTTGTTCGCGGAGGAACCGAGCTCGGCAAGTGCACCGACGATGCCCTTTGCCACAGCGTCACAAGCGGTGATGCCACCGAAGACGTTCACGAAAACGCTCTTGACCTGGGAGTCGCCCAGGATGACGTCCAGACCGTTGGCCATGACCTCGGCGGAAGCTCCACCACCGATGTCCAGGAAGTTGGCCGGCTTGACGTTGCCGTGGTTTTCGCCTGCGTAAGCAACGACGTCGAGGGTGGACATCACAAGACCGGCGCCGTTGCCGATGATGCCTACTTCGCCGTCCAGCTTGACGTAGTTGAGGTCCTGCGCCTTGGCCTTGGCCTCGAGCGGGTCGGCTGCGTCCTTGTCCTCCAGCGTTGCGTGGTGAACGTGGCGGAAGTCGGCGTTCTCATCCAGGGAGACCTTGCCGTCGAGGGCAACGATGTCGCCTGCGCCGGTGCGGACCAACGGGTTGACCTCAACCAGGGTTGCGTCTTCCTTCTTGAAAACGTCCCAGAGCTTCAGAATGACGTCGGCGACCTTGCCGCGCAGTTCTTCAGCGAAGCCTGCAGCTGCGACGATCTCGTCAGCCTTGGCCTGGTCGATGCCCACAGCGGGGTCGATGGCGATCTTGGCCAGGGCCTCGGGACGCTCGACAGCAAGCTGCTCGATTTCCATTCCGCCTTCAACCGAGCACATGGCCAGGTAGTTGCGGTTTGCGCGGTCCAGGAGGACCGAGAAGTAGAATTCCTCGGCGATGTCCGCACCCTGGGCGATCATCACCTTGTTGACGGTGTGGCCCTTGATGTCCATGCCCAGGATATTGGTGGAGTGCTCAAGTGCCTCTTCGGCAGTCTTGGCAACCTTGACGCCGCCGGCCTTGCCGCGGCCACCAACCTTAACCTGTGCCTTGACGACTGTTACGCCGCCGATCTTCTCGGCAGCTGCCTTCGCTTCTTCAGGAGTGTGCGCCACGATGCCGGCGAGCACGGGTACACCGTGCGCTTCGAACATATCGCGCGCCTGATATTCAAACAGGTCCACGGTTTAGTGTCCTTCTACGTCGAAGTAGTTTTCTGTTCAGCCGGGAACCGCGATGACCGCGATAGCCAGCTGCGGAAAGTACGCGGTAACAACCAGGATTGAAGCCGGTCACATTGCGTAAGGTCCTCTCGGAACTTTAGCCCTTTGAGGAGTCCCGCCAGCTACACACTACCTGTTAAGTGAGTAACCTTACACTTCTATCGCATGTAGAAAAACCGCATAATTACGCGGTTTTTGCCCTCATCGACGGCGATACCGAGGTGATCAGAAGCCTTCCTTCAGGCTCCCGCGGACCGTCTTGCCGCCGTCGGAAACCAGCTGGTAGCCCTCGCGGCTGACAAAGAACGCCACGCCACCTGAGACGTTTCCGCAGGCAACGCCGCCGTTGTACGCCGAGCACCGCAGGCCGTTTCGTTCAATGTTCTGTCCGTCGGCCAACTCGCGAAGCTTGGAAATGGGGCCGTTGCGGCTGCCCTTTGGCCCGAACTCCGACTCCATTTGTGTTACGCCGGAACGACATGCGCCGTACACAGCCTTGTCGGGCGACAGGAGTGCCGTGCCGCCGAGATAGCCCAGCCCGGTACCGGCGCAATCATCCACCATGTCATCGAGCTCAGGTTTGGCATAGGCGCCAAGCTCGCAGTGAACCACCGGCACCACGGCGAACTTGTTGTTGGCCGCGTTCGAGTACGTGTTCGGCTCGTAAGGCAGGTTGAGGTGGCCGCCCCTTGACGACGTCATGGCGCACACGATGTTCCGGTCCGCCGCGATGAACGCGGTAACGTCGTCACCCGCAGCCAGGGTGGTGGGATCAGTGACAGGAGCCTGCTCCAGTTGCTCCAAGGGCGGCAAGGGGGCAGGCGGAACGTAGTCTGGGTCCTTGGTGGCGAAGGAGCAACCCGTGGTTAGAACCAAGAGCACGGCAGCAAAAATCCCCAAAACAGTCCCTCGCATGCCACCCATTATGCCGTGACGGTTCAGCCGCCCCCGCCACGGCGCCGGCGCTGGCGGGCAACAGCAGCAGCGAGCAGCGCTCCCACTATGAGCAGGCCAGCCGATGTTCCTATCAGCGCCTGGAGGCTTCCTGTGCGGAGGCCGGTCGCCGCCAATTCAGCATCCGACGCCGACACCAAAGCCCCTGCGGGCAGCACCACTGCCTGAGGTGCTGGAGCCTGCACCGCCACGGGCGGATCCACGACGGCCGGCGGCTGTTCGACCGCGGGCGGTCGGGTCGCCAGAACCGTCACGACGGTGGAGAAGATCCCTTGGTTGTACAGGCCGGAGTCACTGAAGTACACCGAAACCTGGAAGCTACCGACTCTCTCGGGTATGCCGTGCAACACTCCATTTTCATCAATGGTGAGCCCGTCCGGTCCTGGATCATGCCACCATAGGCTGCCGGCCATATGACGCGGTGTCGCCCACCAAAAGCGATACGGTGCCACGCCCCCGGTGACGGAGGCGATCTTCGCCGAATACGGTTCACCCAGGACCGCGACCGGCACCGCGAAGCCCGTGGACTGTGGCGCCGAGGCCCGTACAGTCAACGTAAACTCCGCATCCACGGACTCATAGAGGTCTGTTGCCCGCAGCGTGAATTTGTACGTGCCCGCGACAGTTGGAGTACCCGATGCGGCGTTCTCCCCCCACGACATTCCCGGAGGGAGTGCCCCGGAGACAACGGCGGTGGTGAAGGGCTGGGCGCCGGCTGTTCTGACCCAGACGCCCTCCTGGTACCAGGCTCCCACCACACCGTCAGTGAACTTGTCTGTGTCCGTCACCGTGTCGAACAGCGGTATTGCATAGTCGAAGAAATCGATCGCGACTTCCTGCTCCACGAATTGCGCGGGCTCTGACGAATCTGTCACTGTCACCGGCATCCGAAAGTATCCCTGCTGGGTGGGCATCCCCGTGAACCTGAGGGTGTCCGGGTGGAACGTCAACCCGGGAGGGACGTCACTGACAGTCACTGTGTAGGGCGCAGCTCCGCCGGAGATCACCAAAGGCGCGTCGTACGCTTTGGTGAGGTACCCCCGGTCCACGTAACGCCGCACTGTCAAGGGATCGGCCGCTTCCACGGTCGCGCGCGGTTCCGTGACGAGTGGCTCAACGGCCGGCGGCTGCGCTGCCGCAACGCCAGCACTCGGCGTCGGTTCAACGGTGGGCGCCGGCGTCGGGGTTGACGTCGGCGCGGGTTCCGTCGCCGGAGGAGTAGCTTCGACGCTGGCATTCGCAGTGACGGCCGGCGCTGTTGCGTTGGCCGTGGGCACTGGAGACGTCGCAGGCACGGGAGGCTCCGGATTCGCTGTCCCACGCGGCGCAAACTGCAGCGCCAACGCACTGGCCAAAGCCCCCGCCAGCACTACCCTCGCAGCCTTGACAGCTATTCCACGTTTCCCAAAACTGGCGCCCATGCGCGTCCTCCCCCACAGGAATGCAACCTTCCGGACGCATTGCAAAGTGGGCAACAGGATGACGTCGACCCCCAATGCAACGCCCCGTCAGTCTAGGGGTGGCATCCATTCATGACAATGGCTGCTGCGGAACTTCACAGCATTTAAGCGTCCAGCTTTGTCAGCGGCGCGTAACGCAACAGCAGGCGCTTCTCGCCGACGTCGAACTTGACCTTGGCGACCGTCTTGTCACCCGCGCCTTCGACGCCCAGCACCACGCCGTTGCCGAAACTAGTGTGGTTGACCTTGTCCCCCACCACCACGGAAATGACTTCCTTTTGCGGCTGCACCCTGTTGCGTGCGACGGCGGCCGGCACGTCGGCGTCGAAACCTGCGGTTGGACTCGCGGCCACTCCGCGGGAGGTACCGGCGCCCCAGAACGAACCACCGTAGCGGTTCGAACCGATGGGAGCACTGCCCCATCCGCCCGCTTGGCGGCTCATGCCTTCACGCTTCCATTCCACGAGTTCGGACGGAATCTCTTCCAGGAACTGGCTTGCAGGGTTGTACTGGCTTTGGCCCCACATGCTCCGGACCTCCGAACGAGTGACGTAGAGCCGCTTCCGGGCACGGGTGAGCCCTACATAGGCCAGCCGGCGCTCCTCTGCGAGTTCCTTGGGGTCCGTGGCCGAACGCTGGTGCGGGAAGATGCCGTGCTCCATGCCGGTAAGGAACACCACCGGGAACTCCAAGCCCTTGGCGGTGTGCAAGGTCATCAGCGTGACAACGCCCATGCGCTTGGCTTCTGCCACGGCGGCATCAATGTCCGCGCCGGGTGCATCCGGGATCTGGTCGGCATCAGCCACCAGGGAAACCTGTTCCAGGAACTCGCCCAGCGAGCCCTCCGGGTTGTCGCGCTCGTACTCGCGGACCACGGCCACCAGTTCAGCGAGGTTCTCCACCCGTGATTCATCCTGCGGATCGGAGCTGGCGCGCAGTCCGGCGAGGTAGCCCGTCTGCTCCAGGACGGCTTCAAGGGCTGCAGCCGCGCCAGAGCCGGAGGCTACTTCCGCAAGGTCGTCAAGTAGCTTCACAAAGCCCAGAACGGCATTGACCGAGCGCGTGGCCATGCCCGGCGCCTGGTCTGCCCGGCGCGCCGCGGCCATGAAGGACGTTCGTTCGCGTTCGGCAAGCGCGGCCACCGCACCTTCGGCACGGTCACCGATCCCGCGCTTGGGTTCGTTCAGTACACGGCGAAGATTGACGTCGTCGTCCGGGTTCACCAGGACGCGCAGGTACGCCAGGGCGTCCTTGATTTCCTTGCGCTCGTAGAACCGCGTTCCGCCAACAACCTTGTACGGCAAACCAACCCGTACCAGTACGTCTTCAATGGAGCGCGACTGTGCGTTGGTCCGGTAGAAGATGGCAACGTCTCCCGGACGAAGGCCTTCCTCGTCCTGCAGGCGGTCGATTTCCTTGGCGATGAACTGGGCTTCGTCGTGCTCGTTCTCCCCCACGTAACCGATGATCTTCTCGCCGTCGCCTTCGGCGGTCCACAATCGCTTTTCCTGGCGGTTGGGGTTGCGGGAGATGACCGAGTTGGCTGCACTGAGGATGTTCTGGGTGGAGCGGTAGTTTTGCTCCAGCTTGATGGTGCGTGCGTTCGGATAGTCGGCTTCGAACTCCACGATGTTCCGGATGTCCGCGCCACGGAAAGCGTAAATGGATTGGTCGGAGTCGCCCACCACCGTGAGTTCGCTTGGCTGGACGCCGGTATCGGTTCCGAGTCCGACGATTTCGCGGACCAGCGCGTATTGGGCGTGGTTGGTGTCCTGGTACTCATCCACCAGCACGTGCCGGAACCGGCGTCGGTAGGACTCCGCGAGCGCCGGGAACGCCCGGAACATGTAGACGGTCTCAGCGATGAGGTCGTCGAAGTCCATGGCGTTGGCTTGGCGCAGGCGTTGCGTGTAGCCCTTGAAAACCTCGGCTACCGCTTGGTCGAAGGGGTCGTTGTAGTTCGCCGAGGACGAGTAGGAATCTGCATCGACGAGCTCGTTCTTGAGGGCCGAGATTTTGTGCTGGATGGCCTTGGGGGCGAACTTCTTGGGGTCCAGGTCCAGGTTCTTGGCCACCAAGGTGATCAGCCGCAGGGAGTCAGCGGAGTCGTAGATGGAGAAGTTCGAGTTCAGGCCCACGTTCGCTGCCTCGCGCCGCAGGATGCGGACGCAGGATGAGTGGAACGTCGAAATCCACATGCCCTTGGCCCGGGGCCCTACCAACGCTTCAATGCGTTCGCGCATCTCTGCCGCTGCCTTGTTGGTGAAGGTGATGGCAAGGATTTCGCCGTGGTGGGCCCGTTTGGTGGCGATGAGGTAGGCGATCCGGTTACTGAGTACGCGAGTTTTGCCGGATCCGGCCCCTGCAACGATGAGCAGGGGACTTCCGGCGTGTTTGACCGCTTCTTCCTGCTGGGGGTTGAGCCCTTGAAGCAGGGCATCCGCCGACGGCAGCCCGGATGCGCCGGAGTTGCCCCATCCTCCCGAGGCAGGGGTGTCAGGCCTGCCTTCGCCACCCTCCTGAAGGCGGGCCCCCGGGGCACCACCACCTGAACGCGAAAGCTCCGGGGCAGCCTTGACTGCGGCCTTGGTGCCTGCTTTGAAGGGTCCGTCTGCGTAGGGGTCAAACAACATATCCATGGTGCCTACCAGTCTAGGCGGTGCCCCCGACACTATTGGGCGGTGCGTCCACAGCCCTAAGTCCAGTCCAGCGCCAGTCCAGCGCCAGTCCAGCCCGCACCGAACCACCGAAAGCTACTGCCGCGGGTCCTCCAGCAACCACCCTGCGGCGGTGAGCCGCTCACGAAGTCCCAGCCGCGTCAGCGGTTCGGGGCCGTCCTGGAACTTCCGGCGCACCGATGCCAGATGTTTCTTCACACCGTCCACGGAGATGCCCAGCAGTTGTGCCGTCTCTGCCATGGTCCCGGCAGCTCCTCCAAGGTAGACGGACACCACCTGGTGCTCGCGCGCGGACAGTTGCGGTTCGCCCAGCCCGGCGTCCATGGCGGCGGCGACTTCGGGGGTGATGTGTTGCAAGCCTTGCGCAGCGCGCCTGAGCGCGGTCTCCACCACGCTCGCGGGGGCAGTCTTGGGGATATACGCCAGGGCACCCGCCGCCATTGCCTGGCGCATGACGGCCGGATCAAGGACTGAACTGCAGACCACCACCTGCGGCCCGGAAGAGAGGATTGCCTGGATCTTGGCGCGCAAGGGAACCTGGTCGCCCAAGAGGACATCGAGGATGACGACGTCGGACAAGGCGCCCAAGCGGGCGGCAGCCTCGGCCCAGGAGGTGAACCGGCCCACCACCCGGATGCCCGTGGTGTTGTCCTGCAGCCATTGCGAAAGTCCCTCAAGGAGGACCGCGTGGTCTTCGACAATGTCCACTTCAATCGTGGGTTGGGACACCGGGTATCGCAATTAAATCGGTCCTCCCCACATATGATTCTGCCTAAGTCGTCATCATATTCGGACGACACGTTTTGGGGAGATATTCATGGGGGCATGGATAACGCGGCTGGCAGCCCGCCGGCCTGCGTTGGATCGCTCGGACCTGCTGGCCAGGTCCGGGACAGTGATGAGCTTTGTTTTCCTGGCTGCCTCCTGGCTGTATCTGTTCCCCATCATGGGCGGCCCCCTGTGGCACCGGGTACTTGCCTGGGCAATCGTCACGGTGCTGGTTTTATGCCTCGCTGTCATGCTGCTGACCGATGTTTGGCCGCTTCGGCTGGTGATTGTGTCGGGCTTGATCGCCTTGTCCGAACTCCTGGCAGGCGTCAGCTACCGCCACGATTCGGATTCGCTGCTCCTGGCCCACAGCCTGCTGATTGGTGCCAGCTCCACGGTGGCGTTGTCCTTGCGGGGTACGTGGCAGTCGGGCGTCTATACCGCGCTGCTGGGCATCCTGGTGTTCGGGCACACCGTAACGACATCAATCCTGCACCGCCTCGGTCCCACCACTTTTTTGATTCTCGTGGGATTCTGGCTCATCATGCTCGCTATCCGTCACTCGGCGCCCAGGGCCCTGGATGTCTTCATGCGCGACCAAGCCGTGAAGGCGGAGTCCCTGGCGGCCCAAACAGTTGCCCGGGACAGAATCAGTGCCGCCTCGCAGGATGCCCGGCACCTTCACGACACCGTTCTGCGGGGACTGACGCTCCTGGCCCGCGGAGGTGCCGGTGTGGCCCCGGAAGACTTACGGAGCATGTTCGCCACAGGAGCGTACGACGACGACGGGCCTGGGGTCCGGAACACCGGCACCACTGCAGTGGACGCTGGGGAGGACGAACAGCAGGCGACCATCGGCGCCGGAGGCCGCCTCGCCGTCGTCGAGCCTTCCACCGCAACCGAGGTGGCGTCGTTACTGAGGGCGCGGGCCCGTGAACACAGCCGGAGTGGTTTCTCTGTGGACGTGTTTGGTGAGGGCGGCTCGTTGCCTCCGGACGTCATGCTGGCGATGGCTGACGCAGCTGGCGAGTGCATGGTCAACGCGGCCCGGCATGCCGGGAGCGACCACGTGGATGTGTTGATTTCCCGGACAGGTCCCTTGGTGTCGGTCCTCGTCAGCGATGCGGGCTGTGGGTTCGACCCCGGGTACCTGCCGGCGGAGAGTTTCGGTGTGAGGCATTCGATCATCGAGCGGATGGAGCAGGTAGGCGGAAGGGCCCGGCTGTTGTCGACGCCGGGTCGCGGAACCACAGTTGTCCTTGAGGTAGAGGCAGCATGAGCAGGGTCTTTCCGGCAGTACCCGGAATTGCGACCGGACCGCTTTTCCTGTCCCGGAGCGTTCTTGTCACTGCCAGCGTGACGCTGTGGATGTTCTCGGCCATTACCCAAATCGGATCCTTTGACGGGAGCAGCCTGGATCGTTCAAGGCTTGCTGCGGTGGCCTTTGACCTCTCGGGCTGCGGCGTGGCCTTCCTGGCGTCCGCGCCCATGACGCCCCGGCGGCATCTTCCGTATTACCGTGCGCTCTGGCTTGCCACGTCCATGGCATCGGGCGTCATGACGGCACAAGTGGTGACGCTGGCCTCGGGCTACCTCGCCCTCGCCTTCAACGTCATGCTGGGCACGGCCTTGGTCTTCCTGGTAAGCGTGCGTTGGGACCTGATGGGTTTCATGCTCCTGACTGCTGCCAACTCCTTGCTGAGCAGCATCTACTACGCCGCCACTCCCCGGTTCGGATCCGGGGAGGGCCTGCTGATCTTCTTCATCACCCTGGTCCCCGGACTCTTGGGAGCTTTGATCGTGGTGGGCATCCGGAGCCGCATGGCAGAACAAATTGCACGGCATTCCTCCCAGGCCCTGGCCGAGCTGACCCAGCAGGCTGATACCCGTGCCTCGGCCCACAGCCAGGAGTTATCGGCCACCCATCATCAGATCCAGGAGCTGTTTGCCAGGGCGGCCCGGAGCGAAGGCCTTTCGTTGACTCCGGGCCTGGCGGAGGAGGCCCAACGGCTCGCGGCCAGGTTGCGCACCCAGTTGCTGGTGGCCCAGACCAGCAACTGGTTCAACGAGTCCTTGGTATTGGCTGGACTGGATGCCAGGGTGTCTGTGGCAGCGCAGCCGGATCTTTTGCAGCGTGTCCCCCAGGCCCAGCGTCCCGCCCTCTTGTCAGTCACCATGCTGCTCGCCACCCCCGTTCACCATCCCGGACAGCAAAACGTCGAAGTGCCACAGCGGCTGCATGTGTATGTGGAACCCGATGTGGAGGAGCAGTTGCTGATTACGTGGCGGGTGACCCTCCTCGATCCCGTCCGTTGCACGCCCGCGTTGTGGAGCGAGATCGAATCGCTGGGAACCCCGCGCGTTCAGACCGATCCCGGAGGAGCAAGCGTGATGGTCCATGTAAAGGCGCCCAAATTATGGTGACCCGGCTGATGGTGGTGGACCAGCACCAACTGATGATCGACACTTTGGATGCCTGGCTGCGCAGCAACGCTCCTGACCTGGTGGTGACGGCGGGCTTCATTTCTGTTCCCAGCCAGCTCCAACAGGAGGCCTTGGCAGGACTATCCGTCACGGTGGCGGTCCTTGGCACTCTGGACCACCGCGCAAACCTGATCCCGGCGGTTCGACAATTGGTCCAGGCCGGCCTGCGCGTGGTGGTCCTGGCAACGGCTCTGGACCGTTGGGACGCCGGCGCTGTGCGCTCTGCGGGGGCCTTGGCTTACGTCCCCAAGGCAGCCGGGCCGGAACACACCGAGATGGCAATCCGTGCAGCCGCGTCCGGCCAGGAATATCTGCATCCCGATGTCGCTGCCGGCACGGAGGGTCGGACGGCAGCGCGCATCGCTCTCTCACCCAGGGAGCAACTGCTCGCCGAACTGTACCTGGGAAGCGATGCCTTGTCCGTCCGGGGGGTTGCCGACGCCATGGGCATCAGCGAACAAACCGTCAAAGCGCATCTTCACCGGATCCGGCAGCGCTATGCCACCGCAGGCATCAAGCTGGGCAATGTCATCAGCTTGCGCAAGCAACTCAGCATCGATGGCTGGATCAGCTGACAGCTCGCTGTGCCCTGGCCCGGCGCCCTCTGCGCTTCTGCGCCAAGGCCTTCCCCGGATCCGAGGCCAGGATACTGATCAAAGCCACCAGCAACGGCACGCATAGTGCGGCCACGAAGCCCGCGATGATCATGTTCTTGTAAATCTCGCCTTGCCCTCCGTTGAGCATGACGGCCCAGAACTGCAGCCAACCTCCGAGTACCAGGATGACCGCCAAACGCCCCACGGCGCTTCGCTTCCGGAAGGAGACCGCAAGGCCAAGCAGAAGCGTCACCAGTTGCATGCCGACAAACGCCACGGGAGCAGCTTTGAGGCCGCTGAACAAGCCCAACACCGCGGGGAAGCGCCGCTCCTTCTCATAGGGGCCGTGTTCGCTGCCTTCAAGGTAGGAGCCAACGTAGCCCAATTCCGGCGTCAGCATGGCAGTGATGCCCCGTTCGCCCATGGTGACGAGGCGTTCGGGATGTGTGGCGTAAAAACCGACGATCTTGCCCAGGCTGATTTGTTCCTGGAACTGTAGGTAGCGCGGGTTGTAAACCGCCGAACGCGGTGAAGCGATAGTGGTATCCATGGCATTGATGAAACCCGGATCCAACCCCAACCAATCGAGGTCCGCTTCAGGGGTGGGGCTGTACGGAAGAAGCTCTACGAAGACGGCGTTGTAGAGGTTTACTTCGGAGAAACGCTTTGGTTGGGCGTTGAGGAAGGCCACGGAAAACGCTGCGAGGAGCAGTACCGCCGTCGCAGGCAGTACCAACGCGCGCCAGCGCGGACGTCTCCTGCCGGCGTCGGCCAATGGCGCGTCACCCTGGGAAACGTCGACGGCGACCGGCCCGCCATCCGTTGTGCCCCGCCGCCAAGGCTGCCAGAGCAGCGCAAGGGCGATGACCGGCAGCCAAGCCACCATCTGTGTCTTGGCCGCAAACGTAAAGGCCGTGGCAAGGACAACCAGCAGCAACGCAAGCCAGCGCGGACCCCGCCCATTCCAGTAGTTCAGCAACGCCACCGATACCGCCAGGATCCCCAGGAAGGCCGCGGGCTCACTGTAGGGCGAGACGAAGAAGTCGGCGAAGACACCATCCGCCATCACTCCGGTGACCAGCGCCGCGATGAGGAGGCGGAACCATGTCCGCCCGGGCAGCACGTTGATCAGGGCCGCGATCAGCAAGCCGAACACCACGCAGCAAACGATGCCCACGGCGCGGGTATCCAAGCCAGGTCCCCAGCCCAGCAAAGGCGTCAACAGTTTCCCGAGCCACAGGAACAGCAGTTGCGACGAGTAATAAGGTTCCCCGGTGCCGTTGGCGCCGCATCCTTCGCCGAAGAACTGGTGCGGAACCCAACCGGGATGAATGTATTTGGTGAACCCGGCGTAGTCCCAGGGCCGCTGGTTCATGACTCCCAGGGAGCACACCAGGCCGTGTCCGTCTCCCTGGTCAGCCATGCCCACGGGTTCCGGTATCAGCAACCGGATCACCATGATGGCCGCCGACACCAGTCCGGCGATCATCGCCACGCCAGGGACAGAGCCCAACGTCAAGGGGCCGGGGCCGAAGGTCCGGGCAAGGTATCGTGCCAGGCTGCCAATTGGCCGGGCCCTGGTTCCCTTTCGGCCGCGCACCGGAGCCGGGGCAAAGGTTGGGGAGGCTTCCTGTGCTTCCTGGGTTGTCTGCACAACCCCGTCGACTTCGCGGAGTTGCGTGGCATTTCCGGATCCGTGTTCAGCCATTGCTTGCCACTCCCCCGGTTTCAGGCACGCGCACTTTAGGCGTTCGCTCCGGTGCCAGGCTTCCTGTCACCAAAACCGGAGACTGGCCCGGTGCCAACACTTCCGTGGGCGCTACGGCGCACCGGACAGTCCGGGCAGTGCCCACGGTGCGGATGATGGGCTGGACAACAATGCCAGCCGGCATGTTTTCGATAGAGAGGAACTCCAGGGCGTAGGGAAGGCAGCGTGCCTCGCGCTCCGCAGGCGTTGCCAGTGAAGCATCCTGCGGAATCCAGGCACTGATGTCCTCTGCCGTGTGGGGTTCGGAGCACGGCACATCGATACCGTCTTCGGAAAGAACGCCGTCTTTGGCTTCCTGCCGGTAGCAGAGCCTTACAGCGGCGGAGTTCGGTCCGGCCAGGGCTCCCTTCAGGTCGAAGCCGGTCTCCTGCGGAGTTCCGTCCTTGTCCGTCACCGCAACGTCACAACGTACGGCGCGACTCCCTGCTGCCCAGTCGTCCCGGCTTGGGAAGTAGCTGGTGACCGCCAAGCCGATGGTTCCGTCCCTGTCGGATGCCGAGAGATATCCGCGGAGGGCCTCCACGGTGCACAGCGTTTTCCCGGCAGCCTTGAGTTGCTGCTGGTTGGGGCGTACTTCCAGGCTCGCCAAGGGCCCCGAAAGTTTTGTCACATGGAACGTTTGGGTGGTGTGCGACCCTGCACACGCTACGGACGGGCTGGATTCGCTGGTGGCGTCGTACTCTTCGGGAGAGAGCACTGCATGGCATAGCCCGGTTTCGGGGTTTGCCGTGCCCACACCCGGATTTCCTTGATCGCAGGCGGCAAGTCCGCCAGTTAACACCATTGCGGCCAGGACTGCCGCTGTTCGGAACGGGCTACGAGGACGCACGCCGGCCCTTGCCGCGGGACGCTGCACGGTCTTTACGGACGACGGCGGCACGCACCAGCACGATGATGGCGGCCACGAACCCGAAAATCACCACGAAGGACCCCAGGAAGTGGTGCATGAGGTCGAATCCCTGCTGGCCCCAACTTTGCTGGGCGGCAGCGATCATGAAATAGCGGGTGGCGTTGCTCAGGCACACGATAACGAGGGCGATGATGGCCGCGGGCATGAGCCGCGATACGGGAATCCGGCCCATCAGGAACAAGATCCCGGCCAGGCCCGCGATCGGTGCAAGGAGGACCGCACTGGAACAGAGCCCGGTGACTTGGAGGGCGAACGGCTGGCCACCGCCCACGTTGTGGAAGATGATGTCGTCCACGCTGTAGGACGCTCCGCCCAGGACGCCGTCGAAAATGACGGACATAAGCCAGGCTTCGGCGGACCGGATGTGCTCTTGCTGGAGCATGGCCGCCGCAGCGGCCGCGATGAAGACAAGTCCGATGAGGCCCCCGCCACGGGCCTTCCGTACGGGGATTGCCCGCGGTCCTGTGGGGACGCTGATGTTGCCGGCTTGGGCGCTCATGGCCACTACGCTTCCTTCGCTAGGAGTTTGACGTCTGCTTCCTGGTTGCGGCGGGTCTTTGCCCATCCCTGCCGACCCGTGATGAGGCGGTAAGTGGCCCTCAGCACGGTGACATAGTTCTGGTACATGTACAGCCAGTAGCCAAAGCCCCAGAGGACACCGTGCATGAAGTTCTTCTCAGGCGTGACCTGCTTCCGGTACACCAAACCCCACAAGGCAAAGGGCAGCACGCCCGTGGCGAAGATCAGGGGAATGATGAACCAGGCCGCACTGATCCAGGCACCGAAGCTGCCCATGGTCAATGAGCCCTGGGCCACCATGGTGATGAACAGTGTGGGCCACAGGACCAGTCCAAGGATCTGGATGAAGGGCTGGACCAGGAAGTAGCTGGATTCGATCGCGCCGACGTTGCTGAAGTAGGGCGACTCGAAAATCCGCTTCAGGTAGACGCTGCACTGCATGCCTCCGTGGCACCAACGCGTGCGCTGCGTGAGGAGGCGGCGGAGGTCCGGCAGTGCTTCCTGGGCAACGTGGGTATCGTGCATGTAGACCGTCTTGTAGCCGCCAAGCATGATGTGGATGGCGAGCTCGTAATCTTCCAGGAGGGCGCCATGCCATGGCTGGCCGGACGTTTTGGCAATCACATCCAGTGCGGATAACCGCGTGAACTGCCCGTTTCCGCCCAGGCCAACCGTCAGCGTGTGGCGTCGAAGTGATTGCATGGCCGCGATGGTGGTCCGGAACTCCATGTCCTGCATGAGGACCAGGTACCGTCCGAACGACTTCCTGAAGCGCTGCCTTCCCGTACCGCCCTCAAGGGCGGGGTCCTTCAGGTTGGACATCCAGACGGCGGTTTGGGCGGCGCCCACTTCCGGGTCGCCGAACGCGAGGGGACCAGCCGCCTGACGGAAGGCATTGTCAGCCAGGTGACCATCGGCGTCGACCACCAGGACGATCACGGAAGAACGGTCGACGTCGGCGGGGAGCCAGGCGTCCAGCGTACGGTAGGCGGCGTTGAGTGCGTCTCCCTTGCCGGTGCGCGCCAGGGGTCGCCGGCGTCGCACAAGGTGGATCAGGGGGTCGGACACTGATGCGGCATCGACGATGTCCGCGGTGGCGTCGTCGCTGTCGTCATCGACAACCCAGACGTGTGCCTGCGGGAATTGCCTGCGCAGCAATGCAAGGGTCTCGCTGATGACCACTTCCTCATCCCGGCACGGAATGAACACATGCCACGAGTACGCGTCGGGATCGCCCTCGGGGTCGGGTTTGCGCCGAAGGAAGGGCACCAGAATCACCAGGATGTACGACAGAAACACCACCAGGAGCACGAAAGCCAGTGCCTGTGCGGATTCGAGTACCGACATTTAGTTCCGATGTTCGGGGCTTGGCCTGAAAGGCCCAGGGGAAAAATTGGGATGGCGGGACGGCCCGGTGAGGGCCGCCCCGCCGATGGTATTACGGGTTGGGATCTGTTCCCCGCTTTGCGGCTTTGAGCCTGCTGTTGCGCAGGACCACAAAACCGGCAATCAGCAAGGCAACCCCCACCAGGATGACCCAACCAAGGGTTGGGGCACCGGTGACAGCCAGCGTGGTACCGCCGGCGGCCGTGCCGCCTGCGGTCCAGTTATTGCCGTACATTGACAGTTCTCCTTTCGCCGTTACCTGGTCGCCGGGGCGATCAGGCAGCAGCTACCGCGGTGCGGCGGCGCGAGCGGACGAACAGCCAGGTGAGCAGTGCCAGGAGGGCCACGCCACCGCTGATGGCCATGGTGTCGGTGTTGACCAGCGGGATCGCCGCTGCGTCAAGGTTGGGTCCGACAGTTGCGTTGGCGAGGTTGACCGTGGCGATGGAGCCGCCGGCAACAGCGATCTGCAGGGCGCGCTGGGTAAAGGCGCCCGACGGTGCGGTTTCCTGGACGTTGACCTTGGCCGAAACCAGGGCTGTCAGTGCGGTGCTCAAAGGAGCCACGACGCTGGAAGCGACTGCGCCGGTGACACCGTTCAAGGTTGTGCTCAGGAGGGCCAGGGCCGGTCCGGCCGCGATCTGGGCGATGGGGCCGAGGCCGTTCACCGCAGTGGTGGCGGTTGCCAGCGTGCTGCTCACAAGAGAGGTCAGCTTGTTGGCAACAGCCTGCGGGAGGAAGGAAATCAGGTCGGTTCCGGCGGGCAGGGAGTTCAGGTCTGCAACGCCGGCAACGGCCAGAAGGTCTGCCTCGGTGATGGAGATGGTGCCGCCGGCTACCGGGTTGGCCACCGTGACGCCCAAGGGGGTCAGGACGGCGTTGGCGGTGTTGATGGCGGTGCTGATGGTGCCTGCGACGCCGCCGATGACCGTGCCGCCAACTTCAGCGGAAACGCCGGCCAGTGAGTAGGCTCCCTGGGGTGCTGAGCCCTGGTCCTTCTTGGCTGCTGCCGCGAGGGTTGCCACCTGAAGGTTGACGTTGACCAGGTCGGTGCCGCCGAGGATGGCTGCAGTGCCGAGGCTGACGCGGGCTGCCGGGATGGACGGGTCGCCGTTCGACGGAAGGCCGGCGGGCAAGGTCACCAGACCGGGAGCGCCGCTCACGGTACCGGAGAATGCTTCCGAGGAACCGTCGTTGACGGCCTTGCCGTACTGGCTGACAGCGCCAACCTGGATGATGCCGTTGTTCTGGAGCAGCGGAATGTTGCCCGCGCCCACATTCACGACGCCGAACACGGCGCTGAGGTCCAGCGGAGTGTTGTTTTCAATGACTGCCGGTCCGCTCGGCGGTGTGCCGATCTGCTGGGCAGTCGCTGCGCCATTGGATGCGAGGCTGGCGAAGTTTGGAAGTGCCAGGACAGACCCGTCGATGATCTGTCCGCTGCCCACCGAAATAACATCGGTGGGTGCTGCGTTTGCGGCCGGCGCGGCCACGAGGCCGATCGCCAGTGCCGATACGGCGGTGACGCCGACGGCTGTGGGCCACAGCTTGCTCTTGCTGTTCAAGTATTCCCCCTTGCGAACGCTGCAGGACAGGGCTGTTCTGCAGCTGAGACTGCGAGGGGCAGGCGCCCCCCGGTGCAAAATAACAAGGAGATTGGGAGCAAACCCGCGGGGGTACCCGAAGGGGTTAACGCTTACGCGCGGGGGTCTCGGACAGCTACATGGACCGGTCAACCAGTACGACAGGACCAGGCCGACCCTGGCTTTGGGTCAGCTGTAGATCCAGCGGAGTGCGTCGGGAAGAAGTACGCCCCCGTGGTTAGGGCTGTGGCCGCCGTCTCCCTGGACGAAGCGAAAGTCGTATCCGGCTTCAGCAAGGGCGGCAGCCACCCGAAGATTGTTTGCCAGCCAATTGTGATGTGGCCGGTTCCAGTTCAGGTCGCGGTGGCCCGCCTGCAGGAAGATCCTTATCGGCTTCGGAGGCGAGGCGGCCAGCAGCCGGGGGTAGGGGTTGCCGCCTGGCATCTGCGCGAAGCTGGACAGGAAGCCAACGACGCGGCGGAACTTATCGGGACGTAGCCATGCGGCTGTGAAGGCGCAGTTCCCGCCGCTGCTGCCGCCGCAGATTCCCCAGCTTTCCGGGTCTTCGGAGATCGAGTACCGCTCGGCAACCTGCGGGATGACTTCTGTCAGGAGAAAGGTGACGTAGCGGTCGTCGAATGCGTCGTATTCGACATTCCGGTTCTTCGAATTTCCGGTATCAGCAACCACTCCGGGGTCTACGAACAACCCGATGGTGACAGGGATGTGGCCTTGATGGATGAGGTTGTCGAGCACGATGCCACCACGGACGTCCCCTTCCGGATCCAGATACAGGCGCCCGTCCTGGAACACCATTAGCGCGGCCGGTACGGCAGGATCGTATTGTGCAGGCACATGAACCCAGAATTTCCTCGAGGTTCCCGGGTAGCGCGTGCTCGAGTTCCATTCGAACTCGAGCGCTTGGCCGGCAGGCACCCCGCGCTGCACTGTCGAGTCCGGGCCGTGCAGGTAGCGGATGTTGGACTGGCTGGGCGGCAGCGGCAGGTAGGGCACTTCAACGGTCACAGCTGGCAGACTACTGCACAACGCAGAGAGAGTATCCGTTTTCCTGTTACTGCCGTGGCCAGCATTCATCCGTTTGACGGTCAACCGCAACGCCGGAGGACGCCTTGGCGAGCTTCTTTGCAAAGCGCCAGGCTGCCGGGATTGCTTTGTGTTTGCTGCCCTCAACGGAAACGTCGTAGCTGTGGCTCAAACCGATCGCGCTGGTGGGTACGTCGTCGGGGTCTTCGTCCAGGGGGCCGTCCACAGTGAACGCATACTCGCCGCGACGATCAACTGGCAGGAACATGGGCATCGATTCCAAGTCCGCCCCGGAGGCGATACTCAGTCCCCAACTGGACGCCACAAGTCCGCGAAGTGTGGCGGCATCGAGGACGCCGGAAGAATAGACACGGAGGTCATAGGACACAGAAACTCCCGGCTCAGGCTTCAGCCACTACGCGAACTGCGGAACCGAGGTCAGGGCGGCACCCAACTCGCGGACCGCCGTCGGGCTTCCGGCAACGAACCAGTTCATGCCGTTGACCTTGACGACGGCGGTGTCCCCACCTGCCGCGCGTACGATCGCCTTGCCCGGGAGCCAATCCCATTCGGGGCAGCTGTGCTGGAACCAGCAGCCGAGTTCACCATCGGCCACCCGTCCGAGGTCGCATGAACCGGAGCCGAACATCCGAAGGGACGCAGCGGTGATGGCGGCCGCGTGCCACGGCATGGCTGTTCGGGGGTCGGCGAGCCAGGTGGGATGGATGTAGGTGGCTGCCGAGATTTCGGCCACTGGCGCATCCCCGGATCCGGAGATCGGCTCTCCGTTGAGTGTGGCCGGCTGGTCTTCGCCGCCCAGCCAAAGCTTGTCGAGTTCGGGCTGGTAGATGGCCCCCAGCAGCACTGACGGGTCCGCTACGGGGCTTCCTCCATGGTCGGCGTCGTCCCGCTTCAAGGCGATGGCCGAGCACCAGTACGTGGAGCCGTGCAGAAAGTTGTAGGTGCCGTCCACGGGGTCGATCACCCAGGTCCGCCCGCTGGTCCCCGCCACCGAGGCACCTTCTTCACCAAGGATGCCGTCCTCGGGCCGGCAGCGTCGCAACTGTTCCAGGACGTAAGCCTCGGCTGCGTGATCGGCCGCGGTGACGACGTCGGAAATTGACGTCTTCCGTTCGCCCTGTAAACCGCCCATCCGCATCAGCAGCGCCAGTTGGCCTGCTTCGCGGACCAGGGCGCTGGCCAGCTGGTAGTCGTCGAGGGTGGGATCGAGTTCAGTTGCGGTGTGCCTGCCGGTGGTCATGGTTCCAGCTTATGTGGCGGGATAATGAATGACATGGCCAAGACACCAGCGCAACGCATCAAGAAGCACGGAGCCAAGGCAGTGGTTCCCGATCACAGCCTTCCTCCCGTGATCAACCCCACAACACAGCGCACGCCGGCCAAGGCGCAAAGCAACTCCAAGCTCATTGTGATCGCGGGCGTGGTGGCCAGCTTGTTCCTCTTTTGGTACCTGCACCTGCTGACCCTGAACCAGATGACGCAACTCTCGGGCGGGCTGGCCATGCCGGACTCCCTGATCGGTGGCTTCTCCCAGGATTATGTCGCCCAGCTCCGCGCTGCCATGGACGAGTCCGCCCGAGGCCAGCTCAATTACGTCCACAAGACCGCCGGTACGTTGTTCCCGCTGATCTTCGGCTTCAGCTGGCTGCTGCTGATCGGGACCAACGTGGCGCGCAAGTCGTGGCGCTGGGCCATGTGGGCCGCTCCCCTGCTTTTCGCCGTGGCCCACTTGTGGTCCAACGTGGCCATCGATTCGGTGCTGGCAGCTGAAACGCCCGACGCCGGTTCGGTCGCCCTTGCGTCGGCGGTCACTGTTGCGTCCTGGGTACTTTTCCTGGTGAGCCTCGTGTGCGGAGTGGTTGCCGTGTTCCTGGGGAAGAAGCGCGCCGGCTGATCCGCGCCCCCTGAGCCGGGGGGCACTTCTCCCCATTCCACGCCCAGACCCTCCCCGATAGTGTTGCGCATGCCGCCAAGTGCTGGCGTGCGCGAGTGGATTTGGGGATTCATGAGGAAACTTGAGGCCGATTCCAGGCTCAACATCGTCGAGGTCAGTGGTCTGGCGTGGGCTGAGAGTGTCCGCAGGGCAGCAGAAACGCTGGGAAACGAAGCGGACTTTGCCGACTACCAGGCTTCCTTGCCTGAGCAGGGCGTCCGTTCACCGGAAACCGGGGACGAACTGCGCCGTGCCGGCATTCTCGATGCCCATGGCGTGATGTCGCCGCAGTGGGTGCTTGCCGTCGCCCTTGCCGCATCCGCGCCCGTGAAGGCGTCGACTGTGGTGCAGTTCAGGGACACAGTGCAGTTCAAGGACACTGTGCAGCTCAGGGACGCTGCTCCGTCTGGAGACGCAGTCCGGCCTGAGGAACACTCTGTCCACACGGAGATCGGGCTGGCAGGTGGCCGGGGCGTCGGCGTTTCGTATCAGCGCCGCATCAGCCATCAGGCTGACGGTGCCGGTCTAACGGAAGTCCGCAACGCCGTCGAGGTTTCCTTCTTCCAGGAGGAAGACGCGTGGGCCGCCCTCAGCCGCCAATTTCCGGACCTCTCGCAGTTGGACGGGCAGCATGGGGCCACGCCGGGTGAAACTGCGGCCGACACCACCTGCACAATCCATCTCGGCGTCTCAGCGACCCCCACGGGGCAGGCTGGTTCCCGGCCCTATGCCAGGGGCCGTGTGTGGGCTGTCGCAGACCGGCTGTACTCCGTGGACCGGTCGTACTCTTCTGACGAAACTCCGGAAGAAGACGCCCCTGTGTCCTTGGCGGCAGTTCCTGCCACAGACATCGGACGGGAATTCGCGTGGTCCCTCCTGGGAGCCCGCGAATATCTTGGCAGCGCTGCCGATGGGAGCGTGCGCGCATGAGCCTCCATGGAATGGACGTCGAAGCCGGGCGACGCCTCAGCAAAGAGTTTGCCCGCAGCAGCCAGCGATTGCTGGATTTGAGCGGCAGCCTCACGCCCCTGATCACAAATGTCCAGTGGCACGGCGACGACGGGCAGCGGTTCGCACAGGACTGGAAAGCGTACCGCAGCCAACTCGTCGCGGCCGGGCACGCGCTCGAGGCTGCCTCCAACGCCGTGCAACGCAACGTTGAGGAGCAACTGGCGGCCAGCACCACCTCGGCGGGGTCCGGAGGCAGTACTGCCCTTGACCGGCTCTTGGACTCGGCGTCCGAAGAGGCCGGGGACCTTTGGGACGACGTCGGTAGGGTCACCAGTGTGCTGGCCGGGACCGCCTCAACCATGTGGCATCTCGCCCAGGACCTGGCTCCCCTGCCGGTCGGAAACCTGATGGATGCCGAGGAAAACCGCGCCACCCGGTTCGGCGACTTCGTGAACATGGGCTGGGGGTGGCTCATTTCGGGCGAACCGCCGTCGATCACCCAGCTGGTGTCCAACGGAGTGCTTTTCGTAGCGGCGACATGGAACACCGCCGCCACGGTGACAAGTTTCGGCTTCCACAATCCGCACCTGATGGATGACGGCCGGCCGGTCGCCGGGGAGCCGATCCCGCTGACCGTGGGGAATCCCAATAAATCAGATGCGAACGGCAGATCCGAAACACCTGTGCCGTCCAGCATCAGTGCCATCGTGGCCACCACCAATGCAGCCTACGGCGACGCCGGAATGGCCGGCACTGAGGACACCGGCATCCGCATCACCACCGTGGACAAACCGGGCGGACCTCCTGCCTACATCGTCAGCATTCCGGGAACCACGCGCTGGATGCCCGATGGCGCCGCCAATCCCACAGACCTCACCGGAAATCTTGAACTCGCCGGCGGCAACCTGTCCACCGCCGCAGAGGCAGTGCGCCTGGCCATGGAGAAAGCCGGAATCCCCAATGATGCCCCGGTGATGCTGTCCGGACACTCCCAAGGTGGCATGATCGCCACGGCCCTGGCCTCGGACAGCAGCTTCACCAACAGGTTCAACGTCACCAACGTGGTCACGTTCGGCTCACCCGTTGATTCGGCACCCATCCCGGCGTCCATCGATGTCCTTGCCCTTCAACACGCCGGCGACCCCGTCCCACAGGTTGACCTGGCCGACGCCACGCTGCTGCCCGGTGGCGGCGTGAGCGCAACCCGGGACAACAACGCGATGGTTGTCACGCTGCCCAATCCGGACATCGATCCGGGATTCGCCGGGATCAGCTACCACGACTCCAACCGCTATGTTGAGTCGGTTACCCAGCAGGAGGGCGGTGGTCCCATCAACCAGTACAGTCAAAAGGAATCCACCCAACAGTTCCTCACAATCGACGCCAGCCAGGTGTCCTCAACCGTTTCCAACATCTCTCGAAAGCAGTGATCTTGAGCAAACTTCCCAGGCGCGTAGCGTCTGCCTTCATCATCGGGCTGCTCATCCTCGGCATCACCGCGTGCGGTCTGGGTGGTCCCTCCAAGGCAGAGCGCCTCGGCAAGGACATGCACGACGCCGCGATGTCGGTTCCCGGGGTGACGGACGCCCGGTTACACGTGAATATGAACACCTCAGGGAACTTCATCACCGCGTCACTCACAGGGACCGGCACTGACCAATCCGAGCTTAGCCAGGCACTGGGCAAAGCCCTCCCCGCAATGCTCGAGAAGACCAAGGACCTCGACAACGGGTCCTTCTCGGTCAGCATCTTTTCGCCGGACGACTCGGTGTCGGTGGGGTCGGATGCCCTCGGCTACACAGGCACTTCCTCGCTGGTGGACTTCCGCGAGTACTTCCTCAACCAGCCCTAAGCGCTCAACCGACTCTGAGCGCTCAACCGGCCCTGAGCGCTTTTCGTCCCGCGTGCACGCGCTGCGCGATCACCAAGCCCGCCGTTGCCAAACCTATGGTTACGGGATAACCCATGAGCCGTTCCAGGATTCCGGGTTGGGGCACGTCCATTCCCGTGATCCCTCCGACCACCAGCGCACCCAAACAGATCAGCCCACACACAGCGAGAAACCAACTCACGGGCGTCTGCCGGAACCACACTATGGCCAGCAGGAGCAACGCGAACCCGCCTCCAATAAAGAACATGAGGGCACCGGCGAAGTGCCACGGTGAGCCGAGGTCTTCGGGAACAAGCCCAACAATTACGGTTCCAAGACCCGCCACGCCCGTGAGGATCCGGATGGCAACGGCCAGGATCCACGGCACCGCCAGCACACGGGTCGGCGACGAACCGCCCTCCACGGCACGGAAGCGTCTGGCCTGAACCCCCGGCCTTGCCGCGACGCTCAACAGCCCTGCCGTCAGGAAGAGCGCCCCCAGGACCAAGGCAAGGCCCTGCACTACGAAGGAGGCGTTCATCAGCCAATGCAAGGGCGAACAGACAGACCGGTCTTCGTACAGTCCGCAGGAAACCGCGCCCAGGTCACTGATGAATCCGGTGGCCCGGCTGTACGGCTCCGGACCCGCCCAGGCCTCGATCACGGCGGACTCGGCCACGAAGTACTGGACAACGCTCAGTTGCGCCCAGCCTCCGATGCGTGCCCTGATGCTGCGGACGTCGGGGAGGAACCATCCGGCAGGTGCCGGTGCAGTCAGATGCCCTTTCATGACCGCCAGCCTAGTGGTGTTCAGGCACGGCCCCGGCAGCTTGTATGCTTGTAGTCGTGTCCGGGCCCTCGAGCTCCAGCAGTGGGATTCCAAGCCGTGGACACACAGGCCCTCGTAGCTCAGTGGATAGAGCACGGCTCTCCTAAAGCCGGTGTCGTTGGTTCGATTCCAATCGAGGGCACTTGAACCATCAGCAGCCCACCCCGGACCTGCGGGCCTACCTGGCCGGCAGCTGGGCGGTGGAGCGGACCCTCCTGGACCGGTCCTCAGGCACCCAAGGCACCTTTACCGGCGTCGTGCGTTACCAACAGAACCCCGACGGCGGCCTGGACTACCGTGAAGACGGAACCATGCACTGGCCCACACACTCAGGTCCCGCCTTCCGCGAATACGTCCTGAAGCCAGGCAATGGACCCGACGCGATGGACGTGTTCTTTCCCGATGGCCGGCCGTTCCACGTCATGAGCTTTTCAGAGCAGGGCCACCAGGACGAACACTGGTGTGATCCCGACGATTACCGCGTCAATTACCTGTGGGAAGGGCCTGATTCATTCAGCTTCACCTGGGACGTGCGCGGGCCCGCCAAGGATTTGCTGCTGGTGTCGCACCTGAGGAGAAACACATGAACGTGATCGTGGTCAGCGCAGTATGCGTCTACAACCAGGCCGGCCAACTCCTCACCGTCAGGAAGCGCGGCACGGAGAAGTTCATGCACCCCGGCGGAAAGCCGGAGGCCGGTGAGAGTGCTGCAGAGGCGGCGTCCCGGGAGCTCCTCGAAGAAGTTGGCATCGAGGTGTCCCCGGAAGACCTGGAACTCCTGGGCGTCTGGCATGCTGTCGCCGCCAACGAAGACCAAACCACTATCGAGGCCACTGTCTTCACGGCTCCAGGAACATGGGAAGCCCAGCCCTCTGCGGAAATCGCTGAAATCCGCTGGCTCGACCTCGACGCTCCCCTGCCCGGGGACCTTGCACCGCTCCTCACGGACCACGTGCTCCCGGCCCTCGCGGCACCCAACTAAGTGACAGCAAACGCTCCACTGAGGTGCCAGTGGAACGTTTGCTGTTACCCAGTTGGGTCTACAGCTCCGGAACCGCCTCCTGCGCCACAGCCGTGGCCTCCGCGAACTGGGTCTGGTACAGCTCGGCGTATCGACCGTCCGCGGCCAGCAGTTCGGTATGGGTGCCCCGCTCCACGATCCGGCCGTCCTCAACCACAAGGATCGCGTCGGCGGCGCGGATGGTGGACAGCCGGTGCGCAATCACGACGGCGGTACGCCCCTGAAGCGCCTCACCCAAGGCCGCCTGCACGGCGGCTTCGTTGGTGGAGTCCAGCGCTGCCGTGGCTTCGTCCAGGATCACGACCCGCGGCTGCTTGATGAGCAAACGCGCGATGGTGAGCCGTTGGCGCTCGCCGCCGGAGAGCCGGTAACCGCGCTCGCCCACCACGGTTTCCAGGCCATCGGGCAGGGAACGGATCATGGGTTCCAGGCGGGCACGCCGGAGCACATCCCACATGTCCTCCTCGCTGGCATCCGGTCGTGCGAGGCGCAGGTTGGAGGCGATGGTCTCGTGGAAGAGGTGGCCGTCCTGGGTCACCATGCCCAAAGTGTCGCGCAGCGAATCGAAGGTGATGTCGCGGACATCGGCGCCGGTCATGGAACCGTGGCCACCGAGGCGGACAGCACCGGAATCGACGTCGTACAAACGGGACAGCAGCTGGGCGATCGTTGACTTGCCGGCGCCGGAGGAGCCCACCAACGCCACGGTCTGACCGGGTTCAACCCTGAAGCTGACTCCGTGCAGCACTTCCTCCCCGCCGCGGGTGTCCAGCGTGGACACTTCCTCCAACGAGGCAAGGGACACCTTGTCCGCTGAAGGGTAGGAGAAGCGGACGTCATCAAATTCCACCGCCACAGGACCGGGGGCAACCTCGACGGCGTCGGGCTTCTCCGTGATGAGCGGCTTCAGGTCCAGGATCTCGAAGACCCGCTCAAAGCTGACCAGGGCGCTCATGATCTCAACACGGGCGTTGGACAACGCCGTCAATGGAGCATAGAGGCGGGTCAGCAGGAGCGCCAGGACCACCACATCGCCAGGGGCAAGCTGACCGCTGAGGGCCAACCAGCCGCCCAGGCCGTACACAAGAGCCAGGGCCAGCGCGGATACCAGGGTCAGGGCTGTGACAAAGGTGAATTGCAGCATGGCTGTCCGGATGCCGATGTCCCGCACCCGTCCTGCCCGGTCGGCGAATTCCCGTGATTCCTCGTCCGGTCGGCCGAACAGCTTCACCAGCGTGGCACCGGGCGCCGAGAAACGCTCCGTCATCTGCGTACCCATGGCGGCGTTGTGGGCCGCTGCTTCACGGCGGAGGTCGGCCAGTTTGGAACCCATGCGGCGCGCAGGGATCAGGAAGATCGGCAACAACACCATGGCCAGCACCGTCACCAGCCAGGAGGTATTGAGCATGACGGCCAGGGTCAACGCCAGGGCCACCACATTGCTGACCACCCCGGACAGGGTGCCGGCAAAGGCGGACTGCGCACCGATGACGTCATTGTTCAGCCGGCTCACCAAAGCACCGGTCCGTGTCCTGGTGAAGAACGCAATGGGCATGCGCTGCACATGGTCGAACACCCTCGTGCGCAGGTCCACGATCACGCCTTCGCCGATGATCGAGGAAAGCCAACGCGTCAGCAGCCCCACTCCGGCCTCGCCAACAGCAACGATCGCGATGAGGACGGCCAGCCAAATGACTGTTCCCACGCCCGCGTTGGCGATGATGGCGTCAACAACCTGGCCTGCGAGCACCGGCGTGGCCACCGCCAGGAAAGCGCCCGCGATGGAGGCAATGACGAAGGCGATCAGCTTTCCCTTGTGCGGGGCGGCGAAGGCCAGGACCCGTTTGAGGGTCTCCTTGGAGAACGGCTTGGAGCCGGACTTTGCGGTGGTGATGTTGTACAGCGAGCTCCAGGCCACGCGGTCCATGCTCATGGTTACTTCTCCTGGCTTGGGGTGTGGTGGAGCTCCCGGACTTGTCCGTTTTCCAGGTGCCACCTCGAATCGAGTCGGACGTTTTCGAGCAGCCGGCGGTCGTGAGTGACCAATAGGAGCGCACCTTCATAGCTCTCCAGTGCCTCTTCGAGCTGCTCGATGGCTGGAAGGTCCAAATGGTTGGTGGGCTCGTCCAGCACCAGCAGGTTCACTCCGCGGGCCTGCAGCAAGGCGAGCGCCGCGCGGGTCCGCTCTCCGGGGGACAACGAATCCACAGTGCGTGAGGTGTGGTCCGCTTTGAGGCCGAACTTGGCCAGGAGGGTTCGGACATCGGCGCTGTTCCAATCCACCAGCACGGCTTCGACGGCATCGCCCAGCTGCAGGCCGCCGTCGAGCAGTCCACGCGCCTGGTCGATTTCGCCGATGGCGACGGACGCTCCCATGGAGGCCTCGCCGTCGTCGGGTTTTTGCGTTCCCAGCAGCAACCGCAGCAGGGTTGACTTGCCGGCGCCGTTCGGGCCCGTGATGCCGATCCTTTCGCCGCCGTTGAGTTGGAGGTTCACCGGTCCCAGCGTGAAGTCGCCCTGGCGCGCGACGACGTTGCGCAGGGTTGCGACGACGGCACTTGAGCGGGGTGCCTGGCCGATGCTGAACTGCAGCTGCCACTCCTTCCGGGGCTCCTCCACTTCGGTGAGCCGGGCGATCCGGGACTCCATCTGGCGGACTTTCTGCGCCTGCTTCTCGGACGATTCGGTGCTCGCGGCACGTCGGATTTTGTCATTGTCCGGGTTCTTCTTCATGGCGTTCCGGACGCCCTGGGAGCTCCACTCCCGCTGCGTGCGTGCCCGGGACACGAGGTCGGCCTTGGTGTTGGCGAATTCCTCGTACCGCTCACGGGCGTGGCGTTTGGCTACGGCGCGCTCTTCAAGGAACGCCTCGTAGCCGCCGTCGTAGACCGCCACCGAGTTCTGGGCCAGGTCCAATTCCACAACCGTGGTGACGCAGCGCGCCAGGAATTCGCGGTCGTGGGAGACAAGCACGACGCCGCCGCGCAGGCCCTGGACGAAGGCCTCAAGCCGCGCCAGCCCGTCAAGGTCAAGGTCATTGGTGGGTTCGTCCAGGAGCACCACGTCGAAGCGGCTCAGCAGCAGTGCCGCGAGCGCCACACGGGCCGCCTGCCCACCGGAAAGACCGGTCATGAGGGCCTCTGCCCCAAGTTCCAGCCCGAGGTCTGCCAGGACGGCGGGAATGCGGTCTTCCAGGTCGGCCGCGCCCGAGGCCATCCAGCGGTCGAAGGCCAGGGAGTAGGCGTCATCAGCGCCAGGCGCCCCCGAGCCGAGGGCTTCGGCAGTGGATTCCATCTCCGCGGTGGCCTTCGCGCAGCCGGTGCGGCGCGCTATGTAGCCGGCAATGGTCTCCCCCGCCACGCGTTCGTGTTCCTGCGGCAACCAGCCAACGAAAGCGTCCGACGGCGCGAGGCTGAGGCTTCCTTCCTGCGGCTGGTCGACACCGGCCAGGATCCGGAGCAGCGTTGATTTTCCGGCACCGTTCGCGCCCACCACGCCCACCACATCGCCGGGGGCAACGGTAAGGGAAAGTTTGGAAAAAAGTGTGCGGTGGCCATGACCACCGGCAAGTTCCTTGGCCACCAAGGTTGCAGTCATTTGTCTATCCTCCAGCAAGGGAACGCAGATCGTCAGGCCGCGATTCCCGCGGGCATGGAAAAACCCGCTGGTCCGGACTTGGGGGGTGTACGGACCAGCGGGTTCAATCATCAAGCATAATTCAATGTGGCGTCGGCGTAAAATCGATCTGTACTCCCACTTACCCCGTTTTGTCCTTTTTGTCTTGCCGCGTGCCACATCACAGAGAGTCCCACATGCCCTTACAGTCCAAGGCGTTCCAGCGCTGGCTTCATGGCGTTGCGCCTGATGCCAGCACAGCTGACGTCTGCAGGATCGCCGGCATCAAACGGACAACCCTGGCCCAGCAGCTGGTCCGTGGCAAGGTGGCCGAGTCCACCTTGGTGAGCATCAGCAGGGGCTTCAACATCAACCCGGTCCAGGAGTTGTCCACCTTTGACCTGTACTCCGATCTCCGTGGCGAGCCCGTTCCGCCAACGAGCTGCGAGCTGGTGAGCCAGATCGCCACCATCGATCTCCTGCGGGCTGTGGTGGAACGCAACGAGCCCGGCTCAGCGCCCGTGGCTCCCCTTTCGGAACCGCCGCACCCTACGTCGGTGCGGAACTGGGTGGACGCGATCGACGACGGCGAGCTGCGGCACCGGGTCAGCGACACCACCGGCATCGCTCCCCAGAACTTTTCCGCCCACCTGACGGCAAACAGGCTTCCCCCCGAACTGGCGATCGCCACCTCCCGCGCGGCCGGCGTCGGACCTGCGGGCGGCTTGGTGGCCGGAGGACTGATCACCGAAGCCGAAGCCGGATGGCCACCCAATGCCCGCCGCGAGGCTTTGGACAGGATGTCCCAAAGTGCACTGGTGACCCTTGCCGGTGAACGGCTTCTGGCTTTGGGCAAGACCCTTCGCCGCCAGGAACAAGACCACGAACGAACTGAACGAATTTGGGAGAACCTCGGATGACGGCTGTCCTGCCCTGGGTCACGCTGGTAGTTTGCCTCGCGATTACCGTCGCACGGATCCCCAGCGCGCTGCGCGGGGAAAACCGGGTGGTCTTCTACATTTTCTCGCTGATCTCGCTCAGTATTTTCATCAGCATCGAAGCTCCGTACCTCGTCATTGACAGCTGGCTGGGAGGGATGAACATCGGCAACCTGGTTCTGCGCTTCCTGCTGTATGCCACGTTCTTCTTCATGGGCATCAAGATCGCCACCGCTTTCGGCTCGCAATCGGCCGTGCGGGCCATCCGCGGACCGATCGGCATCACCGTGGCTGCCATTGTGGCCGTACTGACGATCTACTTTTTCCTGATTACCGATACCCGCGGCTCGTCGGCCGGAATGAGTGGGCTGGCGTGGGGGCCGTCGTTGGAGGCTTATGCCTTCATGGGCCGCTTCTATCCGGGGTTTGTTGCCGCTTGCCTGGTTCCCGCCATCTGGCGCACTGTGGTGAGCCAGGCACCCGTGCTGTTGCGGGTCGCCTCGGGACTGCTGCTGCTGGGTTTGTCGCTGCTTTTGCTGTCCCAGCTCTTTCCGCTTATCCCGTTCTCGGAGGCTTGGTTGCGGGTCCTGATCAACTACTCCGCGGCCATGCTCACGTGTATTGGATTGGCCGGGATTTGGTTCTCCAAAGCCTTCGCACGTCGTAAACGGCGTCTCTCAGCGTAAGACTTTCACAAAACCATTAGATCGTGGCACAATCATGAATGTGTGAATGCGGCTGCAGCCTGACACCGGAATCAGAGAACGGGTTTCCGGTGGATGTGGCGCCCACGTGATCACAATTGGGGGGATGAGTGGTGGCGGGCTGTTGGGGACCGCCCCCACTCAGCCTTTTTAACGCACTTTTACCTGGCATCGGTGTCCGCCGCCGTACCGGTTACCTCCGATGACTAAGATGGCTCCATGAACAGCCTCCGCACCCGTCGTTCCATCCTCGCCGCCACCCTGGCTTCCGCTGCCCTTGCCCTTTCGGCCTGCGGCGGAGGATCAGCCCCGGCGCAGTCCGGCGGAGACACCTCCCTTTCCGATGTGAAGTCCAAGGGCGAGCTGGTGATTGCCACCGAGGGAACCTACCGCCCGTTCAGCTTCCATGCGGAGGGAGCCGGTGACCTCACCGGGTTCGACGTCGAGATCGCAAAGGCAGTAGCGGAAAAGCTCGGCGTCAAGGCAACCTTCCAGGAAACCCAGTTCGACGGCATCTTCGCAGGTTTGGATTCCAAGCGCTTCGACACCATCGCCAACCAGATTTCCATCAACGATGACCGCAAGGCCAAGTACGAGTTCTCTACCCCGTACACCATCTCCACCGGCGTAGTGGTCACCAAGTCGGACAACTCCAGCATCAACAGCTTCGCCGACCTCAAGGGCAAGACCACCGCCCAGTCCCTCACCAGCAACTTCTACAAGATGGCCGTGGAAGCGGGCGCCAACGTCCAGGCCGTCGAAGGCTGGGCCCAGTCCGCCACCCTGGTCCAGCAGGGCCGCGTGGATGCCACGGTGAACGACAAACTCACCTACCTGGACTACGCCAAGACCACTCCCGACTCCGGCCTGAAGGTCGCAGCGGAGGCCCCGGACAAGACCGAGAGCGCGTTGGTCTTCCGCAAGGGATCCACTGAGCTCACCAAGGCAGTGGACAAGGCCCTGGACGACCTCCGTGCAGACGGAACGCTGGCGAAGATCTCGGACAAGTACTTCGGCGCGGACGTCACCAAATAGATGAACTGGGACCTCGTCTGGAGTTCCTTCGGACCGCTCATCACTGGAGCCGTGACAGGGACCATACCGCTGACGTTGATGTCGTTCGCCTTCGGCTTGGTCCTTGCCCTGCTGGTGGCGCTGCTGCGGTTGAGCCCCAACGTGGTGCTTTCGGGAATCGGCCGTTTCTACGTTTCGGTGATCCGCGGCACTCCCCTGCTGGTGCAATTGTTCGTGATCTTCTACGGCCTGCCCAGCGTTGGAGTAAAGCTTGATCCGTGGCCCAGCGCGGTCATTGCGTTCTCGCTGAACGTAGGCGGTTACGCTGCCGAGATCATCCGCGCCGCCATCTTGTCCGTGCCCAAGGGCCAATGGGAAGCCGGGCACACCATCGGCATGTCCAACCGTCAGACGCTGGTGCGGATCATCCTGCCCCAAGCTGCCCGGGTCTCGGTTCCCCCGTTGTCCAACACCTTCATATCCCTGGTGAAGGACACGTCCCTCGCGTCACTGATCCTGGTCACCGAACTGTTCCGCAATGCCCAGCAAATCGCTGCCTTCAGCCAGGAGTTCATGGCCCTGTACCTGCAGGCAGCCCTGGTCTACTGGGTCATCTGCCTGGTTCTTTCCACTGCGCAGTCCGCCGTGGAGAGGAGATTGGACCGCTATGTCGCCCACTGATCCCTCGAACATGGTCCTGGAGGCACGGAACCTCGCTAAGTCCTTCGGCAGCAACACAGTCCTGCGGGACATCGACGTCGAGATCCGCCGCGGCCAGGTTGTGGCCCTGATCGGGCCTTCAGGCTCCGGTAAAACCACTGTCCTGCGCTCGCTCAACGGCCTGGAAATTCCCGACGCCGGTACGGTCACCTTCGGCAGCGGCGATGCCTCAAGCGGGCTTGCCATCAATTTCGGGGCCAAGGTTGGCAAGAAGGACTTGGCCGCACTGCGGGACCGCAGCGCCATGGTGTTCCAGCAATTCAACCTGTTCCCGCATATGACGGTTCTGAAGAACGTCATCGAAGGGCCCGTGCAGGTACAGAAGCGCCCCAAGGCCGAGGCCATCGCCGAGGCCGAGCGCCTGCTGGAGCGCGTTGGTTTGGCGGACAAACGCGACGCCTATCCCTTCGAGCTTTCCGGTGGCCAGCAGCAACGCGTGGGCATCGTGCGGGCGCTGGCTCTCAAACCCCAGCTGCTGTTGTTCGACGAGCCCACCTCAGCCTTGGATCCTGAGCTGGTGGGCGATGTCCTGGGCGTCATCAAGGAACTCGCTGAAGAAGGCTGGACCATGGTGATCGTCACGCACGAACTGGCTTTCGCCCAGCACGTTGCCGACGAGGTCATCTTCATGGACGGTGGTGTGGTGGTGGAGCGCGGCCCGGCTGCCGAGGTGCTGCGCGCACCCCGGCAGGAACGGACCAAACTCTTCGTGAAAAGGCTCCAGCACGACGTCTAGGCTTGTTGCGCCGGCCATTTCCCGTGTTGCAGGACTAGCGGGAAAAACGCAGCGTTACCAGCTGGAACGGGCGCAGCACCAGGCTGACGGTGGAGTCTTCCTTCACTGTCACGCCAACGGTGTCTGTGGTGCGCTCCAGCAGGTCCGTGGCAGTGGCCGCCGTGACGTCGAAACCGGGCGTCACAAGGGCAACCGAGCGCTCTCCCAGGGACTCATAGAGCCTCACGACAACGTCGCCGGAACCATCCTCGGCCAGCTTTACAGCCTCCACCACGACTGCCGGGTTGGAGACTGAAACCAGTGGCTCAACGCCATGCCCGCCGGTAACGAAGCGCGGCTTCAGGTTGGTCCGGTAGCCCTCCTCCACGGCGTCGGCTATCGCGGCTCCCGGCCTGATGGACAGCTCGAGCGTGTGCTCGCCGCGGTCTGCTTCGGGATCCGGGAACCGCGCGGAGCGCAGCAGCGAGGTGCGGACCGTCGTCGTGGTTCCGCCGTCTTCGCGCACCGCCCTGGTGACGTCATGGCCGTAGCTGGACGCGTTGCTGATGGCCACGCCGTAGCCTGGCTCGGCCACGTGGATCCACCGGTGGGCACAGATCTCGAACTTTGCCACCTCCCAGGACGTGTTGGTGTGGGTGGGCCGGAAGACGTGCCCGAATTGCGTTTCCGAGGCTGAGCGGTCCGCCCGGACGTCCAGCGGGAAGGCGATCTTGAGCATCTTCTCGCGCTCCTGCCAGTCCACTGTGGTGGCGATTCCCAGCGAGGAGGCACCGGCGTCGAGCGTCAGGCGTTGCGTAATGGTGGACGCGCCCACTCTGCGCCTGACCACTACGACGGCGCCCACTGGCGTGCGCTCAAGGTCGATGGCTTCCGCGTGGGTGAGCGGGGTGACGTTTCGGCGGTAGAACTCTTCGATGTCCCAGGCGTCCCACTCGTTGGGGGTGTCGCGGAAGAGTTCCAACAGGTTGCCGGCCTGGCCGGGGGCGATTGCCTCCCTGCCGCTGGCATGGTCCACCAAGGAGGTCAGCAGGCCGTTTGCGTCCACCACCGCCCGGATCACTCCGTTCTCCAGCACGAAGCCGTCCGCGGACTGGTCAACGTGGACACCAGTGCCCGGTTGGTCGGCCTCGTCGATGCCCAGGGCGGGGACACCACTGCGCTGGTGCGGAGCGGCGTTCAAGAGGAACCCGGTGGTGCCGGTGCCTACCAACGCCTGGGCTGCGTCCGCGATGATCTTCTCAAGGTCGCGGGAAATCGCTTCATAGTTCCGCTCGGCATCCTGGTGGACCCACGCGATGGAACTGCCCGGAAGGATGTCGTGGAACTGCTGGAGGAGAACCAGGCGCCAAAGCCGCTTCAGCTCGTCCTGGGGGTACGTGTAGTCCTTGCCAAGGCGGACAGCAGCGGTGGAGCACCACAACTCCGCCTCACGCAGCAGGTGCTCGCTGCGCCGGTTGCCCTTCTTGGTCTTGGCCTGGCTTGTGTAGGTCCCGCGGTGCATTTCCAAGTACATCTCGCCCACCCAGACAGGAAGGTTGGCGTACTCGGCCTCGGCCTTGGTGAAAAAGTCCTTGGCAGTACCCATGCGGACCTTGGGTGAGCCCTCCAGGTCCGCCGTACGGTGCGCGGCAGCCACCATTTCGCGCGTGGGTCCGCCGCCGCCGTCGCCGTATCCGAACGGAACCAGGGACATGGTGCCACGGCCGTGATCGCGGTAGTTGCGCTCTGCGTGCGCCAGTTCCCGGCCATGGAGTTCAGCATTGTAGGTGTCCACGGGTGGGAAGTGCGTGAACAACCGGGTCCCGTCGATGCCCTCCCATGTAAAGGTGTGATGGGGCATGCGGTTGACCTTGTTCCACGAGATCTTCTGCGTCAGGAACCACCGTGAACCGGCTTCCTTGACGATCTGCGGGATGGCGCCCGAATAGCCGAAGGAATCGGGAAGCCAGGCTTCCTCGCATTCGACGTCGAACTCCTTGAGGAAGAAGCTCTTGCCTTCCACGAACTGGCGTGCCATTGCCTCGCCACCGGGCATATTGGTGTCCGATTCCACCCACATGCCGCCCACGGGTACGAACTGGCCGGCTTTGACCTTCTCCCGGATACGGACGAAAAGCTCCGGGAAGTACTCCTTCATCCATGCCATCTGCTGCGCCGAGGAACAGGAGAAGACGAAGTCCGGATCCTCGTCCATGAGGGCCACTACGTTGGAGAAAGTCCGGGCACACTTGCGGATGGTTTCACGGACCGGCCAGAGCCAGGCCGAGTCGATGTGTGCATGGCCCGTGGCCAGGAGCTCATGGGCTGAGGCATAGGCGGGGCGGCCCAGGACCTCTTTGAGCGCTTCACGGCCGGCCGCGGCGGTCCCGGCGACGTCGTCCGGGTCCATGATGTCCAGCATGCGTTCCAGGGCGCGGAGGATCTCGTGGCGCCGGGGCAGCTCCGTGGATAATTCATGCATCAACCCGCTGAGCGTCCAGATGTCCTGGTTGAGTTCCCAGACTGTCTCGTTCAGCTCGGCGATGGCGATGCGGCCCAGGCGGTAGCGCGGCTCGTCGCCGGAGGTCGCCTTGTCTCCCAGCGCAGTGGGGACAAAGGACCAGCCCTGCGCGACGTCCGGGTTGGCGGCGGCCTCAACGTAGAAATCAACGGACTGTCCACCACCCAGGAGTTTGAGGGGGACGTGGTAATTCCGGGGAGAAATAGCCTTGATGATGCTGCCGTCCGCGCGCCAGGCAGTTCCCTCGCACTGGAATCCGGGGGCGTCGCTGTTGAAGCCCAGGTCCACGACGATCTCCACGGCAGTGGAATCGGACATGCCCCAGTCCTGCGGAACTTCGCCCTGCAGGCGCAACCACTTGGTGCTCCAGGCCTTGCCCCAAGGTGCGCCCGGTTCCTGCGGGGTGAAGAGTTGGCGCATCGCTTCGGCCGCTGGAACAGGCTCCCCCGGTGCGTCCCAGCTGCTGAGTTGAAGCGGTATCGCCCTGCCGTAAATGGCCGGAAGAATGCGGTCCCGAACAAATCGGTCGAGACGCTGTTCAGTGATCCGGCGGTCGTCGTGCAATTAATTCCCCTTTGGGCGTTGGCTCGGTGGCAAGGCGTGATGACCGGGCCCCGACAAGCTACGTGTGGACGGCGTTTCTGGTTTGGTTTCTGGTTCCGCCGCGCTTCCAATCGATGGATAAAATCTACGTTGTTCACGGTCAATAGCCAAGTGAGTGGGCGCTATCCACAGGTGTACAGCAGCTTTTAGGCGGGTTGCTCTGCAATCCTTTCGCGGCCGGCGTAGACATTCAGGCTCGAACCGCGGCTGAAGCCAACCAGCGTGATGCCCGACTCTGCAGCAAGCTCAGCTGCGAGGCTGGAAGGTGCGCTGACGGCCGCCAGGACAGGGATCCCGGCCATGGCGGCTTTCTGCACCAGTTCAAAGGACGCCCGGCCGGATACCTGCAGAACCGTGCCACGCAAGGGCAGCTTGCCGGCGCGCAGTGCCCAGCCCACCACCTTGTCCACCGCGTTATGCCGGCCGACGTCTTCCCGCAGGCACAGCAGTTCAGTAGTGCCGTCGTCGTGGATCCTGAAAAGTCCGGCCGCGTGGACGCCGCCTGTCTTATCAAAAACGGCCTGCGCTTCGCGGAGCCGGTCCGGCAGGGCGGCGAGCGCCGCGACAGGAATGGTGACATCGTCCTTCAGGGGGCTGTGGTGGGACGATTTACGGACGGCCTCAATGGAATCCGTCCCGCAAATTCCGCACGAACTGGAAGTGTAGACATTCCTGCCCGTATCGGGGCGTTCCACGTCCGGGCGGAGCTGCGCATCCACCACGTTGAAGGTCTGTACCCCGTTTTCGTCCTCGCCCGAGCAAAAGCGCTCGGAAATCAGCTGCGAAGGCTCCCACACGATCCCCTCCGAAACGAGGAAGCCTGCCACGAGGTCGAAGTCGTCTCCCGGAGTCCTCATGGTGACCGAGAAGGACATCTCCCCCAACCGGATCTCAAGGGGTTCCTCCACCGCCAGGATGTCTTCCTTGAAACGGACAGGATGCTCCAGGGCCTGGGGCGAGCCGTCCAGGACAAACTTGTGCACCTTGCGGCGCTGCGTCACTCGTCCCACGTCAGGCTCCAACCTCCTCATGGTTCACAAAGCGCACGGTCATTGCCTTGTAGCCGGGGGTGTTTGATTCCCGTGCCACCAGCTCGCGGTGCACCAGGGCGTTGGCCTCCGGGAAATAGGCGGCGGCACAACCCTTGGCCGTTGGATAGCCGATAAGCCGGAACCGGTTGGCCCGCCGCTCCGTCCCGGCGAAGGTGGAAATAACGTCCACCAGGTCACGGTCCTGGAATCCGAGGTCAGTCAGGTCATCGGGATGGACCAGGATCACACGTCGCGCATCCGATACGCCGCGGTACCTGTCATCGAGGCCATAGAACGTGGTGTTGTACTGGTCATGGCTGCGAACCGTCTGCAGGATCAGGTGGCCCTCCGGCGCTTCGAGGTACTCGAGGGGCCGCACGGAGAACCGGCCCTTGCCGATATCCGTGGCGAACGTGCGGGTGTCGCGGGGTGGGTTGGGCAGCACAAAGCCGTTCTTGGTGCGCACGCGGGCGTTGAAGTCCTCAAATCCGGGGATGACGCGCGAGATGTGGTCCCGGATCACGTCATAGTCCTCGGCCATGGCCCGCCAGTCCACGCCGTGGTCATCGCCCAAGGTTGCTTGCGCCATGCGGGCCACGATTACCGGTTCACTGAGCAGGTGCTCGGACACCGGTTCAAGCCTGCCCTGCGTTTTGTGGATGACGGACATGGAGTCCTCCACCGAAAGGAACTGCTTGCCTTTGGGGTGTTTGTCGTCTGTGTCCGTGCGTCCAAGTGTTGGCAGGATCAGCGATGTCTTGCCGTGGACAACGTGGGCGCGGTTGGGTTTGGTGGAGATATGGACGGTCAGTCCGGCCTTCTTCAGGCCCTCTTCCAGCGCGGCCGTGTCCGAACCGGCAGCGGCAAAGTTCCCGCCCATGGAAACAAACACGTCCACCTCGCCCTTTTCCAGGGCGTGCTGTGTTTCCACGGAGTCGTAGCCATGGTCCCGGGGCATGTGGAAGCCGAATTCCTTGTCCAAGGCGGCCAGGAAGGATTCCTTGGGTTTCTCCCAAATTCCCATGGTCCGGTCGCCCTGCACGTTGGAGTGGCCACGGACGGGACAAGCACCGGCGCCGCGCTTGCCGAAGTTGCCCTGCAGCAGGAGCAGGTTGATGATCTCCCGCAGGGTGTCCACCGAGTGTGGCTGCTGGGTCAGTCCGAGCGCCCAGCAGATGATGGTGGCCTTGGAGGAAGCCATCATCCCAGCCACCTTGGTGATGTCTGCGCGGCTCAGGCCCGTGGCCCGTTCCGTTTCGTCCCAGTCCAGCACCGAACGCGCATCCTTGTAAGCGGCGAACCCTTCGGTCTGCTGCTCAATGAAGGAATGGTCGACGACGGTACCCGGGTTGAGTTTCTCCACTTCCAGGAGCAGATGGCCCAGGGCCTGGAACAGTGCCAGGTCACCTCCGACCTTGATCTGCAGGAACTCATCGGCGATGGTGGTCCCGCCACCGATCACGCCGTTGAGGGACTGGGGGTCCTTGAAGTTCAGGAGCCCGGCTTCGGGGAGGGGGTTCACGGCCACCACTTTGCCGCCGTTGTTCTTGCAGTCGCGCAGGGCGGACAGCATCCTTGGGTGGTTGGTTCCCGGGTTTTGGCCTACCACCAGCACCAGCTCGGAGTGGTGGATGTCCTCCAGTGACACTGTGCCCTTGCCGATTCCAATGGTGGGGTTCAGCGCGCTGCCCGAGGATTCGTGGCACATGTTGGAGCAGTCCGGCAGGTTGTTCGTCCCCAGGCTTCTGGCGAAAAGCTGGTACATGAACGCGGTCTCGTTGGCGGTCCTGCCGGAGGTGTAGAACACGCACTTATCCGGCGTGGTGCCGTGGATGTGTTCGGCGATCAACGCGAAGGCCTCGGTCCAGCTGATCGGTGAGTAGTGTGTATCCCCTGGCTTGATCACCACGGGCTCGGCGATCCGGCCCTGGCTTCCGAGCCAGTATTCGGTCTTGTTTTCAAGGTCGGCGATGGAGTGTTCGGCCCAGAACCCGGCGCCGACTGTGCGTGTGGTGCTTTCCTCGGCTATTGCCTTGGCGCCGTTCTCGCAGAACTCTGCCGGGCTCCTCCTGCCGGTGATGGATTCCGGCCATGCGCAGCCCGGGCAGTCGAAGCCATCGTGCTGGTTGACCCTCAGCATGGAACGGACCGTGCGGGCTACGCCGGCCTGGGCGTAACCGCGCTCGAGGGCGACCGTGACGGCTTTGACGCCTGCTGCGGCTCGTTTGGGCGGGTGGATCTGCAGGTCATCTTCATTGATGTCCTGTTCTGGGGCATGCCTGTTCATGAGTCCATCATTGCACTTCGCAGCCAACGCCCATGCTGCGGGGCGGCTGCCGGGCGTCATGGCCTCAGGCGTCCAGCCCGCTCCAATCCACGGGGCCCGCGGGTGCCTTCCGTTGGGGCCGGGCGGGCGCCTTCCGGGGCTTGTCCTCCGGGGACTTCGGCACCGGCAAGGGCCTGCCCCACGGCAGCGGGAAAGCCGGGACCGGTTCACCCAGCTGGACTCCATGGGGAGGGACCACCATTACGCCGTCCGCGCCGGCCAATCCCCGCATCATTCCGGGGCCTGTGTGCTGGGCGGGAGATGCCAGTCCGTACACCAGTTTGAACGGCATCAGGCGTGTCCGCCCGGGGTCCGCGTCAATGGTGGCGCCACAGGGAACCTCTCCTGCTTCCTCCAGCTGCCTGTGCCTCAGGGCCGCGAGCAACGGTGCCCCCACGGTGAACAAGGCCATCATCGCGGCCAAGGGGTTGCCGGGCAGCCCCACCACGAATCGGCCGTCGGGCAACTCGGCCAACACGGCAGGATGACCGGGGCGCATCGCGATGCCGTCTATCAACAGCCGGCCACCGAGCTCGGCCACGGCCCTCCGGAAGTGGTCCGTTCCGGAGCGTCCCGTCCCGCCTGTGGTTATTACGACGTCGGCAGGCGGCTCTGCTTCCGGGTCCGGTTCACCCGGTGCTGGCTCAGTGTCCTCAAGCGCGGCCATCCATTCCTCGTAGCTGTCGCCTACCCGGAGTTGTTCGCCTGCGATTCCGCCCAGGAGTTCGACCACCGAGCCCAGCTGCGGACCAAAAGTGTCCCTGACCTGTCCGGGCTGCGGAATCCCTCGCTCCACAACTTCCGATCCCGTCAGGAGGAACCGGACCAGGGGCTTGCCCAAAACGTCCAGGTGATCCAGGCCCGCCAGTGCCGCGAGCGCGATGTGTGCCGGATTCAAGACTGTTCCGGCCTTGAGCAGGACATCGCCAACAGCTGCTTCTTCGGCAGCCTTACGGATGTGCTGGCCGTTGCGCGGCTCCCCCGGTTTGGCGCCGCCGCCCAGAGCGAGAAGCGGCAGGCCGTCGTCGTCCGTGGTGATGACGCCGCTCTCGCTGCGCAAAACTGCCTTGGCGCCTGGCGGGACCAGGCCACCGGTGACAATCGGGCTCGCCTGGTGTGGTGCCAGCCTCAGGCCGGGCTCGCTCAGGATCCATGGGCCGCTTCCGTTGACTGCCCAGCCGTCCATGGCGGAGGAAGCGTAATGCGGCATATCCTGCACTGCCAAGGCATCCGAGGCCAGGGTGCGGCCAAGCGCAGCCGCCAGCGGCACTGGTCCCGGGGGTATGGGCGTTGCAGCATCGAACGCGCGCTGCCGGGCCTCGTGCCATGTGTGTGCCGCGTGGTGGCCCTCGCCCGGGGCCTCCGTCATTCGGCGTCAGTCCCGGATTCCGAGTACTCCTTGGCTATCTTGCGGGCCAGGTCCAGCGCGGCGTTCATGGAAGCATCATCGCTGGCCTGGCCAATGCCGCGGGCCATTCCGGCGGCGTATCCGGCGATGAAGGTAGTAAGCGGCGCGGCCGGGCGGACCACCGAATGCGCGGCCACACCTGCCACAGCAAGTACCTCGTTGATGTCTACTTCCACGCCTTCAAGCTCGAAAGCCTGCAGCAATGTGCGGCACCAGTCCTCGAGTGTCTCTTCCTGGCTCTTCACGTCCGCCTCCAACTTGTAGTCAATACCCAGGGCCGCGGCGTCTTCCCACGTATCCACGTCGTCCGTGGACCCTGCGGGGACGTCAACGTCCAGCAGGTTCAGCCTAGCAAGCAGCTTGAACACTGAAGAGTTCGTTAACCCCGAACCCTGGGAAGCCACGTCGACTTCCCGTTCAAGGGCTGCTGTGCTGTAGATCCCCAACAAAGGTTGTTTCCGGCCATCAACGGAGACCGCCATTACGCCTTCCACCGCTGGATGCATTGCGAGGGCTTCCCACAGGCTGCCGACGCCCTCGGCCGCCTTGGGCATATCGCACGCCAGAACCAGCGTCCAGCCGGCCTTGGATCCCGAGGCTTCCAATGCCCGCAAACCCGCCTCAATGGCTGCAGCAGGCCCTGCGAAGGCTGGTTCCTCGCGCGCGATCAACACTGAATCCGGCATGGCATCACTGAACGCATCGGGACCCACCACAACCACAGCAGCCGCGCCCCGCGCCGCCTCGAGGGCATGGGCGAGGAGGGTGCCGCCGTCGTACTCCAGCGACGGCTTGGGCACGCCACCGAGGCGGGTGGCCCTGCCACCCGCCAGAATCACGGCGTTGAACTCCATCCGCCCAGAGTACCCGGACAGCTGGAGGTCAGCAGAAATCGATCAGGCAGCGGATTCCGGCAACAGGAACGGGTCCCAGTCCGGCGCAGGTTTCTCGAGTTCTTTGATCTGCCACATGGTCCCTTGGGGCACACCGGGTTTGAAACGGAGCTTCCAGCCCATTTCAGCCAGCGTGTGGTCGCTTTTGGCGTTATTGCATTTCAAGCACGCCGCAACCAGGTTTTCCCAGGAATCCGCGCCGCCCCTGGATTTGGGGTGGACGTGGTCTATGGTGTGGGCTGTTTTCCCGCAATAGGCGCAACGGTGACCGTCGCGGCGAAGAACTCCGCGGCGGCTCACGGCAGTGATCCTGTTGTACTTGGGACGGATGTAGCGGTTAAGGAGGATCACGGAGGGGCGTCCGAGAATCTCCTGTGGCCCGACGACAGGCTCGTCGCCTTCGGCCACTACGCTAGCTTTCCCAGTGAGCACAAGGACCAGCGCCCGGCGGAATGTTATTACCGCCAGCGGTTCATATCCAGCATTCAGAACGAGTGTGCGCATGAACGTACCTCTTAACGGCCGCACCCGTCAGGGGCACGAGGGCCGGCTGCCCTCTGCATGTACGGGCTGTGGATCGACAACACAAGGGTAAGCACTTATATGCCGTATCAACGAATTTATTTGTCGTTTCGATCACAGTGTCTGCAAATGTTCATGTGTGGTTAAAGCAGAACACCCCGCCGGCATATGCCTGCGGGGTGTTCCTAAGAGCTAAAGATCAGCCGTTGACGCGGATGAAGACCGGTCCGGAGCCGACGTTGACGCTGAACAGTGCCGTGGTGGATCCGTTCCATCCACCGTGGACTGCCATGCCGTTGCCAACGTAGACAGCGATGTGGGCCTGTCCGGCCAAGCCGCCGTTGGCGTAGTAGGCGAGGTCGCCGGGCTGTGCTTCAGCTGCGCTGACAGTGCGGCCCAGGGAGAGGTAACCGGCCGGCCAGTCGTGGAAGTGGATGCCCACGGCTGCCAAGGAGTTGGTAACCAGCATGGTGCAGTCCTGGGTCACGCCGAGCTGTGCGTAGGCGGCAGCGGCAATGGCTGCGCCAAGTCCGCTGGAGGCAGCCGGAGCGGCAGGCGCCGGGGTTGCGGCGCTGACTGCCAGGTTGGCGTTGGTGGCCGGAGCCGCGCTGGCTGTGGACGCCTTGGCCTCAACCTTTGCCGGAGCTTCTTCCACCACGGGAGCCGGAGCTTCCTCCGTCTTGACGACGGGACGCTCGTAAGAGATGGCGACCGTGGAGTCAGCGGCGATGGTGGCCTGGGCAACAGACTGGACGTCAAGGGCCGAGGTGGACGTCGATTCGCGGTCGACGTTCGTTTCAGCAGCGTTTGCAGCGATACCGCTGGTCAGGACCAAGCCTGAAGCTGCGGCGATGACTGCTGCCTGGCGGCCGACGCCACCTGCATTGACACTGACGGCCTTGGCGATGACGGCAAGCGAGCTGGTCTTGGGGGCCTCAGCGCGGTGCCGTGCAACTTTGTTTGCACTGGTCATTGTTTTTCTCTTTCGTATCCGTAGGCAGTTGGGGTACCTGCGGGTAGTGGGTCAGCTGGCAGGGGTACGCCAGCCGGCCCCGAATCGGGTTGTTTTAGCGGAGGGTGAAGAACGAAGACGTGCCGGTGGAGGCTGCGGAGTGCAGCAGGGTGCCCTGGCTGGGGTTCAAGGCGCTGATCATCATGCCGTTGCCAACGTAGATGCCTACGTGCGCACCGCCGTTCTGCATGACCAAGTCACCGGGCTGGGGGTTGCTGGTGGGCTTCATCGCCGTCCAGGCGTTGACGCGGGGGATGCTGATGCCGGCCTGTGCATAGACCCACTGGGTGAAGCCGGAGCAGTCCCAGCCGCTGGGAGTGGTGCCGCCCCAAACGTACGGGGAGCCGATTCCGGTGTAGGCAATGGCGGCGAGCCCGGATGCTGCAGCACTTGAGGCTGAGTCCTTGGCTTCGGAGGACTGGGCCGTGAGCTCGGTGGCGTCGCCGGCTGTGCGCTCCGTTACCTGGGCTGCACGCTGGACAACCTTGGGGGCTTCCTTGGTGGCCACGACGGGGCTCTCGAAGGAAACGGTGGCTGTTGGCTCTGCGGTGACCACTGCGGTGGCGGCCAGCTGTTGGGTGCTGGAGACTTCCGAGGTGGTGACGTCGGTGTCAGCGGCTTGTGCCGGCAATCCGACAGTGAGGACGAGGCCCGAGGCTGCTGCCAGCACGACGGCCTGGCGGCCTACGCTTCCGGCGTTCGACGAAACAGCCTTCGAAAGAGTGTTCAACGGGTTCGAACGAACCGTTTCAGCGCGATGGCGCGCAGGGGTAGTGCGTGATGACACGTAGGTAGCCTCTCCCAATGCCTGCGAGGTGAGCTGTCGGATTCGGATGGGAGTCATCCGGCCGCGCTGCTTCCTGGGAAACTTTGCGACTTAACCCCAAGGCCTTCATCAGAAGACCAGAAGTGGTTCCCCCGCCCCTGCCAGACGATTTTGCGAACGGACCTCGAGTGGTGGCAGAGCTAGGCAATCCACTCAAGTGCACCGGCCCCCTAAAAAGCCGATGCGCTCTGAAGGTTATAACAATTGAAAGCGAATGTCACATTCAGGTCACGAGGACCGTCATCAATGCGAGAGAACACCATCAACTGGCTTAGAGCCAGCCCATGGGGTCAACGACCTCGCCGTTGACCTGTACTTCGAAGTGCAGGTGGCAGCCGGTGGAGGCGCCCGTGGTGCCACTCAGGGCCACGGTGTCGCCGCGGTTGACGGTCTGGCCCACCTGGACGTTGAAGGAAGACAGGTGGTTGTACGTGGTCTCGAGGCCGTTGCCGTGGTCCACGACCACGCGGTTGCCTCCGCCGTACTCGTGCCACCCGGCGAAAGTCACTTTGCCTGCTGCCGCTGCATGCACGGCAGTTCCGCACTGGGCCACGAAGTCCTGGCCACGGTGGAAATCGCCCGTGCCGCCGGTGAGGGGGCTGACGCGGTAACCGAAGGGCGAGGCCGTAACCAGGGAGTCGAGGGGGCTGCCCAGGGTGCCTGCCGAAGAAGCGCGCTGGATGCTGCCGACGGACTGTGCACTGAGCAGTTGCTTCAGCTTTCCATCGGGGTCGGCGGCGGTGGCGACAGCTGCGCGGCTGAAGTCGATTTTGGCTGATGCTGCCGCGGAAACCTCGGGCTGGCTTCCTACTGTCCCGCCAACGGAGAGGGCGGACTCGGTCTGGCCCGACTCCGATGTGGCCATGACGGGGCTGGTGGCCGGCAGTCCGACAGTCAGGACAAGACCGGTGGCGGCAAGCGCAACTCCGGCCTTCTGCCCGACGCCACTTGCTGCGGCGAAGTCGGCAACCTGGCGCATCGGGCTCTTACGGCGGCGCACCTGGCGTTCGGTGTCGCGGGGCCGGATCTCCGATACGACGCGGGCCGGCCGCAGCTCAGTAGCGGGGCCGGACGCGCGGCGGCGGCCCCTGACGTTCTGCGATGTCAAACTCTGTTCCTCTCTGGAAAGCCTGCGAAGTTAGCTGTCGGATTCGGGTCAGAGAGTTCAAAGACCCGGTCCGCACGAAGGGCTCATGGCACACAGGTATCCCGGAAGGGACTTGCATCAATGGGCACTTCTGCTGCGGACTTCACCCCAAGGCTGCTTCTTTAGACAGCCGCTTGTGGTTCCCCCGCCTCTGCCAGTGGTGGTGGTTCACTTGATCCGCTGGCAGAGCTCGGCTCCGGATCAGGTAACGCTTTGGTATCAGCGCTAGTAGATAACTATAGGGGATTAAGACCCTTGGTAATAAATTCGTTATCAACAGATTCGGGGGCGGGAGAGGCCATCCCTTATCACTTTTTTCGAAGACCCGCAGGTCACACGCGCGCCGAAGGCCCTGAAAGTGAGCTTTGACACTGAATTGCGGGCTGTTAGTTCAGGGACACAAAGACGTGCGCCGCAACTTCCGGGGGGAGCTCCAGGGCACCCTCAATGCCCGGCACCCGGACAGAGATGTATTCGCCAACCCGTTCGAGCGAAACCGGCGCACCTGGCCGGATTCCACCTTCGTCCAATTGGGTGAGGAGTTCAGGCTCAACCTGGATGGGCTCGGCCAACCGGGTGACGACCACGCGGGAGTCGGCTGCGTAGCCATCCATGGCCTGGAGGAGGTTGACATCGATCCTGGGGAACTGCTGGCCCGTCAGGCCACCCAGCGCTTCCAGTCCGGGAATGGGATTTCCGTACGGAGATTCAGTGGGGTGTTCAAGGAGTTCGTAGAGCCGGCGCTCCACGCGCTCACTCATCACGTGTTCCCAACGGCACGCTTCGTCGTGCACGTAGGCCCAGTCCAGACCGATCACATCGGCCAGGAGACGCTCGGCCAGGCGGTGCTTCCGCATGACTTCGGTGGCGCGCTTGCGACCAACCTCGGTCAGTTCCAGGTGGCGGTCGTTGGAAACGATCACCAGGCCGTCACGCTCCATCCGGCCGATGGTCTGGGAGACCGTGGGACCAGAGTGCCGCAGCCGTTCGGCGATGCGGGCCCTGAGAGCCACAATGTTTTCTTCTTCAAGCTCCAAAATGGTCCGAAGATACATCTCAGTGGTATCGATCAGATCCGTCATCCAGCTCAGCTCTCCTCGAACGCAGTTCTTGCGTAATCTCCACCGTACCGCGTCCCATGCCGGGCTGGGCGGTGCCGCCGCGACCCATGAACGCCAACCCCAAGCCTAGCTTATTTGGAATTACTCCGGATAATTTTCCCCGCACCCTTGTCGTATTCCGATCGCATCTTGTTCGCATCTTGTTGGTTCGCGTTCCACGTGGCGGACTATGACGGCCACAGGTTCCTGCGCCCGCGACGAGTCAGGCAGAATTGGGGAGTCGAAGGGGCAGATGTTGCCACCTGCCACCTCCCATCTTTGACCGATACCCATTGGAGCCACCCGTGAGCGACAACAGCATCACCATTCCCGCCGACTTGCTGCCCAAGGACGGACGCTTCGGCGCAGGACCGTCCAAGGTCCGCCCGGAGCAAATCGAAGCCCTGTCAGCTGCAGCAACAACCATCCTCGGTACCTCCCACCGCCAGGCACCGGTCAAGAACCTGGTGGGTTCGGTCCGCGAGGGACTCAGCCAGTTCTTCCGTGCTCCCGAAGGGTACGAGGTTGTGCTCGGCGTCGGCGGATCCACCGCTTTCTGGGATGTTGCCGCTTTTGGATTGGTGGAGAAGAAGGCCCAGCACCTTTCCTTCGGCGAGTTCGGTTCCAAGTTTGCCGCAGCCACCAACAAGGCCCCGTTCCTCGATGCGTCCTCCATCATCAAGTCCGAGCCCGGCACCCGTCCTGTGGCGCAGGCGGAAGCCGGCGTTGACGTGTACGCCTGGCCCCAGAACGAGACGTCCACCGGCGTCGCCGCTCCCGTGAAGCGCGTGGCAGGCGCCGATGAAGGTTCCCTCGTCCTGGTGGACGCCACCTCCGCCGCCGGCGGCCTGGACGTGGATGTCTCGGAGGCGGACGTTTACTACTTCGCCCCGCAGAAGAATTTCGCTTCCGACGGCGGGCTGTGGCTTGGCCTCTTCTCCCCCGCCGCGCTGGAGCGCGCCGCCAGCATCAAGGCCAGTGGCCGCTGGATCCCCGATTTCCTGGATCTGCAGACGGCCATCGACAACTCCAAGCTGAACCAGACCTACAACACACCGTCGTTGTCTACCCTGGTCACGCTGGATGCGCAGGTGCAGTGGTTGAACAGCAATGGCGGCCTCGACTTCGCCAGCAAGCGCACGTCGGATTCGGCCAACCGCATCTACTCATGGGCAGAGGCTTCGGAGTATGCCACGCCGTTCGTCGCCAAGGCCGAAGACCGCTCCAATGTCATCGCCACCATCGACTTCGACGATTCAATCGACGCCGCCGCCATCGCAAAGGTCCTGCGGGCCAATGGCGTGGTGGACACCGAGCCATACCGCAAGCTCGGCCGCAACCAGTTGCGCATCGCCACCTTCGTGGCCATTGAACCGGACGATGTCTCCGCCCTGCTCGCAAGCATCGACTACGTCGTGGGCGAACTGAAGAAGTAGTCCCCCAACGCCAGTTGGAACGGAGCCGCCTGGGTCATTCCCCGGCGGCTCCCCCGTTTAAGGCGCTCTTAGCGGACCGGCCCAGGGCCGCCGTCGCCCGCTTCAGCAGCTGGACCGGAGAGCAGCGACTCGACCCGGAAATGCCGCAGGCCACGGGCCCGCCGATCGAAGCGCAGCCGCAGCTGCTTCGCGCGGATGATCCAGACCAAGCCCACGACGGCGGTGCTTACGCCGGCTACCGCCGCGACGCCAACGGACCATCGGGGGCCTCCAACATTGGCAACCCAGCCCACCAGCGGAGCGCCGATGGGTGTGCCGCCCATGAAAATGGCCATGTACAGGGACATCACGCGGCCACGCATGACGGCCTCGGTGGTGGACTGCACGTAACCATTGGCGCTGGTAATCAGCGTCAGGGCGAACAGGCCGCACGGAACCAAAGCGAGGCCGAACGTCACCGCGTTCGGAGCCAGCGCCGCCAAGGCCGCTGCCACTCCGAAGCCACCGGCAGCGGCGAAAATCAGCCTGAGGCGCGGCCGTCCGCGCCTGGCCGCCAGCAGCGCACCGGTAACGGAGCCGATGGCCATGACGGAGTTCAACACCCCGAAAGCGCCGGCGTCCATGCCGAACTGCGTACCCACCATCGCGGCAATGAACAGGGGAAAGTTCAGGCCGAAGGTTCCAACGATAAAGATCGCCACCAGGACCACCTGGATGTCGGGCCTGCTTCGGACATAGCGCAGCCCCTCGCGGATGCGTCCCTTACCGGCCGCTGCGCGTGGCTGTGCCCGCAGGGACGACGCCGGTATGAGCTTGAGCGCCACAAGCATGGCGACGAAGGACACTGTGTTGATCAGGAAGACCCAACCCGGGCCCACTACCACCGTAAGGACGCCCGAAACTGCGGGGCCGATCATGCGCGCCACATTGAAGGAAGCACTGTTGAGGGCCACCGCATTGGACAGGTAGTCGTCGGTAACCAGTTCCGACACGAACGTTTGGCGAACAGGCGCGTCCAAGGCCGTCACGATGCCCAGGAGCAAAGCGAAGACGTACACATGCCAGAGCTCGGCCACGCCCGACAACACCAGGATGCCCAGGCCCGTGCTGAGCAGGCCCATGGCTATGAGCGTAATGAACAGGAGTTTGCGGCGGCTGTACCGGTCGGCAAGCAGCCCCGCCCAGGGAGCAAGGAAGAGTTGCGGCCCCAGTTGCAGGGCCAAAGTGATGCCCATCGCCCCGGCATCATGGGCTGTCAGGTGGTCAAACACCAGCCAGTCCTGGGCGGTGCGCTGCATCCAGGTTCCGATGTTGGATATCAGCGCACCAAAAAACCAGATGCGGTAGTTGAGGATTCCGAGCGACCTAAACGTGGACATCAGCGTCCGCCGTCCCTTGAGTCACCCAGTGTTTCCGCAACGCCTATTCAGCCCCGGCTTCGTCGTTGGCTGGTTCGGCGTCGGCGTCGTCCGCGTCAGATTCGGCCTCGTCAGCTTCGTCCTCGTCCGCTTCGTCGTCGGCAGGTTCGGTCGCCTCATCTTCGGCAGCCTGGACGGACTCCTCGGAAACGTCGCCTTCAGTTTCTTCCACCAAAGGCGTCTCATCTTCGGGACGGACACGCTTGGCCCACGGCACCCATTCCGGAGCCAGGATGGAATCCTCCGAGGGCAGCAACCCCAGCTCGCTCACGGTGACGATCTTTGAGCGTGAATTACGGGTCACCACGGCGTACCACTGCCAGCCACCGTAGCCGGCCAGCTTGGATTCGAACAGGTGGGTGACCACGCGGTCACCCTCGGACTTGGCGCCAAGGTGCGCCCCCACCTCGGCTGGCTTGGCGATGCCCTCTACTGCCTCGCGGGCAGTATCGACGGCGGCGGCCAGGAACGCATCCGGCTTGCCTGTGCGCCACACGGGCAAACCGGCACGCGGCTTGGTGGCTGCGGGCTTCCGCGCGGGAGCAGCCCCGTTGCCAGGAGCCCGGGCACCGCGAGGACCCGCCCCGGTGTTATCCAGGGCGTCCTTTGCGGGAGTTGTTTCCTGTGCGGATTCCGAGGTCATGGCCGGTCCTAGGCTTCCAGCTCGTCGGCAACCTTGCGCAGCGCCATGCTGATGGCCTTGGCCTTGTTGCCATCGGGGTACTTGCCGGACGACAGGGAACCTGAGAGGTTGTCCAGGACGGTGACCAGGTCCTGGACCATCGGGGCGAGGTCCTTGGCATTCATGCGCTTGGCCTTGGCGATGGACGGCGTCTTTTCCAGGACGCGGAGTCCCAGGGCTTGTGCACCGCGGCGGCCGTCGGCCACGCCGAACTCCACCCGGGTTCCGGCTTTGAGTTCCGTTACGCCCGCGGGCAGGGACGTCTTGGGCAGGAAGACTTCCTGGCCGTCTTCGGCCGCGAGGAAGCCGAAGCCCTTTTCCTTGTCATACCACTTGACCTTGCCGGTAGGCACGTAATCAACCTTCTTCGTTCTTGCTGTGGGAGACACGCCGGGCCGTTACCGCATCCGCAGGTTGCTGCGGGATCGAGGGTGACAGCCCGGTCCGTGTTGGTCTGTTCCTTCAAGGTTATCCTGCCGGACCACCTATTCCCGCTTTGTCCGGCCGTGCTCCGGTAAGCTGCCGCTTCATTTTCTCTGGCGGGCCACCCCTGACGGGCTGCTGCTAGCGTTGAGGGCATGACTTCCCCGGGTTACCGCCGCCCCCTCACGATCGCTGCTGCCGCCATTGCCTTCCTTTCCCTGGCCGCTGTTGCCGCGGTCATAGCGGTGGCCTACAACGGCGCAGTTGCGCCCGTTTGGGTTACCTCCACCGCCCTTTACGGCCTGCCCGTGGCCTTCATGCTCGCCGTGCTCCTGATGGTGGACGCGGTCCGTCAACGTCGCCGGCAGTAGGACCGTCCACCCCGGAACGGGCAGGAGCGGCCCGGGGGCGGTAACGTTGGATTGATGTCCCTTATACGCGCGCTCAGCAAGGAACTGGAGGCGCGCAGCGACAACTCGCTGCGGGCCTTGTTTGCCGCGCGGCCGGACCTCATTTCCCCCATGGCTCCGGACTTTGCGGCATTGGCTGCGAGGGCGAGTGCCCGCGTCAGTGTCCAGCGGGCCCTGGAACGGTTGAACAAGCCGGAGATGCAGGTCCTGGAAACCCTGCACCTTTGTACCAACGCCGATACCGGGCACAGCGTTTCTGCTGCCGGGTTGAAGAAAGTCATCGCCGGCTCCACGCTTTCCGCTCTGGATCCCATTCTGGCGAAGTTGCAGGAACTGGCCCTGATCCACCGGGCGGACCCACCCCAGGGCTCACCGACTACCTCCTCCCGCCAACGCTTCTACCTCCCGGTGGGCAGCCTCAAGGATGTAATCGGCATTTACCCGGCGGGGCTGGGCAGGAGCTACACGGAGCTTGTCCGCCTGCAGCCGGCTTTCGCGCAGCGTGTGGTCCATTTGGTGGCAGAACTGCACCACAGCGGCCTCGGCATCCATCCTGCCAGCACGCCCATGGATGCCGCCCTGGCCCTGCAACGCTGGACATCCACTCCGGAGAACCTGGCCGCAATCCTGTCCACAGCCCCCGAGCGGACCACCGGCTTACTGGACAAGTTCGGCAGCTGGGCCATGGGCGCAGTACCCCAAGCCCAACGGCGGGCGTCGGTCACGCACGAAAGCCACGACGTCGGACCCATCGACTGGCTGTTGGCCCGCGGCCTGCTGGTACCCCTGGATGCCGGCCACGTGGAGTTGCCGCACAGCGTGGGCCTTGCCCTCCGCGGTGGCGCCATCATTGACGATTTCACGCTCTCCCCACCGGTTCCCGAACTCGGCCACACCAGTGCGGCCCTGCGCCGCAATGCCGCCATGGGTGCCATCGCCGAAACGTTGAGACTGGCCAATGAGCTGCTGTTCGCCGTTCGGGAGCAACCCCTCGCTACCCTCAGGAGCGGCGGCGTGGGCGTCCGGGAATTGCGGCGCCTTGCTGAGTCGATCCGCTTGGGCGTGCAGCAGACGGCGATTCTCCTTGAGCTGTGCGCCTTGTCCGGCCTGCTGCGGCTGGATGTGGACAGTTCAACCTGGATCCAGCCGCCATCGCTGGAATGGCTTACTTTGCCGCGGCAGGAACAATGGCTCTGGCTGGTCAATGCATGGTTGGCCAGCGAGCGCGCCCCTTCGTTGGTGGGACAGCCCCTGACGGGCCCTCCGTCCACCTCCGCCCATCATGGCGCTGCAGGGGCCACCATCAACGCTTTGTCCGCGGAGGCCCAGCGGCCCGACGCCCCGGTGGTCCGGCGGAGGGTCCTTGAGATCCTGAACGAGTTGACTGTGGAGGCCGCAGCCCCGGATGGCAAGGCTCCCGTGCTGGATGCCAGGGCTGTCCTGCAGCGGGCTGAGTGGGCCCAGCCACGGATGTCCCGCAGGTTCAGTTCGTTGGTGCGCGGCATCCTTGAGGAGGCCACCCTTCTGGGACTCATGGGCTCCGGCGCACTGACCCAGCTGGGCTCGGCCATTGCCGGGTCCCAGCCCGAGAAGGCCATGACCATCCTGGGCGAACACCTTCCTGCCGCCGTGAACCACATCCTCCTGCAAGCTGACCTGACCGCGGTTGCCCCGGGCTACCTGGCACCGGAGCTGAGCGAGACGCTGCTGTTGATGGCCGACGCCGAGGGGCAGGGTCCGGCGTCGATCTACCGGTTCTCCGCCGCCACAGTCCGCCGGGCCCTCGACGCCGGACAGGACGCCGAATCGCTACTGGCCTTCCTCCGCGAGCACTCCGCCACCGACGTGCCCCAACCGTTGGCGTACCTCATCCAGGACACGGCATCCCGGCATGGCCGCCTCCGGGTGGGTACCAGCGCCAGCTTCATTCAAAGCGACGACGAAACTGCCATCTCCGAGCTCCTGCACGAAGCGCGGACCTCTGTCCTGAGCCTGGTGCGCATCGCCCCCACCGTACTGACGTCCTCGGCCAGCCCCCGTGAAACGGCCCGCGTCCTGCGTGAGCTGGGACTCTCACCCGCCGTGCAGGAGGCCGAGTCCGCCGTCGTGCGTTTCAAACGCACCACAGCGGTGCCCGGAAGCGCGCGCCCCGTCTATACGGCTCCCCGGACGGCTCCGCCGGACGACGACGTCGAGGCACAGCTTGTGGTCCTTCGGCAGCATCGTGCCGTCCCGGCCGAGGCGACGGGCGAAGCCTCCACGCAGCTTGGCCTGGAGACATTGCAGACAGCTATCCGGCTCAAGCAGGCCGTCACCATGAACGTGGTGGACAGCCTGGGGAATGCCAACACCGAAACGGTTGTTCCTGTATCCGTCTCCGGCGGACGCGTCCGGGTGTTCGATCCCGCCAAGGACACCGAGCGGGTGTTGTCCATCCACAGGATCATCGATGTGGAGCCGGCAGGAGACGTGCGTTCATGAAGCCGGCACCGCCCGCCAACCCGCGCCGTGAGGGTGCCAAGTGAGGATTGAACTGTGACCGTGAGGACTAAGCCGTGACCGTGAGGACCAAGCTGTGAACGACGGTCCGCTGATCGTACAAAGTGACAAGACCATATTGCTGGAAGTCGACCACGAGCTCGCCACCGAAGCCCGGCATGCCATTGCGGCCTTCGCCGAGCTGGAGCGCGCCCCGGAACATATGCACAGCTACCGGCTCACGCCCTTGGGCTTGTGGAACGCGCGGGCTGCGGGACTGGACGCCGAGCAGGTGCTCGATACCCTGCTGAAGTACTCGCGCTTTCCCGTGCCACATGCGTTGCTGATCGACGTCGAAGAAACCATGTCACGCTACGGCCGCCTGCGGTTGGAGAAGGACCCCCAGCACGGCCTGGTGATGCGGACCGATGACTACCCCGTGCTGGAGGAGGTCATCCGTGCCAAGAAGATCGCTCCCCTGCTGGGACCGAGGATCGATGGCGAAACCGTGGTGGTGCATTCCTCGCAGCGGGGCCAGCTGAAGCAACTGCTCCTCAAACTGGGCTGGCCCGCCGAAGACCTCGCCGGGTACGTCGACGGGCAGCCGCACTTGATCATGCTCGACGAAAGCGGCTGGCAGCTGCGGCCGTACCAGAAGCTGGCCACTGAGAACTTCTGGGCCGGCGGCAGCGGCGTCGTCGTGCTTCCCTGCGGTGCCGGAAAGACCCTGGTGGGCGCGGCGGCTATGGCGACGTCCTCCACCACCACCCTCATCCTGGTAACCAACACTGTTTCCGCGCGGCAGTGGAAGGATGAGCTCCTCAAGAGGACGTCGCTCACCGAAGACGAGGTCGGCGAATACTCCGGAGCCGTCAAGGAGGTCCGGCCGGTCACCATCGCCACGTACCAGGTGCTGACCACCAAGCGCGGTGGCCTTTATCCGCACCTGGAACTCGTGGACGGCCATGACTGGGGACTCATCATCTATGACGAAGTCCACCTGCTGCCTGCCCCGATTTTCCGCATGACAGCTGACCTGCAGGCCCGGCGCCGGCTTGGCCTCACCGCCACGCTGGTTCGTGAGGACGGCCGGGAAGGCGAAGTGTTCAGCCTGATCGGCCCCAAGCGGTACGACGCGCCGTGGAAAGACATCGAAGCGCAGGGTTACATTGCGCCCGCGGACTGCGTGGAAGTCCGAGTCGACCTCCCCCGGGACGAACGCGTGGCCTACGCCATGGCCGACGACGCCGACAAGTACCGTCTCTGCGCCACCTCGGAAACCAAAACCAAGCTCGTGGAAGACCTGGTAGCGGTCCACAAGGGCGAGCAGCTGCTGGTGATCGGACAGTACATCGACCAGTTGGACGAAATCGCCGAGCGGTTGGATGCACCCCTGATCAAGGGCGAAACCAGCGTCAAGGCGCGGCAGAAGCTCTTTGATGCCTTCCGCAAGGGCGAGATCCACACCCTGGTGGTGTCCAAAGTGGCCAACTTCTCCATCGACCTCCCCGAAGCGTCCGTGGCGATCCAGGTGTCAGGTTCCTTTGGCTCACGCCAGGAAGAAGCCCAGCGCTTGGGCCGCCTCCTGCGCCCCAAGCAGGATGGCCGCGCCGCCCGGTTCTACTCACTGGTGGCCCGGGACACGCTGGACCAGGACTTCGCTGCCAAGCGCCAACGGTTCCTGGCCGAACAGGGCTATGCCTACCGGATCATGGATGCCAAGGATGTTGGCAGGGATGTGGGGCAGGAACAGTAGCAGGCTCGCAGGGAATCACCCCGCGCCTCTTGCTATTGACCTCCAACGACTTTACGATTCCTAAAGAAGCTCTCCGCCCCAGGTGGCTGCCCTTGGTCCAGGCAGTCCGGCGGCCAGCCGTCGGCACTGGGGGAAGCCCGCAGCCAGGGAGCCGGCGGTTTGAAGGCCTAAAAGAATCCACGCATTCCCGTAGAGGATTCCCCATGCGTAAAGCCCTTCTGGTCATTTCCGCAATAGTCCTGTTATCAGCACTCGCACAGTTGTTTTTTGCAGGCTACTTCCACTTCCAGAACACCATCGAAGCCCAGCACGAAGCGGGCGTTTTCCACGTGATGAACGGCCAGTACGTGCTGCGTTATTCAGCGCTTCTCGCCGCCATCGTCGCTGCCATTGCCCGGATGGGCGCCCGGACAATCTGGCTGGCCGCTGGAATTTTCCTTCTCTCCTGGGTCCAGCTGTTCATTTTCATCATTGGCGGCATGCTGACCGGTTCTTCAGAAGATTTCATTACTCCCGCCGGCTCGTGGGTTGTGTCCATCCACCCGCTGACCGGGCTGCTGATGATTTTCATGTCCTACTGGCTCTTCACCCGCGCCCGCGCGGCTGCCCTCAACCCACAGCCGTTGCCTCCCAAGGCTGCTGCTTCGGATGCTTCTGCCTCCTCCAGCGCAGCCTGAGCAAAGGCAGCTGTGAATACCTCGCAGCTGCTGGCGGTGGATTTGGTGTTGTCCGTCCTCGCGGCCGCAGCATGGACCGCTGCCGTGTGGATGACCGTTGTATCCAGCACTGACCGCAGACCAGGGCCACGCCGCGGAGTTGGCGGAGTTGGTTTGGCCTTGCTGTTGGTGGGCGCCGCCGTCGTCCTGACGGTGGCACGTTATGCCTTGCTTCCAACTTTGGTGGCCGGCAGTTGGTGGTTTGCCAGCGAACGCATAATCATCAATGTGCCTCTGACCGCCATCCCCGCGGCTTGGGCCGCGATGGCCGGTGTTCCGTTCTTGCTGAGGAGGCGGAACACCGGCTCCAAACCCGCCAGGGAGGTCCGTTGGAAAGTGGGATCGACCCGGCAAGGCGCCGTAATGGCGATGGTAGCCGCAGCCGCGGCCGCGGTGGCCTCCTTGGCATTGGTCCTGATCCTGGGCCCGTTCCCCGCGCCGTGGAGCATCGCAGTACTGCTTTTCATGGTGGCCGGGACGGTGTTGATCGCCAGGACCGCGCTGACAAGCCCGGCTCACCCCCGCCCTGCCGGCACCACTGGCAGACGCTCGACGGCGGCGGCCTCCGTGGCGGTCCTGATGGCCTGCACGGCATTGGGTTCGGGAGTCTTTGCCTGGCTTGGGAGCCGCTCCGCCGACGGCGCGGTGATCGCTGCCGCCGTCGGACATCACCACGGTGGCTTCCCCACCACCGTGACGGACCCGACGCCGGTAACCAGCCTCATAGGCAATGTCCCCGCAGGCGCTGTGGTCCGGCACTACGAACTGACCGCCCGGGTGGAGCACGTAACCCTGCCGTCCGGACAAACCACCGAGGCTTGGACCTTCGGGAGCCTTCCCGGCCCTACGATCGAAGCCACGTTGGGTGAAGTGGTGGAGGTGGTTCTCAACAACCGCGATGTGGCCGCCGGCGTTACCCTGCATTGGCATGGATATGACGTCCCGAATGCCATGGACGGAGTCGCTGGCGCAACACAGGACGCAGTGATGCCGGGCCAATCCACCACCTATCGTTTCACTGCCGCGCAAGCCGGTTCATACTGGTATCACACACATCAGGATTCGGCCGAAGGTGTCCGCAAGGGCCTCTACGGCGCATTCGTCGTGCACCACCCTGCTGCTGTCCGTGCCGGCACGGACATCGTGGTGGCGGGGCACGACCTCGGCGGTCTGGGGTTGCTGGGCTCCTCAGACCGCAGCAGTGGGTACCAGGCCGCCCCTGGCACCACTGTGCGGCTGCGGCTGGTAAATACCGATTCCTTACCTCAGCGCTATCTTGTGGAAGGCACCTCCTTCAAGGCCGTGGCCGTGGACGGAACCGAGGTCAACGACCCCCAGGACATCGCCGGAAAGCTGGTGCGGCTGGGAGCGGGCGGCCGGGTGGACATCGCGTTCACCATGCCTGCTTCGGCAGTCACCCTGCGCTCGGACTCAGCTGCTGACGCCGTGGTGGTCGTTGCACCGCCGGGAACCCAGGCAACGGTCGGCGGGAAGGCACCCTCAAGCGTCTTTGCCACTACCCCCGTGCTGGACTTTTTGGATTATGGCAAACCCTTGTCCTCGGGGGTCACAGGGTCCACGGGGTCCTTGGGCGAAACCCGGCCCGGGAGCCCGGCGGGAACCTCCACGGCTCCGGCCGTGACACGTGATGAGGTCATGGTGCTGGACCGGCAGTTTCGCTTCGTGGATGGAGTCCCGCGTTATGCCTTCACCGTGAACGGGGCGGCGTACCCATTGGTCCCCTCCATTGAGGTGGCTGAGGGCGACACCGTGAAACTCACAGTTGTGAACCGGACCGCCGAGCCGCATCCGATGCATCCGCACGGCCACCATGTTCAGGTGCTCAGCCGAAACGGGGTGGCCCCCAGTGGCTCGCCCCTGGTCCTGGACACCGTGGAAGTTCTGCCCGGCGAAGTGTGGGAACTGCTGCTGCATGCTGATAATCCAGGCATCTGGATGGATCACTGCCACAACCTGGAGCATGCCGCAGAGGGCATGATGATGGTTCTCAAGTACGAAGGTGTGTCATCGCCGTTCGTCCACGGCGGTCACATCGGAAACCGGCCGGAATAGCCAGGATTCAGGCAACCATCCGGCTGGCGACTGTGGTGTTCACCTGGTCAATAACGGCCCAGGCATCGGCGTCGCGAAGTTGGGCACTTGCAAACCGTTCGGCGGCCGCAAGGTCCTGGAAGTCTTCGCGGCGTACACGGCCGGTGTCCGTGTCCAGGTACGTGACATGGAACTCGACATCGGAGGCATGCTGCTGGTGGATGCTGACTGGAGCTGCTGTGTTTGCCATGTTTAAAGTGTGGAACGGGGCACTGACATTTTAGGAAGCATCGGTGGGCGTGTCCGGATTCAGGATTCCTCAGGTGGATTCAGGGCTTCCTCAGGTACTGCGCCGAAACCTCCCGCACGGTCTCGCTGAGCGTGTCCAGCACCGAAGACGCCGTGCGCCAACGCTGCCAGTAGAGCGGCACGTCAAAGGGCTGCCCCGGGGCCAGCTCAACAAGCCGGCCGTCGGCAATGTCCGGACCGCACTGGACTTCCGGAATGAGCCCCCAGCCAAGTCCCAGGCGGATGGCGTCTCCGAAGTCCTGCGACGCCGGCACATAATGGCGGGGCCCCTTCCTCTCGGGGACGGGTTTGCCTTCAGCTTTGAAACAGGACTGCACGAAGGCCCATTGGTAGGTGTCCTTTCTGTCGAAGTCCACCGTGGGGGAAGCGTTCAGCGCGTGGGCGTCCGGGCCCTCCGGAAAGGCTGGAAACCAACGCTGCACGAAATCCGGTGCAGCCACGGGGAGATACCGCATGATGCCCAGGCTCTCAACGCGACAGCCCTGGACCGGCTCGGGCGTAGCCGTGACGGCAGCCATGACCGTCCCGGACCGCAACAGAGATGTGGAGTGCTGTTCGTCATCACGGTGGAGGTCGAAAGTGACGTTGAGGCCGGCGGGAACCTGGGCAAGTGCTTTCAGGAACCACACCGCCAGTGAGTCGGCGTTGACGACGATCGGCACAGCCAGTTGTGGCCGGCCGCCATCCAGGCCTAGTTCCTTGCCCGCGTCAGCTTCCAACTGGGCCACCTGCCGGGCCAGCCGCAACACCACTTCACCGGCTTCGGTTGCCAGGGCAGGGTTGCTGCGTTGCAGCAGGACGCGGCCGGTGGACTGTTCCAGCGCCTTCAGCCGCTGTGACACCGCCGACGGCGTGATGTGCAGCAAGCGTGCCGCTGCTTCCAGCGTGCCTTCGGAGAGGACGGTGGCGAAAGTGAGCAGTTGCTCGGAGGGAAACGGGGTCATTAGCTAAGCTTATGCGGCCTGAGAATCTTTAGCTGGTCTAAGGAAGGCATGATCCGTAGTTTCAGAGAGTGACTTCCCTTGATTTCCTCCATTCCGCAGGCCTCGGCCTGGCCACGGGCCTTGCCCTGATCGTCGCCATCGGTGCCCAGAATGCCTTCGTCCTGCGCCAAGGCATCCGTGGCGAACACATCGCCCCCATCGTTGCGGTGTGTGCTCTCTCCGACGCCGTCCTGATCGCGGCGGGAGTCCTTGGCACCGGTGCGCTGATAACGGCAGCCCCTGCCGCCGTCGTCGTGCTCCGCTATGTGGGCGCCGCGTTCCTGGTGACCTATGGCCTCATGGCGGCCAAGCGCGCAATGCGGCCCACTTCGTTGACGGCTGGAGATACGCATGCCCACGGCAAGGGAGGGGCAGCGGCCGCGATCACCACCGTGCTGGCACTCACCTGGCTCAACCCGCACGTCTACTTGGACATCGCGCTCATCGGCTCGTTGGCCAGTGCACAGGGAAGCCCGCTGCAATGGTGGTTCGGAGCCGGTGCCATGCTGGGCAGCATCCTATGGTTCTGTTCCCTTGGTTTCGGCGCCCGTTTCCTCCGCGGATTCTTCGCCCGCCCGTTGTCCTGGCGGTTTTTGGACGGTGGAATTGCCCTCACCATGGTGGCCTTGGGGGCGGGGCTGGTTCTGGGCGCTTGACGTGCCGGCGCGTAGTGGCGGCACGCAGTGCGCTCACATGCGGCATCCAGATAACTCCCAGTTTCTGGGAGCACTATGGGTGTCATGAAAAAGAACGGTCCTGAAGCCAAGCTCCTTGTGGTTGACGACGAACCCAACATTCGCGAGCTTCTGTCCACGTCGCTGCGTTTCGCCGGTTTCGAGGTGGTGGCCGCCGCGAACGGTCGCGAAGCCCTCGCCGCTGCCGACCTTCATGCCCCGGATCTGGCGGTCCTGGACGTCATGCTTCCGGATATGGACGGTTTTACCGTCACCCGCCGCCTGCGTGCGGCCGGCAAGCATTTCCCCGTCCTCTTCCTGACCGCGAAGGACGACACCGAGGACAAGGTCACGGGCCTCACTGTCGGTGGCGACGACTACGTCACCAAACCGTTCAGCCTGGACGAAGTAGTGGCGCGCATCCGGGCCGTTCTCCGACGCACCCAGCCCCTCGAAGATGACGACGCTGTGATCCGTGTTGACGATCTGGAACTCGACGACGACGCACACGAAGTCCGCCGCGGCGGCACCGTGATCGAGCTTTCGCCCACCGAGTTCAAGCTCCTCCGCTACCTGATGCTCAACCCCAACCGGGTGCTGTCCAAGGCCCAGATCCTTGACCACGTGTGGGAGTACGACTTCAACGGCGATGCCTCGATTGTTGAGTCCTACATTTCCTACCTTCGCCGCAAGGTGGACATCGACCCCGATGCCGCAGCCCTCATCCAGACCAAGCGCGGCGTGGGCTACGTGCTGCGGACGGCAGAGAAGCGCTGACCTTGTTGCAACGCTGGAAGTCGGCTTCCCTGCGGTCGCAGCTGGTAGCCATCATCATGTGCCTGCTCCTGCTTGCCCTCGCGGCGACCGGCGCGGGCACACTGACACTTGTCAAGAGCTACCTGCAAGGCCAGGTGGACGACAAGCTGAAGGCCGCCGTCGCCCTGGCCCAGGACCGCCAGTCCTTCGACAGGTTGACCGAACCCAACAGTGCCGTGCCGGCGGACACCGCTGTTCCCACGGACTATTCCCTGACGCTGTACGTCCCTGACCTTGCGCCATACCCGTTCGGCGGGAGCCAGAGCGATCGTCCCGCGATCTCCAACATCACCCCGTTGGAGGCAAAGCAGCGCGCGAATGCTCCGTTCCAGGTCAAGGGAACGGCCGGGACCAACTGGCGGGTTGTCGCCGTCGGAGTGGTTGCCAACGGGCAGAACGGCGTCGTGATCATTGGGCTGCCGCTGACGCCCGTGGACAAAGTCATGGAGCATGCCGTCCTTGTGGTGGTGGGTGTTGGCCTCTTGACGCTGGTCCTGGCCTTCTTCATCGCCACTTGGACAGTCGCACGATCCTTCCGGCCCCTGGCAAAGGTGGAAAAGACGGCCGCGGCCATCGCCGCCGGAGATCTCTCGCGCCGCGTGGAAGTGGATAATCCACACACCGAAGTTGGCCGGCTCGGTGGTTCCCTCAACGCCATGCTCGCCCACATTGAGGCCTCGTTTTCCGCGCGCGCAGCTTCGGAGGGCCGGATGCGCCGCTTTGCAGCGGATGCCTCCCACGAACTGCGGACTCCCCTGGTGACCATTCGCGGTTTCTCGGAGCTATACCGGCACGGAGCCCTGTCCACCGAGGAAGACGTGGCAATGGCGATGGGCAGGATCGAAAGCGAAGCCAAGCGGATGGGTTCCATGGTGGAAGACCTGCTGCTTCTGGCCCGATTGGATGAACAGCGGCCACTGCAACTCAAGCCGGTGGACCTGCAGCTGCTGGCGCACGATGCCATGGTGGACACCAAAGCCTCCTCCGGAGACAGGACCATCACCCTCACGGGGCTCGACGGCGGCTCCCCCTCCGCTGCGCCGGTTCAAGGCGATGAAGCCAAACTTCGGCAGGTCATTGGGAACCTCGTGGGTAACGCCTTGCGCTACACGCCTGAGGGAAGCCCGATTGAGCTCGCCGTGGGTGTCCGGCCCACTCCCGCCGGCAAGGACTCAGTGATCGAAATCCGCGATCACGGGCAAGGTATTCCGGAGGCGGAAACCAACAAGATCTTCGAGCGCTTCTACCGGGCGGACACTTCGCGCACCCGGGAAACGGGCGGAAGCGGCCTTGGGCTGGCGATCGTTGCGGCGATCGTGGGTTCGCATGGTGGTTCCGTCCAGGTCAGGGAGACCGACGGCGGTGGGGCCACTTTGGTGGTCAGCCTTCCGTTCCACGATGAACCGGCAGAGGCGCCCTCCGCGTAGCGGTTCTATCCACATAGAGACCTTATCCACATAGCGACGAAGGGCCATTACGGGCGTTGAGCCCTGTGCCTAGGCTGAATGCAGTGGCCACGCATCCCCCGCATTCCGCGGAACACTTCGTCGAAAGGCATCACCCATGAGCGTCATCTCCGTTGATACCGAACTGCTTCAGCTCAAGTCGGCCAACGTCAAGGCAACTGTGGATCGCATCAGTTCGGACGTGCACTCCATGACACGGGGCCTGGAGGAACTGCAGGCAACCTGGAAAGGTTCAGCCGCCAGCAACTTCCAGGCCCTGGTGGTGGAATGGGCGCTTACCCAAAGCAAGGTTGAGGCCTCGTTGGCTTCCATCACGTTGGCCCTGTCCTCGGCAGCAACAAGCTACTCGGAGGTTGAGCAGGGCAACACCCAGCGCTTCACCTACTAGGTGAACCGGAGACCACTGAACTTCAGGGATTCATCGAACTCCTGTGGGGCCGGCTGTCTTCCCCCTGTGCATCCGGCCCTACAGGTTACTTGGCCCTAATCCCGCTGGTGCTGATTCCCCATCGGACTATTTTTCCGGAGTGCCCTGGTGGAACCGGAGCCGCCACTGGCCCCGGTCCAGCGTCCAGACCGAGCTGCGAAGCGCTGAACCCGTGTGCGCGAAACTCCGGTAGGTCAGCAGGATGGTGTTTTCACTGAGTCGGTCGGCGCCCAGGAGTTCCAGTTCCGTGGCTTCACCCGGGTCTTCTTCCAGGGCCATCATCATGGCGTCACGGGTCCAGTACCGGCCCGAGCTGCCAATCTCCGCAAAGTCCGGGTGGAGCAGCACCCCGATCCTGCCAATATCGGCCCTGACATCCGGCCTCAAAAGCTCGCGCTCCAAAGCGAGGACCGTGTCCTCCGGCGAAAGCTCCGGCGCTGAGGCCTCGTCGCCAAGTTCACTGAACAGATCGGCCTGCCCGAAGATGCCCGATTCACCAAAGAGGGTGGGCTCAAAATGTGGCCGGATGCTGCGATCAGCCCGGGCCGGCGCGGGGACTGCGCCCGCAGTCGAGGCACGGCCCGCCCCTGCGGGTACGGACACAGCCTCGGAGGTAAGGACCGAGCCGGCAGAGGCAGGCGCCGCGCTCAGGGACTCGCTGCCAGAGGTGGCTCCAACACCCGGCGCTCCGGGGAAGCCAGGGCCACTTCGGGGAGCTACGCCTTGTTGGTAAGCCATGGCCACAGCACGTGCGCGCTCGTCCGCGGCCTCGTTGAGGTCATGGCCCGCATGGCCTTTGACCCATTCAAACTTGTACTTCCGTCCCACGATCGCCTGGTCGATGTCTTTGAGGAGGTCGACGTTCAGGACGGGCTTCCCATCGGCCTTGCGCCATCCCTTGCGCTTCCAGCCCGGCATCCACTTTGTGATGCAGTTGATGACGTATTGGCTGTCGCAGAGGATCAGCAGGTCTTCGTGCGGCACGTGGGCTGTTGAACGGAAGAGGTCCAGGACAGCCATCAATTCGCCCTGGTTGTTGGTGCCGTGCGGCCACCCTCCCGCGTGCCAACAGGATTCATCAACGTACCAGGCCCAACCGGCCGGCCCAGGATTACCGAGGGCGGACCCATCGGCGGCAGCAATAATCGTCATGCGTTAATCCTGCCAGACCCCACAGACAATGAATTCGCGTCCGCGCCCATCGAGAACGCGGGAATCAGGCGAAATCGCTGTAATTCTCCCCACGAATAGGACGTTTTCGCACTCGTTCGGCGATCTACGGACAACGCCGAAACGCCGACGGCGGCCCCCACCAAAAAGGTGGGGACCGCCGTCGTATGTTTCAAGCGTGAGCTTGGCGCCGTATTGCTACAGCGGGGTGGCTTAGAAGCCGCCCATGCCGCCCATGTCGTCGCCGCCGGGAGCCGGAGCGTTCTTCTCGGGCTTGTCAGCGACTACAGCTTCGGTGGTCAGGAAGAGACCAGCGATGGAAGCAGCGTTCTGGAGAGCCGAGCGGGTGACCTTTACGGGGTCGTTCACACCGGCGGCCAGAAGGTCTTCGTAGACGCCCGTGGCAGCGTTCAGGCCGTGGCCGGAAGGCAGGCCGCGAACCTTGTCCACTACAACGCCAGGCTCGAGGCCGGCGTTGAAGGCAATCTGCTTCAGCGGAGCGTCGATGGCAACCTTGACGATGTTGGCACCCGTTGCCTCGTCACCCTGCAGGGTGAGGTTGGCGAATGCCTTGGCGCCGGCCTGGATGAGGGCAACGCCACCACCGGCAACGATGCCTTCTTCAACAGCAGCCTTGGCGTTGCGGACTGCGTCCTCAATGCGGTGCTTGCGTTCCTTGAGCTCAACTTCGGTAGCTGCACCGGCCTTGATGACTGCAACGCCGCCGGCCAGCTTGGCCAGGCGCTCCTGCAGCTTCTCGCGGTCGTAGTCGGAGTCGGAGTTCTCGATCTCGGCGCGGATCTGGGCAACACGGCCCGCGATTGCGTCGGCGTCGCCGGCACCTTCAACGATGGTGGTCTCGTCCTTGGTCACAACAACCTTGCGGGCGGTGCCGAGGAGGTCGAGGCCGGCGTTTTCGAGCTTGAGGCCAACTTCTTCGGAGATGACCTGGCCACCGGTGAGGATGGCGATGTCGGCCAGCTGGGCCTTGCGGCGGTCACCGAAGCCCGGAGCCTTGACGGCGACTGACTTGAAGGTGCCACGGATCTTGTTGACGATCAGGGTGGCCAGGGCCTCGCCCTCGATGTCTTCGGCGATGATCAGCAGCGGCTTGTTGGACTGCATGACCTTCTCCAGAACCGTGACGAGTTCCTTCACGTTGGAGATTTTGGAGTTGACGATCAGGATGTACGGGTCCTCGAGGACCGTTTCCTGGCGCTCTGCGTCGGTGACGAAGTAAGCGGAGATGTAGCCCTTGTCGAAGCGCATGCCTTCGGTGAGCTCGAGTTCCAGGCCGAAGGTGTTGGACTCTTCAACCGTGATGACGCCTTCCTTGCCCACCTTGTCCAGGGCTTCGGCGATGAGGCTGCCGATTTCCGGGTCACCGGCGGAGATGGAAGCCGTGGCTGCGATCTCTTCCTTGGTTTCGATTTCCTTGGCGGAGTTCAGCAGCTCGCTGATGACTGCCTCAACAGCCTTCTCGATACCGCGCTTGAGGGACAGCGGGTCGGCGCCGGCGGCAACGTTGCGCAGGCCTTCCTTCACCAGTGCCTGGGCAAGAACGGTTGCAGTGGTCGTACCGTCGCCAGCGACGTCATCCGTCTTCTTGGCAACTTCCTTGACCAGCTCTGCACCGATCTTCTCGTAAGGATCGTCCAGCTCGATCTCCTTGGCGATGGAAACACCATCGTTGGTGATCGTGGGGGCGCCCCACTTCTTTTCGAGGACGACGTTGCGTCCACGCGGGCCGAGGGTGACCTTGACGGCGTCTGCGAGGGTGTTCAGACCCCGCTCGAGGCCGCGGCGTGCCTCTTCATCAAATGCAATGATCTTGGCCATAACGGCGGTAGTCCTTTCGGGACAGTCGTTAAGAAGGTACCTGTCAGATGGAGTGCCCGCGACGGACGGTCCTTTGCGAGCGGCCTCTGTATGCCCCGCGCTCCGGACCTCACCCCACCAAGGTGTTTCTTGATCCCCCGACGGTTCCACCACTGTCCGGCAGCCGGGATACCCGGCTGAGGTTTTAGCAGTCGAACCGTAAGAGTGCTAAATCAATAATTAGCACTCGACCGGGGAGAGTGCAAGCAGAGACTCCACTTTTCGCACTAAAGACGGGGCTTTCAGCCAACAGCTGACCGGGCCCCGGGGAACGCACGAAGGGTCAGGCGACGCGGACACCTTCGGCCTGGGGCCCCTTCTGACCCTCTCCCAGTTCGAACTCCACCCGCTGGCCCTCTTCGAGGGCGCGGAAGCCATCCATCTGGATAGCCGACCAGTGCACGAAAACGTCGTCACCGGACTCATCCACAGTGATGAATCCGTAGCCTTTTTCGGCGTTGAACCATTTGACGGTTCCCAATGCCATGATGCCCACACTTTCGCAGTAGCCAAGACCGGTTGCCGGGATCTCCGGACCGGAATTAGTCCACTGTAACCACAGTCACTCTGCCGGCGCTGCCCTCAAAGGGCAGGGCGCTGGTTTTGTTATTGAGGCTTAACCGAGTTTGGGTTTATGGGCCCTGGAACCGCGTGATTACTGGTAGCCCGGTCCCGCTACGACCACAAGCGGCTGCTGGACATCAGGCGTTTCAACGATCGATTGGATACCCAGGAGGGCTCCCAAAGCCTCGGCGTTGGCTTTCTGTTCGGGAGCGTTGTAGAAGATCACGGAGGTCTGCTGGGGAATGCCGCCCCAGTTGCCCACCGTACTGAGCGTCCAACCGCCGCCTTGCACGAGCCCTGCCACACGGCCGGCCAGGCCTGCGGTACCGGCCCCGTTGTAGACAGCGACGGGAACACTCTTGTCCACCGGCGCCGAGGACGGAGTCGCCGACGGGCTGGACGACGGGCTCGACGAGGATGTGGGCTGGCTGCTCGGTTCGCTGGAAGCGGACGGGGCGCTGCTCGATTCGGAAGGCGCAGCGGACGGCGACGTCGACGTTTGCTGGGGCACCGGCGTCGAGACGTTTGACGACGCGCTGGGCGCGACCAGCCCGAGGTTCGGAAGGATGAGGAACGCCACCAGGCCGAGTACCAACGCCACGGCTCCAACGGTCAGGACGGGCCACAATGTGGGACGCGCAATGTCCTGGCCGTCGCGATGAACGCCTTGCCGGGAGGTGTTCTGTGGGACCTGGTCGAATTCGTCCCTGGCATATTTGGTCATGGTGAAGCGTTGTCCTTGCTGGTTGCTGCTGACAGATCAGCCTGGCGAATTACGCGTCCGACCCCAAGCGCCGCGCTGTCCGCGCACGCTGGCGGGACGTACGTAGTCTACGCAATCTCTTGACGAGCATGGGGTCGTGGGCCAGCGCGTCCTCGGTATCGATCAACGCATTCAGGATCTGGTAATAGTGGGTGGCCGATAGATCGAAGAGCTCCCGGATAGCCTGTTCCTTGGCCCCGGCGTACTTCCACCACTGCCGTTCCAGTGCCAACATCTGCTGGTCGCGTTCACTCAATGGGGAGTCGCTTCGGGTCCCGGCCGCGAGGTCTTCCAAGGCCAAGCCATCTGCCTGCGGCGCCATTGGTTCCGGTGCTGGTTCTGCCACGGCATACTCCTTCGACGCTTGTTGGGGAAAATGTCCTACCCCCATGTTACGGGCGAATAACATCACTGTCATTCGCCCCGTCCCCGCCACGCGGGAGACAATGGCCAGGTGACTGGCGAGGATGCTCTCTTTGATCTTGAACCCGCTGGCGTGGCGGATCCGGGCTACGCCGCGCTGATTGACCGCCCCCTTGAGGAGCTGATGGCTCCTGACTGGGCCGATGCGATGCGCCCCGTGGAAGAGCATCTTCGCGATGCCCTGGCCTATGTCGCCGGGCAGGCCGGAGCCGGGAAACACATACTCCCTGCTCCAGGGAACGTCCTCCGCGCTTTCCAGCAGCCCCTTGCCGACGTCAAAGTACTTCTCCTGGGCCAGGACCCCTACCCGACACCAGGTCACGCGGTGGGGCTCTCCTTCTCCGTCTCGCGCCAAACGCGGCCGATTCCGCGAAGCCTTGCCAATATCTACCGCGAACTTCACGACGACCTGGGCCTCCAACCCCGCGTCCACGGCGACCTCAGCGCCTGGACCGAGCAGGGTGTGCTGCTGCTGAACCGCGTCCTCACCGTGGAGGCACGAACTGCCGGCGCCCACCGCGGCAAAGGGTGGGAGGCCATTACGACGGCGGCAGTCACCGCCGTCGCGAACCGTACTGACGGGGCGGGGCAGCGGAAGCCGCTGGTCGCGGTGTTGTGGGGCAAGGACGCCGAAAGCGTCATGCCGCTGCTGGACGGCGCGCCCGCGGTGGTTTCGGTCCACCCGAGCCCACTTTCGGCGTCGCGGGGCTTCTTCGGCTCCAAACCCTTCAGCCGGACCAACGAGCTGCTGGCTGAACAGGGCGCGGACCCCGTCGATTGGGAACTTCCGGTCCTTTAGCCGCCTCCTCCCCCAACGCTCACTCACATCCCACCCCCTTCAACCCAACCCTCATCCACATCCCACCCGTTTGCGGCCAACCCTCACCCACATCCCCACCCGAACAGACAGGACGCGAAGGACGGCCCCACTCGCGCACGCGAAACGTGAATGCGTCCCGGTCCAAGCACGCAGAACGTGAAGGAGGGACCGGCTGAAGCATGGGTGATGTGAGCGAGCGCTTGTAACCTTCGACTCATACCCAGCGGACGTTCGGGCCATTAGCTTAGGCTTACCTATATGTCTGCTCTTCCCGTCACGTCGTCCGCCACACGCAACACCCGTCCGCAGGTCAACTTGACTGTCCTGCGCAGCGAGCTGCTTTCGCCGCACATGGTGCGGATCGTTGCAGGTGGTCCAGGGTTCAGTGATTACGCGAACAACGACTATGTGGACCGGTATGTAAAGATCGTCTTCCCGCAGCACGGCGTGGACTACGAGCAGCCCCTGGACTTGTGGGCCATCCGCGAGAATATGCCACGCGAACAATGGCCGCACACCAGGACCTACACCATCCGGTGGGTGGACTTGGAGGCCCAGGAGTTGGCCATCGACTTCGTCGTTCATGGCGACGAGGGCTTGGCGGGCCCCTGGGCGGCCGCCGCCAAACCCGGAGATTCTTTGATCTTCACCGGCCCCGGGGGCGGCTACAACCCCTCCCCCGATGCCGACTGGTACCTCTTCGCCGGCGATGACGCCGCGATCCCGGCCATCGCTGCCTGCGTTGAAGCGCTCAGCCCCGATGCCCGGGGAACTGTCTATCTCGAGGTGGACAGCGAAGCCGACATCCTTCCGATCTCAGCGCCGCAGGGCGTGGAACTGCACTGGCTGCTGCGCAAGGGAACACCGGCCGGATCCAGCGACCTTTTGCTGGACGCCCTTCGAAACACAGACTGGCAGCCAGGCCGCGTCGATGTCTTTGCCCACGGTGAGCGGGGATACATGAAGGGCCTCAGGGAGATCTTCTTCGTCCAGCGCGGCTTGGAGCGTTCGCAGGTTTCATTGTCCGGATACTGGGCCCAGGGCCGCGTGGAGGAAGTCTTCCAGGCGGAAAAGAAGCTTCCCGTCGGCCAGATCTAGCCACTCCACACGAAGCTAGCGCCGCCGCACCCGGCGTCTTTCATTGCTGGAAAGACCCTTGGTCAGCGGCCGGGCCAGGTTGTCGCCGAGCACGATTCCAGCGGCTACACCCAATACGATCGCGCCTGCGTTGAACATTCCACCCGCGCCCAGCAGGATGTTGCCGCCTTCAACGGTCAAGGCGTACATGGAACGGAAAATGGTGAGCCCCGGAAGCAGTATCAGGGCCGCTGGAACAGCCACAACCAGTTGCGGGGCACCCAATTTAAGAGCCACCACGCGCGCCAACAGACCTATGACCACCGCTGCGACGGCTGGGGACAAACGGTCGCCGAGGCCACCTTGGCCGACCCCCCACAAGACGAAGAAACCTACCAACCCGACTGCCGCCGTCGGAATTAACAGCCGCATTTGCGTCTGTTCGGTGACGCCGATTGCGACCACCGCGATGGCGATCAGGATGGCTTGGCCCCACAACGGATACGCGTCGGGGAATGTTTGGGTGACGTCCAGGACCGCACTGCCCATGAGGGTACCCACCACCACGGCCACACCGATGCCCGCCACGATTGCGCCAAAGGTCAGAAGCGTGGAAAGGAACCGGCCGGCAGCCGTCACGGGGAAGCCGTTGATCGCATCCTGGACCGATGACACCAACCGGCCTGTGGGAAGCAGCAGCAGGATTCCACCGGCCACCACAATGGATGGCGCTATCTCCACACCCGCCCAGCGCAGCATCAGGGCCACGAAGGTGACCAGGAAGGCGCAGGCCATGGTGTTGAAGAAGTCGGCCGTCCGCCATCTGACGAGCTGACGGGACAACAGGCTGATGAGGATGTTGGAGCCGAAAGCCACCGCCGAGGCACCAATACCGCCGCCCAGCACGCCCACAAACACGGCCGCGAAAATTCCGAAGGCGATGGTAACCATCCACCGAGGGAAGGGTTTGGCGCTACGGATGATCTCGTTCAACCGACGGACGGCTTCGTCACGGCCCACTCCCCCGGCCACGATGTCCGTGACCAGTTGGTGCACCTGCGCGAGACCGGCGTAGTTGTTGGTCCAGGAGCGCACCACCCGCAGCAGCGTAATGGGCGTTTGGTCCTTGGGTGCGTAGTTGATGGCCACCGACTGGTTGGTGATGTCCACTTCCACGTTTTTCAGGCCAAGCGCGGCCGTGACAGCGATCATGCTGGTCTCGACTTCCAACGCACCTGCGCCATACCGGAACATGACTTCGGCCAAATGGAGAGCGAAATCAATGGTCTTGCGGGCCGAGGCATCTACGCCCACCACTTGGATGGTGGGGTTGGCGTAGGGACTTCCCGCGAGCCGGTCCACGATGTTCATTGGAGCGGTGGGCGGACTATCGCCCTGCACCAAGCGCATGAGCATGCGTTTGGCATTGACGTTCTGCCGGACCTGGGATGGCCGCAGCGGCTGGGTCTTGGGCAAACCGTCAGTATGCGGCCGGCCGGTGGACCCGTCGGGGCGTTCAGTCACGCGGTGATCCTCCCTTGGCTTGTTTGATTAGCGGTTACCCCGCAGTTTTCGTACTACCGGCAATTTCTCAAGCGGCAATCGTCCCAGAACTGTCTGGGCGGCTCCTGCGAGCTTCCTGGCCACGCGGTACGCGTTGTACTTGAGGGGGCTGACAGGAGCAACGAAGTCACCCAGCAACTGGACGACCTCACCGCCGAAGCCCTTCTTGAATTCGTAGCCACCGTGGCCGGTCTCGTCCTGGCCCTGGATGCCGAACGTTCCGTAGAAGTTGTACCGGGAGTAGCCATTGTTCAGCGCATGGAGCATCATGCCCCAGTAGAGGGACGTCGCACCGTTGAAGTAGATGTAGTCCTGCACGGTGCCGCCGATGACGCATGTCAGTTCGTCCCCGGAACACGCAAAGTGGATAGCCGCTACCGTGGCCACTCCGACGGAATCCGGGAACCGCTCGATGTCCTTGAGGCTGCGTTCGTAGCTGTCCACAAGGTCCTGGACAACCTTGACGCGGTTGGCCTTCTTTTTGCTGCCTGTCTCCTCGACTTCCCGCTTGAGGTCGGCGAGGGTTTTGGACTCAGCTTCCAAGCGCTCCGTGATGGACGCCCGATACTCGGGGATGTTGATCTTGGCCATCATGAGCTTGGTGAACTCGTCTGAGGTGTTCCTGAGGAGTTCCTCGTAGTACTCGCGTTCGCGGTACGTGAAGCCTTTCTCGTCCCCTGCAGTACTTAGCGCATTGTAGAAATCATCCAGGGTATCCAGCGTTGCCTGTTCCAGGTAAACGCCGTTCTTCTCCGCTTTCCTGATCGCCTTGCGCGTGCGGTAATTCATGCCCATGATGAGTTCTTCGGAATCGGCGATGCCGTCGAGCTGCTTGATGAACATCCAGTTGATGTTGGCGAAGTTCATGTCGAAGCCCTGGTGCTGGAAGCCCAGGCCCTCGAGTTCCTTGAGCAAGGGACGGTTGTCCTCGACCTCGGGGTGCTCCGCGCCGTCCTCATCACGAGCGATGTAACGGAGGTTCGGAGAGATCCGCAGCTCTGCGGCATTCTTCGAAGCCGCATGCTTTTTCAACTGCTCGACGACGAAGCGAACCACAGCGGGGTCGCTATAGTCCATCAGCGGTCCCTTGGCGCAGTCGGCGGTTTTGTAGCCGACGCGGTTGGACGTGTAAGTAAGCTTGCCCGCTGCAATGAGGCTCCCCCCGCGGGTCACGCCGAAGAGTTCCACTTCCTGCCCGCGGGCGCGCTGGAAACGCGTCAGGTCCATGGACTGGATGAAACTCCCCTGCGGGTGTCCCTTGGCGAACGTTTCGAAATCAGCGTCACTGAGAATCACGAATTCCATGTCGGTTCCAGCCTCGATCGGAGTCAAAGAAATTACCTCACCTAGATTAGTTTTGCGCCCGTTGGTGGCCGGGGCGGGCCTGTTCGTTGGCTTGTTGGCTTGGCTGCCCGTCAGTAGAACTGACCGCCGGTACGCATGGTTTCGAGCCGACGGAACACCCGCTCGGCCCCTTTGAGCCATAGCTTGTAGCGGACCGGACCCAGCACGAGGTCGTAGCAGCCCACAAAGTCAGTGACAGTCTTGGTGAAGCTCGTCTTGAACGATCCCAATCCGTACAGCGGATGGGATTTGTCCTTGATACTCGCCGCGGGAGGTGTGCCGCAGAAGTCGTACTCCACGCAGCCGAGCTCCTGCATCCGCTGGATCGCTGCCCATTGGACCAGGTGGGAGTCACCATATTGCTTGCGGTTTTGGGTGGATCCACCATCTTTGTAGGTGGCCTTGGAGCCGTAGTTGATGACGAAAGCTCCGACGCTCGGAGCACCGTCTTCGTAGACGAAGAAGAATTGTCCTTGGCCACGGCTGCAGAACTCGCCCCAGAACGTGGCGTAGTACTCGTAGCTTCGCAGTGGCATGGCACCCTTGGCGTTCATGGTGTTCTGCATCAGGGCGTAGAGCTTGCGGTAGCTGTCTTCGCCCGGCTCCCCTCGGACGACCTCGCAGCCTTCGCGCTCGGCCCGACGGACTGCGTTGCGGGCACGGGAGGAGATACTCCTGAGCACCTCGTTGGCCGGGGCCGCGACGTTCAGCACAGCGGTGGAGTCGTTGGATTGGATGTTCGGGGCCTTCACCAGGCCACCCGCCTTCAGTTGGGCAACCACCTCAGGTGACTCCACGACGTCGGGCTCTATCTTGATGGCGAAGACGTTCAGTTTCTGCTCTCTCGCCAAGGTGGCGACGGCGTCCAGCATCGGCTTGATGTCGTCGACGGACTCCGCGTCCGGCCCCTTGATGAGGTACCAGAGCCGTCCCAGGACGGGGAACTTCTTCTCCAGCAAGAGGTTGTAGCTGGAGTACTCTGCGGTCTCGATGACGAGCCGGCGGACCAGCCAGCCGTTGCCGTCCTTGACTGCCGCGTAGGCGTCCGACTGCAGCATGTTGCCGCCGTTCGGATTGGCAGTGACGTGCTTGTCCCAGTTATCGGTTTCCTCGGCAGTGGCAAAGCGGGCGGTAAATTCTCGCAAGGTGGCCGTGTCCAATCTCAGGGTTTTGGTGCAGTGTTCAAAGCGGTGTTCAAAGCATGGTGCGCATGCGGACATGCAGCTCCAAGTCTATCGGGCTGGGAGAAATCGGCTGGTTGGGCCAGCCGGAAGAGCAAACGAAACGTTCCCCAGGAGTCTTACAGCTGTTCGCTAGGCTTGGTAGCCACCGGTGGCTCGTTCCGCCGCGTCAATAGTCGCCAGTGATCCGGGGGGAAGTCCATGCCAACGAATATTGAAATCAAGGCACGTGTCGACAGCATCGAGCGGCTGTTACCGATCGTGCTTGCCTTGGGTGGCTCAGAACCTGTGCACAGCAGGCAGGATGATACTTTCTTCGAGTGCCCGAACGGGCGGCTCAAGCTTCGCATCACCGGCGATGGTGATGGGGTGCTGATTTTCTACCGCAGGCCAGACGAGCTTGGACCGAAGTCGTCGTATTACACCCATTCTGCGACGTCGGACCCGGACGGACTTCGCTTGGTGCTGACGGACGCGCATGGGGAGCTTGGACGTGTGAGAAAACATCGCGCCATGGTTCAAGTGGGAGATGCCCGCATCCATTTGGACTCGGTGGACGGGCTGGGTGACTTCGTCGAGCTTGAAGTTGCCGTTGGAGAACGACTTGGTCCCGAAGAAGCCACTGACCAGGCCCGTGAACTCATGGAAGCCTTGGGAATCGACTCCCAGAATCTGGCAAAGGGCGCCTACCTGGATCTGATCATGGCCAAGCTTTAAGTCTTCTTACTCACATGGGGTGGGCTTATAGTCGGATCTGTTCCATGCTCTCCAACTGGATGGCCTTGGGCGCTTTCCCAAGCTCACGCTGGCCGCTGACCAGCCTGTCCGCGTTCGTGAGGCGGCTGAGGCTCAGCCCGGTGAGGTCCGCGATCTCTCCGATGGGAACCTGGAAAGTCCGGAACGGTCCCAAGGGCGGCGGCTCGCCTTCCAGGAGCCGTTGGTCGATGGCCCTCTTCAGTTCCACTTTGCCGAGCAAGGGCGACTGGTCAAGGACGAATCCGACGGCGGCCAGCTTGGCATCGTTGGTCCACGCGGCGATCTTCCAGAACTTCCTTGGCACTTGGACGCCGCGGTAGGGAGGATCATCGTCCAGGAGCACAGGTCCAGTGAAGACACTGAGCTTGGCGTCGTAGGCGTCGGCATGTCCCAGCACGTGGTCCTCCAGGCCCACCCAAAGTTCCTTGCCCTGGTTGAAGTCGTCCACTTGGGGCGCGGCATTGGTGAACGAGAATGTAGCTTGGTTGGCCTTCTTGGCCGTGGCCGCATCACCCCACACGGGGTCCAGCCGCCGCACCAAGTGGCCCCGATCGAAGGCGTTGTTCTTGTAGACATCAGGGCCGGCCTGCTGTTCCCTGGGGATCCTGTCATCGAAGTGCCAGGTCCCTTCCCGTGCTAGGGGGTTCAGTTCCGCACCGCTGATGTTGACTCCCACGATCGCCGCGAGCTTCCGGGCAGCCCGGAAACGCACGGAGAAGTGGATGTAGTCCAAAAGTATCGTCGTTGCCGACGGACTGGGCAGTTCAAGGCGTGCCCGCAAAAAATCCCTGTCGTATCCCCCGCTCATGGATACAGCATGGCACTAGGCACCGACAGTAAAAAGACTCAGCATTCGACGACGTTGACGGCGAGGCCGCCCATCGCGGTTTCCTTGTACTTATCGGACATGTCCTTGCCCGTTTCACGCATGGTCACGATCACCTCATCCAACGACACCCGATGCGTCCCATCCCCCCACAACGCCATCTTCGCCGCGTTGATCGCCTTCGCCGCAGCAATCGCGTTCCGC
>NZ_JAQPPK010000010.1 GCF_029952445.1 Paenarthrobacter nitroguajacolicus | reverse complement strand
ACGCAGCGGCCCGCGCCGCGCTTCGGCTCCGGCTTCGAACGAGCGTCGCGGCCGCTAATCACCAGCCCCGGGCGCGCCACTCTTCCAAGTGTGGCCGCTCGGCGCCGAGTGTCGTGGGCAGTCCATGGCCAGGGTGCACGAGGGTTTGGTCCGGATAAGCGTCGAACAGTCGTTCCGACACGTCGTTCAACAGAGACGTGAAGCGTGCAGGATCGTTCTGTGTGTTGCCGACGCCGCCTGGAAACAATGAGTCGCCACTGAAAATGTGGGCCGGCCCTTCCGGATCCTGGTACACGAAGGCGATCGAACCCGGGGTATGTCCACGCAGGTGGATTGCCCGGATTTCGACGTCCCCGAACCGCTCGACGTCGCCGTGGCCAAGCCGGACATCCACCGGAACCGGCAGCGCATCGGCGTCGTCCGCTCCTGCTGACGTGGTTGCCCCTGTGACTTCCACCAGCTCCGCCAACGCACGGACGTGGTCCCAGTGCTGGTGGGTGGTTGCGATCCGGACCAGCTTGGCGGGCTCGGCTGTATCGGCGGCGGCGTCCTGCAGAAGTTGCTGAATCGCTGGAAGGTCGTCGGCGGCGTCGATCAACAATTGCGCACCTGTGGACTTCGAGGTCAACAAGTACACGTTGTTGTTCATCTCGCTGACCGAAATGCTGCGGATGGTGACGTCAAGAGTTGAGTGAATAAGCGTGTCCATCCGTTCAGCCTACGTTGTTCGCTTCGCGGCCCTGCGAGACCCAGTTGGGGTCGGCGGAGCGTGAACCCACGACGGCGGCAGCGGCTTGGTCGAGCACCTCAAGCTGCGCTGTCCCCAGTTGCAGGGACAGTGAGCCGAGGTTCTCATCGATCCGGTGCGCCTTGCGCGTGCCAGGGATGGGGACCACGGGGATGCCTATGCGGCGGCCCTGTTCAAAGAGCCAGGCCAAAGCAACCTGCGCCGGGGTAGCTTCGAGTTGCGCGGCTACCTCGCGGACCGCTGCCACCACGGCCTGGTTCGCATCAAGTGCCTCGTCGCCAAAACGGGGGATCTTGTGCCGGAAGTCATTCTCGCCAAGATCGCCGGCGTTGACGGTTCCTGTGAGGAACCCGCGGCCCAGCGGCGAATAAGGCACGAACCCAACGCCAAGCTCCTTGGCCGCAGGCACGACATTGAGCTCAACATCCCTGCTCCAGATTGACCATTCACTCTGGACCGCGGCAATGGGATGGACGGCGTTGGCCTGCCTGAGCTCCTCGGCTGTCACTTCGGACAAGCCGAGGTGCCGGATCTTGCCCTCACGGACCAGCTCCACCATGGCCTCCACGGTTTCCACTATCGGAACGCGGAGGTCACGGCGGTGCATGTAGTAGAGGTCAATCACGTCAGTGCCCAAGCGCCGGAGGCTCGCCTCTGCCGCCTGCCTGACGTAGGGTGCATCCCCGCGGACTCCCGTGTATCCGTCCGCGGGGTTGCCCTCAATCCCGAATTTCGTGGCTACCTGGATCTCGTTGCGGCGTTCCTTGAGGAGCCTGCCCACGAGTTCCTCGTTGCTGCCTGCGCCGTATACGTCGGCGGTGTCGATGAACGTGATCCCGGCGTCCACGGCATGCCTCAGGGTTTCCAGGCCTGCCTCGGGGTCGATTCCGCCATAGACGGGTGTGAGGGCCATGCCTCCGAAGCCGAGGGGGCTGACAGTGAGGCCATCTCCGAGCTGAACTGCAGTCATGAACGTCTCCAATGCGCGTTTGGGTGCTCTTGAAGTCGTGAACCCCTTGGGTGCGGCTGGTATTCCGGCGGATGCACGCTTTGCCTTGCCCGATTCGATGCGCCGCTGCACATTCGATGCTTAGCTGAGCACCGGCACAGGGGCTGCGCCGGCCGATTCGTTGGTCCGCTGCGCACTCGATGGTGCGCAACGTCTAATGCGCAGCGGGCCCACGAAATGGGGCCGGTAGGCCGGGACTACTCGAAGTCGGTTTGCGGTTTCCCGGAGGTCAGGGCTTCAACCCCGCTGCGCATTCGGGGGTCCGCTACCCACGCGGCCGCCGATTCGATGCTTAGCTGCGCACTCGATGGTTAGCGGAACACCCGCACGGGGTGGTGCCGGCCGATTCGTAGATCCGCTGCGCATTCGATGCTGCGCAACGTCTAATGCGCAGCGGGCACACGAAATGGGGCCGGTAGCCGGGACTACTCGAAGTCGGTTTGCGGTTTCCCGGAGGGCAACGCCTTCAAACCGGCAGCACATCCGACGATCCCCGCGATGAACAGGAGCTTCAGCGGGCTCGCAGATTCTACGCCCGTGATCATGGCCCAGCCAACGGTCAGGGCAGCGCCGATACCCACCCACACTGCATAGGCGGTGCCGAGCGGGATGCGCTTGACCGCGATACCCAATCCGAGCATGCTCAGGACCGCGGTGACGGCAAAGACCACGGTGGGCAGGAGTTGCGTGAAGCCGTTGGACAGGCCCAGGGCAGTGGCCCACACGGCTTCAAGAATGGCTGAGGCCAACAGGATGATCCAGAAGATGCCTGTGTTTCTGGTGTTCGTTTCGGTACTCATGGCTACGCCACCACCTTCAGGCCGACCACGCACGCGCCGATGCCCGCAAGCAGGAGCAGCCGGGCCGTCGTCGTGGGTTCAACCTTGGTGATCATTGCGTAGGCCGCTGTCAGCACCACGCCGACACCCACCCACACTGCATAAGCCGTGCCCGTGGGGATGGATTGCATCGCGATCGCGAGTCCGCCCATGCTCGCGATGACGGCAACGAGGAAAACGACTGTGGGTACAGGTTTACGGAAGCCTTTGGAACGGTGCAGTGCTGCAGCCCAGACGGCCTCGAACGCGCCGGAGAAGATGAGAATTAACCACGACATGACATTTCCTTTGGCCAGTCTTGTCGCGTGCCGGGTACTGAACCGTCGTCCGGAGGTTCCAGAGCGGAACCTTCATTTCAGGCTAGCAACTCCCGCGCAGGGTGGCCACTTGTGGTGGCGAAGGTCACCCGACGTGGTCGATCGAGATCACGGCAACAAAGCCCCGGCCCGAGATTTCGGGACTCCGTGTGTCCGAGCCGACCACGGCGTCGTACCGGGCCAAATCGACCGGTTCGCCAGGGCTGGTTGCCGGAGCATCGCCGTCGGACTCTTCATCGGCGCCGGGCGCAACCGTTGCCTTGCCCTCCAACAGCACTGCCAACTGCCCTTCGAACACCGGGTGTGCGCGTTTCTTGGAAATCTCAACGATCGACGTGTAGCCCTTGAAGGCGCCCTCGCGTGCGATCACGTTCAGGTCCCGGATGTCTCCCGTGGGCAGGGTTGCCGACGAAGCCGCCTCTCCGGAGAAACGGAACGGACGGTACTTCTCCAACGGGTGTTCCGAGCCGTCCACGGTCAGAAGAAGGAGCTCGCCGTCGATGATGGTGATGACCCGCTCCATGCCCGGGAACACGGAGAAATCGCCGGCTTTTGAGACATCCGCGATGCTGACGCGCCAATCCCAAGCACCGTCCTGGGCGGATGCAGCTTTGGGGTGGCTTGCGAGCTCGCGGGTCACCCCGCCCCCGTTGCGCCACGGTTCGGGACGGATATCGGCAAAACGGATAATCTCCATTCGACCAGCCTAGTGGTGGACGGCGCTTCTTCGTTGCCGTTGTGGCTTGCTAACGTCATATGTGGAAAACGTTGCGGAATTGGTTGGAGGCACGGGAATGTTCGTCAAAGTGTGCGGCTTGAGCACGCCCGAATCCGTGCAGGAAGCCGTCGACGCCGGTGCCGATGCCGTAGGTTTCGTCCTCACCGCCAGCCCGCGTGAAGTCAGCCCGGAGCAGGTCCGGATTCTGCTGCCCTTGGTGCCCTCTACTGTCAATGCCGTCGGGGTCTTCCGCCACGAGCCCGCCGCCGACGCCGTCGCAACTGCCCGTGCTGCCGGGTTGGAATGGGTCCAGCTGCACGGTCACCGCACAGCCGACGACGTCAAGACAGTGCACGACGCCGGTATGCACCTCATCCGGGCCGTCACCATGGGTGCGACCCAGGACGAGTTCGCTGACCTGGGCGAGGACGTGTTCCTGATCGACGCTGCAGTGCCTGGCTCGGGGGAGTCCTGGGACTACTCATCCGTTAGGGAAAAAGGGTTGGACGGCCGCGAATGGCTGCTCGCCGGTGGCTTGGAACCGGGCAACGTTGCTTTCGCTGCGTCCGCGGCCGGGGCGTGGGGCGTAGACGTTTCCTCCGGCGTTGAGGCGTCCCGTGGCGTGAAGGACCTGGCTAAGATCCGGGCGTTCGTCGAAGCCGCCAAAGCCTGATCCTCGATCACATCCCTCCCCCTTCGGGCCAACCCTCCTTCACTTCCGCGCCCCTTCAGGCCAACCCTCGATCACGTTCGTGCCCTTTCAGGCCAACGCTCGATCACGTTCGTGCCCTTTCAGGCCAACGCTCGATCACGTTCGTGCCCTTTCAGGCCAACGCTCGATCACGTCCGACCCCCTTCAGGCCAACCCTCTTTCGCTTCCGTGCCTTTTGAGGGTGACGCTCTTTCACGTTCAGGGTTGGCGGAAGCACGTGGGATGTGAGTGAGGGGATGGGGGTGGGATGTGAGTGAGGGTTTGGGGGATGGGGGTGGGATGTGAGTGAGGGTTTGGGGATGGGGGTGGGGTGTGAGTGAGGGTTTGGGGGATGGGGGCGGGATGTGATGGAGGATCGGCCGGAAGGGGGTGGGATGTGAGAGAGCGTTGGAGGCCAAAATCAGGGGGATCTCAGGGCAGACCCCGAGGCTTTTTGTCCGGGCCGCAAGGCAGAATGGAGAGTATGAAAACGCTGCTTAACATCATCTGGCTTGTCTTCGGCGGTTTTTGGCTGGCCCTGGGTTACTTCGCGGCCGGGATCATTTGCTGTGTCCTCATCGTCACGATCCCGTGGGGCATCGCGTCGTTCCGGATCGGCGCCTACTGCCTGTGGCCCTTCGGTCAAATGGTGGTTGAGAAACCGGGCGGTTCCGGGGTTTTCGCACTCCTGGGCAACGTAATCTGGCTGCTCGTTGCAGGCATTTGGATTGCCATCGGCCACGTGGTCACGGCTTTCGCAATGGCCATCACTATCGTCGGCATCCCGCTGGCCATCGCCAACCTGAAGCTGATCCCCGTATCCCTGATGCCCTTGGGCAAGCAGATCGTTCCAACCAACCAGCCGTTCGTCCGCAGTTACCGCTAGGACGCAGCTACCGCTAGGACGCAACTACCGCTGGAAAGCAGCCACGGCTCCGGTGCGCAGATCGAAACTGAACCGCCTCACCGAACGCCCGGTCCCGCTGTCGGCCTCTACGGCGAACGTGAGTTCCAGCGTGTCCTGGCCGATGTCGGATTCAGTGATCGTGTAACCCGGCGTGAAGTACAGAACGTGTTCGCCGGGTTGAAGGTCTGTGGCCGGGAAGTCGGCCTGATTGCCGTGCGGCCCGTGAAGTACGACGCCGGTGATCACCCGGGTGGCGCAGTTTCGGACCCGTCCGGTGAAGGCGAGGATGTCCCCGGCTTTATAGCCCGGAATGATGGGGCCGTAGTTGAGATCCTGGGCTTCGCGTGTGCCGAGGACTTGGTCTCCCGTGTAGCCCTGCCCGATTTCCTTCCACGTTTGGACGTCCCATTGGCCGTCGCTGTTGGACGGAACCACGTGGAATTCTCCCGCGTTCTTCCACACGGCAGGCCTGCCAGGGGTAACGGACCGCAGTTCCATGTGAAACCCGAGGTCAGCCGATTCCAACGCATCCGCGACAGCCCGCAGTGGAGCGGAGAGTTGCCCCGTGAGCTGCTCGGCAGGGATCGAAGCGAACACGATCTCCCTGTAGCCCTGACGTTCGTAGAGCACGCCGATGTTTCCGTCCGGGAGCCGCGTCACGGTGGAGTAGGCCGAACTTCCCGGGCACACCACCAGCTTGACCGGCCACGTGGCGCCGTTGTCGGGGGATAGGCTCAGCACCGTGTTGCGACGCAGATGAGGGTCCTGGTTGTTGCTCGCCAGCAGCCAGGTTGAAGTCCCAACACCGTCGAGCCCAACTGAGCCCGGCCCAACACCACCCAGCCCATCGAAGCGCGCCAGTGATCCGTTGTCGCTCGGATCCGGTAAATCCGGCACGGGCTGAAGGGGACCCCACGTCTGCCCGCCGTCCTCGGATATGGCCGACATCCGGAGCGGGGTGGCACGCGAATGCATCAGCAACCGGCCATCATCCAGGCACACAACTTTGTTCTCGTTTGGTGCGACACCTGAGGGGTCCGGCCCGATCAGCGAGCCCAAAGTCCAGGTATCGCCGTGGTCGTCGCTGAACGCGGAAGCGGCCATGATGGAACCGCCAACCAACAGCACATACTGTTGCACCAATCGACCCGCAAAAGTACCGGTGTGAATCTGGATGCCCTGCCCAGCGGCCGCGAACAGTCCCGTGATTCCGGGATGGGCCAGTTTGAGCTGGGCGGTGAGCCGACGATGTTGCCAGGTGTCGCCGTCGTCGTCTGAATAGCTGACATCCGCGTGTTGCACGTCGTCATCCGGCTCCAAACCGGCAACGGCCTCGAAGAAACCCGCGTGAGTTCCGGCCGCGTGGAACATGAAGATGCGCCCGGTTTCAGCGTCAACCAGCAGGCTGGGATCACCGAAACCCTGGAGTCCGGAACCCGTGCGAACCAGTTGCTGCGGCCCCCACGTGACCCCGTTGTCGTAGCTGCGTCGGAGCAGAAGATCTATGGGGTTGGGGAGGTCGTCCAGGTTGGGTCTGCCATCGAACGCCGCCAGAAGTGTGCCACGACTGGAAACAGCCAGGGCCGGAATCCGATACTGCCGGTACCCGCCGACGCCGCGGACGGCCAGGACGCGTTCGATAGCGGGAGCAGCGTGCAGCGTGGAATGGAGATAGGATGTCACACCTCCATGGTAGCTCGACCCCGTTCTCCAGCTATAACCTAGGCGGATGAGCAACCCCGCCGCCCCCAGCGCACAGCACCGGGCCGAGGCCCTCAAAGAACGGGTCTACGTAACGTTCACCGGCTTGGCAGTTGTCCTTGCCATGCAGTCGCACGCGGAGTCACTCACCGCGGGCGAGGCTGCTTCCACGTTGGCTATCACGGTGGTGGGAACCCTTCTGGCGGTCTTCGTGGCCGACCTCGTATCGCACCTGGCCGTCCATGCGAAAACCCCAACCCGCTACGAGTTGTCGCATATGGCCGGCACCAGCTTCGGCGCATTCGGGGCGGTGGTTCTTCCGCTGATCTTTATCGGGGTGGCCGCCCTGGGCCGATGGAGCGTTGAAACGTCCCTGCGCGCCTCCACCATTGCCCTGGTCAGCGCACTGGTCCTGATCGGCTACTTGGCCGTCCGCAGGGTGGAGATGGCCTGGTGGAAGAAGCTCATTGCGCTGGGTGCCGAGTTCGCGCTCGGCCTGGCTGTTATTGCTTTGGAACTCCTCGCGCACGGCTAAAAGCGAGGCCTAAACAACCTGGTACGCCCCATCCTTCAACACGGCCACCGCGGAGCTTGCGTCCAATTCCGCCGCGATGGCAACGTCCTCGGAGTACCCTGCATCCACCAGTTCGCGCCCGCTGGAACAGCCACGCAAAACAGCTGCAAGGTGGGGTTCCGCGGCGTCGAAAGCCGCTGCAGCAGCCGCCGATTCCGGCGAGAAATTGTGCCGCCCCGCCGCTGCAAGCCCGGCAATGAACGCCCCGGCCCCGAGCTCGTCCTCCAAAGCTGGCCGCAGCCCAGCATGGCCCCACTTCTCACCCGCAGCGATCACGGCAATGACGGCATCTTCGGGCAGCGTGGCGAGGGCCCAGTCAGCAGTTGCGGCCGCGTTCCGAAGCGAGACGGCGACCACTTGCCGGGCGGTTGCAGCGAGTTCGTGGCTGATCGTGGAACCGTTGGGGGACGGCAAGACCACCCGGCCCAGCGTCCGCGCCGCGCGGAGACTTACGGGTGACAGACTCAGTCCTTCAGAGCCGCGCGGTCCCGCGAGCGAGGCCTCATGGTGAGCCGCAAATTCACTCGCCCCGGCGTCCCGGAGGGGATAGGGAAACACGGCCGCCCCGCGTTCGACCGCCACGCTGACGCATGTGGTGAACGAGAGGACGTCAACCACAACCGCAAGGTCTGCTCCGGGAACCACCGCACGGGCGCCGTCGAGCCCCCATTCGAACCGCACCGAGTACGGAAGCTGCCGCTGCGCCGCGCCGGGTTCGCTGAGCAAGGGGCTCACGCCAATTCGGCTGCGAGGTTCCGGCGCGCAGCGTCGAGCCAGAGGCCCTTGGCGCGTTCGCTGTGGAACAGCGGGTCGAGGTCCAGGAGCTGACGTACGACGGCGGCCCGCCCCTTGGCGAAGTCGGCGTCACCGACGTGGGCGTAGTCTTCGCGGACGGCAGCAAGATACCGTGCGTAGGACTGCTCGTCCCCGCCCAGGACGGAGAGATCCGCATCGCAGAGCAGGGCCCCGGCATGGTCGCCTGGTTCGGGTCTGTGGGTGGATGTGAGCCGGACCAGTCGGGCAACTTCTGCCACGTCCGCTGGAGCCAGGCCCGCAGCGGTCAATCGATCCTCGGCCAGGACGGCCGACTCTTCCTCGTCCTGCCCGGCCACTCCTTCATAGACGGCGTCATGAAACCAAGCTGCCAGGGCAACGGAGCGGGCGGGCAAGGCTGGCTCGGTAAGGATGTCCAAGGCTTCGAGGACGGCCAACAGGTGGGTCCGGCTATGGTATTTCCGCCCGTCTTCGCCCCATCGTTCAAGGAGTTCAAGGCCCAATTCTTCGTGCCCTGGGTACGTGGTATTCCAGCGTTCCAGCAGCGGAACGGTCAGGGCTTTGCTGCGTTCGCGGGCCGGAATGCGCAGCCCGCTGGCAATCAGTTTGCGTACCAGGATCCGGGCTTCCACGGGGATGGCGCCGGCCTGGACCAAGTCATCGTAGCGGCGTTCGGGAACGTCGTAGTGGTCTCCGTCGAAGGCGCGCTCGGGTACTCCGGCGGATGCTGCGAAGGCATGCAGCTCATCCAGCGACTTGTCCGAAACCAGATGCGAGAAGACTGTGCCGTGGGCCGGCCACAGGGGCGGATCGACGTAGATGGCCATGGCCAAAGTGTAGTCCCGGGCGATCATTCCCAGTTGCCAGAAGGCAACCCGGCCGGCAACCCAGCGTCCCAGCCGGCAACCCAGCGTCCCGCCCGGCGGACTACCCCAGCAACAGCTGCGCGCGCTCCGAAGCTTCGTGGCGGATCTGCTTCACGTCAGCCACTTCGGCTTCCAATTCCTTCATCCGAGTGGTCAGGTACTTGTCCAGCACTGTGGTGATCTTCGCATCGAAGCCGGTGCTTTCGCGGCAGGTGGCATCCGTGACGGCGATCTTCAGCTCCTTCTGGCCGCCGGCCTCGTGGCCCGCAGAGACTGCTTCGCCGGGATGGCTGTAAGGGAAGGCTGTTGTGGACATGCATTCTTTCCAGGACTCGACGGCGGACTGGACCCCGGCGTCCTGGCCGGCGGCGTTGGTGGCGACCATCAGCGAGTTGAGAGCCAAGCCGGTTGCCCTCATGTACTTGTCGGCGTTCCCGTAGATGGCGGTGATACCTTCGGCGTTGCAACCTCCCCACAACATGCCCGTTCCTGCTGAGGACCGGACCACGTTTTGTTCCGGGGAACCGCCGCCGTTGAGGGCCTGCTGAAAGCCGGGATCAGCCATGAGCTTTCCCAGGGTGGAATCCGGCGCAGGCTCACCCGGCCCCTTGGGCTTGGACGATGCGTAGCCGAAAGTGCGCGCAGTTTCCACGGTGAGGCTGTCGAAACCGATGAAGTTCTTAAGGTCCACGGACTCCTGTCCCGATGAAACGGGCGTGTAGTCATAGCCCGCCGTGGCCATGCACCTCCGCACGGCTTCAGCGACCCCCTTTTCGGCCTCTGGGTCAGCCGATGCGAACTGCTCAGCGGCCAGGGTGATGCCGGACACCGGATGCTCCCCGCGCGCCAGAGCTTACGGGTGCATTCCGCGGGTAAGGGTGCGCCGAAGCAACGACCCCGCCGCCACGTCCCCAACCCAAAGTCACATTGCGTTTGCGGCAACATGGGGCGCACACGAGCGCAAATACGGCACTACACTCATTCCATGCCGCAAATACGAATCTCCGAAGCCGCCCGGTTCCTCGGTGTCAGCGACGACACCGTGAGGCGCTGGACGGAAAACGGGACGCTCACTCCGCAGAAGGATCCAGCTGGGCGCCTGGCAGTGGACGGCCTGGAGCTCGCAACGATCGCCCGCAGCCAATCCCACCTTCCAGACGACCAGTCGAGGTCCGGCAGCTCGGCCCGGAACCGCTTCGTGGGCCTGGTAACCGGCATCACCGCGGACAAGGTCATGGCCCAGGTGGAGCTTCAGTGCGGACCGTTCCGTGTGGTGTCCCTCATGAGCAGCGAGGCTGTGCGGGAACTTGGGCTGGAGCTAGGTTCTGTCGCCACGGCCGTGGTCAAGGCAACCAACGTCATTATCGAAACACCCCAGGGAAAGAGCATCATATGAGCATCAGCCGCAAGACCATCACTGCGCTGCTGGCCGCAGGGGCGCTGGCTGCAGGCGTGGCCGGCTGCGCGGGCAGCAGCAACACTCCGGCAGCAACGAGCCCGGCCAGCTCCTCCTCGTCGATATCCGGTGAGATCACCGTTTTCGCCGCAGCATCCCTGAAGGCTACCTTCACCAAGCTCGCCAGCGACTTCGAGGCCAAGAACCCCGGCACCAAGGTCACCTTGAACTTCGCCGGATCATCGGGCCTGGTCACCCAGATCACCCAGGGCGCACCGGCAGACGTCTTCGCCTCGGCCGATACCAAGAACATGGCCAAGCTGTCCGACGCCAAGCTCATCGACGGTACCGCCACCAACTTCGCCACCAACGTCCTGGAGATTGCCGTCCCGCCAAGCAACCCGGCGTCGATCGCTTCCTTCGCCGATCTCGCCAAGTCCGGCGTGAAGGTAGTTGTCTGCGCCCCGCAGGTTCCCTGTGGGTCGGCCACCGAAACCATTGAAAAGGCAACTGGAACCACCCTGGCCCCGGTCAGCGAAGAATCCTCCGTGACTGACGTCCTGGGCAAGGTTACTTCCCAGGAAGCGGACGCCGGCCTGGTGTACGTCACGGACGTCAAGACCGCCGGTGAGAAGGTCAAGGGAATCCCGTTCCCGGAGTCGGACAAGGCCGTGAACACCTATCCGATTGCTACATTGGGCGCGAGCAAGAACAAGGAACTCGCCCAGGCTTTCATTGCAGCGGTCACCAGCGCAGACGGCAAGAAGGTCCTGGACGACGCCGGATTCGGCACCCCGTAAGGGCGTTGCCGGCCAACATAAGGACTCCATGAATCGACGCAGCGGCACTGGCTACACAGGTGTCCCGTCATGGGTTTACGTCATCGCGGCAGCAGGGTCGCTTTTCATCCTGCTGCCGTTGGTGGCGATGGTGGCCAAGGTCAATTGGCCACAGTTCATTCCCCTCATCACCTCCGAATCTTCCCTGACAGCGCTCGGGTTGAGCCTGCGGACCTCGGCGGCGAGTACGGCATTGTGCGTTGTCCTGGGCGTCCCCCTGGCACTCGTTCTTGCCCGCCAGCCCTTCCCTGGCCAGCGGCTGCTCCGGGCTTTCGTCCTCCTTCCGCTGGTGCTGCCACCGGTCGTCGGCGGTATCGCGTTGCTCTACACCTTTGGCCGCCAGGGCTTGCTGGGTAAGTCCCTGGAGGTGGCCGGGATCCAGATCGCGTTCTCCACCACTGCGGTGGTCCTGGCCCAGACGTTCGTGGCCCTGCCGTTCCTGGTGGTCAGCCTCGAGGGAGCCTTGCGCACGGCCGGCAGCAAGTACGACGCCGTGGCCGCCACCCTCGGCGCCCGGCCCACCACCGTTCTGCGTCGAGTCACCCTCCCGCTGGTCCTGCCGGGGCTCGCGTCCGGCGCCGTGCTCTCCTTTGCCCGCAGCCTCGGCGAATTCGGCGCAACGCTCACCTTCGCGGGCAGCCTCCAAGGCGTCACCAGGACCCTGCCGTTGGAGATTTACCTCCAGCGCGAGACCGACGCCGATGCCGCCGTTGCGCTGTCACTGCTCCTGGTGGCTGTGGCCGTTGCTGTGGTTGGCCTGAGTTATGGTCGTCGCCGGTCCAGCGCGCCTGTGAAGGAACAGTTGTGACATTCGACCTCACCGCCAGCCTGCCGGCCCGCAACTTCGAGATGTCCCTGAGTCTGGGCCCCTCTGAAACCCTGGCCATTCTGGGCCCGAACGGTGCCGGCAAATCCACGCTGCTCGGCGTAATCTCAGGGTTGCTGAGGCCGGAGTCGGGTTCGGCCCGCCTCGGCGGCAGGGAACTGTTCACGCTCGACGGCGGCACGCGTCGGTGGAGCGCGCCGCACCTGCGGGGCACGGCCCTGTTGGCCCAGGAAGCGTTGCTGTTTCCGCACCTGAACGTGCTGGATAACGTGGCCTTCGGGCCGCGGAGTACCGGCGCTTCCAGGACCGAAGCCCGCGAGGTCGCCCGCCACTGGCTGGACGAGGTGGACGCGCTGGCCCTCGCGAACCGGAAACCTGCCCAGTTGTCCGGAGGCCAGGCCCAGCGCGTAGCGGTGGCGAGGGCCCTGGCCGCTGAGCCCGAGCTGCTGCTGCTCGACGAACCAATGGCAGCCCTGGACATCCATACGGCCCCGCTGCTGCGCCGGGTGCTGAAGCGCGTCCTGGCTGACCGGAAGGCCATCATCGTCACGCACGATGTCCTGGACGCCTACATGCTGGCTGATCGCGTGATCGTGGTGGAAAGCGGCCGGATCGTCGAAGAAGGGCCGACGCGCCAGGTCCTGGAACGGCCCAGGAGCCACTTCGCAGCCGGACTCGCAGGACTCAATCTCGTCGCCGGCACTCTCGGCCAGGAAGGGATCACGACGCCGGATGGCCGGGTTTTCGCAGGACAGCACGATCCTGATTGGTCACTCGTGGCGGGCCAGGCAGGCGTCGCAGCGTTTCCGCCGTCGAGCGTTTCCGTCTTCCTGGGCGACGTGCACGGAAGTCCCCGCAATTCTTTCCCGGTGACCATCACCGACCTCGAGCCCCACGGCGACCAGGTCCGCGTTCGTGCCAGTTCCGGACCCAGCAACACCCTGTCCGCCGACATCACCCCGGCCGCCTCCGCGGACCTTGGCCTGGCTCCGGGAATGGAAGTGCGGTTCGTGGTGAAGTCGGCGCTGGTGTCGGTCTATCCCGCCTAAGGCCTAGTCCCGGTACATCCGCTCGGCGTACGACGGGCCGTAGTAGGACTCAAGCTCTTCCAGCGGCGTTTCGGGCTGGGTGTAGGCCTGGGCGAGCACCGCGATGCTGGGAAGGTTTTCGGGATCCCACGTTTCCGGCTGCCACAGCCCGCTGCGCATGAACGCCTTGCCGCAGTGCGTGAACACTTCCTCCACCGAAACCACGACGGCGGCGCGCGGCCTGTGCCCTTTGACCACCATCTGGTCGAAGAAGTCCGCGTCGCGCACAATACGTGCTGTGCCGTTGATCCGCAGGGTGTCCGTCCGGCCGGGAACCACGGAGAGGATGCCGACATTGGGGTTCTCCAGGATGTTGTGGAAGCCGAACGCCAGCTTGTTTCCGGGGCGCTCCGGAATGGCGATGGTGTGCTCGTCCAGGACATGGATGAAACCGGCAGGGTCCCCCTTGGGCGAGGCATCCACGCGGCCGTTCGCATCCGTCGTCGAGAGGACGCAGAACGGGCTGGCGGCCAGCCATTGCCGGTCGAATTCGCTGAGCGAGGTGCGGACCTTTTTCCGGGTGCGCTCCAGGGGCAATCCGATCAGGTCTTCGAGCTCTTCAGTGGTGGAGATGGTATCCATGACCCCAGCCTAACCGGGTAGCTCTGGACACCCGTTTCGCCGTGGGCAAACATTGAACCAACGGCCGCAAAATCAAACTTGAGCGTAGTAGACTCAACTTTGAAAGTATTGGTCACACTCCAGAAAGGGAGCTCTCTTTGGACGTCAAATTCACTACCAAAAGCCAGGAGGCCCTTTCTGCGGCCGCCATGAATGCCTCAACTGCGGGCAATCCTCAAGTAGAACCTGCGCACCTGCTCAAGGCCCTCATGGACCAGCGCGAGGGCGTTGCCGTCGCCCTGTTGCGTGCTACTGGAGCTGATCCGGACGCCGTGAGCGTGCAGGCAAGTTCGGCCATCAAGGCCCTGCCATCATCCTCCGGCACCTCCGTCCAGCAGGCCCAGCTTTCCCGCCAGGCAGTACAGGCCATCCAAGCCGCCCAAGCCGACGCCGACAAACTCGGCGACTCCTTCGTCTCCACCGAGCATCTGCTGCTGGGGCTCTCGGCCGGAAGTGACGCCGTCGGGAAGTTAATGCGCGACGCCGGCGCCTCCCATGAGGCGCTTCTCGCTGCCCTGCCGGGTGTCCGCGGTGACAGGAACGTCAACTCTCCGGATCCCGAAAACACCTTCCAAGCCCTGGAGAAGTTCGGCACTGACCTGACCGCGGTGGCCCGTTCGGGCAAGCTGGACCCGGTGATCGGGCGCGACAGCGAGATCCGCCGCGTCGTCCAGGTCTTGAGCCGCCGCACCAAGAACAACCCCGTGCTGATCGGCGAGCCGGGCGTCGGTAAGACTGCCGTTGTCGAGGGACTCGCCCAGCGCATGGTCGCTGGTGACGTCCCTGAGAGCCTGCGCGGCAAGACCCTCATCGCGCTGGACCTGGCATCCATGGTGGCCGGTGCCAAGTATCGCGGTGAGTTTGAAGAACGCCTCAAGGCAGTGCTTGAGGAGATCAAGAACTCCAACGGGCAGATCGTCACGTTCATCGACGAAATCCACACGGTAGTGGGCGCCGGAGCGACCGGCGAGAGCGCCATGGACGCCGGCAACATGCTCAAGCCCATGCTGGCCCGCGGTGAACTGCGCCTGATTGGTGCCACCACCCTGGACGAATACCGCGAAAACATCGAGAAGGACCCTGCCCTGGAGCGGCGCTTCCAGCAGGTCTATGTCGGTGAGCCCAGCGTTGAGGACACCATCGGCATCCTCCGTGGCCTGAAGGAGCGCTACGAGGCACACCACAAGGTAGCCATTGCCGACTCCGCGCTGGTGGCCGCCGCCACGCTGTCCAACCGCTACATTTCGGGCCGGCAACTCCCGGACAAGGCCATCGACCTCGTGGATGAGGCCGCGTCCCGGCTCCGCATGGAGATCGACTCGGCGCCGGAAGAGATCGACCAGCTCCGCCGCGCCGTCGACCGTTTGACCATGGAAGAACTGGCCCTCCAGAACGAAACCGATCCGGCGTCGGTTGAGCGGCTTGCCGCGCTCCGCGCTGACATGGCGGACAAGAAGGAAGAGCTCAACGCCCTCAACGCGCGCTGGGAAGCTGAGAAGGCCGGGCTGAACAGGGTGGGTGACCTGAAGGCCAAGATAGACGAGCTGCGTTCGGCAGCTGATAAGCACCAGCGCGAAGGCGACCTCGAATCGGCGTCGCGCATTCTCTACGGCGAACTGCCCGCGCTGGAACGGGAACTGAGCGCCGCAGCCGAAGAAGAGTCTGCACGCGGCGAATCGAAGTCGGAGCTGATGGTGGCGGAGGACGTCACCGCGGACGACATCGCCGAGGTCATTTCCGCTTGGACAGGCATCCCGGCCGGCCGCATGCTCCAGGGCGAGTCCCAGAAGCTGCTGCACATGGAAGAAGAGCTCGGCAAGCGCCTGATCGGTCAAAGCAAGGCGGTGCAGGCTGTGTCCGATGCCGTGCGGCGTGCCCGTGCAGGCATCAGCGATCCCAACCGTCCCACCGGCTCGTTCCTGTTCCTGGGTCCCACCGGCGTTGGTAAAACCGAGCTGGCCAAGGCCTTGGCTGACTTCCTCTTCGATGACGAACGCGCCATGATCCGCATCGACATGTCCGAGTACAGCGAAAAGCATGCAGTGGCCCGCCTGGTCGGTGCTCCTCCGGGATACGTGGGCTATGAGGAAGGCGGCCAGCTGACCGAGGCAGTGCGTCGTCGACCATACTCCGTGGTGCTCCTGGACGAAGTTGAGAAGGCGCACCCGGAGGTGTTCGACATCCTCCTGCAAGTACTCGACGACGGCCGCCTCACCGACGGCCAAGGCCGCACCGTGGACTTCCGCAACACTATCCTGGTGCTGACGTCCAACTCCGGAAGCCAGTTCCTGGTGGATCCGTCGCTGGATGCCAAGGCCAAGCGCGATGCCGTCATGGCCGTGGTCCAGGCATCGTTCAAGCCGGAATTCCTGAACCGCCTGGACGAGATCGTGCTCTTCGATCCGCTGTCCGTTGAGGAACTCGCGCGGATTGTGGAACTGCACGTAGCCGAGCTCGGCAAGAGGCTCCGGGACCGCAGGCTCTCTTTGGAAGTGACCGACGGTGCCCGCGCCTGGTTGGCCATGTCCGGCTACGATCCCGCGTACGGAGCCCGGCCTCTGCGGCGGCTCGTCCAGCGCGAGATCGGCGACCGCCTGGCCAAGGAAATCCTGGCGGGCGAAATCAGCGACGGCGATACCGTGCTGGTGGATACCGCCGCTGACGTGGACGAACTCACCATCGAGAGGCTGGAGGCGTTGTCGAACCCCGACGGCGGCGCGCCTGTAGGCACCGGCCTCACCGTCCGCAGAAAGTAGCGTCCGCCGGCGTTACTTGTCGAGGAGGTCTTCCTTGATGGTGTTGCCGGAGTCCACCACGATGAAGCAATCGACGCGGCGGTCGCCACGGTCCCAGCTGGTGCTGCTGGGGTACACGTTCTGCTGGAGCAGTACGTAGTTGGCGGCCGCTTTGTTGAGCTTCACGGTCTTGCAGACTTCCCTGCCTTTGTCCCGCAACGCGGTGGCGCCGGGGAAGGACTCGTCAGCTCCGTAGCTGAAAACAGCCCCGAGCTGGGCAGAGTGTTCGGTATCGCACGCTACCGCCCGGGCTTGGGAGGCATTGGCGTCGAAGCTGGCAAAGCAGTCGCCGACCTGGAAGTCCTTCGAGTTCGTATCGCGGGGGAGCGGGCCGGGGTTGGATGTTGCGCTGGGACTGGCCACGGGGGCTTCGGGGCGGCTGCCGAGCAAGTTGAGCAGCACCCAGATGACTACGCCGATAAGGACCAGGACGCCAACCACGATTCCGCCGATGACCAGGCGCTGGCGCTTGACCGGATCGCCGTGCGTCTCTGGCCGCCATTCCTGGCCCGTTGCCGGCGCCTGGCCCGTTGCCGGCGCCTGGCCTGTTGCCGGCGCCTGGCCGGGGTAGGGCTGTTGGGCTGGGTAGGGCTGCTGCCAGGGATAAGGCGGCTGGGTGGGATCCGGCTGCTCGCCCCGATTCGGCACGAAGTCAGGGTCAAGCTCTGGTGCGGGATCCGGTTGAAGGCCTGAGGGCGGGGTCCACGGGGCCGCTTGCGGTTGTTCACCGGATGCCTGGGGAGGTGTTTCAGGCACGGGGGACGCGCCATCCTTGCCCTGATCGTGTGGCGAACCATCACGCGATGGGGTGTTGTCCTGGCTCATATTCCGGGTTGTGCCTTCCTGCTGTGGAGCCGCATTGAGCCCGACTCTACCCAATTTTCGGCTGCTTGGAGGTGCCTGCGGCTGGTTTTGGCGGTGTTGGACCCGGACTTGGGGCTGATGTGGCGCACGGGCACCCCCGAAAGCATGTAATCTAGACATACGACAAATTGACCAAACATTCCGGGGCCTCACCGATAGCCAAGGTGACCACCTCCGGTCCAAGTACAAAAGGGGGTCACGCCATGGGGCGCGGCCGTCAAAAGGCAAAAGCTACCAAGCAGGCTCGGGACATCAAGTACTACTCCCCGAACACTGACTATTCGGCACTTGAGCGCGAGCTCACGGGCCCATCCAGTCGTGTAAAGAGCCACTTCCCCGAAGATCCCCCGGAGCCGGACTATTCGGCCTATGAGGACAAGTACGCGGAAGATGATGACGACGAGGTAGACACCCGCCGTATCGGATAGCTGTCGCAATCAACAGGTGCCTCTGGCACTGAGTTGCGTACCGCCGTCGTACATAAGGTCATCGCGCATCTCCGGATGCCGTACATCTTTTGAAAAGGGCCCCCAGGGCACGCCGTTCATTGGCGTACCCTGGGGGTCCTTTTTTCGTCACTGTTGTGATGCTCCGACCTCATGACAGGATTACTGGCATGACTGAGAGAAAGCACTACGCGAGCGGCGAGCCCTGCTGGGCGGACCTTCAGACCAGGGATGTCGAGGCCGCCAAGGCTTTCTACCAGCACGTGTTCGGCTGGACGTACAAGGACCTGCCAACCCCGGACGGGCGCAGTTATGCGCAGGCCTTCGTGAAGGAGCAGTTGGTGGCGGTGATCGCCCCGCAGAACCCCATGCAGGAAGCCGCCGGGACACATGGACAGTGGAACATCTACCTCGCCGCCACGGATGCGGAGGACGTGACCCGGGACGTTGCGCATGCCGGCGGGAAGCTCCAGTTCGGCCCCGAGGCTGTTGCGGACACCGGCGTGTTGGCGTTCATAGAGGCAGCGGGCGGAGGAACCACGGGGATTTGGCAGGCAGGAACGCATCTTGGAAGCCACCTGTATAACGAGCCTGGCGCGCTCGCGTGGACTGAACTTCTGACGCCCGAGCCCCAGGCCGCCGTCGCGTTTTTCCAGCAGCTTTTCCGGTACGAGGTCACCGAGTACCCCCAGGACGACGGCGGCAGCTACAGCACGCTGATGGTGAACGGTGAGGAGGTGGCCGGCGTCGTTCCTGCCGAGGAGGGCGAGGACGCCGCATGGCAGGTGTACTTCGGTGTGACCGATGTCCGCAAGGCCGCCGACGCCGCCGTAGCGGCCGGGGGAGAACTCCTGGTGGAACCCGATGACCGGACGGAGCAAGGATCGCTGGCCACCATCATGGATCCGCAGGGCGGGGTGCTCAGCCTGATCCAGGTCTAGGACTTACTGGTCCTTCACGTGGCAGAGGTCCAAAAGCGGAATCAGGGCTTCCAGATCGCCCGCGCGGGCCGCTGCCACAATCTTTCGGTGCGCGTCCGCTACCCGGTCAAGCTTCCCCTGATCCAAGGGATAGGAGCGGCTGATGAGTCGTTGCACGGGGTTGTCCCATACGGTTTGAAGTGTCTTCAGCAGGAAGCTGTTGGGGGAAGTCGCCGCCAGGCTTAGGTGGAAGGCGCGGGTTGCGGTGAACAACTCTTCGGCGTCGGTACTTGCCGAGCCTTCGGCGATCAGCAATTCCAGCCGGGCCAGCTCAAGGTCACTGTATTTTGCGCCGCCTTGCCGGATGGCCATGACCTCAAGCGCCTTACGGACCTCGTACACCTCTTCGACCTCTGATCGCGTAAGTGCAGTGGCGAAATAGCCGGCCCCGGGCTCAAGCGTCGCCAGGCCTTCGTGGACCAATCGTGTGAGGGCATCGCGGACGGGGGTGCGCGAGACTCCGTATTCTTCAGCGATTTGCTCTTGTACGAGCGGAGCTCCGGGAGCAACTACGCCATTGACGATGTCGTTGCTGATCCTGTCGTAGACGTGCTCACTTAGTGGCCGCACTTTCCTGGCTGCTTGCGCAGGCATTCGCCCCATCCCCTCATCGATAAAAACTCATTTGAGTCTACGTGCTTTACATCACTGGATTCACTGTATACATTGAATCCAATTCCTCCAAGCCTGAAGAGAGCAGCTCCATGACTTTGCACATTCCCCGTATCTCCGGCATCGACTTCGCCGCGGTCGGTAAGCAGCTGGGCTATCTGGAGATCGAGCACTCGGACAATGAAAATGACGCTTCAGTCATACCTTCACCCATCGCCGTCATCAGCGGTGGCGACGGGCCAACGGTCCTGCTGTTGGCGGGGACCCACGGCGACGAATACGAAGGCCAGATCCTGCTCCAGGAACTGATCCGATCCGTTCGGGTCGATGACGTAGCCGGAAGGCTGGTCATTCTGCCTGCCCTGAACATCTCCGCTGTGCGGGAAGGGCGTCGCGTAGCCAGTGTCGACGGCGTAAACCTCAACCGCGCCATGCCGGGACGGCCAGCTGGTGGCCCGGCACAGCAGATCGCTTCCATTGTGTCCGAAGAACTCATCCCCATGGCCGATTACGTCATGGATATCCACTCCGGCGGTATCGCTTCGGAGTACGTACCCTCTGCGTTCGTCTATCTCGGCCCCACTCCAGAACTTTGGGCCGAGAAGGTAGCGGCCGTCTCGGCCTTCAACGTGCCCTACTCCGTAGCAGTCAAACCAATGCTGAAAGCTGGCTCCATCAGCGGCGCTGCCGACCTGGCCGGAATCCCCATGATCTCAACCGAACTTGGTGGACGGGGAACGGTTTCGCTGCCCATCCTGAACCGGGCCAGGGCCGGTCTTCGCTCCCTTCTCGGCCACTGGGGCGTACTCAAAGACGAGCCCAATCCATCGGACGTGACCGGCACGGACGGGCCAATACGCTGGGTGGAACTGACCGCACATTCAGCGGTGCATTCCACCATGGCAGGGCTCTTTGAACCCGTGGTGTCTCTCGGGCAGACGGTCAGCGCGGGTGACGTCGTGGCACGGGTCCATTCAGTGGAAGAGCTGGACAGGCTTCCCAAAGATTTCCATTCACCGGTTGACGGAGTGGTCGCCATCGTGCGGCACCCCGCAATCGTCAACGTCGGCACCACCCTGGTCAACATCGCCGTTGACCACGGAACAACACCCCCGGAAGGTAACCATGTCCCGTCCTAACATCATGAGAACCGGCGCGCTGCTCCTGGCAGCAACCGTCGGAATGTCCGGCTGTACCACGGCCTCCCTTGACGCAGGAAAGGAATCCGCAGTCTCAACTGGTCCCCAGGACACGATCCCCGCCGCCGCGTTCAACAAGGCTGCAGCTGATCTGTTGCCAGCGGACGTCAAAGCCAGGGGAACCCTTGTAGTCGGCACGGACCCCACCTTCCCTCCGTACGAGTTCTACGCGGACGATAACAAGACAGTCATTGGTTGGGACGCGGACTTCGCCAAGGCGCTGGGGGAGACGCTGGGCCTGAAAGTCACCATGACGCCCGCGACTTTCGACACCATCCTCCCGGGCGTCAGTTCGCACAAATACGACGTCGGCATCTCCGGTTTCAATGTCACGGATGAACGCCGGAAGAACGCTGACTTTGCCGCCTACCAGAGCAGCGGCTCCGGGCTGGCGGTCAAGGCGGGTAACCCGAAGAACTTGTCCCTGGATCCGATGAAACTGTGCGGCACCAGGGTTGGTGGCGAGAAGGGAACGACGCAGGGAATCGAGACCCTCCCCGCGTTCTCCCTGCAATGCACGGACGCCGGCAAAGAGCCAATAGACATCCAGCTCTTCCCATCCCAGAACGAAGCCAATCTGGCACTGATCTCCGGGCGGGTGGACAGCGTCCTTTCCGGCCTCATTGGCACCGGGTATGCCAGCAAGCTCTCCGACGGGGCATTTGAACTCGCAGGTGACCAGGACTACGATCCCACGCCCGTGGGCATCGCCTTGCCCAAGGATTCGCCCCTGACTGCCTCCATTGTTGCGGCCGTGAAATCCCTCGTGGTCAGCGATACCTACCAACAGATCAACACCAGGTACGGGATTCCCCAGACGGTGACCATCAGCGCGGACGCAGTCGAGGCAGGTGCTTCCCGATGAGTGGACTGATGAATCCTACGGCTACAGCAACGGGGCACGGTCGTTTCACCGTGGTGCCTGCGCGGCACCCATGGCGTTGGGTGGCTGGGACGGCAGTAGCCGCCGTCGTGATTCTGCTGGTGATCTCGGCGCTGACCAATCCGCGCTTCGGCTGGGACAAAGTGTCCCTGTATTTTCGCGACGTCGCGATAGTCAATGGCATAGGCATCACGCTTTTCCTGACGGTGGTGTGCATGGCTTTGGGTGTGGGGCTGGGCGTGGTCCTGGCGGTCATGCAGTTGTCCGCCAATCCAGTGGTCAAGGCGTCCGCAAGCGCCTACGTCACCATCTTCCGCGGCACTCCTGTGCTGGTTCAGCTACTGTTCTGGTTCAACCTGTCCGCGCTGTATCCGGAAATAACGTTCGGCATCCCAGGGGTCAGCCTCGATGCCAACCAACTCATCACGCCTTTGGCCGCGGCAATCCTGGGACTGGGCCTGAACGAGGCCGCGTACATGTCGGAAATCGTGCGTGCCGGCATTCAGTCGATTGAGCAAGGGCAGAGCGAAGCCGCAGGAGCCCTGGGCATGTCCCGCATCCAGACCCTCACGCGGGTTGTACTGCCCCAGGCAATGCGCGTTATTATCCCGCCCACCGGGAACGAATTCATCGGCATGCTCAAGACCACCTCGCTGGTCAGCGTGCTTGCCGTTCCTGAACTCCTCTATTCCGCGCAGATCATCTACTCCAAGAATCTGCAGGTGGTTCCACTGCTCCTGGTAGCGAGCATTTGGTACATCATCATCACCACTGTGTTCAGCATCGGCCAGGGATATTTGGAACGCCGGTTCTCCCGAGGCACCTCCCGCACAGTGCCGCCGACTCCCGTGGAGCGCCTCCGGAAATTCTTCAGGGTCCACTCGCCGCTGGCCACAGGAAAGGGCAACGCATCATGACCATCGAATCCATCAACGCAACCGGCCAAGTGCCGCTGGTTCGGGCCCAGGATGTTCGGAAGAGCTTCGGCCCCCACCAGGTCCTCAAAGGAATCGACCTCGAAGTCAGCAGCGGTGAAGTGGTCTGCCTGATCGGGGCCTCCGGTTCCGGAAAGAGCACCTTTCTTCGGTGCGTGAACCATCTGGAGAAGATCGACGGCGGCCTGCTCTGGGTTGAGGACAGGGTGGTGGGATACCGGATCAAGGGCGACAAGCTCCACGAACAGTCCCATAACGAGATCTGCGCAGACCGCACCGACATTGGTATGGTCTTCCAGCACTTCAACCTGTTCCCCCATATGACCGTTTTGGAGAACCTTATGGAGGCCCCGCTCAGGGTGCTGAAACAGCGTAAGGACGAGGTCCGGCGTCGGGCGCTTGGCTTGCTCGAACAGGTGGGGTTGGAGCAAAAGGCGCACGCCTATCCGCGACACCTTTCCGGTGGGCAGCAGCAGCGGGTGGCGATCGCCAGGGCGTTGTGCATGCAACCCAAGCTGATGCTGTTCGACGAGCCGACGTCGGCGCTGGATCCGGAGCTTGTGGGGGAGGTCCTGCGGGTAATGAAGGACCTGGCCAAATCCGGGATGACCATGATCGTTGTGACCCACGAGATGGGGTTTGCACGGGACGTCGCGGACAGGGTGGTGTTCATGCACGATGGCCGCATCATCGAAGAAGGTGCGGCCGAAACAGTCATCAACCACCCGCAGCATGAGCGGACACGCGCGTTCCTGTCAGCGGTGCTGTGACGGAAGCTTAGCAAAACAAGAGCGGCCGGGCAGTTGAAACTGCCCGGCCGCTCTTGTTGCTATGGCTTGGATCGCCTAGGCGTAGGCATTCACCAAACGGACGGCACCGCCGTCGACGCCCTTGGCACCCTGGACGTAGTCCGGGCCGGTCTTGTCGATCGAGTCAGAGTCCGCCGAAACAGTACCCATGACCCAGGACGGCAGTCCGCGGTCGTTGAGGCGGGCCACTGCTGCGTCTGCTGCTTCGGGGGAAACGATCGCAACCATGCCAACGCCGAGGTTCAGCGTGCGCTCGAGGTCAGCCAGCGGAACATTGCCGAGCTCGGAGACGAGCTTGAAGATGGCCGGGAGTTCCCAGGTGTTGCGGTCAACCGTCGCCACGAGGCCCTGCGGGAGGACGCGTGCCAGGTTGGCGGCCAGGCCACCACCGGTGACGTGGCTGAAGCCGTGGACCGCTGCACCGGCCGAAACCGGGAAGGTGCGGGCCAGGTCCAGGCAGTCGGCTGCGTAGACGCGGGTCGGCTCCAGGAGCTCCTCGCCCAGGGTGCGGCCGAGTTCGGAAACCTGACGGTCCAATGCCCAGCCGGCGTGGTTGATGACGCGGCGGACCAGCGAGTAGCCGTTGGAGTGCAGGCCGGAGGAGGCCATGCCGATCACGACGTCGCCGGCACGGACGCGGTCCGGGCCGAGGAGTGCGTCAGCCTCGACAACGCCCGTCGCAGCACCTGCGACGTCGTACTCGTGCTCGCCCAGGAGGCCGGGGTGCTCAGCCGTTTCGCCGCCAACAAGGGCGGTACCGGCAACGGAGCAGGCAGCGGCGATACCGCGGACGATGTCGGCGATGCGCTCCGGGACAACCTTGCCGCACGCGATGTAGTCGGTCATGTACAGCGGCTCAGCGCCCACCACGACGATGTCGTCCACCACCATGCCCACAAGGTCGAAACCGATGGTGTCGTGGATGTCCATGGCCTGCGCGATGGCCACCTTGGTGCCCACGCCGTCGGTGGACGTTGCCAGGAGCGGCTTCTTGTAGGTGAGGAGCTTGGAAACGTCGTACAGGCCAGCGAAACCGCCGACGCCGCCAATCACCGACGAGTTGTGGGTCGCCTTGACGGCACCCTTCATCAATTCGACTGCGCGGTCGCCGGCTTCGACGTCGACACCTGCAGAAGCGTAAGTGATGCCGGAAGTGTTCCCGGGGTTTCCAGCGGCTGGGGTTGCGGAGGTCATACAGACTCTTTCTTGTCGGCGTCGGTCAAACGATCAGCGTCGGTAAGGAGGTTCTCGAATTCGGCGTCCGGTCCCGGGTCGCAGCCGGTAGCACCCGGCTTCTCGGCCGGATCCTCGGAATCGTCCACGGAGTCGGCATCGGCCGGTTCCAGGCCGCCAAGGTCGGTGCGTTCCAGCAGGTTCTTGCCCAGCTTGTCCGCGTGCGGCAGCTCAATCGGGTACTTGCCCGTGAAGCAGGCCGTGCAGAGGCGTTCGCGCGGCTGCTGGGTGGCCCCGATCATGCCGTCTTCGGAGATGTAGGCCAGCGAGTCGGCGCCGATGGCCTGCGAAATCTCCTCAATGGTGGCGCCGTTGGCAATCAGCTCTGCGCGGGAGGCGAAGTCGATGCCGTAGAAGCAAGGCCACTGGACCGGAGGGGAAGAAATCTTGACGTGCACAGCGGCAGCGCCCGCCTCACGCAGCATCCTGACGATGGCGCGCTGGGTGTTGCCGCGGACGATCGAGTCATCCACCACCACAATGCGCTTGCCACGGATCACCGATTCCAAAGCATTGAGCTTCAGGCGGATACCAAGCTGGCGCAGGGTCTGCGAGGGCTGGATGAAGGTGCGGCCCACGTAGGCGTTCTTGACGAAGCCGTGCGCGAACGGGATCCCCGACTGTTCGGCATAGCCAACAGCGGCGGGAGTACCGGACTCGGGCACGGGGATCACGAGGTCGGCCTCATGGGTGTTTTCGCGGGCCAACTGGCGGCCCATCTCAACACGGGCCTCGTAGACGGAGCGGCCGGCGATGGCAGCATCCGGGCGGGCCAGGTAAACGTATTCGAAGACACAGCCGGCAGGAGTTGCCTCAGCGAAGCGCTGGGAACGGACGCCGTCCTCGTCGATGGCGATGAACTCGCCGGGCTCGATCTCACGGATGAAGCTTGCGCCCACGGTGGCCAGGCCGGCCTGCTCGGAAGCGACAACCCAGCCGCGTTCCAGGCGGCCAAGGCACAGCGGACGAATGCCGTAGGTATCGCGGGCTGCGTAGAGGGTTCCCTCATCCATGAAGACGAAGCAGAAGCCGCCCTTGATCTTGGGCAGCAGCTCCAACGCAGTCTGCTCCAGGGTCTTGCCCTCTTCGCCCTCAAGGAGCGCGGTCACCAAGGCGGTGTCGGAGGTGTTGCCCTGCTTCATTTCACCGGTCAGCTGGCCGTCGTTGCGCTCGAGGATCATTTCCCGGAGCTCAGCGGTGTTGGTCAGGTTGCCGTTGTGGGCCAGGGCGACCGTGCCGGTTGCTGTCGCACCCAGTGTCGGCTGCGCGTTGGCCCAGTGGCTTGCACCGGTGGTGGAGTACCGGCAGTGGCCAACGGCCAGGTGCCCGGTCAGGGTGTTCAGGGTCGTCTCATCGAAGACCTGGGACACAAGGCCCATGTCCTTATAGACGTTGATGCGCTTGCCGTCACTGGTAGCAATACCAGCCGATTCTTGTCCGCGGTGCTGCAGCGCATACAGCCCGTAATAGGTGAGTTTTGCTACTTCTTCACCGGGAGCCCAAACCCCGAAGACGCCACAAGCGTCCTGGGGGCCTTTTTCGCCGGGGAGAAGATCATGAGAAAGTTTTCCGTCGCCACGTGCCACTGGTCGATTGTCTCATGTTGTGGCCGTGGTACGTTCCCCCGCTGCCTATATGACCCCGCGAACGGGGCCAGAACATGCTCAGAACAGGGGTGTTGGGCCCAAAATGCGGTGTGTCTCACATTTGGCACCCCTCAAAGAGGCGGGCCGGTCGCCTGACTTAGCGGACGTCGTCGTTCTCTGGTCCCTCATCCGGAACCGAATCCGGAACGGCTTCCACCACTGCGCGCTCGGAGCGCTTGACGCTCACGCGGTCCAGGATCAGGGCCAGGACGGAGAACAGGATGACGCCGCCGCCGGCGCAGACGATCAGGAAGAAGCCGAAGACTGTGCTGGCATCGAAGGCGGGGTCGGCCGGGCGGCCGTAGGCGATGATCGCGGCCACGATTGCGCCCACCACCGCGCCCAGAATCATGAAGGGAACGAACTTGGGTGCCCGGCGAACAGTGATTTCGCGTCGGGCGGTGTTGGGGGTGGTGTCCTCTGAAGCCATGTCTTCAAGCGTACCGTTCCGGGTTTGTGTACAGATAATGCCCCTAAGAAGACTCCTTAGGGGCACTATCTGTACAAAAACCCGGTGGTGTTAGCTGCCGCGGTACGTCGAGAACGCGAACGGGCTCAGCAGGAGCGGTACGTGGTAGTGCTCGCCGGCGTCGGAAACTGTGAAGTTCAGGTCCACTTCCGGGAAGAACGTCTCCGTGCCCAGGCCTTCGTAATACGCGCCCGTGGCGAAGTTCAGGCGGTATGCGCCGCCGGGGATCCGCTCCGGTCCGAGGGTCTTGATGCGGCCATCGGCATCCGTTTCGCCCTTGGCCACCAGGGTCCAGTCGTCGCCTTCGCGGACGTAAAGCACGACGGCGACACCCGCCGCCGGGCGACCGGAACCGGTGTCCAGGATGTGTGTGGTTACTTGTGAAACGCTCATGCGTTGACTCCTTCGCTGATCAGTCCCGAGAGGCGCAACAATGCGATCTCGCGGAGCTGGCCAGCCACGATTGTGTCTTCTTCTTCGGGGGTGTGGCTGAGGCGTTCCTGGAGGGTAGAGAGCATTTCCTGGGCGCTGCGGCCTGCGGCGCGGATCAGGAAGACCCTTCCGAACTTCTCCTCGTAGGCGCGGTTGCCTTCGGCGAGTGCGGTGGTTGTTTCGTTGTCGCCGGGGTCCACGCCTGCCTGCTCCGAACGAGACATGGCCGCCTCGGTGGTTTGGGCCTTGGGGCGTTCGCCGATCCGGGGGTGGTGCGCCATTGCTGATTCCACCTCGTCGGCGGTGAACGGCTCGGCGGCGCGTTCAGCCTGAGCCAGGAGTTCATCGACGCCGGCGTAGGGGCGTGCGTCCACGATCGTCTCCACCCAGCGGCGGATATCCAGGCAAGGGGTCAGGGTCCTGATGGCCTCGTCCCGGTCAACACTGTTGAATACTGCAAGCTCCATGCTTGTGTCATCCTCGTGCAAAATGCTGGCATCCATGGTGTGGGCTATGCGGAACTCCCGTTTCGGGGGGAGGAAGCTTGTGCTTTCTTGTTTCCGCATCATGGAACTGTTATTTCAGCATACGTAATTCAGTTAAGCCGAGTGGCCCGGCTGGTGTCAAGAGACTACCTCGTGATGGCGTCGTGTGCGCACTGTCAGGTAGAGCCGATGCGCCGTGATCACCAATGCCAGCCAAGCGATGCCAAGGGCCCACGCGGCCAGCACATCCGTCAGCCAGTGGTGCCCCAGGTAAACGCGGCTCAGGCCCATGGTCAGTGCAAACACCGAGGCCACAACGACGGTCAGCACCCGTGCTTTCCGGGTGTTGAGCCGCAGGATGATCAGGTACGCCACAATCCCGGCGATCACGATCGAGTTAAGGGAATGCCCGCTGGGGAACGACGGCGAGTGTTCGTAGGGCGGGATGGCGTCCAGCAGGTCCGGGCGGGCGCGGCCGAAGAGTCGCTTGCCGGCGATTGTCATGAGGAGTGAGCCAAGTCCGGCGGTCAGTATGAGGATGACCGGAGTCCAGGAGCGTCGTTTCAAGGCCAACCCCACCATGATGGCCAAGGCAATGATGGGCATCCCTATTGTTCCGCCAATGTCCGTATAAGCAGTAACGGCGAGGTCCATCTGAGGCGAACGCACGGACTTGGCTGCATCAAGGACGGGGTGGTCCAGCCCTGCCACGCCGTTGGCTTCGGTCACGGACTCGTACACCTCGCCGAAAGCCCACGCCAACGTCAGGGTGACGCCGAGGCCCACCAGGAGGGTGATGATGAGCGCTGCGTAGGGGCCGAGGAACTTGGTGACCCGTTCGGCGCCCCGGGCCAAGGTGCGGCCGAAGGGGGACTTCCATCGTGTCAGGTCCTGCCCGGCGACGAAGCGGTCCTGTTGTACCTCACCCTTTACGCCCTGTTTGGCGGGCTGGTTTCCTTCAGTCGTCACTTTTGTCCCCTATCGTGGCGGCTTCGGTATTGGTGAGTAACCTTAGCATTTTGCGATTGGGGGTTTCTGTGGGCGGGGCCGGTTTAACCGCAGTGGGAAGGTGAAGCTACTCAGCTGCGGGGAGAAGCAGGCAGGGCTTTGGTCCCAAGGTTCCGCAACGAGCCTTTCAAGTCGTTGCTGCCCTTGATCTGCACGAGGCAGCTGACGGCGCCGTCCGAGTCCCGTGAGAGCAGTTCCAGTCGTGTCTCATAGCGGCTGAAGGCGTCTGCGGTATACGCATCCGCTTGGGACCGGCAGTTTCCTGCCTCCGTCCCGGAGCCCGTGTAAACCACTTCGGCTGTATGAGTCTGATCGCAGCTGACATCGCGGTCCGCAAACCGGTCCCAGCACTGCCTGAGCGCCGCGTGCTCCTGACTCGAGAGACCGTTCTGGATTGTGGCAGTCAGCCCCGAAGGGACAGTCACCACGCAGCCCACCCCATCAAGCGCTGTGGGCACAAGATCATGGCGCAAGGTATCTGCGGGCGTCTTGCCTCCCGCGAACTCTGTCAAGGCCTGGAGATCACACGTGCCGTTGGTTGAAACCAGCTCGGCAGAGTGGGCCCTGTCGCAGGACGCCGGCGCCCATGATCCGTCCAGGCAGGATCCTTGGACTGCGCCGGGTGAAGAAGCCGGAGGGTTAGCGCTGGGTGCGGGAGCCGGATGGCCTCGGGTTTCCGCCGCAATGCTCGTTTGAGCGGAGCTTTGCGGCGAGATGTTGGCCCCAATTCCCCACGACGGTCCGAAGAATTGCAGCACGAAGGTCGCAACGGCCACAACGAGAGCTGCAATAGTCGCAATAGCGGCGAGCGTCCCCAAATTCAGGCGGGATTCGCCTTTCGTGTCCTTGTTGGGAGGACGCTCAGGTGGGGCAGGGATGTTCATCGGCGTCAGTCGACAATGACGTCGGAGACTACAGCCAGAATGGACTTCGAGTCACTCGAGGGAGTCTCGTCCAGGGTGAATTCGATCTTGAGGGCATTTACACCCTTGGCTGGGACAGAAATTTCCTGGATCGTATTGAAAGGAACCTTGCGGACATCAAGTTGTTTGCCGTTGCCTACCACCCGCACCACAAGAATCTTGTCCGATGACTTGGAATCATTGGCCTGGCCCACGTTGAAAGAGAACGTGGTGAAGTTATTTGCCAGTCGCAGTTCCAGCGTCTCCGGGTTTCCGTAGCTGCTTATTGTGGTGGCGATACCGCTCACTCCGGATTTATCCGCCACGTCGTATCGGTTTTCCGTCCAGCTGCTTTCAGGCTCAAAGAAGTTGGACAACGACAGGGACGAGCCTGCTTTTTCGGTGGCCAGCGCCCCTGAGGAAGCGCCCGCAGCAGTTGATTCGCTCGTTGCAGTCGGCCGCGTCGATGACGGGCTCTTTGAGGGCGATGCGCTTGAGCTGGCAGACGCGGATGCGGAGGAGCTGGTCGCGCTGGGACTTGGTGTATTTGTACTCGACTGATTGGTCTCCGTCGGCGCCGGAGCGGACGGGGCAGCACAGGACGAAGTGGCCAAGGCCGCAGCGATAATCAGGACGGCTTTGAGGCCCACATTATGTTGTTTCAAAAGATCCCCTTTTCTTCAAGCAGGCACCATGGCACTGACTTTCCACACCCCTTGGTTCCCGCCCACATTGTGGTATTCCCCAAACTAAGGCCATGATGCCATCTGCCTGCGAAAACCCTTCTTTTTCTGCAGATTATGTCGCGGTGAAATTGGCTTCCGTAGTTCGCACTGTCCACCCCGCTGGGGCAGAATGACCTCAACCAGCTGAAGGAGTTCGCCATGCCAGACATTCTGACGTCCAGGTTCCTGTTCGGTCCGGGCCCGAGCAATTGCTATCCCGAAGCCATGGCCGCGTTGGCCTACCCCGTGCTGGGGCATCTGGATCCTGTGTTCATCGAGCGGCTCGACCACACCTGCGAGGGGCTCCGGACCGTTTGGGGTACTTCCAACGCGCGGACCCTTCCGTTGAGCGCCACCGGTTCAGGCGGCATGGAGGCGGCTTTCGTGAACACAGTGTCCGACGGCGACGTTGCAGTTATCGCTGTCAACGGACTTTTTGGGGCGCGCATGTGTGAGGTCGCGCGGCGCTGCGGGGCTACGGTGGTCCGCGTGGATCACGAATGGGGCCAGCCCGTGGATGCCGAGCGAGTGCTGGCCGCGCACCCGAATCCGAAAGTGATCGCGGCCGTCCATGCCGAGACGTCGGTGGGCGTGCTCTCCGACATCGCCGCTCTTGGCGCGGGCAAGGGAGATGCTCTGCTCATTACCGACGCTGTTACATCCATCGGTGGACTTGAGCTTCTGGCAGACGACTGGGGGATCGACGTCGGATATGCCGGAACCCAGAAATGCCTGGGCGTGCCTCCGGGACTGTCGCCCTTCACGGTGTCCGACCGCGCTTTTGAGCGCCGCGTCAAGGATCCGCGGTCCTGGTACCTCGACATCGGGCTGCTCGGCGGGTACGTCGGCGCGGCCAGCGGCGCCCGGACCTATCACCACACAGCGCCCGTCACCATGATCGCCGGGCTCGAAGCGGCCCTGGACCGGATCCTCGCCGAAGGCCTTGGGAACGTGCAAGCCCGCCACCGCGCCGCTGGCGCAGCCCTGCAGGACGGGCTGCAGGAGATGGGGCTGGAGCTGTTCGCCGCCGAAGGCTCACGGCTGCCGAGCCTCACCACCGTCAAAGTGCCCGACGGCGTCAACTCGGCCGCCGTCCGCGCTTACCTTTTGGAGAACTTCAGTATGGAGATCGGCTCGGGCGTCGGGGAGTTCGCGGACACCGTGTGGCGGATCGGCATGATGGGCCCGAACGCCAACAGTGCCTCGGTAACCCTAGTGCTGGGTGCGCTGAAAGAAGCCCTCGCAAAGGCCTGAGAGAGCGATGGTGGGAAGGGGCGGTTTGGTGAGAGAGGGCTGGTGGGAAGGGGCGGTTTGGTGAGAGAGCGATGGTGGGAAGGGGCGGTTTGGTGAGAGAGGGCTGGTGGGAAGGGGCGGTTTGGTGGGAGAGCGATGGTGGGAAGGGGCGGTTTGGTGAGAGAGCGTGTGTACCCCCGGACGCTCTCTCACGTAACCGCCCTTTCCGCCGGACCCTCCTTCACCGTCAGGTTTCGCGGGTCAGGATCCAGGTGTTCGTGCCGTCCTGGCGTTCGAACGTCACCGTGGTCACCAAGGCCTCGATCAGCGCCAACCCACGTCCGGATTCCGCCTCGGAGTCCGGCATCGATGCCTGCATGTCGTCGGCGAACGGTTCGCGGGCGTTGTGCGCGCTGACTCGTGCCACCAGCCGGGCGGGGCGCACGCTGATGTCGACGTCGATCTCCACGGGCTTTTCCGCCACTGGGAGCGCGTGCTGCACGATGTTCGCCGCTGCTTCAATGACGGCCGTGGCGAACGTCATCCGGTCCATGTCGGGCACAAAGGAGGCGTCGTCCCACAGGGAGTCGAGCTCGTTGTGGATGGCGTCGATGGCTTCGTCGGTGGAGGGCCCGTGGTATCCCCTGCGGGCGACTACGTCAGTCATCGCCGAACGCGTCTTCGGCTGTGGCGTATGCGGTGAGCACCCGGTCCATGTTGGTCAGTTCCAGGACCATTTTGACCTGGGGCTGGACCGCGGCAATCCGAAGATCGCCACCGGCTTGCCGTGCAGCTTTGAGGCAGCCGATAAGTGCACCTAGTCCGGAAGAATCCATGAAGTCCGTCTCGGCCAGGTTGACCACCACGCGGCTGGAGCCGGCGGCAACAACTTCGGCCACTACTTCGCGGAGCTTGGGTGCGGCCACCATGTTCAACCGGCCCACGCTCTTCACCTCCGCGTAGGAGTCTTTCACCTCGTAGCTAAACTGCATCTGCGTTCCTTTCCTCGGGGCGTTCGGGCCCAACGTCTTCCGGCCCACTTTCAGGCACAAAACCCTTGTACAAAACTGCTTTGACCAGCACGCTCAGGACCACGAGGTCGAACGCCACCCAGGCTACGTTGACCAGTGTTCCCAGAGGTTCGGACATTCCGGCGAGCAACCGGATCAGGCCAACGATCAAGGCCACAGCCAGCAGGACAGCCACGATGATCTGTGGACGGATCAGGCTCCAACTCGGCCCACCGCTCTGGCGGGCCTTGGGGGTGACCGCGAACCCGAGGGGACGGCCGAACCAAACGTTGCGTGCCGCCGTCGTGCAGGCTTTGATCCAGGTGGGGAACAGCGCGAGGCTGTACTGCTGTCCGCGCCAGGTGGGGATGCCGTGGCCGGCCACCAGGAACAGCAGCTGGTTCACCACCATGAACGGGATGAAGCGGATGAAGAAGTCGAAACTGATGCTGTTGACCGGGAGGATGCCGAGCGTCAGGTAGATGATGGGAGCCGCGAAATAGATCACGGCCGCGAAGCCGCTCAAGTAGGTCCACATGGTTGAGAAGTACATGAGCCGCTGGCCCCATTTGAGGCGGCGCTGGACCAGCGGGTTCTCGCGGAGGAGGACCTGCATGGTGCCCTGCGCCCAGCGAAGGCGCTGCGTCAGCATGGTTTTGATGTCCTCGGGCGCCAGGCCGTTGGCAAGGATTTCGTGGTGGTACACGCTCTTCCAGCCCAGGCCGTGCAGGCGCATCGCGGTGGCCATGTCCTCGGTGACGGAGATGGTGGCCAGAGGCATGATCGGCTGGGCTTCGTCGGTGCGTTCCACGGAGATCGCGTCCAGTACGGCGTGGACGGACTCCAGCGCGCCAAGGGGCGACCAGTCGCGCCCGGACATACGGTCGACGGCGTCACTCGCCACAGTGGTGACGCCCGACTCTCCGACGTGGGCCAGTTCCATCGCGGCGATCTCTTCGAGGTCGGATTGGAGCGCGGAGAAGTCTGCGGCCACGAGCGTTCGCACGGCGTCGTCCACTTTGCGCCGAACGCGGTACGTGATCTCGCTCAGGGAGGCGCCGTCCTGGAGCTCCTTCTGGGCCGATTCGGTGGCGGCTTCGACGTCGTTCAGCATTTGCTCGACCAACGGGTTCTCGGCTTCGGGGGAGCGGCGTGCCTTTTTGATGGCTTGCTTGGAGGCCGCCAGTGCCCGCTTGATGCTCTTTTCCGTGGCCTTGACGTAGCCCACCAGGCCCAGCTGCATGAGGGCCTCCCTGCGCAGGATCGCGTTGGATCCGCAGAAGAACGCGGCGTTCCATCCGTCCTTGCCCTGCTGGATGGGGCCGTAGAACAGTGGTGCCTGGCTGCCCAGGGGATCGTCGGCGGGAACGTTGATGAAGTACTGCGGAGTCTGGACCAGGGCTACGAGGTCGTCGTTGAAGTAGCCCAGCGTCTTGTCCAGGATGTCCGGCTCGGGGATCTGGTCGGCGTCGAGAATCAACAGGTACTCGCCCGAGGTGACCATCAGCGCGTTGTTCAGGTTTCCGGCCTTGGCGTGCCGCGGCATGTCCGGTGTCCAGTCCGCGCCGCGCGTCACATAGCCAATCCCGTTCGACTCGGCGAGTTGGCGCATCTCGGGGCGGTCGCCGTCGTCGAGAATCCAGGTGCTGTGCGGCCAGGTGATGTTCTTGGCGGCCAGGGCTGTGGTCATCACCAGATCCAGCGGTTCGTTGTAGGTGGTGATGAAGACGTCCACGGTGGCGGTGTCCGGGGCAGGGGGCGGCGGTTTGCGGAACTTGATGTTCCAGACCGTCAGGCCGAACAGCATCACGTCGATCAGGCTGTACGTCTCCGCGAGCACCAGCGGCACCGCGATCCACCACGCATCCCAGTTCAGCGAGGCCATCCACCGCCACGCCACATAGTTGACGCCCAAAATTACTGTCAGGACAACGATCAACCGAGTCCAGAAACGTGTCACAATCCCCCCTTTTGTGGCTCTAGTGCGTTGCGTCAGGTTTACGGCGAACGACGACGGCGGTCACGTCGTCTTCGGCTGTTGCCGCTGGTGCCAACTCGAGGAGGGCGGCGCAGACATCGTCCGAGGTGGAGCCGTTGCGCGCGGCTTTCTCGACGTTCCGCACGAAGTCCTCCAGTGAGTCGTGGGCGTCCAGCACGCCGTCGCTGACGATCACCAGGGAATCGCCCGGCGCGAGGTCCAGTTCGGAGGCGGGCCAGTGCTGGCCATCCAGGATGCCCACGGGCGGACCAGCCGAGACGAGCCGCTTCGCTGGACCCTCGGCCGGGATGTGCAGCGCAAGTCCATGGCCGGCGTCGATGTAGCTGAGCTTCCCGGAAGCGCTGTCCAGCCGTGCATGGAACATGGTGGCGAAGGAACCGGATTGATCCAGGTCCGAGGCAATGGTGAGGCTGGCGGAGCCGAAGGCGTCATCGATGGCCGGAGTGTCGGCTACGGAACGCATCACTGCACGGACGGTGGCAGCTATCAGCGCGGCGCCCATTCCTTTGCCCATGGCGTCGGCGAACGTCAGGTGCATGCCGTCGCGGGTCTGGTACCAGTCGTAGAAGTCCCCACCAACGCTGCGCGTGGGACGGAAGGCGCCAGCGACGTCGTATCCCTCCAACCGGACTGTTTCGCGGGGGAGGAGGCTTTGCTGTACAACTGCCGCCCGCTCGAGCTCATCGGTCTGGCGCTGGTCTTCGGCGGGCGCGGCCGGCGTGCGGGCCCGGCGGAACAGCGCGCGGATGCGGGCTTGGAGTTCCTTGGGGCTGAAGGGCTTGTTGATGTAGTCGTCCGCGCCGGTGTCCAGGCCGTTGAGGCGGTCGATCTCGTCAGCCCTGGCGGTGAGCATCAGGACGTAAGCGTCCGAAAATTCGCGCAGGCGTCGGCAGACTTCCATGCCGTCGATGTCCGGGAGGTTGATGTCCAGGGTCACCAGTTCGGCGTTGGTCCTGCGGACGGCCTCGACGCCGGACAGTCCGTCGGGAGCCTCGGTCACCACGAAGTCGAGCTGCTCGAGGACCAGTACGAGGAGGCCGCGGATGTCGGCGTCATCTTCGACGACGACAGCATGGCGAAGGGGCGAGGTTGAGACCATGGCTCCATTAACTAATGCGGCTGGGTATTTGTCACGTTTAGTAAAGACAAACGTAACGCCCGCTCAATTTTGGTGAGCGGGCGTTACAAGTTTTGTGCAGTTTTGTGAGCGAGCGATCGGCTCAAGGGGGTGGGATGTGAGCGAGCGATCCGCTCAAGGGGGTGGGATGTGAGCGAGGGTTAGACGCCCAGCTCTTCCTTCAGCGCCTGGACGTGGCCCTGCGCAGCAACCTGGTACTGGGTGAGCTTCACGGTGGCGTCGCCGTCGAGGACCACCGTGGAGCGGACCAGGCCTTCCACGATTTCGCCGTCAACCAGCTTTTCGCCCCAGGCGCCGTAGGCGAGGGCCACTTTGTGGTCCTCGTCGGAGAGCAACGGAAAGGTCAGCGCGAATTCACCAGTGAACTTTGCGAGGTCCTCGGGACCGTCCGGGGAGATCCCGATGACGTCGTAGCCCTTGCCCTGCAGGCTGGCGAGGTTGTCGCGGAAGTCGCAGGCCTCGGTGGTGCAGCCGGGGGTGGCTGCCTTGGGGTAGAAGTACACAATGACGTTGCGTCCGCGGTAATCGGACAGCGAGACCTTGGTGCCGTCGGCGTCGAGCAGCGCGAAGTCAGGTGCTTGCGTTCCGACGATGAGTTTCTGGGTCATGGCGATCCTTTACATTCAACCGGTGTGCACCGGCGGTCATTTCAAACAAAAAAGCGGATTGTCTAATGGACTGAACAGCGAATCTAGATGCTGTATTCCGCAGGTCCGCGCACTGTGGCATATGGGCCTGGCACGAACTGGTAGCCGCCACCACGGACGGTGGCGACGGTGTGGCGCGCGGAGCCGAGCTTCCGCCGCACCCTTCCAACATAAACGTCGATCGAGCGAAAAGCCGCGCCGGGGAGGTCAAATGACTCCAAAAAACGTTGCAATTCTTCACGGCTGATGGCCCGTGAGCAGTTCACCACGAGGTAGCGCAGCAGCTTGTATTCCATGCCAGTAAAGGAAACCGGCTCACCATCAAGCAGGACTACTTCAGCGGCAAGGTCCACTGCAAGTTGGCTTCGGCGGCTCGCCAACGTTACGGGCTCGACGTCGCTGCTGCCGCCCGCTTCAGTACGGTCGTCGCCGTCGGAACGGGCCTCTGCCCGGGCGTCCGCGAGGGCATCGGCGAGGGAGAGTGTGCCGTTGGTACCGGCGTCGGCGGCTTCCTGCGGAGTGCCGCCCCAGGAAGTGTCGCCGACGCCGGAGTGCTGTGCCCCGGTGGCGGGCCAGATGCGGACTTCCGCCTCCGGGGCAAGTTTCATGGCGCGGGCCAGCACAAGGCGTGCTGCCCGCTCCCAGACTGCGGGATCGATCTCGTCGCCCTCGGCCGGGTTGACCCAGAGGGCCAGGCCGTGGGCGGTCAAACCAGGCCGTCGCGCGGACGACCCGCGCGACGGCGGTGGCCCGTAGGCATTGACTGCCATGACGGTTGGCCTAAACGTTGCCGCGGCGGAGCAGCTTGCCGCCGGGGTTCTGGCCGTCGATCGGGGTGCCGCGCAGGTAGGTCTTGCGGACGACGCCGGCCAGCGGACGGCCGTCGTACGGCGTGATCGGGTTCTTGTGCTTGAGCTTGGTGACGTCCACAACGAAGGCTTCGTCCGGGGCGAAGATGGAGAAGTCGGCGTCGTAGCCCAAGGCAAGCTGGCCCTTGTTGTGCAGGCGGGCCAGGGCTGCGGGCTTCTCGGCCATCCACGAGACGACCTGTTCCAGCGGGATGCCACGGTGGCGGGCTTCGGTCCAGATCAGGGACAGGCCCAGCTGCAGCGAGGAGACGCCGCCCCAGGCCACTGCAAAGTCGCCGTTTTCCAGGTCCTTCAGATCCAGTGTGGAGGGGGAGTGGTCCGAGACGATGCAGTCGATGGTGCCTTCCTGCAGGCCCTTCCAGAGGAGCTCGCGGTTGGAGGCCTCACGAATGGGCGGGCAGCACTTGTAGGCCGTGGCGCCGTCGGGGATTTCTTCGGCCATGAGCGTCAGGTAGTGCGGGCACGTCTCAACCGTGAGGCGGACGCCGTCGCGCTTTGCAGAGGCGATCATGGGCAGCGCGTCGGAGGAGGAGAGGTGCAGGATGTGGGCGCGGGCACCGGTCCAGCGGGCACGTTCGATGACCTCGGCGATTGCCTTGTTCTCGGCGCCGCGGGGGCGGGAGGCCAGGAAGGTTTCGTAGTGGTCGCCGCCGGGGTGCGGCGCGCGGTCGATCGCGTGGGAGTCCTCGGCGTGCACGATCATGAGGGAGTCGAAGGACTTGAGCTCAGCCATGTCCTCTTCCATCTCATCCGCGTCCAGGTGCGGGAACTCGTCCACGCCCGAGTGCAGGAGGAAGCACTTGAACCCGAAAACACCTTCGTCGTGCAGCGGGCGGAGGTCCTTCTTGTTGCCCGGGATGGCACCGCCCCAGAATCCGACGTCCACGAACGCCTGGTCCTTGGCGACTACGCGCTTCTGCTCCAGGCCGTCCACGCTGGTGGTGGGCGGGATGCTGTTCAGCGGCATGTCGATGATGGTGGTCACTCCACCGGCAGCAGCGGCACGGGTAGCGGAGGCGAAGCCCTCCCACTCGGTCCGGCCGGGCTCGTTGACGTGGACGTGGGTGTCCACGAGGCCGGGGATGAGGGTTTCGTCGTCTGCGAGTTCGATGACCTCGTTGCCCGTCAGGCCGTTGCCCAGGGGTTCGATGGCGACGATGACGCCGTCGCGGATGCCAACTTCGCGTGCTGCGAGGCCGGCGGTGGTCAGGATGCGCTGGCCCCGGATAACGAGGTCATAGGCGCCGATTGCTTCAGACATTGAGGTACTCCTTATTTTCGGTCCGTTCCGCCAGGTACACGCCTATGTGCTTACCTAATTGTTCAAGCAACGGACCTGCTTCAGCGATACATTTTTGGACATCTTTTTCCAGGTCGGTCAGGGCGTGGACCGTGTGGAAGCCGGCATCCGTGAGTTGTTCCCGGCTCAGGGTACTCCGGCCGCATACGGCGATCACGGGAACCCCGGCCCTTTGTGCCGCCCGCGAGACACCCATGGGTGTCTTGCCGAGCAGGCTTTGTTCGTCCAGGCTGCCTTCTCCGGTGATCACCAGGTCGGCGCCCTTCAGCCTCTGTTCCAAGTCAGTGAATTCAAGCACGACGTCGATGCCCGGCCGCCGCTCTGCCTTCAGTGCCGCGATGGCAATGTAGCCAACGCCGCCTGCTGCTCCAGCGCCCTCTGCCTTGGCGGCGTACTTGGCGTGTTGCCCGGTAGCTGCGGCGAGGACGTCGACGAAGTGTTGCAGCGCTTTATCGAGCGAGGCGACGTCGTCCGGCGTTGCGCCCTTCTGCGGACCGAAGATGGCTGGGGCTCCGCTGGCCCCCAGAAGGGGATTGTCGACGTCGGACGCCAACACGAACTCTGTTGCCTCAATCCGCACATCGAAGTTGGAGAAGTCGATGCTGTCCAGGGTCGCGAGAGCGGCACCTCCGCCATGGAGATCGTTGCCGTCCTTGTCCAGGAACACGGCGCCGAGGCCCTGCAGGACTCCTGCGCCGGCGTCGGTGTTGGCGCTGCCGCCCACACCCAGGATGATCTTGCGGCAGCCGAGGTCCAGAGCGGCACGGATGAGTTCGCCGGTTCCGATGCTGGTTGCGGTTTTTGCGGTTTCGCTCGTGGGGCCGTCCGGCAGGAGGGCGAGACCGGAAGCCGCCGCCATTTCGATGACAGCTTCCTGGTCCCGCACTGCGAAGTCGGCTTTCACTGGCTCGCCGAGCGGGCCGGTGACGGTGGTGGTCCGGCGGGTGAAGCCGGAGCCGATGGCGGCGTCGATGGTTCCTTCGCCGCCGTCGGCCACCGGAATGCGTGTTGCTTCTATGCCTTTACCGAACCCGGCCTGCAGGCCTGTTGCCAGGTGTTTGGCAACGTCGGGCGCGGACAGCGAGCCCTTGAATTTGTCCGGGGCGATGACAACACGCATTCCGGTGCCTCCTTACTGTTGTGGTGCCGAAAGACGCTTACGCTTTGGTCAGGATCGCGGTAGGTGCGTCCGCCGCGGTCTCTGCCAGCTCTTCGAACTCGTTCACACCGTTGATCTCAACGCCCATGGAGATGTTGGTGATCTTTTCCAGGATCACTTCAACAACCACGGGAACCTTGAACTCGCCCATGAGTGCCTTGGCCTTGTCGAAAGCGGCAGGCAGATCGTTGGGGTCCTCAACGCGGATGGCCTTGCAGCCCAGTCCTTCGGCAACCTTGATGTGGTCAACGCCGTAGCCATTGGTCTCCGGGGAGTTGATGTTCTCGAAAGCCAGGGAAACGTTCTGCTCCATGTTGAAACCGCGCTGGCTCTGACGGATCAGGCCCAGGTAGCTGTTGTTCACCACAACGTGGATGTATGGCAGGTTGAACTGTGCGCCCACGGCCAGTTCCTCGATCATGAACTGGAAATCGTAGTCACCGGACAAGGCAACAACGGTAGCGTCCGGGGTGCCCCGAACAACGCCCAGTGCAGCGGGAGCGGTCCAACCCAGCGGGCCGGCCTGGCCTGCGTTGATCCACTTGCGGGCACCGAACACGTGCAGCATCTGTGCGCCGGCGATCTGCGACAGGCCAATGGTGGACACGTAGGTGGTGTCGCGGCCGAAAGCCTTGTTCATCTCCTGGTACACACGCTGCGGCTTGATGGGCACGTTGTCGAAGTTGGTCTTGCGGTGCAGGGAGCCCTTGCGCTCCTGGCACTCGGCAACCCAGCCCGAGTAGTCCGGCAGGGTCTTTGCAGCCTGGCGCTCGCGGGCCAGCTCCAACAGACCGTCCAGCGCCGCACCGGCGTCGGACGCGATGCCCAAGTCCGGGGAGAAAACGCGACCGATCTGGGTCGGCTCGATGTCGATGTGCACGAACTTACGGCCTGCCGTGTAGGTGTCCAGGCCGCCGGTGTGGCGGTTGGCCCAACGGTTGCCGATGCCGATCACGAAGTCGCTCTGCAGGAACGTCTCGTTGCCGTAGCGGTGCGAGGTCTGCAGGCCAACCATGCCGGCCATCAGCTGGTGGTCGTCCGGGATGGCGCCCCAGCCCATCAGTGTGGGGATAACGGGAACGTTCAGGATCTCGGCCAGCTCAACCAGTTGGGCCGAAGCGCCTGCGTTGATGATGCCGCCGCCGGCGACGATCAGCGGGTGCTTGGCCGCGGTCAGCAGGTCCAGGGCCTTTTCCAGCTGCTTGCGGGAAGCCTTGGGCTTCTCGATGGGCAGGGGCTCGTAGGCGTCGATGTCGAACTCGATCTCGGCCATCTGAACGTCGATGGGCAGGTCCAGCAGAACCGGGCCCGGACGGCCCGAGCGCATCAGCTGGAAAGCCTTCTGGAAAGCGCCCGGAACCTGGCCCGGCTCCAGGATGGTCATGGCGAACTTGGTCAAGGGCTTGGCGATGGACTCGATGTCCACGGCCTGGAAGTCTTCCTTGTGCAGCTTGGCAACGGGTGCCTGGCCAGTGATGCAGAGCATGGGGATCGAGTCCGCCTGCGCTGCGTAGAGGCCGGTGATCATGTCCGTGCCAGCGGGGCCCGAGGTGCCGATGCAGATGCCGATGTTGCCATCAGCTGCGCGGCTGTAACCGTCGGCCATGTGGCTGGCGCCTTCAACGTGGCGGGCCAGCGTGTGGCGGATGCCGCCGTGGGCACGCATTGCCGAGTAGAAGGGGTTGATTGCTGCGCCTGGCAGGCCGAACGCCTCGGTGGCGCCTTCCTTTTCCAGGATGGCGACTGCCGCGTCAACGGTGCGCATCTTAGCCATGGTGTACTCCTTGAAATCTTGGGTTCGCCCCGCGTTGGGGGCGGAAAAAGGGTGTGGTGAGGGAGCCGCCGTCGTTTATGTACGACGGCGGGTATCCCGTGCTGCTTGTTCGCGCCTTGGCGCGGTGCTTACTTCCGGCCGCTGAGCTGGAGGACCTGCTTGAAGAGGCCCGAGTGGTCGAGGCCGCCGTCGCCCTGGTTGACGGTTGCGGCGACGAGCTGTGCGACGACGGCGCCGAGCGGGACGGCGACGTTGGCTTCGCGGGCTGCGGAGGTGACGATGCCGAGGTCCTTGTGGTGGAGGGCCAGGCGGAAGCCGGGGTCGAAGTTGCGGTCGAGCATCTTCTGACCCTTCTGGTCCAGGACCTTGGAGCCGGCCAAGCCGCCGCCGAGGACCTTCAATGCTGCGTCGGTGTCAACGCCGTAGGCCTCGAGGAAGGCGATGGCCTCGCCGAGGACCTGGATGTTGACGGCCACGATCAGCTGGTTTGCAGCCTTGACGGTCTGGCCGGAGCCGGACGGGCCGACGTGGACGATAGTCTTGCCCACTGCGTTCAGGACATCCTGTGCTGCCTCGAAGTCTGCTGCCTCGCCGCCGACCATGATGGACAGGACGGCGTCGATGGCGCCCTGCTCACCGCCGGATACGGGAGCGTCGAGCGGGCGGATGCCTGCTGCGGAGGCTTCGTCGGAGAGGCGCTTGGCGACGTCCGGGCGGATGCTGGAAGCGTCGATCCAGATGGTGCCCTTCTTCGCGTTGGCGAAGACGCCATCCTTGCCGCTTACAACACCTTCAACATCGGGGGAGTCCGGGACCATGGTGATGACGACGTCGGCGTCCTTGACTGCGTCCGCGATGCTGGTGGCACCCTGGCCGCCCTCGGAGACGAGCTTGTCGATCTTGTCCTGGCTGCGGTTAAAACCGGTGACCGTGTGGCCGGCCTTGACGAGGTTGATGGCCATGGGGAGGCCCATGATTCCGAGTCCGATGACTGCAACGTTGCTCATTGTGGTTCTCTTTCTTGAAAGTCTGTGTGTGTTTTAACCCGGGTGTGCTTACCCAACTAGGTGACAGTAAGTGTCGTACTGAGTGCTCAGTGGAGCGTTTGCTGTTACCTAGATGGGGCTGCGGTGCTTAGTTGGCGTTGGCGCGCTGGCGGATGGCCCAGCTGAAGGCCGTTTCCTGCGGTTCCTTGTACTCGAGGCCGATGTAGCCGTCGTAGCCGAGTTCGCGGCTGCGGGCGATCCATTCGCCGAGGGGGAGTGTGCCGGTTCCGGGGGCGCCGCGGCCGGGGTTGTCGGCGATCTGGATGTGGCCGAAGTCCTTGGCGTGGTTCTCGATGACGGATTCGACGTCGTCGCCGTTGACTGCCAGGTGGTAGAAGTCGGCGAGGAGCTTGATGTTCTGTGCGCCGGATTCTGCCTTGACGCGGGCGATGACCTTGAGTGCGTCTTCGGCCGTGAGGAGCGGGTACTTGGGTGCGCCGCTCACCGGCTCGAGGAGAACAGTTCCGCCAATACGTGCGACGCCGGCAGCTGCTGCGGCGAGGTTCTTGACGGCGAGTTCGTCCTGTTCTTCAGGGGAGAACTCGTCCTGGCGGTTGCCGTAGAGGGCGTTGAAGGCCTTGCAGCCGAGGCGCTCACCGATGCCGGCTACGACGTCGATGTTGTCCTTGAACTCGGAGCAACGTCCCTTCCAGGAAACCAGGCCGCGGTCGCCGCCGGGCATGTTGCCGGCGTTGAAGTTCAGGCCCGTGAGCTGAACGCCTGCGTCCTTGATGGCGGTTTCAAACTCTGTTGTTTCCTTGTCGGTGGGAACCGAAGTGGCGAAGGGCCACCAGAACTCGACGGCGTCAAAACCGGCTGCCTTCGCGGCGGCGGGGCGCTCGAGCAAGGGCAGCTCCGTCAGGAGGATGGAGCAGTTCACTGTGTACGTCATCGTAGGTCCTTCCGAGGAGGGGCTTTGATCTATCTTCCGGGATGCTTGGCTGCTGCCTTGGTGTTTGGCCTCAGTTTCCGCTTTATGGAATTTAGATTCTGCTTTATGAAAAGTTTAGGGAAGGTGGGGGTGTGAGTCAAGGGGTGCGGTGGGAGGTGGGGGTTTGGGATACCAAAGCACCCTCGAAAAGTGACAGTCGGTTCAAAACGGCCGGGCGAAAGACCTAAGGCCTGCGGGCGGGTCAAGGTCCTTATTCTCCAGCGCCGGGACGACCTTCTTGGTTGTCGTTTACGGACTCCTGAAGGTGAGCACGATGAACGCTTGAACTTCAAGGACTGGTTGCAAAAAGCATCATGTGCGCGTTTCGTGCGGCCATGATGCAGTGGAGGGCGCCCCAGCGGCGGCACCCGCCGAGCATGGGAATCCATGAGCTCCGGCTCCCGTCACAAGGTTGGCACGATACGGTGGGCACGATTGCATTTGGGATTTATTCAGCGCTCCGCATTCTAGGAGCCGTGGGCGCGCGCCAAGTCCGCCTCTCTGTCTTCCGTGACCAGGTGCAGGCTTGCGGGATTCTGTAGAGGGTATCCAGTACTTGAGATGGCCGGCTGAAGGGTCAATGCTCGGCTCAGCTGCAGAACAAAGCAGGGGCAATCTGCTCTGTTGCACCAAGCAGGGGGAAGCCCCCCTAGAGCCTCATCGGGCAGATCTCGGTCAAGTTAGTGGGCGAGTTGACTTACGACAGCGTAGCGGCGGCCGGGCACCCAGTCCGGTTTTGACCAGCGGAGAAGCGGGACGCGCCGTGGTGAGCAATTTTCTGGGAGCTTCTCGGCTCTAGGGGCCGCAAGCTATCGCGCTGGAAGGTCAAGCCTCCTGAGTCGACGCCCCGCTGTACAGGGACCTCTTTGATGAAACAATACGAAGCAAAGGCGAAGTCGACCCGTAGCCACGTCCACAAGGGACTGGGTGCAGATAGTGGACTATAAGCGCTACACCCCGCTGGAGGTCAAGCACTTCGCACTCCTTTTGCCGGCCGAGCCCCATTCGGATCTGCTTGACCTGCTGCGGTGCCATGGGTTGGGAGCTATATGGCCCGAGGCGCAGACCAGTCGGTTCGTAAAACTTGCTGATAACGGTTTTGACCCGTTTTAGAGATTCAAGCCGTCGATGGCTTAGATTTCAGTGATTAGGTTTTGATTGGGCGGGTATCTTGGGGGTCGAAGGTAAATGTCGTATGCACGTGACAGGGTCGTGCCATAGATGAGTTACTCGTTGGACGCCAAAGGGCGTCTAGTTCCCGGTCGGCACCGTACTACGCTGCCGGAGATTGAACAGTTTTTCGTTGAGGAAGCGCCTTGTTCGGAGCATCGCAGGATGGTTTTCACTGCGTTCAGCACTTGGGTAGAGCTGCTACGGGGACTATGCCCTAGCGCAATACTCTGGATCAACGGCGGCTTCGCCACATATAAGAATGAGCCGCCTAAGGATGTAGATGTGGCGGCGTTGATAGGCAAGAACGACATGAACTCGTGGACATCGGACCAGCAAGTCACGTTTGAGACCCTCCTTACGGATGTGCGGTCAGACGGAAGCCGGATTCAGCCGATGGGCGGACTGGTTGACGGCTTCTACGCGATTCGAGGCGACATCGACCAGTCGGTCGTATGGCACGAATCGTGGTCGGCGGTCTATGTCAACGGTGTTCGAAGTGTAGGAGAATCGAAGGGTTACCTGGAGGTGAGATTGGCAGATGGCTGACACTCTAGAATCATTCCGCGCTAGCTGGGAGTCCGCCCAAGGCGAGGATTTTGCGAGCAGAATGGCACGGCGGTCCCTAGAGGCTCTGGCTGCGCAGCGTGACGATCTCGAAGCGGCCCTGCTAGACCTCAAGAAGCCAATCCAGGAAAGCCTTGACCTTCATTTGAGGGGTGCAGGTGTTAAGGGGCACGCAACGGACACGGCTTCACTTGGCTACTTCATGGTTCAGGTGTCCGAAGCCGTCAAACAGATAGCCAAAGGCATGTCTGGGCGCTCGCGTTGGTCTCACAACTTAGTGTCGGTAGCTCCGTCCCCTGGTTCGGTGCGTCTGCACTTCGAGGTGCCTCCCATGAAAGCTCTGCAGGCCGACCTCCGTGGAACTGAAGTTGCCTCCTTCGATGCACAAGCCCTCCGGGCGATGGCAAACCTTCTTGTACAGGCTGAAAGTGCAGCTGAGAGCTTGGATGCGGCCGCCCAATCGCTACCGGTTCCCGCTCGAACCGCCGTCCGTCACATAGCAAAAACCATTGTCGACTCCCATTGGAAATTCGATGGCAGGCTGGAAGCCCGAGGACGACCCACCGTGGAGCTTTCACTCAGTGAGGCTGGCGCTCAGCGGCTATTCAGGGCTGCAACTGAGACCGACTCCGACGTCGTGCCGGTGACTCTAATAGGTGAATGCGACGGATGGACCTGGTCGACAGGGACGATGCGCTTCCTCGCGGAGAGACAAAAACCCTTCTCGGCGTCTGTTCCCCCGAACCTTCAGCAGGAGGTGGCACAGCTGGTTTCCGTTCCTGGCAATAAGGTTGTCGCCAACTTCCTGGCGACTCATTTGAGCGCGGCAGGAACGAATCGCCGACTTCGCACGAGTTATGTTCTGGTTTCCATCAAGAACGAGCCGATGACCAATTAGCTTGTGATGACAATAGGGCTCCGCAACACGAATGCGGAGCTCTATTGCTTGAGGATAGTGGCGGGCACGTCGATAGGACCTGGTTTGTGTCAAGATCGTCGGATGAGCGAACGACGAACGGCGTTGTAACGACAGCGCTGGAGGAGCTTAAGGGTGCTTCCCGATTCCTTCAGGTGCATTTGGCCCTTGTTGCCTCGGCGGCGCTAGTGTTGCTATCGGTGGTTCGCGTTTATATCTTCGCCTCGTTCAATACTGACGTGGCGCTAACGGTTCTGTCAGTTGCTAGCCGCACTCAGTTCTCCCGCGTAAGCTCAGCAGACGGCAGGACATACGCTTTGAAATGAGCCTCAGCTAGTGGCTAGGCAGGGGTCGGGAATGCGGCGCTTAGAAGGAAGCCGCCTTCAACTGTGGATGCAATGAGCCTCCTGTAGCGCTGAGACGAAGGAAATGTCCTGATGGACGCCGTTGGTCCCTCAAACAGCACGGTACTTTCCTCTCCGCGCATAACTTCGACCCGAGTTGGCGTTTCTGTGACGATGCACCTATTGCCAGTCGCGCCTAGCCACAACAACGGGCTGCCGTCGGAAGAGTAGGTAAGTGATCGACGACGTCCAGTAAAGCGTCCGTGGGAATCTACTCCTGACATGTTTCCGACGAGAAGGCGGCCAGATTCCCAGACCGCGTATGAGTCTTCGTCAAGCGTTTCGCTGTCGGTGGCGACCTCGGCAGGGGCTCGGACGCCGACCAACGTTCTACGTCCCGACTTGCTTTCAGCAACTTCGCTTGGCAGGACTTCGTAGGAATCATGCGTCGGGTGATTCACCGTGTTTCCCCAACCTATACTGCTCCTCAGTGAGCGAATGTCTAGACGAATTAGAGAACTTTTCCCTTTGCTGCCTACATTTGTGAAAACCGCCAGTCCCTCGTCCCCCAGCGATGCCCCGACCGCTCCAAGGCCTGTGCTCAAGGATTCAGTCGGTTTGTCAACTAGCAGCTCGATATCCTCTCTGTCTTCGGGGAGCGTTCCTCGCGGTCCAAGCGGTATGCGTATCGTGCCCGTATCGGTTGCCAAGAACATTTGGTTGTAAAATACACGCATATCGAGATGCGCTGAGGCTTCAATGACGAAACGCGAACGTGCCATCGGAATCGGTGTGATCTTCAGTCTTTGTTCCGACAGGTGGAAGGATTGCCAGGCTGTTTTCATCTCTGGCCACGCTCCGATGCCCTTGCTAGAGAACAGCCCATAAGCTATGGCGAGCCCGGACTCTTCCGCTTCGCTTTGCATCTGCCTGGCGAGCTCGGCGACGTCGTATTGAAGTATACGTCCGTTGAAAGTCAATACGAACAAGAATCCCCGATAGGCGAAGACGTCTAAGGCGTTCGGCTCGTTGAAGAAGGCGGAAACGTGCCGCATCACACTTTCCCCTTATCAATACGGGCCTTATCGAGATTAGAAATGAGACCCTGATCCCGCCACCGTGAGGTGAGCTCCGGTGGGGGCCTGTGTTCAAATTCTCTCTTTCGGTCCCGTGCCGATACCGGGTAGCCGTGCCGCTCATCATTGGCATTTGCCGCTCTAGGAAATTTAGCTACCCGCTCTCCGTTGGTCCCCAGAGTCACGAATCCCACGCCTAATCCCCAGTTGTGCTCGTTAGAGCATAGGTAGCTCTCCACATGCGATGTGACAAATACGCCGTATTCTTCCGGCGGACGTACAGCCCATTTATTCCTTGCCCCAGATGCCAAGCGGCGATGGTCAGTTCTCGACAAGTAGGCCGGAACTGTTCCGCTTGGATCGAACAAGATTCCAGCTGGTGTTTGTCTTCCGACGGAAGCATTTGATGAGGCCACGTCCCCAAGGTATTCCCAACAGGCTTCAGATACACAATTTGTTGTGTTTTAAGTGCAACTCGGTTGCGTGCGCGAGCAGATTCGACTGAGCGAAACACACCTAGAGCGTCCGCGATTGCCGTCGGGAAGCGTGTGACCTGCGCCGCTTCTTGTTCCCTTGCCCTACCCACTGTTCACACTGATACGCCTGTGTGCGACCAAACGTGCCAGGGAGCTAACGTCCTCATCCTGATGGCCTTGCCCGAAGAGCTCGCGATGAAGTGCCAGTGGATCACGGGAAATGCGAATCCCTCCAACCAATGAAGTTACGCAAATGCTAACCAGCGCCGGCCTTACAAGCCCCGCTGCACCCAACCACTGTAGGTTGGACCGACTAACATGTTCGGATGCACGCGTATAAGTTACTACCTACTTGAGGCCCCGGTACGAGGGAATTCGGGAATGTTACCCGCGCCTTAGCCCTGGCGGGCCCTTGGCTCCGGAGTCCAACCTTTTGAGACGTCGTTGACGGCGGCAGGGAGGCGTCATTTGATGGGAGTACCACATATCCTGATCCCCTCCAGTGTGCGGCTTCTCGAACGGATATGGGGATTACTCCGGTACATTGACCGCGGACGGCCCAATTGACTGAATGATTGGATGGAGCACGTTTCGATTGAATAGGAATGCAGCAATAAGAGACGGGCCCGGAATGCAGAGTATGTGCTTTCACGTAATGATATCTGCGCGCATCACCAATGGCTCCCGGAGCCGGAAGTCGCTAGAGTGGGCACGGCAGTGACGCGGCCGCAAGGACCATCTCACTGCTCGCGGAAGGACAAACGAATGGCTCGAGCGACAGTTCAGGATGTCGCCAGGACTGCGGGTGTGTCCGTAGGGACGGTGTCGCGTGTCTTGAACGGGAGCTCGGCGGTCAGCGCCTCGGCCAAGGAGAAGGTCAACGCCGCCATCAAGGAGCTCAGCTACCGCCCTCTTGCTTCGGCGAGGGATCTCCGTAGAGACAGAACCATGCGCGTGCTCGCCCTTGCCAAAAACCTGGACTCCCTGGTCATCAGCGAAGTCTTCCGAGGCGTCGGAGACGCGGCCGCAGACAACGGCTACGTCAGCCTTATCGCAGCCACCGACGGAGACCGTGACCGCGAACAGCAACTCGTCGACATGCTCCGAAACGGGTCCGTGGACGGGCTGGTGATCTTCTCCCCAACCATGCCGGACGAGGACGTCAACACAGTCGCGGAGCAACTCAGCGTCATTCAGGTCTGTGAAATCGTCGACGCCGAGGCGGCATTTGGAGTGTCCATCGATGACCGTCAGGCCGCCTACGACATCACCAAACACCTAATCGACACGGGCGCCAAGAAGCTGGCCATGCTCGCCCACAGGGGTGCCCGCTCAGGCCGGCTGCGTGAGGAAGGCTTTCGCCAGGCACTCGCGGAAGCGGGCTTGGAATCAGATCAGGTCCTGCTTGGTGAAGGCAATTTCGGATTCCATGCTGGCCGTAGCCTCGCCAAGAAGCTCCTCGAAGGAAAAGACCTTCCGGACGCCGTCTTCTGCGGGACCGACGTAGTCGCCGCAGGGTGTGTCCGCGAGCTCACGGACGCCGGCCTACGTGTACCAAACGACGTCGCAGTCGCAGGTTTCGATGACTCTGCCCAAGCAGAAATGTGCGTCCCGGAGCTGACCACGGTCCGGCAGCCGGCCTACGAAATGGGGCGCGTAGCCTTCGCTGAACTCCTCGAACGGATGACCGTCGAGGGCTCCCATCGCAAGGGCCGGACCTTCCTTCCGCACGAACTCGTCATCAGAGACTCCACCAAATAAAAAGGGTTGACAGCCCCGAGTCACCACTGACAAACTACTTTGGAATCGATTCCACGGCCATGAGGCCGATTTTTTTGGAACACATTTGGAATCGATTCCATAGATCGCAAGAAATACCGGCAAAGAAGCCACCTTCAGAACGCGGGACAGCCAAAAAACGCGCACTGAACGCCACCCATCCCCACAGTCACCAAAGGAGCCACTCGTGGACTTGAACCGACCTGCTTCTCCGCTCCAGAACAAAGCAACAAACCGCAAAGCCCTCGCAGCGACCGCCATAGCCACAGCCCTCCTCCTCAGCGCATGCGGCGGGGGAGCAGCACCCCAAGGTGCCGAACAAGCGGCAGCTGCCGATCCGGCGTCGGGCGCTAATGCCAGCGGCGCCGTGAACATCTGCGGCGTCAAGGACGCGAGCGGCATCTACAAGGGCACGGCGGAAGCGTTCACCAAGGCAAACGGCAAGGTCACGGCCAAGTACACCGAGATCGGCGCCACCACGGATGAAGCCCGGACGCAGATCGTGCAGCGGCTCGAGGGCAAGTCCACCGAGTGCGACCTCTTCCTCACGGACGTCATCTGGACCTCGGAGTTCGCCTCCCAGGGCTGGCTGCTGGACCAGACCAAGCTGGTGGAAGCCAACAAGGACCGGCTCATTCCCTCCACTGTGGAGACCACCAAGTACCAGGACAAGTACTGGGCCTCGCCGTTCTTCACCAACGCTGGATTGATCTACTACCAGAAGGACAAAGTAGCCAAGCCCGAGACCTGGCAGCAGCTCTACGCAGAAGCCGCCAAAGCTCCCGGCGACGGCTACGTCTACCAGGGCAAGCAGTACGAGGGCCTCACGGTGAACTTCCTCGAAATGCTCTACAGCGCAGGCGGCGAAGTCCTCAACGACCAGGGCGAGGTCAAAATCGACTCCAAGGAAACCCGCGAGGTCCTCAACTTCATGAGCGACGGCCTGAAGAACGGCTCAGCCGACCGCGCCGTCCTCACCTACAACGAGGATCCGGCCCGCCTCGCCTACGAATCCGGCGACTTCGGATACCAGCGCAACTGGCCGCACGTGTACCGGTTGCTGAACGCGACACCGCTGGCGTCCAGCTTCGGCGTGGCGCCCCTGCCGGCATGGGAAGGCGGCAAGGCCTCCGGCGTGCTCGGCGGCTGGAACCTCGCGATCTCGGCCCACTCCACCAACCAGGCCGGGGCTGTCGCGTTCATCGACTTCGCCACCACCCCGGAGTGGCAGAAGCACGTGGCCATGGACTACTCGCAGGCCCCGGTCAACGAAGCTGCCTACTCTGACGCCGCGGTACTGCAGAAGATGCCGTTTGCCACGGAACTCCTCGCCTCGGTGAAGGGTGCCAAGCCGCGCCCGATCTCCCCGGTCTACCCGCAGATCTCGCAGGCGATCTACAAGAACGTCTACGCCGTCCTCTCCGGCACCACCTCCACCGAGGACGCCGTGAAGAAGATGGCTGACGAAATCACCACCGCCAAGGCGAGCTTCTAACCATGGCCACCAGAACAATCTCGCCAAGCCGCGGCCCAGCGAAGACAAGCGGCCGCGATCGCGCCGAACGCAAGCTCGCGTTCCGCATGACCGCCCCGTCACTGGTCATCATGGCGCTGGTCGCAGCAGTCCCCATTGGCTACGCGATCTGGCTTTCCCTGAACCAGTACAGCGTCCGTACCGCCGGCCTGTCCCGTTTTGTCGGCCTGGAAAACTACATCAACGCCCTCGCAAGCCGAGAGTGGTGGGCGGCGTTCGGCCAGACGTTCCTCTTCGCAGGCCTCTCGGTCACCCTGGAACTCATCCTCGGCACAGCTATGGCCTTGCTGCTCAACCTCGCATTCAAGGGCCGCGCGGTCCTGCGCACCGTGGTTCTGCTGCCGTACGCGATCATCACCGTGGTCAGCGCCATCACCTGGCAAACGATGTTCCAGCCCAACATGGGCCTGGTCACCAACGTCCTCTCCACCCTGGGGCTTCCGGGCGGCGACGTCGTCTGGCTCGGCGAGCATGGCTACGCGATGGCCGTGATCGTCATGGCCGACGTCTGGAAGACTACACCGTTCGCGGCGCTCATCATCCTGGCCGGCCTGCAGGTCATCTCCGCCGAAACGTACGAGGCCGCGGAACTCGACGGCGCCAGCAAATGGCAGACCTTCGTGAACATCACTCTGCCGCTCCTGCGTCCAGCAATCGTCCTCGCCGCGATCTTCCGCACCATGGATGCCCTCCGCGTCTTCGACCTGCCGTTCGTCCTCACCCGCGGCGCCAACGGCACCGAGTCCATGTCCATGCTCGCCTACACCCAACTGCGCGAAAACCGGCTGGTGGGCGAAGGGTCGGCGCTGTCCATCCTGACCTTCCTCACCGTCATGGTGGTCTCGGTCATCTATGTCCGCTTCGCCGGCGGCAACATCCGCGACGTCGCGAAGGAGGAACAATGAGCACGCTGACTGCAGAACGCACGACGCCGGCACTCGCCACCGCGGGCAAGGCGCCGAAGCGTCGCTTGCGTGGGGAATCGAAACTGCACCCCTTGGTGTGGGTGTTCGTGGTGGCCGTCATGGGCTTCTCGCTCATCCCGTTCTACTGGCTGGTCAACACGTCCCTTAAGAAGGGCGCGAGCCTGTCCCAAGGCGAGCTCTTCCCGAGCCAGCCGACCCTTGAAAACTACGCCGTGGTCTTCCAGAACCCCGAGTTCCTCCTGGCCTTGCGCAACTCGGTGATTATCGCCGTCGTAACTACAACAGTGGCGCTGGTGTTCGCGTCCTTCGCCGCTTATGCGCTGGCCAGGCTGAAGATGCGCCGCAAGGCGATGATCCTGACGCTGATCCTCTCGGTGACCACGTTCCCGGCCATCGCGATTGCTGCCCCGATGTTCTCCATCTGGCGCGAAATCGGGCTGTACGACACCTTGCTTGGCCTCATCATCCCGAAGCTGACGTTCGCATTGCCGCTGGCGATCTACACGCTGACGTCGTTCTTCAAAGAGATCCCGCGGGAGCTCGAGGAATCCGCGTACATGGATGGCGCTACGCCGTTCACCGCGTTCCGCAAAGTCATCCTTCCGCTGGCGGTTCCCGGCCTGGCGACGACCGCGATCCTGGTGTTCATCTCGGTCTGGAACGAATTCCTCCTGGCCGTCACGCTGACCACCTCGCCGGAAGCCCGACCTGTGCCTGTCGCGATTGCGTTCTTCAGCGGAACCAGCGAGTTCGACCAACCCCTCGGCACCATAAGCGCCGCGTCGGTGATCATCACCGTCCCGCTCGTGATCCTCGTGCTGCTGTGCCAGAAACGCATCGTTTCGGGCATGACGGCCGGTGCGGTCAAGGGCTAACCCCAAACCTAGTAACCCCAGAAAGAACAGGAACCAACGTGAGCATTCAGCAGCAGGCCCCGTCCACAACCCTCAAGGTGGGAGTTGTGGGCATCGGTTGGGCCGGCCAGCAGCACCTCAAGGCGTACAGCAACATCGACGGCGTCGAGATTGTCGCCGTCGCCGGTATGGAAGCTGACCTCCTTGCCCAGTTGAAGGAGGAGTTCAGCATCCCGCACGCGTTCGCCCGCTGGGAGGACATGATCGAGCTCGAAGACCTCGACGCCGTCAGCGTCGCCGTGCCGACCTTCCTGCACGCGCCCATCGCGGTTGCTTCGCTTGAGCGAGGCCTCCATGTGCTGAGCGAAAAGCCGTTGGCGCGCAACGCCGTCGAAGGTCAACAAATGGTGGACGCCGCCCGCAAGGCGGGGCGCGTTCTCGACGTCGCGTTCAACCACCGCCGCCGCGGGGACATCCAGGCGCTCAAGGAAGTGATCGACGCCGGCACGCTGGGCCGTCCGTACTACGCCAAGGCGTCGTGGCTGAGGAGGCAGGGCATTCCGATGCTCGGCAGCTGGTTCACCAACCCGGCGCTCGCCGGCGGCGGACCGTTGGCTGACATCGGGGTGCACGTCCTGGATTACTCGCTGCACCTCCTCGGCGAGCCGAAAGTCCTGGCCGTCTCGGCGTCGACCCACTCCGAACTTGGCCCGCGCGGGCTCGGCGGCAACGCCCGCTACACGGCCTCAAGCGCGAGCCACAAGTTTGAAGTGGAAGACTTCGCCTCTGCGTTCATCCGCTTGGAAGGCGGCGGGACGCTGATCCTGGAAGCCGGATGGGCCACGTACCGCGACGAGCGGGACCTGATGGACTTCACCGTTTACGGGACCGACGGCGGTGCGGACTTGCGCTCGGTCGGCGCCTCCGAGAACCCGGTAGCGGACGTTCACGTCTTCACCGAGAAGGACGGCGAAAACGCCGACTTCGAGGTGGTGGCCGAACCCGGGCGAGCCCACCAGGCCGTCGTCGACGACTTTGTTGCCGCCGTCCGCGGCGGTGAGACCGTGTGGGGAAGCCACGATGGCTCGCTCGCCCTGAGCCGTGCCCTGGTGCTCGATGCTTGCTACAAATCCGCCCTTGAACAACGTGAAGTGGTGCTCTAAATGACTGATACGAAATTGAAGATTGTTGTCTGGAACGAAGGCGTCCACGAGGCCCGGAACGAGCCCGCAACCATCGGCGAGATGTACCCCGAAGGGATCCACGGCGCCATCGCCGCAGGGCTGCGCGGCTTCTACCCGGACTCTGAGATCACCACAGCTACTTTGGCTGATCCGGAGCACGGCCTGTCCGAAGAGGTCCTGGCGCAGACCGACGTGCTGCTCTGGTGGGGCCATATTGCGCATGAGGAAGTCTCTGACGAAGTGGTTGAGCGGGTGCAGCGGCATGTGCTCGGTGGCATGGGGTTGGTGGTCCTCCACTCGGGGCACTTCGCCAAGATCTTTACTCGCTTGCTGGGGACCACGTGCTCGCTGAAGTGGCGCAACGAAGGCGAGAGGGAGTTGGTGTGGACGGTCAAGCCGTCGCACCCGATCGCGGCGGGTATTGAAAGCCCGATCGTGATTCCGCAGCAGGAAATGTACGGGGAACTGTTCGACATTCCGGAGCCCGATGACCTGATCTTCATCAGCTCATTTTCCGGGGGAGAGGTGTTCCGTTCAGGCGTGACGTTCTCGCGCGGCAAGGGCCGGATCTTCTACTTCAGCCCCGGCGACCAGGAATACCCGGTGTACCACCAGGCGCAGATCCAGAAGGTCATCGCCAACGGTGTGGGTTGGGTGGCCCAGCCCGGCGTCTTCCGCGAAGCGCCGGAGGTTTCCAATCCTGCCCGGGGTTGGTTCGAGGCACGATGACCGCTATCCCTCAGCCCGCCGGCCGTCCGTTGGGTGTAGCCGCGATCGGTTACGCCTTCATGGGTAAGGCCCACTCCAACGCGTGGCGGAATGTGGCCAGCTTCTTCGACGTCCCGGCCTTCGAGCAGAAGGTTCTTGTTGGCCGGGACGCCGTAGCGGTGGCATCTGCCGCGAGGAAGTACGGCTGGGCCGAATCCGCCACCGATTGGCGGTCCGTGATCACGCGGGACGACATCGACATCGTGGACATCTGCGCTCCGGGATGGATGCACGCGGAGATCGCAGTTGCGGCGCTTGAGGCGGGCAAGCACGTTCTGGTGGAGAAACCGCTGGCCAACACCCTGGGCGAGGCTGAGTTGATGGCTTCAGCAGCGGCTTCGGCGCGTGACCAGGGGGTGCAGTCGATGGTCGGGTTCAACTACCGCCGCGTCCCGGCGCTCGTCTTGGCGCGTGAATTGATTGCGGAGGGCCGTTTGGGAACTGTCCGGCACGTCCGTGCCGCGTACCTGCAGGACTGGCTGTCCGACGTCGAAACCCCCATGAGTTGGCGGCTCCGCAAGGAAACCGCCGGGTCTGGGGCGCTTGGCGACATCGCTTCGCACGCCATCGACCAGGTCCAGCACCTCACGGGCCAAACCGTCACCGAGGTGACGGGGACGCTGCGGACCTTTGTCACCGAACGCCCCGGTGCCGCTGGGCTGGAGAAGGTGACAGTCGACGACGCCGCGTGGGCGACTTTAGGGATGACCGGCGGCCTCAGCGCGTCGGTGGAAGCGTCACGAGTGGCCACGGGGCAGAAGAACTCTCTGAAGATTGAGATCTATGGATCGCTGGGGTCTTTGACGTTTGATCTGGAGAACCTGAATGAACTCGGTTTCCTGGACGCAACGCTTCCGGTGCGGGAGCAGGGCTTCCGGCGGATCCTGGTGAACGAGCCCGAGCATCCTTACACTGCGGCGTGGTGGCCACAGGGGCACATCATCGGCTGGGAGCACACGTTCACGCATCAGGTTCGCGACTTCCTACTCGCCGTTCGCTCCGGCGAGGCGCCGTCGCCGTCGTTCGATGACGGGCTGCAGGTCCAGCGGGTGCTGGCCGCCGTCGAGGAGTCGGCGCGGAACAGGAGCGTGGTGACGGAGGTTGCGGTTGCCATACCCGCCCGGATCCAGGGCGAGCGGGCGTTGGCCTGACGTCTTTAGTGTGGATCCGGCTGCGACGAATCGGCCTCGCGGCGGATGATTGCCAGGCCGTCCCGAGGGGAAGTTACCGCGAACTCAGGAAAGCGTGAGGTGAATTTCGTAGAGCTGAAGCGGTTGTGGTGTTTGTAGCGCGGAAGAAGTTCCCGCAGCTCCCGCACCTGGGCTGAGAACAGGCCTGCGGCGTTAAGGATCCATCGTGGAACGACTGTGTAGCCGCCGTCCTGTCCGAATGCCTCGCTGGCCATAGTGGCGAACTGCCGGTAGGTCAGCGGCTCCGCATCGACCGGGAGGTGCCATGTCTGCCCGAAAGCGTCTGGCGTGTTGCCTAGAAGAGCGAGAGCCCGGCTGGCGTCCGGTGTCCAAATCAGTGTCCTTTCGCGGTCGTCCCGCACGGGCACGAAGGGTTTCTTGCCTTTCTTCAAGCGATCGATGAGCAGCGCATTGGTGAAGCTCTGCGTGCGGCCCGGTCCGTAGAACTCGGGAGCCCGGGCGAGGAGGACAGGGATATCGCCCCTGGCCATTTCCTCCAGCACCATGGCTGCCATGTCCGCACGGACTTTTCCCTTACGCCCCATGGGAGCGAAAGGCGTGTTTTCGGTCTGGATGCGATCGTCCTGGGGGTACATGTAGGTGTTGTCGAAGTAGACGAACTTGGCGCCGGCAGCCCTTGATGCTTCCAGTGCGTTGCGGAGCATGGTGGGAAATTGTGCTTCCCAAAGTTCCGTGCTCGCCGGGAGCCCGGCGGTGAAGTAGACAATATTGCTGTCCTTGACCGCAGAAGCCGTCTGTCCGGCGTCGAGTATATCCGCTGTGACAAGGGAGTCCGACTCGTTGACCTTGCGGGGGTTCCGGCTGACAAGCCGCAGGTCCTTGGTGTAAGCGCGGTGTAGCTCTTTGGCCAGTTCGATCGCGATCTGGCCGTTGGCGCCCAATATTGTCTGCATTTTCAACCTCGGTTTCGTGCGCGCCTTAGTGCGTCGGCGTGGATCTGTCAGTGCGCCATGTGTACACTGCTTACATCAGCGTAGGAGGCGAAGTTAGCAGTGTCAACATCAGTAAAGCCCTATCATCACGGTGACCTTCGTGCGGCACTGGTTGCCGCCGCCGTCGAGAGCCTGGAAGCGGGGGAGCCGTTCTCCCTGCGAGCCGTGGCCCGCCGCGCGGGGGTGTCTCCGACTGCGCCTTATCGGCATTTCGCTGACCGGGAGGCTCTCGACAATGCTGTTGCAGTGGAGGGTTTCCGGGACCTTCTGGCAGACCTGGAAACTGCCTCGGGTGAGTTGCCCGAGGCTGCGGCACCCGAGGAGGTGATCGCGGCTCTCGGAGTGGCCTATGTGGCATTCGCCTTGAGGCGGCCGGCCGTCTTCCGGTTGATGTTCGGCAACGAATGCGACGAGGCCGACAGTGAACGTGTTCAAGCGGCCGGGCAACTCCATGGGATGTTGAACGAGGTGTTCGAGCGCCTTTTCCCAGGCAATTCAGGTCTTTCGGTCGCTCTGTGGAGCATGGCGCACGGCTTGGCGTTCCTGCACCTGGACGGCAAACTGCGACCCCAAAGCAACGACGACGTTGCAGCCCGCGTGAAGTTGGCGGTCGGGGCGATCTTCGCACTCAACGACAACAAGACGACGGCCAGCTAAGTCCCTGCCCGGCCACCACGAAGGAGAACCAGAATGACCAAACGCATCCTCCACGTCGTCACCAACGTCAGCCACTACAACGACCCATCCCACCCCACCGGCCTCTGGCTCTCCGAACTGGTTCACGCGTGGGAGGTGTTTGAGGAACATGGTTTCGAGCAAGCCATCGTCAGCCCGCAGGGCGGGGCGGTCCCTTTGGAACCTCGATCGCTGAAGTTCCCCAGCTATGACAAAGCTTCCAAGGCCTGGCATGCGGACCCGGAACGCATGGTTCTTCTTGCGAACTCCGCCAGTCCCGAAGGAATCGATTCCAGGGATTACGACGCCATTTACTTCACCGGGGGGCATGCGGTGATGTACGACTTCCCCGACAGTGAGGGCCTGCAGCGGATCACACGCGAAATCTGGGAACAGGGTGGCATCGTGTCGTCGGTCTGCCATGGATATTGCGGCCTCCTCAACACCAGGCTGTCAGACGGCAGCCTCCTGGTGGAGGGCCGCAAGGTAACCGGCTTCGCGTGGCAGGAAGAAGTCCTTGCCCGGGTGGACAAGCTTGTGCCGTATAACGCCGAAGAGGAGATGAAGAAGCGAGGGGCGCTCTATGAGAAGGCCAGGCTCCCCTTCATCTCGTACGCCATTGCGGACGGGAAACTGGTCACCGGGCAAAATCCTGGATCGGCCAAGGAAACGGCGCGGAAGGTTGCAGAACTTCTCTAAAGCGTCTGGCGGTGATTGCAGCATTAGGGCCGCGACCCTTGAGGGTCGCGGCCCTGAGCGGGCGGGACTGCTACTTGATCAGGGCTGCGGCCTGCTCCATGAGGTCGCTCGCCGTGGCAACGCCGTTGGCGTCAGCGCCCTTGCCGGACGCCGTAGCGGAAATCAGCACACCCTCCTTGATGGCGTAAGCCATGTAGGTGGTTTGTGCCGCGCCGCTGGCTGTGGACATTTCGGTCTTGTAGGCCACCGTTCCGGGCACTGTGTTGATGCCGTCGAACTTCTCCGTGGAGACGTTCATCGATTGGCCGGACATGGACAGCGTCATCTTCGAGCATTTCTCTGCCTGGACACCGCTCTTATCGATGCTGTCCTGGAGCTTCTGCTTATCCAGTCCGGACGTCAGCGTCACCATTGTCATGACCCCTGATTCAGCATCCAGATCTGCGCCCGCAGCCGTGGTCGAACCGGCGAGGGTCTCACTTCCGCCCAGCGTTGCAAGGTCCTTGCACTCAGCCGGTTCGATAGTGAACATGCTCATGAGCGCCTTCATGGGATTCTCTTGGGCGAGTTCCTCGCTCGAAGCCACGGTCAATTCCTTGCCGGACTTCGGCTTGATCTGCTTGACCAGTTCAACGAGTTCGTCGTTGGTGTACTGCTTGGCGGCGGTGGGCGTAGGCGTCGCCGTAGCCTCCGGCGACGCAGCAGTGGTGCCCGTTGACCCACCACATCCGGTCAGTGCCATCACTACCAGCGCCGATATTCCGACGCTCTGCAGCGCAAACTTCTTCACTTCATTCCCCCATTGGGTCTACTTACAGCTGGGTGATTCCCAGATGAGATAACACTATCGGTCGTTGGCAGGCGGCCCGGGCTGGCTGGGTACGAGGACGATGTTCAGGTTGTCGTTTTTCCGTACGAAAAGGAGCGCGAGTCAATGGACTGACTCCAAGGAAGAGGTCAGGTCTGCTTGCGGCTCGCGATCAAGTCAGAAAGCTGCTGTATCTGGGCGGGGCTCGCGTCCGTGGCAAGGGCGACGTAGTGGTCCATGACGGCCGGCCGGTAGCGCACCGGCATCGTCTGTCCGGGAGCGAGCCGGGTGAGAGCTGTGATCGTGAGGCTTTCGTCGGCGATACCGCGGAACGAGATGCCGTCGGCGGTCTCCACGTCGAGTATCAGGACCACCCGCGGGTTGCTGTTGACCTCCCGCCAGTCGACGAGAACGCCGAGCGCCAGCGTCCCATTGCGCAGTTCCGCGTTGCGCTTCCGTGCGTCACTGCTCAGGAGCGGATTCGGGGCGACACCCGGGAAATTGGGCCCGACGCCGAGCGACTCCCGACTCAAGTCGGGCCGGAGCTGCTCCATCAGATTGTTGAGCTTCTGCTTGTTCCAACCGAACATCCTGACCTCTTCCCCATAGCGGTGCCGGAATTTCGGCGCTTTGCTTCGCCGTTACCGCGATTGTATGTCACGGCCGTTCCTACGCCACCGTTGCGAATCTGGCACATCTTCCGCGTCCATGAGAATCGGCAATACTCTGCGTAGCATGGGGTCCAACAACTTTTTTTGGGGGAGCAATGAATTTAAATCCGACCTTCGGAATTATCGGGATTCTATACGCTGTCTTTGTGATCGCGGTTGCCGTCCTGGTGGTGTATGCCTTGGTCTTGGCCATTATCTTCTTAAGGCTTCGAATTGCTGAGTTGAAGAGGGCTGCACGCTCTGAGGACGGCTGAACCATCCCCTGAGTGAACGGTCAGACTTTTGGAAGTGGCGTCCCGTGACCGCGGCCGATGTAGAAGAATAAAATCATTCATGCGGAGCAGGGGGTCAAAATGGTGTTGGAAATGGGCCTTTGGCGAGCCGATGGCAAGGAGCTGATGCGTCTTTCCCCCTCGGGCGTCGGGCTGGAGTCGCAACTGGAGGGGTATATAGAAGCTGACCCCGCCCTGTTGGGCCAACGGTTGCTCCTTATTGGCCGACAGGTGCCGACAGGCTACGGCGGCTTCATTGATCTTCTCGCCATTGATGGGAAGGTGTCGTTCACATCCTGGAGCTGAAACGAGATCGCACCCCGCGCGATGTTGTTGCCCAGACTCTCGACTATGGATCATGGGTGGCGGGCCTTAGCCGCGCGGACATCGTAGCGATTTTTAGCAACTACCGCCCAGGAGTCGCCTTTGAAGAGGCCTTCGCCGGAGAGTTCGGAGAAGCCCCACCGGAAGACCTAAATGCTGCCCAAATTTTCACAATAGTGGCGGCAAGTGTCGATCCTGCCACAGAGCGGATAGTTCGCTTCCTCAACGAGAATTTCGGTGTGCCTGTGAACGTCGTGTTCTTCCGCCACTTCGAGGATCGGGGTAGTTCCTACCTCGCGCGTACCTGGCTCGTGGACCAGGAAGCGCAAGTCGTCTCTGGGGCCTCATCCAAGGTGAGTAAATCTCGCGAGCCCTGGAATGGCTATGACTGGTACGTGTCCTTCGGTGAGTATCCCGACGGACGCTCGTGGGATGACGCCGCCCAGTATGGGTTTGTCTCCGCCGGTGGGGGTGAATGGTTTTCACGCACTTTGAAAGCCCTGCCCATCGGTGCTCGGGTATTTGTCTGCATCCCCAAGCGTGGATACGTAGGCGTGGGAACAGTCACAGGCGAAGCAATGCCGTTTGAGCGGGCCGAGGTGCAACACAATGGCGCGTCTACCCCTCTGGCAGATCTTCCGCTCCGGGGCGGTTACAAGCACTTGGAGGGCGGGGACACCGAGGAGTCGGCAGAGTACATAGTTCCGGTTGATTGGCAGTCAACGAAATCACGAGAGCAGGCGTTCTGGAAACAGGGTATGTTCGCAAACCAAAATAGTGCCTGCCGGCTACGGAACCAGTTCACCATCGAGCAGCTCTCTGCGTTCTTCGATCTCGTGGACTAAACGTAAACGCGGGTTCGGGCTGGGTTACTGGGCCATTTGCTGCAGAGCAACAGGGATATACGTGAGCACGTTGAGCAGGGCCCAGGTGGCAAGTCCATAGCCAAGTACGAGGGCCAGCATTGCCACGGTGCGACCCCTCTCATTCTTTTGACGGATCTGATTCAACGAGACGTGTCCGGCCCCGACGGCAAAAGTGGCAAGAATCCCGAGGCCAAAGAACCATAAGCCGGAAAAGGCGACGGCGCCCAGGATAACTGCAACGACAGCCAGTTTATTAAACCTGGTGCTGGTCAGCGGTGCCGACGTAGATGACATACTCACAGTTTCCCCATTTCGTAAGTGTCAATTGAGTTTAGTCACAAAGTCGGCGCTGACAAGGGATTAGTTGCCGGAGAAAGCAAACGATCAATGTGACCCCGCCGCAGCAAAACTCACCCATGGCCGCCCGCTTCCAGCCCCGCACCCACAGCAGCCACAAAAGCATCCGTCTCCGCTGATCGTCGGCTCTTCAACCACAACGCCGACGTCCGCCAGGCCAAGGGATCGCCAACCAACGGCCGCCAGACAATTCCCGAAGGCAACGGCGTCCACGGCTCCTCATTGAAGTGCACCCCACGACCGGCCATGATCAGCCCGTGCGTGAAGTGCTGATTCCTCGCGTGCACAATCGCCGCAGGCAAGTACCCGGCATCCCGGCAGGTATGCAGGAATGAGTCGTACAACGTCGGTGCCATATGGCGCGGGAAGATGATCAAGGGGCTCCCTGCCAGATCGCCCAGCCGCACGGTATCCGAGGAAGCCAACGGATGGGACGCATTCAGCACCACTCCGAGCGCCCGCGAATACAAAGCCCCTGACTCGAAACCCACGCTGCTCAAAGGGTGACGGACCACCGCGACGTCCAGTTCGCCGTCGCGCAGGCGCTCAACCTGCTCAACTGTGGTGAGCTCGTGCAGGTTCAGCAGAACGTCGGGCGCAGACGACGCGAAGGAAGAAACCATAGTGGACAACGCCACGGGGTTCGTGTCGGGCGGCACCGCTACTTGCAGGATGCCCGAAGCGCCAGGCCGGATCCGCCGCATCGATTCCTGCGCCATCGCCACGTGATCCAGCACCCCACGGGCGTGCTCCAGCAGCAAAGCGCCGGCTTCAGACAGCTCGACGCCGGTGCGCCGCCGATGAAACAGCTGCACACCGAGCTCTTTCTCCAGGTCTTTGATCCGTTGCGAGAGCGGTGGTTGGGCCATGTGCAAACGCTGGGCCGCACGCCCGAAATGCAGCTCCTCGGAGAGCACCACAAAGTACTTGAGATGGTGGAGGTCCATCGCCGCACCATACCAGTTTGGTATCAAGACGAGTAGATATTGATGTTAGACGGGTCACATTCGTGGGTGGTCAGATGGGAACCAAGAAGCCCAACGAACCAAAGGAAGCTCCCCAATGTCCCAGGACGTCCTCTTCGAACAGACTGGCCCCACCGCCATCATCACCCTCAACCGCCCGGAGAAACTCAACGCCTGGACCGAGGCCATGCGCAGCGAACTCATCGACTATTTGGAAGGCCTCAAAGGCAACGACGACGTCCGCACAGTCATCCTTACAGGCAGCGGCCGCGCGTTCTGCGCCGGGCAGGATCTTGCCGAGACCGCGTCCATGAACCCCGAGGATCACGAGTCCGCCGAGGCGTGGATCGACGGTTTCGATCGCCTCTATCGAGCCGTCCGTAACCTCGACCAAATCACCATCGCTGCAGTGAACGGTGTCGCCGCCGGCTCCGGTTTCCAGTACTCGCTCCTCGCCGACCTTCGCGTCGGCGACTCCAAAGTCCGCATGGGCCAGCCCGAAGTCCTCTCGGGCATCCCCAGCATCACCGGCATCTGGGCCATGTGGAGCATCCTCGGCAAGTCCAAGACCTCCCAATTCGTCCTTACCGGCGAACTGGTGGACGCTGCCGAGGCTCAGCGACTCGGCCTTCTCAACTACTTGGCGGACGACGGCGGCGTGCTGGCTTACGCCAAGGACCTCGCCGCACGCTTGAGCCTCCTTCCTCCGGGCGCGGTCCGCCTGACTAAGAACCGTCTGCGCAGTTTGGAAGATGACGACCTCAGCGACGCCATGGCAGAAGCCAAGCGCGTGCACCGCGAGGCTTACGGTACCGGCGAACCGCAGCGTGAGATGGCCCGCTTCCTCGCCGGTCGCCGCTGAAGGGACAGGACACCAAAGTGAAAACCGCAACCCAAGACCGCTACACCGAACTGCGGAACGGCCACCGCTGGGAGGTTCCGGAGCTCTACAACATGGCCGTCGACGTCGCCGATCGGCACCCAAGGGACAAGCGCGCGCTCATCCTGGAGTCCGCCGTCGAGGGACAACGGGAGGTGAGCTGGGGCGAGGTCCAGGACCGTTCCCGGCAGATCGCAGCAACCCTGCAAAAGGCCGGCATCAAGAAGGGTGACCGCGTCGCAGTGTTGCTGCCTCAACGCTCCGACACCCCGGCCGCGTACCTCGGCGTGCTCCGGATCGGCGCCATCCTGGTCACCATGTCCCTGCTCTGGGCCGCGGAGCCGATCCGCTTCCGGCTGGAGGACAGCAGTGCGTCAGCGATCATCGCTGAGGAGTCCGCGAAGCACCTTTTCGGGGACTACGAAGGCACGTTCATTGACATCGACGGGCCCGCAATCATGGAAGCGGGCACCGAATTCAAGGACGTGGAAACCAAGGCCGACGACCCCGCGCTCATCTTCTACACCTCGGGCACCACGGGCCGGGCCAAGGGAATCGTCCACGCGCACCGGACCCTCCTGGGCCACAACGAGTTCGAGTACTGCCACCAGATCGGCGACGGGGATGTGTTCTATGGTGCGGGGGATTGGGCGTGGTCGTTGGCCAAGCTCATGGGACCACTCCGGCTCGGCGCCACGCACCTGGTCTTCCGGCCCAGCGGCGGCTTCGATCCGGCAGCCCTGCTGGACAGTATGAGCCGGCACCACGTCACCAGCGCGCTGGTCAACCCGACTTTCCTGCGCAAGATGCGCGAAGACGTGCCCGACGCCGGTGCTCGCTTCCCGCTTCACCTGCGGACAGTTTGTTCATCCAATGAGCCGCTGACTGCTGACCTCATCACCTGGTTCCACGAGCAGTTCGGGGTGACGCTGCTGGACTATTACGGTTCCACTGAGTCCTACCCGCTGCTGGGGAACTACCCCGACGTGCCTGTTAAGCCCGGTTCGATGGGCAAGCCGCTTCCCGGCTGGGACGTCCGCCTGCTGGACGAAAACGAGCAGGAAGTAGCCGCGGGTGAAACCGGCGAGATCTGTCTCCGTGCGCACTCCAACCCGCAATTTCCCTTGGGATACTGGAACATGCCGGACGCATCAGCCGCCGCGTTCGGAGGCGGTTGGTACCACACGAAGGACCAGGCCTACACCGACGATGACGGCTACTTCTGGTTCCTGGGGAGGACCGACGACGTCATCAAAACCTCGGGCTACCGTGTTGGGCCGTATGAGCTGGAGGCAGTCATCCGCGAACTCGATCCCGTCAGGGACGTATCCGTCACCGGCGTGCCCGACGAGCTCCGCGGCCAGTCAATCAAAGCCTGGATCGAACTGACGCCCGGTCACGCTGGGGGAGCGGAACTGAGCGAGACCATCGTGGCGCACGTCAAGGAGAACTTCTCCCGCTTCGCCTACCCACGATTCATTGAATATGTTTCCGCGCTGCCGAAGTCGGCCACCGGAAAAGTCCAGCGGGCCCAGCTCCGCGAACTTCCACACGTTGTAGCCTCTCCCCGCCCCGAAGGACAACAATCATGAATACGATGACCGAGAAAGTCGCTGAAACCGAGTCTTCCCCTCGCAGGAGCCTCAAGCGCGTAGCCGCGGCAGCCGCCGTCGGAAACTTCGTCGAATGGTTCGACTCCGCGGCTTATGCGGTCATGTCCGTGACCATCGCGAAGCTCTTCTTCCCGGATTACTCCACGACGGCGTCACTTCTGGCCGTGTGGGCGATCTTCGCCGGCGGCTTCATTGCCAGGCCGCTCGGGGCGGCTTTCTTTGGACGTTACGGTGACCGGATTGGTCGCAACAAGATGCTTGGCCTGTGCGTGGTGATCATGAGCGCGGCTACCTTCTGCATCGGTGTCTTGCCGACTTTCGCGGTGATCGGTGTTTGGGCTCCGATCCTGCTGTTCGTGTTCCGTGCGGTTCAGGGTTTCACTACCGGTGGTGAGTACACGGGGTCCTCTGCGTTCATTGTTGAGTATGCGCCGGAAGGCAAGCGGGCAACCTATGCGAGCATCATCCCGGCCACGGTCGGACTTGCCTCAGTGGCAGGCGCGCTATTGGGCGTTGCCATCACCTCCACACTGAGCACGCCCGATCTCCAAGCCTGGGGTTGGCGAATCCCGTTTCTGCTGGCTGCGCCCCTGGGTTTGATCGGCTTGTACATTCGTTCGCGCGTGGACGACACCCCGGTGTTCCGCGGCCTCGAAAATAAGGGCAAGTTGGCGAAGAGGCCACTGGGAGATGCGATTCGCCTTTGTACTCGCCAGATCTTCACCTTGTTCGGCTACAGCATCACGAACGCGATCGCGTATTACCTGATGAGCAGTTACATGATCGCGTACATGACGTCGAGCCTTGGGTATTCCTCGGCCGAATCGATGCTCACGAGCGTGATCACGATGCTGGTGTACACAGCGGTCTGCCCTTTGGCTGCGCGGGCCAGCGACCGTTATGGGCGTAAGCGGATGCTGCTGGTGGCCTGTGTTGGCTTTGTGGTGATGACCATCCCGGCGTTCTCCATCATGCCGCTGGGCCTGGGGTTCGCGATCCTGGGAACCAGTGTTCTGGGAGCTTTGGTTGCTGTGATTGGAACTTCGAATGTGCCGGCGCTGGTGGAGATGTTCCCATCATCGGTCCGGGCTTCGGGATCCGCCATTGGCTACACCTTGGCTTACGTTCTCTTCGGCGGGACGGCTCCGTTTGTGGCAACTGGATTGGTGGCTGGTTTTGGGACGCCGCTGGCTCCGGCCTTTTACCTGATGGGCATGGCCCTCGTCTCCGCAGTGGTGGTGGTCCTGTTCTTCCGGGAAACCAAGGACCTGTCGCTGTCGCGGACCACGGTTCTGTAGTTTCACTTCGAGATAAACGCCCCGGTCGCTCAGCTTTGCACACTGAGTGGCTGGGGCCCTCGCGGTCCGATCAGGCGTCCGTGACCAGATCTAACGCGGCAAAGGTCGCCGCGCTCCTACAAACATGCCGCCAAGCTCCAGCGGCCAACCTTGGTTACGCAATTCGATCGATAAATAAGTTGATATCCCGTATCGTCCCTTGGATGGGGAAAACCAACGCACCGATGACAGCCCTGGCGATTACCGCCGTCGTAATTACTGCCCTGACGGGCTGCGGCGTTCCCCCGGCCGCAAGTCCACCAGCCACGACGCCCGCGAGCCCCACTCCAACCGCGGCCTGCCCCATCACAGGCACGGAACCGCAAGGCGGCAATTGTGTCCAATACGACGGCGACGCCGCCATGGCTGCGAACGAAATGTATCGGCAGAGGCGAAAGCTTGGCCCTGAGATGCAGGCGTTGCTCAACCAGCATGTTGCGCCCGCGAAGGATGCACTCGAAGCGCTCGCACGGCCCGTCACCGCAGACGAGGTCAAAGGAGCCTTCGCGGCCTTGGACCTCAAGGAAGTACAAACGGACGACGGCGGCAACGGCCTGAGATTCGGCGTTTCGGTTCCCAGCGGCGGCTGCCTCTACGGCGTCGTGCCGCTGGCGGGTGAGGTCTCGGTTGCCGCCGGCGGCAGCATCATGGACGGGGGATGCCTGGAGATGATCGGGCACTGAACCCACCACCTATGCCGACCCGGGTCACCACCTAGTTCTGCGTTTTCACCACCTATTTTGCCCCGATTCGCCACCTAATTCGGATTTTTCCGATCGTGGGCCTCATCCGCGCCCATAGTGTCCATCTCAAGAACGAACCCCGCTGAGGGCTCGTCCAGTGAACAGGCACAACTATTGGGGGTTGGCACTTTGGCGTTGAATCATCAGCAGACCGTGGCCGCAGCCGTGGATCAGTGGGTCACCGGCATAGCGGCCCGGATTCCTGGCCACACGGTGTTCGTGGAAAACCATGCCCATACCGAGTACGCCAAGACCCTGGCTGGCGACGGTTCCGTGGTGCTGGTGGTGGACGGTGATGCTGACGATCCGGCGATTGTCTCCGTCAAGGGCACCTTTGATGAACCAGGGGAGGAAGTCCTGGTGGACGGGACCCTGAGCCTGGAGATCCAGGACTATGTGGCCGTCCCGTTCATCAACCTAGTGGGCGCAACCGTCGTAAGGCTTGCTGGCCAGGACGACTGGGAAGCGTTCTTCGCCGACGCAGAGGAAGCACGCCGCTCAGGGCATTTCGTCCGGCAGCTCACTGAGGTCAATGCGGTTCTGGCCGAGCGTGGTTTCCTTGCCGGATTCGGCAGCGTGAACAGATCCTTGACGCGAGTGCACATTGCTGCGGATGGGACGGTGCTCAATGGCCCCTACGGCACGGTGATCGGGCGAGTGGGAGATCCGTTGCATGACGTCCGCCTCAAAGCAGTCCCGCTCGCACCCGAATCTGTGATTGCCTCGGTGTGCGACGCCTCCATGGTCCGGATGGGCCTCAACCAGCGCCCTTGGATTCCGCGCTATCTCGCAGCGCTTGATGCCTGGAAATTCGTCCTCAGGGAGCAGCGGGAGGACACACGGCTGGTAGGTTTCGGACTCAGCCTTTACGGCGCAGGAGAGTCCCACAGTCTGCCGCTCCCCAGAGCTCCGTTCATCCTTGAGCGCCAGGGTGAGTTCCGGCTTCTGGACACCGGAACCGGCAGGGTTTTCAAGGTTGGTGCCGACGTCGCGACCCTCGTGGAAGCATTCTCGAACCTGCGGGACGTTGAGGCGGCAGCCGGTGTTGCTGCTCAGACTTTGGGCGTTTCGCCAGCCGACGCCGGGGTCTCTGCCCGTGCCGTGATAGCGCAATTCGACCGGCTGGGCATCGACCTTCTTGGGGCTCTGTGATGGGCGGCGGGCACCTGCCTGTTTGGGTTCCTCTGGTGACCCAGCACGATTTCAACCGGGAGAGCCACACCGCAGTAAACGCCGACGGCGTCCACGTCACCTTTGAGGACGGCCAACGCCGGCTGTGCGCGAAGAGCGGCCTCTGGAACGCCAATCTCGGCTTCGGCAACAAGGCCATTGCCGAAGCAGTGGAGTCGCAGCTGCGTGAAGCGTCCTATCTGCCGATGTTCCGCACCGCGCACCGGAAGGCCATAGAGGCAGCGGAGGCTCTCCTCGCCTTGCCCGCACACCCCTACCACCGGGTGATTTTCTCCACGTCGGGAAGTGCTGCCAACGATGCCGTGATGAAGCTGGCACGCCAGTATTCTGCCCTGAATGGACAACCCGAACGGAAGCTGATCGTCGGCCTGAAAGGCAGCTACCACGGCCTCACCTACGGCAGCCAAGCGCTCAGTGGGGATGATCTTGGCCAAGCAGTTTATGGCATCGATTCCCGCAACATCCGCCACATCGGTTTCCAGGACCAAGCTGCCGAGCTGAAGAACCTGATGCGTCGCGAAGGCCATCGGGTCGCCGCCGTCGTCATTGAACCGGTTCTCGGTTCGGGTGCTGACGCAGTACACGAAGATTTCCTGGCGGAAGTACTGAAACAACGAAAGGAGCACGGCTTCCTGCTGGTCGCCGACGAGGTGGCCACGGGTTTCGGCCGCGTCAGTTCCTGGTTTGTCTCCGATGAGTGGGCTCAAGCCCCGGATGTCGTCGTCACATCGAAAGGCCTCACCAACGGGACCAGTGCTTGCGCCGCCCTCCTGGTAGCCCAACGGATCACGGACATCTTTGACACCACGGAATCCGTTTTCGTGCACGGCGAGACACAAGCAGGTACCCCATCCACGTGCGCAGCGATCCTGGCCACCATCCGGGAGATGAAGCGGCTAGACCACCTAAACCTCACCAGCAGTGTCTCCGCCGGTTTGGACAGCCTGATCCGCCAACTGAAACAGATCCCGGGCATTGGTGACTCAACCGGCCGGGGCTGCATGCGGGGCATCAAACTCCACTCGGAAAACAGGCTGGCACTCTCGCCCAACGCCACCTTGGCTGTGGTCAAGCGCATCCACCAAGCCGGAGCCATCGTGCAGCCAGGGCCAGGACGAATCCAGCTCCTGCCAGCCCTGACGTACACCGATGAGAATTTTCAGGAACTCCGCGCCGCCATCACACAGGGCCTCAAGGAAGCCCACAATGACGGGGTGTTCGCATGATCGCGGACAGAACGTGGAAGACCCGGTGCGTGATCCTTGGGCCCGGCATGACGGCCAAATACGTGGGCTCCGTGGTCCGCGGCCGGGTGGGACTCATAACTGATGCCTCCCTGGACGTCCACCGGGACCGGCTTCTGAACGGCGATCTCAAAGGAGTGCAGGTCCTTGAGCTGGACGCCACCCCAGTCAATCCGGGAACCGTCCGCGCGGTGGCCGAGTTCATCCAACAGCATCGGCTGGACACGGTGGTGGGCCTTGGCGGCGGCTCCGTCCTGGACGCGGTGAAGCTTGGGGCCATGTTCGTCGGCGACCCCAGCCTGGCGATCTTCGTCGAACGCAACGCCAACCGTTCGGGCCTTCTGGTGCTGCCTCCGGTGCCGCATTCCAGCAAACGCCCCAAAACCGTCCTGCTTCCAACAACGGTGGGAACCAGCGCCGAAGTGAGCGCCGTAGCGTGCCTGGACACCGGCGTCGGACGCCGTCTGCTGGCGTCGCCACAGCTGGCCGGTGACGTTGCAGTGCTCGACGCCGGCCACCTCGCCACCTTGCCGCAGGGGCTGGTCCTCGAAGGCTTGCTGGAAGCGTTCCTCCGGGTGGCCGGCGTGATAACCGGCAGCAGCGCCAACATGTTCGACAACGACGCCTACCGACTCGTGGCCAGGATCGTCCGGCTCGGCGAGGACGTGAGGCGCCGTGACTCGCCGGAAAAGCGGTTGGAGGCGGCCCGGCTCAGTATGGAGACCCACACTGGTTGGTCGCTCATCGGCCGCAACCCCTACGGCGCCAAGCACTGGTACGTGGCCAACGAGCTGGCCTACCTGACGGGAGCGCGCAAGATGACCGCGACGGCGTCATTGATCGCGCCGGTGTGGCAGGAAGTCGGGAACGGGAACGTTACCTGGGGCGACGCCAGCAGGCTGGACAAGCTCTGGTTCGAGGCCACCCTTGGACTGCCCCACCTGTACCCGGATCCTGCGCGGGGCGTGGCCCAACTCATCGACGAGTGGGGCATTCCCCGGCTCACGGGATGCACCGAGGAAACAGTCCGCGACGTGGCCGCTGCCTCGCTGCGAAATTGGGGCGGCGTCCTTCCAATGTTGAAGGGACTCAGCCTGGGCGATGTCATGCACGTCCTGAGCTGCGCCACCCGGAACGACTTGCCCGAGGGAACACCCCGATCAGCAAGGGAAAGGAGGTGAGCACATGATCAACGCTGCACCCAAGACGCTGGATCTGAACATCCAGGAACTCGAGAGCATTGCCGTACCGGACGACTGGAGCGAACGGATCCACGGGATCACCGTGGGCCTGGCCCTGGTGGGCATCGCCGTCTCCATCACCTGAGGCCGAGCCCCAACATTCCAGCAGCAATGAAGGGGGGTGAACGCGCATGCAGAAACAGCTCAACCTCTCCATTCAGGAGATTGAGTCCATGGATACCCCGGACTTCAACAACTGGTTCATCGGGGTCTCCCAAGGAGTAGCCCTTGGACTCATTGCCGTGAGCATCACCTAAAACACGGCAGCATCCCCGCAGGAACTATCAGTGAAAGGAGACAGCAATGGGACCTCAACTGGCCATCGAAGAGCTTGAAAACCTCGACACCCCGGATGATACGCCGTGGTACATCCGCGTTGGTGACGTAATCATCATCGCCGGCATCGTCGTCGGAATCGCGGCTACCTAAGCGCCACCCTGCCAGTGCACGCGGGTGGTCACCTACTTCGACTGCCCGCGTGCGCTCCTCCCAACCACCCTCCCAAGGACAAGCTGATGAACCCTGCACCTGACAAGACCGTTGACGCCATCCTGCGCGTCCTCGGGCACTTGGACCCGCCCGAGGACCTCTACAGCACATCGGGTTCGCGTCTCTACGACCGGATCACCGCCGACGACCTCACCGAACTCCCGGAGATCCAAGCGGCTGCCCGCAAGACCACCGGCCCCATCCTGGAACTGGCCGCGGGGTCCGGGCGAATTACCCGCGCCCTGCTGGCCTTGGGGCGTCCTCTGACTGCGGTCGATTCGTCCCCGGAAATGCTGGAGCTTCTGCGCGGCAGGGTAAGCACCTCCAAGTTCAACCCGCGCAAGGTTGACGTTGGGCTGGTGAACGCCGACATGTCCCGCTTCGAGCTCGACGGCGGGTTCGGTTGCGTTGTTCTCGGGGCCAGCTCGGTCACCCTTCTGGGCCGCGATGACCGGCGACAACTGTTCCGACGAGTGCGCCACAACCTCGCACCTGACGGCCGCTTCCTGCTGACCGTCCTGAACGCGGACAGCCAGGGAACAGCATCCGACGACGGCGCCACCACCATCTCAGCGCTTGGGGAGGATGCATTCCTCATCACCGCCGAAAGCCGCGATCCCATGAACGGCGCCAGGCACGTCACCATGATCCACGTGAGCTTCAACGAGGGCGGTACCTACCGGTCCTCCGCCTACTCCAGTGACGTCGCCTTCGTGGGGAACGCCCTGATAGAGGAGGAACTCGTGGGCGAAGGACTCAGCATCCTGGAACGGCAGCCCGTGCGGATTCCTGCACAGGCCGTGGGGCTGAACGACATTGAGCTTTGGGTGTGCGGGGCATGAGCGTCGATCCTGTACGGACTCTCGATCCTGCGGCTGGGCTCGTTTCAGAAGCGACGGTCTATCCGCCCAACGAGACGGGACTCTGGCGGACTGTGGCGGTTCTTGCCAACGCCGGCTCCAGCGGTGAGGGGTTCGCATCCGCCGTCGGAGCCTTTGATGTAAGGCGGCGCGGCTCCCTGGTCCGGGGTGCCGGCGAGGCTGTGGAGCGGTTCGCGTTGGTGCCGTCACCAGCTGACCCCGAACATCTTCTGGCGCCCGATGACGCAGAGCGGCGTGTCGACTTTGTGACCGGTGGGCTGGGGCGGGCTTCGGCTCTGGCGTGCGACTTTCCTTGGTACAGGGCAGTAGATCTCCTGTCCGGAAAAGAATCACATGTTCCGGGGCCTGTGGTTGACTACCAACCGGTGTCTGACTACCTGGGCGTCGGGCCTGAGCCGTGGGAGCGGTTCTTCGATGCTTCGCCGAATGGTGCAGCATCGGGACCGACCGAGGCTTTCGCTCAAAGGGCAGGCCTGGCGGAAGTGATGGAAAGGGATGCTTTCCTGGCGGCCTGGCATGCGGCCGCACCGCTCCACCGCGTGGACATTGATGATTTACCGGTGGCAGCAAAATCCCAAAGCCTCGGCGTCTTGGTGGAGGCGGCGCGGGCAGCGGGAGTGAACCACACCCTGGCTTTCATTCCGGCCGAAGGCTCCCCACTGCTAACGGCGGTATGCATCGTCATTGGTGCCACTGGGGCTACTCCGTTTGGCGCTGTGGGCCTCAAAGCCTCGCCCGATCCCGTGACCGCGCTGCTCGGAGCGTTGCAGGAAGGACTTCAAATCAGGGAGTTGTTCCTGTCGCGGGAAGCCTCCGCCTTTGACGTCGGGGCATCCGTTACCGATGACAGCTCGCGGGCCGATTTTTGGAGCACCGCACCGGCCGTTGCCGGGCTGCAGGACTGGGTGGCTATTTTTCCGCTCGCCGCGATTCCAGAGCCACAGCCGGTACCCGACGTTGAGGATCTGCTGAAGTACTTTGCCCGCCAGGAGATCGGGTGCCATTGGGTGAACCTTACGCACAGGTTGCCTCTGGCTATCAGGGAGCTGGGTTGGGTATCGGGCAAAGTCATCTGCCCCGGCGCCGTTCAGCTGACTATGGACGAATCCAAGGGCTTGTCCCTCTCGCGGCCGGGATTTGTCTCCTCCAATCCGTTCCCGCATCCGCTGATATGACGGCAACCAGGAAGCGGGGGATCCAAGCCCCCGAGTGGCCGGTGCGATTGGCTCCGTTTGCTTCTGTAGACCAGCCCATGCAGGAGGGCAGTCCTTGGATTGTCGCCTCAAACGGGGTGCCCAAAGCGCGTATTTCCCCTGACGTGGCTGCGGTCCTCATGGCACTGGACGGGCACAAGGATGCCCGGCGCGTAGCGGAACAGCTCGGGGCGCCCTGGACGGTTGCGGAGGTCACCGGCGTCGTTGACCAGCTCGCCTCCACCGGAATTTTCGACGCCGGGACTCGCCGCACGGAGGCCGGGTGGATACAGTTTCGGGCTCCGTTGACGGTCCAACTGACGCTGTTCGATCCCGCCAGACTGCTGGCTTCCCTCCGGGCGTTGGTGGGGTTCTTGCTGCGTCGGGAGTCCTTGGCTGTGGCGGCTGCAGTGCTGCTGTGGGGAATCATCAGTTTGTTGTTGTCAGGCCAGGACGTCGTTCGGGTGTTCTCGACGCCGCTGCCGTTGGGGGCCTACCTCGGCGTGGCTGCGGCGCTGTTCGCCTCGACGCTGCTCCACGAAATCGGGCATGGAGCGGCCCTGGCCTATTGCGGTGGGAAGCCTCGGCGCATTGGAATCATGCTGTTCTACCTGTCGCCGGCGTTCTTTTGCGACGTCACCGATGGGTGGCGGTTGGCATCCAGGAAGCAACGGGTGATGGTGGCCTTGGCCGGCCCGCTTGTCCACCTCGCGCTCGGAAGTATCGCCTTGTGCGGGCAGGGATTCCTGGGGCCGTCGGCGTTGAAGGACGGAACCCTTTTGTACGGCGTTCTGTGCTTTGCGGTGGCAGTCCTCAACCTCTTTCCTTTCATCAAATTGGACGGCTACGTAGCTCTGATGGCCGCGCTGGACACTCCCCACCTCCGTCGCAAGTCCCTGGACGCGGCTGCGGAATTGCTCAGACATCACCTGCTTGGCACCCGTCCGGCTCCTCGACAGCATGGTCTTCTTCCGTGGTTCGGTGCGGCAAGTTTCGCCGCCGGTGTCGCCTTTATGGTCATCGGTTTCCAGCGGCTGCTTCCCGTCTTCCTGCAACTGGGTTTCACGGGGTATCTGGTGGTTGCTTTGGTGCTCGGGCTTTTGACGGTGCTGGCGATCAGAAGTGTTGTCCGGTTCTTCCGAAAAGCCGGACGAAACGGCAGCACTCCGGGGCGGCGTGCATTGGCGGGAATCCTTGGTGTGGCCGCGGTCATCGGTGCACTTTGGCTTGTTCCCGTGACACCAACGCAAGTGATGGGCTACGTAGTCATCGACGGTCGGGTCCACCTCGTCGCGGTCGAAGGTTCCACGGACTTCGCCCCTAACGAAGGCGATCGGGTGTCCCTCCAGACGCAGGGCATGGTGATCCACCGGCAACTGGGCCTGGCCACCCTCGGCTCCCTGCCGCCGTCGGAAGTCAAAGCTCCCCTGGAGGCACTAGTGCCGGTCACCCTCGCGGGTGTGAACCTAACGGTCATTGCCTACGACGCCGACCTCCAGACGGGCGGGCCGCTCCCGGCAGCTGGCCGCGCCGAAGTGACAAGCAGCAAAGCAATGCGTTTGGTGGAGTGGCTGTGGACCTCGGTGACCACCTCCCCGCTCCTGCCGGATCGCAACGCGACCCCAACAACCCCTAGTGAAGGACACACACCATGAATCAACGGTTCCTCGTCTGGCTGATGCTGGCACTGATCCTGGGCTTCTATTCGGTCTACGTTTTCACGTCCGGCGGCAGCGAATCCGTGTGGCCGGTTGTCAGCGGCGTCATCTGCGCTGTCGCTGCCTGCCTGGCATTCTGGCGGTCCATGCGGGAACGCAAAGCGGACCGCGGCTAGTTGCCACGGTCCGCTTTGCCGGCGAACGCCTACTTGTTCATCGGCCCCTGCCATGATCCCGACTGTTGTCGGAGACCACCATCGCCGATCCGCCTCCTCGCCGCGTTGGCTCCGAGACGGCGGTGAGCTTCCCGCCGTCGCCGAATTCGATAGCGGTGGCTGCCCCGATCTCGGCCGCAGACGTAAAGGCGTCACCTGCCGGCATCAGTTTGTGTCCCAATGATTCCAGCGCCGTACCGTAGGCATCGATGAACGCCGGTTCCGAGCTCACTGTGGCGCCGTTCCTGGGTGCCGCGCGAGGCGCCGCGAGGGCTTCGGAGATGGTCATGCCCAGATCAACCCGGTTGATGATTGTCTGAAGCACAGTAGTGATGATGGTGGAACCACCCGGCGAACCGAGGGCCAGGAACGGGTCGCCGTCCTTCAGGATGATGGTGGGCGACATGGAGGAACGCGGCCGCTTCCCCGGCTGGATACGGTTTGGGTCGGCGGTGTCGTAAACGGCTGTGAAGTCGGTCAACTCGTTGTTCAGCAGGAAGCCACGGCCAGGAACAACAATCCCAGACCCGCCTGTCTGCTCTATCGTGAGCGTGTACTCCACCACGTTTCCCCATTTGTCCGCGACAGTCAGGTTTGTAGTGGAGATGTTCTCGGTATCGGAGTCCTTGGCGGACGGTGCCGCGGAAGTGGGGCACGCGCCGTCGTAATTGGATACGTCACCCGGGGCGACCGGCTTCGGGGCCGCCGCCGTCGGGTTGATCAGGCAGGAGCGTTCCTTGCCAAACGCCTCGTCCAGGAGCGCGTTCGTGGGAACGTTCACGAAAGCCGGATCGCCGACGTACTTGCCGCGATCCGCGAAGGCCAACGAACTGGCCTCGAAGTAGTGGTGCAGGGCGTCCGTAGGCTTCATTTCAGACAGGTTGAACGGCGCCAGGATATTCAATGCCTCGCCGACCGTGGTGCCGCCGCTGCTGGACGGGGCCATGCCGTAGACGTCATAACCGCGGTAATTCATGTGAGTGGGATCCTGGTCCACCACCTTGTAATCCGCCAGGTCCTGGGCGGTCATGAAACCAACCGGAATCGGCAGCGTCGGGTTCTCGACCTTGGGCGGAGCCTGAACGTTGTTGGCGATTTCAGTGGCCAGAGGGCCTCCATAAAAAGCGTCCGTGCCATCCTTGGCCAGCAAGCGATAGGTCGCCGCGAGGTCGTGGTTCTGGAAGACACTCCCGACGGCGGGAGCGTCGCCACCGGGGAGGAACAGGTCCTTCGTGGAGGTGAAGTTGCTGAAGCGTGCTTTGTTATCCAAGGTCTGCTGGCGGAAGGTCTCATCCACAACGAAGCCGCGCGTTGCCACTTTGATGGCTGGCTTCAAGGCTTCACCCAGGCCGAGGGTCCCCCAACGTTCCAGTGCGCGCTCCCAAGTGGCCGGAGTGCCCGGAACGCCAACGGAGACGCCGCTGGTGGGTAGCGCAGGGTTCGCGGTGGTGAAGGGGTAGGGCTTGCCGGTTTCAGGGTCGATGAACGCATCATTCGGCATGGCCGCGGGAGCAGTTTCCCTACCGTCGATCGTGCCAACCTTGCCGGTCTTGGCGTCGTAGAAGACGAAGTAGCCACCGCCCCCGATGCCGGCGCTGTAAGGTTCGGTGACCCCTAGGGTTGCCGCGGCAGCCACGGCGGCATCAGCGGCGTTGCCGCCCTTCCGGAGGACCTCGATGGCCGCTGCGGAGGCCTCAGGATCGACCGTGCTCACGGCTCCGCCGTAGCCTGTGGCCGTGGCTGTTTTCTCGCTTTCACGAGGATCAGCAACGGCTGGACTGGCTATGCCCAAGCTGGTGGCGCTGAGTGCGAAGGCTGCCGTCACAGCAGCCAGCTGGCGTCTCACATGTGTCATGGTCTCTCCCAGAATTTTCCCAGACGATGATGTGGCGAACGGTTCGGTCACCCTACCCCGGGGCTTCTGCGAGGGACAACGGTTGATTCTTGAAGCAGTCGGGTCTGCCTTAGGGCTGGGTGGAGGCTTTCCGTGCGCCGATGGTCCGTATGGCAACACCCACCAGGCCTACGCCCAGGGCCAACAACACTGTGGGGCCGGCGCCGCCGTCGGGACCCAGTGCGGCGGTCAGGACCTGCCTGCCCATGAGCATCATTTCCGGGATGTCGCCTGCAATCACCCGGGTTCCAAGAACTGACTGGACGGCTGTAAAGACCGCAGGGACAACCCACAGGAAGACAAGGTTCAGCACCCACACCACTACGCGACGGGTGGGTTTGAGTCCGCACCAAGCCAATGCGCAACCCACCAGGACAGCGGGAACCCAGTGGGCGATGGTCGAGACTTCGATGGGCATGTTGCTACGCCCCGCGAGGCCGACGGCCCACTGGACAGCCCAGGATGCGGCGGGGACAGCAACAAGTCCAACCCCCAGTGCGGTGGTGGCCCGCGATTTCGCGGAGATCAAGAGGGCAGCCACCATGCTGGCGATGATCGACAGGACCACGCCTCCCAGCATTCCGAAGAAGTAGAGAGCGGCCAGCTTGCCGCCCGCAAGACCGTTGCTGAGCACCATGAACGACTGGACCGTGGCGGCGATTTGGACGAACAAGACACCACCAACCGCACACCATTTCGCGATCCCGCGGTGGACCGGGTTCCAGAGCCTTATGGCTAGGCCGGCAATGGCCCCGCCAGTAGTCAGCAGTGCGATCAGGGTGATGCCTTCGTACTGGCTTAGAGGCAGTAGCGAGAACGGCATCTGATCCGGCATGACCTGGTTGGCCCAAAGATTCTGCAAGGGGAGTGTCGCGCCGGTAACCCACCATGGGGTGAGGCCGAGCGCTGCAGCAAGGACTCCGATCAACAACGCCACTGCGGCATCGCGGGCGGCGCTGCCATGGACAGTCCTCGGCGGCGGAGCTTGCTCCGTTACTTGCTGCGCATGGCTCACGGAAGCTCCTTGGGTGTCGGTGGACTACGTGACGAGAAATGCATCAGGCCAGTCGCCAACTCTACACCGAGTGGAATAAATACCTTCCAGTCGGGTGGGAAGTGCGCAACCACCTCCCACCCGGTGACCTAGAGATAACTCTTCACGCTGGCCCGCAAGGCCTCCGTGTGCTCATAGATTTCTTCCAATGAGCTGATCGGAACCCGCGTCTCTTCCTTACTTTCGTTAAAGAGGCCGAGGTACTTCTGGGTCCTGTTGAAGTGGAGCCGTGCGATTGGCTTCCGGTTATTGTCGTCAAGGAGTACCGCAAAGTACGACTTCGCATCTCGTTGAACCACGCGAGCAGGTTTAACTTCGCTGCAGACAATGGCGCGCACGATTTGGTACCCCTCGATTTCCTCAAGGGTCGTTTCGATGGCGTCCGCTTCTGCGAGATCGGCCTCGGCTACAGGCTTGCTGGATACGACGGCGGCGGAGACATCATCTGCGGGTGCGTACGCCTGGGCGCCCAGGGCCTTCTTAAGCCGTTCGTTGACTTGGTCATTCAGAAACTGCTTGGTGGCCTTTGCGACCAGCGACGTGAATTGTTCGCGGACCCGCTGCGTATAGGGGCCGGTGTACACACGGGACGTCAGGAACTTGACCCACTCGTCTTCTGGCTCCCGGAACTGTGCCGCCAGTGTCCTCTTGAGTTCCCCGATGTACTTCAGTTCGCCTGCCGCACTGATGATGGAATCCAGATCGAAGACGTCCTTGGAAAGTTTTTGGAGTTCGGGCAACAGGGTTTCGTCGATGTCGTTCAGGTCCAGCACGAGGAAGGGTTTAGCATCCATGCGATTGGGGGCATCCAGGTCAGTGAAGAACTGGTAAATCTCACCATTCGTGAGAATGGCGATCCTGGCGTTGGTCACTGCGAAATAGCGGAAAAGTTGCGATGCGTGCTCGATCTTTACGGGTTCGATCGACTTCTTGCACTCGATAAGAATCTGGATCTCACCATCCTTCACGATGGCGTAATCAACCTTTTCGCCCTTCTTGACGCCAACGTCTGCTGTGAACTCAGGCACGACCTCGAGTGGGTTGAAAACGTCATAGCCCAGGATCGAAGAGATAAATGGCATGACGAACGCATTCTTCGTCGCTTCTTCTGTCTCAATTACGCCTCGCTGCTGGCGAACTTTGGCGGCCAGCGCGGCCAACCGTTCTGCAAATTCCATGTGACCCCCATTGGTCTTAATTTGGACAGGTGTGCCCACCATAGCGGAGCTTTGTATCCGCAAGCCGCAAGGGTCTTACACCGCCTGTCGGCCGCACCTGCTCAGCCCCAGCCGCGCCCCGCATCAAACAACAAGCCGCAGCGGCCTCTGCCCCAACTGCATCGCGATCTCCTGCCCCCATGAAGCTGTCAGCCGGTCGTCCTCCATGCCATCGCCGAACACCACGAGCTGGTCGGACGCCACGGTCAAGCGCAGCACCTCGCCGGCCTCCAGCACACCTTCGGTCAACGATGCCCCCGTTACCGGGGATGGCCAGGCTTCGCGGACAAACCACGCGAGTCGTGGATCGGTGGGTGCCGGAAGGGCCCTTCCGCCCCGTTCAAGCGCAATGGAAGCGCACCACCCTGTGGCGCCTGTTCCGGTGGAAACGATGAGGCCCGACGACGACTGCCGCTCAGTCTGTCCGCCAACCTGGGTGAAACTCGGCGCGGAGAGGGTGTACTTTGCCGACTGGTGCGAGGCATGCCCGACGAACACTTCGTTCAGCGCCGAAAGCTGCTGGCCGTCGTCGAGCGTTGCCGTCACGGTGGTGAGGTTCAGGCAGCGCAGCCGCCCAACATCGCCGGCGGCAAGGAGTGCCGCGGCGGCCGCTGGGCTATGCCGGACCAGAACGCCAGGGTTCGCGCCGGGCTCGGGATCGATGCCAATGACTGGCTGTCCCTGCAGATATTTGGCCACATTCGCAACCAGTCCGTCCTGCCCCACGACGGCGATGATGTCCTCATCCGTCAGCAGGAAACGGCTGAGGTCCGCCCGCTCCACTTCGGCCTGGCGCCAATCCGACGGAACGGATGCCCGGACTGCAGCGAGTGCGGAAGTGAGGCGATCGTGCCGATCCTGCACGTCCTGGAGGCTGCGGCCACGGGTGCTGAGGAAGAACTCTGCCTGGCCGCGGGTGGCGTGCCGGTCCAGGAGTTCCTGGAGCTCGGTTCGCCGGTGGACGATGACGATGCGCGGGGTTGCCATGGTGCGACCCTACTTGGTGGTTTCGGCGGTGGCGGTGTCCTTGAACAGCCCGGCGAGTGCTCCGCTGAGGAGGTCGGGGGTGATGGTCAAGTTCCCGATGTTCGGCAGGCTGCCCGCGGCGTCCTTGAGGGCCAGTGCCAGCAGCGTGGCCTGTTCCATCCCCCGGTAGACCTCCATGGTGGCGGCTTCGCGGGCCGCTGCAGCTTCGCCCACAAGGCGGATCTGGTTGGCTTCCGCGGCGGCGCCGATTCCCTTGCGTTCGGCGGATCCCTGGGCTTCGATCAGCCCCGCTGCTGCCTTTTCTTCTGCGGCCCGGCGGGCGTTTGCGCCTTCCTGTGCCACCAGGTTCTCGCGACGAACCGCCAGTTCGATCTGGCTCGCCATTTCGTTCTCGGAGATGGTGCGTTCGCGTTCGACGGCGACCGCCCGCCTCTCGTAGACGGCCCGGTCTGCTTCTGCTTGGAGCTGTTCGCGGACCGGAGTCTGCAGGGCACGCTCCACATCGGCTTCGGGCCGAACCGCGAGCACCTGTACGCCGAGGATCTCGATGCCGGTGGACTGAAGCCTTGCATCTGCTCGCAGTGCGTCGGTGAGAACCAGGCGCAGCTGGCTGACCCCGCGTTCCAGGGCCTCGGCGAGCGTGGTGGTGGCGATCTGGTCGATCGCGTGGCTCTGGCACAGCTGGCCGATGATGGTGGAAACCTGCTCGCGGCCGGTTGCGGGGGCCTTGCCCGCCGTCTGCAGTCCGAAGTCGAGGCGGGTGGAGACGGCAACCGGATCAATGAAGCGGTAGGTCACATTGGCCTGGACGCTGACGTCCTGGTGGTCACGGGTGATGGCGTGGAAGAGGGTGGGCAGCTCCTGGTCATCCACGGGAACCTCGCTCAACACGGAGTTGGCGGGGCGGAAGAAGAAGGCCTGGCCCACTCCTTGGTGCTTCACAGCGCCCTTCTGCAGGTGAACGACGTAGCCTGTGGGGCTGCCAAGGAAGTGGCTGATCCAGGGGTAGCGCTTGATGTTTGCCATGATGTTCGCCTCTTTCGTTTAGTTGTCGTCAAATTGACGATAACTAAACTGTAGGAGCGCTCGTGCTTTATTGTCAACATGACGATAATTCACCTACGATTGCTTCATGGCTGAATCCCATCCGGCGCCCGAGCGCTTCCCGGTGACTGTCGACGTCGTCGCCCTTACCGTGCGCGACGGCGAGCTGAACGTCCTGCTCATCACGCGCCTCATAGAGCCCTTTCGTGGGAAACCCGCCTTGCCGGGTGGCTTCGTCCTCGCGGGTGAGGACCTCATGGAAGCGGCCGCGCGGGAGTTGGCGGAGGAGACCGGCGTCGAACGCCTGCCCGGACACCTCGAGCAACTGGGGAGCTATGGGCCCAAGGGGCGGGACCCCCGCGGCGACGTTCTCACGGTGGCGCATCTGCTGCTGGCGCCCGACTTCCCGGTGCTGGCCGCCGGCAGCGACGCCGAGCAGGCGGCCTGGTACCCGGTCCGGGACGTTGTCGATGGCCGCTTGGAACTGGCCTTTGACCACGCGAAAATCCTCGACGACGCCTTGGAGCGGGCCAAATCGAAGCTCGAATATTCCCCCTTGGGCGCAGCATTCTGCGGCGAGGAATTCACCATCGCCCAGCTCCGCGCGGTGTACGAAGCCGTCTGGGGTACCCGCCTGGACCCGCGGAACTTCCACCGAAAAGCCACGGGCACACCCGGCTTCCTGGAGGACACCGGCCGCATGACAACAGGCGACGCCGGTCGCCCGGCTGCGCTGTTCAGGCTCGCTCCCGAATCGCGTCCGACGCCGGGCCACGCCGCGCGCGCGGTGCTGAACCCGCCGCTGATGCGCCCGCGGGACTAGGCGGCGGGGCTAACTGGCTGGGGTTAGGGCCAGCACGATGTTGATCGGCAGGAGGTTGCTGGGTATTGCGACGGCAATGATGAACAGGCTGGCAACGCCAACAACGGTCGCGACGGCCTGTTGCGAGTTGCGGCTGATGCCGGCGGTCGAGATCAGCATCAATGGGTGCCCAGGCTCCGGCTGTCCCGCCGTGTATGCAACCAGCGGTCAATGGTTACGGAGAGTGCGGCCACCGGGAAGCCCGAGCCTACCCTTCACACCAGAAGGCGCAAGTCACGTGGAACAGGATCTAAACCCGGGTCAGCTCCTTGGCATCGATCAGCCGCTTCAATTGGGCCAGGACCTCGTCCGGTGTGCCATTGGCGTCCACAACAACAAACCCGGCCAACTCGGGGAGCGAGCGGTACGCGTCCCGGAATGCCAATAGGTCCGCCAGGGTTTCCTTGTCGGTTCCGCGTGCCATGACGCGCTGGTGCGCAACACGCGGGTCGACGTCGAAGTGAACCGCAAGGTCCGGTGCCGGAAGCCGTTCCAGCAGCCACCGAAGCAGCCGGCCAGGCCTCAAGCCATTGGCTTGGCGGAGTGCGAGCTGGCAGTGCAAGTGGCGGTCCATAACCACAAGTCCGTCAAATGAACGGGAGCGCGCGTGGTTGGTCAGCACTGTGCACAGCCGTATGCCCGTCTCAATGATGTCCGCGACACGCCCTGGCAATGTGACGCCGAACCTGTCGGCCAGCAGCGACAGATTTCTCCGGCCCGCATGGTTGCTCAGCATAAGGGCATTCCGCCCCTGAGCGCGGGCGGAAGCGACCAAGGCGCGGGCCGCCGTCGTTTTTCCTGAGCCGTCAATTCCTGTCAAAACAATGAGCATTGGGCCTCCCGTCGTTTCCTGTCCAACGAAGAGTGGCGCTCCCTTGTGCCGTGACCCGCCCCACAGCCCCACCCGCGGTCGGGCCAACAGTCCATCCCGCACTCGGGCCAGCAGCCCGGCAGGAGGGCTCTTTTGGGCGGGCTCTGGACAGTCTCCGCGAAACGGTAGTAAGTTTCCTGACGAACTACTACGCCAAAGGAGGATGCGCGCCTATCATGATGCTATGTACGTACTACTTACGGGCAATAGATTCGTTTGGATCGATTTCCGTGAGGGTACGTAAGTAATGGAGATGAATTTCTCCAACCGGTGCCCGTTGGCATGGGTGGCGCTCCACAAGGCGTGGAGTACCAGCGGACGCCTTCCTGAATAGACAACAGTTATTGAAAGGGATGCGTAGCTCAATGAACACACTTTTGATAATCGCCGGCGTAATCGCGATCATCCTGCTTCTTGTAGGCGGATTCAACCAAGCCCTCAGTTTCCTTCTGTGGGTAGGAATTATCCTGCTGGTTCTCGCGCTCATTGGTTGGGTGGTTGGCAGGGGCCGGTCGCGCGTATGACAACTGATCCAAGCGAAGTTGCCGGTTTTTCCCAGGTTCGCGATGGAACCACCACCCCAGGACATCCCATTCCACGGGACCCCGGGGTGCCAGAAGCCAGCGGCCCGGTAAATGCCGGCGACGCATCGTCGGGAAGTCAGGATGACGCCGTCGATGCTGGTCCCAGCGAGTCTGCCAATCCACCCGGGCCGGCAGAAGAAAAGGATGAAGGGACAGCGGACAACCGCGGTCTAACAACCGAAACCAATCCCACGGATTGATCGGACCAGTGGGCGGCGGACAGGAGATATCCGGTCCGCCGCCACGCTGCTTTAGGAGACCTAAAACCACGTTTGTCACTAATTGCTGTTGCTTTCAGCTAGCGATTGGGGAAGAAATGCGAATCGGTTCAATCATCGGGTTATTCGTCGTTGTTTGGCTCGTCATAGGGGCAGTTGCCGCCGGTCAGCGGGGATATTACAGCGCCCCGCCCGCCCAATGTTCGCAAGTGGCCACCATAGCTTTGAATATCGTCGCAGGGCCACTGAACTACACTGGTTTGAATCCACAGGGCGGGTGCGAGATTCCGAAGCCATCATGAGCAAATTCCCGCGGTCCCGGACAGTTGTCCTCACATTCCTGGTGATTCTCTCTGCGCTGCTGACTGGTTGCTCACAACGTCCGTCCGCGGAGGCGCTGGAAAGCCCGGCTAAAGAGGTTTCATCAGCCGTGCGCGCTGCAAGCCTTGCGGTGGACCTCAGGATTTCGGACAGCACGACAGCGGCCGCCGCGTCCACCACCGCGGACGACATGCTGGGCGACGTAGAGTCCGCCACGGACCATGTCCATAGGCTTTCGGCGCAAACACAGGAAGAACGCGTCCTCCGGAACGATGCCTTGGCGGCATTTTCCTCCATTTCAAGGGCCCTCCTGCACGCTCGGGACGCCTTGACCTCCTCTTCCGGTGGCCCCAATGACGGACAGGGGCAAACCCAGCTCACAACAGTGCAAGGGGAACTCCGCGTTGCCACTGAGCAACTGGACAGTCTCATGACCAAGGCCGGCATCCAGTGAAACGGCTCCTCGGTGTTGCACTCGGCATCCTGACGGCGATCGGGGGCTTTGTTGACATCGGGGACCTTGTGACGAATGCAGTGGTTGGCTCGCGGTTCGGCATGTCGCTTGCCTGGGTGGTGCTGGTGGGCGTCGTGGGCATTTGCCTCTTCGCCAACATGTCCGGCAGGGTGGCTGCGGTCTCCGGCAGGGCCACTTTCGAGGTCATTCGGGAACGCCTTGGACCTCGGGCCGGATTGGCCAACCTCGGTGCATCCTTCCTGATCAATGTCATGACAGTAACCGCAGAAATCGGCGGCATCGCCTTGGCCCTCCAACTGGCCAGCGGGGTGTCCTATATGCTCTGGGTTCCTTTCGCCTTGCTGGCTGTGTGGCTGGTGGTTTGGCGGGTGAAGTTCAGCATCATGGAGAACGTGACAGGGCTGGTGGGCCTGTCCTTGGTGGTCTTCGCCGTGGCACTCTTCCTGCTGAAACCTGATTGGGGTGCGCTGGCCGGGCAGGCGTTCGCACTGTCCGTCCCGGCCCAGGAAGGTGCCGGTGTTTACTGGTACTACGCCATTGCCCTGTTCGGAGCTGCGATGACACCGTATGAGGTGTTCTTCTTCTCCTCGGGAGCAGTGGAAGAAGGCTGGAAGATCAAGGACCTGCTTCAGTCCCGGATCAACGTCCTCCTCGGTTTCCCGCTGGGCGGGTTCCTTTCCATCGCGATCGCCGGGTGCGCCGCCGTCGTTCTTCTGCCGGCCGGCATCAGCGTCACGTCGTTGTCGCAGGTCGCGCTTCCCGTGGCGCAGGCCGGCGGCCAGCTTGCCTTGGCGGTACTCATTCTGGGCGTGGTGGCGGCAACGTTCGGGGCGGCTTTGGAGACGACGCTTTCCAGCGGGTACACCCTGGCGCAATTCTTCGGATGGTCGTGGGGCAAGTTCCGTCGACCGGCCCAGGCTGCCCGTTTCCACGTGTCCATGATTGTTGTGCTGCTGGCGGGGGTTGCGGTGCTGGCCACGGGAGTGGATCCCATCCTGGTGACTGAATATTCCGTTGTTTTCTCGGCGATAGCCCTTCCGTTGACCTACTTGCCGATTCTCGTCGTGGCCAACGACCCGCAATATATGGGCAAGCACGTCAACGGCCGCGCGGTGAACATCGCTGGCGTGATTTACCTGTTCATCATCCTGGTTGCCTCCTTGGCGGCCATTCCCTTGATGATCGCCACAGGAGCGGGAGCATGAGCAAGGCGAAACGCGTCCAACCGCAAGAGATCCATGCCGCGCCCTATCCGGCGGGCAAGGTGCTGGACGCCCAACTGCACCTGCTGGACAGGCAGGTACTGGACGTCGACGGCGTCCCCGTCACCACCGTTGACGATATCGAGTTGAGCGGCCCCGAACCGAACGAAAAGATTCCCAAGGGCGCCCCGGCGCCGCAGATCACGGCCTTGCTGACAGGGCCGGTACTGGGGACGCGGATCTTTGGTGGCAGGCCGCCGTCGAGCCGTTTGATCCGCATTCCGTGGAAGTCGGTGGCGGGCGTGGACACGGTGGTGACATTGGGTGTCCGCGCTGACTCACTGGATGCCTCGTGGGTGGAGCGGTGGCTGCGCACCCATGTCATCGCACGGATTCCTGGAGGCAGCCATGAACCTGAATGACATCCTGGGCAGCGACGTGGTGGACGGCGACGGGCAAAGGTTGGGCGAGGTTTCGGACGTCCGGTTCGCCTTGGATGCCGGGGCCGGCCAACTGCTGAGCCAGGGCCGGTTTGTGGGGATCGTGGTGAGTCCGCGGACGGCGTCGTCATTTCTCGGTTACGAACGGCAGGAACTCAGCCAGCCATGGCCACTGGCGCAGCTCCTCCGTTGGTGGCACCGGGGTTCATTCCTGGTGCTTTGGGAGGACATTGCCGTGCTGGGTTCGCGGGAGGTGGGGCTTCGTCCCGGCTTCACTGCGTACGATGCGCGGCTGACACGATAGACCACGAATAGGGTAATTGCTAAGTTTACTGATAATTTTTGTCATAGGCATGGACATGCCACTAAGCAGCCTTATAGGTTCGAAGTGTTCCATTAACACGTTCGCCGCATCGGAAAGGACAAGTCACATGGACAAGCACGACGCCACACCGGAAGAGGAAGTAGGCGGCTACGGCACTCCTACAGCCGAGCAGGAAGCGGGCGGAGGCCAGGCCCAGCCCCGCGTTGAGGAAGACATCGACGAGGCCGCACTGGGCGAAGGCACCGGCGCGCCCAACCTCAGCCACCTGAACCCCGAAGACTCGGACAGCTCCGGAGAACCGGGCGCAGGCCGCTTCGGCGGCATCGACGAGCAATCCCACGCAGAGCAGTCATCCCTGCCGGGCAACGACGACGAATTGCCGGACGGCAGCGGAAACGACCTTCCCCAGGAAGAGTCGCCCAACGACGATGACGAAGAGAACTTCGACGCCGGCTAAGAGCTTTGGCTGGCGCGCTTAGACTGGCGCGCCACTGGTTAAGCAGCCAGCCGGCTGGTGCGCCGCCGGAAATCCCGAATCTGGAAACAGAGACTAGATCGAAGGAGCAAAACCCCATGGCAACGGTGAACAAGTCAATTGACGTGGACGTGCCCGTATCTGTCGCCTACAACCAATGGACGCAGTTCGAGTCCTTCCCGCAGTTCATGAACGGCGTTGAGGCCGTGGAGCAGATCGATGACACGGCCCTGCACTTTTCCACCAACGTGGGAGGTGTGAAGCGGGAGTACAACGCCCAGATCATCGAGCAGGTTCCAGACGCATTGGTGAGCTGGGCAAGCGTGGACGGCCCACGGAATTCGGGCTCGGTCAGCTTCGTGCCTCTTGAGGATGCGCGCACCCGGGTCACCGTGGCCATCGACTGGGAGCCTGAAGGCCTGGCCGAAAAGGCGGGGTCGGCCTTGGGCGTGGACGAACTGCGGGTGGGCGCCGACCTGGACAAATTCAAGAAGTTCATCGAAGCCCAAGGGCACGAATCCGGCGCCTGGCGCGGGACAGTGTCCGGTGGCGACGTGGATGACACAGGCGGAGCACTTCTGTAAGTTTCAGCTCCAGGAAGTTTCAGCTCAAGCGAGGGCCGGCCGTTACAACGGGCCGGCCCTCGCGGCATACTTGGAGTAACCGCGGAGAGGGAGTCTTGAGGGCCATGGCAACGTCCAGCAGTGTGGAGGCAGAGCAGAAATTCGACGCAGTGGAGTCCACTCCGCTTCCCCGGTTGGACGCCATCGACGGGGTGGGAAAAGTCGGCGAACCGGTAACCCATACTTTGGACGCGACCTACTTCGACACCCGGCAGCTTGCTCTCGCCAGCCACGGCATCACCCTGCGTCGCCGCACCGGAGGCCACGACGCCGGCTGGCACCTCAAATTGCCGCTCGGCCCGGGCAAACGGACCGAAATCCACGCTCCATTAGGCAGCGCGGATACCGTCCCGGTAGAGCTGATGGATCGGATTCTTGCCTATACGCGGGCGCATGCAGTGTTGGCGGTCGCCTCCTTGCACACGGATCGTACGAGCTACGCCTTGTATGGAAGCCACGGTGAGCGTTTGGCCGATTTCGTCGATGACCATGTCCGTGCCGACGTGACCGTCGGGACGGCCCGTGAGCTTCAATGGCGGGAGTGGGAAGTAGAACTTGCAGCCTCGGACGGCACTGGTGATGCCCTGCTGACCACCCTGACCCGTCAGCTCTCGGCAGCGGGGGCGACGCCCAGCAAGCGAAGTTCCAAGCTGGCCACCGCGTTGGGCGAAGACATGCCGGCGCCCCGGAAACCAGGGGTGGAAGCGGCCACGGACAAGAGCGCCCACAAGAACCCGGCAGCCGCTCCCGTGCTCAGCTACCTTCAGGCACAACTCGCTGGCCTGCTTCTCCAGGACGCCCACGTGAGGTTGGGCCGGGACGATTCCGTCCACCAGATGCGGGCCTTCACCCGCCGGATACGGTCTGTGCTGCACACGTATCGTGGGCTTTTTGTTCCGGAACCTGTCCAAGAACTTGAAGACGGGCTGAAATCGTTGGCGGAGACCTTGGGCCGCTACCGCGACACAGAAGTGCTCCATCAGCGCCTCCGGGATGCGCTTGACGGGCTGCCGGAAGACCTTGTGTTGGGTGTCCTCCATGACGAGCTTGAACAGCGGATGCTGGTGAGGGCCGATACTGCCAAAGCCGCCATCCAGACCCGGCTTGCCACCCCAGGGTATTTCCACCTCCTGGATGATCTTGAGGCTTTCATCGACGCGCCACCCCTCAGTGACAAGGGCAAGGCTCCGGCAAGGAAAACCACCGCGAAGCTCGTCAACAAAGCCGTAAAGCGCCTCCGGAAACGCCATGACGCGGCGGTGGGGGCCGCCGTCGGACATTCACGAGACGAAGCCCTTCACGACGTCCGGAAGTCTGCCAAGAAGCTGCGCTTTGCAGCCGCGGCCGTAGAAAGCGTCCACGGGAAACGTGCGTCGAAGCTCAGCAAGGCTGCGCACAACGTGCAGTCGATTCTGGGTAACCACCAGGACAGCGTGATGGCCCGTGCGGAGTTGCTGGACCTTGGTTCGACGCCCGGCCTGGGCAGCGCTGCGTTCACCTACGGGGTGCTGCATGCCAGGGAAAGCGTGCTTTCGGAGGCCGCGGAACGCAAGTACTTGAAGAACAGCGCCAAAGCACGGAAGCTGCGGCTCAAGAAATAGGTCGTGGGCCCGCGTCGCCGCCGGCAAGCTCGATATCGTGTTTTTGGCGCGACTCAGCCACCGCGTCCATGTTGTCTTCCGCCCATTCCTTCATGGCGAAAATGACCGGTAGGAGCGACCGGCCCAGGGGAGTGAGCCAGTAATCGGTCCGGACGGGGACGGACGCAGTGACCTCGCGGAGGATCAGGCCATCGCGCTCCAAGGAACGCAGTGTGGACGTGAGCATCTTCTGGCTGGCTCCCGGAATGTTCCTGCGCAATTCACTGTGGCGTTGTGGCCCTTCTTCCAATGCCAGCATCACCAAAGTCACCCATTTGCTGCTGATCGCTTCCAGCAGTTGCCGGGCCGGGCAGTGTTCCAGGGCGGCGTTGTACTGGTGCCGTACTTTCTGCCGGTTCTGGTCAGCCGTGAGTGTCATCCCCTAATCATCGCAGGCACTTCGAGGTGCCTTGGGCACAATAAAGTGCGTTCTTACCTGTGTGGGGTGGCCGGGCGAGGATCGAGGAGGGGTCAGAAAGTCCCCCGATTGAAAGGAAAACACATGCCCTCCATCCTCCACATCAATGCCTCCCCCCGCTACGCCAACAGCGATTCGCTGGGACTGGCCCGCCACTTCATCGACTCGGTCCAGTCGGCAGCTACGGAGACTTTTGAACTGGAGACATTGAACCTGTTCGACGACGACGCGTTGCCGGCTTTCGGTCGAATCGCCGCGGCCGCGAAGATGGCTGTCTTCACCGGCCAGGAGCAAACGCCGGAGCAGGTTGCCGCTTGGGAAGCTGCCCAAGCAGTGTTCGACCAGTTTGCTTCCGCGGATGCCTACGTCTTCAACATCCCCATGTGGAACTCGGGAATCCCGTACGCCCTGAAGCAGTGGATCGACATCGTCACCCAGCCCGGGTGGAGTTTCGGCTTCCATCCCGAGCAGGGTTACAGCGGCCTCATGGAAGGGAAACAGGCCATGGCCATCCACACCAGCGGCGTGTACGCACCAGGGGTCCCGGCGGCTTTTGGCGCCGACTTCAGCAGCACCTACTTCGCCGATTGGTTGAACTTCGTGGGGATCCAGGACGCCACGCACATCCGCTTCGCCCCCACTGTCTTGAACGGTGACGTGGATGGCAGCCGACAGCTTGCTGAAACGCAGCTCAGTGACGCGGCATTACTGTTCGCAAGGAAGCTCAATGGCGTCCGGACCCTTGAGCTGATCAGCGACTGAGGTGGATTGCGGGGCGGTTTTCTTACAGTTTCCACAACGCCCTGATTCCCCCTAGTTGCCCACGGCAACCAGACGTAAACTGGCCTTCGGTTCACATCGAAAGCTCGGAGACAGCATGCTCTGGAAGGTACTGGTTCGCTTCCTGCGGCCGCATCGGCGGCTGCTGGTCGCCGTCGTCGTTTTTCAACTGGCGCAGTCCATCGCGTCCTTGTACCTGCCGACGCTCAACGCCGACATCATCGATAATGGCGTCGCCGCGGGGGACACCGATTACATCCTGCGGATGGGCGGCCTGATGCTGCTGATCACGCTCCTGCAGATCGCCTGTTCCGTGGTTGCCGTGTACTTCGGCGCCAAGGCCGCCATGGGGATGGGGCGCGATGTCCGCGACGCCATCTTCAGCCGCGTGGGCGAATTCTCGGAGCAGGAGGTCACCAGGTTCGGTGCGCCATCCCTGATCACCCGCTCTACCAATGACGTCCAGCAAGTTCAGCAACTGGTGCTGATGTCCTGCACGCTCATGGTCGCGGCGCCAATGCTCAGCATCGGCGGCGTGATCATGGCGGTGCGGCAGGACGCGCAGTTGTCGTGGCTGATCGCCGTGTGCGTTCCTGTGCTGCTGGTCGCTGTTGGCCTGATCGTGACGCGGATGGTGCCGCTGTTCCGCAAAATGCAGGTCCGGATCGACGCCGTCAACCGGGTCCTGCGCGAGCAACTCACCGGCATCCGCGTGGTGCGGGCTTTTGTTCGCGAGGATATGGAAGGCGCCCGGTTTGGCAGGGCGAACGACGACGTCACTGACGTTGCGCTGCGCGCCGGCCGGTTGATGGCGCTCATGTTCCCGGTGGTCATGTTGGTGATGAACGTATCCAGTGTGGCGGTGATCTGGTTCGGCTCGTTCCGGATCGAGGACGGCTCCATGCAGGTGGGAACCCTGATCGCGTTCCTGAGCTACCTCATGCAGATCCTCATGTCCGTCATGATGGCCACATTCATGGCGGTCATGATCCCGCGTGCGTCCGTTTCAGCCGACCGCATCGGGGAGGTGCTGGAGACCGAATCCAGCGTCCGGCCGCCGTCGAATCCCGTCACCGGCGGCATCCGCCGCGGGGAGCTAGAAATGCACGACGTCGGATTCGCTTACCCGGGTGCCGAACGCCCGGTGCTGAGCGGCGTGTCCTTCACGGCAAAAGCAGGGCAGACCACCGCGATCATTGGCAGTACCGGCGCGGGCAAGACCACCTTGGTCAACCTGATGCCACGGCTGTTCGACGCCACAACAGGCTCCGTCCGGATGGATGGAACGGACATCCGCGATCTCCACCCGGACCTGCTTTGGGGGCACATTGGACTGGTGCCCCAGCGGCCCTACCTGTTCTCCGGCACCGTCCGGAGCAACCTTCAGTACGGCAAGCCGGACGCCACCGAAGACGAAATGTGGCAGGCGCTGGGAGTGGCGCAGGCAGATGATTTCGTGCAGGAGATGGAGGGCGGCCTGGACGCGGCCATCTCACAGGGCGGTACCAACGTTTCGGGCGGGCAGCGGCAACGGCTCGCGATCGCCCGTGCCCTTGTGAAACAACCCGAGCTCTATATCTTTGACGATTCCTTCTCCTCGCTGGATACCGCCACGGACGCCCGCCTCCGGCAAGCGCTCAAACGGCACACCAACGGAGCCACCTTGGTGATCATCGCCCAACGCGTGTCCAGCATCGCCGACGCAGACCGGATCCTGGTGCTCGACGACGGCAGGATTGTTGGGCAGGGAACGCACGAAGAGTTGTTGGAAACCTCAGAAACGTACCGGGAAATCGTCTCGTCCCAACTTGCAGCGGAGGAGGCAGCATGAGCACATCCACTGCTCCGGCCGGCGGCCGGGGACCGCAGAGGCCGGCCATGGGTCCCGGCAGGGGAGGGCCGTTCGCTGGAATGAGCATTCCGGCAGAGAAGGCCTCCAACTTCAAGGCCTCGGCCCGCCGGCTGCTGGGAACCTTGCATCCGGAGCGGCTTTGGCTGACGTTGGTGCTGGTGTTTGCCGTTGCCAGCGTCGCTCTTTCAGTCATCGGTCCGCGTTTGTTGGGCGAAGGGACCAACCTGATCTTCGCAGGGGTGGTGTCCAAGCAGTTGCCCGCAGGAGTGACCAAAGAACAAATCATCGCGGGACTTCGGGCCTCAGGCGACAACGGCAAAGCCGACATGCTCAACGCCATGAACCTGACCCCCGGCGTCGGAATCGACTTCGCTGCCCTCTCTTCGGTCCTGTTGTGGGCGCTGGCCCTTTACGTGCTTGCCTCGGCGTTCGGTTGGATGCAGGCCTACGTCCTTAACGGCGTGGTCCAGCGGACCGTGTACCGCCTCCGCCAGCGCATCGAAGCCAAAATCCATCGCCTGCCGCTGCGCTATTTCGACACCATTCAGCGCGGTGAACTGCTGAGCCGGGTCACCAACGACGTCGACAATATCTCCCAGAGCCTGCAGCAATCCATCAGCCAGGTAGTGTCCTCGCTGCTGACCGTGCTGGGCGTGCTGGTCATGATGTTCATCCTTTCGCCTCTCCTGGCGTTGATTGCCTTGGTGACCATTCCCTTGACGCTCGGGACCACGCTGATCATTGCCAAGCGCTCGCAGAAGCTGTTCGTGGCCCAATGGAAGAACACCGGCGAGCTCAATGGCCAGATCGAGGAAACCTACACCGGGCACGCCCTGGTGAAGGTGTTCGGACGGCAGAACGAGGTGCAGGAGAAGTTCCGGGCCAAGAATGGCGAGCTATACCAGGCAAGCTTTGGCGCGCAGTTCGTCAGCGGTCTGATCATGCCCGCCATGACGTTCATCGGGAACCTGGTCTATGTGGGGATCGCCGTGGTGGGCGGCCTGCAGGTGGCCTCGGGTTCCATGCAGCTGGGCGATGTCCAAGCGTTCATCCAGTATTCTCGGCAATTCACCATGCCCCTGGCGCAACTGGGATCCATGGCGAACATGCTGCAGTCCGGCGTAGCTTCTGCTGAGCGCGTGTTTGATCTGCTCGATGAGCAGGAAGAGTCGGCCGAACCCGCTCCGTCCGGTGCTGGGGCAGGCCACGGGCGTCTCGTGTTTGAGAATGTCTCCTTCCGATATTCCCCGGACAAGCCGCTGATCACGGACCTCAGCTTGGTGGCGGAACCTGGTCAGAGCATCGCAATTGTCGGGCCAACGGGCGCGGGCAAGACCACCCTGGTGAACCTGATGATGCGCTTCTACGAGTTGGACTCAGGACGGATAACACTGGACGGCGTGGACATCGCATCCATTTCCCGGCAAGAACTGCGCTCGCGGATGGGTATGGTCCTCCAGGACACCTGGCTGTTCGGTGGCACTATCCGCGACAACATTGCCTATGGTCGGCCCACCGCTTCTGAGGCCGAGATCATGGAGGCCGCGGAGGCTACCTACGTAGACCGATTTGTGCGCTCACTGCCCGAGGGTTACGACACCGTTCTCGACGACGAAGGCGGCAACGTCTCAGCCGGTGAGAAGCAGCTGCTCACAATCGCCCGGGCCTTCCTTTCCCGCCCGTCGGTGTTGATCCTGGACGAGGCCACGAGCTCCGTGGATACCCGGACCGAGGTGCTGGTGCAGAAAGCCATGAATGCCCTGCGCTCGGATAGGACCAGCTTTGTGATTGCCCACCGGCTCTCCACCATTCGCGACGCCGACCTCATCCTGGTCATGGAATCCGGCCAGATTGTGGAGCAGGGGACACATTCGGAGCTGCTGTCCACCGGTGGTGCCTACTCCCGGCTGTACGAAGCCCAGTTTGCCGCCCCGGTGGCGGAGGTCTGAGAGAATTTATTTCCGACGCCGGGCCGCCGCGTAGGAAGGTTCCCGAAGCCGCTTGGTCCAGCCGTAGGTCCCAGCCGTGGGGAGGGGATGAAGGACCGGGTCGAACCGTTCGCGGGTGTCTTCGGCGTCATCAGCGAGCCTGAGCGTCAACGTTCCAAACCTCGTCCAAGGCCCCAGCGGGCTTGCGTGATGGAGTTCCAACGTCCAAGTCGCATCACTCAGTATCGACCGGAATGTCGCCGGTTCAACTGGCAACTTCTCCGGCCCTCCGATGCTCCTCGCGGCGATGAGGACCGGCCCGGAACCTGATTGGTACGGCATCATGCTGGAGAAAACAGCGCCCGCGGCATCCCGCCGGAGCCGGAGTATGAAACGGCCCAGTCCTGTGGGGCCGGTGGTGGCCAGCAGCATGTCTGAGCGATTGCCCTGCTCGGTGAAGCGCACCGCGAGGCCAATGATGTCGGGGAATGCGTCCGGCAACCCGATGGACCGGGAGACCCGGGCTTCAACGAGGGTGCTCCCGGAGGCGTCCAGCCAAGGAATGCCGGAAGCCTTCCGCGCGCCCGCGTCCCGGTCCAAGGTGCCCACTAAACGGATGCCCTTGGGGTGGATCGGCCTATGGGGACGTATCACCTTGATGGCTCGGAACACCGCAGCAAACGCCTTGCCCGCCATGCCCTGTACGCTGCTGCTCACGGTCTCCACCCGATCACCCTATGCGGGACTTCCGGTGAATGACAGGAGCCTGAGTATATTCGCCGTGCCTTCACCACCTACTTTGGATCCGGAAATCCGATAAATCAACGTCATTCAGTTGTTTCCGGGCTTTTACTCGCCCAAAGTGGGTGCGGAAGGGACGGGCAAGGCGCCTGCTAGGGCAGCCGCGATGGCCGCAGCACGTTGGCCTCGCTGGCCTTGGCGGGGTCCAGCTCCACCGGACTGACCAAGACGGCCTTTCCCCGATGCAGCAATCCACCGGAAATGACCTGGCACCTAACGCCGCCCCGGCCGCGCATCGCTTTGTGCGCGCCAGGAGCCAGCATTTGGTCCATCCAGACGCAGGGATGGGCCGGTCGCCCCGCTTTCAATCGCACTACATCGCCGCCCGACTCGAGCGTGAACTCGTGGCCAAGCAAAGGAGCCAGCTCCACCCCGCGCAGCACGATGTTCCGACGGGTCAGCAGGGGGTCCAAAGGCCCCGTTCCAAGTTCGGCTGCGATGGCTTCGAGTGCCTCAACAGCGAGCACCGTCACGGCGGCGTCCATGTGGGCGGCTTTGCCAAAGAACCTGTCCCCAACGATCCCCTTGCCGGCAACCAACTCAGCCTGGTCGGCGTCGACCGTTGGAACGTCGGCGGCACCTTCCCGCGCGCGGCCAAAGTAGGCGTGCCCCGGTGAGACCAAAAGGTGCAGTACCTCGACGTCGTACCTGTACTCAGCTGTCATCCCTCAACGCTAGCCCCCGTTGGCGCGAAGCGCAGGGCCCTGGGTCGCCCCAACATGTGGCGCGACGGTGGCCGCGAACTCTGCCGCCCGATCAACCCGCACGCCTTCGCCGCCTCGTACACATCGACTTACGTCCTATTCAGGAACCGGGAAGAGCAGCGCCGGTGCCCACCGGCCCGCGCTGCTTTGGGCCACATGGCGTGATCGTCCGGCGGAACAGCGCGTCTGCGCAGATACAGTGGGCTTCGTGAACTTTGCTGAAGCCGCCGACGGCGTGCAACTCGCCTGGACGTCGAAAGGCGAAGGCGAGCCCATGCTGCTCATTGCCGGACAGGCCACGGCCATGGACGGTTGGGGTCCGACGGCGGAGCTCCTGTCCCGCTATAACCGCGTCATCCGCTTTGATCACCGCGGTATCGGCCGAAGCGGTAGGGGAGATGCTGAGCGGTACACCACGCGCCTGTTGGCGCAGGATGCTGCGGCGGTCCTGGGTGCGGCCGGTGCGGATTTAGCACACGTGTACGGCCATTCGATGGGAGGACGCATAGGGCAATGGCTGGCCGTCGACTATCCGGAGAAAGTCCGCACTTTGATCCTGGCGGCGACCAGCGGCGGAAAATGGCCAGATGCCGCAACCGAACCCGACAAAGCTGCCTTGGATTCCCTGGTGAGCGGTGATCTGGCCCGCCTTGAGCCGCTCTTTTTCGGGACTGACTGGATAAGGAACAACCCCGAAGCGACCTACACTTTCTTCAGCTCCCAAGCTTCGGCCTGGGCAAAGTCGCGCCATTTCAAGGCAAGCCGCGAGCACGATGCCTGGAACGAACTCAGCGCAATCCGCGCTCCCACCCTGATACTGCACGGCACCGAGGACAGGCTGACACCCTTGCCCAATGCCCAGCTTCTCCGCGAGCACATCCCCGGCTCCGTCCTGGTCAAGGTAGCCGGCGGTGGGCATGGCCTGCACCTGGATCACCCGGAAACCGTGGAGTGGATCCGGCAGTTCATCGCGCGCAGGAGCAACTAGCTACCAGCTCGAATTCCCGCTGCTGGTTTCAGGCGGATTCCCCGCCCATGTGCCGGACGAGTGCGTCCACAATGGGCAGTTGCCCCTTCACGAGCTTGGTTCGTGCCACGGATTCTTCAAACCAGCGGGCGTCGTCGATCTCCGGGAAGTCCTTGATGGCACCTGAGCCTTTTGGCCATTCCATGGGGAACGTGTTGCTGACAATCTCCTCAGGCTCAAATTCGGTGGCTTCGGCGGTGAACGCGGTGATGATTTTGCCTGAAGGCTGCCGGAATGTACCCAATAAAACGTAGTTCGCCGACGGTGGCGGAGTTCCGATTTCCTCGGTGAATTCCCGGCGTGCGGCATCCAAGGCGTCTTCGTCGTCGGAAAATTCGCCCTTGGGAATCGACCAGGCGTGCTGATCTTTCCGCGCCCAAAACGGGCCGCCCATGTGGGCTATCCATAGCTCCAATTGTTCAGCGGAATTTTGCCGGTAAAGGATGATGCCAGCGCTGCGGATAGTGATGGTGCCTCCCGGTCCAAGATGCTCACACATTTTCTGGAACACCTCAAGGCTACGCCGATAGGTGGCGCCGTTATCCAATCGATGTTAATTCGGGGATTTTGCGTGCCAATTTCGCTTCCCGCATGACCCCCGGTTACTCGATAATCGAGGAGTTGTACGTTCTCCGGGGGTGGAAAGTACTGCGGCCAGCGGGACCAGCCGCTGGCATTCTGGGCGCATCAGCAGGAGGAAACAGCAATGGCATTGTCAATGAGGCACTTTCCACGTGGGGGCAGAAAAGTAGTGGGCTTGGCCGTGATCGCGGCGGTTGGGTTATCGATGTTTGCGGGAACAGGTCCAGCGCAAGCGGCGGACACAACACCCATGGCTGATGATCCTGGCCCGGTGGGCAGTTTTGCGTGGAAGGGATTCAATTGGCAGAAGCGTTTTTGGGGTGGAGCGCCCATGTACAACGCGAGCTGGGATGCCAACAATGTCAGCAACCCGGACGCCAATGGCTATGTGAAACTTTCCATTAGCAACCCCACAGGGTCAGCGCCCAAGGGGGCGGAATTCCAATCCACCCGTGAAGGTTTCGGGTATGGCACCTACAGCACCACTGTGGAAAAGGACGTCAGCTCGCTCCAAAAGGAAGTGGTGTGGGGATGCCTTTTCACGTACGACCCCAACGCCGTCCCCGGATACACGGAGATCGACCTCTGTGAAGCCTCTGCATGGGGTGGTGGCGCCGCTTATGGCGAAAGCTGGCCAGTGACCCAGGGGCATGGGTACTGGTTCGATGCTTCTTTGCCTCCGGGGCAAGGCAACAACACCATCAATTTCGACGTCACGAACGCTCCGATCCTCACTCACCGGATGGTCTGGGAACCGGGCAAGTTGACCTTTGAGACGTTCGCAGGGGAGGGCTACGATGGGCCGCTTCTGAAGAGGACAGTCCTGGAGGGCTCCACAGTTCCCACTCCTGCCAAAGAACAGATTCACTTTAACCTTTGGGTTACCGGCGGTGGGGGCGGGGACGCAGCACACGTTGCGCCGGAGTCCGTCACCATCAGGGATTTCTCGTTCGTGCCGGCAAACCAGCTCAGTGGACCGACTCCCACCATCACGGGTACAGCAGCGGTCGGGTCAACGCTCACGGCAGTGCCCGGGACTTGGCCTGCCGGCACCGCGCTGACGTACCAATGGTTCAAGAACGGCACTGCAATTTCAGGAGCCACCGCGGCCACCCGCGTGCTGGCTGCTGCTGATCAAGGGGCCACCCTCACAGTGCGGGTGAAAGGGAGTCTGACAGGCTATGCCTCGGCTACGGAGGAGTCCGCGCCAACGGCGGCAGTGGCGGCAGGAACCTTGGTAGCTCCCACCCCCACTGTCACCGGTACTCTCACCGTGGGTTCAACGCTGACCGCCAACCCTGGTACGTGGACTTCCGGGACCACCCTGGCGTACCAGTGGTACCGTTCCGGCGCCGTGATTACCGGGGCAACGTCCAAGACCTACAAGCTTGTGAGTGCTGACCAGGCGGACACCATGAGCGTCAGGGTTACCGGCACCAAATCCGGTTACACCACGGTGTCCAGGTTCTCGGCCAGCACTGCTGTGATTCCTTAGGAGGCGGATGGCAGGTTCTTCTGTGCCCGGACGGGAACTATTCTCTTGATCGCGAGTCCCAACGCCAGCATGGCGAAGGCGGCCAAGGCAAACCAGAAAAGGTCGCCTGCGCCGGTCAAGGCGAGCGTTCCGGATCCCATTCCGGCTGCGGCTGCTCCAGCGGCGGGAGTTACGGGGCTGTTGTACATGAGTCGATTACCAAACTTTCTTTCTATTAAGTGCTGCGTCCAGGTAGGCCTTGGCGTGGACAGCCTGGAGGAAGATGTCGATCACTGTTTCGTACATGGTTGCGGCCAGCAGCATGTACCTCCAGCCCCGGAACCGCACAGTGACTATGCGTTCGAGGATGAAGATGCCGGTGACTGCAATCCAGAAGGGCTGGAGGTTCAAACCCATCCCTGAAATAAGCGCGAACAGGATGGAACCAAAGTAGGCCAGCGTCACTACGACGCCGATCATGGAAAGGAACTGTCGGCCCCAGTAGGGCCTGGTCACTTTGGTCCACCCGTATTGCACGCAGTTCTCCACTGCGCCCCGCTTCCACCGGAGCCGTTGTGCCCACAGCTCACGCCACGTGGGCATGACCTCGGTGACCAGCGTGCAGTTGGCCGGCGAAGCTATGCGGTAGCCCAGTGTCAGCAGGGCGAAGGAGAGTTCGTTGTCCTCGGTGAGGACGGACGTATCGTAGATGCCGCCCTTGCCGTTGCCGGGAGGGAGCGTGCCTTTGAGACGGGCGGCGGCGACATCACGCAGTGTCTTGACCCGGAATAGGGCCGCGGTCCCGGTCACCACCAGGCACTTACCGTGCAGACGCTTCACATCCCGGGCGTAGCGGGCGTATTCGTTGCGCTGGAGATGTCCTACGAAGCCGCCTCCGGGACCGCCACTGAAGACACCGCCTACCGCGCCGAGCAGATCGTCGGTGAGCAGGTTTTGGGTGGCGTTCGCGATGAAGTCGAGGGCAAGCTGGGAGTCGGCGTCCTGGACCAGGATCAGGTCCTCGGGGTCGGCGTCGGGAAGCAACCGGCTGAGGGCAAAATTCAGGGCCCCGGCCTTCTTGTCCTTGTTTCCCACTGTCCGGATGACCTCGGCCCCTTGGGCCAGCGCGAGTTCTTCAGTGTCGTCCGTGCAGTTGTCTGCCACGACGATCACTCGGTCCGGGCGGTGGGTCTGGTTGTTCAGCGAGACGAGCGTTTCGGTGATGCCGGCGGATTCGTTGTGGGCCGGAACCAGCACGGTAACCACGCCCCCGGCGGCACGGTGGGACCGGCGCGGCGCGGCGGCCGTGTCCGGCGCGTCTGTCTGGACTGTGTTCGCGGTGAGCATGGTGACCCCTCCGTTCCTGCGTTGAAAGCGTTGTCTCATTTAGAGTTCCAACGCCAACGCAAGAAATGCGCAGGGAAACCGTCAAGGAAAAATCAAGGTTTGCTCAGGGTTTGCTTGAAGCCTCACGCAATCTGCGGTGAGGATTAAACGCAAGAGGACGACGCCGGGAGGTCCCGGCGTCGTCCTCTTGCGTTTGTTTCGAGCTGCTTAGCGGCTCAGGCTGACCGTGAAGGTTTTCGGTCCGCTGAGGGTCACGGCGATTCCGCAGTTTTCTGCGGCAGCGCGGTGGGAGAGGGACTGGATGGCGGCATCGATGGTGTGGTCGATGGCCGACTTGTCCCAGATTTTCAGCGTGATGGAGTCAGTATGTGTCGTCATTGTCAGTACTTTCACTCAGGCTGTTGACAGCCCCAAGCCTCTTCGCCCGGGGCCGCATCCTCGTCGGTGAGGATTGCTGATTCAGCTTGTATGGGAACGGATTCCCTCATTCATGGTTCATGCTGCCCACCGTGATTGACAAGCGAATCCAGCCAAGTGTGACCGATTACACGTTCCTTGTTACTCCGTGTAACCGGTGCCGGCGCTGTGTTCCCGCCAGCGGTCGACCTCAGCGCGCATGGCTTCCTCCACGGCGTCGTAGGCATAGACGGCGTCCGCTCCAAGGAGCAGGAAAGCGGGCGTTTGCTCGGCTTCCACAGCGCTGATTATTACCTCGGCGGCCTTGTCCGGATTGCCTTGCTGCGTGCCGTGGATCGTGTCGTTTTCCTTGCGCCGCTTGCCTGCCGTCTCTGCGTAATCGTCGATGGCCTTCGCCGACTGGGTGAGGGAGCGCCCCGCGAAATCCGTCCTGAAACCACCCGGTTCCACGGCCGTCACGGAGATTCCCAGAGGCTCCAACTCCTTCTTGAGTGAACCGGAGATGCCTTCCAACGCGGCCTTTGTTGCCGAGTAGTAGCCCGAACCGGGCGGACAGATCCTGGCGCCGATCGAGGAGATGTTTACAATCGCACCCGATCGCCGGGAACGCATGCCTGGCAGGACGGCCTTGATCATGGCAACGGGACCGAAGACATTGGTGTCGAACAGCGTCCGGACGTCGGCGTCGTCGCCCTCTTCAATGGCAGCGCGGTAGCCGTACCCGGCGTTGTTGACCAGGACGTCCACGCTGCCGAATCGCTCCTCGGCCTGCCGAACGGCCGCGTCCACCTGCGACTGTTCGGTGACGTCGAGCGCCACGGCGAGTGCCGTCGTCGGAAATTCCGCGGCGAGATCCTGCAGGGTTGCGGTGTCGCGGGCGGTGACGACGGCGTTATCGCCTTTCGCGAGGACTGCTTGGGCCAGTGCGCGGCCGAGTCCGGTGGAGCAGCCTGTGATGAGCCAGGTAGTCATGATGTTCCTTTCATGGATGACCTATCCAACTGAACGCTACTCCCCGCCGCTGGGGGAGTGACGCCCCTTACGGGTAATGGCCGTGCCTCCCTGGAGCCGTGTCTCCCTGGAGCTGTGCCTCCCTTGGCTGCCCGACGCCGCTCAACCGACGTGGACCCATGGACGCCGGCTTACGTCCGGTTCTGCTTCCCTGAGGACTTCGCGGGTTACCGGGGCAATCTCACCCTCGCCCAGGAACAGGAACCGCAGCAGGTTGGTGATCGGGTTGCCCTCTGTCCAGCGGAAATAGATGTGGGGCATCAAGCCCGTGACGTCACGGATGTGCAGGAGGACCGAGGCGATGGTGTTCGCCACCACGGGCCCATGGACTTCGAGGATCCTGTAGCCGTGCCGTTCGATGCCAGTCACGTAGAGTTCGGTCTCGAAATCGGAGGTGTCGTCCAGCACGACTTCCAGGAAAAGGCCGTGGTAATTGAGCGGGAGATGGCTGACCTCGATGGCCGAGACCAGCTTCTCCCGGTACGCCTCCGCCGTCAGCCGGCGCGGTTCGTGGGCAATTAGCCTGATCGGCCCGCCGCCGTCGTCGAGGATGAATTCCAGCGCACTTCCATCCATGTGGACATGCGTGGCATGCAGCTCGAACGATCGGCGAACCCGGGACAACAACGAAATGCCGATGATGCCCGCGATGAATATTGCCGCAATCCGGATGCCTTCCGGGCGCTCGACGATGTTGGCCACCGTGGTGTAAACGAAGACGGTGGCAATGGCACCGTAGCCGACCATGCGTTTGCGTTGATGACGACGGCGGGTGGACAGTGTCACTGCCACGGCGGCTGACGTCATCAACACCAGGACGCCGGTGGCGTAGGCGCCGCCCTGGGCGTCGACGTCGGCGTTGAAGACAATAGTGATGAAGAACCCGACCAGCGTGAACACGAGAACCAAGGGCCGGACTGCCTTTGCCCAATCGGGGGCCATTCCGTAGCGGGGTAGGTAGCGCGGGACCAGATTCAGCAGGCCGGCCATGGCGGAAGCCCCGGCGAACCACAGGATCGCGATGGTGCTGAGGTCATATACAGTGCCGAATCCAAGGCCGAGGTACTCGTGGGCGAGGAACGCGAGGGCACGGCCGTTCGCCTGGCCACCGGCTTCGAACTCGCGTTCGGGAATGAGGACCACCGTAGTGAAGCTGGAGGTGATCAGGAACGAGCTCATGATCAGCGCAGCCGTGGTCAGCATCCGCCGGGTTCCACGGATGCGTCCTGTTGGCCTGGCATCGGTGTCGTCCGGGTCTCCCTGCACCTGCGGCATCACGGCCACACCCGTTTCGAATCCGGAGAGGCCCAGAGCGAGTTTTGGGAAGACGATGCAGGCGATGGCCACGGCCATGAGCGGGTTGCCGTGCGAGGTCCACAGCAGTTGCCACCAATCACCCACAGCGGTGGGGTGGGTCAGGACTTCCACCACTGTGGTGGCTACGACCACCACGTTGAGTCCCAGATAGATGACCACAAGCACGACGGCGATGCCGATCGCTTCCTTGAAACCGCGCAGGAACACGGCGGCCAGGAGTGCCAGGAGAAACAAGGTCACCAACACGTTCTGACCCTGCAGCCAGGACGGCATCACCGGGTTCTGGATCAGGTGGGCCGTGGCGTCAGCGGCCGAAAGGGTCATGGTGATCATGAAGTCGGTGGCGGCAAAGCCCAGCAGGACCAGGACCAGTAGTTTGCCGCCCCACCGGGGGAGCAATCGTTCCAGCATGGCGATGGAGCCCTCGCCCCGATGGCTCTCGCCGGCCACGCGCCGGTAGACCGGGAGCGCACCGAGCAAGGTCACGGCAACCAGCACGATGGTGGCCAAGGGCGAGATCACGCCCGCGGCCAAAGCGGCAATGGCAGGCTGGTAACCCAGTGTGGAGAAGTAGTCCACACCCGTCAGGCACATGACCTGCCACCAATGGTGTTTCTTCTCGTGGGCAGCACTGACACCGCCGGGGCCCTGGTGGTGCCCTTTGCTGTCCTGCAGGCCGAACAGCAGCCATGTCCGGAATGATGTCCAGCCCCCCGGCCTGGGTGCCGAGGGGTCTGCCGGCGGTCTGCTTAACGTGGTCATGGGTGCCCTCCCAGCCCTACGCTCGTGAGTCTGAGCTGAACATAGCACCGCGCAGGGTGCCTGATATCGGCAGGGAAGGATTCTTGACGAGACCTTAACGCGACCCCCCGATCCTCTATCACCAAACCGCCCCTTCGGGCTGATCCTCTATCACCAAAGCGCCCCTTGGGGGCGATCCTCTATCACCAAAGCGCCCCTTGGGGGCGATCCTCTATCACCAAAGCGCCCCTTGGGGGGCGATCCTCTATCACCAAACGGGTCGCCCCGCGGACGGCTCCCTTGGCTTTGGTGAGAGAGGGTCGGTGGGGTGGGGGTGTTTGGTGGGAGAGGGTCGGTGGGGTGGGGGTGTTTGGTGGGAGAGGGTCGGTGGGGTGGGGGTGTTTGGTGAGAGAGGGTCGGTGGGGGAGGAGTGTTTGGTGAGAGGGTGGCGGGGGCGGCACAAAAGTGAACATCAAGAACCGAAAACTCACAGTAATTTCCTGTCAAACCCTTGACCGGGCAGTTGAAACGCTGGTAAATCTTGTTGGCGGAAAGCGTTTTCTCTGTCGACACCCACCACTCGCAAGCAGGAGATCCACAGCTGGCTTCGGTAGTGAAACGTTCCAATCTATGCGGCTGCAGACCCCCTGCAGCCCAGCATCAAAGGAGATGTTCTTTGGCTTACACCATGAAATGTTCCTATCGAAACTCCAGAAGCCGTGCTTGGAAAGCGGTCCCACTCGCGGCCTCGGCTTCCCTCGCTGCCGCCGCCATCGCGCTTACGGGCGTTCCGCTCGCGCAAGCAGCCCCCACCCAAACCGCGCAAGCCAACCATCCCGCCGTCGTCAACGCCGCAAAGACTCCCACCCTGCAGCGCCAAGTCGAGAACCTTGACCGTGCGCCGGTCGCCGTCCTGACGGACCAGGGCGTCACGGTGAGCTGGCGCATGCTGGGCCTGGATAAGGACAGCATCGGTTTCCAGGTGTTGCGCGACGGCGTCAACATCACCCCGGAGCCCATCCGGAACGCAACCATGTTCGTGGACCCCGCGGGCACGGCAACGTCCAGCTACGTCATCAAAACCGTTGGTAACGGGCAGGGCCAGGACAAGCTGACCGAGGCAGTGACCCCGCTGGCGCAGAACTACCTGGCCATCAAGCTGGACAAGCCGGCAGATGGTGTCACGCCGGACGGCAAGCCCTACACCTACTCGGCCAACGACGCCACCGTCGCGGACCTCGACGGCGACGGCAAGTATGAGGTCATCCAGACATGGTCGCCGTCGAACGCCAAGGACAATTCGCAGTCCGGCTACACCGGCAATGTCTACGTGGACGCGTACAAGCTGGACGGCACCAAGCTGTGGCGCATCGACCTGGGACGCAACATCCGCGCCGGTGCGCACTACACGCAGGTCCTCGCGTACGACTTCGACGGCGACGGCAAGGCCGAGGTGTCGTTCAAGACGGCGGATGGCACCAAGGATGCCGCCGGAACCGTGATCGGCGATGCCAACGCCGACTACCGCAACAGTGCTGGCTATGTCCTTGCCGGCCCGGAGTTCCTGACCGTCTTCAAGGGCGAGACCGGAACCATCATGGACACGGTCGCCTACGAGCCTGAGCGCGGATCCGTGGCTGCATGGGGCGACAACTACGGCAACCGTGTGGACCGTTTCCTCGCCGCGGTGGCATATCTCGACGGCGAACACCCGTCCATGATGTTTAGTCGCGGCTACTACACGCGCACTGTGCTGGTGACCTATGACCTGGTCAACGGCAAGCTCGTGAAGCGCTGGACCTTCGATTCCAACCAGGCCGGCGACGAGTACAAGGGCCAAGGCAACCACAACCTGTCTGTGGCAGACGTGGACCAGGACGGCAAGGACGAGTTCGTCTTCGGCTCGATGACCATTGATGACAACGGCCAGCCGCTGTACAACACCAAGCTCGGCCACGGCGACGCCATCCACACCGGAGACCTGGATCCGTCCCGGCCGGGGCTGGAGACGTTTGCCGTCCACGAAAGCATGAGCCAAAGCGGCAACCGTGGAGCAACATTCCGGGATGCCGCTACGGGCGAAATTCTCTGGAGCATTCCCGCCATCAAGGACACAGGTCGCGGCGCGGCGGGGGACATCGATCCCCGCTACGCGGGCGCTGAAGGTTGGGCGGTCGGAGGTTCCGCTGCCTGGGATTCACCGAAGGGGCAGCTGATGTCTGCAAAGGGTGAACTGATCGCCGAGAACATCCCCGCTGCGAACTTCCTGGCGTGGTGGGATGGGGATCTGCTGCGCGAGATCGTCGACCACGATTACGACGCAACCCTCTCCCGCGGAGTCCCAACCATTAGTAAGTGGAACTGGGAAACCGAAACCAGCGACAGGCTCCTGACCGCCGACGGTGCCCGCAGCAACAACACCACCAAGGGCAACCCGTCCATCCAGGCGGACATCCTTGGTGACTGGCGCGAGGAAATCGCGTGGCCGTCCACCGACAGCACCGAACTGCGGATCTACACCACCACGGCTCCCACTGAGGTTCGCCTCAGGACGCTGATGCACGACACCATGTACCGCACTGCCGTGGCGCGGGAGAACGTGGCGTACAACCAGCCGCCTCACCCGAGCTTCTTCATTGGTGAGGGTATGCAGGCTCCGGCGATGCCCGCCGTCGTCTATACCGGCAAAAAGTAGGACAACGCGGGGTCACTTTTGGCCCTCCGGGAAGCCCTTTATGGGCCAAAAGTGACCCCGCGTTGCGGTCAGTCGTTGCTGTCAGTGCTGGCCGAGCGTGCCGCCCAAGGGTGGGATGGCTCCGGGTCCGTCGCCGTCCCCGCGTTCAGCCTTGCTGCGGGTATCGCTTTCGGCGGTGCCATCCGAGTCGCCATCGACGTCGGCCAGTCCGTTGGTCTGGTCGAACGGGTGGTTGATGGGGTCAATAACCGGCGGGGTCCCAGCGGCACCGGTCTCTCCGGGTTCCGTCCCCGCGGTGCCTGTGGTCCCGGCTGCGCCGGCTGCGCCGGTCTCTGGTGCCTGCTTCTCGATGTACTCCTTGAACTTCTTCAAGTCCGACTCAGCCTGCCTCTCAACAATGTGCAACTTATCCCCCAGGAATTCCAGGACGCCGTGGGGTTCGTATTCCAAGGACAGGTGCAGGGACGTCTGGCTGGGTCCGGCTTCTTTGAACTCCACCCAACCTGCGTTCTTCACACCCTCGACGGCGGCCCATGCCACGGCCCGGTTTACGTCCTGCTGGACGATCTTGGCTTCCCATGTGCGGTGGACGCCGGCGATCTCGGCCACCCATTCCAGGCGGTCCTCTCCGAGCCGCGTTACGCGCTCCACTCCGCCCATGAAGTGCGGGAACTCCTCGAACTGTGTCCATTGCCTGTAGGCCGTACTGATCGGAACGTTGACCATGATTGTCTTGTTCACTTTCGTGGTCACAATGTCCTCCTCCTGCTCGATTCGGTATTGATCAGCATACTTACAGTATCGAGCTTTTCGGAGGGGAATAACAGGCTTTGCGGCCCGCGAGACGCAGGAATCAGGCGATCTCGCGGCCGTTCTGGATCAGGTACTCGAGGTGCTCCGGAATATCGGCAAGCACGGAAATATCGGCCACTGGATCCGCGCCCAACACCAGCATGTCCGCGTCCGCGCCTGGTGCGATCACGCCAAGTTCACCTTCGCGCTCGAGCAGCAGCGCCGCCGTCGTGGTTGCTGACCGGATGGCGTCGATGGCGGGCTGGACCTTGCCCAGCAGCCTGAACTGTTCGTTCTGGTGGCGGTGCATGCCGCCCAGGAGGTCCGAACCGAAGGCCATTTTCACGCCCGCCTGGTGTGCCCGCGAGATGGCTTCGAGCCCGCTGGTGAGTACGGAATCGACCTTGGCCCACATCTCCTCCGTTAGCCCGAATTCCTTGCCCTCTTCCTTCAGCGCCCAGTAGGTCACAAGCGTGGGGACCAGGAACGCGTCCTTCTCCAGGAATAGCCGCAGGCTTTCGTCGTCCAGGAGGTTGCCGTGTTCGATGGAACGTACTCCGGCTTCCAGTGCACGGTTGATGGCGCGGGCGGTGTAGGCGTGGGCCGCGACGTAACGGTTGGCGGCCTGTGCTTCTTCCACTGCTGCCCGCATTTCCTCCATGGAGTACTGCGTGGAGTCGATGCGGTCGGTGGGGGAGGACACTCCGCCGGACGCCATGATCTTGATGTGGTGGGCGCCCTTACGGATTTCGTCGCGGGCGGCTGCCCGGACCGCGTCCACGCCGTCGGCCACGCGGCCAATGCCGCAGCAGCCCCGGCCGTTGGGATCGTGGTCCTCGCCGGGGAGGCGCATATCGCCGTGGCCACCTGTCTGGCTCAGCGCATGGCCGCAGAAGTGGATCTTGGGGCCCTCCAACAGGCCCTCCTCCTGTGCCATGGCCAGGCCGAAGTCGGCGCCGGAGAGATCGCGGACGGTGGTGAAGCCGCGCCGAAGCATCTCGCCCATGATCCGGGCCGTCTGCGCATAGACATACGACGCCGGTGTGTACGTCAGGGAGCGGAAGTCGGCACTCGAAGCAACCACGTGGACATGGGCGTCGATCAACCCGGGAATGACAAATTTCCCGGTGCCATCGATGATCCGCGCACCGTTGGGTGCCTCCGCGTCCGGTCCGACGCTGCTGATCTTGCCGGCAACACTTACGACGTCGGCGGTCGAGTAGGTGCCCGCCTCGACGTCCAGGACGCTTGCGTTGCGGATAACGAGGGGCGGGGTTTCAAGGGTGGTGCTCATGCTAAACGGTGTCCTTCCCGGGAACATCAGGGACTTCGGCTGCTTCAGGTACTTCGGCTGTTTCGGTGGGATGGGCTTCGAAGGCCGCCACGAGATCGGCCAGGTTTTGGTGGATGATCCCGACGGCGGTGTCCACGCTTTGCTGCGTGTACTTGCCTTCTGCGTCCAGGAGGGCCAGGACGCCCACCACGTTGCCGTTCGGGTTCAGGACCGGGGCGTTGATGACGGCTCCGCAGCCCAGTTGCTGAATGAGTTCGGAATCGGAAAAGACTTCCCGGAGCGCGGCGACGTCGGGGGCGAGGAACGGCTTCTTGTCTTTTATGACCGTACCCAGCCAGCCCGGGGAGATTTCGACCGTCTTCTCGCCGCCTGTCGGATATTCAGCGGGGTGGCTGGTGAAGAGCCGTTTCAGGCTGGAGCGCTGCGGGATCCACTGGAGGGCGGTGAAGAGGACGACGCCGGGGTCTTGCCTCAGGGCGTCGAAGGCCTGCTGAAAGGTGGTGTCGGTTTTCATGGTGGTTCCCCTCATTTGCTTGCTGTCCCTGCCGCTGCCGGATCATGCTCGGCCCGCGCGTTGATGTCCTCCAATGACTTGCCCGCAGTAGAGGCTCCGAAGATCACCACGCCCAGGACGCCGATGGTCAGCACCACCGTGGTCATGGTGAACACTCCGCCGAAACCAAGGGAAGCGGCGAAGATGCCGATGATGGACGGTGCCAGGATGCTTCCGATGCGGCCCACTGCGCTGGCCAGGCCAACGCCGGTGGCGCGCATCCAGGTGGGGAACAGTTCGGGTGTGTAGGCGTAGACGCCGGCATAGGTTCCGTTGAGGAAGAAGGACAACGTGGCGGCGGCCGCCAGGATCATGCCGGAATCATTGGATTGGCTCAGCCAGAAGGCGCTGATGGCCGATCCCGCCAGGTACAGGGCGATGGTGTTCTTACGGTCAATCCGGTCGCACAACCAAGCGGCGGAGAAGTAGCCGGGAATCTGCGCCAGATAGATGAGGATTGAGAACTCGAAGCTCTTGGTGATGGTGATGCCGCGGCCTACAAGCAGGGTGGGAATCCAGGAGAAGAAGCCGTAGTAGGAGAAGGTGATGACGAACCAGATCAACCAGATCACTGCGGTCCGGCGGCGCATTGCCCTGGACCACATGAACTTCAGGGCGTTCCAGATGCTGATCTTCTGCTCGTGCTTGTTGATCTCTTCTTCGGCGGCCGGCAACGGCTCCAGAGGTTTCCCAGTAGCCTTGACGACGCTTTCCTCAAATCGATCCACTACTTCGGTTGCTTCGGCTATGCGGCCGCGGCTGATGAGGAAGCGCGGGGATTCCGGAAGGCTGCGGCGCCACCAAAGCAACAGAAGGATCGGGACTGCCGTGATGACCTGGGCCCAGCGCCAGCCGTCCTCGCCCATTGGAACAACAAACCGTCCGATCAGTGCGGCAGCCACGAAGCCGAAGGAGAAGAACCCGGCCAACGTTCCGATGAACCAGCCGCGGCGCTTCGGAGGGATGAACTCCGACAGGAACGGTGCGATGATCACGCTTTCGGCGCCTGCACCCAATCCTGCAAAGATCCGTGCAATCAGGAAGATCTCAAAATTGGGGGCCATGGCCGCAATGATGGACATGAGGCAGTAGAACGCGAGTGCCCAGAGCATCACCTTCTTGCGGCCGAAGCGGTCACCCAGCCAACCGGACAGAATGGCGCCGAAGAAGAAGCCGAACGGGGCTGCCGAGCCCACCAGGCCGAGGCTGGCGGTGCTGAGGCCCCATAGTTCCTGGATGCGCGGGAGCAGGAAGGCGACAACTGCTCCGTCCATACCGTCGAACGAGTAGCCAAGGCCACCGATGAGGAGAAGCTTGTAGTGTGGTCGACTGAGAGCCAGGCGATCCAGGCGTGCTGTGAGTGACATGGGGGTTCCTGCCAAAGTGGGCCAAGTTGTACATTTTTAGGGATATGCACGGATCTGTGCAGAAGTGATGTATCGAAGTTACGACCAAAGTGTGAGGTAGGTCAATAGGTGGAAGAAGATTTCGACTCGTCAACGTTGACCGAGTGGCTGGACAGTCGTGTCCAGGGGCGGAAGCTTGCGGCACGCCAATTGCAGGTCGTAGGCATCCTTCGATCCCAGCCTCGGCTCGCCTCCTACGGCTCCGTCAGTGATATTGCCGGGGCTGCCGCGTCCAATGCCTCAACAGTGACCAGAACCGCTCAAACACTGGGATTCAAGGGGTGGGCTGACTTCCAATTTGAGCTGCGTTCACGGTTCCTGGCGTCGCTGAGCGCAGTGGAGGTGGCAGCCGAACACAACGGCCACATCAGTAGTCCTGCACAGGCTGCGGTCTCCACTGACCGCGCCAATCTGGCCCATTTTGAGCGGACCCTGGACGCCCACACCCTCCATGACATCGCCCAGGCGATCGCTGATGCACGGCAGACGTTCATCGTCGCGGCAGGCAGTTACGCCATCCCGGGCAAGGCGCTGGAGCACAATGCCATCATTGCCGGCTACAACGTCAGGCTCCTCGATGCCGACGTCGCCGCCCTCACCAACGCCATTGCGCGGCTAGGTGCAGAGGACCTGGTCATAGCCATCAGCCTGTGGAGGGTCTACGACAGCACCATGCGGGCGGTCGAGATCGCGCATAACCTGGGCACGCCCATAGTCTCCATCACCGATAGCGCGGGCTCACCGGTGGCGGTGCATGCGGACCACAGGATCGTGGTGCCCACCGAAGGCGCGGGATTCTTCCCCTCCCTGACAGGTGCGGTGGCCGCGGTCCAGGCGATCGCCGTCGAGCTTGCCTCCCTGGACCGTGAGCGGTCCAACCAGAACATCGCGGCGTCGGAGCGGACGTGGGACCAGATGCGGATCATGCATCCGCGCTCCAGCTCCTAGCTCCCCCGGACCGTCTCTCACCTAACCGCCCCTTCAGGCCGACCCTCTCTCTGCCGGTGAGAGAGCGCCGCCGGGAAGGGGCGGTTACGTGAGAGAGGATCGGTAGTGGGGGGTGGCGGTACAAGGCTTACGACGCCGGAACCTCCAGCGGCGCCCCCGTCGCCGACGGCAGGTGCGCGCCGATGAGGGCCAGGTTCTGAATGACGGCCAAGCCGAACTGCGCGGTGTCGTTGGTGGAGACGGTCGGTGCCTCGTCCACCGGTTGGAGCACGTACGGCGGCAGGATTTTCTTCAGGGTAAATGCCTCGGCGTGATTGAGGTTCTCGCCTCCTTCGGCGAAGCTTTCCCACGCCAAGGACGCAAGCCCGGCCGAGCCAAGCTTCGCCGCGGCATAGGCCGTCAGCCTGCTGTGGGCCTGCGTCAAGTAAATGCCGGCCAAGGGTTGGCCAACTTCTTCTGCCTGCTCTTGCGGGGATGCGAGGAACAAGCGGCAGTACTGCATCCACGCCCTTTCAAAGGCGGCATCCGGGACCAGGCTGACCAGTTCGCTGCAGATTTCCACTAAACCAAACACGGCGCTCAGGTGCGAGACGCTGATGGCTTCGCGGCCGACGTCGAATCTTCCCTTGTCCAGGTCGTAAAGTGCTTCGCCCGTGAGGAAGCCGTACTTGAGGGCGCCGATATCGGCCATTGTGCCCAGCAACCTGTCACGTGAGCGGGGGTTGCCCGTACGTTCCCAGTCCGTGAGCCAGGTGGCAGCCAACGAGCCCCAATCCGTACCCAGCCCGACACCCAAGGCGCCGCGATCCGGGCGGTAGGTATCGGCGTCGGGCCTTACTTTGCGGACCGGGTCCAACCCCAGGAAGTTCTGGTCGCTGTCCACGAGTTCGGTGAGGAGATCGCCCGTGCGTTCGTCCGCCGTCAGGTAGTAGTAGAACCGCCGGTAGGCCGGGGTGCTGATGCGCAGTTGCTTGGCGCTGCAGCCCCAGTGCTGCACGTTGTGCCGGGAACCCAAACCGCGCCAGGGGCCCAAATGGTAGACATCCACTTCTCCGGTGTGGCGGGTCATGGCCTCGGCAAAGCGGAAGACATCCGCGCGGCCGGTGCGCAGGTACATGTACCAGAGCCAAAGGTCGGGCGAGAGTTCGGAGTTGTCCCAGGCGTAACCGCCGACGTCGTACCGCCACACGTGCCGATCGGAGTCGTAGGTGTGCATGACGTCGCCGTAGTTCCAGAATCCGTACCAACGCCGCTGCTCGGTCTGGCCCTGGTAGAAGTCGAAGAGGAAGTCCAGCTTGTCCTCCAGTGCCGCCCGGGCCGGGGTGCTCCGATCCACCGGGTCCCAGTCCCCGAAAACGCCGGCCGAGTGCAAGTACGACGGCGACGGCTGCAGCACCGGGGGAGCGGACGCTGCCTGTGCATCCGCGGCGAGGCTTTCCGTGGACGGCGTGGAGTCGTAAGCGAACAGCGTGAGCTCATGGGTGCGGGCGATCCCGCGGGGATTTCCGAAGCCGGGTTCGTAGTCCTCGTAGGTGATCTCCAGGGCCTCAAGCTGATCCTCGAACGTGTTCTGGCCCAGGCCGTCGTGGTAGAAGCGCAGGTCCATGGGCTGGGCTTCGGGGGAGTAGAGCCACGCGGTCATTGTGGCGTTGTCCGTGGCTGCATCGCGGATATCCAGCTGCCCCGGATGTGACTGCCAAAAGTCCCTCACGCCTACGCCAAAGCCGCCGCGTGGATCACTGATCGAGCTGAAGCCGGCCGACCTCGTTCCCCCCGAGATGCCCACCCAGCCATGGCCCGAAGCGGTGCGTTTGCGCAGCTCAAAGCCGTCGGCCATGAGCTGGGCGAGCGTGTAGTCGTTCCAACTGGGGATGAGGTGGAGCCGCTCCGAGACCAGCGGGCTCCACTGGCTCAGCGGGGGTGTGGGCTGACCGGCCATTTGCGCGGCGCGGACTGCCTCGCCGGGGTCACGCCGCAATCCGGTCAGGCCCCGGACTGCTTCCACCAGGAAACCGCCGTCCGCACCGGCAATGCGGATGTGCCTGTCGTGCAGCTCGCTGGCCAAGGGGATGGTGAACTGGACACCCAGCCCGGCAAGGAAGTCTTGGTCGGCGTCGCCATCCCAGATGAACGAGTGCATCATCCGGACATTCCGTGCCCCGGCGTAAAAGTAGAAGCGAACGGAGAATGGGAGCCATTGGCGCTCGCCGGCATCCGCGCGATGCTGCCCTTCGATCCGAATTACGGCGCGGACCGGACCATGTTGCTCGACGGTGATGCTGGTGGTGTGCCCGGTGAATGCGTCGCGGGTGGTACTGCCCGCACCCTCTTGAACGCCTCTCTGCAGCAGGCTCACCAGCTTGCCGTCCCGGGCCACCACTTCGCCATCGCGGCGAAGCTCGCTGAACAGGCTCGGACCAGTGCGGTACAGGACCATTTCAACGGTTCCGGTGTTGACCGTTACTGATTGCTCCGTCTCGGTGACCGTCACCTCAGTTGAGGTTACGACGGCGGCTGCCGGACCGGCGTCGTACGTTGCGGGCGGCTGGGTGGTGACGTCGTAGTGAGGCGCCGGGTGATCCGTTGCGCCGAGGGCGATGCCCGCCCATTTGAGGGAGCCATCGGGCCACGTGGCCAGTGGCCAGGCCTGGGCCGGGACGGCTTTTCCGTTGGGGTCGAGGACGGTCAGTGCTGCCGCGTCCTGCACGGTGTTGCGTTGGAACGGCACGCCCCACGTTGTGCCGCTGCTGAGCCTGACCGGCGGTTCGTCGTCGATCCACGAGATCCTGGCTTGAGTCATGCTGATTCCACCTAAGTTTGGAAAGCGCTTTCTTTGAGACGTTTCAACAACTTACCCGTGACCTTCGTTGGCCGCAAGGGTCTACACGCCGTTAAGAGCAACGCGGGGTCACTTATGGCCCATGTTTGACCTTCACATGGGCCAAAAGTGACCCCGCGTTGCTTGCCAGGCGTATCGTTTAAGTCCCGGCTAAGTCCCGGCCGCCTCACGAAACGGACCTGTGTCATGGCGCGAATCATCATCATGGGCCCTCCGGGGTCAGGCAAAGGCACCCAGGCCGTTCACATCGCGAAGCATTTCGGCATCCCCACCATTTCCACTGGAGAGCTGTTCCGTGCCCACGTCCGAGGCAAGACCGGGTTGGGCCTCGAAGCCGGCGGCTACATGGACCGCGGTGAATTCGTGCCGGACCACGTCACCACGGACATGCTCAAACTGCGGCTGGAAGAAGCCGACGCGGCCGACGGTTTCCTGCTGGACGGCTATCCGCGGACCGTAATCCAGATCGGGGCACTGGACGAGTTACTCGCACTGAGGGGGCAGCCCCTGGAAGCTGTCCTGGCACTGAGTGTCCCGGACCATGAACTGGTGGCCCGCATGCTGCTGCGTGCCGGAGAACAGGGCCGCAGTGACGACACCGAGGACGTGATCCAGCGTCGCTTGGAGCTGTATCGGGATGAGACGCAGGCTGTGCTGACGGCTTACATGCAGCGCGGAATCGTACTCAGTGTTGACGGATCCGGCGAGCGTCAAAGCATCACGAGCGCCGCGATTGCCGCCGTCGAGGGAGCGCTCTCCAGTTAACCTGTCGGCGTAGGAAGCTCGGTTGCCGTTCGTTCGGCCGCAGGGAGCCCGGCCCGGAGGGTGCGGAGGTAGGCCGCGAATCCCTCCGGAGCACGGGCGTGGGTGCGCCCGGAAGTCAGGACGCGGATGGTGTCCGTTGCAACGACGCGGAAGCCGCGGCCGCGGAGCCGTTCCACCAGGACCTTATCCTCGTGCGCCCTCAGCCGCGGAAAGCCGCCGACGGCGAGATAGGCGGAGCCGCGGACGCCAAAGTTTGCGCCGTAGATATGTTGATGGTCCTCGCGGAACGGGTGGAGTTCCAGCCACCGCTCAAGCAGCGCAGGGTCCACGTCCTCGGGGTCGGGTTCGACGGAACCCAGGATGGCATCGGCTCCGTGATTGGCGAGTTCCACCTGGCGCGACAGCCAGTTCGCCGGAACAACGGAATCGGCGTCGGTGTTGGCGAACCAAATGCTTGCGGCGTCGAGAGGGTGCCGGGAAGCCAATGCGGACCGGATGCCAAACCCGCGGCTGGCACCGGCGTTCCGCAAGGTCACGTTCACGGAGCTGAACCTGGAATCGCCGGCCACGTAAGCGGCGGCTATTTCCGCCGATCGGTCAGTGCAGCTGTCCAACACCACGGTGATCCGGGCCGGGACTTCCGGGTGTTCCCGCTGCAGTACGTCCGCTGCTGTCCGAAGTGCTGCCAGCGCTTTGCCGATGTGTTGGTCCTCGTTGTGGGCGGGCATCACTACTGCCACCTGCGAAATGCCCTGCGACGCCGAACCTGTCATGACGCGCCCTGTCACGTCGCGCCGTCCGGGGCGCCGTCCGGGGCGCCGCCAGGTTCGCCGCCCGGTGCGAGAAGGACTTCCAGAACGAAATCCTTCTCGCGGTAAAGCCCATGAGTCGGCCATCGCAGCTGGGTTCGGGCCATCGAATGGACGGCTTCTGCGTCGAGCTGCCAGCCGGAGATCGGGTGCCGCCAGTGACACAGGATCAATGTCCCGCCGGGCCGGGTGGAAGCCTGGATCCGGCCATAGAGTTCGGTGAGCTCCTCCGGTGAGAGGTAGTAGCCCGTCTCGGACAGCGCCACAAGATCGAACGTACCCTCGGGCCACTCATGCGGCATGGTAAGGTGTCGGGCCTCAGCGGACGGGTAGTCGGCAAGACGCCTGCGGGCTTCCACCAGTGCCGTGCCGCTGGCATCCACTCCCAGGAAGGTCCGGCAACGCTTGGCGAGTTCCTCGCTCAGCGTGCCAATGGAACAGCCCAGCTCCAGCCCCGACTCGTAGGATTCCTCGGGAAGGGCCGCCAAAGTCAGGGCCCTCTTGCGGCGTTCATACCAACTGCTCGTGTAGCTCCAGGGATCGTCTTCCCGGGAATGGACCTCGTCGAAGATCCGCTCCGCGTCCTTGGCGCTGTTGCTGCCCGCCGTCGAGGGGTGCCAGACGAAAGTTTCCCACGGCCTGGCGAAGTGTTCCAGGAAGGTGCCTGAAAGCAGGGTTTCATCGCCGGGTTGCGGGGACAGCGGCTCCGTTTGTGAGGCGTGGGCGCGCATCGCGGTTGCCTTGGCTGCCCGCTCCGGTTTGGTGAGCGGGACCCGGACCCAGCTCCGCCAGCTTTCATCGTCCGGCCGCGCCCACAGCCAGTACCAGATGGGGTATTCCAACAAGCTGTGGCCACCACCGGCGGCGACCTCCGCGGCCGTGGCGCCCAGGGTGTCGTGGTCGGTGTGCCCGTCGGAACGATAGGGGGCCACGATTGCGACGTTTTCCGCCGCTGAGCCTGAAGCTGCGATAGCGTCCCGTAGCGCCTCCGCGATCCTGTCTGCGTTGGCCGCCAGTTGGCCGTCGGGCAGTTCCAGGAACTTCCACGTCGCTCCCGGAGCCAGCCCGGACACAGCCGCGTCGAACTCTGTGAGCCGGACAGCGGCAAGCTCTTCCGGCGTCGTCGTTGGCGATTGCGGGTGCGACGCCTCGCCGGCGGTGCAGAGCAGGATCCTGATGTGGGCGCCGGCTGCGTGAAGTTGGGCGAGAAAGCCGCCAGCGCCGAGGGTTTCATCGTCCGGATGCGCCGCCAGCACTATGAACGTCATGGTCGCGAGTTCCGACGCGTTCAGCGGCAATTCCGGCAGGGCGGCCACTCCGCTGCGGGCCCAGTCCGACTCGGACGTGCCGGTATCTGCGTGCGTAAAAGTCACCAACTGCGGTCCCCTTTCAACGTCAGGGCGCCCAGTTGGGCGTCGTCGCGCATGGCGTGATGCTGCCGGATGTACAACGACAGGTCAGCCATGCGCTTTCCGTAAGTCTCGTTGAACGCCAGCGGGCCCGGCCCCAGGTTCTGGGTCACCAGGGTCTGGATGCGTTCGACGGCGGCGGCAACAGTTCCGCGGACGCACAAGGCTTCGCTCCAAGCGCTTGGGTCGTCTTGGCTTGTATTGCCCGCACCGACGCTGTCCGGGCTGCCGCTGTCGGCGCTCTCCAGTTCGCCGCCGTCGATCCGTTCCGCGGCCTGGGCGAGATAGCCGGTGACCATGCTGATGGTGCGGTCTATTTCTCCCAAGGTGGCCAGTGCGATCTGGTCAGGTTCGCGGCCGTTGTCGGCGCCTTTCTCCAGGGCCGTGGCGTAATCCCGGGCCAGCGTTACTGCACCGCCCAGCCAACATGCGGCCACCCCTATGCCGCCCCACGCGAAGCCGGGGCGTTTGAAGTACCAGCCCTCGCCGCCGATCGGCTCGACGGGAACGTTGTCGAAATGGACCGTACCGCTGGGGATTTCCTGCAGGCCGCGGGCCGTCCAGGCCGGGGTTTCCGCAGCCACGCCGGAGTCCTTGAGGTTCACCGCGAAGGCCGCCCTGTTGTTGTCCGCGGTGTGTGCTGTGATCACCGCGCCGTCCAGTTGCTGGGCCAGGGAGCACCACGGTTTCGACCCATTGAGGACGTAGTTTCCAGCGGCATCACGCTTGGCTTCGAGCTTCATTCCCGGACCCTCGGCAGCGAAGACGCCCCAAGCGCCCGTCGCCTCCATCCCAGCACCGGACTGGGCCAGGATCGCGAGTGCATCCAGGTGGGGTTCCAGCACTCTCCCCGCTGCGACGTCCACAGCTGTGACCGATGCCAGGAGTTCCCAGAGCTTGGCTGTGCTGCCCTCTCCTGGCATGGGCGCCGTGTGTCCGATTTCGCGGGCGATGGAGATCAGGGCCGGGACGTCGCCCACTGCTGCGCTGATCTTTTCCAGGGCCGGCTCCAAGGCTTGGAGCTGCACGGGTGCGGAGCTGATGCGTACGGGTTGGGGATCGGGTGCGCTCATGAACCCAAGCCTATGCTAAGGACCCTTAGGGTATGGCGGGATTGTGGATTTCCGGCGCCGCTTAGACGGATCAGCCTTCCCCCAACGAACCAGCCCCGGGCAAAAGTTCCCCTTGGTCCCCACGTGACGCCGCATCTTCACAAGTTTTGTCACGCTTGTCACATCATATTGTCACCGACCGTGACATGTTCCGTAGCTTGGAAGGGTCAGCACATTCCGAGCCAGGAGAACCCAATGCCGCAACCCAATGAATCCGCCACAGTCCCCACCGACTCCCACAGCCCGCCGGGAGCCGGCACCAGCAAACCCAGCACCGGCACCAGCAAACCCAGCACCAAACCCAGCTTCCTCAGCAACCTGGGTGCCGACCTGCCCGCGTCACTGGTTGTTTTCCTCGTAGCCCTTCCGCTGTCCCTCGGCATCGCTGCCGCTTCGGGAGCGCCGATCATGGCGGGTCTCATCGCAGCGGCCGTGGGCGGAATTGTCGCGGGCAGCCTCGGCGGTTCCCCACTGCAGGTGAGCGGCCCCGCCGCGGGACTGACCGTCGTCGTCGCCGGTCTGGTTGCCGAATTCGGCTGGCAGGTGACCTGCGCCATCACCGCAGCGGCCGGCGTCGTACAACTGCTCATGGGCGTCAGCCGGATAGGCCGGGCCGCGCTGGCAGTGTCGCCAGTGGTGGTCAAAGCGATGCTCGCGGGTATCGGAATCACCATCATTTTGCAGCAACTCCACGTGCTGCTCGGCGGCCAGGCTGCGGGCTCCGCCGTCGAAAACCTCACCGAAATCCCCGTCGCCATCACCAATGTCGAACTGCATTCGGCACTGCTGGGGTTGGCCGTCGTCGCGATCCTGCTGTCCTGGAAGTTCCTCCCCGCCGCGATGCGAAAAGTCCCAGGGCCCTTGGCCGCCGTCGTTGCTGTCACCGCGCTGTCAGTCGCAGTGGCGCCGGGCGTCGAGCGCATCAGCTTCACTGGTTCGATTTTCGACGCCGTCGCACTCCCCAGCCTGCCCGATGGCAACTGGCGTGCCGCCGCCATGGCCGTGATCACCGTGGCCCTCATTGCCAGCATTGAATCGCTGCTTTCCGCGGTTGCCGTGGACAAGATGCACGGCGGAATCCGGACCAACCTCAACCGCGAACTCGTGGGCCAGGGCTCAGCAAATGTGGTCTCCGGGATGCTCGGCGGCCTGCCCGTCACCGGTGTAATCGTCCGCAGCGCCACCAACGTGGAAGCCGGTGCCAAAAGCCGGACGTCGGCCATTCTGCACGGCGTTTGGGTCCTGGTGTTTTCCGCCTTGTTCGCAGGTCTCATACAACTGATTCCACTGTCCGTCCTGGCCGGTTTGCTGTTGGTGATTGGCGCGAAGCTCATCAAGGTTGCCGACATCCGCACCAGTCTTCGCACCGGCGACCTCCTGGTCTACGCGGTCACGCTCCTGTGCGTCGTGGCCCTCAACCTGCTGGAGGGCGTCATCATCGGGCTTGCCCTCGCCGCGCTCTGCGTGCTGTGGAGGGTGCTCCGGGCCCAGATCCACGCGCATGCCCCGGCCGGACCCGGTCTGCCCTGGCGCGTGACCATCGCCGGCTCGTGCAGCTTCTTCGCCCTGCCACGGCTCAACCGCGTTCTGCATTCCGTGCCCGAAGGCCGGGACGCCGTGGTGGAACTCAACGCCGACTACCTCGACCACGCCTTCCGCGAAGCCCTGGTGGCCTGGGAACAGCAGCAGGGCAACAGCGGCGCCACCGTGGTGGTGGAAGAGCACGGGACAACCGCCTTCAGCGACGCCGAGGACAACACCCCACAGCGTCAGGAACCGCGCGAGTTTCCGCTCCCGCCCCGCACGTCGTGGCAGGTCGCCGATGCGGCAGGCCAGGGGAACGACGACGGCGACCGGCACCCGCCGCTGCGGTCCATCCTCCTGGGCATCGACAAGTACCATCGCCGGCACGCGGACAAGGTCCGGCCCCTGGTCCAGGATCTTACCGAGGGGCAGAATCCCGACACCCTGTTCGTTGCGTGCGTTGATTCGCGGGTGAACCCGAACCTCATCACCAGCAGCGGCCCCGGAGATCTCCTGACCCTGCGCAACATCGGAAACGTTGTCTGCAGCGACGACCATGACGCCTCGATCGACTCCACGCTGGCCTTTGCCGTGAAGGCCTTGTCCGTGGACTCGATCGTTGTCTGCGGCCACTCCAATTGTGGAGCCATGAAAGCGGTGATCGCCGATGCGGAGGGTGCCGCTCCCGATTTGGGACGCGGCTTCGATACGTGGCTTGAGCATGCGCGACCCAGCTACCAGGCACTCCTCGCAGGACACCCCGTGGCCCGGGCCGCCGAAGCTGAGGGATTCAGCCGACTGGATCAGCTCAGCATGGTGAATGTGGCCATGCAACTGGGCAAACTGGCCGAACACCACGTCACTGGCCCTGCTGTGGCATCCGGCCAAGTGCAGGCAACCGGCCTGTTCTACGACATCTGCACGGCACGGGTGGTCTTGGTGACCCCCGAGGGAATCGAACAGTTGGATCCGAGCATGGCCGTTCGTTAGCCCACGCGGGCCGCCACCACCCACTTTGGCCGGCAAACTGCCCCGACACTCCGTATCACCCGGCGTGCCGGGGCAGTTTCAGTTTCAAAGTGGGTGGTGGCCGTACACCCCAGGTTTCGATGACGTAGCGCTGGGTACGGGATTAACCACTGCAAGGTGCGGAATACTGGATGCAGGACCACGAATTCCGGCAGGCGAGGGCTGCCGTTCGAGGAGGTGGCGGACACGATGAGTGCCGGGAACAACGCGTTCAGGCGGAAGCTCGAGCGCGGGGCGGAACTTCGCGCCGTGCGCGGTTGGGGCGGCAACGCGCAGGAGGATGCCGAGCTTGAGGCAGCCGATGCAGAGGAGCGCGAGAAACGCCGGAAGGTGGACGATTCTGCACGGGTCGAATACCTGATCCGCGACGCCATGAACCAGGGGAAGTTCGACAACCTGAAATACGCGGGCAAACCGATACCAGGACTTGGCGAGCACTACGACCCCGACTGGTGGGTCAAAGGCCTGATCCAGCGCGAACAGCTGAGCGGCATCGGCCCTCCCGCCATCCTGCTGCGGATCGAAGACGCCGAACTGGATGCAAAGTTGGATCAGCAGTACACCGAGAAACAGGTCCGGGACATTCTGGACGACTTCAACAAGAGGTTGATTGAGGCCCGGCGACAGTTGCAGGGCGGGCCTCCGGTGATCACCAAGCTTCGTGACGTGGACGTTGAGCTTCAACGGTGGAGGGAACGGCGGGCCGCGACTGCCCCGGCTGAACCTGAGTCCGCACCCATGACAAGGCGCACGTGGTGGCAGCGCCTCTGGAACGGCTCCGGCTAGGCCAGGCTGTCTTCCTTGGCTTCCACCGGCTTGGAAACTGCAGGCTTCCGGGTGATCAGCGCTGACAAGTGTGCCTGCTGCTGACGGAAATGGCCGTGGGCGGTGAGGCCGAACTCGTACGCGGACTCGGCATGCTGAGTGAGGTCCACGCCGGTGACTTCGTGCTCGTGGGGAACCCGGAAGCCGATTGTCTTGTGGATGATTCGACCAATGACCAGGGTGCCCACACCGGACAGCGCAATCGTGATCACAACAGCTACGATCTGAGCAATCAGCTGCTGCGGACCGCCGCCGTAGAGGAGGCCACCTGCCACGCCGTCGTGGGGGAAGGCGATGAAGCCCAGGGAAAGGGTGCCGATCACACCGGCGCCGAAGTGGACGCCCACGACGTCCAGCGAGTCGTCGAAACCGAACTTGTACTTGAGGTCAACGAACACAGCGCAGGCAGCGCCGGCCACAAGGCCCAGGCCCAGAGCCGCCAGGGGAGTGATGTTGGCGCAGGAGGGCGTGATGGCCACGAGGCCGGCCACAACACCGGATGCAGCTCCCAAGGATGTGGGGTGGCCGTGGCGGACTTTCTCCACCACCAGCCAGCTGAGCATTGCCGCGGCGGGGGTAACAAGGGTGTTGACCCAGATGAGGCCGGCCTGGGCGGCAGTGGTGGCAGCTCCGCCGTTGAAGCCGAACCAGCCGAACCAGAGGATTGCTGCGCCGATCATGATGAACGGGACGTTGTGCGGCCGGTGGTTGGGGTCCTTGGCGAACCCATGACGCTTCCCCACGATCAATGCGAGGACGAAAGCGGCAGTTCCGGAGCTGACCTCAACAACTGCGCCACCGGCAAAGTCGATCACCTGGCCGAAGACGTCGGACACGGCACCGCCGGCGCTCATCAGCCCGCCGCCCCACACCATGTAGGCCAGGGGGCAGTAGACAACGGTTACCCAGATGGGGACGAACAACGCCCAGGCACCGAACTTGGCCCGGTCAGCGATGGCGCCACTGATGAGGGCCACCGTGATGATGGCGAACGTGGCTGCGAAGGTGGCCTTGATGAGGTCGGGCGTGCCCAGCAGATCCTGCAGGCCGAAGTGCGCGAACGGATTGCCGAACAGCCCCAGGAAGCCGTCGCCGGTGGTCATCGAATAGCCCCAAAGGACCCAGACCACGCCCACGATTCCCGCCGAGATGAAGCTCATCATGATCATGTTCAGTGCTGCCTTGGCGCGGGTCATGCCGCCATAGAACAGACCGAGGCCGGGGGTCATGAAGAGCACCATGGCCGCCGACAACATCATCCAGACGTTCTGCGCAGAGATCTCCACCTGCGTTCCCTTCTTATCAAGCCTGTCCGAAACGGGCCTGGATTCATCCGGCCCTTGCTAGCCCCCCGATCTATATTCGGTGAGCTATGTTTCCGACTCAGAAGAGCTAAGTTGCAGGTAAGTTACAGAAATCTTCCGTTCGTGAAGATCAGGTCACTGGCATGTTTCGGGAATGTTAACGGCGCTTCTCCCGCGGCCCTGCGGGGTACCCGCCGCGACGGCTCGCGATGATGATCACCAGGGCCACAGCAGTAGGGACCGCCGCGGCCAAAGGCACCAGCTGCGCGCCCACGGTGGTGAGGGCGAACGCACCGTACACGGCGCCGACGGCGATACCCAGTTGGATGGTCACCACGGTGAGGCCGTTTGCAGCGTCCTTGTGCTCGCCGCCCGCGCGGAGGATCGCCGCCTGGTTGTAGATACCCACGGCGCCGAACGCGATTCCCCACAGGGTCATCAGGCCAAACGCCCCAACCCAGGTGCCGCCCAACGCCGGCAGCAGGGCGAACGAAAGCGTCAACAGTACGACGGCGGTAATCACCGATCGCCGCGGGCGCGAGTCCGCTGTCATTCCGGCAATCCAGATCCCCACGAGGCTGGCCACTCCCACGACGGACAGGGAGATGCTCGTGGCGGATTCCGGCAGCCCGGATGCCAGCAGGAAGGGCGCAACGTAAGTGAACAGCGTGAAGTGGGCCAGCAGCAAGAGCGGCCAAGCTACGGCAATAGCGATTACGCCCGGCAGTTTCATGGCAGCGCGAAGAGACGGAGCCTTCTGGCTGGACTGGTCGTGGGCGCCGGGAAGGAGCCAGAACGCCAACAGGGCCAGCACCGCACCGACGCCGGCCAGGACCATGAACGAGGCCCGCCAGGTCATGAGCGAGCCCATCAATGTCCCGATGGGCGCTCCTACGGCCAAGGCAATACTGTTGCCGCTGAACACCACAGCCATGGACTTTCCCACAGAATGCGCCGGGACGATGCGCGCCACATAGGGTGCCATGCTGGACCACAACATGCCATGGGCGATGCCGCCAAGGAGCCGGGCGCCAATCGCCCAGCCAAGGGTGGGGCTCAGTGCCAGCAGGACATTGCTGACGGCAAACGCCAGCACGGTAGCGATGAGCAGGGTCTTCCGTGGAACGCGACCGGCAAGGAACCTCGAGAGAGGCAGGGCAGTGAAGACGATGATGGCCGCATAGACGGCAGTCAGCGAGCCGACAGCCGATTCGTCCACGCCGAGGTCCCGGCTGATTTGCGGCAGGAGGCCCGAGGGCAGGAGTTCCGTGGTGACCGCGGTGAAGCCGGCGGCCGCGAGGACAAGCAGGCCGCCCCAGGGGATTTTGGCGGGACGGTTGCCCGTTGACAGGTCGCGGGGCGTCGCCTCGGGCGACTGCGCCGGTTGCTTGTTCCGAGGTTTCTGGGTTTTCTGGGGTGTCTGGGTTTCGACCACGGCAGGGTCCTGCTTCAAAAATGGCTCCTTTGGGATTTGTCACGTTGGGGGGCGTTAGCGTGAACAATTCCAACGCTACGCAATTTGTTCCCCCTAAGGGAGTGTCTGCCAGACCTACCCATTCACTTGGAATGTGCAGGCGTCCTCGCGCAGACTGGCCTTGTGAAGCCCTTCCTCCTGCTGGCCACCCGAGCCGAAGACGCCGCTGCCGACGACGAATACCAGGCCTACCTCCGGTACTGCGGCCTCAAGCCGGAGGAGCTGGTTCGTGTGCGGATGGAGTCCGGACCATTGCCGCCGCTTGAGCTGCACGACTACTCCGGCGTGATCGTCGGTGGCAGCCCGTACACCTCCAGCGATCCTGTGGAGGAGAAGAGCCCCGAGCAGATCCGGGTGGAGGCTGAGCTGTCGAGCCTTCTGGACCACATCGTGGCCGAAGACTTTCCCTTCCTGGGTGCCTGCTACGGCGTAGGAACCCTGGGCGTGCACCAAGGCGCCGTTATTGACCGGCGCTACGGTGAACCGGTCGGCGCAACGGAGATCCAGCTGACCGCGGACGGCGAACACGATCCCTTGCTTCAGGGCGTCCCCCGGACCTTCGAGGCTTTCGTTGGACACAAGGAAGCGTGCAGCCAACTGCCCCCGAATGCAGTGCTGTTGGCCAGTTCGGCGGCCTGCCCGGTGCACATGTTCCGGATCAAGAGCAACCTCTACGCCACCCAGTTCCACCCGGAACTCGACGCCGACGGGCTGGTCACGCGCATCAAAATCTATAAGGACGCCGGCTACTTCCCACTCCACGAAGCCGACGAGCTCATCGCCACGGCACGGCAAGCGACCGTCAAAGAGCCCATGCGTGTGCTGAGGAATTTCACGGAACGCTACGCACGCTAGTTGTGGGGCCTGCTTTGCGCCCTAAACCCGGGGTATGCCGCGCAGATCGGGCCTCGCAACGTGGGGTGGGTTTGTTGTGGGGCCTGCTTTGCGCCCTAAACCCGGGGTATGCCGCGCAGATCGGGCCTCGCAACGTGGGGTGGGTTTGTTGTGGGGCCTGCTTTGCGCCCTAAACCCGGGGATTGCCGCGCAGATCGGGCCTCGCAACGTGGGGTGGGTTTGTTGTGGGGCCTGCTTTGCGCCCCAAACCCGGGGATTGCCGCGCAGACCGGGCCTCGCAACGTGGACGAACGACGGCGGCCCGGCCTACCGTGGGGTTGCCGGGCTGGTGCTCGGCGCTGGCGCGGGTGGGGGAGCCGGTGCGGGGAAGGGCCCGCTGGGGTAGAGTGCGGTGGCTTCCATCATGTAGTTCGCCCATTGCGGGCCGGCGATCATGTAACCGTCCAAGGACTTGTAGAACTTGCCATTAATGGTGACGTTCTGGCCCGCCCGCTGTTGTCCCGCCGTCGTGTCCCCAAAGAACGACGCCGTAGCGAGCGTCGTGGTGAAGCCGGCCACCCACGTGGCTCCGTTGTTGTTGGACGTGCCCGTCTTGGCGGCTACCGGGACCCTGCTTTGGACTTTCGGTTCGATGTAGACGCCGGAACCGAGCTTGAGCACATCCTGCAGCACTGAGTTGACGCCCCTGGCCACGGCAGGCTTGACGGCGTCGCGGCATTCCGGTTTCTGGGCTTCGTATTCACGGCCCTGGGCGTCGCTGATTTCCGTGATCGCGATCGGTTTGCAGTACGTGCCGTCGTTGGCGAAGGTGGCGTAGGCGCTGGCCAAAACAAGAGGTGCGACGCCGATGGAGCCCAGGAGATTGCCGATCTGGTGCATGTTGATCGGTGCATTGTCCAAGCCGCTGTGCATGCCCACCGTGTCCACCATCTTTTGGATTCCGCAGAAGTCCAGCTGCGCTGCCGTGGCGAACGTCGCGGTGTTGATGGAGTTGTAGAGACCGTAATTGATGGGCATGGGGCGGTAGTAGCCGGCGTCGTTGTTCTGGAGGTCGTCGTCGGCGCCAAGGTTCTGGGCCTTCTGTGCCGTGCTGTAGCCGCCCAGCACCTTGCCGCAACTCGAACGCCATGGGAAGCCCACGGGGTACACCCTGCGCGAGGCATCCACTACGGCTGTGGGATTCTTGCCTTCGTTGAGCCACTCCGCATAAATGAAGGGCTTCATGGTGGATCCTGGTTGGAAACCTCCGGCGCCGTTGAGATCGTAGCCGTTCTCGTCCTTGGCATCCACGTTGAAGTTCAACTGGGTATCGAACTTCCCGTCCTGCGGCACGAAGACGGTGTTTTGGGCCATCGCGAGGATCTTGCCGGTGCCGGGCTGCACAGTGGTCATGGCGGCGCCCCATTTGTCCGGGTTGTCGCCGGCGGATGCATCCACTTGTTGCTGCGCGACCGCCTGGAGCCTGCTGTCCAGGGTGGTGGTGATGGTGAGGCCGCCGCGGTAGAGGAGCCGCTCACGTTCCTCCACGCTGGGGCCGTAAGACTCGTTGTTGAGGATAAGGTGCGATACGTAATCACAGAAGTAGGTGGCGATCGGAGCACCGGCACACCCTTGAAGGGACGGGGTGACCTTCAGCTCCACGGGGGTCGCCACGGCCACGCCGTGGTCCACGGCGGTGATCTTTCCCTGTTCCAGCATCCGGTCCAGTACCAGGTTCCGCCTGGCCAGCGCCGCAGCAGGGTCCACGGTGGGGTCGTAGATGCTGGGTCCGTTGACCAAGCCAGCCAACATCGCTGCCTGGGGCAGGGTCAGGTCCGCGGCGGAGGTGCTGAAGAAGTACCGCGATGCGGCTTCGATTCCATAGGCGTTCCTGTTGAAGAACACGATGTTCAGGTAACCCTCAAGAATCTGGTCTTTGCTGAAGCGTTTCTCCAGCTCCAGCGCAAGCTTGATCTCGCGCAGCTTGTCTCCCAGCGTCTTCTCGCCGCTGAGCACCACATCCTCCGGGCGGCCCTGTGAAAGGCGCGATTCGTTGAGGACATTGGTCACGTACTGCTGCGTCAACGTGGACGCTCCCTGCTTGGTTCCTTTGGTCAGGTTGGAGGTCAGCGCCCGCATTATGCCGTGGGCATCCACCCCGGCATGCTCATAGAAACGGCTGTCTTCGATCGCCACAATAGCTTCGCGGATGAACGGCGACATGCTCTCAAGGGGGACCTTGACCCTGTTCTCCGCGTAAAACGTGGCGATGAGTTGGCCGTCGGCGGTGACCACTTTGCTCGAAAGCGAGGGAGACTCGACGTCGAGCTGGCTGGGCAGGCTCTCGTAGAAGCCTATGGACCCACCTACCGTGGTGCTGGTGAAGGCAACCACCGGGACTACGAAGCCGGAGATCAACACTCCGCAGAGCAGGCTCACGAAGAAGAACCCGAAGACCCTCAAAAGGACCTTGCCCAGACCGAGTGAGCCTCTGTTGTTCCGCGCCATTTTCGTGCCAATCCGTAGGGATGCCAGGCTGAAAAGTAGCTACAGAATACGTCCGGAACGTCGGTTGTTCCATGGGTGGGGCACCGGATAAAGGTCCCAAATCGGACTCAATCCAGCGGCAGTGTCACCCGCACGCTGGTGCCCCGCCCAACGGCGGAGTCGATGTCCACTGTGCCACCGGCGTCGTGAACTGCGATGGACATCAGCAGCAGTCCGAAGCCGTGCCTGCGGCCGCTGGGTGCTGCGTGGATCTCGAAACCGGTGCCATCATCCGTGATGGTGAGCTGGATGCCGTGGTAGACGGCGTTGAGACGGATGGTGAGTTCGCCGGCGTTCGCGTAGTTCAAAGTGTTGCTGAATGCTTCCTGGGCCACGTGGTACAGGAGGCCTGCCGCGGAGGATGAGATCTCGATGCCGTGGTGGGGAGTGTGCCAATGGACGGTGACGCCGGCCCGACGAAGGGGTGCGGCCAGGCGGTCGATGCATCCTGCGACACCCAGTGCGTAGAAGTCCACCGGGTTCTGGTCCTGGATGATGCCCTTGACGGCCACCACGTCGTCGACTGCTGCTGACTGTTCCATTTCTTCCCCCACATCGTTGTGTTCCATACCGGAAATTCGTTGTCGGAAAGCCTGTGTATTGGTCTTCCGCTTGATTCCAGCGTGGCGCCGCTATATCAAGGAACCTTTTCGTTTGGCTCAAGTTCGCATCAAGTTTGCGGGGGAAGGGTCCGGGCAACTCGTTGAGGCTTTAGCGGCGGCCCCCACCCCCTCCCGGGCCCTGTGCCTGGGTGTACTGGCCCGCCGTTACAGAGCCCTGTTGCTCGGCGCCGTCGATGGATCCCGTAGTGAGGCCGGCCTTGGCTTCCGCGGTGCCACCTGTGTAGATGGTGTAGTTCTGGCCCGCGGTGATGGCGGAGGAGGAGAACACCAGCGAGGCAATGGACTTGGTGGTCACGAACGTTGCCACCTCCTTACCGGAGGAGTCCACGATGTGCACGGGTGTCCCCGCCGCGACCGAGGTGTCAAAGGTCAGCTGGAGCCCCGACTGCGTGGACGTGGTCCCCGGGGTGACAGCCATACCGGCACTGCCTGCCGCTGCGATGGTGCCACCCGAGACAGCCAGCTCACCGTTGACGTCCAGGGCACCGTTGCCATCGTTCGTTGGACCATTGACCACCACTGTGCCACCGGAAATAGCGGCGGTGCCGTTGGAGTCCAGGCCGTCGCCTTCGGAATTGATGGTCAATGTGCCGCCGGAGATGTCCACGGTGTAGTCGCCCACGGTCTCACCGCCACCCATGCCGCCACCCATCCCGCCGCCACCAGCGCCGGAAGCGCTGGAGGAGGCCCCGCCCGAGGCGTTCACGCCGTCGTCGTTCGATGTGACGGTGACGTCCCCACCCGAGATGGCGATGTGTTGCGCTTCCAGGCCTTCTTCGGATTTGGCCACGTTCACGGTTCCACCCGTCACGGTGAGGGTGTTGAACGCCTTCACGCCGTCGTCGCCTGCATTGACCGTGAGGGCACCTCCGCTGACCAGCAGCCAGCCGCGGCCCTCGTCGGTTTCGTTGTCCGCCTTCACTGCGTCTCCGCCGGCCGTCACCTGGTAGGCGCCGTCCAGGAGCACGGTGTAGTCCTTGCCACGGATGCCGTCATCCTTGGCATCCACAGTGACCTTCCCGGAGGCCAGTACCAGCCCATCTTTGGACACGATGCCGTCGTTGTACTTGCCGTTGACGCTCAGGGAGCCCGGCCCGGCAATGGTCAGGTCCGCCATTGAGTACAGGGCAGCGTTGGGTGCGTCGTCGCCTTGGTCGGCGTAGCTGGAGGCGTCCGACAAGGTGTTGCTGCTGCCATCCTCCAGGTACACGATCGCTTCGTCGGCGCTGTTCACCACGAACGGCGAGCCACTTGAATTGCCCAGTTCGACGCCGTCCAGGATGATCCGGACGGTGTCCGAGTCTCCGGCCGCCACAACGATCTTGCCGTCGGTCAGGGAACCGCTGAGGCGGTACGTTCCGGCGGCACTGATGGTCACCGTGTTGCCATCTACCGCCACGCCCGTGGAGGACGACGACGTCACTTTGCTGCCGCCGTCGGCCAGGCTGATTGCCACTTCAGAAGCGGCATCCCAGGTGAGGTCGTCGCTGTCGTAGTGGGTGTCTTCCTCGATGGTGGCCGCGGTGACGGTTTGCTGGGTGGCGCTTGTACTGGTGGAGCCGGTGGTGGTGGAAGCGGTGGTTGCGGAGGAGCAGCCGGCCAGGGAAACAGCCAGGGCGACGGCGGCAACGGACAGGTAGGTTCGGAAGGAGCGCATGGGATTTCCTTAGCTTTGGGGGAGTTGGCTGATGGGGCGCAGTGGCATCCTGCGCCGGAGGGTTTGGTTCCAGCGGTTGGCCGGCAGCTCCGGGTGGAGGGCCGCCATACCGGTGGCGAACTTGGAGATACGGCATGGCCTCACGCCGTGAGCCCAGAGATGCCTGTCCAAGGGGCCGGGAGCGGAACCGGATTTCGTCTCCACCACCACGGCGTTGTCCAGGATCCAGGGTTGGCCGTCGGGCCGTTGCCAGGTGACCTCGGAATCGATGGTGGCCCGGCTTCCGGACTCTGGAAGATACAAGGTGGTGCGGTCGTAACGGGTGGAGAGGACGGGTTCCAACGGACCGAAAACAACGTCGCCGAGCGCGGCCAACAGCGTTTCGCGGACGTAGGCCAGGCCCTCCTCGGTGAGCCGGTCCCGGTCGCAGGGTTCGTACGGGATGCGTTCCTTGACGGTGGCTTCGCGGGCGCCTTCGGTTTTGACCTCCAGGAAGCTGACGGCGCTGTCCACGTAGGTCCGTGTGCGGATCTTGAACCGCCGGCGACGCCCGTGGGCCGCCAGCATGTAACTGTCCAGCGCAGGGGTATCGAAGTACACCGAGTCGTAGGCGAAGGTCCGGGCGCCATCCATCTCCAGGACGCGGGCCTCGGCGTTGAAAGTGGAGAGGATCCTCCGGGCAGTGGCCGAGGGAACCAGGTACTTACGGTCCACCCGGGTCAGCAGCGCGGCTTCTGTGGTGAGCTCTTCGAGCCCGACGGCGGGAAGCCTGCCCAGCTGCGGAATGATCGGTGGGGCTTCGGCGTGGCTCATGCGACACCCGCTGACGTGGGCACGGACGGGCCCGGGTGAACCGGAACGGGCGTTTCGGGTAGTTCCTGTGGCGCCGGTGTCAGTGCCCCTGCCGGCTGGTTGAAGGCGGGCTGTGGGCGGTTGGCCTGGCGGGGTCGAACCGCATAGCGGACGTCCACGATCGTCTTGTCGTTGACCAGGTCCAACTCCTGGATGGTGGCCGAGTGGACGGTGCCGTTGAGGACTTCCTCGAGCCGGGCGTAGAGCTCGGGCTCGTCGTTGATGGCCCGGTCCAGCACCACGCTCTGGTGGCGGTAGGCCGGGAGGACTTTGGGGTTGTCTCCTACGAACATGACCAGCAGGACCAGTGCCATGAGCGAGAGCGTCAGCCATAGGGGCTCAACACCGATACCGGAGATCAGGCCAAGTGCCAACGCCGAGAAGTAGTAGGCCACCTCATGCTGGGCAAGTTCGGTGGACCGGAGCCGGATGATCGAGAGGACACCGAACAGGCCCAGGCCCAGTCCGACGCCGGCAGCTGATCCGGACAGGGCCGTGGCCACTGCCAGGACTCCCACGTTCATGCCGAGGTAGGAAACCACCAGGTCGCGGCGCCTGTGGCGGCGTAGGTAGAGGGCCAAGGTGAGGATGGAAATGGCAGCGAGGTCTGCCGCTATGAGGATGATGGTGTTCATCGGTTACTCCGGAATCTCTGGGGGAATTGATGTCCACTTTTCAGGGTCTGGCTGTGCTGGAACTGTGCCGGGACCAAGGCTGGGGTATGCGTTTCCCGGTGCTCGGCCCGGCCCTTGCGGGTAAACAGGAAACGGTGCTGCACGGCGTAGCTGACGCCAAGCAACCCTGCCTCCGTGAGGATCTTTGCCGGCAGGTCCGGCACAGCAGCAGAGGTCAATGCCCAAATCGAGGCGTAATTGGCCAGGAGCAACACCAGCACCAAAGCCACGTACCCCGTGGCGGCAGAACGAAGGGGTCGGTCCTTGCCGTGCTCGAAGACGAGCCTCCGGTTGACCAGGAAGTTCACCGTGGCGCTGACAAGCCGGGCCCCCAGCACTGCAACCAGCAAGGAATCGGTGACGCCAAGGAGCACCAGGAACATCACCATGTCCACAACGAAGGCGGACAGGGACGAGGCAAGGAACTTCAGCAGCGGTGCATAGATCCTGAGTGAGTCGGCCACGGGACGGAAGTGGGAGCCTGCGTTGTCGTTGAGGTAGACGGTGGCAATCCCGACACTGACAATGCCGTAGCCTGCCTGCTTGGCTTCGAGCAACAGGTTGAGTTCGTATTCGTAGCGCTCGCCGCGGACCCCCAGGAGCCAGGGGACCATGTCCGCCTTGTAGCCCCGCAAGCCTGTCTGCGTGTCGGTGATGCGTTGGCCGGTTGCGAGCCGGAAAAGCCCACGCGTCACCGTGTTCCCGAACCTGCTGCGGGCCGGCACGTTCCCGGTGAAGTTCCGCGAGCCCAGGACCGTGGCAGCCGTAACGTGCCGGACCCGGTCGGCAACGGCCAGGATGTCCGCCACGCCGTGTTGCCCGTCGCTGTCGGCGCAGACAACGTCCTGGCCGGGGAAGTTCCCGGCGATGAAGGCGAATCCGGCCTTGAGTGCGTGGCCCTTCCCGCCGTTCACTGGGTAACCGAGCACATGGCACCCAAGCCGTGCGGCGGCGTCGAACGTTTCCTTATAGGCCGGGCCGGAACCGTCATCCACCACCACGATGGTGAGCCAGGGGTCGGCTTCGTGCAGGTTCCGGATGAGCTTGATGAGCTGGTGGTCCGGCTCGTAGGCCGGTATCAGGATGATCATGACTGGGCGATGTAGAGGATGTCCGAGGTGCCGCGCTCTTTGTTCTCGCCGAGCGGGTTGTTCACGAGCGATCCGTTGAAGTACATGGTGGAGGAACCGCCGCCGTCGATGTTGTACGCGGTGGTGGCGCCGAGGTCCTTCATGATCTGGGCCATGCCTGTCATGGTGACGCCGGCGGAGTATCCGGGGCTGCGGCCGTCCACCACCACGAATACCAGGTGATTTTGATCGATCATGCCCACCGCGGTCCGGGGTTGCTCGCCCTGGATGGAGTGGTTGCCGAAGTTGGTGTCCACCTCCACGTCTTCGATGCCCGAGGCGATCTCGCCGTTGTCCAGCAGCGACGGCCCGAAGGACAGGGTGTTCCACACGCCGTCGGCGACCAGTTGCTGCGCGGTGGTGGTGGTCTCGTCGTATACCTTGACGGTGCCGTCCTTGTAAAACGCCAGGCCCTGCCGTGCACCTTCATCCCGGTACACCACGCCATTGCGGATCACGATCCCCGTGTCACGGAAACCGTAGTAGTCACCGTTGATGGCGAAGATCGCGTTGTGGTCCTGGGCGATGGCTGACGTGGTTTCCGTGATGTTCTCGCCGTACGTGTCCTCCGCGAACGCGGACTTCAGCGTGGTGGCGGAGTCAAGCACGACGTCGGCAACGTAGTAGGTGACGGTGCTGTCGCCGCTGCCGGTGGTCACCTTGGAGATGGTGACGCCAGTGTCGCCCGAGGTGTAGCTCGTGTCCGTGACCACGGCGCTCGCCGAGGTGCCAGCGGAAGTGCTGTCCGTCGTCGTGTCCGTGATGCCGGCCTGGCTGGCTTCGTACTCTGAAACGTTGGTGATCTGCGCGTGCGGGATGACAAAGCGGTCCAACGCCCAGGCCGCTGCACCCCCTGCAGAGAGAGTGACCGCCAGGACGGCGGAGACGATAGCGCGCCGTGTCCGGCGGCCTTTGCGGTGTTCAGTCTGTGGAGGAGTCATGCCTCATTTCTACGGAGGCAGGCTACGCCGGAGGTTTGCCCCACATATGCGGGGGCTGTGAAGGTTGGCGCGTGGCTGTGAAAGTCAGTGTTGGCGATCGGCGTCGATGGCTGCCTGTTCAATCCGGTAACGGTGTGCCGCCAACTCTTCGGAGTTCCGTTCGGGGATGTTGGGGTCGTTCGGACGTTGGCCTGCCTGTCCGTCGATGAGCTCCCGGATGATGTCGGCGTGCCCGGCATGACGTGCCGTCTCGACGCACATGTGCACCAGGATTTGGTGCAGGGTCACGTTCTTCTTGTCCTCGGACCACCAGGGCACCACGCCGGGAGCGTCCAGGGGCAAGGATTCGATGGTTTCGTCACTGTGCTTGGCGGAGAAGTGGTGCAGCTCGATGATGTCCTGCATGCTCTCATTTGCCGGGACCCACATGTCCGCGTCAGGTTCGGCATTGTCGTCGTACCAAGGGAGGACCCGTCCGTTGGGGCGTCCGAAAGTCTCCCCGAAATACCCCAGCTCCACGCTCGCCACGTGTTTGACCAGGCCAAGCAGATTAGTTCCCGTGGGTGTCATGGGCCTGCGGGCATCGTATTCGCCCAGGCCTTCCACCTTGCCGAGGAGATCCTGCCGACGGGTACGCAGATAGTGGAGCAACGTTGCTTTGTCATTCATGGGAGCACTCTACCGAAGGGGTCCTGGCACGAGTTCGCCGGAAGCACTCGGGCCCGCCGGGAAAACTCCGGCGATTTGGCCGCTCGACGGCGGTCCCGCACGTTTCCGGCGACGTGGACGTGACAAGGTACTGCTTTATTCCTCTCTTCGGCATCGCGTTGACTTCAACCCAAGCCAGTGGCGGACCCGGCGAAGGACGCCGGACCCCGTCCCGCCACGAGTGTTAGGAGCAACTCCTTGTCACTTCAATTCCCCCGCAGGACCCTGCTCCAGGGTGCCGGCGCACTATCCCTGGCGGCAGTGGTCAGCTCGATGTTCGCACAGAACGCCTGGGCCGACGTAGAACCGGGCGCAGCGGAGTTCGCAGCGCTGCGGAACCGTTGGGTGGACCAGATCACGGGCCGCAACGTCATCCAGGCCGGCGACCCGGACTTCGCCAAAGCCATCACCGCACTGAACAACAAGGCTGCAGACTCCCTGGCCAAGCTCAACAGGTCGCCGGGCCGAACCTCGGTGTTTACGGACTTGTCCTTCGCCAAGGACGCGGAAATGGTCACCACCTACACGCGCTTGTCCCAGCTGGCCACTGCATGGGCAACACCTACGGCGACCGTGTTCGGGGACGCCGCAGTGCTGGCAGACATCAAGGCAGGCCTCGCCGATGCCAACATCCTTTGCTACAACGACAGGAAGGAAGAGGTAGGAAACTGGTGGTCCTGGGAGATCGGCGTACCCCGGGCACTCGCTGACGCCATGGTGCTCCTGCATGCCGAATTGTCGGCCGCGGAGCGCACTGCCTACTGCGCGGCCATCGACCATTTTGTGCCCGACCCGTGGCTGCAGTTCCCGCCCAAGCGCGGCAAGATCACCTCCGTTGGCGCCAACCGCGTGGACCTGTGCCAGGGCATCATCATCCGTTCCCTGGCCGGAGAAGACCCGGCCAAACTCAACCATGCAGTGGCCGGGCTCAGCCAGGTGTGGCAGTACGTGACCAGTGGGGACGGAATCTTCCGCGATGGTTCGTTCATCCAGCACAGCACCACTCCGTACACCGGTTCCTACGGGGTTGTCCTGCTCACCGGGCTGTCCAAATTGTTCTCCCTGCTTGGGGGCACGGCGTTCGAGGTTTCAGACCCAACGCGCAACATCTTCTTCGACGCCGTGGAGGGTTCGTTTGCGCCCGTCATGATCAACGGGGCCATGGCCGATGCTGTCCGCGGCAGGAGCATCAGCCGCGAGGCCAACACCGGCTACGATCTCGGGGCGTCGGCGATCGAGGCCATCCTGCTGCTGGCACGGGCCATGGATCCAGCGACGGCCGCCCGATGGCGGGGTTTGTGCGCGGGTTGGATTGCGCGCAATACCTATCGACCGATCCTCAGCAGTGCGGGTGTGCCCAGGACGGCGCTGGTGAAGGAGCTCCAGGCCTCTGGTGTTGCCCCCGTGGCAGAAGCGACCGGCCACAAGCTTTTCCCTGCGATGGACCGCACCATGCACCGCGGACCCGGCTGGGCATTGTCGCTCGCCATGTCCAGCAACCGCATTGCCTGGTACGAATGCGGCAACGGCGAGAACAACCGCGGCTATCACACCGGCTCCGGCATGACCTACTTCTACACGTCCGACCTCGGCCAGTACGACGACGCGTTCTGGGCCACGGCCAACTACAACCGCCTCCCCGGCATCACGGTGGACACAACTCCCTTGACGGACAAGGTGGAGGGGGAGTGGGGCGCTGCCGTCCCCGCGAATGAGTGGAGCGGGGCCACAGCGCTGGGTGAGGTTGCCGCCGTCGGACAGCATCTGGTGGGGCCGGGCCGCACGGGCCTGTCCGCCCGGAAGTCCTGGTTTGTCAGCGGCGACGTCACCATATGCCTCGGCGCGGACATCAGCACTGCTTCCGGCGCCAGGGTGGAAACCATCCTCGACCACCGCAACCTCCACCAAGGCAGCAATACACTCACGACGGCGGCGGGCACCATCGCTGGAACGCCCGGCAACGTTGAGGTGCTGGGAGATGGGCGCTGGGTGCACTTGGAGGGTTTCGGCGGGTACGCGATGCTCGATGATTCCCCGCTCCACGTGCTGCGGGAAACCCGGTCAGGCAGCTGGTCCGGGGTCAACATCAACGGCAGCGCCACAGTGCAGCAGCGCAATTTCGCCACCCTCTACGTGGACCACGGGGCCGGGCCTGTCACCGGCAGTTATGCGTACATGGTGGCGCCGGGAGCATCGGTGGACCTGACCCGGAAGCTGTTGCAGGGAAACAAGTACAGCGTGATCCGCAACGATGCTACGGCTCAGTCCGTGGAGTTCAAGACCGCGAAGACCACAGCCGCAACGTTCTGGAAGCCCGGAATGGCGGGGGACCTTGGCGCATCGGGTCCTGCCTGCGTGGTGTTCTCCAGGCATGGGAATGAGCTGAGCCTGGCTGTCAGCGAGCCGACGCAGAAGGCTGCCGGCCTCACGCTGACCTTGCCGGAGGGAACGTGGTCCAGCGTGCTGGAGGGCGGGGGAACCTTGGGAACCAACGCTGCGGGACAAACCACCCTGACGTTGGATACCGCCGGGCTCAGCGGCCAGACAAAGCTCATCAAGCTCCGCCGCTAGAGCCTCGTTGTGGGGCCTGATCTGCGCGCCATTTGGTCCCCGAAGGCCGCAGAGCGGGCCTCACAACGCTTCGCCCCGCAGGAGTCACGGACAACAATGCGTGGCCGCAACCGGATCTGGTAGAGCGGACACGCGTCGCCTTCGGTCAGCCGACGCAGCAGGACATCGGCGGCCATGACGCCCAGCCTGTGCTTGGCCGGCGAAACCGCAGTGAGCGGTATCCGGGCGAGGTCAGCCATTTCGTCGTCATAGGAGACGAGGGCGAGGTCCTCAGGAACCCGAACCCCGTGGCGGGACGCGGCGCCTTCCAGGAGGGCCGCTTCCCGGTCGCCGAACACCAAGGCCGCAGTGGCACCACTGCCAGCCAGCAGCCCGAACATGTGCTCGGCCTGGTCGGCTTCCCACTCCGGCTTCGTTGCGCTGAACGCCATGCGCGCGTTGGTCTCCAACCCCAACGCCGCGATGGCAGCCGTATACCCTGCGATGACCGCAGCCTGCGTGGGATTACTGCTGCGAGCGGCCTCGTTCGCCCGGGTGAGCAGCCCAATCTTTCGGTGACCCAGGCGGTGGAGGTGCATGACGGCGTCGTACGCTCCGCCTTGGTGATCCGAGCAGACGTGTTCCGTGCGGTCTCCTGGCCCCAGGTCATCCAGGCTCCGCTCCAGGAGGACAACCGGCACGGGAAGGGCCATGAGTTCGGCGACGCGCTGCTGGGGATCAGCCAAGCCCGTCAGCGTTGGCACCAGGATGAGGCCGTCCACTCCGGCATCCAGGAGGAACTGGATGCCGGCATTCTCGCGAGTGAAGTCGTAGTGGTACGTGGATAATTGCAGGCTGGCGCCCCGCGCGGAAAGGTGTTCCTCGATCCCCTGGAGGACGCGCGGGTAGTAGAGCTGCGTGTCCGGGAGCAGGACGCCGATGACGAACCTCGAGCGTTTCTGCGCGCGCTGGGGAGCAGCGACGAAACTGCCCGCCCCCTGCCGCCTGACCACCAGCCCTTTGCCCACCAGGTCCTCGAAGGCCCTCCGTACCGTCGTCAGGGAAAGGCCGGTCTCCGCTGCGAGTTGCTGCTCGGTGGGGAGCTTGGTCCCCACCGCCCAAGTCCCGGCGAGGATGTCCCTGCGGAGGTCGTCGCTCAAGTCCTGGAACTTCAAGTTGGCCTTGGCAGTGTCGCGAAGTGCCGCAACACCGGAGTCCGGGTCCTGTTTCCTCTTTGGCATGATCCATCTCCAGCTGTGGACAGACGATTTCTCTCATCATGCCCCACGATTTAGAGAGTATTCAGGGAGTAATTGCCAGATCCGGGGAGTTATTTCACGCCAACCTGGAATGCTCATTGATTCCTTGCCTCGAGGCTCAGTAGCAATGGGACGGTGTCCAACAAGAAACCGAACATCCTTTTCATCCTCAGCGACGACCAAGGCGCCTGGGCGCTGGGTTGCGCCGGAAACCCCGAGATCCACACGCCCACTCTGGATGCCCTCGCCGCCCGCGGCACCCGCTTGGAGAACTTCTTCTGCGCCTCACCGGTCTGCTCCCCGGCGCGCGCCAGCCTGATGACCGGGAACATCCCGTCGCGCCACGGCGTCCACGACTACTTGGCGGGCGTCGAAACCGGACCGCAGGCCATCGACTACCTGCAGGGTCAGCGGTTGTTCACTGATGACCTCGCCGATGCCGGCTATCGCCTGGGCCTTTCCGGCAAATGGCACCTTGGCGCCAACGATGCTCCCCGGAAAGGCTTCAGCCACTGGTTCGCACTGGAAGGAGGAGGCAGCCCGTATGACCGCTCGGTCATGTACAGGTTCGACGGCGGCACCAGCCACCGGGAAACGGTCACCGAATACTTGACGGACGCGATCACCGGCGATGCCCTGGACTTCATCAACGAAGCCTCGCAAGAGCCTGAACCCTTTTTCCTGGCCCTCAACTACACCGCTCCCCACAAGCCGTGGAAGGGGCAACATCCGCCGGAATTTGAGGAACTCTACAGCGACTGTGAGTTTTCCAGCTGTCCACAGGAAGCCATGCACCCGTGGACTCCCACCGTGGACGGGGTGCCGATCGGCGGCGAAGCGGACACCCGCGCAGCCCTCGTGGGGTACTTTGCCGCCGTGAGTGCCATGGACGCCGGGATCGGGACGATCCTCAGCCGGCTGGAGGAACTCGGGGTACGGGACAACACCTTGGTGGTTTTCAGCAGCGACAACGGTTTCAATTGCGGACACCACGGCATTTGGGGGAAGGGCAACGGGACGTTCCCGCAAAACGTCTACGACTCCTCCGTTAAAGTGCCGGCGATCTTCGCGCTCCCGGGCAGGATCCGGCAGGGCTCGGTACTGACGGAACTGTTGTCCGCCTACGACCTGGCGGCCACCATCCTGGAGCTAGCGGGCTTGGACCACCGGTGCTTCGACGACGGGCCGGGACAGTCTTTCGCGGAGTTGCTTGGCGGGCTGACTCCGACGGCGGGGGACCGCGCCGTCGTGGTCTTTGACGAATACGGTCCGGTCCGGATGATCCGCAGCACCGACTGGAAGTACGTGCACCGGTATCCGCACGGTCCACATGAACTCTTCGATCTTGTGGCCGACCCGGATGAGCGAGTCAACCTCGTGGACCAGCCGGCGCACTCGGCGCGGGTGTCCGCCATGCGTTCCCGGCTCCAGGAATGGTTCCAGCGCCACGGTGTCCCAGTCCTCGACGGGAGTCGGCTTCCCGTGGCGGGGGCAGGCCAGACTGCGTCCGTGCTGGATGACCCCCTGGGGGCTTTCACCCCACCCAACTGGGATGGCACGGACGCAGCCGGTGGGTCTTCCTAGCCGACGTCCGTGAGGGCGAGTCCGGCACTGAGCTGCTTGGCGCTGTCCAGGAGAGCCACGGCATGGCCGCTTCCGGCAGCCTCGTACGACGCCAGGACCACCTCGACGATGTGGCGGGCGTGCTCAACGCCGACTTTGGGTGCGCCGCCGTCGAGCACAGTGACGAAATCCTGCAACTGCAGGAAGAAACCCTCCTGGATATCCTCGGGCTGCGGTTCCCACACCGTGCGTGTCACGCCGTCGCTGCGGACCAAGGTTCCATGGTGGGGGCTGCAGGACAGGGTGCCGGACTCACACACAACGAGGATCTCGTCCAGGCGTTGGGCAGCGTCGGACACCACGGAGATGCTGACATGGACCCCGTTCTTGAGGGTCAGCGCAATGGCACCGTCGGTTTCCACGGGAACGCCGAAGCGCTTGATGGTAGAGGCGCTCACGGATTCAACGGGTGCGCCACCGAACCAGATGGAGCGGTCAAGGCAATGGCCTCCGATGTTCATCAGTGCACCCCCGCCTGCCATGGTCTCGCTGAAGAACCAGTCCGGCCGGGTTCCCGGACGGTAGTCGGTGGTCCTGTAGTCGCGGATCATCAGGACCCGGCCGAGTTCGCCGCTGGCCAGCACGTCCTCGGCTGCCAGCTTCTCCGGGAGGAAATGCTGGATTTGCCCAATGACCAAGGACACCCCGGCCTCCCGGCACGCTTGAATCATGCGATCGCAGTCGGCCACGGTGGTGGCCATGGGCTTTTCCACCAGCACGTGCAATCCGTGGTCGGCTGCGGCCAGCACCATCTCCAGGTGCAGGGCGTGCGGGGTATTGATGATGACGGCGTTCAAGCCGGCATCACGGAACATGGCCAGGTAGTCCCCGTAGACGGAAGCCCCCCATGGCGATGCGACCCTCTCTGCGGCTTCAGGCCGCAGGTCGCAGACGGCGGCCAACTCCACGTTGCTGATCCGCGCTGCGGATGCTGCATGGAAGTGTGCCACGGCGCCCGCGCCAATGATTCCAAGTCGTATCAATTTCCCTCTTTAGCTCGGAGCCGGAGCGCGGGCTCGTTCAAGCGGAACGCCGCGCAGGTCTCCTCGATTGTTGGGGAGCCTGAAAAGAGGAATAAATGCCTAATTGGGTCCCACCGCCCACGGGCTGCCTGGCAGGTGAAGAAACTTTCCAAAATACTCATTGAATCCTGCTTTCGGGGGCTGTGAGAGTCGTCTCACTGAACCGCATCCGGCTGGTTCCCCCTCACTCGAAAGGTGATTCCCATGGGCAAAACAGCCCGTCATCTTCGCCCGCTGGCCGCCCTGTTGGGTGCAGCGCTTGCCTTGTCCACTACTGCCTGCGGCGGAGCCACCGATGCCTCCCCGGCCGCCGAAGCCGTGGATATTTCCGGGTCCATTTCCGGCCAGACCATCAACTATTGGTCAATGTGGAAGGACGGTGAACCGCAGCAAAAGGTCATCGCCACTGCCATCGCAGACTTCGAAAAAGAAACCGGCGCCAAAGTCAGCGTTCAATGGCAGGGACGCAGCAACACCGAAAAGCTCGTCCCCGCCCTGAACACCAACAACGTCCCGGACCTGGTGGACGGAACGCTCGCCAAGCTCGCTCCGGTGATCGGCGAGACCGGGCAGGCAAGCCCCCTGACGTCCGTCTACGCGTACGAGCTGGACGGGAAGACCATCAGTTCGGTGATTCCGGAGAAGTTCACCAGCAACGGCGTCTTCAAGGGAGAAGACGGACAGCCTTGGATGGTGCCCTACAGCATCAGCTCGGACGGCATCTGGTTCGACGCCGCCAGGCACCCGGAGCTCAAAGCAAAGCCGCCGGCCACCTGGGATGAATTCATGGCAGTCCTGGACAAGCTGAAGGCCGGCGGAACAGCCCCCATTGCCGCCGATGGTGATATCGCAGGCTACAACTCCACCTGGTTCGTTACCTCGCTGCTCCGGCTCAAGGGCGCAGGCAGCTTCAAGGCCCTCGCAGAAGACAAATCCGGCGCAGGATGGGATGACCCTGCCGTCCTTGAAGCAGCAAAAAAGGTGGAATCACTGGTCAAAGGTGGATACCTGAACAGTGGCTACAACGCCAGCAAGTTCCCGGCGCAACAGCAGCTCTGGGCAAACGGTGACGCCGCCCTGATCCTCAACGGCTCGTGGACGCCCACCGAAACAGGCTCATACGCCGCCCCGGGCTTCGAATACTCCTCATTCCAGTTCCCGGCCATCGGCGACAAGCCGGCCAGCGCCCGCGTGGACTTCATCGGCTTCGCTGTTCCGGCCAAGTCCAAGAACCAAGCACCTGCACAGCGGCTGGCGGCGTACCTGCTGGGCTCCAAGTACCAGGATGCCCTCGGCACGGACGCCAAGGTGCTTCCAGTGAGGCAGGACGCACCGGTGGATCCCGCCGTCGCAAGCGTTAAAGCCGCTATCGACGCCGCTCCGGCCACGCACCTGCAGAACGACGGCGTGACGTTCCCCGGCTACACAGAGAAAGTCTTCTTCCCCAGGGACGATGAACTGTTCCTTGGAAAGACCACAGCCGCAGAGTTCGTGGCCAAGATGAAAGAAGCCCAGATCCAGTACTGGAAGGACAACGGCTGATGTCCATCGGCCTGAAAGAACCCCGCGCCGGTAAAGCGGCCGCGCAGAATACGGCGTCCCGGAAGCCGGCAGGCAGGAAGGCCCCGGCCCAGGACCGCCGGCCGGGAAGTTCCATCGATGTGCAGCGTAAGAAGCTGCTGGTTCCCTTCGTGGGTCCGGCGTTCGTCCTGTACACGGTCCTGTTCATCGTTCCCGCCCTTGGCGCAGTGTGGATCAGCCTCCACAAATGGGCCGGCTCCGGACCCATGAAATTCGTGGGCCTGGACAACTATGGCCGGATCTTCCGGGACCGGCTTTTCCTGTCATCGTTCGGCAACACCCTGCTGCTGCTGTTCGTGGTGGGAGCCGCTATTTTCATTCTCGCTTTCGCCATGACGCTCGTCCTCCGGGACATGGCAGGGAAGAAGATGGTCCGTAACGTCATCTTCTTCCCGCACCTCATCAACGCCCTCGTGTTCGGTGTCCTGGCCGGCTTCATCTTCAACCCCGGCGGCATGGTCAACAGCCTGCTGGCACCCTTTGGGGTGACGGATCCGCCCAAGTGGCTGGCACAGGACAACATCTTCCCGCTCATCATGGTCACCCTGGTCTGCACAACCACCGGTTACTTCACCACCATCCTGATGGCCGGCGTCGACCGTATCCCGCCCTACTACTACGAGGACTGTGCCCTGGCAGGAGCCTCCGCGTTCCAGCGGCTGCGGTACGTCATCCTCCCGCTGACCTGGGATGTCTTCGGTACCTGTGCCGTGCTGTGGACCATTTCGTCGGTGAAGATCTTTGAGATCGTGTGGGTTTTCGGCGGTAGTTCCGGTGCCGGTGTACCTCCAACCCAAAGCTGGACGGCCGCCGTCTACACCTACGTCAACGCCTTCTCCGGACAGTCAACGCCCGCCTACGGTGCGGCAACGGCGTCCGCTGTGTTGTCGTTGGCACTGATCTCCGTCCTGGTTGTCCTGCTGCGCCGCGCCATGCGTCGCGACGCCGTCGAGTTCTAAAGGAAATGACATGAGCGAATACAAACCGGCGGCTCCCATGACCGCCCGACGGCGGGGACGCCGCGGTGTCAGTCCCGCCCTGCGCGGGGAACGCAGCGTAGTCCGGGGCCTCGGCGTGGGGCTGCTGTGGCTGGTGGTTGCGATCAGTATCGCGGCGCTGGTGTGGATGGTGGCGCAGGCCTTCAGGGATACCCGGGCCATTCTTGACGACCCTTGGGGCGTGCCTGCCTCCCTGGACTTCGGCAACTTCGTCCGGGCCTGGACCGTGGGGGACTTCGCGGTGGCCACGTGGAACAGCCTGCTGACCACAGTGGTGTCGTCGGTCCTGACAGTCGCCATCGCCGCGCCGTGCGCCTACTACCTGAGCAGGGTGGACAACAAGCTCACCCGCGGCCTGAGCCTGTACTTCATCCTGGGCCTCGGCATTCCGGCGCAGGTCATCCTCATTCCGCTGTTCGTGATGCTGAACAAGGTGTACCTCACGGACAGCATCATCGGACTGAACCTCGTCTACATTGGGGTTTCCATGCCGTTCACGGTCTTCCTGCTGACGGCCTTCTTCCGTTCCCTCCCCTTGGAAATGGAAGAAGCCGCTGCCCTGGACGGGACCACGGCCTTCGGGACCTTCTGGCGCATCACCCTCCCTTTGGCCAAGGGCGGCATCCTCACCGCCTTCATCCTCCAGGTCATCTCACACTGGAACGAGACCCTTCTGGCCTTGACCCTGCTGCAATCCACCGAGAAGTACACGCTCCCGGTAGCGCTGATCTCGTTCGTCCAACAGCAGACCTACTCCGGCGCTGATTGGGGTGGACTGTTCGCAGGCCTGGTAATGGTGGTGCTGCCCATGCTGGTCATCTATGTGTGGCTGGGCCGCCGACTTACCGAGGGACTCACGCTCGGGATGGGCAAATAGCATACGACGTTGGGGTGAAGCCGGCGCGGTCGCTGGAAAACGACGAAATCGCCGGAAGGTTCCCGTCGAAGGGGCGGCGTTCCCGCGATTTCGGCGCTCCAACGGCGAAGCGCCGCGGGTTAGGCTGGCAGACATGGGGGATAACAACACACTTGGGGAACAAGAGCCACCGCAAGCTTCGCGCAGACTGCCTGTCGCCGTCGTGCCTTTGCTGGGGCTGATCGCGGTGATCGTGGGGCTGATCGTGGCGTGGAAGGGGAAAGACGAACCCACCGGCTGGTTCGCGTACGCCCCGCTCAGCAACACGGTCTTTCCACCGAGCGGCGGGAGTTTCATCAGCCAGGGTACGCAGCTCGGCCTGCTTCTCGCGGTCCTGGGCCTGCTGGTCCTCGCCTTCTGGGCCGGGCTCACCATCGGCCGGCGACGGACGTAGCGAAACCGTCCGAAAACGACGAAATCGCCGGGACGCTCCAGACGAACTGGCAGCATTCCGGCGATCTCGGCACCAGAAGCAAAGACTAGGTGAGCTTCACCTGGCGGTTCATGTCCTTGTAGAGCAGGTACCGGAACTCGCCCGGACCACCCGCGTAGCAGGCCTGGGGGCAGAACGCGCGCAGCCACATGAAATCGCCGGCCTCCACCTCAACCCAGTCGTTGTTGAGCAAGTACATGGCCTTGCCCTCCAGCACGTACAGGCCGTGCTCCATGACGTGGGTCTCGGGGAAGGGGATCACGCCGCCGGGCTGGAAGGTGACGATGTTGACCTGCATATCGTGCGCGAGGTCGCTGGAATCCGTGAAGCGCGTGGTCTTCCAGACGTCGTTGGTGTCCGGCATGGACGTGGGCTCCACGTCCTTCTCGTTGGTCACGAACGACTTCGCTTCGAAGCCCTCAAGGCGCTCGTAGGCCTTGCGGATCCAGTGGAAGGAAACGATGTCGTCGGACACGTTCTCCAGGCCCCACTCGGATCCGGCCGCGAGGTAGGCGTAGCCGCCCTCTTCGAGATGGTGCAGTTCGCCGTCGAGGGTCAGGTTGACCTGGCCCTTGGTCACGAAGATGACGCCCTCCACGCCGGATTCGAACTCAGCTTTGGGAGCACCGCCGCCCGCGCCGATCTCCACGATCAGCTGCGAGAACGTGGTGGCGAACCCTGAGATCGGCCGCGCGATGATCCACGAACGCGTGTTGGAGAAGCCCGGCAGGTTGCTGGTGACGATGTCCGTCATGACGCCCTTGGGGATCACGGTGTAGGCCTCGGTGACGATGGCCCGCTCCGTGGTCAGGTGGGTCTGCGGGGGCAGCCCGCCCTCGGGGTAGTAGTACTTGCCCATGCGAAATGCTCCTATCAGTGGGAAGTCGGTTGTGCGAGCCGCGGGTGCGCCAGTGCGGTCAGCTGTGAAAGTTCGACGCCGGCAAGCGCCTTGACCTCGTCGGTCCCCACTGCGCCGCACTGGACGCCGCGGAGCACGAAGCCGGCCAGGGCACGTGCGGTGGCGGGCTCGTCCATGACGCCGCCTTCAGTGCGTTCCACATAGTTCCGGAGGCGCAGCGCCGCGGCGGGCAAGCCCTCGCGGTAGAAAGCGTACGACGCCGAGAATCGGCTCGGGAGCTGGGCGGCGTGGAGGTCCCAGCCCTGGTAGTAGCCGTTTTCCAGGGAACGACGCACCAAGCGGCCGTGCAGCTTCCAGGCGTCTTCCACTGCGTCACCCACGGGGATGATGTTGGTGGAGCCGTCGGAGAGACGGATGCCTGTGCCGGCAACTGCGAGCTGCATGACTTCCTTGGCGAAATCGGCCACCGGGTGCTCCATGGACTGGTATTCCGCGGAGATACCCAAGGAGGCGCTGTAGTCGTAGGTCCCGTAGTGCAGGGCGCTGATGCGGCCCGGCACAACATGGGGGAGCTGCGCTACAGGGGAGGTTCCGTCAGCACCGATGATCAGCTGCGGCGTCTCCACCTGCACCTCAAAGCGGAGTCGGCCTGCGGGGAGTCCGAGGACTTCCTCCAGGCGCGAGACCGCGTAGTCCATGGCCTGCACCTGTGCCACCGTAGTGACCTTGGGCAGGGTGAGGATCAGTCCGGCCGGGAGTTCTCCGGCAGAAGCCAGCGTGGAGACGAACAGGTCCAACGTCCGCAGGCCACGTGCCCGGGTGGGTGCTTCGAAGCACTTGAAGCGGATGCCGATGAAAGGCGGAGCCGTCCCGGCCGCAACGGCTGCGGCAACCGCGTTGGCGGCAGCAACGGCGTCGGCGTCTTCCTGCTCATCGCCACGGTCTCCGTAGCCGTCCTCGAAGTCCAGGCGCAGGTCCTCGATCGGCTCGCTGGCAAGCTTCGCAGCAACCCGCGACGCTACAGCGGCAGCCAGGTCAGGCTCCTGGCCCAACAGCTGGCCGAGCTTCTCGAGACCACCGTGGGCCTCCGCCGTCGCAAGCGCCTGCGCGCCCCAATCGGCAACGAAGGTCTCCGTGAACCGGTCGGCCGGGATGTAGACGGTGTGGATGGGCTGGCGCGAGCCGTCGTCGCCGGGGTAGTTGCGGTCCAGCAACTCATCCGTAGCGGCGAGCTGCGACTCGATGTGGGCCAGATCGGATGCAGAGAATGAACCCATCTCAGCCCACCAGCTCGTACGCGGGTGTGGTGAGGAAGTCCGTGTATTCGTCGGAAAGGCAGATGTCCTCGATCAGCTTGGACGCCGGCTCGTAGTACTTGGCGAAGTTCTCGTCGCCGAATTCGATGCGCAGGCGCTCAGTCTCTTCGCCGAGGATGCGGGTGACGAGTTCGCGGGTCACTGTGTTGCCCGTGTCCGCGAGGATCGACTTGTTGCGGAGCTGCTGCCACACCTGCGAGCGGGAGATCTCCGCGGTTGCAGCGTCTTCCATCAGGTTGTGGATGGCCACGGCACCGCTGCCGGAGATCCAGACGCCGGTGTAGGCGACGGCGACGTACAGGTTCAGGCGCAGGCCGGCTTCCGTGACGGTTCCGCCGGCGGAGGCGACGTCGATCAGCTGCTCAGCGGTGACGCTCACCTCGGGGCGCTGCTTGTCCAACTGGTTCGGCCGGCCACCGTTTGCGGGGTCGCCCAGCACGGAGTCGAACACTTCGCGGCACGTGGACACCAGGTCCGGGTGCGCAACCCAGGAACCGTCGAAGCCGTCGTTTGCTTCGCGGGTCTTGTCGGCGCGGACCTTATCGAACGCTGCGGCGGTGACGTCGGGCTGCTTGCGGTTCGGGATCACTGCGGCCATGCCACCCATGGCGAACGCGCCGCGCTTGTGGCAGGTCTTGACCAGGAGCTCGGTGTAGGCACGCATGAACGGTGCGGTCATGGCGACGGTGGCGCGGTCCGGGAGGACGAACTCTTCGCCGGCATCACGGAAGTACTTGATGATGCTGAAGAGGTAGTCCCAGCGGCCGGCATTCAGGCCCGAGGCGTGGTCGCGGAGTTCGTAGAGGATCTCGTCCATCTCGAAGGCGGCCGGGATGGTTTCGATGAGCACGGTGGCGCGGATGCTGCCCTGCGGGATGCCGAGGAAGTCCTGTGCAAACACGAAGACGTCGTTCCACAGGCGTGCCTCAAGGTGGCTCTCCATCTTGGGCAGGTAGTAGTACGGGCCCTGGCCGTTGAGGAGGAGCTGCTTGGCGATGTGGAAGAAATGCAGGCCGAAGTCCACCAGGGCGCCAACGGCGGGGGCGCCGTCGATCAACAGGTGGCTCTCCTCCATGTGCCAGCCGCGCGGGCGGGCCACGACGACGGCCAGGGGAGCGTCCGTGCGGAGGCGGTATTCCTTGCCCTCGGGGGAGGTGTAGCTCAGGGTGCCCTGGGCGGCGTCGCGGAGGTTGAGGATGGCGTCAATGACGTTGGGCCACGTTGGCGTGGAAGCGTCTTCGAGGTCTGCCAGCCAAACCTTGGCGCCGGAGTTCAGCGCGTTGATGGCCATCTTGGCCGGGGTTGCCGGGCCGGTCATTTCAACGCGGCGGTCCTGCAAAGCTGCCGGTGCCTCGGCGACCTTCCAGTCGCCGTCGCGGATTTCCTGGGTCTCCGGCAGGAAATCGAGGCGGCTGGTGTCCGCGACCTGCTGGCGCTTGACCTTCCGGGCTTCCAGGAGTTCATTGCGGGTGCCGGCGAAACGCTTGTGCAGCTCCTCGATGAAGGCCAGTGCCTTGGGGGTGAGGATTTCCTCGGCGCGATCGATCGGCCGGGGATCGGTGACTGTGATAGCCATGTGAGCGGATTCCTTTTTCTAGAGTGCGCCGTTGTTAGAGAGCGCTGGCGGCGTTGGCCTGCGCAGCGTTGGCCACGGCGGTCGCTACATCGGCGGCAACATGGGGATCGAAGACGCTGGGGATAATGTAACTCGCGTTCAGCTCATCGTCAGCTACCCGGTTGGCAATTGCCTCGGCAGCGGCCACCAGCATGTCCGGCGTGATGTCGGAGGCTCCGGCGTCCAGCAGTCCGCGGAAGAATCCGGGGAAGGCCAGCACGTTGTTGATCTGGTTCGGGAAGTCGCTGCGCCCGGTGGCCACGACTGCTGCGTGCTTGGAGGCGATGACGGGATCGATTTCCGGCGTCGGGTTGGCCATGGCGAACACGATTGCGTCTTCGGCCATCGAAGCAACCTGCTCTTCGCCGATCACGTGCGGGGCGCTGACGCCGATGAACACGTCCGCTCCCTTGAGGGCGTCGTGCAGGGTTCCGGAGAAGCCTTCTTCGTTGGTGTTCGCGGCAATCCAGCTGCGGTGCTCGTCGTCGTACTTTTCACCCGAGTGGATGGCGCCGGACCGGCCTGCGGCGATGATGTGCTGCGCGCCTTGGGCCTTGAGGAGCTGGATGATGGCGGAACCGGCAGCGCCGACGCCGGAAACGACGATCTTGACCTCGGAGAGCTTCTTGTCCACTACGCGCAGGGCGTTGACCAGGGCTGCGAGCGTGACGATCGCGGTGCCGTGCTGGTCATCGTGGAACACAGGGATGTCGAGTTCTTCGCGGAGGCGGTTCTCGATTTCGAAGCAGCGCGGTGCGGCGATGTCTTCGAGGTTGATGCCGCCGTAGACGGGGGCCATGGCCTTGGCGATCATGATGATTTCTTCGGTGTCCTGGGTGTCCAGGCAGACTGGCCAGGCGTCAACGTTGGCGAACTGCTTGAACAAAGCAGCCTTGCCTTCCATCACGGGAAGGGCAGCGGCGGGGCCGATGTTGCCCAGGCCAAGGACGGCCGAACCGTCGGTGAGGACGGCGATGGTGTTGCGCTTGACAGTCAGGTTGCGGGCAGCGGCCGGGTCTTCTGCGATGGCCATGCAAACACGGGCGACGCCGGGGGTGTAGGCGCGTGAGAGGTCGTCGCGGTTGCGCAGGGCTACTTTCGGGACGACCTCGAGCTTGCCGCCGAGGTGCATCAGGAAGGTGCGGTCGGAAACGTGCTGGACCGTGACGCCGTCGAGCGCGTTCAGTGCGTCCTTGACGCGGGCTGCGTGGTCGTCATCGGTGGTGTTGCAGGTGACGTCTACGACGATCGTCTCGTGGTGGGATTCCGTGACGTCCAGGGCAGTGATTGCTGCACCGGCTGCGCCGACTGCTGCTGCAAGTTCGCTGGTCGCGGTGAAGCTCGACGGTGCGGCGACGCGCAGGGTGATCGAGTTTCCGGGGCTCGGATTCGCCATTGAAATTCCTCCTGTAAGGCCCGTTCCCGGGCCGCCGTTCCAAACTAAATGTTTTCGTATTATGGATATTATTATCTACAAAGTGGAAACACAACCCCTTGCTTGGTCATGTTCGGTGTCATCGCGCAGGTGCGCGCTGTGCTGTATGTTGGGTGTTCTAAGCAATTCTTTTCACGATGCGGATAAGAGTTGTCGGAATCTGAGTCATTGGAGACAAGGGAATGGCTGAAAAAGCCTCCGGAGGCGTGCAGTCCGTTGAGCGCGTCTTTGAACTGTTGGAACTGATCACGGACGCGGGCGGCGATGTCACCCTGAGCGAACTTTCGTCGTCCACTGACCTCCCCCTGCCCACCATCCACCGGCTGTTGCGCACCCTGGTGTCGCTGGGCTACATCCGCCAGCTGCCCAATCGCCGTTACGCCCTGGGCCCGCGGCTCATACGGCTCGGCGAAGGTGCCAGCAAGCAGCTCGGTGCCGTGGCCCGTCCGCAGCTGAAGACCCTGGTTGAACGGCTCGGCGAAACCTCCAACATGGCCGTGCTCGACTCCGACATGGTCATCTACGTGGCGCAGGTGCCCTCCATGCACTCCATGCGCATGTTCACTGAGGTTGGCCGCCGCGCCCACACGCACGATACCGGCGTGGGTAAAGCCATCCTGGCCCAGTTGGACGACGAGGTTGTCCGCGGCATCGTGGCCCGCACCGGCATGCCGACTCCTACGGCCAAGAGCATCGGCGACATCGACTCCCTGCTGGCGGACCTCAAGCTCATCCGGGAACGCGGCTACTCCATTGACGAGGAAGAGCAGGAACTCGGTGTCCGCTGCTTCGCCATGGCCGTCCCCAATGCTCCGACTCCCACGGCGATTTCCGTCTCCGGCCCCATCACCCGCGTGGACCAGAGCTTCGCGGACCGCGCCGTGCCCATGCTGCGCGAGGCAGCCATGGCTATCTCTGCTGAGTTGAACCAGAACTGACCCTTTTCCTGCCCCCGCCGGGTTGGCATCAAATGCCAACCCGGCGGGGGTTTTTGGTGCCCGGGCTGGCTGAGGTGGGTGCCCGCTTTGGTGCGTCTGCCGGCTGAGGTGAGTGCCGGCGTCGTACATTCCACGCAAGGCGACAAAAGGCGGCAGTGTCCCCCAAGGAAACACTGCCGCCTGCTGTCGTCTGCGGACCGGAGCTAGTGCTCTGACGCGCTGGACGTCTTGAGCGGGACCTCGTTGCCGTCCGCGTCGATGAGCTTGCCGTTCTCGAAGCGGTCGCCCTCGCTGAGGCATTTGATGTCCTCTTCGCTGACGATCCGGTCCGTGCCCGCGACGAACACCGACTGGTTGTCCGAGTTGCCGGCCTTGAAGTGGTTGAAGAGGATGTTCAGGATGATCGCCATGACCGCTGCCGAGCTGATGCCGGAGTGGAAGATCGTGGAGAACCAGGACGGGAACTGGTCGTAGAACTTCGGGGCCGCGATGGGGATCATGCCGAAGCCGATCGAAGCCGCCACGATGATCAGGTTCATGTTGTTCTTGTACTCGACCTTGGCCAGGGTGCGGATACCGCTGGCGGCCACCGTACCGAAAAGCACGACGCCGGCACCGCCCAGGACGGGCGTCGGGACCGCTGCGACAACCCGGCCAAGGATCGGCAGGAGGCCCAGGATCACCAGGATGAGGCCACCGGCGCTGACAACGAAGCGGCTCTTGATGCCCGTGATGGCCACGAGGCCCACGTTCTGCGCGAAGGCGCTCTGTGTGAACGAGTTGAACAGCGGGGAGATTGCGCTGGAGAGCATGTCGGCGCGGAGGCCGTCACCGATGCGGCGCGAATCCACCTTGGTGTCCACGATCTCGCCCACGGCGATGATGTCGGCCGAGGTCTCGGTGAGGGTCACCAGGATGACGATCAGCATGGAGATGATTGCGGCGATTTCAAAGGTCGGAGCGCCGAAAGCGAAGGGGGTGGGGAAAGCGACGATGTCGCCCTGGCCAACCTTGGAGAAATCTGCCATGCCGGCAACCAAGGCGATGATGGTGCCGATAACCATGGCCAGGAGGATCGAGAGCCGCGAGATGGCTGCGTTGCCCACCTTGCTCAGGAGCAGGACGATGCCCATCGTGGCTGCGGCGAGCCCGATGTTGGACACGCTGCCATAGTTGTCAGCCTTGGCGTTGCCGCCCATGGCCCAGTTGGCGGCAACCGGCATCAACGTGAGGCCGATGGTGGTGATGACCGTGCCAGTGACTACCGGTGGGAAGAATTTGATGATCTTTGAGAACAGGGGAGTGATCGCGAGGCCAATCAAGGAGGCCACGATCACCGAACCGAACACTGCCTGGATCCCGCCACCGCCTTGGACGATTGCCACCATGGTGGAAACGCCTGCGAAGGACACACCCTGGACCAGCGGCAGTTGCGAGCCGAACCACGGGATGCCCACGGTCTGAAGGATGGTGGCCAGGCCGCCCACGAACAAACACGCGGCAATCAGGAGGCCGATGTCCTGCGAGGACATACCGGCGGCGGCACCGATGATCAGCGGAGGTGCGATGATTCCGCCGTACATGGTCAGGACGTGCTGGAAGCCGTAGGCGAAGGTGCTTCCGATGGAGAGCCGCTTGTCCTCGGGCCTTTCCGACTGGTTCTTCCGGGGCGAGGTGGTATTCGCAGGGCGGGATTTCTTCTTGATGTTCATGGCAGACTTTCTGGGTTCATGGCAGACGTCTTCGTCTGGCTAACTGTGTCTGGCTAACAAAATCTTTGGGTTTGAGGGGTTTTTGGGGTTGGGTTTGTGTGCAGGCCGGGCCCTGGGCGGGGCGCTCCGGGCCTGACCTGCACACACATGTTGAGGTGTTGCGGTTTAGCAGAAGCCGGCGATGCCGCTCCAGGCAACCGGCGCAGCTGCGATGTTCTCGCGCTGGACGGTTGCTTCGATGAGGCCGTACGGGCGGTCGGCGGCGAAGAAGACCTCGTTGGGGTTGTCCAGGCCGAACGGGCTCAGGTCAACCAGGAAGTGGTGCTTGTTGGGCATGGAGAACTTGATTTCGGCAATTTCGCTGTGCGCTTCCAGGACCTTCTTGCCCATGTCGAACAGCGTCTGCTGCAAGGCGTGGGAGTAGTTCTCGGTGAAGCCCTCAAGAAGGAGTGCCTTGATGTCGTCGTAGCTCTTGTTGAAGTCCGTGCCGGCGACGTCCAGGTCGGTGTTGTAGCGCCAGCGGGCGGATACATCGGTGGCCAGGATGCGGTCGGTGGTCTCCGGCAGGGTGGTGTACTTGTCGCGCGGGTAGCCGACAAAGCCGGACTGCGTGGTCTTCAGGACGGTCAGGTCCTTGAGGCCGGAAATCACGTGCGTGGTTGCGCCATCACGGACGACGACGGCGGTACGCACCTCTTGTCCATTGCGGACGAAGCTGTGGTCGTGTCCCTCGCCGTGGGCCTGGATGCGGTCCCAGCTGTAGGACTCGGCTTCCCAGCGGCCGCCGGTTACCCAGTCGAATCCACCGGTGAAGTGGTCCGCGAGGCGCAGGAGGAAGGACTCGGGCGAACCGATGCCTTCACGTGCGAAGGCGTAAACGGTGTTCTTCTGGGTGTCGGTGGCAACCACGTGGCCGTTGTCGCCTTGGAGGTGTGCGGCCTGGAAGTCGCCGCGCAGCTGCGAGGTGACGTTCAGGTCTTCGATGTGGTGACGGTCCGTATCCCGAGTGACCTTGACGACGCGGACTTCTGCTTTGCCGTACTGGTTTTCGCCGAGGACGATGTTGTTGCTCATGGTCATATCCCAACTTCTGTGAGGTGGAACCTACGTTCCATCAATGAAATTAAGCGCGTGTTTCCACTGCGTTTCTGGTGGAGCCGACCCAACAAAAAAGAGCCGGCATCCATGGATGCCAGCTCATTACGACCCTGCCTGCTGCTCTCAGGTTACGTGACCTACGCCACGAACTGATTCGAGAGTAGCGCATGATTTCGGCTTGTGTATACGGGTTTCGGGAGATCGTTATGAAGAACCCGAATGTGACCGGGGCTACTTGTTCCGGCTGGATGAGGGTCTTGACGACTGGTTTGCGGCCCACTTAGACTTTCCACATAACAATAAAAGTTTTCCGAAGAGCGGAAACTGTGCACAAGAAAGAGGAGGAACAGATGGACTCGAAGGATACGAACAGCGTCGTGGAATTCCCGGCGCCGGGCCAGGAACTGTACCTGCCCTTTGGTGCGACAGATCCGGACTTCTACATTCCGGCCGACTGCGACCGCAAGGCCAGCGGGTTCTCCCGTTGGCTCCGTGCGCTTCCGGTGTTCGGCCGGCAGCGCCCCTGATTTCCAGCATTACGGGCGCGGACTCTGCGCAACAGAGCCAACGAGGCGGGTGGCACCAGGGGAGGTGCCGCCCGCTTTGTTGTGCCCGGGTTCTCCGCATCCCCCGGCCGTTTCGTTGCCCCGCTGCAGGTTGTGCCCAGCGCAGCATCGAGTGCGCAGCGAACCCACGAATCGGCCGGCTCCTGCGCCTGCCCGACGTCGACGCCGGCCCCCACCTTCCGCCGCCCGCTCAGCCATTTCGTTGCCGCGCTGCGGACTGGCCCACGCGCAGCATCGAGTGCGCAGCGAACCCACGAATCGGCGGCTCGGCTTATTGCTCCAGCGCCCGCAATACCCTCATTTTGAACTCCTGTTCCCGGTGCAGGTCCCGCCATTTGATCCGTATGAACGTCCACCCGAGCTCGATCAGGGCATTTTCCCGCTGCCGTTCCTTGTAGAGCACCTCCGATGTGGGTGCGTAGTCGAAGTACTTGACCTTTCCGTCAAACTCCAACGCCAGCTTTTTGTTCCGCCAGGCCAGGTCGAGGCGATGATCCCCCTCCACTGTGGATACCCTTACCTGCAGGTCCGGCATGTCGATCCGAAGCCGCTGGAGCAATTCCCGTGTGAGGGTCTCGCCGGGGGACTCTGATCTGGCATCAGCGTTCGCCAACGCCCTGCGAAGCGCCACAACCCCGTTGCGGCCTTTCAGGTGATCGCACATGAGCTGCATTTGGGCCCTGTCGGCGCCGAATCTCAGGGCATGATCCATGAGGACCAGGGATTGGCGGTCATTCAGGATGAGGCAACTGTCCACGACTGTCCGTTCCAAGGACGTGCACAGCATGCCCCTGACGGTCCGGATGTCACCGGGTTCCAGTGTGCGGGTGTGTGGAACGACATCCATTCCGTGGCAAGAGCGCGATGCAGTGGTCGGGGTGGTGATGTGCACCCGGTCGTCGACCTCCAACAGATACAACCCATGCAGCCTCGCCGCCGAGGTGTGGCTGTAGACAAAGCCGCGTGCCGACGTCGTGAGCGTTCCAAGGGTGTGTGCGGCAATCAGCTGCAGGCTTCGGACGGAGCGCTTTTGGGCCGCCCATGTACTGCTGCGGATGTAGCAGCCGCGGCGCGGCCGGACCAACTCCCCGCTGCGCACAAAGGCGGCAATCTTCCTGTCATTCAAACCGGCCTGGTGGAGCTGGTCGGTGCGCCATAACTTGGTGCCTTCGGGGAGTTGGGGTTCGAATATCTTCGTCATCAAATCAGCCTCGAACCCGGGGAAGGCAAGCAATAGGCTGTAAGGGTCCTATGTGGACAAATCCGATTCGTTGCCTCGCTGCACGCACTGCCGGGGGCACGGCCCAACGCGCAGCGGGGCGTCGAATAGGGCGAAAAGGGGCCGCGTCACATTTCAGCGAACTGTGGTCTGGGTCACGTAGGCTGGGCTGGCGGCCACCCTTCGGGTTCTTGGACCGTTGCGGGCCACATCCATCCGGGCCGCATTTGCCTGCTCGATGACGCTGGGCATATGTCCCCAGCGTCACGCCGCAGCGTGCTGAGCAACAACTGACGCTCGTCATCGAGCCGTGCCGGGACAACGAAATGCCCCGGCGTACAACCCTGCCTTTCGCGGGAGACACAGAGAGCCGGGAGTGGGGATCCGGCAACGCAGCAGCTTTGTTCATGGCTGCTACCCAAAGGAAATCAATGTCATGAAACCCACTATCTTCACGCTAGGGGCGGTGCTCGCGTTGGCCCTGGCGGGCTGCACGGACCCAGGCACGCCACCGCCCACCGAAAGCCCAACCGCAACCTCGACGGCGGAGCCCACGTCGAGTCCGACGGACCCGACGGCGGAGCCCACGTCGAGTCCGACCGGCCCGACGGCGGAGCCCACGTCTAGTCCGACTGACCCGACGGCGGAGCCCACGTCGAGTCCGACCGACCCGACGGCGGAGCCCACGTCGGAGCCGACGGTGACGTCCAGTCCGACATCCAGCCCAACTACGACGGCGAGCCCGAGTCCAAGCCCGACCGATCCGACCTCGGAGCCCACCGCCACAGCGAGCCCGTCGCCAACAAACTCCCCGACCCCAACCGCCACAGCGAGCCCGTCGCCAACAAGCACCCCCACCGCGACGGCATCGCCAACAAGCACCCCGACCCCGACCCCGTCGCCAACAAGCACGCCCACCCCCACGCCAACCACGCCCCCAGCCACCGGTAGCCTCGCCAGCCTGTCCCGTGTTCCGTGGGACGGCGGACCTGCGTATTGGGCCAAGTTCCCGGGTGCGGCGAAGCTGAATAATGCGAACCTGTTCCCAATCGGTGTCTGGTACGGCAAGCCAGGCCACGCCGCGCAGTTGAAGGACATCGGCGTGAACGTGTACCACAACGCAGAACACGATGGCTCCTCCATGCAGTCCATCACCGACACCGGAATGCTGGTCATTCCCGGCGGCGAGTGGACGCAGTCCGAGGTGGGAAGCAACCCGGGCGTGGTCGGTTGGGACACGGACGACGAATGCGAAATGGTCGGTTTGGGCTGCGGCAATGTCTCGGCCGCGCAGAACCTGACTGTCATGAAGCAGCTTGTGGCCAATATCCGGGCAAAGAACGATGGCCGTCCGGCCTTTGCGAACTACAGCAAGGGCATCTTTGGAACATACTGGGCTCCTGGCCTGATGGACGATTTCATGGCAGCAGTGGACGCCAGCAGCAACGATCAGTACTTCTATACCCGGGCCGATCTGCAGTTCGAGGTGGACCGTACGCCGTCGTGGCCAACGGGGGCCAAAGCGGCAAGCAGTGCAGCGTATGGCTGGGTCGCGGACCGCATGAGGGTGTACCAGGCAAGCCCGGGAATTAAGCCAAACTGGGTCTTCGTGGAATCGGCACGCCCGTTCCTGGAAAGCAACAGCGACAGGACCATCACACCGGAGCAGATGGAAGGCGCGATGTGGTCTGCCATCATCCATGAGGCACGCGGCATCGACATCTTCCAGCACAACAATGATCCCCAGTTTGGGACCTACAGCTTGGTTGATATCCCCGCTGACCGCAAGGCGAAGATCAAGGCTGCGCTGGCCGGCATCCAGTCACTGGCGCCGGTGCTGAACACCCAAAGCTATGCGTGGGACGCGGGCGCCGAGGGTGCGGACACCATGCTGAAAGCCAAGGATGGCAGTGCCTACCTGTTCGCCGGCATTGGGCTGAACGGCACCACCGGTTCCAAGACCTTCACCCTTCCTGCCGGAATCACAGGCACCCAGGTCGAGGTGGTCGGAGAAAACCGCACCATCTCCATCCAGAGCGGCAAGTTCACGGATTCCTTCGCCAACGAGTACACGCACCACATTTACAAGATCACCCTCTAGCCGGGCCGCGTCGACGCTGGAGATCGACGCGACCCCACACGCGAGGTCGCTGGAAAACCACGAAAACGCCGGAACGTTCCCTGCGAAATGGGCGCGTTCCGGCGTTTTCGTGAGCAGCGGGCCACCGAACAGCCCCGTAAGCTACCCGGCGACCAACTTCCGGGCGGCCGCAGAGTGCTCGGCGATGAGCCCAGCCACGTCAAGACCGGGAATCTCCCCGTCCACAACCCGCCACTGACCGCCAACCATCACCCGGTCCGCCCTGTCCGCGCCGCAGAGCAGCAGCGCGGCAACGGGGTCGTGGCTCCCGGAGAACCGCAGCGCGTCCAGCTTGAACATGGCCAGGTCGGCCTGCATTCCGGGGGCAAGCTGGCCAAGGTCGGGGCGTCCAAGGACGGCGGCAGAGCCACGCGTAGCCCAACCCAGCGCGCGCTCCACGGGAACGGAAGCCCCGTAGCGGAGCCGTTGCAAGTACAGTGCCTGCCGCGCCTCGAGGATCATGTTGGAAGCATCGTTCGACGCCGATCCATCGACTCCCAGCCCCACCGGCACACCCGCTGCCTCAAGTTCCAGGACACGCGCGGTCCCCGAGGCGAGCCGCATGTTGGACGTTGGGCAATGTGCGACGGCGGTGCCCGCGGCTCCGAGCCTGGCGATCTCTTCGTCGTTGAAGTGGATGCCGTGGCCCAACCAGGTGCGGTTTCCAAGCCAACCAACCGATTCCAGGTAGTCCACGGTCCGCAGGCCAAACATGGACCGGCAGAAGTCTTCCTCGTCGATGGTTTCCGCAAGGTGGGTGTGCAGCCGGACATCGTATCGTTCGGCCATGACCGCAGATTCGGCCATGATTTCCTTGGTTACAGAGAACGGGGAGCACGGGGCCAAAGCGATCTGCACGACGGCCCCGTCTCCGGTCTCGTGGTACGAACGAATCAGCCGTTCGCTGTCCGCAAGGATCGCCTCAGGCGACTGGACCGTGGTCCGGGGCGGCAGCCCGCCGTCGTCCTCTCCGAGCGTCATGGACCCGCGCGTCAAAGTGGCCCGCATTCCCATGGAACGTACGGCGGCGACCTCGATGTCGATCGCGTCTTCCATGCCGTCCGGGAACAGGTAGTGGTGGTCTGCGGCGGTGGTGCAGCCGGAAAGCAGCAGCTCCGCCAAAGCAACCTGCACCGCGAGCTCAAGGCTGCGGGGAGTGAGGCGTGCCCACACCGGGTAAAGGTTCTGCAGCCAGGGGAACAGGGGCACGTTGGCCACCGGACCCCAAGCGCGCGTGAGCGTTTGGTAGAAGTGGTGGTGGGTGTTGATGAGCCCGGGCAGGACCACATGTCCGGAGGCGTCAAACTCGGTACAGGGAACTGACGGGCGGCCACCGGCCGGCACCAGTTCGAGGATCTTCCCCTCGGAAACCACCAGGCCGTTCCCGGCGTCGTGGTCGTTGGCGGTGAAGATGCCCTGGGGGTTCTTGATCCAAAGTGGGGTCATTGCAGGTTCCTTGTCTGGTCGGCATGTATGCGTTCCAGCTCAGTTAGGCCCTGTCTGCTGATCCAGGTTTCCGGGCGGTCAAAGCGTCCGGTCACAAAAGCGTAGAAGCCCCGACGGCGGCAGTCAACGCCCGCGGGCGGTCACATTTGGCCATAACCCGTCGCGATAAGTAATTTCGCATGACGAAATAAAGTTTTCAAAAAACTATGGCGCGGCTCACAAACGTGGTGCTACGCTCTAACTGCCAAAGGCGGGCACCCGGACCTCGGGAAGCTATCTACCAGGCGCAACTTAACCTTCATCGCACATGCTGAAGCCTGGTAACCAAGCTAACTGGAGCTCTTTTTGCAGCGCCCCCGAAAGGTCACCCGGCTTCCACAGCACTAAGGAAGTCGCAACATGAGTACAACCGTCACGGCCGAGCAATTCCTGGCCACCTCCATTGAGCTGGCAACAGCCAATGTCCTCAACAGTGGGGGCCCGTTCGGCGCCGTCATTGTCACCGCGGACGGACGAGCCTTCGAAGGCGTCAACCGCGTCACCGCCACGAACGACCCCACCGCCCACGCAGAAGTCACGGCCATCCGTAACGCCTGCCGCGAACTGGGAACGTTCGACCTTAGCGGAGCAACCCTCTACACCAGCTGCGAGCCATGCCCCATGTGCCTGGCCTCCGCACTGTGGGCACGCGTAGACCGCGTGTTCTTTGCCGCAGACCGTCACGACGCCGCATCCGTTGGCTTCGATGACGCCGTCTTCTACGAGTACTTCGAGAACGACAACCGGGACGCGCTGATGCCGGTAGCCAAGCTGGAACTGGGCGACCCCCAGGCTCCGGAGGCCCTCCAGCCGTTCAACACATGGAACACGCTTGATTCCAGGATTGATTACTAGGGCCCGGTGGCTGAGATGAATATCCTGGACAACGCAGAAATGCAGACAGCAGCTGAGAAGCAGGCTGCGCTCCTCCCCAACGGAGACAACAGCGCAGAGCCCACAGCGGCAAAGCACACGGCAACCGGCCTTGCCCAGCAGGGCAACGGCCAGAAGCCGCCGAACTTCCTGGACAAGTTCTTCCAGATCTCCAAGCGTGGATCCACGCTGGCCCGCGAATTCCGGGGCGGCCTGGTCACCTTCTTCACCATGGCGTACATCGTTATCCTGAACCCGCTGATCCTCGGTGGCTTCTCGGCAGAGAACGCACCAACGGATGTGGCAGGTGGTTGGCTTTCCGCCGCCCAAGTCGGTGCCGTTACCGGCCTGACCGCCGGCGTCATGACCATCATTTTCGGTCTTATCGCCAACCTGCCGTTCGGTCTCGCGGCCGGTCTTGGCATCAACTCCTTCCTGGCTGTAGCAGTCATCCAGGAAGTCACCTGGCCGGAAGCCATGGGGCTGGTGGTCATCAACGGCATCCTGATCGTGCTCTTCGGTGCCACCGGCGCCCGGACGGCGATCTTCAAGGCAGTGCCCAAGGAACTCAAGGCCGCCATCACCGTTGGCATCGGCCTGTTCATCGCCTTCATCGGCTTCGTGGACTCCGGCTTTGTCCGTCCCACTGCGGGCGGTCCGCCGGTTCAGTTGGGCAACGATGGCTCCATCACGTCCATCCCCACCCTCGTCTTCATTGTTGGTTTGCTGGCCATGGGCATCCTCGTGGCACGCAAGATCCAGGGCGGCCTGCTGATCGGCATCGTCGCCACTACCGTCCTTGCCGCTGTTGTCGAGGCCATCTTCCACATCGGACCGGGCTCCGCAACCAATCCTGGCGGTTGGCACCTCAACGTGCCGATCTTGTCGAGCCAGCTGGTCTCCGTCCCGGATCTCAGCCTTGTGGGCCAGTTCGACCTCTTCGGCTCCTTTGCCAGGATCGGTGGGCTCGCTGCCACCATGTTGGTCTTCACCCTGGTGTTCACCAACTTTTTCGACGCCATGGGCACCATGACCGGCCTTGCCAAGAGCGCCGGCGTGGCCCACAAGGATGGAACGTTCCCCAAGCTGAAGTCGGCCTTCATCGTTGAAGGCATGGGCGCAGTGGTGGGTGGCGCAACCTCCGGTTCGTCCAACACGGTGTACATCGACTCCGCAGCGGGCATTGGCGAAGGCGCGCGCACCGGCCTGGCTTCCGTGGTCACCGGCCTGTTGTTCCTGGGCTCGATGTTCTTCACGCCGCTCACCTCGGTGGTGCCGCTTGAAGTAGCTGCAGCAGCGCTGGTGGTGGTGGGTGCCATGATGATGGCCCAGATCCGCGAGATCAAGTTCACCAAGTTCTCCATCGCGCTCCCGGCGTTCCTCACCATCGTGACCATGCCGCTGACGTACTCCATCGCCAACGGCATCGGCGTCGGGTTCGTCTCGTTCGCCATCATCAGCGCGGCATCCGGTAAAGCCAAGAAGGTCCATCCGCTCATGTGGGTGGTCACGGCAGGCTTCATCATCTACTTCGCCCGCGGCCCCATTAACGCTCTGATGGGCATCTAGCCGGGAGCCGCACCCCGCGCCGGCGGGTCCCTTCCGGCACTCTGATCGACGGTCCGTCGGTACCCACCGCACGAATAGGCGTCCGCCGTCGTCGTCCCTTATGAACAGGCACGACGGCGGGCGGCGGCTCGGGCGCCGACGCTCCGTCAGGGAACGGGGGCAGGGAGATGAAGCCCTTGCCCCCGTTCCTATGAACTCATACCTGAACTCGTATCGAACAAGCGCGACTACCCCTCAACAACCTCAGTCAATGAGAATATGAGGCAAGATCGCGCACTGCTCCGGCTGGGCCATCCCGGCCGGAGCACCTGGAAAAAGGACGTGTTGCCATGCTGGATCTGATGCCTTCACTGGGCAGCTGGCGGCCTGCGGTCACCGGCCAACGACTCGCCGTGGCCACCATCGTGGGCAGCGGCGGATCAGTGCCGCGGCCCTTGGGGACTTCCATGATGGTCTCCGAACACGGCGAAATCCTGGGCAGCCTGTCCGGTGGATGCGTGGAGGGCGCCGTCGTGGAGGCGGCTTTGGAAGCAATGCGCGACGGCGGTCCGCGCCTTGAGTCCTACGGCTACAGTGCCGAGGACGCGTTCGCCGTCGGACTCACCTGCGGCGGTGAGCTGGAAGTCCACATCCAGCCCTACGGGGCCGGCTCGCCGGAACTTTCGCTGTTCGCCGGGGCCCAACGCCCTGCGGCCTTGATCCGCCGCCTCGACGCCGGGGGAGGGGTGATGGTGGTGGATGATCCGGTGCGGTTCCGGGCCATGGAATCACAGGAACTGGCGAAGCTGCTGGGCGACCACCCCTCCACACTTTTTGCCGCCGCTGCGCAAGTGGAGCCGCTGCTCCAGGGCGGCCGCGCAGGCCTGGTCCGGCTGGCGCCACCGGAAGGCTGCATCGACGGCTGGGTTACCACCGAGAGGTTGGCGGCCCCACCCCGCGAAGAGGAAGAACCGCAGCCCATCACGCTGTTTGTGGAAAGCCGCCTGCCGGCAGCGCGCATGCTGGTCTTCGGAGCCAACGACTTCGGCGCAGCCTTGTTGCCGGTCGGGCAACTCCTTGGCTACAACGTCACCCTTTGTGATGCACGGCCGGCCTTCGCTTCCCAAACCCGCTTCGCCGGGGCCGACCAGGTTGTCACCGACTGGCCACACCGTTACCTGGAAGCCGAGGCAGCCGGTGGGCGCCTGGATTCGCGCACGGTCGTTTGCGTTATGACCCACGACCCCAAATTCGATATCCCCCTGCTCCAGGCCGCGCTCAGACTGAACCTGGCTTACGTCGGCGCCCTGGGCTCACGCCGCAGCCACCGCCAACGTGTGGAAGCGCTGCTCCAGGCAGGAACTCCAACCGACTCCTTGGACCGGCTGCATTCGCCCATCGGACTGGACCTCGGCGCCGTGACCCCGGCCGAAGTGGCAGTTTCCATCACGGCCGAAGTCATCGCCGGGCGCGGGGCCAGCCGGAACAACACTGGGTTCCCTTCCCTCAAAGACGGCGACGGCCCGATCCACCCAGCACCGATCCACCCGGCACCCATTGACCCAGCACCTCAACACCTCACTCAGGAGGACCCATGGACATGAACACCATCGAGGCCGTGGTCCCCACCACGGACCCGGCACAATGGCGCGACGGCGATGCCTGGCTGGCCGGCGGCACGGTCCTTTTCTCCTACGGAAGCACCGTGCTCAAGCGTCTCCTGGACCTGGGACAGACGGGTTGGCCGGCCATCACCGTCACCGACGACGGCATCGAGTTGGCCTCCACCTGCACTGTTGCCGAACTCTATGCCCTGCCCGTTTCCGCCGAGGCTGCCCACCGCGAGTGGCCCGGACTGGCGCTGATCCGGCCGTGCTGCGATTCGTTCGTGGCCTCGTTCAAGATCTGGAACATGTCCACGGTGGGCGGGAACATCTGCACGGGACTTCCGGCCGGACCCATGACGTCGCTCTGCGCCGGACTGGACGGCATGGCGACCCTGCTCAGCCCTGACGGAACCAGCCGGACCGTTCCGGTGGCCGACGTCGTTGTGGGCGATATGCAAACGGTGCTGGCACCGGGCGAGTTGCTCCGCAGCATCCACCTCCCCGCCGAGGCACTCTCTGCCCGGGTGGCGTTCCGGCGCTTGTCGCTGAGCAACCTCGGCCGCTCCGGGGTATTGCTGATCGGCAGGCTCGACCCCGTTTTTGGCTTGGTCATCACTGTCACCGCTTCCACCAAAAGGCCCGTGCAGCTGAGGTTCCCGGCCGATCAGGTTCCCGACGCCGCGACGCTGGCCGCCGCCGTCGAACATTCCATTCCGTGGCCGCTGTACCACGACGACATCCACGGGCTTCCGGCATGGCGCCGCGACATGACCTTCAAGCTGGCCGAAGAGATCAGGGCGGAGCTGCTGGATGAGTCGATGACGGTGTCCGGCGATTTCTGGCCGCCGCACGCCACCTCGCCGCAGCCGTCCACGCAACCCGAAACTCCAGGCACCCAGAAGGAGGCCTCCCATGGCAATTGAGATCAACGGCGCGCCCTCGCAGGCCACACCCCGCCCCGGCCAGTGCCTCCGCACGTTCCTGCGGGAAGAGGGCAACTTCGGCGTCAAGAAGGGTTGCGACGGCGGTGACTGCGGCGCGTGCACGGTTTACGTCGACGGCACGCCTGTCCACAGCTGCATCTACCCGGCCGTCCGCGCCGAGGGCAAGGCAGTCACCACTATCGAAGGCCTCGCTACGGCTGAGGGGCTGCACCCGGTCCAGGAGCAGTTCCTGGAGTCGCAGGGTTTCCAGTGCGGTTTCTGCACTGCCGGAATGATGATGACCGCAGCTACGTTCGACGACGAACAACGCGCCAACCTGCCCCGGAACCTCAAGGGAAACCTGTGCCGTTGCACCGGTTACCGTTCCATCGCGGACGCCGTTTGCGGGCACTCCGGGGACCACCAGCACGAACAGCACGACGAGCACGACGCCGGAGCTGACGTTTCCGGGGCACAGGCACCTGTCGCCGTCGAACCTGCACGCGGCCAGCTTGGGGACAACGTTCCCGCACCCGCCGGCCAAGCCGTCGTGACAGGAACCGAACGGTACACCTTGGATGTTCCGGCCGGGCAACTCCCGGGCCTGCTGCATATGAAACTCCTGCGTTCACCGCATCCACACGCACGCATCGTCTCCATCAACAAGGCTCCGGCATTGGCTGTCCCGGGCGTCGTGGCGGTCTTCACGCATGAGGACGCTCCGCAGCAACTTTTCTCCACGGCCCAGCACGAGAACTTCACCGACGATCCCGACGACACCCGCGTGCTGGACCACGTTGTGCGGTTCATCGGGCAGCGGGTTGCCGCCGTCGTGGCCGAATCGGTGGGCGCCGCGGAAGCCGGAGCCCGCGCGCTGGAAGTACAGTACGAACTGCTGGAACCCGTGTTCACCCCCCAGGAAGCCATTCTTCCGGGAGCCCCTGCCATTCACGGTGAGAAAGACGGGGTGTTCTCCCGCATTTCGCGTCCGCAGCACAACGTGGTGGCAGAGGTCCACGCCGAACTGGGCAGCGTGGCTGACGGCTTCGCGGCGGCCGACTTCATCCACGAACACACGTACCAGACCCAGCGTGTGCAGCACGTGGCCATGGAAACACACGCCTCCATTGCCTGGGTTGATGAGGATGGGCGACTGATGGTCCGTTCCTCCACGCAGGTACCTTTCCTGGTGAAACGCACATTGGGCCGCTTGTTCAACCTGACCCCCGAGACCATCCGGGTTGTGGCCGGGCGGGTTGGTGGCGGCTTCGGCGGCAAGCAGGAAGTCCTTACCGAGGACCTTGTAGCGCTTGCTGCCCTGGCTCTTCGCAGGCCAGTCCAACTGGAGTTCACCCGGACCGAGCAGTTCACGGCCACCACCACGCGGCACCCTTTCACCATCCACCTGAAGGCCGGGGCCAACAGGGACGGCTACCTCACAGCGCTGCAACTGAACGTGCTCACGAACACCGGCGCCTACGGAAACCATGCTCCCGGTGTGATGTTCCATGGCTGCGGTGAGTCGTTGGCCGTTTACAAGTGCGTGAACAAGAAAGTGGATGCCCACGCCGTCTACACCAACACTGTTCCGGCCGGGGCTTTCCGCGGGTACGGACTGAGCCAAATGATCTTCGCGATTGAGTCGGCCATCGATGAGCTGGCCATCGGAATCGGCATGGATCCCCTTGAATTCCGGCTCAAGAACATGGTCCGTCCCGGCGACCACATGCTTTCCACCACGCCCGAGCCCGAGGAAGACGTCCACTACGGCAGCTACGGCCTGGATCAGTGCGTTTCGTTGGTCAGGGATGCCCTGGACCGTGGCAAGGAACGTTATCGCGCCGCCGGCCTGGACGATCTCGGACCCGAGTGGGTCGTGGGGGAGGGCTCGGCCCTGTCCATGATCGACACCGTCCCGCCCCGCGGCCACTTCGCCCACACCCGGGTGAGCCTGGAAGCGGACGGAAGGTTCGCCGTCGACGTCGGTACTGCCGAATTCGGTAACGGCACCACCACCGTCCACGCGCAATTGGCGGCCACGGCGCTAGCGACCTCCGCCTACGCCATTCAGGTGCGGCAGTCCGACACGGACCTGGTGGAGCACGATACCGGTGCGTTCGGCTCGGCCGGAACCGTGGTTGCGGGCAAGGCGACACTCGGTGCGGCGCTGGAGCTGGCTACCCGGATCCAGACGGTGGCCGCTTCGCTGACCGGTGTTCCGTTGGCGGAGTGCCGTTTGGTGGACGGCGCTGTCCAGTGTGGGGACCGCTCGGTGCCGCTGAAGGAGATTGTCGACGCCGCCCGGCTCCAGGGCGTCCGGCTCGCCACCGATGGCAACTGGGGTGGAACGCCGCGCTCCGTAGCGTTCAACGTGCATGGCTTCCGCGTCGCCGTGAACAAGGGGACGGGTGAGCTGCGGATACTGCAAAGCGTCCAGGCTGCCGATGCCGGAGTGGTGGTGAATCCGCGGCAGTGCCGCGGCCAGATCGAGGGCGGCATAGCGCAGGCCCTCGGCGCGGTGCTGTACGAGGAAGTGAAAGTGGACGACGCCGGCCGGGTCACCACGGACATCCTGCGGCAGTACCACATCCCGTCGTTCGCGGATGTGCCCCGGAGCGAGGTGTATTTCGCCAAGACCAACGATTCCACGGGTCCCTTGGGCGCCAAGTCCATGAGCGAGAGCCCCTTCAACCCGGTGGCTCCCGCGCTGGCCAATGCGATCCGCAACGCCACGGGGATCCGCTTCGGTGAGTTGCCCATCGCGCGGGACAAGATCTACCTGGCCCTCCGCGACCACACCCTCATACCCAACTAAGTAACAGCACATGTCGCAATGGACGCCCATTGCGACATGTGCTGTCACTTACTTGGGTGAGAGGGGGAGTTCCATGAACACGCTGTTCGGATCAAGGGTGTAATCCGCGAACGGCGGGCACTCCGTGAACCCATGCCGGGCATACAGGCGACGGGCCGGGGCAAAATACTCTTCGGTTCCTGTTTCCAGGGCCACCCGTGCAAAACCGCGGGTCCGTGCTTCGGCCACGATGTGCTTGAGCATCAAAGTGGCCACACCGCGTCCCCGGGCGTTGGCTGTGGTCCGCATCGACTTCAGTTCGGCATCGCCCAAGGACAACGTCTTCAGCGCCCCGCAGCCCAACAGGACGCCATCCTCCCGGGCGGTCCAGAACGTGATCGATTCGTGGGACAACGCCGACTGGTCCAAAGCATGAACGCTCTCCGCAGGGGACGTCGCGAACATGTCGGCCAGGTGCTCGCCGAGGAGCGCGTGGACGTCAGGGCGTGCGGGATCGTCCGTTTCGATGCTGATCATGGACCCTAATTTACCTGCCGCTACCCATCCAGCAGATGCAGGCTGTCCTTGGTATCCAGGTCGTCTCCCGAGCACAGATCGCTGCAGTCCACCAGGTCCACCAAGCCTGGATGCGCTTTGAGGAACGAACGCGCGCCCGTGTCGCCATGGGCGGCCGCGGCCGCTTCGGAGCGGAGTCCGACGTCGAAAATCACCGGGTGCCTGCGCTTTAGTCGTCCTGACTCGTCAGGGTACGCGGCCGCGGTGACCCGGCCGGGACGATGGCTGCCCAGCAACCTGCTCACCGCCGTCGGGGTTAATCCGGGTTGGTCAACCAGCGCCACCATGATGCCGTTGCCGGGCGGTGCGGCGTCGATGCCTGCACGGAACGAACCGGCCATGCCTTTGGCCCACGCAGGGTTGTCCACCACGGTGTGCGTGCCCAGGTCCGTGGTGCTTCGAACACGTTCGGCTTCGGCCCCTAGGACAACCACCACCTCGCTGCAGCCGCCGTCGAACAAGGTGTCCGCCAGGACTTCCACCAGCGTGCGGCCGCGGAAAGGCAGCAGCGCCTTCGGGCCGCGTCCCAATCGGGTACCGGCGCCCGCAGCGAGCAGGACGCCCGTGGTGGGCGGGCCGGATTGAGTCATATCCTCACCATACGCGCGGGGGTGCATGCGGTCTCTAGCTCCTTGGGGGCTTTCCATTTGATCTACCGATATCGGTTTCAAACTACTCCTGAGTAGGGCTTTTGGCCCCGCGAATTGGCCATTAGGGTCAGTGAGGGAGTTAGGAAGTCAGCTCGACGACGCAACGACGCGTGAAAGAACAGGGGACATGGCGGGCAGTTTCGAAATTCTCAAGGCAGGGGCCAACTCTTTCCGGTTCCGGCTCACAGCAGACGATGGCACGGTTGTGGCAGTGTCGCCACAATTTCCCAACCTGAAGGCAGTGGTTGCCGGTATCAACGCAGTCCGCGAAAACGCCGCAACGGGTTTCGTGGTCGACCGGAGGAATTTGGGCACGTGAGTGGACCGTCTGCAGATGATCCTGGAGCGAAACGGGAATTGGCGGCAATGTTCTTCAAGAACATTGCCGCCAATTCCCGTTGCAGGACCTGTCAGGCGTCTCCGCCTGCTCCGCCGGTGGTGCCGGCGTTCACGTCAAGCAGCTTGTAGCGGTCAATGGCGTACGACGGCGCGCCCTCCTCGACCTCGCCCCTCGCCGCCAGCAACTGCAGGGTTTTGGCGACGATGGAGTGGGTGTCGTTTTTGAAGTAGCGGCGTGCGGCTTGGCGGGTGTCGGAGAAGCCGAAGCCGTCTGCTCCGAGGGAGGCGAAGTCGTTGGGGATGAATTGGCGGATTT
>NZ_JAQPPK010000001.1 GCF_029952445.1 Paenarthrobacter nitroguajacolicus | reverse complement strand
GCTCAGCGATCAACGCATCAAGGGACTCAATCCACTCCGCGGTCTCTTCCGGATCACGATCAGGCAGCTGGGCAGTCAACCCGCTGAGGATGTGTGAGGTCTCTTCTCCTGCAGCCACGTCCAACCTTCCTTTTGGCGCATGCATCGGCGCCTCAGGTCTGGCAGGGTGACTGCCCGTCGTGAACGCGTCGTGTGCGGCATCTCGGTTTCAACAGCCCGGTCGGATGCGCCGGGCAGGTCTTGTGAGCGCTTGGCTGCCCAGTAGAATTCTGCGGGGCGATCGCCCTGCAGCCAGAGCGCTCATGGCCACTCTAGCTTTCGCGGCGCTGGTATGCGTAGCCGCAGGCCCTGCAGGGCGTTGTATGTCACATCCGAACGGCCTGCGTGACGTAAAGCACGCGCTTGCCACGGCCCCAAAACAGCCGAGGTGGTGCGGAATGTGCCCCGGTGCAGGGACAATGGCTTGAAGCAGGCGCCCAAAGGGTGTTGGCTGTTAGTAATGGAAGTCACTTCAAAAGGAGGAAACGTGAGCGAGGCCGACGCCGCCACATCGGTAAATGTGGCGGAACGAATGGGTTTCAAAGGTGGGGATCTGATTCAGGAGCGCGGCTACGACGACGACGTCGACTTCGACTTGCGTGACGATATTGAAGATGTCACGGGCTCCGAATTGCTGGATGAAGACGATCACGACGTCGTTGACGCAGTCATCTTCTGGTGGCGCGATGGCGACGGCGACCTCGTTGATGCCCTCATGGATTCGCTCACCACACTCAAAGAAGGCGGAGTTGTCTGGGTCCTGACCCCCAAGTCGGGACGGGATAATTATGTTTCTCCCGCCGATATCCAGGACGCCGCACCTACCTCCGGCCTTCACTTGACTACTTCTGCAGGTGTCTCGAAGGACTGGAGCGCCACCCGGCTGGTGCCTAAGAAGAACAAATGACCGAAGTCCAGCAGGCGCCGGTTTCGGTCGGTGTTCCCCAGCAAGGGCAGACCGCGCCAGACTTCGAACTGCTGAACCAATACGGTGAGCCTGTTCGGTTGACGGACTACCGGGGCGTCAATGTTGTTGTTGTTTTCTTCCCTTTTGCTTTCTCGGGCATCTGCACGGGTGAGCTATGTGAGATCCGCGACAACATTGCGCAGTTCGAGGATTCGAACGCGACCGTGCTTGCGATTTCGGTTGACAGCAAGTTCGCCCAGCGGGCCTACGCTGAGCGCGAAGGCTTCGAGTTCGACCTTTTGGCGGACTTCTGGCCTCACGGAGCTGTTGCCAAGGATTACGGCGTGTTCGATGAGGTCAGCGGTATGGCCTTGAGGGGCACCTTCATCATCGACGCGGAGGGCATTGTCCGTTACGTCGTGGTCAATCCAAGGGGCCAGGCGAGGGACTTCGCCGGGTATCGTCGTGCTCTCTCTGAGCTGGCGGTTCAGGCGTCATGAGTAACCGCGGGCCTGGAGTCGGAATGACTGGTTTTGCCAGCATGGCGCCCGCAGCCGAGGTTCAGCTCGACGCTTGGGAGCAGGAAGCCATGGGTCCTGCAGTGCGCGTCCTTCAGGGCAAGCGCTTGGCATTGCTCACAGGGGCCGGCTTGAGTACCGATTCCGGCATTCCGGATTACCGGGGGCCGGGGTCCGCGCCAAGAAACCCCATGACCTACCAGGAGTTCATTGGGAGCGAAGCCAATAGGCGGCGATATTGGGCACGCAACCACATCGGCTGGTCCCATCTCCGGCACGCCGATCCCAATGCAGGACATGCTGCCGTCGCCCAACTGGAGCGGCGGGGACTCACTACCGGCCTGATCACCCAGAACGTGGATAGGCTGCATGAGGATGCGGGGAGCATTAACGTTGTGGATTTGCATGGTCGTTTTGACCAGGTGATTTGCCTCTCGCATGGCCATACCTTCAGCAGGGGATTGATCGCGGCCATCCTGGAGGAGATTAATCCCGGATTCGTCGAAGCTGCTGTGCAGTCCGGCCTGGTTGAGATGGCGCCGGATGCGGACGCGACAGTGGAAGATCCCGAGCTCATCACCTCGTTCGTGGTGGCCGTGTGCCCCATCTGCGGCGGAATACTGAAGCCTGACTTTGTGTATTTCGGGGAGAACGTCCCCAAGGACCGCGTGGCGCGCGCCTACGCCATGGTTGATGACGCGGAAGCACTTTTGGTGGCAGGCTCGTCGCTGACCGTGCAGAGCGGTCTCCGCTTCGTCCGCCATGCAGCAAAATCCGGAAAGCCTGTGGTCATTATCAACAGGGGGGGCACCCGTGGTGACGAATTCGCCACGGTGAAACTCGAGCTGGGTGTCAGTGGCGCATTGGTCTACCTTGCACGTGCCTTGCCTGATCTTTTGGACGCTCCTGACCCGATTGGTGTTTCCGGCGGTTGATCATGTAGAGTCATTGTTCGTTGGTTGAAGCGCTGAGGAAGTTCCAAGGTGCTGAAGCCGCAATTTGGGTCTTTAGCTCAGCTGGTAGAGCGCCACGTTTACACCGTGGATGTCATCGGTTCGATCCCGGTAGGACCCACCAAACAAACCCCGCCTCCATGCTTGGAGGCGGGGTTTTTGTTCGTCGTCCGGTTATTTCGGTGTTGTCCTTAAATGTCAGGGCCACACTCTACGGTCTGTTCCATGGAGCACGTACACATCCGCACAACAGCGCAAGGCGAGCCTGCCGTCGTCGTCAGGGGAGGCCGCGAGTGGAGGATCGCCGTAGAGCCTGTCCGCTGGTTTGAAAGGGTCGCCTGGTGGGAGGAATCCAAGCGTATGCCTCGTGGGATGGGCCGGGTGGATGTTGAGGTCCTGCAAGTCCAGGTTCGCTTGGGAGGCAATGCCCGGTCCGCCCTCGCCACGTGGGAATTGGTGCGCGACGGTTCAGGAGGAGGCTGGTGCCTTAGGAACCAAGGCGCGGTGGCGGCCTAGCGATGTCGGCGCGGGCGCTGCCGTATGCCGGAAATGGATGAGCTCTCCACCGCGACTATTGGGGGATGCCGCGGTGGAGAGCTCGAAGATGAATATACAGCCAACTTTTGGGTTTGAAAAGCCGAACAGTCCATGAGGATCCGCATGCCAGTATGATGGGTATTGTTCAGTAGATTGAACACCGATTTGCAATGACGAAGGAGAATCATGGCCGATTCCCGAACCACCCGCTCCGAGGGGCTGGGCGCTTCGTCGCCGGCCCCCGCCGTCACCCGCGCTGCCGCCGTCCTTGAAGCCCTGGCTGATTCCCCCTCCGGCCGTTTGACGCTGAGCGATTTGTCCCGGGAGCTGGGCATTCCGAAATCTTCCACGTCCAACCTTCTGCTGGCGCTCGAGGAAGCCCGTCTCATCACCAGGCAGGGTGCCGACTTTGCCCTCGGGAGAAAATTGGTGGAGCTGGGAGCGGCATACCTCAGCCGCCTCGATGAGGTGCAGGAGTTCTACAAGTACTGCGAGCAGGCTCCGACGCTCTCCGGCGAGACGGTCCGGATTGCCATGCTCGACGGCGATCACGTGATCTACCTGGCGCGCTACGAGGGCCACCCGGCGGTCAGGCTGACCTCGAATATCGGGGACAAAATGCCGGTCTCGCTCTGCAGCGTCGGTAAAGCCCTGGTGGCGCAACTGCACGATCACGACATCGAGGCAATGTTTCCCGATGGCATGGAGCTGCCCACCATGACCGCGAACTCCCTTCGGACCGCCGAGCAACTCAAGGCGCAGATTGCCACCATCCGCAAACAGGGCTTCGCCTTCGAGGATGAAGAATCCACAGTAGGTGTCGTCTGCCTGGCGGTTCCCGTACCCACGCATGGGGCGCATGGACCCAGCCTGGGCCTGTCCGTGACTGCGTTGAAGGCGACGTATTCGGAGGAGCAAGGGGCCTTGATGGTCAAGGAACTCAAGGAGTTGGCGCGGTCCTTGGGTAACCCCATGGGCTGATCCCTATAAATCTGATTTTAATCTTGGCAAGCTGTTCAGCAAGCTGTACTCTGTTCATCATAGTGATCTTGGCGGTGATGCCATCACTATCTCACTGGGCCAACGGGGGCCCGGGGTGATTTTGAGGGAGTGCTTGTGACTACTCGTACTAAGACAAAGTTTGCGGCGGAGGCCGACGAAGCCGTCGTTGAACCGGAGCAGCTCCGGCGTGCGACGCTGGCCAGCTCTGTAGGTTCCGCCCTGGAATACTACGACTTCTACATCTATGGCCTGGCCTCGGCGCTGATCTTCGGGCCGCTGTTCTTTTCGCCGCTGGGCCCTGATGGTGCGTTGATTGCTTCGTTCGCCACTTACGGTGTCGGGTTTGCGGCCCGGCCCTTCGGCGGCCTGATCTTCGGCTATATCGGTGACAGGTTCGGCCGCAAGATGGTCCTGATCCTGACGATTGCCTTGATGGGAACGGCGAGCTTCGCCATCGGACTCCTGCCCACCTTTGAACAGGCTGGAATGCTTGGTGCTGTTCTCCTTGTCACCCTGCGCATCATCCAGGGTCTGGGCGCCGGGGCGGAGCAGGCCGGTGCCACCACGCTGATTTCAGAAGTAGCGCCGCGTCGTCGTCGTGGTTTCTTCGCTTCCTTGCCGTTCGTCGGTATCCAGCTCGGCACTCTGCTGGGCGCTGGAACATTCGCGCTGATCGCTCTGGCCGACAAGTCAGTCCTGCAGGGCTGGTTGTGGCGTGTGCCCTTCCTTGCCAGCTTCATCTTGATCGTCATTGCAATCTTCATCCGGCTCAAGCTGAAGGAAACGCCCGCTTTCCAGGAATTGGAAAAGCACAAGAACGTGGTCAAGAACCCGATCGGCGCTTTGTGGAAGCATTCCAAGAAGAATGTGTTGATTGGCATTGGGTTGCGAATGGGGGAGAACGGCAACTCGTCGATCTACTCCGCCCTGCTGGTTTCGTTCATGAGCATGCCCGCAGGTGTCTTCGCCGGCAACAACTCCATCGGTCCGGTAGGGCTGCTGATCGCCGCCGGATTCGCAGCTGTCCTGGTGGTGACTTTCGGCGCGTTGTCGGATAAGTACGGACGTGTTCCGGTCTACCGTTACGGTGCGTTGTTCCAAGCCGTCATTGCCGTTCCTGCCTTCTACCTCGTCACTCTTGGCAATGTAACCCTTGTGTGGGTGGTCATGGCCGTGGGCATTGCCATCGGTGTCCAGTCGATGCTTGGACCGCAGTGCCCGCTCCTTCCGGAATTGTTCGGTTCGCAGTACCGATTCACGGGTGTCGCCATGAGCCGCGAAATATCAGCCGTCCTGGCTGGTGGCCTTGCGCCCCTGCTGGGCGCGCTGATGCTGGCCGCCACCAACCACTCCTGGCTGGTCCTGGCCATCTACTCTCTGGTCCTGGCCCTGATCTCGTTCGTCACTACGTTCTTCACCCCTGAGACTGCCGGTCGCGATCTGGTCAGTACAGAAGACGCCAAGTAGCCCAATCCCTGAACAGCACAGCGCGGCGCCCCTCCATCAGGAGGGGCGCCGCGCTGTTTTGGCGTGAACCTGTGGCAGGTTCGAGGTTTGGCGTTGCTGCCGGAGCAGCAGCGACCATGTCGCCGGTTCAGTTTGAGGCGTGGCTGAGCGCCACTGGGTGGTAGTCCGGTTTAGTAGAAGTGGACCGGGTCGACCAGGTGCGGGAGTTCGCCGCCGTCGAGGAAGGTGCGCAGGTTGCTGCAGAAGCGTTCGGCGATGAGCCTGTTCTCAGCGGCACTCAAAGCGGAGGTGTGCGGTGACACCAGGACACGCGGGTGGTTCCACAATGGACTGTCCTGTGGCAGTGGCTCAACGGCGAAGACGTCCAGGCAAGCGTAGGCAACCTGGCCGTTGTCGAGCGCCTCGAGCAAGGCGTCCTCATCCACTACCGTGCCGCGACCCACGTTGACGAAAACAGTTCCGGGTTTCATGGCAGAGAAGATGTCCTTGTTGAACAACTTCTCCGTGTAGGGCGTCCCCGGCAGAGTGTTGACCACTGCGTCGGCGTCGGCCACAAGGGATGGGAGGCCGTCATTGTTGGTGACTTCCTCGATTCCCTCAATGGTCCCGACATTGCGCTTGGTGCCGCTGACCCTCATCCCCAGTGCCCGTGCGATGCGGGCCGTTTCCATGCCGATTTCCCCGAGGCCGGCAATCACTACCTTGGAGCCGTTGGCCAGCTTGGTGGGTGTCCGCAGTTCCGGCCAGAATTTGGCGGCCTGGTCCTGTGCCATCTCGGCGCTGCGCTTGAACCCGTTGAGGATTCCGAATGCCGAGAACTCCGCCAAGGGCAGCGCATGGACGCCGGCCGAGGTGGTGACGTGGAATTTCCGGAGTGTTTCAGTGTCCAGGCCAGAGGCCTTCACAGCGCCGCCGGCTCCTGCCGCCATGGCGTGGATCCATTGCAGGTGGGGGTTGCTTTTTGCGATCCGCGCCAGTCCCGCGGGGCTTTCGTTGGGGAAGCCATAGAGGACGTTGGCGCGGTTCAGCATGGCCCAATAGCGTGCCTCCTGTTCCGGCGTCCTTTTGAAGGCAGGGTCGCCGGCGTGGTCCGCGGGGAACCGCTCCGGGGGGAGAAGTCCGGGTTCGTAGAGAACCGTTACGGAGGGATCTACAGCGCGGATCTGCTCTACATACTCAGCTTCGAGCGGTACAGCGATGGCGATGGTAAGTTCATCAGTCGTCATAGTGTTCATCATACTGAATGGCGGCTAGGATATTGAACAGAATTTCCATAGATGACCACAACGAAGTGAGGTGTTACCTGCCATGACCCCGAAACGAGTAGGTTTCGTTGGCCTGGGCCTGATGGGGGCGCCCATGGCTTCAAACGTAGCCAACGCTGGATGGAGCCTCACCGCCTGGAACCGCTCCGACACGGCTTTCGGAGCTCTTCCCGGCGTCAAGCGCGCCGCCAGCGTTGCCGCCTTGCGCGATGAAGACGCCATCATCTTCATGCTTCCGGATCTTCCCTATATCGAGGAAGCGGCAGTGGAGCTGCTCGACTCCTGGCGGACCCGGCCACCGCAGCCAGGTACCGCCGTCGTCGTCATGAGCAGTGTCTCCCCAACGGGAGTCCAGCGATTCGGCGAACTGGTTGAGCAGGCAAGTAGGGGCAACGCCGTGGTGGTGGATGCACCCGTGAGTGGAGGAACCGCCGGCGCCCGTGGTGGAACGCTCGCCATCATGGTGGGTGCAAGCGAGGACAGCTTCGCCCAGCTTGAACCGCTTTTCAGGACCATGGGAACCACCGTCCGGCGAATGGGCCCCCTGGGCTCGGGGTCGCTCGCCAAGGCCTGCAACCAACTGATCGTCGGAACCACGACGGCGGCCCTCGCCGAAGCCGCCGAACTCGCCGAGCGCTCCGGGATGGATGTAGGAGCCCTCTTTGAGGTACTGGCCGGGGGATTGGCAGGAAGCAGGGTGCTGGACAACGTCGGGCCGCGCCTGGCCGCCAAAGACTATGAACCGACAGGGCCGGCCAAGTTCATGCACAAGGACCTTGGCTTTGTCATTGCCAGCGCAGACGACGCTGGTTCGGCCGTGCCGATGGCGTCGGCGGCCATCGACTTATACGCCGAACTCAAGCGCCAAGGCCTGGGAGACAAAGACCTCGCAGTCGTCCGGCAAACCATCGCAAACCTGGGCCGGACACCGGCCGCAACACCATCCAACAGCAACTGAACCCGCGCAACCGAAGAAGGAATACGAACAGACCATGAGTGCACTTTTCGATCTGACCGGGCGGGTTGCCTTGGTTACCGGTTCAAGCCGGGGGATAGGCAACGCCCTTGCCCGGGGCCTCGCGGACGCGGGGGCAACGGTGGTGCTCAACGGCATCAATGCTGACCGCCTTGAGGCGGCCCGCCAGGCGATGGCCGCGGAATACCCGGAGGGACGGGTCCACAGCCGGGCCTTCGACGTTACGGACGCTGATTCCGCGGCAGAAGGGGTCACCTGGGTGGAGCAGAACGTTGGACCCTTGGACATCCTGGTGAACAACGCCGGTATCCAACACCGCGTTCCCATGCTGGACCTCGACGTCAAAGACTGGGACCGGGTCATCACCACCGACCTCACCAGCGCTTTCCTGGTGGGTAGGGAAGCCGCCCGGCATATGATCCCCCGGGGGCAGGGCAAGATCATCAACATCTGTTCCGTCCAGACAGACCTGGCCCGCCCCACCATCGCACCCTATGTGGCCGCCAAGGGTGGGCTGCGGAACCTGACCCGGGCAATGACCGCTGAATGGGCCGCGTCCGGTTTGCAGATCAACGGGATCGCCCCTGGGTACATCCACACGGAAATGACCCAGAACCTGGTGGACGACGCCGACTTCAACTCCTGGATCCTGGGCCGGACTCCGGCCAACAGGTGGGGTACCACGGCCGACCTCGCTGGCCCCACGGTGTGGCTCGCATCGCAGGCGTCCAACTTCGTGAACGGCCAGACGATCTTCGTCGACGGCGGAATGACGGTGGTGGTCTGATGAGCGTCTCCCTTCCCACCTCCGGCCCGGCTGTAGTTGCCCACGGCAAAGGCGACCTGCGCATCGAAGACATCCCGCTGGCAGCGCCGGCACCGAGTGAATCCATCGTGGAGATCGCCTACGGCGGGATCTGCGGTTCGGACCTCCACTACTGGTTGCACGGTGCCGCCGGGGAGTCCATCCTCAAGGAACCGATGGTCCTGGGGCACGAAATCGTTGGCGTGGTTGTCCAACAGGCAACTGACGGGACGGGCCCCGCCGCAGGAACGCCCGTCGCTGTCCACCCGGCCACCCCTGCGCCCGGCGATGCAAGATACCCCGAGGACCGGCCAAACCTCTCCCCGGGCTGCACCTACCTGGGCAGTGCTGCACGTTATCCCCACACGGATGGCGCCTTCAGCCGCTATGCCAATTTGCCTACCCGGATGCTGCGCACGCTGCCGGAGAATCTTGACCTCCGCACCGCCGCACTGGTGGAGCCAGCCAGCGTGGCCTGGCACGCCGTTTCCCGTGCCGGTGACGTTAAGGGAAAGACGGCCCTCGTGATCGGCAGCGGTCCGATCGGTGCCCTTGCAGTTGCGGTACTGAAGCGAGCCGGTGCAGCCCGGATTGTTGCCGTCGACATGCATGACAAGCCGTTGGAGATTGCCCGGTCCGTCGGCGCCGACGCCGTCCTAAAGGGGGACGAAGCGGACGCCATCGCGGCAGTGGACGCCGACGTCGTTATTGAATCCTCAGGGAGCCACTACGGACTTGCCTCGGCCATCAAAGGTGCCACCCGCGGCGGCAAGGTTGTGATGGTAGGGCTTCTGCCCTCCGGACCCCAGCCGGTGTTCATTTCGCTCGCCATCACCCGCGAGCTGGAACTCCTGGGCTCGTTCCGCTTCAACGACGAGATCGATGAGGTGATCGCTGCCTTGGCGGACGGGTCGTTGTTTGTGGATCCAGTGGTGACGCACGAATTCGATCTCGCCCACGGCTTGGAGGCCTTTGAAGTCGCGAAGAACTCCGCCGAATCCGGCAAAGTGTTGTTGAACTTCCAGGAACCTCTAGCTCTTTGAAACTGGGACGAAGACGCGGGGCTGGTCATCCCAGCTGGGTGCCAGCTCCGCGATCGTCTGGCGCATGATCTTCGCGGCGGCATCGCGCGCAACTGAACCATCGCCGGCGTCGATGGCGTGGGCGACATCCATGTGCCACTGGAGTGCTTGCTTTTGGGGATGTTCGGGCATGAGGCCGTGAACGGTCCGGCCCGTGAGGGTCTCGGTGACCTGGCCGATCAGGTTGGCGAACATTTCGTTGCCGGAACCGGACAGCACCAGGGCGTGGAAGCGGATGTCGAGGTCCAGGAACCTTGCCATGTCCCCGGCGTCGCCCGCTTCCTTCATGGCAAGGGAGATCCCAACCAGCTCCCGCCTGAGGCTCTCCGGTGCATTTCCGGCGGCAAGTTCGGCGGCTACGGGCTCGACGGCGGAACGCAACTCGGCCAACGAGCGCAACTGCGCGCCGCGACCTTCGCCGGCGAGCCGCCAGCGAATGACCAAGGGATCGAAAGGATTCCAACGGTGGGCGGGCAGGACACGGATGCCCACCCGTTTGATCGTTTCCACGAGCCCCAGGGACTGGAGGACGCGCACGGCTTCACGCACCACGGAGCGCGAAACGTTCAGTTCATCTTCCAAGTGCTCAGCCAGCATCACGTGTCCCGTGGGAAGGGCGCCACCCACAATCCGGGTTCCCAAATGCTCAACGGCGCGGTGGTGAAGGCTGGTTGACATAGAGGTAAGCATAGTGGCGCGGCGGGAGCCCGGGCAGGTTTCCGTGTGGGGAAGGGTCTTCCTGCCGCCGTGGTGGTTGCCGGGCATCATAGACTGTTTATGACGCGGCAGCTTCCACAACGTGGGCGCCGCTTTCCCGCCCAAGGTTTAAATACGTATGGTTTATTACAGCCCCTGGTTTTTGAAATCGCTTCCTGCGTGTCCCCAAAGGGTGCGTTGGGACTGTTTGTACACGAACGAATTGGAGTTTTGATGTCAGCACACATCGGTGTCACCGGCCTTGCGGTGATGGGCGCCAACCTGGCCCGCAACCTCGCACGCAACGGCTTCACCGTGGCTCTCCACAACCGCTCCGTGGAAAAGACCGACGCCCTGCTGGAAAAGCACGGCACTGAAGGCGATTTCATCCGCACGGAAACGCTGCAGGAACTCGTCGACTCCCTCGAAAAGCCCCGCCGCGTCCTCATCATGGTCAAGGCCGGCGCGCCCGTTGACAACGTGATCGAGCAGCTCGAACCGCTGCTCGAAGCCGGTGACATCATCATCGATGCCGGCAACTCGCACTACGAGGACACCCGCCGCCGCGAAGCAGCGCTGGCCAAGAAGGACCTCCACTTCGTTGGCGTGGGCGTTTCCGGTGGTGAAGAGGGTGCACTGAACGGCCCGTCCATCATGCCCGGCGGCTCCCGTGAGTCCTACGACGCTCTCGGTCCGTTGCTGGAAAAGATTTCGGCCAAGGTCGACGGCGAACCGTGCTGCGCATGGATCGGCACCGATGGCGCAGGCCACTTCGTCAAGATGGTCCACAACGGCATCGAATACGCCGACATGCAGGTCATCGGCGAAGCGTTCGATCTTCTCCGCTCCGGTGCGGGCATCGAGCCGGCCGAACAGTCCAAGATCTTCGCTGAGTGGAACAAGGGCGATCTGTCCTCCTTCCTGATCGAAATCTCCGCCGAGGTCCTCGGCCACGTTGACGCCAAGACCGGCAAGCCCTTCGTGGACGTCGTCGTTGACGCGGCAGGCCAGAAGGGAACGGGCCGTTGGACGGTCATTTCCGCCCTGGAACTGGGTTCCCCGGTCTCCGGCATCGCTGAGTCCGTGTTCGCCCGGGCACTGTCCTCGCAGACCGAACAGCGCAAGCTTGGCCAGGAACTGCTGGCCGGCGAAGAGGCTTCGGTGGAAATCCCCGAGACGTTCGTTGAAGATGTCCGCCAGGCTCTGTACGCCTCCAAGCTTGTCTCCTACGCACAGGGCCTGGACATGCTGACCTCCGCCGCCAAGGAGTACGGCTGGGACCTCAAGCTGGACGAGATCGCTTCCCTGTGGCGCGCCGGCTGCATCATCCGGGCAGAACTGCTCAAGGACATCACCAAGGCCTACGCTGCCGACGAGAAGCCCGCCAACCTGCTCTTCGCCCCTGCCTTCACCAAGGCCATTGGCGAGGCACTCCCGGCATGGCGCCGCGTAGTGGCAACCGCAGTTCAGCTGGGCATCCCGGTCCCGGTCTTCTCCTCGTCACTGGCGTACTACGACGGCCTCCGCCGCAAGCGTGTTGCCGCTGCCCTGATCCAGGGCCAGCGCGACCTCTTCGGTGCCCACACCTACGGTCGTGTGGACACTGAAGGTACGTTCCACACGCTCTGGGGCGAAGGCAAGTCCGAAATCTCGGCGGTCGACACCCACTAGCAGCATTTTCCCGGCACAGGCCGGTCCGTCCCGGATACGCTGGGGTGGGCCGGCCTTTGCCGTGCCGGGGACTAAAGGAGACCAGCCATGGCAGGACGTATCGCGGTGGTCACCGGCGCCTCAACGGGCATCGGATTCGAAACCGCCCTTGCCCTGGCGTCGGCGGGTTTTACCGTTTACGCGGGTGCCAGGCTACGGCTCCCTGGAGGAAGTTCCGCTGGCTGAGGGCAGGAGGCAGTTTGAGGTCAACGTCATGGGCCTGGCAAGGATGACCCAGCTGGTCCTCCCCGCAATGCGTGCCGCGGGAAGGGGGCGGATCATCAATGTTGCGTCCATCGGGGGGAAGATCTACGAGCCCCTTGGCGCCTGGTATCACGGCACAAAGTTCGCGGTGGAGGGAATCAGCGATTCGTTGCGCCTCGAACTGAAACCCCACGGCATCGACGTCGTCATCATTGAACCGTCGGGAACCGATACTGAATGGGGCACCATAGCTGGTGAGGGCTTGCTGGCGACCTCGGGCACTGGGCCCTACGCGGATCAGGCACACATCGTGGCGGCGGCCCTTGCGTCGACTTCAGGTGAAGGCCACGTATTGTCCACTCCGGCAAGCGTGGTGGCAAAGACCATCGTCCGGGCCGCGACGGCAAAACGCCCCGGAACCCGCTACCCGGTAGGTAGGGGTGCCTGGGGCGTTCTGGCCATGCGAAGGATTCTGCCGGACCGCGTCTTTGACGCTGTGTTCCTGAACTTCTACAAAAGACTGGCCGGCTAGATCCGGTATTCGATGTAGTACTCCGCCGGATCCACTGCCGGTTTGGTCTCGGACCTGGCATCCCGGTGGCGCCAGGTCGCTGGGATGCCCGTAATGATTGACTCCGGAGGAGCGTCCTTGACCACCACGGCATTTGCCCCAACTGCGCTGTCCGCGCCGATGGTGATGGGGCCGAGTACCTTTGCGCCGGCACCGATCGTGACGCGGTCACCAATGGTGGGGTGGCGCTTGACCTTGGCCAATGAACGGCCGCCGAGGGTGACACCGTGGTAAATCATCACGTCGTCGCCGATCTCGGACGTCTCACCAATGACGACGCCCATGCCGTGGTCGATGAAGAACCTGCGGCCAATCGTGGCCCCGGGGTGGATCTCAATCCCGGTCAGGAACCTCGCGAGCTGCGAAATCAGGCGCGCCGGAAACCTCAGTGCCGGGTTTTGCCAGAGCTTGTGGGTGACGCGGTGGGCCCAGATGGCATGCAATCCGGAGTATGCGAAAAAGTTCTCGAAAGAACCTCGCGCCGCCGGGTCGTGGGACCGGGCGGCGTCGAGGTCTTCCTTAAGTCTTGCGAAGAAGCTCACAAAGACCTTTCTACAGGAAATGAAGGTACGCGGGCGTTGTGTTAGCCGCGGATGTCATCGAACAGAACGGTGGAGATGTAACGCTCTCCGAAGTCGCAGACGACTGCCACGATCAGCTTGCCGGCATTCTCCGGACGCTTGGCGAGCTCGAGTGCGCCCCAAACGATGGCGCCGGAGGAGATGCCGCCCAGGATGCCTTCGCGGGCGCCGAGTTCACGTGCCACACGTACGGAATCTTCGAGGGTGGCGTCGAGGACTTCGTCGTAGACGTTGGTGTCCAGGATTTCCGGAACGAAGTTGGCGCCGATGCCCTGGATCTTGTGCGGGCCGGGGGCTCCACCATTGAGGATTGCGGAGTCCTTCGGTTCCACAGCCACGATCTGGACGCCGGGCTTGCGCTCCTTGAGGACCTGTCCGACGCCGGTGACGGTGCCGCCGGTGCCAACGCCGGCAACAAAGATGTCCACTTCGCCGTCGGTGTCTTCCCAAACTTCCTCAGCCGTGGTGGCACGGTGGATGGCCGGGTTGGCCTCGTTGGCGAACTGCTGTGCCCAGATGGCGTTTTCCGTGGTGGCGACGATCTCCTGGGCCTTCTCGACAGCGCCGCGCATGCCTTCGGAACCGGGGGTCAGGACGATCTCGGCACCGTAGGCGCGCAGCATGACGCGACGTTCGGTGGACATCGTTTCAGGCATGGTCAAGATGACCTTGTAACCGCGGGCAGCGCCCACCAGCGCGAGTGCGATACCGGTGTTGCCGGAGGTGCCCTCAACGATCGTTCCGCCGGGCTTCAAGGCACCGGACTTTTCCGCAGCGTCAACGATGGCCACGCCGATGCGGTCCTTGACGCTGTTGGCCGGGTTGTAGAACTCGAGCTTGACTGCAACCTGGGCGTCCAGGCCCTCGGTCAGCCGGTTCAACCGAACCAGCGGAGTGCGGCCGACCAGCTGGGTGACGTCGTCGTAGATCCTTGCCATGAAAATTTACGCCTATCTCTGAAGAGGGAATGCTGAGGTCAGCCTAACCAGCGGGATCGAAACCTTGCTAAGCAGTAAGCCATGCAGAGTAATATTTCCTCGCCTTGGCCAGCTTGGGATTAATGATCACCTGGCAATACCCCTGGTAAGGGAACTTCGCATAGTAATTCTGGTGAACTTCCTCGGCCTCGTAGAAGTCCGGCAGGGGGACCACCTCAGTCACAATCGGATCGGACCAGAGGGTCTGGGCGCGTTCGATCGCTTCTTCGAACAGCATCTTCTCTTCGGTGGTGGTGTAGAACATCGACGAACGGTACTGGGTTCCGACGTCGTAGCCCTGCCGGTTCAGGGTGGTGGGGTCGTGAAGGGCAAAGAACATGTCCAGGATGACTTCTTCGGGCACAACGGTTTCATCGAACGTCACCGCAACGACTTCCGCGTGGCCCGTGGTTCCGGAGCACACCTCGTAGTAATCGGGATTGCGGATATGGCCACCGGTGTAGCCGGAGACCACCGAGCTGACGCCGCGGGTCTTCTGGTAAACGGCATCCAGGCACCAGAAGCAGCCGCCGCCAAGTACGAAAGTTTTCATGTTCTCTTCAATGGTTGGGAAAGCCTGATGATTCCCGCTTCACCTTACGGGAGAATTACGGCACCCGGCAGGTACTTCAGGGGCGGGGGGACTGCCTGAACGGGCACGGTAGTGAAGAATAGGAATATGGAAGCAGTAAACACTGGCATTTCTGATGCGGATTCCGTCGAAGAAGACGAAACAGAACACGACGAAACAGTGGGGGCCAGCGGCGAACCAACCCTCGGCCAGGTGTTGTTGGCTGTCGAAGAGCTCTGGCCTGAGTCCCTTGCCGAAGATTGGGATGAGGTTGGCCTTGTGGTCGGGCGTCCCACGGTACCGGTGACCAAAGTCCTCTTTGCCGTAGACCCCACCCTCGCTGTCATTGATGAGGCCATCGAGTGGGGCGCTGAACTTCTGATCACCCATCATCCCTTGCTGCTCAAAGGCGTGAATTCGGTGGCAGCGACGTCCGCGAAGGGCCTCGCCGTGCATCGGTTGATCGAGGCCGGAACGGGCCTGCTCACTGTGCACACAAACGGCGACTCAGCCGTTGGGGGAGTGTCTGACGTCCTCGCGGACGCCTTCGGACTGGAGAATGTGGCGCCGCTGACTCCGGCGTCCAACGGCTTGCCTGAAGAAGGAATTGGCAGGGTAGGCGATCTTCCGGAGCTCGAAACACTGGGTGACTTCGCAGCCCGCGTCTTCGAAATGCTCCCGGCCGTTGCCGGCGGAGTGCGGGTGGCCGGTGACAAGGACGGACTTGTGCGGCGCGTGGCTGTCTGCGGAGGCGCCGGCGACAGCCTGTTCGACGCCGTCCGGGCCAACCATGCCGATGTGTACGTGACCGCGGACATGCGGCACCATCCGGCGTCGGAAGCGCGTGAAGGCGCCACCAACGGGCGGCCGTACCTGATTGACGTATCGCATTTTGCCAGCGAATGGTTGTGGCTTCCTGCCGCCGCCGAAGCCTTGGGCAACGTGCTCTCGGACCAGGGCTACGACGTCGATATCCGCGTCAGCAGTACCAACAGTGACCCTTGGGACTTCATACTGACTCCCGGCGGCGACTAGAGTCTAGGAAAGGGCCGGCCCTGATCTCCAGGACCGGTGGCGACAAGCGGAGGTAAGCGTGGCGAAAGCAGCACCAGCAGAACAATTGAAATTGCTTGAACTGCAGGGGCTCGATGCCAAGCTCAAATCGTTGGCCGGCCGCCGGAAAGTGCTGGAAAACGATCCCCGCATCACTGACTTGACGGACGCCCTCAGCGTGGCCAACGGGGAATTGGGTGCGGCCAAGGTCGCCGTCCACGATGCCGAGGCCGAACTGCGCCGCGCGGAAGCCGACGTCGAACAGGTTGCGTCCCGCATCGAGCGCGATGAGACCAGGCTGAACAGCGGTACCGGGTTGTCCAAGGACCTAGTGGCGCTTCAGAACGACATCGCCTCGCTCACCAAGCGCCGTTCGGACCTCGAAGACGTTGAGCTGGAGATCCTGGAGCGCCTGGATACCCTGCGTGAACGCCAAGCCGCCCAACAGGCAATCGTTGACGACATCCAAGGCTCCTTTGGCGGCATCCGCGCCGAACTGGACGAAGCAATCGCGGAGATTGCGGCCGAGGAAACGGTGGTTCGCGGGCAGCGGGCGGCCTTTGCCGAGGCGTTGGACGCCGGAATGCTTGCGGTCTACGAAAAGACCATCGCCAAACGGGGAGTCGGTGCTGCCCGGCTGTTCCACGGAAAATCCGAAGGTTCGGGGATGATGCTCAGCCCCGGAGACCTTGCCGAGGTCAAGGCCGCCGCCGAAGACGACATCGTATTCTGCCCGGACTCAGGTGTGATCCTGGTCCGTTCGGCGGAGTGGAACTGAACCGAATTAGCCCCTAGCTGGACAGAATGATGTTCAGCGCGTGCGGCTTGCGGGCCGTGCCCTCGACGAGTTCAGCAGTCCACATTTCGCTTGCGGCCTTCAAGAGCTGATCCGGAGTGGACGGCGCCTTGCCGCGCCTCGTCAGCAGATGCCGCGCCAGTTCACCCCGGGTGTGCTTGGCAAAGTGGCTGACCACGGTCCGTTTGCCGTTGGCCTCATTGAACACATTGACGTTCACTGTCTGCGCGGCCGGGGGAGTCCAGGCAGCGGCATAGGTGCTGGAGCGGCAATCCACCAACAGTTCCCCTTCAACGCGTTTGGTGAGGGCGGCGCCAAGCTGGGGCTTCCAGTAGGAGGCGAGGCGTCCGACGTCGGGCAGTGCGGTCCCCATGGACAGCCGATAAGCGGGCACGTGGTCACCAAAGCCGATGGCACCCCAGAGCGCTGAGACCACCAGGATGGACTCCGTCGCCTTGCGTCGCTGGGTGGGTGTCAGGCTCTTGAAGCCAAGGGCGTCGTACAGGACACCTGAATAGACCTGGTGCGCGGGGGCCGCCGGTTCGGCGTGCAGGCGCGTATTGCGTTCGACGTCGTCACTCAGCGACGCGCCGACGCCCAGCAACACGAGGGCGTCCTCGTGCGCGCTCACCGTCCCCAGTGCTTCGAGGACCTTGGCCCGGTAGGGGTTCAAGTCCGGAAAGCTCAATGACTCCCAGTCGATGGCGGGGCCTTTGCGGGCAGGCGTCTTGCCTTCGGATGGCGGCAGCAGAATCAGCACCAGTCGATATTACCGGTGACTTGGGCCGCCCCGGACGCCGGTAGACTGTAGGGCGGATGGGTTGACCAGGCGGTCGCGCGTCACGAAAGTGGCTCGAGGAACGTCCGGGCTCCGCAGAGCAGGGTGGTGGGTAACGCCCACTCGGGGTAACCCGCAGGCCAGTGCCACAGAGAACAGACCGCCTGCGTTTCCGGTATTGCACCGGAGGCAGCAGGTAAGGGTGAAACGGTGGTGTAAGAGACCACCAGCTCCCTGGGTGACCGGGGAGGCTAGGTAAACCCCACCCGGAGCAAGGCCAGACAGGACACGTTCGAGGGCTGCTCGCCCGAGTGTCCGGGTAGGCTGCTGGAGGGCGTCGGCAACGGCGTTCGTAGATGGATGGCCGCTACTCCCTTTTCGGCAACGGAAAGGGATGACAGAACCCGGCGTATCGGTCAACCCATCCATTTATGACTCCCCGGATTGCGGGCGTGTGAGTGATTTCACGCCTCCGCGACAACCATGCCTTCCCCTTCCAGCCTAGAATGGTTACTGAACGTAGATGTTCTGCCGCCGGGACTGCGTTCGCAGCCGGCGGATTTTCTTTGCTCTCGTTCAAGGCGCTGTGGGTGGACCGAAGCCCGCCGGCGCATGTGCCGCAGGACTACTCCGGGCGGCCGCTGCCATCTGCATACGAGGACGTATGTGGTTGACCCAAGGAAGGTAGTTCTGTGAGCCAGACGTCAGATTCTTGTCTTGATAAGTGGATGGGCCGGGAGGCTCTCGCCGAGGCCATGATTCCGGTGATCGGCCGGTTGTACCGGGAAAACAACGTGGTCACCAGCATCCACGGCCGGAGCTTGATCAACAAGTCCACCATGAACATCCTCAAGGCCCACCGCTTTGCACGCCGGATGAGCAACCACGAGCTCCTGCTCGAAGAGACCGCACCCCTGCTGAACGCCCTCTCCGAGCTGGAGCTCGGCGCCGCGGCCATTGATATTGCACGTTTGACCGAGAAGTACCGGGCAGAAGGCAATGGCGCCTCCCTGGACGAGTACTTGCGTGCCGAGCTCGCCGAGATCGTGGGCAAGCGCGGCGCTGACGACCGCACCAGCACCGACGTCGTTCTTTATGGTTTCGGACGCATCGGCCGCCTGCTGGCCCGCATCCTCATCGAAAAGGCCGGTGGCGGCCACGGCCTCCGCCTGCGCGCCATTGTGGTCCGCAAGGGTGCCGAAAACGACCTCGTCAAGCGCGCCAGCCTGCTGCGCCGCGACTCCGTCCACGGTTCCTTCGAAGGCACCATCCGCGTGGATGAAGAAGCCAACACCATCACCGCCAACGGCGTGCAGGTTCAGGTCATCTACTCGGACAACCCCGCAACCGTTGATTACACGGCCTACGGCATCAAGGACGCGCTGGTTGTTGACAACACCGGACGGTGGCGCGACGCCGATGGCCTCTCCCAGCACCTGCAGAGCAAGGGCGTTGCCCGGGTCCTGCTCACGGCGCCGGGCAAGGGCGATCTGAAGAACATCGTTCACGGGATCAACCACCGCGACATCACCGACGACGACAAGATCGTCACGGCTGCCTCCTGCACCACGAACGCCATCACACCGGTGCTGAAGGCCATCAACGACAAGTTCGGCATCATTCACGGCCACGTCGAAACGGTCCACTCGTTCACCAACGACCAGAACCTGATCGATAACTTCCACAAGGGTGACCGCCGTGGACGCTCCGCCGCGCTGAACATGGTGATCACCGAGACTGGCGCCGCCAAGGCCGTAGCGAAGGCACTGCCGGAACTGCAGGGAAAGCTCACCGGCAACGCCATCCGCGTTCCCACCCCCGATGTTTCCATGGCCATCCTGAACCTGAACCTTGAGAACGGCACCACCCGGGACGAAGTCAACGACTTCCTCCGCGAGATGTCCCTGCACTCGGATCTCCGCAAGCAGATCGACTACATCGATTCCCCTGATGTGGTCTCCACTGACTTCGTCGGCTCCCGCAGGGCCGGCATCGTGGACGGACTCGCGACCATTTCCAACGACAAGAACCTCGTACTTTACGTCTGGTACGACAACGAGTTCGGCTACTCCTGCCAGGTTGTCCGGGTCATGGAAGAAATGGCCGGGGTGAACCCGCCGTCGTTCCCCGCACGGGACGTCGTCGCTCCCATCGCCGTACTGGAAACAGCTGACGCCTAAGCACGCAGCAGTTATCAGGGGTTTCCCGGCCGGGTCACTGGTATCGGCCGGGAAACCTGACCAGAATGGGACTCATGGAAAACGAATCAACGATCGAACATGAGACCACTCTGGAACACGCCTTGGACGTCGCCAAGGCCAATCACAAGCAAGCCCAGAAACTCCTGGACCAAGCCGTCGCGGCTAATGTTACAGGGGACGTTACTGACGAGCGCGTCGAACAACTGCGCGGACTTCTGGCGGTGGCTGCCGAGGACCTGCAGCGCGTGATGCGCGAGCAATAAACCGGCCTGTTTCCTGCCTCAACACAGTGTGACTTCTCCTACACACTGTGGATACCGACTCTGACTGTCGGGGCCTTGCCATACGCTCGTATGACACACCTTGCCCCACTGGATGGAGTCCCTTGAGCATCACCTGGTCCGCCTACAGACGCGCCCGTCGGCGGTCACGCCAAGCATGGACGGTACTGGCCCTGGTCGCCACTACCGTCGTCGCCGGGCTCTCCTGGTTCTTTACTGCCGGCCAGTTCGAGGTCGCACAGCCCGCGCAGTCCGGGCCAAGCGAAGCTCCGGTCTACAACCCCGAATGGATGAAGCCTGTGCGCGGCGCTGCGCCTGTAGCCGCTGAAAAGGCCACAGATGCCCTGGAGCGCCTGCAGGTCAAAGGCCGGGCGCCGAAATCGGACTACGACCGGGCCGCCTTCGGACAGGCATGGGCCGACGCCGACCACAATGGTTGCGATACCAGGAACGACATCCTCCGCCGCGACATGACTGCGGTGAAGTTCGCGGAAGGGTCCTCCTGCAAGGTAGCCGCCGGAACACTGAACGAACCCTACATCGGACTGCAAGTGCAGTTCACGAGGGGACAGGAAACGAGTTCTGCAGTGCAGATCGACCACGTGGTGGCCTTGGCCGACGCCTGGCAGAAGGGAGCCCAGCAGCTGACGGTCCAGCAGCGGCAAACCCTCGCCAATGACCCCCTGAACCTGATTGCGGCAGATGGCCCGGCGAATGTGAAAAAAGGAGCCGGAGACGCCGCGACATGGTTGCCGGCGAATAAGAACTTCCGCTGCCACTACGTTGCCCGGCAGATCTCAGTGAAGACCGCCTACCGGCTCTGGGTCACCCAGGCTGAGAAGGATGCCATGAAGGGCGTCCTGGCCTCCTGCCCTGAGCAGCAGACTATCTACAGCGCCAGGTGACCGTGCCCAAGTTGCCAGGTGCCGCCGTCGTCGATTCGTTCCAGGACCACGCGCTGAAGTGAGGTTTCCCGGGGAAGTTTTTCCAGATCCTGGAGGCCACGCTGCCGGAAGGTGAAGTACACAGCGTCGGTGGGTGCGTCGGTGCAGCGATCAAGGGTAAAGCGGCGCGCGAAGGACGCGATGTTGCTGTTGGGAAGTTTCTCCGAAAGATATGGATCCAGCATCCACGAGTCGCAAGTGGCCACGGTTGCCGGCTTGTCGGGAAAATGACGAGAGAAAAAGGCGCGGGCTTCTGCGAAGCTTCCGTCCACCAAGGCGGGGGAGAGGCCACCGTCTTCGGGAATGTGCACACCCAGCACCCAGCCTGAAGCCGAAACGCCCGCAGGAACCAGATGGAACTGCAACCTCCCGAGTCGAAGCAGGTTGCCGGCCATGTGAAGCGTCAGCCAACCCCAAGTGTCGAGTCCGAAACGGCCATGGACCCTCCGGTTGATCCGCAACTGCAAGCCCACATCTGCCAGCGATGCCGCGGACACGGCAGGCTCGATGCCCAGCTCAAGGTGGTACGCGTGGACCAACGGGGCGAAGCGAAGCAGTGCTTCGATCCAGGCTGCTTCGGGTGCGTCGACTGCCGTGATGCTTTCCACCGGATACGTGCCGAGGCGGGCTTTCATGGCGTCCAGTGCTTGTTGGACGTTGCTGTCAGGAGGCGTCGCCAAAAGGGCGGCACACTCCTGTGCGTCCTCGGCGCTGATGTCCAGGAGCTTGAACAGCTCGGCGTGGGTGCCGGTTTCCATGCCTTAGTGCCCGAAGGGATCGGGGTCGACGCCGGGCATCCACGTCAGGCCGGGCACGCCCCAGCCGTTTTTCTTGGCCTGTTTCATGGCTTTCCTCGAGTAGCGGTCCACCAAGCGGTTCACGTAGAGCTTGCCATCCAAGTGGTCGAACTCATGTTGAAGAATCCGGGCGAACCAGCCGGTCGCTTCAAATTCCACGGGATTGCCGTCTCCATCGAAGCCTTGAACCCGCGTCCAGTCGGCGCGCTGCAAAGGGTAATACTCGCCGGGGAAGGACAAGCAGCCTTCAACGTCCTCATCGGGGTCCGGAAGTGCGCCGGAGACTTTGGAAAGGGTGAGTACCGGGTTGACCACTACGCCCTGCGGCGGGACGTCGTCGTCGTTGTCGTACTTGTAGACGAAAATGCGTTTGCCCACGCCCACCTGCGGCGCAGCGAGGCCCACGCCGTTGGCTGCATCGTTAGTCTCGAACATGTCAGCGATCAAGGCGCGCAGTTCGTCGTCGAAGACTTCGACTTCGCTTGCCCGGCGGTGCAAAACGGGTTCGCCCCAAATGGTCACTGGCAGGACGGTCATGTCGGTTCTTCCTTTGTTGGTCGCTAAGGTCCGGGGCGTTCCGGCTTCGGGTTAAAAGCAAAGGCCGCACCGGATAACCGGTGCGGCCTTTGTGGAAACCGGCTCTGCAGCCAATCTCGGTGGGGTGAGCTACGGGGGTTGAACCCGCGACCTCCTGGACCACAACCAGGCGCTCTGCCAACTGAGCTAAGCCCACCATGTGCCCTTTTCGGTTATACCGTTTGACCGGCTTTCCTCGAAGGCAACGACAAATAGCTTACCTGCTGTTTTGGGGTGCAAAGTCCACTTTTGCCGGTTTTGGCGAAAAAACCTTTAAAAATGGCGCAGATCACACCGTTTCGCTGGATCCGAGGGTTTCGGCGCTGGCCATGATGTCCTTGGAAATGCGCTGGGCGGTGGCAGTGTCGGGACCAGGTGCGGGAACAAAGACGGCTTCCCGGTAGTAGCGGAGTTCGTCAATGGAGTCCTTGATGTCACCGAGCGCACGGTGTCCACCGTGCTTTGCGGGCGACTGGAAGTAGGCACGCGGGAACCAGCGCCGGGACAGCTCCTTGATGGTGCTGACGTCGATGACACGGTAGTGCAGGTGCTCAACGATGTTCGGCATGTCCCGGGCCAGGAACATCCGGTCCGTCCCCACGGAATTTCCACCCAGGGGGGCCTTGCGGGGATCCGGAACCCATTTCTCGATGTACTCCAGGACCTGCGCTTCGGCCTCGGCCATGGTCTTACCGAATGGGAGCTCGTCCAGAAGTTTGGAGCGGGTATGCATGTCCCGCACAAAGTCGTTCATTTGTTCCAGTGCGGCATCATCCGGCTTGATCACGACGTCGACGCCGTCACCCAGGATATTGAGCTCGGAATCCGTCACCAGGGCGGCAACCTCGATCAGGGCGTCGTTCTTGAGGTCCAGGCCGGTCATTTCGCAGTCGATCCAGACGATGCGTTCATTAGTAATAGGCACGCGCCTAGCCTATCCTTCAGCCGGTTCCAAGTGCTCCGATGGTACGATTTTTGAGCGCAGCAGTGTCGTTTCTTCCTGCTGCGGAAGCCCCGAAGACGCAGAATTTTTGTCCCGAATTTACCGGGCGAACGATTGGATGACGACCACATGACGGTGCCCGTACCCGCCGCCCAGAAGGCAGGGACAGCAGCGCCGACGGCGGATGCTGCTGCAGCCAGCGAGGTGGATAACGCGCGTTCGCCCCTGATCGCCGGCTTCATCGGTTCGATGTTCATGGTGTTCGGATCTTTGGGTGTGGGTTGGCTTGCTCCGGTGTCCGAACTGCGGCGGCTGCCGCTCTTTATCTGGATGCGCACCGAGGGCGCGGGAGTCGCCCTCTCCATCGTTCTTCTTTCCGTCGGCGGCATGCTGCTTGTGCGGGCCTGGCTCCGGCTCGGCCAACGTGTCAGGGTGTGGGGGCTGGAAGCCCGCAAGGCTACCCTTCAGGCCGTTGTGGCCTGGGGACTGCCGATGATGTTCACGGTTCCCCTCTTCAGCAGGGACGTTTACGCCTACATCGGCCAGGGACGCCTCATGGTCGAGGGCATGAATCCGTACAAGAACGGCATCTCGGCCCTGCCCAACTATTTCCAGTTGGGTGCGGACAAGATGTGGACGGAAGCACCGGTCCCTTATGGACAGCTGTTCCTGTGGATCGAACAGTTCGTAGTCTGGGTGACCAACGTCCAACCTGAAGCCAGCATCATGCTGTTCCGTTTGGTTGCCTTGGTGGGGATCGTGCTCTGCATTGTGTACGTGCCCAAGCTTGCTGAGCTGCACGGTGTGAATCCGCACCGCGCGCTGTGGCTGACAGCCGCAAATCCGCTCTTTCTCACCAACTTCATCGCGAGCGTCCACAATGACGCACTGATGATCGGCTTGGCCTTGGCCGGCCTCTACTACTGCGCCACACGCAGGGTTGTTCTCGGCATCGTGCTGGTCACGTTGTCTATATCCGTCAAGCCCATCACCATCGTGTTCCTGCCCTTCATTGGACTGTTATGGGCAGGCAAGGGTGCCTCCTGGCCGCGGAAGTTCCTGTACTGGTTCCTCACCGCCGGCCTTAGTTTTGGACTGTTGTACGCTCTGAGCCTTGTCAACGGGTTCGGCTTTGGCTGGATTAATGGTCTTTCCGCCCCTGGCAGCATCTGGATTTGGTATGCCCCGGTGGGACTGATCGGCTTGGTTGTTGCTTCGATTTTCAACGTGTTCGGCCTGGATGGTTGGGGCATGGCCAAGTGGGTTTACGACGCCGGCAAGGTGCTCATGGTGGGGGCGGTCGCCTGGCAGATCTTCCGCGGTGATTACGACCGCCTGATGCGTCGACTGACGCTGGCATTTGCCGCCATCGTGATCCTGGCACCGATGATTCAGTCCTGGTACGTGGTTTGGTTGATACCGCTCTTTGCCGTAACAGGTATCCGCAACGACTGGCAAGTCAAGGCTGTCTACTTCATCATGTCGTTCTTCATGGTCTATGCCATCTCTGACCAGTTGGACGTTTTTCCGTACCTGCAGAGCGAGGACCTCGGCCTGGCTCTCACGCTCGCCAGGAACGCTGCCGCCATCATCGCTCTCCTCTTCGCCGTCTACCTGATCTTTGTGGATCCGAAAACCAAGAGTTTGTTCCGCAAGCGCGACGAACCAGGACACCGCCCCATCATCTGATGAGCCGCATGGCCTCCCGTGCGGACAAAGGGCTCAATGCTCCCACGTTTTCTTCCACAAAGTCGCTGACCCAGCCGGGATTGGTTTTGCTGTACTCGCGCAGTGCCCAGCCGATCGCCTTGCGGATGAAAAAGTCCTGATCAGCCAGGTTTGCCGTGATCACCCGGGCCAGCAGCGCCGTGTCTGTGGCAGCTTTCGCGCCAAGTTGAGCAGTGATGGCGGCCCTCCGGATCCACATGTCGGCGTCCTGGGCCCACTGAAGCATCAGCGGGGTCATCTCGTCCTTGTGGGCCAGCAAGAGGGCGCAGATACGGTGCGATACGCCGTCCACAAGGTCCCACCAGGCACCCGTCCGGATGATTTCCTCGTAGACCGGCAGCATGAGCAGATCGTCCTTGACCATCGGCAGGCCAGTGAGATCGATGGCCGCGTAGCGCTCCTCCCGTGCCGCTGCTTCCCGCCACAGGGTCAAGACGGCACTGCGGAGTTCCTCCGGCGCCGACGGGGGAAACTCCTTGGCGGCGGCCTTGGCAATCCTGCGAACGTCCGGGACCCGGACACCGTGGGAAGGCATATCGGACTTCATGTATGCCTGGGCGCCACGTGCGCGATCGGCGTCGCCTTCCGAACGCAGCTTTGAACGTATGGACTCAATGAGTTCAGCAGTGGACATGCCCCCACTTTAGGGCGGTAATCGACGGCAGGGCCGAACCCCGGGCTTCAGTACCTTCGGGGTCCGCCCTTGTCCCGTTCTACTGTCCGGCATCCGTCCACGGCACGGGATGCCAGGAGATTTTCAAACGCCGGCTCGCACCAGCTCACCGGTGGATGTGTTCACCAGGGGTTCTTCGCCGTCGGCTTCATCCAACCCGGACGGTACGGTTTCTTCGTCCGGCGGCACCTGGCCCTCCTCAGGGACCTCCCAGTCGCTGTTGCCTGGGGGAGTGCCAGGTCCTTCCGTCGGCGGAACAGAATCCGAGGGCGTCGTTGAGGTTCCGTTCATCCGCGTGAAGTTCGCGGAGCCCCACATGAGGTCGTGGCCAACGGATTCGGCATCGATTTCGGCTACGTGGTAGACGCGGCCTTCGTGTTCCCACTGCCTCAGGCGAAGCTTTCCAACAACCAGGACCCGCTGCCCCTTTTTGATGCTGCAGCCGACGTGTCCGGCAAGGTAGCGAAACGACTGCACCGTGTACCAGTTTGTATTACCGTCCACCCAGGTGTTGGTCGAACGGTCGTACCGCCGTTCCGTGGTTCCAAGACGGAACGACGCAGTTGCTGTGCCGCGGGTGGTGGTGGAACTCTTCACGTCCGAGGCCACGAAGCCCCTGACGGTGATCATGTCATTCATTGGTGGTCCTTAACGATGTAGGGAAGTGCCTGTCCGGCCCCTCCAGCTTCATCGAATGACATTGGTCATGGCAGTCGTGTCCTCCGCTATGTGAATAACTACGGCGACAAGCCCGTTGTTGAGGAATAGATGCACCCAGCGTGGAGATGGCGGGTGACCAAGCGATCGCATGTAAACTCTTTGTGGCGCGAGCGGCCCACGTAGTCATTCGCGTCGGTGCGCCCCAGTAGCTCAGGGGATAGAGCAGCGGCCTTCTAATCCGCCGGTCGGGGGTTCGATTCCCTCCTGGGGCACAATTCACCCTCCTTGGATCACAGTCCAGGGAGGGTGTTTCCTAGGACCTGGACTCCAGGAATTCCTTGAGGTTGCCCAGCACCTGCTGCCACATGGCGGTGGAGGATGCCACTTCTTCTTGGCTCCTATTGTTTCCCTGCGTGATGGTAACGGTGGTTCCGCCGGGAACCGCGGCCAGGGCGTACTCAACGGTGTGATGGTTCTCCGGGGTGTCCGCAAGTCCCGACGAAGGACTGAAATGCGTGTTTTTGAGCCGCACAGGAGGTTCGAATACCAGGACAGTGCCTTTGTCTTCGTATTCCTTACCGTTGTATTCACCGGAGTAAGTTATTGGGTCGCCTGTTTTCCAGGTGGTAGTGACGTTGGTCCCCAGAAAGTACTGCTTGATGAGGGCCGGATCTGTCAGGGCTTCCCACACCTGTTCCTGCCCGGCAACGATCGTGGTCGACGCAACGGCGTCTGCGGCTTGTCCACTCACGACTTGTCCGCTCATGATGTGCACCCCACCTTTCATTCGGGTCCTTGGAACCCTCCCGTAAACCTCCCAGCACACGGTACGCCCGTTCGGGCCTCCTGTGAATGGCACAATGGCTAGGTGATAATCAGGGGAACCACACCGAAGCATGGCCGGCCGGCTCAGGCTGTCACCACCAATGTCCGCTTGGCAGGATGGTCGCTGATGATCGCCGCGGCAGTCATGATGACCGCTTGCACCGCTGCGCCTGCGCCCACGACGACGGCAACCGGCACCACAGCCGCGGGCACCAGCACCGCCAGTCCGTCAGCCGGCGGCGAAACCACTCCGCCAGACAGCGCCAGTGCCAGCACGGCACCCACGGAAAGCCCTGATCCCGCCGTGTCTGCCACCGCCTCGACAGTGGAGACCACGCTTAAGAACCTTGTAGCCGGCAACCCCAAACCGGACAGGGAAGCGCTGCGTTCGGCCCTGGTATCGGCCGGAATCGCCCAGGACAAGATTGAGGTATCGGTCACCCGTACGCCCACCGGCCTGGATGTCGACGCCATGGAGGCGGCCGCGTTGTCCGGCAATTCCTGCGTCATGGGCCAGATACGCGACGGCGGTGTAGTGGTCACGGTGCTGCCCGTCCTGTCCACCGGAAAATGCTTCGTGGGGGACGCCCGCTAGCGCTGTCGCCGGCAACGAATGTGAGTTCTGTACGCCTACCCATTAGATTTAAGGGCATGGCGGAATTCATTTACACGATGACCAAGGCTCGCAAGGCCGTTGGCGACAAACTTATTCTGGACGATGTCAGCATGTCGTTCTACCCCGGCGCGAAGATCGGCGTTGTGGGCCCGAACGGTGCTGGTAAGTCCACCATCCTGAAGATCATGGCCGGCCTGGACACCCCTTCCAACGGCGAGGCCCGCCTGAGCCCCGGTTACACCGTGGGCATCCTCTTGCAGGAACCGCCGCTGAACGAGGAGAAGACCGTTCTGGGCAATGTCCAGGAAGGCGTTGGCGAGATCTACGGCAAGATCCAGCGTTTCAACGAGATCTCCGAAGAGATGGCCAACCCCGACGCGGACTATGACACCCTCCTGGATGAGATGGGCAAGCTCCAGGAAGCCATTGATGCTGCTGATGCCTGGGACATCGATTCCCAGCTCGAACAGGCGATGGACGCTCTGCGGTGCCCGCCTGCCGATTCAGACGTCACCGTGCTTTCCGGTGGTGAGCGTCGCCGCGTGGCGTTGTGCAAGCTCCTGCTGCAGAAGCCCGACCTCCTGCTTCTCGATGAGCCCACCAACCACTTGGACGCCGAAAGCGTTCTATGGCTCGAGCAGCACCTTTCCCAGTACCCGGGCGCTGTCCTTGCCGTGACTCACGACCGTTACTTCCTGGACCACGTGGCTGAGTGGATCGCCGAAGTTGACCGCGGTCACCTGTACCCGTACGAGGGCAACTACTCCACCTACCTGGAGAAGAAGAAGGCCCGCCTTGAGGTCCAGGGCAAGAAGGACGCGAAGCTGTCCAAGCGCCTTACCGAGGAACTTGAGTGGGTGCGCTCCAACGCCAAGGGCCGCCAGACCAAGTCCAAGGCCCGCCTGGCCCGCTACGAGGAAATGGCTGCGGAGGCCGAGCGCACGCGCAAGCTGGACTTCGAAGAGATCCAGATTCCGCCGGGACCGCGTCTGGGTTCCCTGGTGATCGAGGCCAAGGACCTGAAGAAGGGCTTCGATGACCGCGTTTTGATCGAAGATCTTTCCTTCTCCCTGCCGCGCAACGGCATTGTGGGCGTCATCGGACCGAACGGTGTGGGTAAGTCCACGCTGTTCAAGACGATCGTCGGCATGGAGCCCCTGGACGGCGGTGAGCTCAAGATCGGCGAGTCCGTCAAGATCTCCTACGTCGACCAGTCCCGTGGCGGTATCGACCCCAACAAGTCCCTCTGGGAAGTTGTTTCTGAAGGCCATGACTTCATCCAGGTGGGCCAGGTCGAAATGCCTTCGCGTGCGTACGTTTCCGCCTTCGGGTTCAAGGGACCGGACCAGCAGAAGAAGGCCGGTGTCCTCTCCGGTGGTGAGCGCAACCGCCTCAACCTGGCATTGACGCTCAAGCAGGGTGGCAACCTCCTGCTCCTTGACGAACCTACCAACGACCTCGACGTCGAAACCCTGAGCAGCCTTGAGAACGCGCTTCTTGAGTTCCCGGGCTGCGCCGTGGTGGTTTCCCACGACCGCTGGTTCCTGGACCGGGTGGCAACCCACATCCTGGCCTACGAAGGTGACGACGAGAACCCGTCCAGGTGGTACTGGTTCGAGGGCAACTTCGACTCCTACGAGCAGAACAAGGTGGAGCGCCTGGGCCCGGATGCCGCCAAGCCGCACCGCGTGACGCACCGTCGCCTCACCCGCGACTAATACATAAACGAAGAGGCCGGTCCCTGCTGGACCGGCCTCTTCTTTTGTCTCGTCAGCCTACGGAATCCTGACCATGCCCTCCTGGGCCACGGTGGCGACGTGCACGCCGTCGCGGTTAAAGATACGGCCGGTGGCCAGACCCCGTGCTCCCTGGGCGCTGGGGGACTCCTGGACGTACAACATCCATTCGTCCACCTTGACCGGCCGGTGCCACCACATGGCGTGGTCGAGGCTGGCTACACTCATGCCGGGCGTCATCCAGGAGAGTCCGTGTTTGCGGAGGATGGGTTCGAGCAGGGTGTAGTCGCTGGCGTAAGCCAAGGCGGCGACGTGCAGCTTGGGATCATCCGGGAGAGGCCCCATGGTTTTCATCCACACCGCATTGGTAGCCACATGCTCGCTCGGCGGGAAGACGTAGAGCGCGGGATCGATGTGGCGTACATCGAAGGGGCGCTCGGAGGACATATGGCGGGCCAACGGGTGGTCAAAGTGCGACAACAGCTCCGCTGTGCTGGGCAGAGTCTCCGGGTCCGGAATGCCTTCGGGCATGGACGCTTGATGATCCAAGCCTTCATCTTCCACTTGGAAGGAGGCGATCATGGACAGGATCGGGACGCCGTCCTGGTAGGCATGGACGCGTCGGGCGGAGAAGGACCTGCCATCGCGCAGCCGCTCAACGCCGAAGGTGATGGGCTTGTTTGCATCGCCCGGACGCAGGAAGTAGCCGTGCATGGAATGTGCCACCCTGTCCGGCTCCACGGTCCGCATCCCCGCCATCATCGACTGGGCCAGGACCTGTCCACCAAAAACGCGGTGCCTTGGCTGTTTCTGGGACGGGCCCAGGAAGATGTCCTCGTTGGTCCGGGCACCGTCGAAGTCGCCGAGGTCCAGCAGGCCGATCAGCACTTCCATGGGGTCTTCTGCGGGTGCTTCCACCTGGAGGCCAGCGTTCGTCTCAGTCATGGTTCGACTTTAGACGCCGCCCCGACCCCGCTCAACCGGGGACATGCCGGTAGAGTCGATGATGTGACAGACGTCTTGACCCAGTCCTTCCGCTTCGCCGATCCCCGGGACCTCGCCGATTTGCGGACCTTCGCCACCCGGGCAAAAAGCATTGACGACGGCGCCATCCGGCTTCAGGCCGCAGGCAACGTCCTTGCCGCCTATGTGTGCGTTCTCCGGCCCCGGATCCTGGGTGAATCGACGCCGACCATCCTCGGCTTGAGGACCATGGCGCTGGCTGAACCTGCGAGTGCGGATGTGACGGTAACGCTCGCGTCCGTCATGGACCGGTTGGCCCGCTCGGGTGCCAATGATGTGGAACTGCCCATCCCGCCGTCGACCGTTTCTGAATCGTGGGCAGGCGTGGGCGCGCCGCGCAGCGGCTGGGAGGCCCAGGGCACAATATCCGACGCCGAGCTAAAGGCGGCCGCAGAGGCGGGCATCGCCGAGGTGGCCGGCGTCATTCCGGCCTCGGCTGGTGCCGCGGTGGTCAATACCGCGAGGGCTGCCGTGTGGGGCCGGGAGCTTCCCGGCGAGGGCACTTTGCCCGCCGGAGCCGCGTTTGCTGCTTTCGCATTGGGATTCCTGGGCGATGGCGCCCAACGGGTCTTCCGGAACGGACGATGGTACCGGCTGAGCGGGCCCCGCGGCCATGTGCTGGTGCGCACAGGCGCGGGGCTCGGCCTCGGGTTCCCAGGCTAGTTTCGGGGACCCGCTGAGGGGCTGTTGACCATGGTCAGGGCAGCCCGCTCCATGTAGTCCCACAACGTCCCCTCATGCAAGGGGGACAGTTCCAGCGAGTCCACGGCCGTGCGCATGTGGAACAGCCACCGGTCCTTGGCTTCCGGCGTCACCTGGAAGGGCATGTGCCTCATGCGCAGGCGCGGGTGGCCCCGCTCTTCGCCGTAGGTGGTTGGCCCACCCCAGTACTGCTCCAGGAACATCAGGAAGCGGCGCTTGGCAGGGCCAAGGTCTTCTTCCGGATACATGGGGCGCAAGAGCGGATCCGTCGCGACGCCGTCGTAGAACACATCAATGAGCTTCACGAACGTTTCGTGCCCACCGACGGCGGCGTAGAAGCTGTCTGTATAGGCGGGCTGGCTGAAGGGATCGTTCTGCATCAGCTGGCGCCGGGGACCCGCCGCAGGTGACTGCGGCTCCCCGCCCTGGGTGTTACTCATTGGACTTCTCCTCGGCTTTGACGACGCGGGGCGCGCCCGCTGTGACCGGCGCGGCTGAGGCGCCGGGTTCGTTGTTGTCGTCCGGTGACTCCAGCGGCACGTAGTCCCCTTGGGAACGGTTTCCAACCCTCAGGATTTCGCCGTTCCGCAGGTACCAGATGGCTCCGTCTTCGGCGCGGACGCGGGTGATGCGCAGGCCAACGGACTCAACGGTACCAATGACTTCGCTGGTGACGATCACGTCGCCGATTCCGTACTGGTCTTCGATGGTAATGAAGATGCCGGCGAGGAAATCGCGGATCAGCTGCTGGGCTCCGAAACCTATGGCAACACCCAGGATTCCGACGCTGGTGAGCAGGGGAGCCACGTCCACGTTCATGTACTTCAGGACGTAGATGATCACGATCACCACCACAATGACGCTCACCAGGCTCGTCAGCAGGGAGCCGATGGTTTCGGCCCGTTGTGAGCGGCGTTCGTGGTCCAGCGCGCGGATTGCTGGTTGCACCCACTTGAAGTGCGGTTTCTTGAAGAAGGAGCTGCCCGCGGACACTCGCCGAGTGATGCGCAGGATGATGAAACGAGCCACGATCCACACAGCCAGGCCTACGCCCACTGTGATCAGGATTGAAACGAGGTCGATCTTTTCGGGTTCGATGTTGATGGCTTCCGCAAGGGGGATGAAGGTCAAAGTGGAATAACTCCTTGGGGTCGGCCCGTGTTCGCCGGGCGCGGAACACTCTGTCCACCTTTAACCCTAGCGCCGTAACGTGACGGTATGCGCATCCTGGTCCTTGGCGGTACCGCCTTCCTGTCAGCAGAAATCGCCCGGCAGGCTGTGGCCGCCGGGCATGATGTCACCTGTTTCGCCCGGGGTACTTCGGCCACCCCGCCCGACGGCGCCACCTGGGTCAGGGGCGATCGCGCCGTGGGTGCCGCGGCCTTCGCAGACCTCGACGGCGCCTGGGATGCGGTGGTGGAGGTGGCCAGGGATCCTCTGCAGGCGCAGGCTGCCCTGGAAGTACTCGGAGCCGCAGCGAAGCATTGGACGTTCGTTTCAAGTTGCTCCGTGTATTCGGACCCTTCAACCCCCGGCGCAGATGAGGGTGCTGCCCTGCTGGAACCGTTGCCAATGGGCCAGCACGGCACGCCGGAGACATATGGGGAGTCGAAGTCGGCCATCGAGAAACAGACAACGGCCATGGTGGGGGATAAAGCCCATGTGGTCCGGGCGGGATTGATTGGCGGCCCGGGCGATTCCAGTGACCGCTACGGCTATTGGCCGGCTCGTTTCGCGCTGGGCTCCGGCACAGTGCTGGTACCGGATATCGCGGACGCTCCCACCCAGATCATTGATGTCAGGGATCTGGCGGCGTGGGTTCTACGGGCAGCGGAAGATGGGATCACCGGGGCGTACAACGCCCTTGGCGATGTAGTGAAGTTCGGGGACTACATTGCCGAAAGCCAGGCTGCGGCAGGATTTGGCGGAGAAGGTGTCATCCAGCCCGATCCAGGCTGGCTCGTCGAACAAGGCGTGAATTACTGGGCTGGTCCCGATTCGTTGCCGCTATGGCTGCCGCCGGACCATGGCGGCTTCCAGGCGCGCTCCAACCGGGCAGCCCGGGAGCGGGGCATGCGTTTGCGGCCGTGGCAGGAAACCCTTGAAGCCACTCTTGAGGATGAGCGGAGGCGGGGATTGGGCAGGGAGCGCAAAGCCGGCCTCAGCCGCGGAACCGAACAGAAGCTCGGGGCACTTTGGCGGGAGCAGCAGCGTTAGGCGGCTGCCGCCGTCGTGACTGGTTCGTGGTGAACAGGGAAGTTGACGCTTCGGGCGATGAAACAGACCTGGTTGGCTTCATGATGCAGTTGCGTCATCAAGGAGGCGTGCGAGGGATCCGCGATGGTGACGTTCGGTTTGAGCGTGACGCTTTCGAATTGTCCGCTGCCGTCCCGATTGAGCTTCATGAGGCCTTCGGCGTTGTCCTGGTATTCCGTGACCACCACGCCGTGCTTCACCGCGACATGGAGGAAGGACAGCATGTGGCATTGGGAGAGCGCGGCGAGCAGCAGTTGCTCAGGGTTGTAACGTTCGCGGTCTCCATGGAACGTCGGATCGGCAGAACCCTTTAGGGTTGGGAGGCCGGGAATTTCGACGTCGTGGTCCCGTGAGTAGGCCCGGTAGCCGGCCGTGCCCTCCCCGAGGTTTCCGGTCCAGCGGACAGTGAGCGCGTAATGATGTTCGTTGAGGCCCATGCGGACAGTTTAGCCAGAGCCCTACGGGCGCTGGCCAGTGACTGTCCGCATGGGTCAAGCAGCGCGTCTTAGGCGTCAGCTGCCCGTGCACGCAGCGCGCGGGCCACGCCGTCGCGGTTTTCCAGCATCATGCGGCGAAGGGCCGCGCTTTCCTCCGGGAGCCCGGCAAGGAATTCATCGGTCCGGTCCACCGTGGCCTGGGTTGTTAGCTGGGCCGGGTAGAGGCCCACAACGATCTGCTGGGCAAGGGCGTGTGTCCTCTCCTTGACGATGCCGGGCACGGCCTGGAAGTACTTCTCCGCGTAGGGTTCCAGGAGGGCGGTGTCGGGCACCCGCATGAAGCCCGCCACGGCTGAGGCCTGCAGCGCGTTGGAAAGGTCTCCCTTGACCACGATCGAGTCCCAAGCCGCCGCTTTGGCTTCCGCAGTGGGGATGGCGGCCTTTGCCTGCGCCGCAGCGTTCTGGCCATTTGAAGTGTTGTCCCGGGCAAGCTCGGCGTCAATCCGTTCCTGGCCTTCACGTCCACCGGCGACCAGGGCCGTCAGGAGCTCCCAGCGCATGTCCTGGTCGATGGTGAGGCCATTGAGTGTGTCCGTTCCTTCCAACAGCCCCTGGATGCGGTCCAGTTGCGCACCGCTGCGGGCGAGCTGCGCGTAGGACTTCGCAAACTGCAACTGGGCATCCGAGCCGGCCTCCACCGAGGACGCGAGCTCCCACAGCCTATCGGCGGCCGCAACGGTCGTATCCAGCTTGTGTTCGGCCGCAACGTAGTAGGTCAACGTGGTTGCGAGCTGGCGCAGCTGGACAAGGATCACTGAGGAGTCGGTTTCGTGGGCGATGTTGGAAAGGACCAGGTCCACGTAGCCACGCGCGGGTGTTTCGCCATCGCGGGCAGCATCCCAGGCCGAACCCCACACCAATGTCCGGGGGAGGCTGGCCGTGAAGTCCTTCAGGTGTGCCTTGGCGGTGGCCAGGCTCTCCGGGTCGAGCCGGACTTTGGCGTAGGCGAGGTCGTCGTCGTTGAGGAGGATCAGGTCCGGGCGGGCCAGGCCCACCAGGGCAGGAACCTCGGTGCGGGGTCCGTCGACGTCGAGTTCTTCGCGGTGGGTGCGTTCAAGCTTGCCGTCACCGGAAAGAGTGTAGAAGCCCACAGCGAGGCGGTGCGGGCGCAGGGTGGGTTGTTCCTCAATGGCAGTCTGGAGGATGGCGAACCCGGTGATGGTGCCGTCGCCGTCGACGCTCAGTTCAGGGGCAAGAGTGTTCACCCCGGCCGTTTCGAGCCAAAGCTTGCCCCACTGGTCAAGGTCGCGGCCCGATGCTGCTTCCAGTTCCACCATGAGGTCTGCGAGCTCGGTGTTCTTCCAGGCGTGCTTGCCGAAGTAGGTCCGGACACCGGCCATGAACTGCTCCGGGCCAACCCAGGCCACCAGCTGGCGCAGGACGGACGCGCCCTTTGCGTAGGTGATGCCGTCAAAGTTGACCTCGACGTCTTCGAGGTTGTTGATCTCGGCGAAGATCGGATGGGTGGTGGGAAGTTGGTCCTGCTTGTAAGCCCAGGACTTCTCCACGGAGGCAAAGGTGGTCCATGCGCGGTCGAATTCCGTGTTTTCCACAGCGGCCAGGTGCGACATGTATTCGGCGAAGGACTCATTGAGCCAAAGGTCGTTCCACCAGCGCATGGTGACGAGGTCGCCGAACCACATGTGGGCCAGCTCGTGCAGGACAGTGATGGCACGCCGCTCGATCTGCGCGCCGGTGACCTTGCCACGGAAGACATAGCCTTCGAGGATGGTCACGGCACCGGCGTTTTCCATGGCTCCGGCGTTGAATTCCGGGACGAAGAGTTGGTCGTACTTTTCGAAGGGGTAAGGGCAGCCGAACTGCGCTTCGAAGAACTCGAAACCTTGACGGGTGAGTTCGAAGATGTTGTCCGCGTCGAGGTATTGCATCAAGGATTTGCGCGCGAACACCCCCAGGGGGATGACCCGTCCGTCCGAGCTGGTGACCTCCGAGCGGACCGACTGGTAGGGCCCGGCAATCAAGGCAGTGACATAGGAGGATAGCCGGGGAGTGGGAGCGAATTCCCACACCGAGCGTGCGCCACCGTCCGCGGCCGCCGGAGCCTGGACGGGAACCGGGGTGGGGGAGTTGGACACAACATCCCAGTGCGAGGGCGCGGTGACCTTGAACGTGAAGCTGGCCTTCAGGTCGGGTTGCTCAAAGACTGCGAACATTCGCCGGGAATCCGGAACTTCGAACTGGGTGTAGAGGTAGGCTTCCCCGTCCACGGGATCGACGAAGCGGTGGAGGCCTTCGCCGGTGTTCATGTAGGGGGCGTCGGCCACGACTGTCAGTTCGTTCTCCGCCGCCAGCTCCGGCAGCTGGATGCGGACGCCGTCGGACACCTCTGCGGGATCGAGGTCCGTGCCGTTCAACGTCACGCTGTGGACCGTGTGGGTGATGGCATCGATGAACGTCGATGATCCCGGTACGGCAGAGAACTTAACCACGGTGGTGGACCCGAACACATCCGCCCCCTTGGTCAGATCCAGAGTGACGTCGTAGGAATCGACGGTGAGCAGTTCGGCGCGCTTCGCGGCTTCATCGCGCGTGAGGTTCAAACCTGGCAAGTGGTGCCTCCGGGGATCGGGATGACCGGCCGGTCCACCGGCCGCTGGTATGAAGTTATTCTTTCACTCCGAGGACGGAAGGCAAGGAGCGCGCACCACAGTGTCGCTCCCACGGAGTAGCGTTGGAGCATGGGAAAGATCCGGGAAAACGTCGACTTCCGCGCCCTAAGGTTCGCGGTGGCCTTCCCCTTGCTGCTCGCGCTCGGCTTTGTGGTGTGCGCCCAGATGCTGCGCAATGATCTTCCGAACCCGGTAGCCGTGATGTGGAGTGCCGACGGCGGTACGTCCTTCGCGCCTTTCGGCGCCTATGTGGCAGGCGGCGCAGCACTCATCACCTTCTGCGGCTGGGCGGTGTTCCTCCAGGCTGTCCCACTGTCCCGGCCGGTGGTCATGCGTCGGGTCATGATGGGCGTGGGCCTGATGGTCAGCTTGTTCGTCACCACCGTTCTGGCTGCTGGATTGGTGGGCCAAACCGGGGTGGAAGATGCCCGGCAGTCCCATGTGGACCCGATCGTGCTCGCCATGGGCAGCGGAGCCGCCCTGGCGCTTGGTGTGGTGATGATGTTCGCCTTCAAACCGGACCCCCGGTGGACACGCGAAGACGACGTCGCACTCCAGCAGGAACTGCGTCTCCTTGAGGATCCGGACCTCGCCCGCGACAGCCTCAGGATGTGGGTCCACGCCCGCAGCTCGGTGTTCGTCATGATCATCGTCTCGGCACTCTTTCCGGCTGCCCTGATCGCGGTCGCTGTCCCGTGGTTGGGGGCTCTGGTAGCCGCGGCAGCCTTGGTGGGTGCAGGGTTCCTGTTTGCCAGGGTTCGGGCTGACAGGGGAGGCCTGCAGGTCTTCGCCGGCGGCATCGTGCGGGTCCTGGCCGTTCCCGCCGTCGAGATCGCTGCCGCTGATGCGGCCGAGGTCAAGGCAGCCGACTACGGCGGCTGGGGTTGGCGGCACCACGACGACGCCACTGCCATGCTGGTGGGCAGTGGTCCTGCCGTAGTGGTAAAGAAACTTAATGGTGGCCGGGTCGCGTTGAGTGCCGGGACCCGTGCTTCGGCGGACAAACTTGCCGGCATCCTCAACAGGGCCGCGCACAGGGCGCAGGACGACGGGCAGGCCCAACAACCCCGGTAGCGGTAACCTTGGTAGCGCATCCCTCAACGCCGCGCCCGGCAAGTGCTGTGCCGCTGCCCAGTGCCGCACAGGCGCGCCAGAAAAAGAATGGACTTCCCGTGACAACACCCCGCGTCCACATCGCTACGGACCACGCTGGCATGGAACTGAGTGCCCACTTGGTCAACCACCTCACCGCGAAGGGCTACGAAGTGGTGGACCATGGGCCCAAGGAATACGACGCACTGGATGACTACCCGTCGTTCTGCATCAATGCCGCCGTGGCCGTTGTCGCGGACCAGCAGGCAGGCGTCCATGCCCTTGGCATCGTCCTGGGTGGCTCCGGAAACGGCGAGCAGATTGCCGCCAACAAAGTGAAGGGTGTCCGCGCCGCTCTCGTCTGGAACCTCTCCACCGCAAAACTGGCCCGTGAGCACAACGACGCCAACGTCGTCGCCGTCGGTGGCCGCCAGCACTCAGTGGAAGAAGCCACGGAACTCATCGAAGCCTTCCTGCAGGAACCCTTCAGCAACGATGAACGCCATGTCCGCCGCATCGGCAAGATCGCTGTGTACGAGACCACCGGCGAAATCGTCCAGTAGTGCCGGAGGGACATTCGGTCCACAGGCTGGCCCGCCAATTCCAGGATGTTTTTGGCGGGCAAAACCTGGAAGTCTCCAGTCCCCAGGGGCGTTTCGTTGCCGGAGCAAAGCTGTTGACGGGGCACGCCATGGTGGAGGCCGCGGCCCACGGGAAGCAGTTCTTCCTCAGGTTCGACCACGGGCTGTACCTGCATGTCCATCTGGGCCTGTACGGCGCCTGGAGCTTTGGCGGTGACAGTACTTTTACGGGTGCTTCCAGTATTGGAGCCCCGCGGCGGATGGGTGAACGGGAGAGCGGCACGGCACTGGACGACGGCCAATACGCGGGTCCGCCTGCGCCTGTGGGTGCCGTCCGTGTCCGGCTCGTTTCGGAGCACGGCTGGGCTGATCTTCGTGGTGCCACGACGTGCGCGGCGATCACCGCTGCCGAGGCAGAGGCCGTGCTTGATCGACTGGGGCCTGATCCGCTCCATAACCGGCCAGGTGACCGCGATGAGTTCATCAGGCGGCTGCGCAGGCGCAAGACCGCCGTCGCACTGCTGATGATGGACCAGTCCGTGCTGGCCGGCGTGGGAAATATCTACCGGGCGGAAGTGCTGTTCAGGCAGGCGGTCGATCCGTGGACCCCCGGAAGCGGCATCGACGTCGAAACCGCCGGCCGTTTGTGGGACGACACCGTGGTGACCATGTCCGACGGCGTCCGCGACGGCCGGATTGTTACGACGCCTCCGTCACTATGGACTGGCGGCAAGGCCTTGGCGCCCGACGCCGATGCCCACTTTGTCTACAAGCGCCAAGGAATGCCCTGCCGCGCCTGCGGGACGCTGGTGGGGGTTACCGAAATAGGAGCGCGCAAGCTCTATTGGTGTCCTGGCTGCCAGGTGTAGAAAACCTTGGTGCCCGGTGGCGGTGCCGGATGCGACTGCAAAACGAAGGGCCCCGATCCGTGGATCGGGGCCCTTCCGTGGAGGGGACGACGGGAATCGAACCCGCGTAATCAGTTTGGAAGACTGAGGCTTTACCATTAAGCTACGTCCCCAGGAGGAACATCCTGTTTCAGGACAACTTCCCGGTGGCTGTTCAAGCCGGGTACAACTAAACCTAATTACGGCGGCGGTGTCAAATGTGCATTCCCGGCCCGCTTGCCCGTAGACTGTCCTGTGCATTCGGGGTGTAGCTCAGCTTGGCTAGAGCGCCTGCTTTGGGAGCAGGAAGTCGCAGGTTCAAATCCTGTCACCCCGACTCTGTGTTTTGTGTCCGTTTCCGGGACACGACAGAACCCCATACCCACAAAATCAGGAGTACTTAGACTGTGAAGAGCGCTGTCGAGAACCTCACCGCAACGCGGGTCAAGCTCAACGTTGAGGTTCCCTTTGAGGAACTGAAGCCGAGCATCGATGCCGCGTACAAGACCGTTGCTTCGCAGATCCAGGTTCCCGGATTCCGCAAGGGCAAGGTTCCCTCCAAGCTCATCGACCAGCGCGTTGGCCGCGGCTACGTCCTGGAGACGGCCATCAACGATGGCCTCAACGGCTGGTACCAGGCTGCAGTTCAGGAAACGGGCGTTCGCCCCCTGAGCCGTCCCGAGGTTGAAATCACCGAGGTGCCGGATCCTTCCGCAACCGACGGCGAGCTGAAGTTCCAGGTCGAGATCGACGTCCGCCCCGAGATCGAGCTGCCGGACTACGCCGGCATCAAGGTTGAGGTCGCTGCCGCCGAGTCTTCCGAGGCCGACGTCGACAAGTCCCTCGACGAACTGCGCGGCCGTTTCGGCACGCTGAAGTCCGTTGAGCGTCCTGCCAAGAACGATGACTTCCTCACCATCGATATCACCGCCACGATCGACGGCGAAGAGATCGACTCCGCCGCCGGCCTGTCCTACCAGGTGGGCGCAGGCACCATGCTCGAAGGCCTCGACGAAGCCGTCACCGGCCTGTCCGCCGATGAAGAAGCAATCTTCGACACCACGCTGGTTGGTGGCGACCACGCCGGCGAAGCTGCCCAGGTGAAGGTTGTAGTCAAGGCCGTCAAGGAGCGCGAGCTCCCCGAAGCAGACGACGACTTTGCCCAGCTCGCTTCCGAATTCGACACCCTTGCCGAGCTCCGCGAGGACCTCGCCAAGCAGGCTGCCGACTCCAAGGTTGTTGAGCAGGGTGTCGAGGCCCGCGACAAGGTCCTGGACAAGCTCGTTGAGCTCGTAGAGGTTCCTGTTCCGGACTCCGTGGTCGAAGAGCAGATCGAGGCCCACTTCAACCCGGAGAACGCCCACGGCGAAGGTGACCACGACACCGAAGAGCACCGCGCCGAGGTCAAGGCCAACACCGAGCGTGCGTTCCAGAACGAAATCATCCTTGACGCCATTGCAGACAAGGAAGAAGTAGAGGTCAGCCAGAACGAGCTGATCGACTACATCGTCACCACCGCAAGCCAGTACGGCATGGACCCCAACCAGTTCGCCCAGATCATCGATCAGAGCGGCCAGGTTCCCATGATGGTTTCCGAGGTCCGCCGCCGCAAGGCCCTGGCCGTTGTGCTGGGCCAGGCCGAGGTAGTCGACTCCGAGGGCAACAAGGTTGACCTGACGGACTTCGTCCGCCCTGCCGGTGAAGCAGCAGCCGAAGAGGCCGCAGCAGTCGAGGCGACGGAAGAAGCCGATACCGTCGCAAACGATGACCCCGCAGCAGTGAAGTTCTAATTCACGACGCAGACCGCCCCCGGATCAGTTGATCCGGGGGCGGTTTTCTTTAAGGCTGTCCGTGGGTGCCGGACCCATACGTGCGCCGTCAGCGAACAGTGCGATTCCGGCGAACAAATCGCCCCGGAAAACGGTTAGTGTCCAAGTAGTGAAGTTCAGTGAGGTCACTGGCACCAGCGAGAGGTAAGTACTTATGTCACAGCAATCAGAGGCTCCCCGGATGGCAACTGTCGATCCCGCGGCCCAGGACAACTACATCTACAACCGCCTGCTGAAAGAGCGCATTATTTGGCTCGGCTCTGAAGTTCGTGACGAGAACGCCAACGCCATTTGCTCCCAGCTCCTCCTTCTCTCGGCCGAAGATCCGGAAAAGGACATCTACCTTTACATCAACTCGCCGGGTGGATCCGTGACGGCCGGCATGGCCATCTACGACACCATGCAGTTCATTCCGAACGATGTTGTTACCGTCGCCACGGGCCTTGCCGCTTCCATGGGCCAGTTCCTGCTTTCCTCCGGGACCAAGGGCAAGCGGTACGCCACCCCGAACGCCCGTATCCTGATGCACCAGCCTTCCGGCGGCATCGGCGGAACGGCCTCGGACATCAAGATCCAGGCGGAACTGATCCTGCACATGAAGAAGGTCATGGCGGAGCTTACTGCGGAACAGACCGGACAGACCGTTGAAACCATCCTCAAGGACAACGACCGCGACAAGTGGTTCACTGCCGCTGAGGCCCTGGAGTACGGCTTCTTCGACAAGATCTCGGCACACGCCGGTTCTGTGGCTGGCGGCGGCGGTACGGCCAACCAGTCGAACTCCGAAAACTAATCCGGCACCAAAGAACCACTGAAAACCCAGGAGTAAGAACATGAACTACAACTTCGGATGGTCTGCCGGTAACCTCCCGTCCAGCCGCTACGTCCTGCCCCAGTTCGAAGAGCGTACGCCCTACGGCTTCAAGCGCCAGGACCCGTACACCAAGCTCTTCGAGGACCGCATCATCTTCCTTGGTGTGCAGGTGGACGACGCCTCGGCCGACGACATCATGGCCCAGCTGCTGGTCCTTGAGTCCACGGATCCGGACCGCGACATCACCTTGTACATCAACTCGCCGGGTGGTTCCTTCACCGCGATGACGGCAATCTACGACACCATGCAGTACATCCGTCCGGAGATCCAGACGGTATGCCTGGGCCAGGCTGCCAGCGCAGCCGCGGTCCTGCTCGCAGCCGGTACCCCCGGTAAGCGACTGGCCCTGCCGAACGCCCGCGTGCTGATCCACCAGCCGGCCCTCTCAGGCGGCCAGGGTGGGCAGGCCTCGGACCTGGAGATCCAGGCGGCAGAGGTCATGCGCATGCGGACCTGGCTGGAGGACACGCTGGCCCATCACTCAGGCCGTACGTCCGAGCAGGTCAACAACGACATCGAGCGTGACAAGATCCTCACTGCGGCCGAAGCCATGAATTACGGTCTCATTGACCAGGTTCTGGACTCCCGGAAGATCAAGCCACAGGCAATCGCCCGGTAGCACACGGAATACGACGCCGGTGCGGTTCGCGAAATATGGACCGCACCGGCGTTCTGTTTCCACGCAAGCAGCCCATTGTGACCTAGAGTGGATGGTGTCACGGTGGTGCCAACCGCGGCTTGGCCGCACACTTGAGTACGGCGCGGAGCCGCATCACCCGCATGCAACGAAGGGATTCCCACATGGCTCGGATTGGTGAGAGCACGGATCTGCTGAAGTGTTCTTTCTGCGGAAAGAGCCAGAAGCAGGTGCGGAAGCTGATTGCCGGGCCCGGTGTGTACATCTGCGACGAATGCATCGAGTTGTGCAACGAGATCATCGAAGAGGAGCTTGCTGAAGTTTCCGATCTCGGCAGCTTCGAGTTGCCAAAGCCGCGGGAAATCTTCGACTTCCTGCAGGAATACGTCATTGGCCAGGAACCCGCGAAGCGGTCCCTTGCGGTTGCCGTTTACAACCACTACAAGCGCATCCAGGCCGGACACGCACCCAAGACCGGCAGCTTGGGCGAGGGACCCCATCACGAGGATGTGGAGATCGCCAAGTCCAATATCCTGCTGATCGGCCCCACAGGCTGCGGTAAGACCTATCTGGCCCAGACCCTGGCCCGCCGCCTCAACGTACCTTTCGCCGTCGCCGACGCGACCGCATTGACTGAAGCAGGCTACGTCGGCGAGGACGTTGAGAACATCCTGCTTAAGCTCATCCAGGCTGCTGACTATGACGTCAAAAAAGCCGAGCAAGGCATCATCTACATCGATGAGATCGATAAAATCTCCCGCAAGAGCGAGAACCCGTCGATTACCCGGGATGTCTCCGGTGAGGGGGTCCAGCAGGCACTCCTGAAGATCCTTGAGGGCACTGTGGCATCTGTTCCGCCCCAGGGCGGACGGAAGCACCCGCACCAGGAGTTCATCCAGATCGACACCACCAATGTGCTCTTCATCGTGGCGGGCGCCTTCGCGGGACTCGAGGACATCATTGGTTCGCGGTCCGGGCGGAAGGGGATCGGCTTCGGCGCACCACTGAACGAGGCCCGGGATACCGTGGATGCCTACGGCGAGGTCATGCCCGAGGACCTGTTGAAGTTCGGGCTCATTCCTGAATTCATTGGCCGGTTGCCCGTTATTACTACCGTATCCAGCCTTGACCGTCCGGCGCTGATCCAGATCCTCTCCACGCCCAAGAATGCGCTGGTGAAGCAGTACCAGAAGATGTTCCAACTGGACGGCGTGGAGTTGCAGTTCGACCAGGACGCCCTGGACGCCATTGCGGACCAGGCCCTTGAACGCGGCACTGGTGCCCGTGGCCTGCGGGCCATCATGGAAGAAGTGCTTTTGCCGGTCATGTTCGATCTCCCCAGCCGGGACGATATTGCCACGGTTGTCATCACGGCCGATGCTGTGGCAAAGAAAGCCCAACCGACCATGATTGCCCATGATGTGGTAGCCAAGCGCAGGAATAAGTCCGCCTAAGGCGCCGTTGGCCTAAGAAGGAGCGGTTCTGTCACGAGCCGCCGTAACTGCCACGTTTCCACTCTTGTCGAGGAGTTCCCTGTGTCCGAACAGCTTGTTTCTGAAATTACTGCGCCCGAAAACACCGTCAATAAAGCAGATTTCTGGTTCGACCCTGTGTGCCCGTTCGCGTGGATCACCTCACGTTGGATCGGTGAGGTGGAGCAGGTGCGCGGTATTGAGACCGAGTGGCACGTGATGAGCCTTTCGGTCCTGAACGAAGGCCGCGACTTGCCCGCCGACTACCGGGCAATGATGGACGACAGCTGGGGCCCAGTCCGCGTGATCATCGCAGCACAGGAGCTTCACGGCAGCAGCTACGTCAAGCCCCTTTATGACGCCATGGGGGAGCAGATCCACCACGAGGGCAACAAGGACCGCGCGTCCGTCATCCAGAAAGCCCTGGCTGAGACCGGACTTCCGGCTGACCTGGCACGTTTTGCGCAGTCCGAGGAGTACGACACCCAGCTGCGCGCCAGCCACGAGGCCGGTATCTCGTTGGTGGGACAAGACGTCGGTACCCCTGTGGTAGCCGTCAATGGGACCGCGTTCTTCGGACCGGTACTTACCCGCATTCCGCGCGGCGAAGAAGCCGGGAAGATCTGGGATGCGACCGTTACGTTGGCCGGATACCCGCACTTCTTCGAACTCAAGCGCAGCCGCACCGAGAGCCCTGAATTCAACTAGCCTGCAGCGCTACTTCAGGAAGCGTGAGGTCCGGCGGTCGGCCAGGATCTTACCGTTTGTCTGGCAGTGGGGGCAGTATTGGAGGGAGGTGTCCGCGAAGGACACCTCCCTTACTGTTTCTCCACACGCTGGGCAGGGCAATCCTGTCCTGGCATGAACCCGGAAGTTGCTGCGTTTGGTGTCCTTGAGTTCGCTGGAAGGTTTCCCGGCGGCGGCGTTGACGGCGCCGACCAGTATTTCCTGCAGTGAGTCGTACAAGCGAGCGACTGTCTCCGGATCGAGCGACTTCGCAATGGCAAAGGGGGAGATCTTGGCGGCGTGCAGGATCTCGTCACTGTAGGCGTTGCCGATTCCGGCGATGACGCTTTGACTGCGCAACAGCCCCTTGATCTGCTGCGGACTGGACTTCAGGATCGCCGCGAACGCGGCCCCATCGAAGTCCGGACTCAGCGGCTCGGGGCCGAGCGTAGCTATGCCGGGGACGTCCTGTGGATCCCTGACCACATAGATGGCCAGGCTCTTCTTCTTTCCGGCCTCCGTCAGGTCGACTCCGATGTGGGCGTCATCGCTGGGGCGGTGGAACAGCAGCCTCGCTGAGATATTGCTCTTCCCCATTCGCAAACCAGCCGAGGACGGGTGCTCGGTATAGCGGACCCAGCCTGCCTTGGCCAAGTGGAAGACGAAGAAGATTCCATCCAGGTCAAGGCAGACGAACTTTCCTATCCGTCGCGCCCCTTGGACTGTCCTGCCCTCCAAGGCGCTGTAGGGAGGGTCGGCGGTCTTGAGTGCCGAGAAGGAGTTGATGCGGACCTCGGTCAGCGTGGCTCCATGGAGTTGGGTGTCCAGGTACATGCACAGGCCGTGCACTTCGGGCAGTTCCGGCATGGACATTACTTTGCCACAGGTGGTTCCGGATCGGCAGGATAACTACAGGTTTGTAGTTATCCTGGAGGCCTTGTGCATTGCTTTTTACGGGACAACAATGGTTCTTACCCACTTCGAAAGAAGAGGGACACGGAAACCAAAGATTCAGTGATATGCATCCAACGCAGCCTTTGGCACAGTTGGAAGCAAGCTACCAGTGACGAGGTAGGAAGACCTGAAATTCCAAGGATTCCGCCAGACTGTCAAGTCGTCACCAGACAGCCGAAAAGTCGAAGCCCCACCAACGGCAAAACGCTGATGGGGCTTCCCCTTTGCCCAAAAGCTGCTGGGCGCACCTGGTGCCTAAGACGCGGGCGTCTCTTCGGCAGGCGCCAGGACTACATCGCTGACCGTCAGTTCACCTTCGCCGGACTGCAACGTGATTTCCTGCGCGTTCGCTGCCGCCTTCAAGTCACCCAGTCCGGCTTTCAGCTGCGAGACCAGTACCTCCGAAGCCGTGATTGATGCGGAGAGAACCGCAGTGCGCTGCTTGACCTTGGCCTCGGATTTCGCCTTGCGGATGCCGCTCAAAGCGATCCCGACCGTACCAAGCATGGTGGTGTCGCCGTCGGTGATTTCCAGCGCCGCCGGCCATTCAGCGCGGTGCACCGAACCTGTACGCCACCAGCCCCAAACCTCTTCGGTGGCGAAGGGCAGGAACGGCGCGAACAGGCGCAGGAGTGAATCAAGCGTGGTGGCCAGGGCGGCCAGCACCGAAGCCTGTTCGGTCTCACCGGCAGCCCCGTAGGCACGGTCCTTGATGAGTTCGACGTAGTCGTCGGTGAACTGCCAGAAGAAGGATTCCGTGATCTGCAGCGCCCGGGCGTAGTCATAGTTCTCGAACGCCTTGGTGGACTGGGCAACGACGTCGGACAGTTGCGCCAGCAGCGCACGGTCCAGCGGGTTGGTCAGCACCGAGAGGTCAGTGGTCACCACGGAGTTCTCGGTGGCGCCAAGGTTCAGCACGAACTTCGAAGCGTTCAGAAGCTTGATGGCCAGGCGCCGGCCGATCTTCATTTGCGCAATCTCGTACGCGGTGTCCGCACCGAGCTTGGCCGATGCTGCCCAGTAACGTACGGCATCTGAACCGAATTCGTTCAGCACGTCCGTGGGGACAACAACGTTGCCCTTGGACTTGGACATCTTCTTGCGGTCCGGGTCAAGGATCCAGCCGGAGATCGCTGCGTGCTTCCAGGGTGCGCTGTCCTGCAGTGCGTCTGCGCGGACCGCCGAGGAGAACAACCACGTGCGGATGATGTCGTGGCCCTGCGGGCGGAGGTCGAAGGGGTAGACCTTGGAGAACAGTTCTTCGTCCCGGCTCCAACCGCCCACGATCTGCGGGGTCAGCGATGACGTTGCCCAGGTGTCCAGGACGTCCGCGTCTCCGGTGAAGCCGTTGGCCTGGTCACGCTGGGTCTCCTCGAAACCGGGAGCAGCGTCAGCGGCGGGGTCAACGGGCAGCATTTCGTCCGAAGGCAGGATGGGGTTGTCGTAATCCGGGTTGCCCTGGGCGTCCAGCGGGTACCAGACCGGGATGGGCACGCCGAAGAAGCGCTGGCGGGATACGAGCCAGTCACCGTTGAGGCCTGCGATCCAGTTCTCATACCGGGAGCGCATGAACGAGGGGTGGAAGTTGATTTCCTGCCCACGGGCGATCAGGCGCTGGCGGCGTTCCTCGTCGCGGCCACCGTTGCGGATGTACCACTGACGCGAGGTGACCACTTCGAGGGGTTTGTCGCCCTTCTCGAAGAAGTTCACCGGGTGGGTGATCTTCTTGGGTTCGCCATCAAGCAGCTCGGCGGCCTTGAGGAGTTCGACCACGGCTTCCTTGGCGGAGAAGGCCGTCTTGCCGGCGATCGCGGCGTAGGCTTCCTTGCCGGCGTCGGTAGTGATCCAGTCCGGGGTGTCGGCGATGATACGGCCGTCGCGGCCCATGATGGCGCGCGTGGGCAGTTGCAGTTCGCGCCACCAAGTGACGTCGGTCAGGTCACCGAACGTACACACCATGGCGATGCCGGAGCCCTTGTCCGCCTTGGCGAGCGGGTGGGCCTTGACCTCAAGCTCGACGTCGAACAGCGGGGACTTCACGGTCTTGCCGAACAGCGGCTGGTAGCGCTCGTCGTCGGGGTTCGCAACCAGCGCGGCACAGGCAGCAAGCAGCTCCGGGCGCGTGGTCTCGATGTAGATCTTCGTGCCGTCTTCGGCGAAGAACGGGTAGCGGTAGTAGGCGCCGGCGACTTCGCGGTCCTCAAGCTCGGCCTGCGCAACAGCGGTGCGGAACGTGACATCCCAGAGGGTGGGTGCCTCGGCCATGTAGGCGTCGCCCGCGGCCAGGTTGGCCAGGAAGGCCCGCTGGGATACCGCACGGGACGTGTCGTCGATGGTGCGGTAGGTCAGGTCCCAGTCCACGGAGAGGCCAAGGGTCTGGAACAGGTTTTCGAAGACTTTCTCGTCCTCAACGGCGAGTTCCTCGCACAGCTCGATGAAGTTCTGGCGCGAAACGACGTCGAAATCGCGCTGGTTCTTGGCCGGCTGGGCAGGGGGAGCGTAATCAGCCTTATAAGGAATGGCGGGATCGCAGCGCACACCGTAGTAGTTCTGGACGCGGCGCTCGGTGGGCAGGCCGTTGTCGTCCCAACCCATGGGGTAGAAGACGTTCTTGCCCGTCATGCGCATGTAGCGCGCCTGGACGTCGGTCTGGGTGAAGGAGAACATGTGGCCCACGTGGAGCGAGCCCGACGCCGTGGGCGGGGGAGTGTCGATCGAGTAGACCTGCTCCCGGGTGGTGTCAGGATTGAACTTGTAGGTTCCCTCCTCAAGCCAGCGCTGCGTCAAAGCAGCTTCAAGGCCCTCGAGGGCCGGCTTGTCGGGGACGTTGATGGGGGCGGTGGCGGGCGTGTCTGTACCCTGCGTTGATTCAGCCATGGACCAATTGTTTCATGGCCTGGCGTTACAACCCGCCGCCGGCTGTTCCCGCACTCCCGATAGGCTGGTGCCATGACTTTGGCAGAGCACAACACCCCCGCAATCCAGAACAAGACGGCCGTCGTAACGGGCGCCAGCACCGGCATCGGTGAGGCGACCGTAAAGGCCCTGGCATCCGAGGGATGGAAGGTTTTTGCCGTCGCCCGCCGCGCGGAGCGGCTCGGTGCCCTCGGTGCCGAAACCGGCGCGGTGCCGTTCCCGGCAGATATCACCAACGACGACGACGTCGCGGCCCTGCTTGCGGCTGTCACCAAGGCGGGAGGTGCTGACACCCTGATCAACATCGCCGGCGGTGCCAGGGGTGCCGACACCATTGCGAACGCCGACACCGAAGACTGGGACTGGATGTACCAAGTGAACGTCCTGGGCACCATGAAGATCACCCGCGCCTTCTTGCCCATGCTGCGAAGCAACGGTGAAGGTACAGTCCTCAACCTCACTTCCACTGCCGGATTGTCCGCCTATGAGGGTGGCGGAGGCTACAACGCGGCAAAGTTCGCCCAGCACGCCATGACCAACGCGCTTCGGCTCGAAGAGGTGGGCAACAATGTCCGGGTCATCGAGGTGGCACCCGGCCTGGTGTACACGGAGGAATTCGCGCTCAACAGGCTTGGCGACAAAGACGCTGCGGCCAAGGTCTACGCCGGTGTGGAGAAGCCCCTGACGGCCGGTGACGTTGCCGACGTCGTCAAATACGCTGTTTCCCTGCCGCATCACATCAACCTGGACCAAATCGTGGTGCGACCCGTAGCCCAGGCGGCCAACCACAAACTGATCCGCAAACAGGACTAGCTGGACTGGCCTGCCGGAATATCCAGCGTGGCGAGCACGGCTGCATGGTCGGAGCCAGGAACCTTCTGAACCAGGTAGTCGCTGCACCCTACCCGAGGCGAAGTGACCAGATGGTCCAACACGGTTCCCGGAAGCGGCGGCCCTTCCATGGGCCAGGTGGGGGAGAAGCGCCCCACCGATGCCGTTCCAACGTCGACCAACGTGGTGTCGTCGGGTCCGGAGCCCAGCATCGCGCGGAACTCCGAATGGTCGTAGGAAGAATTGAAGTCACCCATCAGCAGCTGGTTGCCCGGGCTTGAGGCTTGCCGGCCGATCTTGACGAGGTCGCTTCGCCACTGTTCGATCCGCTCGTCGATCGGAGGCAGTGCGTGGACATTGGTAACGTTCAGCGCCGATTTGTCGCCAGTCTTTGGATCCGCTACCACTACCCTCGTGACCGCCATGCGGAAGGGAGTATCCGGCAGAAGGCCATCGGCTTCAAGTGGGAAGACGGAGTAGACCGCACCACCGGATGCGTCGTCATGGGGCTCGCTGAGACGATGTGGAAGGAGATCCTCCAGGCCTTCCGCACGGAGACGGTCCTCCAACCCCTGGGTGTGTTCCTGCAGCGCCAGGAGCTGGACACCGTTCTCCCGGACCAGCTTTACGATGGTCGCCGCATCGGCCTCGCCGAATTGCGTGTTCAGGCTCATCACCTTCAACGAAACGGTGGCCGTCCCGGCAGGCAGCACTTCCGGCTTGCCGGCGTCCAACGGAAACAGCCAGAACAGCTGGGCCGCGAGCAGGGCCGCCGTCGTGATGATGACCCACAGCCTGCGCCCGATCAGGGCGAGAAGCAGTGCCATGGCGGCCGGGATGACCAGCCAAGGAGTGAACGAGAGCAGCTGGACCACGGGCAAAGGCCACACCGCGGGAATCGCACGGAACAGCGACATGCCCGCAGTTGGCACCAAAAAGAGCAGCGCGAACACTGTCCAGGCAAGGGAAGGCCGGCGTTTTGCCTGGCGGTCGGCCTGCAGGGTGGGAGCGGGGTTGGACATGGACCCGAGTCTATGCAGCCCCGCCGCTCCGGACCGTCCTCCTCAGGGATGAACTCTGAAGTAGAGCCAAGGCCAAGGCTGCCGCTAGACTGAAGGGACCAGCGTTGACCCGGCCATCACCGGTGAGCTTCCGGAAGAACAGCATTGAATGCCCGCTACGGCAACAGGTGCCCAGTAGAACCGGACGGGTAAGCCCGTCACAGCAGTAATGAGAGGCCGGAACGTCCGTTCCGGTAAGTGAGGTGGTACCGCGGTACCTGCGCAGCCGACAGGCAGCACAGACGCCGTCCTCGCATCCTGACAGTCAACCAGCTATCACAGGATATGAGATGACCCACTACCCCAAGGCCTCAGCGTCTTCGTCCGGCACGCACGGCGTGTCTGCCTCCGTGAAGTTCCCGGAAATCGAAGAGCGCATCCTCAAATACTGGGATGAAGACGGCACCTTCCAGGCCAGCATCGACCAACGCGACAGCGATCTTCCCGGTGGGACAGCCGGCAGCAACGAGTTCGTCTTCTACGACGGTCCTCCCTTCGCCAACGGACTGCCGCACTACGGCCACCTGCTGACCGGCTATGCCAAGGACCTCGTCGGCCGCTACCAGACCCAGCGCGGCAAGCGTGTGGAACGCCGCTTTGGTTGGGACACCCACGGCCTCCCCGCAGAGCTTGAAGCCATGAAGCAACTGGGCATGACCGACAAGACCCAGATCGAAGCCATGGGCATCGACAAGTTCAACGACGCCTGCCGGGCCTCCGTGATGAAGTACGCCAATGAGTGGAAGGCCTACGTCACCCGCCAGGCCCGCTGGGTGGACTTCGAGAACGATTACAAGACCCTCAACGTCGAGTACATGGAGTCCGTCCTCTGGGCCTTCAAGCAGTTGCACGAGAAGGGCCTGACCTACAACGGCTACCGCGTCCTGCCGTACTGCTGGAAGGACGAGACACCTCTGTCCAACCACGAACTGCGGATGGACGACGACGTCTACAAGAACCGCCAGGACCAGACGGTCACGGTAACCTTCCCCATCAAAGCCGGGGATTCCGAACTGTCCAAGGAACTCGAAGGCGTCCAGGCGCTCGCCTGGACCACCACGCCCTGGACGCTGCCCACCAACGCTGCGCTCGCCGTCGGGCCTGACATCAGTTACGCCGTCCTGCCCGCTGGACCCAACGGCGTCAAGGCCGCTTCCGCAGAGGCGCCGGTGACTGGCAGCTTCCTGCTGGCAGCGGACCTTATTGGGACCTACGCCAAGGACCTGGGGTACGACGACGGCGCTGCCGCAACCGCCGCGGTCACTGCCACTTACACGGGCTCCCAGTTGGAGGGCCTCGAATACGAACCGCTGTGGAACGACTTCGCCGACACGGAGAAGTACGGTACGCAGAACGCCTGGCGCGTCCTCGTAGCGGAGTACGTCACCACCACTGACGGCACGGGAATCGTGCACCAGGCTCCTGCCTACGGTGAAGATGACCAAAAGGTCTGCGAAGAGGCTGGGATCCCGGTGGTCCTGTCCGTGGACGAAGGCGCGAAGTTCCTGCCGCTGTTCGCCCACGGTGAGTTGGCCTCGATCGTTGGCTTGCAGGTCTTCGAAGCCAACAAGCCCATCACGCAGGTCCTGCGCGCCGATGGCCGACTGGTCCGCCAAGCCAGCTACGAGCACAGCTACCCGCACTGCTGGCGCTGCCGCAACCCCTTGATCTATCGCGCTGTTTCCTCCTGGTACGTAGAGGTCACCAAGTTCAAGGACCGCATGTCCGAACTGAACCAGGAGATCAACTGGATCCCGGGGAACGTCAAGGACGGCCAGTTCGGCAAGTGGCTGGAGAACGCCCGCGACTGGTCCATCAGCCGCAACCGTTACTGGGGCTCGCCCATCCCGGTGTGGCAGTCCGACGACCCCGAGTACCCCCGCACGGACGTCTACGGTTCCCTCGCAGACCTCGAAGCTGATTTCGGCCGCCTGCCGGTGAACAACGAAGGACAGGTTGACCTGCACCGGCCTTTCATCGATGAGCTGACGCGGCCCAACCCGGACGACCCGCGTTCTCCGGCAGAGGGCCAGTCCACCATGCGCCGTGTTGAGGATGTCCTGGATGTCTGGTTCGACTCCGGCTCCATGCCGTATGGCCAGGTGCACTACCCGTTCCAGAACGAGGATTGGTTCAATACCCACAACCCGGCCGACTTCATCGTGGAGTACATCGGCCAGACGCGTGGCTGGTTCTACATGCTCCACATCCTGTCAACGGCGTTGTTTGACCGCCCGGCGTTCCGCAACGTCATCAGCCATGGCATCGTGTTGGGCTCAGACGGCCAGAAGATGTCCAAGAGCCTCCGTAACTACCCGGACGTCTCCGAAGTCCTGGACCGCGACGGCTCGGACGCCATGCGCTGGTTCCTCATGTCCAGCCCGATCCTTCGTGGCGGAAACCTGATCGTCACCGAGCAGGGCATCCGTGACGGCGTCCGCCAGGTCATCCTGCCGCTGTGGAACGTGTACAGCTTCTTCACGCTGTACACCAATGCGGCCAACGCAGGGGAGGGGTACGAGGCCAGGCTGCGCTATGACGGCTACGCCGATACCCTGGACCAGTACCTGATGGCGAACACCGGTGATCTGGTCCGCAAGGTCACCGCGAACCTGGACAGCTACGACATCTCCGGCGCCTGTGATGAACTCCGCAGCTACCTGGACATGCTCACCAACTGGTACGTCCGTCGCAGCCGGCAGCGCTTCTTCGACGAGAATGTGGACGCTTTTGATGCCTTGTACACCGCCTTGGAGGCAGTGTGCCGTGTGTCGGCATCGTTGCTGCCGCTGGTGACCGAAGAGATCTGGCGCGGCTTGACCGGAGGGCGTTCTGTCCACCTGGCTGACTGGCCGGACGCTGCACTCTTCCCGTCGAACTCGGAACTCGTCGAAGCCATGGACCGCGTGCAGCAGATCTGCTCCACCGGTTCCAGCCTCCGCAAGGCCGCGAACCTGCGTGTCCGACTGCCATTGCAGGAACTGACTGTTGTGGCACCTGGTGCAGACACGCTGGAAGGTTTCGCCGCCGTCGTCGCCGATGAACTGAACCTGCGTTCGGTGCGTCTGCTGGACGCCGCCACGGCCTCGCCCGAGGAGTTCGGCATCGAGCAGAAACTCGTGGTCAACGCCCGGGCCGCTGGCCCGCGCCTGGGCAAGAACGTCCAGCAGGCCATCAAGGGCTCCAAGTCGGGAGATTGGTCCGTGAACGAGGCCGGCGTGGTGGTAGCAGGTGGCCTCGAGCTCGAACCCCAGGAATACACGCTGGAAACCGTGGTGTCCGAATCTGCCGACGGCGGTAGCTCGGCTGTTGCTGTTCTGCCCGGCGGCGGCTTCGTGGTCCTGAACACAGAGGTCACGCCGGAACTTGCTGCCGAGGGCTTGGCCCGTGACATGGTCCGCGCTATCCAGCAGGCCCGCAAGGACGCTGGACTCAATGTCAGCGACCGCATCCGGACTTCGGTCGAGGCTGCGCAGGACGTCATCGACGCCCTGCAGGCCAACGCCGACCTCGTCAAGACCGAAACCCTCACCCTGGAACTGGAGGTTCTTTTGGCAGATGTCGAAGAACCTCTGGTCACCGTCGCGAAGACAGGAGCCTGATCCATGAGTGACGAATTCTCGGTTGAGAGCGTCTACGCCGAACTCCTGGGCCGTGCGCCCGAGAACAAGATGGAGCCGCGCCTTGCTCCGCTGTTCCGTGCCATGGATGTGCTGGGGGAGCCGAACAAGGCCTTCCCGATCATCCACATCACCGGCACCAACGGCAAGACCTCTACGGCCCGCATGATCGAAGCCGGTTTGCGCGCCCATGGACTGAGCACCGGCCGGTACACCAGTCCGCACCTGTCCAAGGTCACGGAGCGCGTCAGCATTGACGGCGAGCCCGTGCCGGACGCAACGTTCGTGCGCATCTGGGACGAAATCCGCCCGTACCTGGAAATCGTCGATACCGAGCTCGTTGCCGACAACCAGCCGAAGCTGACGTACTTCGAGTGCTTGACCATCCTTGGCTTCGCGGTCTTCGCGGACCAGCCGGTGGACGTCGCAGTGATTGAAGTTGGATTGGGAGGCATCACGGATGCCACCAACGTGGGCGACGGCCAGGTTTCGGTCATTACTCCGATCTCGCTGGACCACACTGACCTCCTGGGCGACACCACCGAGGACATTGCCTACGAAAAAGCCGGCATCATCAAGCCCGGGGGCTTCCTGGTCAGTGCCGCCCAGCCCGTGGATGCGGCGCAGGTGCTGTTGGAGAAAGCCCGGGAAGTCGATGTGCCGTTCCGCTTTGAGGGCGTCGAATTCGGCGTGGAGTCCCGCAGCGTGGCCGTAGGTGGCCAGGTAGTGACCATCCAGGGACTCGCCGGACGCTACGAAGACCTGCTGCTTCCGTTGCACGGCGCCCACCAGGCGGAAAACGCGGCCGTAGCGGTCGCCGCCCTGGAGGCCTTCTTCGGTGGGGGAGAGAAGGAACTCGACGCCGAAGTGCTCAAGGAAGCATTCGGCACGGTGACATCACCGGGCAGGTTGGAAGTAGTGCGGACGGCGCCGACCGTGGTGGTGGATGCTGCCCACAACCCCGACGGGATCCGGGTTACCGCCGAAGCGATCCAGGAAGCATTCACGTTCAGCAAGCTGGTGGTTGTGGTGGGAGTCCTGCGGGAGAAAGACGCCGAGGAAATACTGAAGACCCTCAAGGAATCCCTCGGAGGACTCGCCGAGGAATTCTGCTTCACGCAGTCAAACTCTGCCCGCGCCGTTCCGGCAGCGGATCTGGCTGAACTCGCCGTCGACCTCGGTTTCGGCGAGGAGAACGTCCACATCGCCGAGAAGCTCGATGACGCCATTGAGTGGGCCGTTGAGCGTGCCGAATCAAACGACGACCTCGCCGGCGGGGTGTTGGTGACTGGTTCCATCACAGTGGTGGCCGAGGCCCGCATCCTGCTGGGAAAGGCGAGTGCCTAGCATGGCTAAAATGACCAAAGCGCAGCGCGAATGGCGCCCCGGTATGCCCAAGAAGCGCCGGTCCACCAAAGTGATGTTCGCTTCCACGGTGCTGCTGCTCGAAGCCTTTGTGGCGTTCTTCGGCACGCTTGCAGTATTTGGCTTGAAGCGCGGTGAGGTGGACCCCGGGATCATCCTTGGCGTCGGTATTGCCTTGAGCGTGGTGCTGGTCCTGGCATGTGCAGTGTTGTCCAAACCTTGGGGCATCGCCTTGGGGTGGGGGCTGCAACTGGTGCTTATTCTGACTGGCTTGGCCGAGCCCATGATGTTCATCGTCGGCATCCTGTTTGCCATCTGCTGGTGGTACGGTCTCCGGGCCGGCATGAGGATTGACCGGGAAGTGGCCCAACGCGACCGCGAGCAGGCGGAATGGGACGCAGCCCACAGTGACGAAGCCGGCCCGCAAACCCCGTAAACTGGCTGGGAAAACCACCGAACACATCACATTGGAGCAACTGTGAGCATTGAACGGACCCTCGTCCTGGTCAAGCCCGACGGCGTCGCCCGCAACCTGGGCGGCAGCATCCTGGCCCGCATCGAAGCCAAGGGGTACACCCTGGCTGAACTGAAGAAGGTCAACGCCACCCGTGAGCTGCTGGAACAGCACTACGAGGAACACGTGGGCAAGCCTTTCTACGAACCGCTGGTTGAGTTCATGCTGAGCGGTCCGGTCATCGCTGCCGTCTTTGAGGGCCACCGCGTCATCGAGGGCTTCCGTTCCCTGGCCGGGACCACCGATCCGACGACGGCCGCCCCGGGTACCATCCGCGGTGACTTCGGCCGCGACTGGGGCCTGGCAGTCCAGCAGAACCTGGTCCACGGCTCAGACTCCGTTGATTCGGCCGAGCGCGAGATCAAGATCTGGTTTAACTGATCCAGGCATAGACAGCCGAAAGGTCCCGTGTTCGTTTGAACACGGGACCTTTCCTTTGGCGGCGTGGCTTTAGTAGCCCGAAGTGCCTGCGAAGACGTGGAGGAAGGCGAAGAAGATGGTTGCGATCACCGCGACATAGAGCAGCGCCACGATGATCCAGCCGGATTCACCCAGGAGCTTGGTCAATCCAGGTGGCGCCTTGATGACCCCGGTGGAGATGTTCCGGATGGTCACCCACACAAAGAGGGGGATCATGACCGCCCACACCACCATGCAGAACGGGCACAGCACGTTGATGACGTAGAGGGCTTGCGACCATAGCCAGACAACGAACGCGAAGCCCAGGGTCACGCCGGCCTGCAGGCCCAGCCAATAGCCACGCGAGAACTTCGCCCCGGAGAGTAATCCCATCGCAGTGGTGATGATGATGGCGAAGGCGACAATGCCGATGAACATGTTGGGGAACCCGAAAAGGGAGCTTTGCCATGTCTTCATCACGGTTCCGCAGGAAACCCAAGGGTTCACGTCGCAGGCAGTGACGTGGTTGGGGTCCTGGAGTACCTGGAGCTTCTCCAGGACCAGGGCTCCGGAGGCCAGCCAGCCGATGACCCCGGTAATCAGCAGCAGCCAGGCGAACGGCTTGTCGCGGACAGTCCTCGGCAACGTTTCCTGGTGCGTGGTCGATTCCTCCGCTGTGGAGGATTTGTTGGCCAGGTTTTCCCTGGCGGTGCTCGGCATCGCGGATCTGATCCTTTTCGACATTGTGCCCGGCGGGCCGGGAGGGGCTCTTGGGAGGATTCTAACGCCGGAGGCTGGGCGCTGCCCCCAGCTTGACCCTGAACCGGACGACACAGCGTCCTAACAGGCGAAGTCGTGCAGGTGTGAGAGAATGAACATGGCTGGAAGCCGACCCACATTCGGATTCCGGTCCGGTGACTTGTTCCCAAGACCGCCAGTATGAGCTGGGCATGCCCGGATCACGTCGATCCTCGGTAGGCCCGCCATAACAATGGACGGCACCTGGTTGTGGCAGCAGAACAACGGGTTTCAGAACCAAGCCGCCGGCCTTCCAGGGCTGCCGCACCCCAATGATGGTGCGAACCGGAAGGCATACTACCGACTTCTGTCAACGCCTGCGGGTTTTGACAATATTTGCCCCACTGGGCGCCGGATGTGGCGGCGTCGCTGGGGCAGGAGTGTTGCCATATATGGATAATGACCAGGTTGTAGCCGTTAATGATCAGGCAGCTCCCGCGGAAACTGCGGAAGCGCCAAAGAAAACCACCCGGACCCGGCGCAAGGCCGCGCCAAAGGCAGCTGCGGACGTAGAGACGCCTGCCGCTGAAGCTCCCGCCGTGGAAGAAACTCCGGAAGTCGCTGAGAAGCCGGTACGCCGTACCCGGGCCCGCAAGAAGGTGGAACCCGCCGAGCCCCTGCCCGGCCTTGGCGAGGAAACCCCGGTAAGCCCGGAAGCCGCTGCTGAAACCCAGCCCGACGCCATCGCCGAGGCGGCCCCCGAAAAGCCGGTCCGCCGTCGTCGTACGGCCAAGCCCAAGGTCGAGGCTGAAGAAGCGCCTGTCGCTGCGGAAGCTGCGGCAGAAACCACGACGCCGGAGGCCGGCTCCCAGCCCGACGCACCTGCTACTGCGAAAGAGACTGTTCCCGCGGAAGAGACTGTTCCTGCGAAGGAGACTGTTCCCGCGGAAGAGGCTGCTCCTCAGGAAGAGGTTCCCGCCGAGGAAGCTCCGTCCGCCGCCACGTCGCTGTTCATGGAACCCGTTTCCATCACGTCCATGATCTTCCAGGCTCCGGACCTCACCACGGTTCCGCGCGTTGCGGCTGTCGAAGAGAAGGACGACGAGCCCGAAGAAGACGCCGAATCAGGTGCCGAAGGCGAGTTGGACGAGGGCGGCAGTCGTCGCCGCCGTCGGAGCCGTGGACGCCGCGGCCGCCGCGGAACCGAGCGCGACGAGAACGACACCGAAGACAGCAACGAGTCCGGAGACGAAGAATCTCCCGCGGCTGAAACGCTTGACGAAGGCGTTACTTCGCGTCGTCGTCGCCGCCGCCGCCGTGGGGACCAGGATCTTGAACTGACCGGTGGCACCGACGACGACCCGCCCAACACGGTGACACGTGTGCGGGCTCCCCGGCCCATCACGGAAACGGCGCCTTCCAACCGTGTTGCCAGCGTCAAGGGTTCCACCAGGCTCGAGGCCAAGAAGCAGCGTCGTCGCGAGTCCCGCGAGACCGGTCGTCGCCGCCAGGTGATCACGGAAGCTGAGTTCCTGGCGCGCCGCGAGTCAGTGGACCGGCAAATGATCGTCCGCCAGCGCGACGACAGAATCCAGATCGGTGTCCTTGAGGACGGCGTGCTGGCCGAGCACTTTGTGTCCAAGACCCAGCAGGACTCCCTGATCGGCAACGTTTACCTGGGCAAGGTCCAGAACGTCCTGCCGTCCATGGAAGCTGCCTTCGTCGATATCGGACGCGGCCGTAACGCTGTGCTCTACGCCGGTGAAGTGAACTGGGACGCGGTCAACCTTGAAGGCCAGCCGCGCCGGATCGAGAACGCACTGAAGTCAGGCGATTCCGTCCTGGTCCAGGTCACCAAGGACCCCGTGGGCCACAAGGGTGCCCGCCTCACAAGCCAGATTTCCCTTCCGGGCCGCTACCTTGTGTACGTGCCGGGCGGGTCCATGACCGGCATCTCACGCAAGCTGCCCGATGTGGAACGCAACCGCCTCAAGCGGATCCTGAAGGACCGCCTGCCGGAAAACGCCGGGGTCATTGTCCGCACCGCCGCCGAAGGTGCTTCGGAAGAAGAGCTGACCCACGACATCAACCGTCTTCGCGCGCAGTGGGAGGGCATCGAAGGTCAGGCTTCCTCCACCAAGGTGCTGGCACCTGAGCTGCTCTACGGCGAACCGGACCTCACCATCAAGGTGGTCCGCGACGTCTTCAACGAGGACTTCTCCAAGCTGATTGTCTCCGGTGACGACGCCTGGGACACCATCGAGGCCTACGTAACCTATGTTGCCCCGGACCTGGTGGGCCGCCTTGAGAAGTGGACCAAGGACCAGGACATCTTCGCCGCCTGGCGCATCGATGAGCAGATCCACAAGGCCTTGGAGCGCAAGGTCTTCCTGCCGTCCGGTGGTTCGCTGGTCATCGACCGCACCGAAGCCATGACCGTGGTGGACGTCAACACCGGGAAGTTCACCGGCAGCGGTGGAAACCTGGAAGAGACCGTCACCAAGAACAACCTTGAAGCTGCCGAGGAAGTAGTCCGGCAACTGCGCCTGCGTGACATCGGCGGCATCATCGTCATCGACTTCATCGACATGGTCCTGGAATCCAACCGCGACCTCGTTCTCCGCCGCATGGTGGAGTGCTTGGGCCGCGACCGGACCAAGCACCAGGTAGCTGAAGTGACGTCGCTGGGCCTTGTCCAGATGACCCGCAAGCGCATGGGCACCGGCCTCCTCGAGGTCTTCGGCGAGCAGTGCGAGCACTGTGCGGGCCGCGGCGTCGTGACCCATGACGAGCCCGTTGAGCACCGCCGTGCCAACGTCGTGGCAGCAGAGCAGCACCGCCCGCACACCGAGGCACAGCAACCCACAGCCCGCACGGAGCGCAAGCGGCGCCGCGGCAAGGGCGGAACCCAGGGAGCGGTGGAAGCACCCGCCCAGGTCCATTCGGCCCCGTCCGCTCCGGCGGCCCCGGCCTCGCACCCGGAAACCCAGGATCCCGCACGCCAGGCTAAAGCTGAAGCAACAAGGGCGGCCCTGGCAACGATTGCCGCCGCGGCACATGCTGCCCACCTGCACGACGACGAGATCCACAAGGCCGAAGAGCAAGCCCGGGCAGCCGGACAGCACGCGGCCGGAGCAGTTCCCGCTGCAGCAACGAATGCCCCTGTGGAACAGGAAACTGCCCATGACGCCGCAGTGCGTGAAGCACGTTCCACCCCGGTGCTGCGCTTTGGCGGCGAAGAGGTTGCCTTGCCGTTCGTTGAACACCACGATGAACCACAGGCAGCGGAGCCGGCCATGAGCCTGGATCGTTTGGCCGAAGCTTTCTCCCACCTTGGCGCCGCTCCGGCCCCTGTGGAGGAGGAAGCTGTTGAGGCACCGAAGGCAGCCCAGGCGTCGGCTGCAGGGGAAGCCCCGTCGGCTTCGCGGAGTCGCCGTGGGCGCCGGAACCGCAGTGCCAGCAGGGCCCAGGGCGCGGCCAACGAGACCAGCGTTGAGCATCATGAAGAGGCCGCCACCCCACGGGGATCGGCGCACGAGTCCAAGGCGCCTGCGGAACCGGCAAAGAAACCGGCCGCGGATGAACCCATCATCCTGGGCGTCGGAGTGCCGGCTTCCGAGCTCTAACCGTCCATAGCGGTTTCAAGGGCCCTGCAATATCCGCTGCAAGCGGGAATTGCAGGGCCTTTGCCGTGCCCGGGTGCGTTAGGCTGGGGGACTGACACGGGGTGCCAGGCGTCGGGCCGGGCTGAGATCCAAACCCGTTGAACCTGTCCGGTTAGCACCGGCGAAGGGATGTCCTCATGCCCGCGTTGTCATACCCATCTTTGTCTTCCTCCTCTGTGTATCCGTTGGCCGCGGGGAGGGATGCCCCGCGCGTTCTGAGCATTGCGGGATCGGACCCCTCAGGAGGAGCCGGAATACAGGCTGATCTGAAGAGCATCTCCGCCCACGGCGGATATGGCATGGCTGCCATTACGGCTTTGACAGCCCAGAACACCCTCGGCGTCAGCGCTGTGCATGTGCCGCCGGTGGAGTTCCTGCGCCAGCAGTTGAACGCGATCAGCAGCGATATCGCCATTGATGCTGTCAAGATCGGCATGCTTGGCGACGCCGGGGTCATCCTTGTGGTCCGCGAGTGGCTCGAAGAGGTGCGTCCCGCCGTCGTGGTCCTGGACCCGGTGATGGTAGCCACCAGTGGTGACCGGCTGCTGACGGAGTCCGCAGGGGAGGCGCTGCGGTCCCTGCTGCCCCTTGCAGACCTGATCACGCCGAACCTGCCCGAACTTGCCATGTTGCTGGGCGAGCCCGAGGCAGCCGATTGGGCGTCGGCGTTGGACCAGGGCAAGCGCCTTGCGGCCGAGTACGGGAACACTGTGCTGGTGAAGGGCGGCCACCTGGCTGGCTCGGAGTGTCCTGATGCGCTGGTCAACACCAGCGGGCTGTTGCGGCAGGACGTCGTGGAGGTCGCGGGCCCCAGGATAGCGACGAAGAACAGCCATGGCACCGGGTGCTCGCTTTCGTCGGCGTTGGCAACCGTTCAGGCGCGCACGGGTGACTGGGAGGCCTCGCTGCGCGAGGTGAAGCCGTGGTTGCTCCAGGCCCTGGTGGATTCAAGCAAGTTGGAGGTTGGCAGCGGCAACGGCCCCGTAGACCATTTCCACCACCAGCGCAGCCTCCGGCCTGGCGGTTTCGCAGCCACCATGTGGAAGGAAGCCGTCCCGGAACTCGAGAAGATCCACGAGCTCGACTTCATCCAGGAGTTGCAGTCGGGGCAGCTGCCCGAGTCTGCGTTCAGTTACTACCTCGCGCAGGATGCCATCTACCTGAACGGCTACTCCAGGGTGCTGGCCCGGGCAGGTGCACTGGCCCCGACGGAAGAGGAACAGCTGTTCTGGGCCATGGGTTCACGGCAGTGCCTTGAAGTGGAGTCGGAATTGCACAGGAACTGGCTGAGCACCCGTGAGGCATCGGGAGGGACCGGGCCGGTGACCAAGGCCTACGTGGACCATCTGCTGGCCACCTCCGCGTCCGGAAGCTATGCAGTTGTCCTTGCGGCGATCCTGCCTTGCTATTGGTTGTACGCGGAAGTGGGACAAAAGCTCCACGCAGCTTTCGTCGATGCCGGCGCCTCCACTGACCACCCTTACGCGGAGTGGCTGCGGACGTATGCCGACGAAGAGTTTGCCTCTGCCACCCGGGCTGCGATCAAGTTCACAGATGCCGCGGCGATCGCAGCTTCGGGGCGTGAACGCGTGGAGATGCTTCAGGCATTCAGCCAGTCCTGCCGTTATGAAACGGCATTCTTCGACGCTCCCAGGCTTTACGCCTAGGCGTTACAGGAACTGCCCGGACGGCGGCAAAATATGGCCGGTTCCGCGCGTCGCGGCCCGGATCACGTTATTTGCCGGCAAACCCTGTAGGCTGTATGGGCACGGTGCCGGGAGAGTCCGTTACGACTCGTGATGCAAGTCACGTGGTAGCCTCCGGACCCGGCCTCATTTGCAGCTGAGGGTCAAACTAGCGTAATCTTGATCTTCGGTGCTTACGCCAACACTTGGGTTATGCCCCTTGGAATTGTTCATGGGATGACTCGCGGACTTCGAACAGAAGTCCACGGCGTTGAGGCACAGCGCGAACCAAGCCTGATTCCGGTGACAGGTTCCGCACGCAAATTTAGTTATAAACGTCGAGAGAAGTGAGTACCCAAGTGGTGTACGCGATTGTCCGCGCAGGCGGCCGCCAAGAAAAAGTTTCCGTTGGAGACTACGTAACGCTCAACCGCGTCCCCGGTGGAGCCGGCAGCACGCTTGAGCTGCCCGCCTTGCTCCTGGTTGACGGCGAGAAGGTCACCTCCGCAGCAGCGGAACTGGCCAACGTCAAGGTTACGGCTGAGATCCTCGAAGACCTCCGTGGTCCGAAGATCGTCATCCAGAAGTTCAAGAACAAGACCGGCTACCGGAAGCGTCAGGGTCACCGTCAGGAACTGACCAAGATCAAGATCACCAGCATCGCGTAACTTTCGTTACCCGCTGTTCAGGTTTTTCAGTTTCCCCAGAAATTTAGAGGCAGGCATTTCACATGGCACACAAAAAAGGCGCGAGTTCCACTCGCAACGGTCGTGACTCCAACGCTCAGTACCTGGGCGTCAAGCGCTTCGGCGGTCAGGTAGTTTCCGCCGGCGAGATCATCGTCCGCCAGCGTGGAACCCACTTCCACCCCGGTGCAGGCGTCGGTCGCGGTGGCGACGACACCCTGTTCGCCCTGCAGGCCGGTGCGGTTGAGTTTGGTACTCGCCGCGGCCGTCGCGTAGTGAACATCGTTGCTGCTGCAGCTGCAGAGTAACAACAAGTTCTGAACCGGTGGAGCGGGCCAAACGGCCCGCTCCACCGTTCTTTTAACCGCATTACAATCGACTAGGGCGCCCCAGGCGCGCTGGTTTTGCAACAGCGCTGGCAACAGCAACAACGCTGGAAAACAGCAACTGAGGAGATCCACGTGGCGAGCTTTGTAGACCGGGTAGTACTGCACGTATCCGGCGGAACCGGCGGCCACGGCTGTGTCTCCGTAAAGCGGGAGAAGTTCAAGCCGCTCGGCGGACCCGACGGCGGCAACGGCGGCAATGGCGGCGACGTCATCCTTCGTGTGTCGGCCCAAACCACCACTCTGCTGGACTACCACCACGCTCCCCACCGCCACGCCACCAACGGTGGCCCGGGCATGGGTGACTGGCGCGGTGGCAAGAACGGCGAAACCCTGATTCTTCCCGTACCCGACGGCACCGTGGTCAAGACAAAGGACGGCGAAGTCCTGGCCGACCTCGTGGGCGAGGGTACCGAGTACATTGCAGCTGCCGGTGGCCAGGGAGGCCTCGGCAACGCCTCCTTGTCGTCGCAGAAGCGCCGTGCTCCCGGCTTTGCACTGCTCGGCATCGAGGGTGAATCCAGCGACATCGTCCTGGAACTGAAATCCATCGCCGACATCGCGCTCGTTGGTTTCCCCTCTGCGGGCAAGTCCAGCCTGATTGCTGCGATGTCTGCCGCACGCCCAAAGATTGCCGACTATCCCTTTACGACGCTCATTCCCAACCTCGGGGTTGTGGAGGCCGGCGACGTCCGTTTCACCATCGCCGACGTTCCGGGCCTTATCGAAGGTGCCAGTGAAGGCAAGGGCCTCGGACACAACTTCCTGCGTCACGTTGAGCGCTGCGCTGCCTTGGTCCACGTCCTTGACTGCGGCACCTTGGAATCAGACCGCGATCCTTTGTCGGACCTGGCCATCATCGAAGCGGAACTTGAGAAGTACGCCGTCGACATGAGCTATGCCGGCGTTGACGGCGAAGTTGTTCCGTTGAACGAGCGCCCCAAGCTGGTTGTCCTGAACAAGGTGGACCTTCCCGACGGCAAGGACATGGCTGAGTTCGTTCGTCCGGACCTCGAGGCACGCGGATACCGCGTCTTCGAAGTATCCGCCACCAGCCACGAGGGCCTGCGCCAGCTTGGATTCGCCATGGCTGAGATCGTCAAAGCTGCCCGTGACGCTGTCCAGGCTGCCCCGCCCAAGGTGGCCGCACCTGTCCTTCGCCCGCGCGCCGTCAACGAGTCCGGCTTCAGGATCCGTCGCGAGGAAAAGAACCTCGAACCGCTGTTCCGCGTCCTGGGCGAGAAGCCCGTGCGCTGGGTCAAGCAGACGGACTTCACCAACGAGGAAGCCATCGGCTACCTCGCAGACCGCCTGGCCAAGCTTGGTGTGGAGACAGAGCTGTTCAAGGTCGGCGCCAAGCCTGGCGATACCGTGGTCATCGGTGAGGACGACGGCGTCGTCTTCGACTGGGAGCCCACCATGATGGCCGGTGCCGAACTCCTGGCGACGCCTCGAGGCACAGACATCCGTGTCGCTGACATCGGTGACCGCCCCACCCGTTCGCAGAAGCGTGAAGAGCAAATCGAGCGCCGCGAGGCCAAGGCTGCAGCCCGCGCTGAGCTCGAGGCCGAGCGCAAAGCCGGCATCTGGACCGAATCCGTCAGTGGTCGGCGTGCCCGGACGGTAAAGGAAAGCGCCCTGGATTCCGGTGATGACGACTAGGACCGTCGAAGCTTCCGAGGACGCTGCAGGACTGGAACGCCAGGGGATAGCTGCCGCCAAACGGATCGTGGTCAAGGTGGGTTCTTCCTCGCTGACCAGCATCAAGGGTGGCATTTCCGAGAAATCGTTGACCCAACTGGTCAATGCCCTAGCCGCTAAACGAAACGCGGGGACTGAGATCATCCTGGTGTCCTCGGGTGCCATAGCTGCCGGCTTGGCGCCTTTGGGCCTGGCCAAACGGCCCAAGGATCTTGCCACGCAGCAGGCGGCGGCGAGTGTTGGCCAGGGTCTGCTGATGGCACGCTACACACAGGCCTTCAATGCGCACGGCGTGACCGTGAGCCAGGTTCTGCTGACTGCCGATGACCTGATGCGCCGGACACAGCACACCAATGCGTTCCGGGCCTTGGACCGGTTGCTGAACCTCGGCGTCGTGCCGGTTGTCAACGAGAATGACACCGTCGCCACCCACGAGATCAGGTTCGGCGACAACGACCGTCTGGCGGCCCTGGTGGCGCACCTGGTACGCGCCGACGCGCTGGTGCTTCTATCCGACGTCGACGCCGTCTATGACGGCCCGCCCTCCCAGGGTGCCCGCCGCATTCCGCTGGTCCGCGGACCCGGGGACCTGGAGGAAGTGACCATCGGCAAAGCCGGCAAGGCCGGTGTGGGAACTGGTGGCATGATGACCAAGGTCGAGGCCGCTTCAATTGCCGCTGGGTCCGGTATTCATGCTTTGGTGACCTCCACCGCCAACGCCGCAGCAGCACTTGCGGGGGAGGACGTGGGAACCTGGTTCGCCGTCAATGGCAACCGCAAGCCCGTCCGCCTCCTGTGGCTGGCCCACCTGGCCAGCGTCCAGGGACGGTTGACTCTCGACGACGGCGCAGTGAAAGCCGTGCGCGACAGGCACCGGTCACTGCTTCCCGCCGGTATTTCGGAGGTCAGTGGCGACTTCGAGGCCGGGGATCCGGTGGAGATGGTGGCACTGGACGGAAGCATCGTTGCCCGGGGCCTGGTGAACTACTCGTCCCAGGAACTTCCCCGCATGCTGGGCCGGACTACCCAGGAGCTGGGCCAGTCGCTGGGCCGGGGCTACGACCGCGAAGTTGTTCATGTTGACGATCTGGTACTCCTGCGGGGGCCGCGCTCATCTAAACTGGGTGCATGACTGAAGCGCTGACCCCTGACGCCCCCGTGATCTCCGACGTTACCGGCACCGCCGGCAACGCGCCTGAGACCCCTGTGGCCGGACGCCTTCCGTTGTCGCCGGAAGAACTTGAAGCTGCTGTCCACGCCATTGCCGACCGTTCCCGGAAAGCCGCACGTCGGTTGGGGCAGGCGAACCGTGCGTGGAAGGACCGTGCTCTGCGTGCCATCGGCTCAGCTTTGCTCGAGAACAGGAAGCAGGTCCTGGAGGCCAACGCAAAGGATGTTGCCGTAGGCCGCGCCAATGGCACCTCCGCAGCACTCCTGGACCGGCTTACCCTGACGCCTGAGCGCATCGACGGCTTGGTGGCCGCACTCGAGAACCTGGCCGGGCTGCCGGATCCCGTGGGCAACGTGGTCCGTGGGCAGACACTACCCAACGGCCTGCGCCTGCGCCAGGTTAATGTGCCCATGGGCGTCGTTGCCGCCATCTACGAAGCCCGCCCCAACGTCACTGTTGACATCGCCGGACTTGCCCTCAAGAGCGGCAACGCGGTGATCCTTCGCGGCGGTTCGGCTGCCGCCAATACCAATGAGGCGTTGGTCCGGATCCTTCGCGATGCATTGGATTCGGTAGGACTTCCTGCTGATGCCGTCCAGACCGTGGACCAGTACGGCCGTGAAGGTGCAAACGTCCTAATGCGTGCCCGGGGACGTGTGGATGTCTTGATTCCCCGTGGCGGGCGCGAGCTTATCCAGACCGTTGTCACCAACTCCTCGGTGCCCGTCATCGAAACGGGGGAGGGCAACGTCCACATCTTCATTGACGAGTCGGCAAGTGAAGAGATGGCCGTTGAGATACTCCTCAATGCCAAGACACAGCGTCCCAGCGTCTGCAACACGGTGGAGACACTCCTGGTGCACTCAGGGTCCACAACGCTGCCTGCCGTTGCCGCTGCCTTGCGCAAGGCTGGCGTGAGACTGCACGTTGATGACCGGATAGCGGCAGCCCTGGGCAGCAGTGTTGAAACGGTTCCCGCGGACGACGACGACTGGGCCACCGAGTACATGGACCTGGACCTCGCCGTAGCGATGGTGGACAGCCTTGATGACGCGGTGAAGCACATCCGGAAGTGGACCACGGGGCATACCGAAGCGATCCTGACGAACAACCTCGCCAACGCTGAGAGGTTCATCGCCGAAATCGACTCCGCTGCCGTGATCGTCAATGCCTCAACACGGTTCACCGACGGCGGCGAGCTTGGCCTTGGTGCTGAGGTTGGTATCTCCACGCAGAAGCTTCACGCGCGTGGTCCCATGGGCCTCACAGAACTGACCACCACAAAGTGGATCGTGCAAGGCGAAGGCCAAGTCCGCAGCTAGCAACGCGGTAACATAGAACAGAAGTCCGGAACGGCGGGGAGCCCCGCCGTCGAAATCCTTTGAGAACCAACTAGGGGAGAAGATGCTGTTTCAGCAGATCGCCACGTCCATTGCCGCCGAGACAGAAGGCGGCCACGAGGAACTCGCCCCGTTGTGGGCCGAGCCGTGGGTCTTCGGCGTCTCCATGTTCGCCCTCCTGCTGGTTCTCATGTTCGTAACCTTGTCCTACACCAACCTGGGCAACCGCCACGAGGCCGTGGAAGAGCACGCTGATCCGCACCGCCAGCACCCGAACAAGCACACCCACGGCCAGGGCCACTAACATTATTGCCGCAACACCTCGCGGGGAGTCGGAGCGCAGGCTTCGGCTGGGCGTGATGGGTGGAACCTTTGACCCCATCCATCACGGCCACCTTGTGGCTGCAAGTGAAGTCGCAGCCAAGTTTGACCTCGACGAAGTGGTTTTCGTACCCACGGGTCAGCCATGGCAGAAGTCGCACAAGCTGGTCAGCGAACCTGAGCATCGGTACCTGATGACGGTGATCGCCACCGCTTCAAACCCGCGGTTTACCGTCAGCCGCGTAGACGTGGACCGGCCGGGCCCGACCTTCACCATAGATACCTTGCGGGATCTCCGGGCCCAGCGCCCTGACGCCGACCTGTTCTTTATTACCGGTGCAGATGCCTTGGCCCAGATCCTGTCCTGGAAAGATGTGGACGAGCTCTGGTCCTTGGCGCACTTCGTGGGGGTGACCCGCCCCGGACACGAACTGAACGACCTCGGACGGACTGACGATGTCAGCCTGCTGGAAGTTCCGGCCATGGCGATTTCTTCCACGGACTGCCGTATCCGCGTGGGGGCAGGCAACCCGGTGTGGTACCTGGTGCCCGATGGTGTGGTGCAGTACATCGCAAAATATGGACTGTATGCACCAGGCTCCGAACCCGGAGTACTGTCACCGGCACTTTCCGGATCAGACGACCAAGCACGTACTGAATGAGTTTGTAATATGAGCAGCCAGGAACAGCGACCCATCCGCAGCAGGCGCGAACTTCGTCGTGCCCGGGAAGAGAACCCTGAGATCCAGCCGGAGGCAACCCCACCGGCGGCGGCGACTGCACCCGCGGAACCGGAGTCTGCTGGAGACGCAGAGCGTTCAAACGCGCGCAATCGTCGTGCGGCAGATGCCCCTGTAGACGCTGTTGGCGCTGCGGCCCAAGAACGTTCGTCCCAGATCCGCGCCCGCGACCGCGCCGCCCTGCGCACCATCAAGGAGCTCGCCGACAAGGAAGAGCAGCTTTCAGGCGGCGGCCCACCCACGAGACGCCAGCTCCGGCTTCAGCAGCTTCAGGCAGAAGTTGCCACGTCCATGAACCCCATCGTTCCCTTGCCCGGTACCAAGCCGGAAGCTGCGGAAATGGTCGGGGACAAGGATGGTAGCAAGCAGAAGGCTGCTTCCTCCGATGATCCCAACGCAGTCAGCGGTCCCACGGAATCGGAGATGTCCGTGGAACAGGCTCTTGCCGTTCGCGAACTGATCGCCGCCCAGGTCCAGAACCAGACCTCCAAGCTCGAACATATCGCTGAGCAGGATCCGCTGGCTGTTGATCCCGATGTCCTGGCCCAACAGATTGCTTTGGCTGAGCGCGCCGCAGTGCTGAACAAGCGGGCCGCTGCCAAGCAGAAACTCGCCGAGAAGAACCAGGCTGAACAGAACCAAGCGGGGCAGAACCAAGCGGGGCAGAACCAAACGGGGCAGGCCAAGTCGCCTTCAACGTCCGGTCCTTCAACGGCCAATAACCTGGCCATGGTGACTCCGCTGGAGTTCGTGAAGGTCCCTGGTGTCGAGCGCCCGGTCATGAAGCGTCCCAGTACTACCTTCGTGCCGTTGGTCACCTCCTCCGCGCCGAAGCTCGATTCCGGACAGGCGCCGGCGAAAGAGCGTGCTCCGCGTGGACGCGCCGGAGTCCTGGCCAGGGCCGAGGCAGTAGCGAGGTCAGCCCGGAACAAGACCGTCCCCGCGGCTGCGCCCAGTGAAGAAACACAACGGCCCCCGGTTTCGGCCAGCACCGCCTACGGGCTGGATCCCTTGGATGCGAACACTGCCGGCCTGGCCAGGGCACAGCGCAGCCGGCTCCTGCAATACGGCGTGCTGGCTCTGGGCCTCGTGGCCTTGATTGTCGGCATCATCATGATTACCAGCGGTTAGTTCCGCCCCACTCGGCTCACGCCATATCCCGGCCACGCGCCACAACTAGGAGTTCCCTTGTCTGCACACGAACAATCCATCACTCTCGCCCGCCACGCTGCACGTGCCGCGGCGGACAAGCTGGCAGAAGACATCGTCGCGCTTGATGTCAGCGAGCGTTTGGCACTGACCGATATCTTCCTCATTGCCTCTGCTCCCACGGAGCGCCAGGTCAACGCCATCGTCGACGGGATCGAAGAAGAACTGCTGAAGCAGGACCTTCGTCCGGTTCGCCGCGAAGGCCGCTCCGAAGGCCGCTGGGTCCTCTTGGACTACGCAGACATCGTAATCCACGTCCAGCACGCAGAAGACCGCGTCTTCTACGCCTTGGAGCGCCTGTGGAAGGACTGCCCGGTAGTAGACCTTGAGTTGGGTGACGATGCCTCCGCCAAGGCCGTAACCTCGGAAGAGTCCGAAGCCTAGGAGCAGCCCGGCAATCGAATATGCCCGATTTGGAATTTTCGGAATTGCTGTTCTAAGATATTTGAGTTGCTTCGGCGCGGATGGCCTCAAGGTCAGGCGTTGAGCGGCGAGGATATGGGGCTGTGGCGCAGCTGGTAGCGCACCTGCATGGCATGCAGGGGGTCAGGGGTTCGAGTCCCCTCAGCTCCACCCTGTGAGGCTCCGCTTCTCTTCCTGGATCATCCGGAAGAGGGCGGGGCCTTTTTCATGACCGGATTACCTGTCCCGGACTCCAATGGCGGGCAGCATGAACTCCCACATTTGTTCTATCCGTGCGAGCACGTCTCCGCGTCCGGTCAGCACATCGGACACCATCTGGACGCCGGTGAAAGACGCAACCAAAAACCGGCCGAAGTCGGCGGGATCCAGGTCCGGCCGCACTGTTCCCTCAGCTTTGGCTTCCACGAGGAGATGCTCCACGGTTCGGATCCAGTCCTCATAACGGCCTGATACGTCCGCTTGGAACGCGGAGGCTTCAAAAGTGAGCCGAATGCCGGCCTGGACGATTGGCTCGTCCAGTAATTGCCGGCCGAACATCCTGCAGAGGCCGATGATTTTATCCAACGCGGGCGATTTCGAGCCGAGGATACCCGCTCCCGCGGCAAGGACTATGGAGTGCTGTTCTTCGATGACTGCCAACGCCAACTCCCGCTTTGACGTGAAGTGGAAGTACAAGGCCCCCTTCGTCACCGCGGCCTGACTGATGATGTCCGACAGGCTCGCGTTTCCGTAGCCGGTAGCGGCGAAGACCTTGGCGGCCCCTTCGATCACGGCAAGCCGGGTTTCCTTCGCACGTTGCTGCATTGGCAAGGGTGAACCTCTCGAACCATAGGGATGACGGAGGGTGGGCCGCCGTCGAGACTTCACAACGCTATCACCGCATGGACCCCGAAATGCGGGGAAACCGACTGGACGGTTTTGTTTTTCCGGCGTCCAGATCCTAGACTTCCAAAGAGCACGTCTTCCGGGAGGTCCGTGCGGCGGGTTTTGGGGGGAGGTGCGGTGGTCTGATCCACGCACCTCGGCCATGCGGGCCTCCTGAAAGGTGATTGCGCAGCGTGATGCACCTCACCTTCGGGCGATTTCTCTTCCGGTGGGATTGTGGTTAGTATTGACGAGTTGCTTCGACGGGAAGAGAAAATCTTCCAGCCGAAGGCTGCAAATCCGGGGCTGTGGCGCAGCTGGTAGCGCACCTGCATGGCATGCAGGGGGTCAGGGGTTCGAGTCCCCTCAGCTCCACTTACGGAAAAGACCCCGCTCAATTGAGCGGGGTCTTTTGCTTTCCCATCAAGGGGTGGCCGTTACTTCAGTGCCTGGGCAAATTCGGCTCCGCTGACGAACTCAACCCCCTGGAACGGCTGGTCCCCGACGACCCATGCGTTGTGTCCGGGAGGAATGGAATACGAGGCGCCGGGGGAGATGCTGATTTTCCCGCCGTCGTCTGTCTCCACTTCCAAGGCGCCGGAGACGCAGAATCCAACATGGCTCAGCTGGCAGGAATCGGTGCCTACCGCCGGTTTGATGCAGTCTGCCCAGGTCCAGCCTGGTTCAAACGTCATGCGGGCGATGGTGTAATCTCCCACGGTGACCAGGTCCAGCACGGTTTTGTCCGCGTGGCGGGTTTCGTCGGGGGAGTTGTGGGACTTTACTTCAAGGTTCGTGACAACATTGACACTCATGGCTTCTCGCAAAGGGTCGGGGAGCCCAACGACGGTGGGTCCCGGCGCCTGGCTCCTGGGGTCGCCGTGACGTATGCCGGCCACCTTCGGGATCAACTCACCGTTCGGAGGGGGTCAGGTGTTTGCGTGATGCAAGCTTAAGCTTCCTCCGAAGCACCCATAAAGTCGAGACACCGGCTGCGCCCGGTTACTGAAGCAAGGAAAGCGGGAACCTCATAGTGGCGGTACTGGATCTTGGGGCGCTCTTCGGCTCGTTGAGCAGGTTGCCCGACGTCGAAGCCGACAACCTGCATGCCTTCGATGCCACGGACAAGCTCCTGTTGGAAACGGCAGTGGACTTCTGTTCTCCCGACTCCAGGATTGTCGTCATCGGCGACCGCTACGGCGCGTTGACGCTGGGCACCCTGGCGGGGCTCGGCGTCGGACATGTCCGCGTGCACCAGGATCTGTTCACCGGAAGGCTGGCGCTGCAGCGTAACGCGCGGGGGACCTTGGGAGAAGGCCGCTACAGTCCCCACGAGCTCGGAAGGGAACTGCTGGAGGACGCCGAACTGGTGCTGTTGCAGTTGCCGAAGTCTTTGGCGGAGTTGGAGGAAATCGCCGACGCCGTTGCCCGCTTTGCTGCCCCGGGTGCGGTCCTGCTGGCCGGCGGCCGCGTCAAGCACATGTCCGTTGGCATGAACAGTGTGCTGGAGAAATACTTCGCCTCGGTTCAACCCCAGCTGGCCAGGCAAAAGTCCCGCGTGTTGATAGCGCGGGATCCAAAGAGGATCCTTTCCGAGCCGCCTTTCCCGGTTGTTGAGCCCTTGCCGGAACTGGGGATCACCGTCAGTGCCCAAGGCGCTGTCTTCGCCGGTGCACGACTGGATATTGGGACACGCTACCTGCTGACGTTCCTTGACCGCATGCCTGAGGCCAGTCGTGTTGTGGATCTGGGGTGCGGAACAGGCATCCTCGCCACGATGATCGCCAGGAAGCAACCGAAAGCCCAGGTCATCGCCACTGACCAGTCAGCCGCAGCCGTAGCCTCCGCCAGGGGCACCGCACTGGCCAGCGGGCTCGCGGGCCGGATCACCGTACTCCACGATGACGCCATGTCATCGCTCCCAGCTTCCAGCGTCGACCTCATCCTGCTGAACCCGCCCTTCCATCTGGGTGCCAGTGTTCATGCCGGTGCCGGACTGAAGATGATTGAGGCTGCAGCCCGTGTCCTTGCGCCGGGAGGGGAACTGTGGACCGTGTACAACAGCCACTTGCAATACCGGCCCACTCTTGAACGGTTCGTAGGTCCGACCTCCGAAGAAGGCCGGAATCCGAAGTTCACCGTGACGCGCAGCAAAAAGTCCTGAACGGCCCGCCGGGCCGCGTTCCCGGTCGCTGCTCGCATACAATTCAGTGTCATCGTTACCAAGCCCTGACTTCGGAGCCAGCGTGTGCTCATATCCGTGGGGGCAGTGGTGTCGTACGATGCAAACACAGACCGAATTCGTAGAACATTTCCGAATGACTAGGGGCATCAGTGACTGAGATCCGGCAGCCGACACCGAGGCGCGGAACCAACCTTCCCCGCATGGGGGACTTCAACCTGACCGTCATTTTGGAGGCGATCCGGCGGTCCTCGGGCGGGCTCAGTCGCGTTGAACTGGCACAGATCGTGGGGCTTTCGCCGCAAACGATTTCGAACATCTCCCGGCGCCTCCTTGACCAGCAGCTCATCGTCGAGGCCGGCAAGGAAGGGTCCGGTCCAGGGAAGCCGCGCACCATCCTGCGCCTCAACCCTGCGGGAATGTACGCCGTGGGGGTGCACCTGGACCCTGCCGTTATTACGTTCGTGGTCCTGGATTTGCTGGGCGACGTCGTCAAGCATTCCCGGATGGCTACTCCGGGGGGCGACCCCGCCGGAGTGATCACCAGCATCGCCGAACAGATCCAGGCGCTGGTCGAAGAATCAGGCGTTGATGCAGCCAAGATTGCGGGGCTCGGTGTCGCCGTTCCCGGCCCGATCGACCTGGACGAAGGGTCCGTGGTTGAGCCGCCGCTTCTGACACGGTGGAACAGGGTGCGCATCAGGGAGGCATTGGCCGAGGCCACGGGCCTGGAGACGCTGGTGGACAAAGACGTGACCAGTGCTGCTGTGGCAGAGACCTGGGCGGGTGGCGCGAGCGGCGCCGGCAGCTTCGTTTTCATGTATATGGGAACCGGTATCGGTTGCGGCATCGTGCTCAACGACGAGGTGGTGCGCGGAACTTCCGGCAACGCCGGCGAAATAGGCCACATCGTTGTTGACCCGGAGGGTCCGCTCTGTGATTGCGGGCTCAGTGGATGCGTCAAGTCGTCCTGTATCCCGCAAGTCTTGGTGGCCGAGGCCGAAGCTGCGGGCGTCCTGGACGGGAGCCGGCATGGAGCCGATGGTCCCGAAGTACAGGAACGCTTCGCCGAGTTGTGCGATAAAGCCGACGCGGGTGACGAACAGGCCATTGCGATCCTGGACAAGTCGGCTACGCTCGTGGCCCGGGCCGTGTCCGTGGTGACGAACGCGTTGGACGTGGAGCGCGTGGTCTTCGGTGGCCCGTTCTGGGGCCGCATGGCACCGTATTTCCTTGACCGCGTTCCCGGCCTCCTGGACAAGAACAATGCTGCCCGCATGATCCACGGACTCGAAGTCGTGGGCACAGGGGTGGGTGAAGATGTCGGCGCCATTGGTGCTGCTTGCCTGGTCCTGGAGCACATGCTGGCCCCCCGCGCCCAACGGCTCCTGCTGGAGGGCTGATCAAGCAGCACGATTGAGTGATTGGAGCACCATGCGCCCAATGAAGACCATGCGCCCAATAAAGACCATGCGCCCCGTAAAGATGGCAGCCGCATTTGCCGTTGCCGCGGTTCTTGTTGGAGTGACATCGTGTTCCTCGGCTCCGGATGCAGCCCAGGACAAAACCCTGAAGATCGTGTACCAAAAAACCGATGCCTTCACAGCGCTCGATTCGGTGATGCAGGATGCCAAGAAGGAATTCGAGGCCGCCCATTCAGGCGTAAAGGTGGACCTTCAGCCCATCCAGGCCAACGATGACGACTACGGGACCAAGCTGGCGCTGGCGCAGCGGTCCCGGGACACGGCACCGGATGTCTTCTACGAGGACACGTTCAAGGTCCGTTCCGACGTCGACGCCGGGTACTTGCTCAAGCTGGACAGTTACCTTGGGAAATGGGACGACTGGTCGAAGTTCAGCGAAGCCGCAAAGGCGGCCGGCCGCGCGGACGACGGCGGAATTTACGCAGTGCCGTTGGGGACTGACACCCGTGCCATTTGGTACAACAAGGCCGTCCTGCAGAAGGCCGGGATCGCCGTCCCTTGGCAGCCGGAAAGCTGGGAGGACATCCTGGCGATGGCACGCAAGGTCAAGGCCGCCGACTCCAGCGTGATCCCTTTCACCATGTACGCCGGCAAGGGCACCGGCGAAGGCACCGTAATGCAGAGTTTCTACGAGCTCCTCTACGGCACGGGCAGCACCCTTTACGACGAAGACCAGAAGAAATGGGTGGTGGGTTCCCAAGGCTTCACCGATTCCCTGGCCTTCCTGAAAACGCTCTATGACGAGAAACTGGCCGTCAGCCCCGCAGAGGCCCTGGATGCGAATGTCTGGAAGAAGGTCTTCGGGGAGTGGTTCCCGCAGGGCAAACTGGCGGCCACCGTGGAAGGTTCCTACGCGCCGTCGTTCTGGAAAAAGGGCGGCGCTTACGAATGGGGGGCCTACGAACAGGACATGGCTGTGGCCGCGTTCCCCACCCAGAAAGGCCAGCAACCAGGCAGTGTCAGCATGTCCGGTGGTTGGACCCTGGCGGTGGGCGCCAACACTCAGAACCCCGAGCTTTCCTTCCAGTTCCTCGCCACCGCACTGAACAAGAAGAACGCGTTGGCGTACGACATCAACAACTCGCAAATCGCCGTTCGGACCGACGTGGCCGCCGAGCCTGGCTATCTCGCTGCCAATCCTTTCGTGAAAGACGTATCGGACCTGGTGGAGGTAACACACTATCGTCCGGCCACGGCTGATTACCCCAGGATTTCCACGGCGGTGCAGGTTGCTACCGAAGCGGTCATCACGGGCAAGCAAAGCCCCCAGGATTCCGCTGCGGAATACGATGCCACCGTCCGCAAGCTGGTTGGTGAGGACAAGGTCCTGCAGAAATGAATCCACGCCGCCTCTTGCGGCTCCTGCCGATAACCCCGGCCATTCTGCTGCTCCTTGTCTTCCTTCTGGCTCCCGTTGTGTGGTCCTTTTACGCATCCTTTACTGATGCGGCGTTGTCCGGGAAAGCGGCCAAGGATCCTCAGTGGGTGGGTGCGGAGAACTACGTCCGTATGTTTTCCGATGACTCCTTTCCCATGGCCACGTGGCTCACTGTGGTTTTTGTCGCGGCTTCCGCCGTGCTGGGCCAGAACCTTCTTGGTTTGCTGATCGCGTTGCTCATGACGCGTTCACGCAAGATGGTGTCGGACTGGGTGGGAACGGCCGTAGTAGCTGCCTGGGTACTGCCGGAAATCGTGGCGGCCTTCGCGGCGTACGCGTATTTCAACCGGGACGGCACCCTGAACCAGCTATTGGCAGTCCTGGGGACCCACGGCCTGGATTGGTTGTATTCGTTCCCGCTGGTTGCCATCATCCTGGCCAATACCTGGCGGGGGACGGCCTTCTCCATGCTGGTCTACCGGGCGGCACTGGCAGATGTTCCCCGGGATGTTTCCGAGGCCGCACTCATGGATGGGGCCCGGGGATGGCAGCGACTCGGGTTCATTACGTTGCCATTGATCAGGAACAGCATCGCCACCAACCTGATGCTGATCACCCTCCAGACGCTGGCAGTATTCACCCTTATCTGGGTGATGACGGCGGGTGGGCCCGCAAACGCCAGCACCACCCTGCCAGTCCTCGCTTACCAGGAGGCGTTCAAGTTCGGCGATATTGGATACGGTACGGCTGTGGCGTCGGTTCTGATCCTGCTGGGAATGGTCTTCGGGGCTGTGTACGTGCGCCTGTTGCGGGAGCGGCGCCCATGAGCCGTTCCAGGGCCAGGCTTGGTGTCGACATTGCCTTGCTGCTGATCGGCGTGTGCTTTGCGGCGCCGTTGCTGTGGTTGGTGCTTGCCGCCGTCGACCCTCAAGCGGGCTACCAGACCAAGGTGCCTTCGGCGCCGTCGATAATCAACTTCGCGGCCGTCATGACCCCGGAGCTGTTGGGACGCCCACTGCTCAACAGTTTCCTGCTGTCCGCCGGTACGGCGCTGGTGAACGTCCTGGCGGCGGTGCTTGCCGCCTACCCGCTGTCCAGGTACCAGTCCCGGTTCAACAAGCCGTTCATGTACACGGTTCTTTTCGGTACATCATTGCCGGTGACAGCCATCATGGTCCCGGTCTACGGTTTGTTCGTTCAATTGCAGCTCCTGGATTCCATGGCTGCCACCATCTTCTTCATGGCCACCACCACTTTGCCCATGGCGATCTGGATGGCAAAGAACTTCATGGACTCGGTTCCCTTGGAACTGGAGGAAGCAGCGTGGATGGACGGGGCATCGTCCATGGCGACGCTGCGCAGTATTGTCCTGCCCCTCATGGGGCAAGGCCTTGGAGTGGTCTTCATCTTCGTTTTTATCCAGGCGTGGGGGAACTTCTTCGTTCCCTTCATCCTTTTGCTGTCCACGGGCAAGCAGCCTGCGGCGGTGTCCATCTTCAGCTTCTTCGGCCAGCACGGTGCGATCGCCTACGGTCAGCTGGCTGCGTTCTCCATCCTCTATTCCGTCCCGGTGTTGGTGCTTTACGCGGTGGTGTCCCGGGGCATGGGGAACTCGTTTGCCATGTCCGGCGCCATGAAAGGCTAAAGCGCCAGCGTCGGGCCAAGCGATCAGTCGATGTCTTCGATGATCTCGCCAAAGGGGATGGACTCGTCCACGTGGGCCTGGTGCCCTGTCGGTCCCCGGTTGAAAGTGATGCGGACGCCGTGGCGCTGGTCTGCTGCTGACTGGAGAAGGACGGGGCGTACGGCGTCGATGACGTGCTGGTCCTGGGATGCAAGGTAACTCTGATAGGCGGCTGGTAGCTGATGCATGGCAAAAGGATAGACCTCAGGCGCCCACATGGGGAGGGGTACCCATTGCGGCCGTGAGCGGGTGCCGTTTGGATAGAGTGGCCAATGCAAGCGGAAACTCTGCCCATCGCTTGCGGCACGACTCATAACGCCAGCGAGGGGACCCGAGTGCACCAGATCACAGCCACGGCCGGAATCGATGCACCGGACATGGCGCGCGCCCAGCAACTGGTGGGAAGCATAGTCCGCAGTTTCGAAAACAAGGTAGTGGGCCAAACCCGGCTGCGGGAGACCCTGGTCATTGGATTGCTCACCGGGGGCCATGTGCTGCTGGAGAGTGTTCCTGGACTTGCCAAGACCACGGCTGCCCAGGCGATCGCGGAATCCGTCAGCGCCGATTTCCGCCGGATCCAGTGCACGCCTGACCTGCTGCCCAGCGACATCGCCGGCACCCAGATCTTCGACGCCGCCAAGGGCACCTTTGTCACGCAGTTGGGTCCTGTCCACGCCAACATCGTGTTGCTCGATGAGATCAACCGCTCCAGTGCAAAAACGCAGAGCGCCATGCTCGAAGCCATGCAGGAACGGCAGACCTCCATCGGCGGCGAGTCCTATCCTTTGCCTGAACCGTTCCTGGTGCTTGCCACGCAGAACCCGATTGAGCAGGAGGGCACTTATCGCCTCCCTGAAGCGCAGATGGACAGGTTCATGCTCAAGGATGTCCTGGATTACCCCAGCCCGGCCGAAGAAGCCGAGGTCATCAGGCGGATCGACGCCGGTGTGTTCAGTGCGGGGCAGAAGCCGCCGGCGGCCGCCTCCCTGGACGCGGTGGTCCAGGTGCAGGAACTCGTTCGCCGCGTGTATATCGACCCGGCCATTGTGCGCTACATCGTCGGCCTCGCCTACGTCACCCGCAATGCTGCACAGTATCTGGAACCGCACCTGGCCAACCTCGTGGAGTTCGGGGCAAGCCCCCGGGCCAGCATCGCCTTCAGCCAGGCGGCCCGGGCTTTGGCCCTGCTCAACGGGCGTGACCACGTGATTCCCGAGGACGTGAAGAACCTGGCACACCGGGTCCTGCGCCACCGCATCATCCTCGGCTTCGACGCCGTCGTGGAGGGCGTTGCCGTGGAGACCGTCATCGATGCCGTCCTGGCGTCCGTCCAAACGCCGTAGCGGGGCCGGCAGGTGCCCAGCCTCATCAGAGCCGTTAAGTCGAAGATGTTCATCTTCGCCCACCGCAGGACCCTCACCCTGCTCGACGGTGAATACGGTTCTGTCTTCAAGGGCCGCAGCCTGGATTTCGATGAGCTGCGCACCTATGTCCCTGGCGACGAAGTCAGGGACATCGACTGGAAAGCCACCGCACGGCACGGCTCGCCCCTGGTCAAACGCTACGTCGCGGTTCGACGCCACTCAGTGTTGTTGCTGGTTGATACCGGCAGGAACATGGCAGCAGAGGCATTCTCGGGCGAAAGCAAGAAGGATATCGCCGTGCACGCCGCCGGAGTGGTGGGATACCTGGCCTGCCGCCACGGTGATGACGTTGGCCTCGTGCACGGAAATGCGAGCGCCCCCAGGTACAGGCCTGCCAAAAACGGCGAGGAATATCTTGAGCGGCTGCTCCGGGAGATCGACTCGAGCATCACGTTGGACTCCCAACCCAGTGACCTGGCAGGGCTGCTCGACTACGTCCTGCGGTTCATCAAAAGACGAATGCTGGTGGTCGTTGTTGCCGACGAATTCCTGCCCGACGCCAGGACCGAGGACCTGATGCGCAGGCTGCGGGCACGTCATGAACTTCTCTGGCTCACTGTCCGTGACGCTGAACTCGCACCGGGCATGGATGCACCCGCCACGGATTCAAGCAGGCTACAGGGCAGCACCGATGTGGCCACCGGCAACGGCATACCTATGGCGTTGTCCTCGGACAGGGCAGTCCGGGCGGCCTACGAGCACGCAATGATCCTGCGAGCAGACCGGCGTGAGGGGCTTTTCCGCCGCCTTGGTATCGCCGAGGAACAGGCCACGGGCAGCGACGACGTCCTGACAGCGGTTTTCGCCTTGCTGGAAAAGCACCGTTCGGGAGCCCGCACCTCCCGGGCCGGGGCGGCAAGGGGCCAGCGTGGCGGATGATCCCACTTTCTATGCACCCCTCCAGTACCAGTCCCTCTGGATGTGGCTGGGGATTGTCCTCATTGTGGTTGTTGCCGGATGGTATGCGTGGCTCTTCCGCCCCCAGCGCAAACGCCTGCCCGCCGGGACGGAGGCCAAACTGCCAGACGTGGAGACACTGCGGTCGCACTGCCTTGCAGCGATAGAGACCACTGCCAGGGACGCCGACGCCGGCCGGGTACCGGAGCGCGAGGCCCACCAGAGGCTGAGCTTCCTCGTGCGGGAGTTCGCCGGCGCGGCCACGGGGCTTCCCGTTACTTCCATGACCCTGGACGAGCTGCGCCGCGAAGGCCTGGACGGCTTGGCCGAAGGAATAGCCGGCATCTACCCCAGCGAATTCTCCGCCGCGAACATCATGCCCGTTCAAAACTCCGCAGAGATAGCCCGGCGGGTGGTCCAGTCATGGAACTGACCTACTGGTGGGTTCTCCCGCTGGCAGCGGCGATAGTGGCGGCCAGTGCGTGGCTGTACCTCCGGCGTCGGCGTCCACTGCAGACCCGGGCCGTAGCCCACGGCGACCGGCTCACTGACCTGCCCGAATACCAACATGCCCTTCGCCGCTACCGGAGGCGGCTTGTCCTCGCAGCAGTCCTGGGAGCGGTCTTCCTGCTTGCCACCGCGGTGACCGCTGCCCGTCCGACCCTGCGGTCCACCGAACAACCGGAGATCCGCAACCGGGACATCGTGCTGTGCTTGGATGTCTCGGGGTCCATGGCCAGCACCGACGCCGCCCTGGTTGCTGTGTTCAAGGACCTTGCCAAGGAGTTCGACGGCGAGAGGATCGGCATGGTCATCTTCGACAGCAGCAGCGTGCAGCTCTTTCCACTCACCGATGACTACGACTACGTCCAGGAGCAACTCACCAACGCCGAGAAGGCCTTAAGGGACGGCGCGGGATCGTTCTTCGACGGCACGTGGAACAGGGAGGGCTCATCACTCATCGGTGACGGCCTGGCATCCTGCGTCCAGAGTTTCCCGGACACAGATGGCAGCGGCACCGGTTCGGCAGGCACCCAGCGCTCGCGGTCCATTGTGCTGGCCACCGATAACTTTGTTTCCGGAGCGCCCATCTTCACCCTGCCCGAGGCCGGCGCACTGGCCGGCAGCAAGAACGTCAAGGTGCATGTCCTGAATCCCAGCGACATGGACTACGGGGATCAGGCCGACCAGCCGGGCGCCCAACTCAAGGCAGCCGCGGAGGGAACGGGCGGTACGTATTCCAGCCCGGACAGCCCCCAGGCCGTTCCGGGCATCGTCCGGAAAGTACAGGAAACCGAAGCCACGAGCTACCTGTCGGCGCCGCAGGCAGTCGTCGCCGACGCGCCGGCCTTGCCCCTGGGTGTAGCGCTGCTGGCCGGGCTGGGAATGTTGGTACTGGGACGGCGGCTGGAGCAATGACGACTACCGCCCTGACCCTCGCACCGATCCTGCCGTGGCCCCTCCTCGCTGTAGCCTGCCTCGGTGCAATTGCGTTCACCCTCTGGACTGTCCTCGCCTTCACCAAGGGCCGCGGCAGTCAGGAACGAGCACGCCCGCCGCAGCGGTACCAGAGGGCCGCAGTGATCCGTTGTGTCGTCGTCGTGCTCCTGCTGGTCGCCGCTTTGCGGCCCGGCTGGGCCGGGGGACAGGCCAGCGCCACCACCGCGGACCTCGACATCTTCTTCGTTGTGGATACAAGCACCAGCATGGCAGCCGAAGACTACAACGGGACCGGTACCCGCATGGCGGGAGTCCAGCAGGACGTCATGGAGGTTGCGAAGGAGCTTGCGGGAGCCAAGTTTTCGCTGATCACCTTTGATGACAAAGCAACAGTTCGGATGCCGCTGTCCCAGGACGCCAACGCGCTGCAAGCCAGCATTGCCACCCTGCAGCCCCAGAATCCCCGCTACGCCAAGGGCAGCGGCGTCACGGGAGCAGGGCAACTCCTGAAGGAAAGGCTGGCCGCTGCCCGCGAACAACACCCGGGCAGGCCGGCGCTGGTTTTCTATGCCGGCGACGGCGAGAACACCAGTGCGGAGGCGCCGGCACCGATGGATGGCGCCAATGTGGCCGGGGGAGCCGTCCTCGGTTACGGGACAGAAGCCGGCGGGCGGATGAAGGACCCATCCCGGAACGCCAACGGTTATGTGCAGGATCGCTCAGGAGGTGGCCAGGACGCCATCTCGACCATCGATGAAGCACAGCTCCGCAGCATCGCCAGCCAACTCAACGTCCCCTACTCCCACCGGACCGGCAGCGAACCCGCCTCCGGGATGCTCACCAAAGCCCAACCGGGCTCTGTGTCCGCAAGCGCGGCGGATGTACCCGGCAGGATCGAGCTCTACTGGCTGCTGGCCATGGCGGCTTTCCTCCTTGCCATCCCCGAACCGCTCAGGCAGCTCAGGGCACTGCAGGCCACCGCCCGTACACAGCCGAAGGGACACCGGGGATGACCACCACATTTCCACGACGACGACGCCGTCGCCTGGCGCTCTGGTCAGCGCCTGCTGCCCTCCTGGCGCTCGCCGCCACGGCGAAACTCCTGAGCGTGGGCCCGTTGGGAGGAACCGCTGAGAGCTCCTTCACGGCCGGAAACCACGAGGGAGTGGCGCAGGCCGCGACGTGGCTCGGGGCAGTCAACGTCCTCGAACCCCACAAAGCCCCGTTTGCATCCGGTGACGCTGAGGCCTTGGCTGGTGATTTTGCCGCAGCCCGCGCGGATTTCGAGGCCGCCCTGAGGATTGGAAGCGGCGTTGACGAGTGCAGGATCCGCGTGAACCTGGCCCTCAGCGTGGAGAAACTGGCGGATTCCGAAAAGGAGCCGCACACCAAGGACCGGTTGGTTCGGGAAGCCCTTGACGTCATCCAGGCAGCGCCCGTTCAGTGCCACCAACCCGGACCCGCAAACGCAGCAGGGGAGGGGACCACCCTTGATGCGGCCAAGGACCGGCTCAACGGAAAACGGGCCCAGGGTGGAGAGAAACCGGACGACGCCGGGCAATCATCCACCAGCCCGCAGGAGGATCAACTCCAACAGCTCGAAGAGAGCGCCCGGAAAGCGCAGCTGGAGCGCGGTGAAGGCCAGGAACGCGACAAATACCTGCGAGGGCCAGACGATAGTGCCGGCGTTGACAAGCCGTGGTGACCGGCCGCCGTCGGGCTTAAAACTGTTGTGCTACTCCCACAGGATTTCGTCATCCACCACGCCATCCTCATCCGCGGCGGCAACCAGCAATTCGTCGGTGAAGTGCGAGCCCAGGGTGAAGTCGAGGACGAAGTAGCGTTCCGGCTGGCCGGGATAGATGGCCACATGGCCGAGTTTGAGGGCTTTGAGGAAGACATCGTTGGTGAGTTGGTCCTTGTCCCTGACACCAAAGACGGACTCGAGCTGTTCTTCCTTGAGCTGCGAACTGTGGAAGTGCAGGAATTGTTGGGGATTGGTGCCATCCTGGCCAAGTTCATCGGCGATCATTTCCCTGACCTGGTCCACCAGCTCAGGGAGAAAACGCAAGCGGTAGTCCACCTTGCGCATGGCCGCCTCGTCAAAGTGGTCGTGCGCGGCGACATTCAGGTCCAGCTCAAGTTGGTTGCCGCCGAGCTCGTGTCTGGCGACGAAGCAATGTTCACGCCCGTGGTTGAGCTCGATGTCCCCAAAATGTTTGCTCGCTACCTTGCCCATGTGATCAATCTAACCCCTACATCCAGCGGGTTCCAGCACTTGGGGATATTTCACCTGCGCCGCTGCGGGCCCTTGACAGGAACTGTTTTGAGGGGGTGGAGGCCGCTCTTGCCCGACGTGGCCCGGAGGGTGTCTGCCAGCAGTTGGGTGAAAAGTTGAACCTGGGCAGTCCGCTTCTCATTGATCAGCAAGGCGAAGACGTTCCTTGCCAGCCGGATGTCCGGCACGTCGAGGACCACGACGCCGGGTGGCCGGTTCCGCAGCGCAAGTTCCGGTACAAGCGAGGCGCCAAGACCGGCGGCCGTCATCTCCAGGCTCGCGTGGAAGTCGTCGCTGTAGGCCACCACCCTGGGGTGGAGGTTGCAGCTGGCGAACAGGCGCTCGATCACTAAGGCATCACTGGTGCCGGGGTGGTGGACGATCCACGGCATGTCGGACAGATGCGCGGCCTCGATCTCGGCGTCCTCGCGGATTTTCCAGGAAGCCGGGAGGACCACGCGGAAGTCGTCGTCGCCGATCCACTGCCGCTCCAGCGAATGGGGCCACGCCAGACCCGACTGCCCCACCTGATAGACCAGTGCTACGTCCAGTTCACCGCCGCTGCGTAGTCCTTGGATGGTTTGGGCGGGTTCGGCTACGGAAACCTTCAACTCTATGCCCAGTCCGTTCCACCGTTCATTGCGCAGAATGTCCGGCAGCACGTACGTTGCCAAGCTGGGGAAGATGCCCAGGCGCAGTTCCTGGGCGGGGGAGTCGCTGGTCCTGGAGGCTGCGGCCATGAGGGCTTCGACGTCCGTCAGTACTTTCGATGCGTGCCGGGTCATGGTCACGGCGGCTTCGGTCGGCACCACGCTCCGCGCCGAACGCTGGAAAAGCTCGACGCCGGTGTCGCGTTCCAGCGCAGCCATCTGTTGGGAGACTGCCGAGGCTGTGTAGCCCAGTTGGGCGGCGGCGGCGGCAAAGGAACCCAGCCGGGTTACCTCCATCAGCGTCCGGAGGTGGAGAAGGTTGACCATCAGCAGATTTTAGCTGTTCGCCACGCCACATTTTCAAAGTGTCACGACACGCCGTACGGGGGCGACACGCTGAAGATTAAATGTGGCTAAGTAGTCCACAGGGTGTGGATGACATATCTCATTTTGGCGGAATCGCGGACATTTTGAAGCCCCTGCCCTGTGGACGAGCGGTGGATTGAATGACATACTTGTAATACATCATCTTGGGGTCCCGGCGAGGCGCTTGCACTACATGTAGTATCGATTTACGGATTGAGCGGGAAACCAGCACAAGACTAAATAAGAGCGTGTTGGCTGTCACGGCAGCCCGCGGGCCGGTATCGGATTCAGTAGTTAGTTCCGGTTGAGCCCGCCAGATACGAAGAGAACCAGACTTCAACTTAGGGGACAGGGATCATGACCGTAACGGTTTACACGAAGCCGGCCTGTGTTCAGTGCAACGCAACCTACCGGGCACTCGATAAGAAGGGCATCGCCTACCAGAGTGTCGACATTTCCCAGGACGCCGAGGCCCTCGAGCGCCTCAAGGCACTGGGTTACATGCAGGCTCCGGTTGTCGTGACCGAGCAGGACCACTGGTCTGGATTCCGCCCGGACAAGATCGAGGAACTGGCCCAGGCCGCTTCTTCCGTGGCCTAAGTTTCCATTCAAACTTCGCCACCACAGCACACCAAGAATTCCTATGTAGTTGAGGTGACTCCCATGGCACCGCTGGCAGCGGCAACCGTACGTGATGTGACGGAAGCTGTCACCACCAGGAGTCACCTCATCTACTTTTCCTCGACATCCGAGAACACCAAAAGATTCGTCCAGAAACTGGGCAGGGACGCAGCGCGCATCCCGCTCTATGCCCAGGACGCTCCGCTTCAAGCACTTGAACCCTTTGTCCTGGTACTTCCCACTTATGGGGGCACCAACGGTGAAGGGTCGGTTCCCAAGCAGGTCATCAGGTTTCTGAACGATCCCCGGAACAGGGAACTGATCCGCGGTGTTATCGGAGCAGGGAACACCAATTTCGCGGACAACTATTGCGCAGCGGGAGACATCATCTCCGTCAAGTGCAGAGTGCCGCATCTTTACAAATTTGAACTCATGGGGACGCCGGAAGACGTCCAACGGGTCAACGAAGGGCTGGAAAAGTTTTGGACACAACTGTCGCAGAAACAGAAGTAACCGGGGGCGCTGTGGACACGGCCAAGAAGCCGCTGCCTGAGGCTTATAAGGGCCTGGGCTATCACGAGCTCAACGCCATGCTTAACCTGTATGGCCCGAACGGCGAGATCCAGTTCGAAGCCGATCGCGAAGCTGCGCACCAGTACTTCCTGCAGCACGTGAACAACAACACTGTGTTCTTCCACGATCTCGAAGAGAAGCTCGACTACCTGGTCAAGAACCAGTACTACGAGCGCGAGACCCTTGACCAGTACACGATGAACTTCATCCGCGAGCTCTTCAACCGCGCGTACAAGAAGAAGTTCCGCTTCGAGACCTTCCTCGGTGCCTTCAAGTTCTACACGTCCTACACGCTGAAGACTTTTGACGGCAAGCGCTTCCTGGAGCGGTACGAGGACCGTGTCTGCATGGTTGCCCTTCACCTTGCCCGTGGAAACGAAGATCTGGCCAACCGCCTCGTTGACGAGATCATCGACGGCCGCTTCCAGCCGGCCACTCCCACGTTCCTGAATGCCGGCAAGGCGCAGCGTGGCGAGCTCGTCTCCTGCTTCCTCCTGCGCATCGAAGACAACATGGAGTCGATTGCCCGCGCCATCAACTCCGCCCTCCAGTTGTCCAAGCGTGGCGGTGGCGTAGCCCTCTCGCTCACCAACATCCGTGAGCACGGTGCCCCGATCAAGCAGATCGAAAACCAGTCCTCCGGCGTCATCCCCGTGATGAAGCTCCTCGAAGACAGCTTCTCCTACGCCAACCAGCTTGGTGCCCGCCAGGGTGCAGGTGCTGTGTACCTGCACGCACACCACCCCGACATCCACCGCTTCCTGGACACCAAGCGCGAGAACGCTGATGAGAAGATCCGCATCAAGACCCTGTCCCTGGGCGTCGTGGTTCCGGACATCACGTTCGAGCTCGCCAAGAAGAACGAGGACATGTACCTCTTCTCCCCGTATGACGTGGAGAAGGTCTACGGTGTTCCGTTCTCCGATATTTCGGTGACCGAGAAGTACTACGAGATGGTTGACGATTCCCGGATCAAGAAGACCAAGATCAGCGCCCGCGAGTTCTTCCAGACCCTCGCGGAGATCCAGTTCGAGTCCGGCTACCCGTACATCATGTTCGAGGACACCGTGAACCGCGCCAACCCGATCGACGGCAAGATCACCATGAGCAACCTGTGCTCGGAGATCCTGCAGGTATCCTCGCCTTCCATCTACGCCGAGGACCTCAGCTACGAGACCGTGGGCAAGGACATTTCCTGCAACCTCGGTTCGATGAACATTGCCAAGACCATGGATTCGCCGGACTTCGGGCTCTCCATCGAGACGTCCATCCGCGCCCTGAGCGCTGTGTCCGACATGTCCTACATCAACTCCGTGCCGTCGATCGCCCAAGGCAACGCCCAGAGCCACGCAATTGGCCTCGGGCAGATGAACCTTCATGGCTACCTTGCCCGCGAGCACGTCCACTACGGTTCCGAAGAGGGCCTGGACTTTACCAACATCTACTTCTACACGGTGCTGTTCCACGCCTTGCGCGCTTCCAACCGCCTGGCCATCGAGACCGGCCAGAAGTTCGGCGGCTTCGAGAAGTCCACCTACGCCTCCGGTGAATTCTTCGACAAGTACACCGAGCAGGAATGGGTTCCGGCAACGGAGCGCGTCCAGGAACTTTTTGCCGGCCACCACATCCCCACCCAGGATGACTGGCGCGAGCTGAAGGCTTCGGTCATGGAGCACGGCATTTACAACCAGAACCTCCAGGCCGTGCCGCCTACCGGTTCCATCAGCTACATCAACAACTCCACGTCCTCGATCCACCCGGTGGCCGCCAAGATCGAAATCCGCAAGGAAGGCAAGATCGGCCGCGTCTACTACCCGGCTCCGTACCTGACCAATGACAACCTGGAGTACTACCAGGATGCCTACGAGATCGGCTACGAGAAGATCATCGACACCTACGCCGCTGCCACGCAGCACGTGGACCAGGGCCTGTCCCTGACGCTGTTCTTCAAGGACACCGCCACCACGCGCGACATCAACAAGGCGCAGATCTACGCATGGCGCAAGGGCATCAAGACCCTCTACTACATCCGTCTCCGCCAGCTCGCGCTGGAAGGGACTGAGGTGGAAGGCTGCGTCAGCTGCATGCTGTAGCCAACCACGCACATAACTAAAGAGTACGACGGCGGGTCTCCACCCGCCGTCGTACGCTTACCTTAAGAACTACCCATCGCTAAAGGGGATGACATGACCGAGAAGGTCAAGCTGCTGAGCCACGTCGAAGCCATCAACTGGAACAAGATCCAGGACGACAAGGACGTGGAAGTCTGGAACCGACTGGTCAACAACTTCTGGCTGCCGGAGAAGGTGCCGCTGTCCAACGACGTTCAGTCGTGGCACACGCTGACGCCGGACGAGCAGCAGCTCACCATGCGCGTTTTCACCGGACTCACCCTGCTGGACACCATCCAGGGGACAGTGGGCGCCGTCTCGCTGATTCCGGATGCGATCACGCCGCATGAAGAGGCCGTGTACACCAACATCGCGTTCATGGAGTCCGTGCACGCGAAGTCGTACTCGTCCATCTTCTCCACCCTGTGCTCCACCAAGGAGATTGACGACGCCTTCCGCTGGTCGCTCGAAAACGAGAACCTGCAGAAGAAGGCCCAGATCGTCATGGACTACTACCAGGGCGACGATCCCCTCAAGCGCAAGGTGGCCTCCACACTGCTGGAAAGCTTCCTGTTCTACTCGGGCTTCTACCTGCCCATGTACTGGTCCTCACGCGCCAAGCTCACGAACACGGCCGACCTCATCCGCCTCATCATCCGCGACGAGGCCGTGCACGGTTACTACATCGGCTACAAATTCCAGAAGGGCCTGGAGAAGGTTTCGGAGGCCCGCAAGCAGGAAATCAAGGACTACACCTTCGAGTTGCTCTTTGAGCTGTACGAAAACGAAGTCCAGTACACGCACGATCTCTACGACGGCGTTGGCCTGGCCGAGGACGTCAAGAAGTTCCTGCACTACAACGCCAACAAGGCCCTCATGAACCTTGGCTACGAGGCCATGTTCCCGGCATCGGTCACCGACGTGAACCCGGCCATCCTGTCGGCCCTGTCCCCGAACGCCGACGAGAACCACGACTTCTTCTCCGGCTCGGGCTCCTCCTATGTGATCGGCAAGGCCGTCAACACGGAGGACGAAGACTGGGAGTTCTAGTCGCCGTCCTATCGGAGGCAACTGCCACCAGCTCGGGATTAGTCGCAGCGTGCGGCTGATCCCGGGCTTTTGCCTTTAAAGTCCAGTCGCCTGTCAAGGCGCCGGCTATTACGTCACGCAAGATTTGCGTAATTATCGTGATCCTTGTCACTTTCGGCTCATCCAGCTTTGCGCATAGGCAAGCCTTACCTACTCTTACAGAAGCAAGCCTTCCCAACACTCAGGCCTGCACGGACGAAGGTCCCCCAAGAGATTTGTTCGCAGAAAGTAGCCCTCCAATGAACATCCCCAAAAAAGCGCTGGCTGGGATCGCCCTCGCCGCCACGGCAGCACTCGGCCTCACGGCCTGTGGCTCCAACGCCGGCAATGCCCCCGCTGCCTCCGGTTCCGCCTCTGCAGGTGAAGTGTCCGGCGAAATCACGGTTTACAACGCCCAGCACGACACCCTGACCAAGGAATGGGTGGATGCTTTCACCAAGGAGACCGGGGTCAAGGTCACCATTCGCCAAGGGTCGGATACCGAACTGTCCAACCAGATCGTCCAGGAAGGCCAGGCTTCACCGGTTGACGTCTTCCTGACTGAGAACTCACCGGCAATGGCGCAGGTAGAGAACGCAGGACTTTTCGCGGATGTGGACAAGGCAACCCTGGACCAGGTCCCCGCCGAGTTCCGTCCGTCCACCGGCAAGTGGACGGGCATCGCCGCCCGCTCCACCGTCCTGGTGTACGACAAGAACAAGATCAGCGACGACCAGCTGCCCAAGTCGATGCTCGATTTGGCCAAGCCGGAGTGGAAGGGCAAGTGGGCAGCGTCGCCGTCCGGCGCCGACTTCCAGGCGATTGTCGCCGCGCTGCTTGAGCTTAAGGGCGAAGCAGCAACCGAGGAATGGCTCAAGGGCATGAAGGAAAACTTCAAGGCCTACAAGGGCAACAGCACCGCCATGAAGGCAGTCAATGCCGGTGAAGTCGACGCCGCACTGATCTACCACTACTACTACTACGGCGACCAGGCCAAGACCGGCGAGAACTCCAAGAACGTCACGCCGTACTTCTTCAAGAACCAGGACCCGGGAGCTTTCCTCTCCGTCTCCGGTGGCGGTGTGCTCAAGTCCGCGAAGAACGCGGCCGCAGCACAGGCTTTCCTGAAGTTCATCACGGGCAAGCAGGGCCAGGAAGTCTTGAAGAACGGCACCTCCTTCGAGTACGCCATCGCCTCGCAGGTTGATGCCAACGCCAAGCTCACTCCGATCAAGGACCTGCAGGCTCCCACCGTGGACCCGGCCAAGCTGAACTCCGCCAAGGTCACCGAGCTGATGACCAAGGCAGGACTCCTCTAGTTCTGTGAGCACTGACCTATCGGCTTCCCGACCACAAGGAACGGAAAGCACGACGACGGCGGGCAGGGACAAGCGCCCTCGCCCGCCTTTCGGCGTTTCCACTGTGTCCCTCCTGGCCGTATTGATCGCCCTGTTTTCCCTTCTTCCCCTGGGCTACGTGGTCTACATGACCGTCACGACAGGGTGGGATACCGCCGTCGAACTTATTGTTCGCCCGCGCGTTGGCGAGCTGCTGCTCAATACCGTCCTGCTGACGCTGATCACCATCCCGCTTTGCCTGCTGTTCGGCGTTGGGGGCGCCTGGCTTGTAGAACGGACCACCTTGCGCGGACGCCGCTGGTGGGCCGTTGCTCTGGCCGCTCCGCTGGCCATCCCGGCCTTCGTCAACAGCTATTCATGGGTTTCGGCCGTGCCATCACTTGAGGGCCTCTGGTCCGGGGTGCTGATTTCGACCCTTTCCTACTTTCCCCTGGTGTACATACCGGCCGCTGCCACCCTTGGCCGCCTGGACCCCGCGATCGAACAATCTGCCGCCTCCCTGGGACTTGGTCCGTGGGCCGTTTTCTTCCGGGTGGTGCTGCCGCAACTGCGTATCGCCATGACCGGCGGGGCGCTGCTCGTAGGACTGCACCTTTTGGCCGAATACGGCGCCTTCGCCATGATCCGTTTCGACACCTTCACGACGGCGATCATGGTCCAATTCCAGTCGACGTTCAACGGAACGGCCGGAAACATGCTGGCCAGCGTCCTGGTTGTGCTCTGCCTTTTCCTGCTCCTTGCCGAAGTGAAAAGCCGCGGCAGTGCGCGCTATGCCCGTATCGGATCGGGTGCGCAGGGCAAGACCACGCAGTTGCCACTGGGCGGTTACCAACTGCCGGCCCAACTGGGCCTTCTGGCGCTGACGGCACTGGCGTTTGGCCTGCCGCTCTGGTTCGTCCTGAAATGGGTGATGGCAGGCGGCTCGGAGGTCTGGGCTGCCGAGGAATTCATGCCCGCCCTCCTGCAGACTCTTCTGTACGGGGCCATCGGGGCGGCAGTGACCATCGTGGTCGCGTTCCCCATGGCCTACCTCGCTGTCAGGCACCCAAGCTGGTTCAGCAAGCTGCTGGAACTATCCAATTACGTCACCAGTTCGCTGCCGGGGATAGTGGTTGGCCTGGCCTTCGTAACCGTCAGCATCCGGGTGGTACCGGGGGTTTACCAGACGGCCGGAGTCCTGGTGGCCGCCTATGTTTTGCTGTTCCTTCCCCGGGCCCTGGTTAACCTTCGCTCGGGCCTTGCCCAGGCCCCCAAGGAACTTGATGAGGCCGCCCAGTCCCTGGGTAAGGCTCCTTTGGTGTCATTCTTCCGGGTGACGTTGCGCCTGACAGCCCCGGCCGCGGCCGGGGGAGCGGCACTGGTCTTCCTCGCAATTGTCAATGAACTCACAGCCACACTCCTTTTGGCGCCCAACGGCACGCGAACCCTGGCAACGGAGTTCTGGAGCAAGAGCAGCGAAATCGACTACACCGGGGCCGCCCCATACGCCCTGCTCATGATCCTGCTCTCGGCCCCCATGACATACCTGCTCTTCCAACAGTCCAAGAAAGTAGCCGGACAGTGACAGAACAAGCCCCTTCCAGGCTCCCGTCCCCGCGGGTAGCCCCCTCCGTGGCCCCGACCACGAATTCGCACCTGGATATCTCCGAAGTCACTAAGAACTTCGGGGCACAGGCCGTGCTCAAGGGAGTCAACCTCTCCGTCGCACGCGGTGGAACCACTGCCATCGTGGGGCCTTCAGGCTCCGGAAAAACTACTCTGCTGCGGCTCATTGCAGGCTTCGAACACCCCAACACCGGGACCATCAGCCTGAACGGGACCCCCGTGGCAGGCGACGGGGTCCAGGTCCCCGCGCACAAGCGCCACGTGGGGTACGTCGCCCAGGACGGTGCACTGTTCCCGCACCTGACGGTCGGCCAGAACGTCGCCTTCGGGTTGGATTCCGGCAAGCTCGACGGCGGCCGCCGCGCCGTGAAGTCGCGCGTCGAGGAACTGCTGGAGATGGTGTCCCTGGACCCGTCCATGGCGAAGCGTCGCCCGCATCAGCTGTCCGGTGGCCAACAGCAGCGTGTTGCCCTTGCCCGCGCGCTGGCCCGGGAGCCGGAACTGATGCTCTTGGATGAGCCGTTCTCGGCACTGGATGCCGGCTTGCGGGTTGCCACGCGCCGTGCCGTAGCGAAAGTCCTAAACGCGGCCGGGGTGACCACCATCCTGGTCACCCACGATCAGGCTGAAGCGTTGTCTTTCGCGGATCAGGTGGCCATCATGCGTGGCGGGCGCCTGGCACAGATAGGTAATCCGTTTGTGGTCTACACACGTCCGGCCGACCGGGCGACGGCCGAGTTCCTTGGCGAAGCCGTGATTCTTGATGCCTGGATGGAGGGCTCGCTGGCGACGTGCTCCCTTGGTGGCATTGCCGTGCGTCGACCACCTGCGCAAGGCAAAGTGCAGCTCATGCTGCGCCCGGAACAAATCCGGATTGCACCGGACGGCCCCATCCGCGGTGTGGTAGTCGATACTGACTACTTTGGTCCGGAAACAACGGTCCGCATCAAGCTGGGTGCATACACAGCCCAGGATGGCGCGGGGCAGGGGCAACGCCACCGTTACCCGGGTGGCGGCGAGATCATCACCATCAGGCACTGGAATGCGTCGATCACCAAACCGGGCACAGAACTCTGCCTTCGCGTGGTGGGGGAAGGCGTGGCATTTCCAGCCGGTGAGTAGCGCTCCGCAGTTGGCGGGAGCGTTGTTGATGAGCTCAGGGGCTGTCCGAGGCGACATGCCGGTGCCCGGGCAGGGGAGGAGCCTGAGAGCGGTAGCTATGGCCGGTGGGCGTCGTGAGCTCCAGGCTATGGACGGCACCAGGGATTGTCCTGCTGGCCCAGCCGGGGCGCTCTTTGGTGTGGTTGCAGGCTTCGCAGAGCCCGGCGCCGTTGTCCAGCCTGGTGGGTCCGCCCTGGTGCCACGGGACAATGTGGTCGATGTGGCGGATGGGCGCATCGCAGTAAGCCGTGCGGCATAGGTTGTCGCGTGCTTCTATGAAGCGGCGCATACCCGGGGGAAAGAAGCGGGCCCGGGAGTCCACAGCCAGCAGTTCACCAGTTCCAGGGGCCGTGTAGAGACGACGAAGCCAGACATTGAAGTCCTGGTAGAAGTCCGCGGGAGCACTCGCTTCCTTACCTTGGGCCACGAGGTTCCGGGCCCATTCAGCAGGAACAATCCCGTAGCCGGTCAGACGCGCCGGTTCGGGATCACCCGCGAAGAGGGAGCGGTCTGTCATCACGAGTTGCAGGTCTATTCCTGAATAGCCCGCGGAAGAACCAGTGATCCGTTCAACGAGGGTGTCAGCCATAATCTGACCCCGTCCACGTTCCTCCCCACCGGGGCGGGAGCGCGCCGAGTCAGCGGCGCGAGTCAGTGCCGCGTAGGCTGCAACACCTTGGGCGACCGGGAGCAGGGCGGTAAGGATCGTCATGGTGTCCGGTGCAGGACGGAGACTCACTCTTCGCTCCTCCGCGGCATGGGCCGCCCGCTGGGTTACCGAGCGCGGATCACGCCGATATGCCGCGGCCTTTGCGGCGGCGATGATGGCCTTGTCCCCGGCGTCGTCGAAAGTCCCGGTGTCGGCTGCCAGTTCTGCATCAACCGCGCCCCGGTCCTCAACAGACAAGCAGGCTGTTTCTTTGACGAGCAGCGTGGCCCGCCACTCATTCAACAGGCCCGCGTCCAGAGCGGCCATGGTGTGCGGCATTTCGGTGACCAGTGCCTTGGCAAAACCAAGAAGCCTGGAGCCCCGGTTCGGGGATTCCCGCCGGGCCAAGGCGACCTGAGCTCCGACACCCTTGCCGCGCTCGGATGCCGGTACCCCTGCCTCAGCCTGTTCAGCCCTTTGGGCCATGTCAAAGGCCACAGTGATCTTGGCCTGCAAACCTGTGATGGCCGACTTCATGTCCTCCAGCACGCGCAACTGGTTGATGAGATCCCTGCTTACCGTGCTGGGAGTCACAGGATCAGCAGCTACGAGTGCAGCCGTCAGTGCTGCACTTGCCTGCCTTTCCCGATTCCGTTCCATGTACTAACTCTGGCAGGAGGCACTGACATTATTAGCAGACGGACGAGGTAGCGATGCCCCACGCTGAACCTTTCCGCGTCGACGCGCCAGGGCTTCTTGCAAACCTTTGTTCGGTAGTCTCAGCTAGTGACTGATTATCGGCAACACCCCAGCGTGGTGGCACACTGGCTTGGCGGCTCGCTGCAGCCTCTTCCCGAAGCCTTAGAAGCGCCGGAGACTCTATGGTTTGCACTGCCCCCTGAACCAGGCGCTGAGCAAATGTGGGAAGGACTGCGCGGACGCGTCGAAACAGACGGCACTGCGACTGTTCTCGCCGTGCCTGCCTATCTCTACAACATCAACTTTGGCGACCGGGTAAACGTGATGCGATCAGAAGAGAACGCCCTCGTTGCCACGGGCCTGAACCACGACGCTCTGAACTTCACTTTCAGAGTCCTGCTGAACTCGGATGAGCCGAATGCCTGGCAGCCGTTGGCCACTGAGCTCGCCAGGCTCGGATGCATCGTCGATGTCATGTCACCGCGATTCTTGGCCATATCCTGCAGCGAAACCTTATCCCAGGACGTCGCCGACCAACTGTTCACGCTGCAAAACAACAGCGTCCTTCATTACGAGACTGGACGAACACAACTACCGAGTCACAAGTAGATCGTGCGCCATGGCTTCGTATGGTGGGGAACTAGAGGCACAATTACCCCAGATACGAAGCAGGTAGTTCTGGAGGTCCTTCACTTCGTTTAGTCGGAGGGGCTCCTGGTGCCTGGAGAGCTCGGGGAGACGGGGTTTAAGGATTGGGCGCCCCCGCCAGAAACATGGGTTATCCGGTCGGAGATGGCACTCGACGCTCTAGAGTGGCGACCAATGGGTGAAGGCTTTTGGCTGCGTCTAACGCCGCGAGGAAAGACCCTTGCGCAGCACTTTGAAGCCGAAGGAGTGGACCTCTCGGAGTAGCAGGGGTTCCCTTGGACGACGAGGTGGTGCCAGCGGGGGCCCGCTTATCAAATTTGTTGTGCAAGTAAGCCGATGGTCCAACGAGCGGCCTCGATCAGGTTCAGCAGGCCAAAAGTGTCCGGGCAAAGCCGAGGAGCTCGGAGGAAGTTCGCTCGCGGCGCAGGGGCATTTCGTCCCAGACCCCCAGAAGGTACACGAGCTCGTTCAGCTCCGTTGGCTGTCCCAGTGGGAACCCGCCGACTCGGTACATGAATCGCGACCCGGGGAGGACGTCAATTCGCCCTTCGACGATTTCACGGGCCCAGTATTTGAGGAGAAACTTCGCCGCGTCTTCATCGTTTTCGTGTGGGTGGCTGAGTTCAAGGCGGACAGTTGTCCACATGTCCACCGCGCCGGACTGGTCTCCTTTCGGAAGGCCTGCCAGTTCGCGAAGCGAAGGGGAGTCATACCATGTCGCTAGCTGGATTTCTCGGCCCAGAAGTCCCTTATCTCATCACTGACCACGTCGTAGCTGGATAAACCTTGCAAGACTTCATTTGCTGTGTGCGAGTCTTCCGCTGCGATCTCCCTCCATACTTTGAGGTCGCTTCGCTTCTGAGCCAGGTCCCGGGGATGCTCTTCGTGTATGCAAACCCCCGCCAGGGCGATTGCTTTGTCGATGAGTATGCTTGCGCCGCTGGGTTGGGTTGGCCCGAAATTCAGAATCCAAGACGCAACGGTCAAAGTCGTTTGAAGCGCGTCCCCTGGAGCTGATCGGGCCCATTCGGCCGTGGATTCTTCCCCATATGACTTCAAAGCAGCAACGATCATTCCGCGTCGAGTATTGATCATCGGCTCAGTCTCCCATGACCCGGCGAGGGATTCTCTACCGGAGGGGCCGGGGTTGTTTTGGCCGGCCTCACATAAAAGTGGCCTCGCATTCAACTCAGTGCAAACTGGTCAGTTGCAACCGTGTAGCGAATGACTGGCGCCCCGCTCGAACCCTCATCTCTAATCACAACGTCTCGAAGAAGTGTGGCTCCGAGCTTCCTCAACGCGTGGGCTATGCCGTCCACTGTTGCTTGGTTGATGAACTCGCGGAGGTCGAGGTCGAAAAACACCCCATCCGGGCCGGTGAAGAAGTTGATGCGTACTCCATCGACAGGCCAGACAGCAAAGACCTCAAATTTGGCAAGACCACGTCTGCTGGACGGCAGGAGGGAATGGCCATCACTGGTTGTCAGCCTCCAGCCGCTGCCTAGCAACATGGCAAATACTGCATCCCAGTCGTGTCCGGAGCTCCCGATTACCTCGCCCGTAAGCCGATCCTCAACCGATCGCCTTCCGGACCCACTTAACGCGACTCAGAACTCCCTGCGTTCCTCAGTGCACGTATTCCCTAAGACCCGCCCTCGAATCCCCGATGAAGGTGCCTAAACGCTACAAGTCCACCTGAAACGAGCGTGTGACCTCCGAACTGGCCGCTCAAAATGTTTGTTCCTGGTTCAAGGCCAACATCTGAAACTAGCCCTGCAGCCGAGCCGCTTCACTTGCCAGCTCAGCTTCCAGGGTCTCGATGCTCGGCAGGCTCGCAACCAACTCCTCGGGCAACGAGTCGGCAAGGGAAGTCCGCCACTCCGCGATACCCACCGGTGCATGGAACCCCCGCAAAGCGTATTCCGCCACGACGCTGTTCTTCTCCTTGCACAGCAGCAGGCCGATGGTGGGCTTGTCGTCAGGGTGTGCCAGGAGGTCGTCCACCGCGGCCATGTACATGCCCAGCTGGCCAAGGAAACCGGGTTCGAACTTCACGGCCTTCAGTTCGATCACCATGTAGCAGCGCAACCTCAGATGGTAGAAGAGCAGGTCTGCGAAGAATTCGTCGCCGGCGATTTCCAGCCGAACCTGCTCACCGACAAAAGCAAAACCCTGGCCCAGTTCCAAAAGGAATTTTTCGACGTGCTTGACCAGCTGCAGCTCCAAGTCGCGTTCGGTGTGACGGTCACTCATGGACAGGAAGTCAAAGACGTAGGGATCCTTGGTGGCCTGCTGGGCGAGGTCCGAGTCCGCCGGGACCATGGTGGCCTTGAAATTGGTAATCGCCTGTCCGGAACGCTCGTGCAGGCGCGTGGAGATCTGGTGCACCAAGACGTTACGCGACCAGCCGTGCTGTGCCGCCGCCGCTGCGTACCAGAGCCGCGTGGCGGCGTCGTCGAGCTTTTCCAGCAGGGCGATCTGGTGGTACCACGGCAATGTTGCAAGCGGCGCTTGCAACATTGGAAGGTCGGGCCATGCTTGGGCGAAGCTCTTCATATAGCGCAGGTTCCTGGGGGAGAAGCCTTTGGCCTCTGGGAAACGGGTCCGGATGTCGGCTGACAAGCGGGTGACTACTTTGGCGCCCCAGCCTTGTTCGGATTCACGCTCCGCCAGCTGGCGGCCAATGGTCCAGTAAGAATTCAAAAGCTCACTGTTGGCTGCCGCCATGGCGCGGGTCCGCCCGGTGCGAACCTCCCGCGCCACGGTGTTGAGCAAAGCGGGGTACCAGTCGGGCATGGAGGAAGCGGCCGGGACGCCTGGAAACGAGGCCTCGGTTGCGAGCTCTTTGGACGGCATGATGCTCCTGTCGATTGCTGTTGGCATCACGCTAGGAGCAGGCACTGACAAAATAGACGGGTGAGTGAAGCCGGTGAATTCGTGGACTACACCCTGCAAATGGAATCGACGTGGGAAAAAGCTGCGGAGGCCAGTGAACGTCTTGGCGCAGCCTTGAAGGTCTATGGCGCGTCAGTGGGGGCCGTTCGTGGAACAGTGCGTGATGCCTTGAAGCGGTACAAGAACCTGGACCATGACGACATCACCGCACTGAGTTCGGAACTGTGGGCGCAGCCGGTGTTTGAGCGGCGACTGGCCGCCGTCGTCTTGCTGCAGACCAAAGTGGGCGTCCTGGTCAGCACGGACCTCACCCGCATCGAAGGCTTCATCAGGCAGGCCGGAACCAAGGAGCTGGTAAACCCTCTGGCCACGGATGTAGTGCGTCCACTGCTGGCACGGCTGGAAGGCAGGGCAAAGGATCGTGCAGATCGGGTACTTGAACGATGGGCCGAGGACCCGGACCCTGAACTTCGCCGCGCCGCGGCGTTGGCCACTGGCGCTGCCACCCCTTGATAAGCATCACCGACCGGCCTAGCGTTTCCCTACCGGTGGCCAGTTGATTGAGAGGCAGGGTTGATCGATGAAATCGCTGTGGTTGGACAGGGAGTCCCGCTTTACCTCTGATGCCGTCCCTGACGAAAAGCACTTTGACACGATCGTTGTGGGTGCCGGGCTGACGGGAATGGTGACGGCGCTGCTGCTGTCCCGCTCCGGTCAGCGTGTGGTCCTCTTTGAGGCGCGCACCTTGGGTGCTGTGACCACCGGCAACACCACGGGCAAGCTGAGCCTCCTGCAAGGCGGAGCGTTGTCGGCACTGCGCGGCCAGTATTCCCTCAAAGTTGTCCAGGCTTATGTGGAAGCCAACAAGACCGGACAAGCGTGGCTCACCCAGTACATGGAGCAGCAGGGTGTGGCGTTCCAGCGCCGGACGGCGGTTACCTTCGCCACCTCGGACGACGGCGCCCAGCGGCTCCGCAAGGAAGCTGCGGTATCGCGGGACGCAGGTTTGGACGTTCACTTCAGCCGTGACCCGGGGCTGCCGTTTCCAGAGGCTGAGGCGTTGGAATTGGAAGGCCAGGCGCAGATTCACCCGATGGAGGTCCTGGACACTCTGGCTGGGGATATCCGGGAACACGGGGGCCTGATCGTCGAGGGCGTCCAGGTACAGAACGTCGGCTCCGGGTTGCCCGTTGAAGTTTCCACCCGCAAAGGCACGTTCACTGCCGACACCGTAGTGGTGGCCACGGGCACTCCCATCCTTGACCGCGGCCTGTACTTCGCCAAACTGGAACCCAACCGTTCCTATGCGGCGGCACTACGCCCGCCGGCCGGCACGCAGCTTCCGCAGGCAATGTACCTGTCCATTGATGCGCCCACCCGCTCGCAACGCACGCGCCCAACAGCCGACGGCGAGCTGCTCCTGGTCGGCGGTTACGGGCATGCCGGTGGGCGGGCCGTCTCACCGCAACAGCACCTGAACGATCTCCTCGGATGGGCCAACCAGCACTACCCCGGTTCGGAAGTGACCCACACGTGGTCGGCCCAGGACTATCAGGCCACCAACCTCATGCCGTTCTTTGGCAAGTTGCCGCGGGGGCACGGCCGGATCTTCTTCGCCACCGGCTACAACAAGTGGGGGATGAGCAACGGGGTCGCCGCCGCGTTGTCCATCACCTCGGACATCCTGGGAGGGCAATCCGACTGGGCCAGGGTCATCCATCACCGCGTTACCTCGCCGCAGGGCGCGTTGCAGGCTGTCCGGCTCAATGCCGGCACGGCCCGGAGGATGATCGAGGACAAGGCCAAAGTCCGGAGCAACCCTGAGATAACCGACGAAACCCGCCCGCCGGAAGGCTCCGGCGTCGTAGGCCTGTACAAGGGTGAACCCGCGGCAGTATCCACGGTCGACGGCAACGTTTGCATGGTCTCCGCCAGTTGTGCCCACTTGGGTGGGTTGTTGACGTGGAATGATGCCGAGAAGTCGTGGGACTGCCCGCTGCACGGCTCCAGGTTCACGCCGGAGGGCAAGTATCTTGAGGGACCCGCAACCCATCACCTGCAAAGGACGGTGGGTAAGAAGAAGGACTAGCTGAGCCGGTCGACCCGCCGCTGTGCCTGGTCGGCGCTGCGTCGGAGCTGTGTTGCTGCCCTGACTGCGAGCTTCTTGTCGGATTCGGCGGATTCCGCGTCCCGGGTGATGCCAATGAGCTCTGCCTCCAAGGCTGCCAATTGCTTCTTCACCTCGGCAATTTCCGCCTCGACATCCGAGCGCCGTCGTGCGAGTTCGTTGACAACGTCCCATGCCGCGGATGCCTGTTTTTCGGCGTCCAGTGCCTCCCTGTCGGCAGCGTGGAACTCGTCCTGGGCTTCCTGCAACGCGGCCTGGCGTTTTGCGGCGCGGCGATCCGCCAGGGACGTGGCCTGTTCCTTGGGGCTTTCTTCCCTGGTGAGGTTGGTGCCCTCTGATGGGGCTGCGTCCTTCGAACGAGCCGCCTCCTCAGGAGCCAATGCTTTTTTCCTGGTCTGCTTGGCCACCTGCCCGGCAGGACTGGCGGCGTCTTCGGGCCCGGCTGCAGCCACGGCGTCGGTCAAGTCCACGGACTCGAAGCCGCTGCCGCTCAGTCCCCGTACCAGCCGCCCGGTGGATACCGCGCCCGCGGCTCCGGCGTCGGCCATCGCGGCCCTCAGGGTTTGTTCCACATCGGAGGCGGCTGCCGCGCTCAGGGGTGCTCCCAGCTCGTCTGCCAGGTCCTTGGCGGCATGAACGGCTGTGCTGAGTTGACCCTGCCGCTGCTGGCTGAGTTCCCGGAACGCCCCGGCATCTGATTGGTCCTGCGCGGCCCGCAGTGAAGCACCGAAACGTACGACGCCGTCAATCACCTCGGGCTTGTGGACTGAAAGCATGTTGATGGCCCAGGCCCCCGCGGCCGGCTTGGGCAGGCGGCCGATCTCTTGGGCGAGGTCCTTCTGCCCTGCTTCTTTTGCCAGGCGCACCAAGGAAGTCCGCTCGGAGGTGAAGTCCCGCGGCAGCACGGCGTACAGCTCCTGGGCGGCCTCGCGGAGATCCATGAACCCATCCTATGGTTCACCAGCCGCCGTTGCCGGGAGCGAATCTTCAATGCACCTCGGCTTAGGGTAGCCTAAGTCGAGTGGACCAGATCATGAGTTTGCCCTTTGGCGTCGCCCTCACGGCGCTTTTCGCCATTGTCATGATCCGTGTCAACGTCACGTACTGGATTGGCCGTGGGGCCGTCGCCGGGTTCGCCCATACCCGCTTCGGCAATTCGTTGCAGCGCCCCAAAGCAGCACGCGCCCAAGCCCTGATCCAGCGGTGGGGACCGTACGCCGTCGTACTTTCCTTTTTGACCATTGGCCTCCAGACGGCCATCAACCTGGCAGCTGGTGCCGCGCGGCTGCCCCTGCGGCGATACCTCCCGGCGGCGATCGTGGGTTCGGTCATGTGGGCGCTCCTATATGCGACCATCGGACTTGCCGCGCTGGAAGCGTGGCTTGCCGTTGCCGCGGCGTCGCCGGTCGGGGCGGCGTTGGGTGTGGCAGCGGTGGCCGCCGCGGTTGTCTGGATTGTTGTGATCCGCCGGCGTCGGGCAGCAAGCGAATCAGCGGATACAGTGGTCTGAGTTCTACAGCTGGATCGGCGAAAGGCTTGGGTTGACTACTGCATTACCGGAACTGGCGGACGGTGTTTTCTACTACGAATCGCTGGGTGGCGGCCGTTTCCGCTCGACGATCCACGCCCAGGGCGCCTGGAATCCACACGAACAACATATGGCGCCGGCCTCTGGCATCCTCGCCGACGCCCTCGTGCGCCACGAGCCCAGGGACGACGTCCGCATGGCCAGGATCAGCTATGAAATCCTGGGACTGATTCCCGGTGGTGAGTTCCACATCACCACTTCGACGCTGAGGCCGGGAAAGACCATCGAACTGATCCAGGCCGAACTTTCCGCGGGAGGGCGCGTAGCCATCCGGGCCTCTGCCTGGCGCATGATCACCAGTGATACCAGTGCGGTCGCCGCTGTGGAGGACGAGTCCATGCCGGCACCGGACGAATGCAAACCCTGGGATGGCGCAAGTGTTTGGCCCGGCGGCTATATCCGCTCCCTGGAAATGCGGATTGCCGAAGGCCACCGCCCAGGTTCGGGCAGGGTGTGGATCCGGACATCCCATCCGTTGACGGATAAAGCTGACAGTACTGACCTCGCCCGGTTGATGGGCCTCGTGGACACCGCCAACGGCATCGCGGCACGTGTTCCCCCGGGTGAAAACAGCTACATCTTCCCGAACGTGGATCTGCAGATCCACATGTACCGCCCGCCTTCGGGCGAATGGCTGGGCCTGGACAATAAGGTCTCCTTTGGCGCCGACGGCATCGGTTTGACCTCAACCGTGCTTCATGACATTGACGGACCGTTCGGCCGGGCCGAGCAGATCCTCACGCTGAGGAAGAGCTGATGACCGGAGCCGCTGGATCGCAGAAGCAGCTCACCGTGTACCGGCAGGAAGAATCCCTGGGAGCAGCCGGTGACCTCGACTTCGCCTTGGAGCTGCTCAAGCGCGCCCGCAGTGGTCAGTTGGGTCCGTCCCTTCGCTTGTATCGTCCTCAACCTACCGTGGCGTTTGGCCAGCGGGATGCGAACCTGCCCGGATTCGCCGCCGCCGAAGAAGCCTGCCGGGAGCGTGGTTTCGAGCCGCTGATCCGGAAGGCAGGAGGCCGCGCAGCTGCCTATCACCAAGGCACTTTGGTGATAGACCACATTGAGCCCCATCCGGACGCCATTGTCAGGGCCAAGGCACGCTTCTCCGAATTTGGCGAGTTCCTCGCTGGTGCTCTTCGCAGCGTCGGTGTCCATGCCGCCGTCGGCGAAATCCCGGGGGAGTACTGCCCCGGTGAGTTCAGTGTGCACGGTGAGGACCCCGATTTTCCCGCGCACCGCATCAAACTGATCGGCACTGCCCAGCGGGTTGTTTCGGGCGGTTGGCTGTTCAGCTCCGTGATCGTGGTTGAGAACTCCGGGCCCATCCGTGATGTCCTGGCGGCCAGTTACGGGGCGCTCGGCCTGGACTGGGACCCTGCGACGGCCGGAGCTGCCAACGACTTGCTGCCCCACTTGGATGTAGCCACCGTTCAGGCAGCAGTCATCGAGGCTTACCGCGCCTACGCGGACGTGGCCGACGGCGACTTCCGCACTCTTGTGGGCAGCTCGCCCCAGCTGCTTTGAGCCAGCCACAGCAGCTCCGTTGAGCCTGCCGCACACCGGGTTTAGGCTGGGGGAATCAGTTACCCAATCACGCGAATCGCGGTGTAACGATGGGCCGGAAGCAGCATCCAATAGAGGATTCCGACGCTGAACTCAGTGTTGGCACGCCCAAACGCTCCGCCGGTGGCCTGCCGAGCTTGACCGAGACGCTGCCGCACGCCTTGGCATCCATGGGTCCTGCCCGGGCCTGGAAAACACTCAGTGCCGTCAACCAAAAGGACGGCTTTGACTGCATGAGCTGCGCGTGGCCCGATCCTCCGGATCGCAAGGCCGCTGAATTTTGTGAGAACGGCGCCAAAGCCATCGGATGGGAAGCCGAGCCGCTGCGGATCCCGGCCGGCTTCTGGGCAGAAAACACACTGGCGTCATTGCGGCAACGGCCGGAGTATTGGCTTGGACAGCAGGGCCGGCTGGTGGAACCCGTGTACAAAGCCGCGGGCGCGGACCGGTACGCGCCCATTGGCTGGGATGAGGCCTTCAGGATCATCGCGCAGGAGCTCAATGCCCTTGATTCGCCGGACGAGGCCACGTTTTACACCAGTGGCCGGACCTCCAATGAGGCCGCCTTCCTGTACCAGCTCTTCGTCCGCTCATTCGGGACCAACAACCTCCCGGACTGTTCGAACATGTGCCATGAGTCCACGGGCGTTGCCATGGGAGAAACCATCGGCGTGGGCAAATCCGCCATTACCTACAAGGACTTCGCTGCCTCTGACTTGATCATCATCATGGGACAGAACCCGGGCACCTGCCATCCCCGGATGCTGACCGCTTTGGAAGAAGCCAAAGAGGCCGGGGCGAGGATCGTTGCGGTGAATCCTCTTCCGGAAGCAGGCCTGATCAACTTCCGGAATCCGCAGCGTCCCCGGGGCTTGGTGGGCAAAGGGACGGACCTCGCGGACCAATTCCTTCAGATCCGGCTCGCTGGAGACATGGCGTTGTTGCAGGCTGTTTCCAAGCGGGTTCTTGATGCCGAAAGCGCCGCGCCGGGAACTGTCCTGGACCGGGCCTTCATTGATACCCACTGCCAGGGCTTTGTTGGTTTCGCGGCGCATTTGGCGACACTCAGTGAACGCGAGGTTCTGGCGGCCACGGGGCTGACGGGCAAGGATATTGATGACCTTGCTGACGCTTACTTGGGCGCGGGGAAGGTCATCATTACGTGGGCCATGGGGCTGACCCAGCACAAGAAGGCTGTGGCCACCATCAAGGAAATCATCAACCTCCTGCTGCTTCGTGGCAACATCGGCAAGCCTGGGGCGGGGCCTTCGCCGATCAGGGGCCACAGCAATGTCCAAGGCGACAGGACCATGGGCATTTGGGAGAAGATGCCTCCCAAATTCCTTGATGCCCTGCGGCACGAGTTTGGTTTCGATCCGCCGCGGCATGCCGGCGTTGACGCAGTGGACAGTATCCGCGGTATGCGTGATGGCAGGATCAAAGTGTTGGTTGCGTTGGGTGGCAACCTGGTCCATGCGATCTCCGATACCGCGGTGGCTGAGGAAGCTGTCCGGCGGACGAAGTTGTCCGTGCAAGTCTCCACCAAGCTGAACCGTTCGCATGCGGTGGTCGGCGAGCAGGCACTGATCCTGCCGGCCCTGGGACGCACCGAGATAGACCGGCAAGGCGGGGTTCCCCAGTTCGTCACCGTAGAGGACACCGTCTGTGCAGTGCACAGTTCGGCGGGTACTTTGGAGCCGATCGCACCTGGGGTGTTGTCCGAGGTGGCGATTGTTACCCGCTTGGCCCAGGCAGTCCTTGGCAGCAAGGTGCCGGTCGATTGGGCGGGCCTGCGGTCCGATTATGATGCCATCCGCGAACACATCGAACACGTGGTGCCGGGCTTCGAGGATTTCAATGCACGTATCCGGGCCCGGGACGGTTTCGTCCTGCCGCACGGTCCCCGGGACAGCCGGACTTTCCCCACCCCTTCCGGGAAGGCCCTGTTCACGGTCAATGAACTGGAGACCATCGATGTCCCCAAGGGGCGGCTGCTCTTGCAGACCATCCGATCCCATGATCAGTTCAACACCACCATGTATTCGTTGAACGACAGGTACCGGGGAATCAAGAAGGGCCGGATGGTTCTGTTGGTCAATCCGCAGGATCTTGGCGGGTTGGGTTATCAGGACGGCATGTACGTGGATGTCCACAGCGAGGCCGACGACGGCGTGGATCGCGTCCTGCCCCAGTTGCGTTTGGTCTCGTACCCGACCGCCAGAGGCTGCGCCGCTGCGTATTATCCGGAAGCGAACGTCCTGGTTCCGCTGGATTCGACGGCTGAGGAAAGCAATACCCCTGCGTCCAAATCGGTGATTATTCGTCTGGAGCCGGCCGCCGCCCCGGTGTTTTGAGGCGGCAGCCGGCCAAAGCTGGAGGCTACAGGCGAACTGGGATTGCGCTTAGTGGCCGCGTGCTATCCATTCATCGAGCTGTGGCTTCTCGGCGCCGATGGTGGTGCTGTCTCCATGGCCGGTGCGGACCACTGTGTGTTCCGGCAGCGTCAGGAGCTTGGTCCTGATGGACTCGATGATGGTGGGGAAGTCACTGTAGGAACGGCCTGTAGCGCCGGGTCCACCCTGGAAGAGCGTGTCGCCGCTGAAGAGCGTCCCTTCGCCGGACAGGTGGAACGACACCGAGCCCGGTGAGTGACCGGGGGTATGGATGGCTTCCAGTGTTGCCCCGGCAACGGTGAAGGTGTCTCCGTCCGAGATGGAGTTGTCCGGATCCACCCCGGGGAAGACGTCGTGCCAGAGCATCCAGTCGTCCTTGTGGAGGAAGACCGGTGCCTTGGCGAGCTCCCGGAATTCGCCGGCGTAACGGATGTGGTCGTCGTGTCCGTGGGTAAGCAGGATGGCTGTCACTGTCCGGCCGTTCACGGCGTCCATGATCGCTGCTGGGTTGTGGGCGGGGTCAATGACGATGCACTCGGTGTCATCGCCGATGATCCATACGTTGTTGTCCACGTCCCAGGTGCCTCCGTCCAGGGAAAACGTCCCGGAGGTGACGACGCGCTCGATCGCAGGGTTGCTGTGGGTGCTCACAGTTCCACCACCGATCGGAGGACTGCGCCGTGGTGCATCTTGTCGAAGGCTTCTTCCACCTGGTTGATGGTGATGCGTTCGGTAACGAAGGCGTCGAGGTCCAGCTTGCCCTGCTTGTAGAGGTCCACCAGCATCGGGAAATCGCGGGAGGGCAGGCAGTCGCCGTACCAGGACGACTTGAGGGAGCCGCCGCGGCCGAACACGTCCAGCAACGGAAGTTCCAGGGTCATCTCCGGCGTGGGGACGCCAACCAGGACGACGGTTCCGGCGAGGTCGCGCGCGTAGAACGCCTGCTTGTAGGTTTCGGGACGTCCGACGGCGTCAATCACCACGTCTGCGCCGAAACCGCCGGTGAGTGCCCGGATGGCTTCGATGGGGTCGTTGCCCGAAGAGTCCACGGTGTGGGTGGCGCCGAGTTCCTTGGCGCGCTCGAGCTTCTTGGCGTCGATGTCCACGGCGATGATGGTGGTGGCGCCGGCCAGTGCCGCACCTGCGATTGCTGCTACTCCAACACCACCGCAGCCGATGACGGCCACTGAGTCGCCGCGCTTGACGCCCCCGGTGTTCAGGGCAGCGCCGAGACCTGCCATGACGCCGCAGCCGAGCAGGCCCACGGCGGCGGCATCGGCGTCGGGGTCTACTTTGGTGCACTGTCCGGCAGCCACCAGGGTCTTTTCGATGAACGCCCCGATGCCCAACGCAGGGGACAGTACTGTGCCGTCTTCGAGTGTCATCTTTTGGGTGGCGTTGTGGGTGTTGAAGCAGTACTGGGCCTGTCCGCGGTTACAGGCGCGGCAGTTGCCGCAGACCGCACGCCAGTTCAGGACAACGCGGTCCCCGGGCGCTACATCGGTGACGTCGGGGCCGACTGCGCTGACCACGCCGGTTGCTTCGTGGCCGAGCAGGAACGGGAAGTCGTCGCTGATGCCGCCCAGTTTGTAGTGGAGGTCGGTGTGGCAGACGCCGCTGGTGAGGATGTCCACCAGGGCTTCGCCGGGACCGGGTTCGGGAACGAGGATGGTTTCGAGGGTTGCGGGTGCGCCTTTGGAGCGGACGACGACGCCTTTGACTGCGTGGACCATTGGAGTGGTTCCCTTCGGGCTCGCGGAGGGCGGGCCCGGTTAATGAAACAGGGCCCGCTACGGATTCCCATTCTGTCTATCACAGGTGGCAGACAGTGTGTGGTTTGTTCCGTGCGGGCCCCTTGCCGGTTACGGCTGGTGCTTAGGCGGCGAGGCGGCTCTCCACCTCGGAGGCGGAGGGGTTGGTAGCAGCCGTTCCGTCGGGGAAGAGCACGGTGGGGACGGTGCGGTTGCCTCCGTTGAGCTGCTCGACGAGTTCGGCGGTGCCATCCACTTCTTCGATGTTGATCTCGGTGTAGCCGATGCCCTTGGCATCCAGCTGCTTCTTCAGGCGGTTGCAGTAACCGCACCAGGTGGTCGAGAACATGGTGATGGTGCCGGAGTCGGGAGTAAAGTCCACAGAGCTCTCCTCAGTATTTGTCGTTTGCACGGGGTGGTTCGTTCCTAACAACGGTAACCCGGTGCCGAATAATTCCCGTCCGGCTGCGAACCCGGGTTACGTGGAGCGTGTGCGCTGGTGTGTTGTTGGGCGAAAGGGCAGACTGTTGGCATGTGTGGACGTTACGTGATGGCCCGTGCGGTGGGAGACCTGCTCGCCGACTTCGACGCTGAGCTTGAGAATGAGATTGCCCTGGAGAAGTCGTGGAATGTTGCCCCGACAGACGCGGTTCCGATCGTGTTGGAGCGGCTGGTCGATGACAACGTCAAGAGGCAGCTCCATGTCGCCAAATGGGGGCTGGTGCCGTCCTGGGCCAAGGATCCCAAGGGAGGTGCGCGGCTGATCAACGCCCGCAGTGAAACCCTCCTGGAGAAGCCTTCCTTCAAGAAAGCTGCCGTTGCCCGCCGTTGTGCGGTGCCGGCGGATGGCTATTACGAGTGGAAGAAGGGCGAGGGCAAAAACAAGCAGCCCTACTACGTGCATCCCGGCGACGGCCACGGGCTGGTGTTCGCCGGTTTGTATGAATGGTGGCGGGATCAGTCGGCCGCTGAGGACGATCCCGGCCGCTGGTTGCTCTCGATGTCCATCATTACGGCGGACACTCCCGCGGCGGATGCGGCCAGGACCAGGCGCAGTGCTTCGGTGTTCGATGAACTGACGGCGCTCCATGACCGTGTTCCCCTGCCCATGAGCACGGAGACGATGGAAGCATGGCTGGACCCGCGCGAGAAGGACGCTGCCGGGCTCGTGGACATGGTCCGTTCCAGGGCGCACGACGCTGCTGCCGATTGGACGCTGGACCCGGTGGGGGCCGCCGTCGGTAATGTCCGTAACAACTCACCGGAACTGATCGAACCGGTGGAAGGACTCTTCTGAGCGTCAGAGCGCTTCGTTGACCGGAACGCCGGACTGGAACTCACGGCCGTCAGCTTCGCTGAAGGCGGTCATGACGTGGCCTTTGCTCAGTCCGTGGATGGCGGAAATGGGGAAGTTGCCGGTGATGACGTTGCCGGAGTGTTCCACGCCCTTGATGTCGTAGTTTTCCTCCGCGCTGAGGGAATGGTTGAAGGAATAGAACGAGATCGCCTCGCCGTTCATGAACTCGATGCCGAGCCTGCGTTGCGAGGAATAGTCTTCGCTGGCAGCAACAAGGCCCACGACGTAAGCGCCGGAGCCTGGGATGTTGCCGTCAATTTCGAATCGTGCCACGAGGTTGTCGTCGGCGGCGGAGATGTTGACCTGCTTGAGGAGTGCGTCATTGGTGCTCATGCGACAATCCTGCTCTGCCGACCCGCCGCCGTCCACCCCTGCTGGTGATCCTTCAATGATCCGCGTTCATCCTTCCAGGAGTCGTTGGATGCTGCGTGCCACCGCTGCCTTGTCGAAATCCTGTCCTTGCCGGGCGGTCAGCAGGTGCAGGACAAGGCCGTCGCAGTAGTCCGATACGGCTTCTGCGCGTGCCCTGGACTCGGGTACTCCCATGCTTTCGAGAAGCTGCGCCAACGCTGAGACCAGCCTTTCATGGCCGGCAGCCACCACTGCAGGCTGGTCGAGGGCGAAGACGAAACGCGCCCGGGTCAGTCCTGCGTTTTCCTTCGCGAGGCCCATGACCGCTCCGGCGATCTGCTCCGCCAAGGATGCCACCGACGTCGGCAGTTCCATCCGACCCTCCTGAAGCAGGAGGGTGTCCAGCTCTTCAACGCGGTCGACGGCGGCAGCTACCAGTGCGGCGCGGTTACGGAAGTAGTTGGAGGTGGTTCCGACGGCGACACCGGCCTGGGCGTCGACGGCACGGTGGGTAAGTCCTTTTAGGCCCTGGGCAGCGACGACGGCGAGAGCGGCGTCGGCCAACTGGGTTCGGCGGTCGGGCATGGCCAAAGTCTAGCTTCACTCCCTATCGTTACTACAAATGTAGTAGTACAGTGTGGGCATGAAAAAGGTGAACATCATCGGCGGTGGTATTGCAGGCCTGGCGCTCGCAGCACGGCTGGATCCCGGGCAATTCGACGTCACTGTGTATGAGCAGAGGCCCGAACTTCCCGCGGTGGGAACGACGCTGGCCATGTGGCCCGGGGCCCAACGCGCCTTGTCCGAAATTGGGATCCTGGGTGCCGTGCGGAGCCGGGGATCCATCATCACAGCCGGAGCGCTGCGAAGCCCCGCGGGTGAAGCGCAGTTGGCCATGGAAGGGCGAGGTCTTGTTGGCGTGTCCCGGCCCGAACTGTTGAGGCTTCTTGACACTGCGGTGCCGGGTTCGGTGACGCGTGTGCTTGGAAGGGTTGACCATGCCCCGGATGGCGCATGGCTCACCGTGGGGGCGGACGGGGTCAACAGCGTGGTCCGGCGGGCGCATTGGGGGCAGCGGAGCGCCGCCCGGCCCACCCCGTTCCTCGCTGTCAGGGGAGTCGTGCCGGGTTCGCCTGCTCCCGGGGACGTTGGCGAATACTGGGGTCGCGGAGAAATCTTCGGCCTTGCGCCGGCCGGAGGGGGAAGCAATTGGTATGCCTCCTACCGCTCCGACCTTGGGCCTGGGAAGGTAGATGTCTCCGAAGCGCTTGAAGTGACCCGCCGCCGCTATGCCGGATACTCCGAAGCCGTGAAGAACGTACTGGCCCAGGCCTCACCGGAGAAGTCCTTGGCGCAGCGCATCTGGACCACCCCGCCCCTTGCCCGCTACTCACGCGGCAATGTGGTGCTGGTAGGGGATGCCGGCCACGCCATGACGCCCAATCTGGGCAGGGGTGCCTGCGAAGCACTTATCGACGCAGTGGCATTGGGGAACCTGCTCAATGATCAGCCCCTGGATGAAGCGCTTGCCGCCTACAACAAAAAGCGCGTCCTGCGCACCCAGCAGCTCCGGCTCGCCTCGTCCCTTATGGGGAGCATTGCACTGGCCCAAGGCATGCAGCCTTGGCGTGATGGCCTGCTCAGGCAGGTCGGAAAGCGGGTGTCGAAGGCTTCTGCACAGGCAGGAACTTCGAAGTAGGTTTTGCCCGGACGTCGGCGTAAACTGGATTTATTCGAACATACTTTCGAATCAATCCGGACCGGCGTAATGAGGTGTGAAATGGGGCTGTTCAGCGAGTCCGTCGGAGTGATCTGCACGGAAACAGGCCAGCCACAAGCAGTCCATTGGAAAGGGACGCACTACACCGTCACCGATGAACCCGTGCGTTGGTTCGAACGGCGCCAATGGTGGGTGGAAGAAAACCGTGCACCCATCGGCGCCGGTGCCGGCCTGGTAGACCACGAGATCTGGCGCGTACAGCTTCAGCCACAGCAGTCGGAGCACAATGCCGGCGAAACCATCACCCTTGACCTTGTCAGGCATGTAGGCAGTGGGCGGTGGAGGCTTCTTCGAATCCACGACGCCGCACCGGCCCGTGCCGTCGAGCCCGACGAAGCAGCGTGAACCTTGAGCTTTACCCACCTGCACGTTTCAACAGCCTTCAGCGCACACTACGGTGTCTCCTGGCCCGACGAGCTGGCCCAAACCGCCGCATCAGATGGAGCCACGGCGCTCGCCTGCACGGACCGCGACGGCCTCTACGGGACCGTCAAGCACCTCAAAGCCTGCATGGACGCTGGTATCGACCCCGTCGTCGGCGTTGACCTGGCAGTCTTCGACGACGACGGCGACCACCGCACCCAAGTCGCGGGCCGCGTCGTCGTACTGGCCCACGGCCATAACAACGGCGCCGGCTACCGGGCACTGTGCCGCTTGGTGTCAGATGCCCATGCGCGCACCTCGGGAAAAGCCGGTGGAGCAATCCCCGTTGCCGTAACCCGAGGGGAATTGGCCTCCAGAACCCTGGACCCAAAGACCCTCAAACCTGTTCTCACCGTGATGATCGGACCTGACTCGGATGTAGGCAGGGCCATGGGCGGACGCAAATACTTGCGGCCAAGGACCCTCTTCAAGCAATGGATCGACGCCATGCCGCCAGGGACCATCGTGGCCGAGACCGTTTCCCACCTCAGCGCCCCTGGAGAGCCCCTCAGTACAGCCCATGCGGTCCGCATGCTGAAGCTCGCCCTCGAGTACAACGTTCCGGCCATCCTCAGCAACGCCGTGCGCTACTGCGCCCAGGACGGAGCGGCAACAGCCGACGTCCTGGACTCAGCACGAACCCTGAAATCACTCCCTGAACTCTCGAACGCCCCCATGCTTCAACCAACCGGCCTTCTCCAACCAACAGGGCAGGGCTGGTTGAAGAGTCCCCGCCACATGCTCCAGCTCGGCAAGGAAATCATCAACGCCGCAGGCCTGGGCCAAGCCGACCTCAACAAGCTGCTGGCCAACACAGAAGCGCTCGCAGACAAATGCCGCATCGACCCCATCCTGGACATGGGATGGAAAAAACCCGTGGTTCCCGAGGCCTCCATCATCGGCATCGACAACGACCCCATGATGGAACTTGCCCAACGCTGCCAAGCAGGAATCACCAAACGGTTCCCCGGCATCACCGGCGACGAGGAAACCCGGATGCGCTCGCGGCTGGACCACGAACTGGGAATCATCGGCAGGCTCGGCTTTGGCTCCTACTTCCTCACTGTGGCTGAAGTATCAAGGATGATCCTTGATATGGGGGTCAGGGTTGCGGCGCGCGGCTCAGGCGCCTCAAGCCTGGTCAATTATCTGATCGATATCAGCCAGGTTGATCCCATCCGCCACGATCTTATTTTTGAGCGGTTTCTTTCCGGACGCCGTTCCACGCTTCCTGACATTGACATCGACGTCGAAAGCGCGGAACGCCACAATGTCTACCGGAAGATCTTCGACCGGTTCGGGGCCGAACGGGTCACCCTCATGAGCATGCAAAACGGGTACCGTGCCCGCGGTGCTGTCAGGGATGCCGGCATGGCCTTGGGAATGGACGAAGGGGAAGTCAGCGATATCGCCAAGCAGCTCTGGCGGTTCTCGGCAAGGAAGTTCCGTGAAGCGCTGGTGGAGAAGCCGGAACTACGTGACTTTGCCGGCCGGGTGGAGCGTGGAGGAATGGAGGAAAACCAGCAGCTCGATCTTCTGGTGGACCTGACCGAACGGCTGGACAGATTACCCAGACATATCTCCATGCACCCCTGTGGGGTGATCCTCGGGGACACCACCCTCCTTGACCGGACTCCGGTCCAGCCCAGTGGCCTTGGGTTGCCCATGAGCCAGTTCGACAAACATGACATGGATCCCATGGGCATGCTCAAGCTGGATGTCCTGGGCGTACGGATGCAAAGCGCGATGGCCTTCGCGGTACGGGAAGTGATCCGGCTGCATCCATCCAAGGCGGAGGTGGTTACAGCAGGAAATCACGCGGTGGGACCAAATGGCTCGGGGCCTGATTACATCGCCGACGACGGAAGGATTGACCTCAACGCCGTTCCTTTCGACGACGAGCCCACTTTTGAGCTGATTCGAAGTACCCATACCTTGGGGTGTTTCCAGATTGAGTCTCCCGGCCAGCGGGAGCTCATTGGGAAAATGGCCCCACGCGAATTCAACGACCTCATCATCGATATTTCGTTGTTCCGCCCCGGGCCCATGAAGTCCGATATGGTGCGCCCCTTCCTTGAGCACAGGCATGGTTTTGCGCCGGAGGTATATCCGCATCCGGATCTCAAGCCCGTGTTGCAGGAAACCCATGGCGTGACAGTTTTCCATGAACAGATACTCAAGACCTTCGATGTCATGACCGGTTGCGGACTGGCAAGGGCGGATGAATTCCGGAGGGCACTCGGGGATGAAATCCGTGAACCCGAGGTGGAGAAATACTTTCGTAGTAAAGCCATTAGGAACTACTCGCCCGAGGTGGTGGACAAGGTATGGGGGACCCTGAAGGCCTTCGGCAGCTTTGGCTTTTGCAAGGCCCACGGGGCTGCTTTTGCTGTTCCCACCTACCAGTCGGCGTGGCTCAAAGCCCACCATCCGGAAGCCTTCCTTGCAGGGTTATGGGAGCACGATCCCGGAATGTACCCGAAGCGCTTACTGGTGGCTGAAGCCCGGCGGCTCGGCATTCCCATCCTGCCCCTGGACATCAACCGGAGCCAGGCTGAGTACAGGGTGGAGAAGATCCTTGAAGGACCTGACAGTGGCAGGCTTGGCATCAGGTTGAGCCTGTCGGGGATATATGGGCTCTCAGGGGCTGAACTGAAGAGAATCGTTGCGGGCCAGCCATTCGATTCCTTGGCCGATCTCCGGACACGGGCCAGAGTGAGCAAGCCAAACATCAAAAGACTTGCCCAACTGGGTGCCTTCGATGCCCTGCATAAAGACTCTGGCGGAAAAGCCAACAGGGCAGACCTTGTCCAGCATCTTCAAGCACTGCAAAGCAGTCCTTCGAAGAAACCGAACGGCATCATTGAAGGGCAGTTGTCGTTTGCGCTGGGCGATGTCGAGCTAAGGAACATTGCCCCAGAGCTTCCTCCACCCACGATGGTCGAAAATGTCAGGGCAGAGTTGGATCTCATGGCCGTGGATGTCAGTGAGCACCTGATGGAGAGCCACCGTCCCCTGTTGGCAAAATTGGGGGTCACAACGGCCGACAAGCTCCTTGGGCTGCGCAACGGAACGGAGGTCCTGGTGGCCGGGGTGCGCATTGCCACCCAAACCCCGCCCATGCGCGGTGGCCGGCGGGTTGTCTTCATCAGCATCGACGACGGCACTGGGTGCGTGGACTCGGTTTTCTTCCACGAAGCCCAGGAAGAGTCAGGGCCGCTGCTGTTCGGTACCCGCCTGCTGCTGATCCGTGGAACCACCAGGAGGACAGGTCCCAAAGGCATCAGCCTCAGTGCAAGCAAGGCATGGGACCTGGGCCGGCCTGAAACGTTGCCTTACTCGGAAATCATCCGTGGCGAAGAGATGCCACCTGACGAGTACACGCATCACGGACCTCTTCATGGCATTGCAAGGAACCTTGCCATAACTGGTCTTGGAAGCTGAACGCCCCGGGATCGTGGCCCGGCGCGCTGCTTTGGCCGCCCTCGCTGGAACGGATACGATTGACGGTGGCTGGCTGTGGTCCCCGTACGCCACAAGCTATGAAGCCTCAACCATGAATAGGAGACACCCGTGTCAGATGCCCAACAGATCACCCTCATCGTCGATGGCGAAGAGACAAAGGTGACGGAAGGGACTACCGGCGCGGAACTCTTCTTCGAGCGCCGCGACGTTGTTGTAGCCCGCGTCAATGGCGAACTGAAGGACCTGGACCAGGTTCTCCCGGCAGACGCCGACGTCGAAGGCGTCACCATCGAATCTCCCGATGGACTCAACGTGCTCCGCCACTCCACCGCACACGTCATGGCACAGGCCGTGCAGCAATTGCGCCCCGACGCCAAGCTTGGTATCGGCCCCTACATCACTGACGGTTTCTACTTCGACTTCGACGTCGCTGAGCCATTCACCCCGGAAGACCTGCGCCAACTGGAAAAGATGATGCAGAAAATCATCAACCAGAACCAGAAGTTCGTCCGCCGCGTGGTCACTGAAGAAGAAGCCCGCCACGCCATGGCCAACGAGCCCTACAAGCTCGAACTGCTCGGCAAGAAGAACGACGCCGCCGACGCTGCTGAAGGCGTCAACGTTGAAGTCGGCGCAGGCGACATCACTATCTACGACAACGTCGACCGCAAGAGCGGAGACAGCGTCTGGTGCGATCTTTGCCGTGGCCCGCACCTGCCCAACACCAAGATCATCTCCAACGCCTTCGCGCTGACCCGTTCCTCGTCTGCCTACTGGTTGGGCAACCAGAACAACCAGCAGCTGCAGCGCATTTATGGAACCGCGTGGCCCACCAAGGAAGCCCTCAAGGCTTACCAGGAGCGCATCGCAGAAGCTGAGCGCCGCGACCACCGCAAGCTTGGTGTCGAGCTGGACCTCTTCTCCTTCCCGGATGAACTTGGTTCCGGCCTTCCGGTGTTCCACCCCAAGGGTGGCATCATCCGCAAGGAGATGGAGGACTACTCGCGCCAGCGCCACGTGGACGCCGGCTACGAGTTTGTCTACACGCCGCACATCACCAAGGGGCACCTCTACGAGGTTTCCGGCCACCTTGACTGGTACAAGGACGGCATGTTCCCCGCCATGCAGGTGGATGCCGAATTCAACGAAGACGGCACAGTGCGCAAGCCGGCCCAGGATTACTACCTGAAGCCCATGAACTGCCCCATGCACAACCTGATCTTCCGCTCACGAGGCCGGTCCTACCGCGAGCTTCCCCTGCGCCTTTTCGAATTCGGCTCGGTGTACCGCTACGAGAAGTCCGGCGTTGTGCACGGGCTGACACGCGTGCGTGGCATGACACAGGACGATGCCCACATCTACTGCACCCGCGAGCAGATGAAGGACGAGCTCACCACTACGCTGAACTTCGTCCTCGGTCTGCTCAAGGACTACGGCCTGGATGACTTCTACCTGGAGCTCTCCACCAAGAACGAAGAGAAGTTCGTTGGTGATGATGCCGCTTGGGAAGAAGCCACCCGCACCCTTTCCGAAGTTGCGGCCGCTTCCGGGCTGGAGCTGGTTCCGGATCCGGGTGGAGCAGCCTTCTATGGCCCCAAGATCTCGGTTCAGGCCAAGGATGCCCTGGGACGGACCTGGCAAATGTCCACCATCCAGCTGGACTTCAACCTGCCCGAGCGCTTCGAACTGGAGTACCAGGCGGCCGACGGAACGCGTCAACGCCCCGTGATGATCCACCGGGCCCTCTTCGGCTCGGTGGAACGCTTCATGGGCGTCCTCACGGAGCACTATGCCGGGGCTTTCCCGGCATGGCTTGCCCCCGTCCAGGTGGTGGGCATCCCCGTAGCTGAGGCGTTCAACGACTACATGTTCGACGTCGTCGGGCAGCTTAAGGCTGCAGGCATCCGCGCCGAGGTGGACATCTCCTCGGATCGTTTCCCCAAGAAGATCCGTACCGCAAGCAAGGACAAGATTCCCTTTGTGCTTATTGCCGGTGGTGAAGACGCCGAAGCAGGCGCCGTATCATTCCGCTTCCGCGATGGCAGCCAAGACAACGGTGTCCCTGTAGCCGAGGCGGTCCGCCGGATCGTCGACGCCGTGAAGAACCGCGAGAGCTGACGGAACGGAAACAGTGACGGTGCAGGAGAACACAGGCGCGGCAGCTGACTTTCCGGGCGACGCAGACGTAACCGATGATTTCGGACTCGCAGGCGTTCCGGATGCGTTTCAGCGCCTGTGGACTCCGCACCGGATGGCCTACATCAAGGGTGGGCAGGATCAATTCAAGAACAAGGATGACTGCCCGTTCTGCGTAGGACCCACCCGCTCGGACGAGGAATCGTTGATCGTCTACCGGGGAAAGACCTGCTATGTGGTGCTCAATCTTTTCCCCTACAACCCGGGCCACCTGCTGATCTGCCCCTACCGCCACGTTCCCGATTACACGGACATCACGGTCGAAGAGACGGCAGAGTTCGCTGATCTCACCCAGACGGCCATGCGCGTGCTCCGGAAGGTTTCGAACCCGAGCGGCTTCAACCTGGGTATGAACCAAGGCGTCACAGGCGGCGCGGGCATCGCAGCCCACCTCCACCAGCACGTAGTTCCGCGCTGGGGCGGGGACGGCAATTTCTTTCCCATCATCGCCCAGACCAAAGCCATTACGCAGACCCTTGACGAGGTCCGCAAGCTCGTGGCCGAAGCCTGGCCGGGGGAGTCGAATGCTCAATAAGCATGCGCGCGGCTTCTTCACCTCACTCTTTACCCCGTTGGCGCGTTGGCTCCTGCGGATCGGCGTGTCACCTGACGCCGTCACCATAGCGGGAACTGCGGGTGTCATCCTCGGTGGCCTCATCCTCTACCCCTTGGGCCATCTGTGGTGGGGTTCGGTGGTTGTTGCCTTCTTCGCGTTCTCTGATGTGGTGGATGGAATCATGGCACGGCTGCAGGGACGCAGCGGAGGGTGGGGAAATTTCCTCGATTCGACGCTGGACCGGTTGGCCGACGGCGCAATCTTTGCGGGCCTCACCATTTGGTTCTTTACCGGGGGCCGGGACACTGCAATCGGGGCTGCGGCCGTGGTTTGCCTGGTCCTGGGCATGGTGGTGTCCTATGCGCGGGCGAAAGCGGAATCGCTCGGCTACCACGCCAGCGTCGGACTTGCCGAACGCGCCGAGCGGCTGGCGTCGGTGTTGCTGATTACCGGGCTTACGGGATTGGGACTTCCACCAGTGGTGCTGTTCGCAACGTTGGTTCTGCTGGCCCTGGCCAGTGTGGTCACGGTAGTCCAAAGAATGGCCACCGTGCACAGGCAGGCCATGGCTGAAGCCGAGGGAACTGGCATCTGACCAGATTCGGGTGCCGCCGATTGTGCAGCTGTCCTACCACAACCGGGTTTGTTGCCCTTCGGGGCAGTAATGAATGTACTGCCGCCCTGCAACCTGCGACTACTATTACTAGTACTTGGTCACCTTGACCTGAAAACCCGGTGTGCGCTGATTGCGGTCGTGTGGCTGCGTGTGCCTCCGGCAGTAAGGTCGTTTATCTACCCATAGGGGTTTTTGTGTCTACACCAGATGTAAGCAACGACGCCGGTTCGTCCGCGAACAGCGTCACGGGCAGCAGCCGCGTCAAGCGGGGCATGGCTGAGATGCTCAAGGGCGGCGTCATTATGGACGTCGTTAACGTCGAGCAGGCCCGCATCGCCGAGGACGCCGGTGCTGTCGCCGTGATGGCCCTCGAGCGTGTTCCGGCCGACATCCGCGCCCAGGGTGGCGTGTCCCGCATGTCCGATCCCGACATGATCGATCAGATCATTGCCGCTGTGTCCATCCCGGTGATGGCCAAGGCCCGCATCGGCCACTTCGTCGAGGCGCAGGTTCTGCAGTCCCTCGGTGTTGACTACATCGACGAGTCCGAGGTCCTGACCCCGGCCGACTACGTCAACCACATCGACAAGTGGAACTTCACCGTTCCGTTCGTGTGTGGTGCCACGAACCTTGGTGAGGCGTTGCGCCGCATCAACGAGGGCGCGGCCATGATCCGTTCCAAGGGCGAGGCCGGTACCGGCGATGTGTCCAACGCGACCGGTCACATGCGCAAGATCCGCGCTGAGATCGCCAAGCTCGCTGCCCTTCCCGAGGACGAGCTGTATGTCGCGGCCAAGGAACTGCAGGCCCCGTACGAACTCGTCAAGGAAATCGCCGCCACGGGCAAGCTGCCGGTAGTGCTGTTCACCGCCGGTGGCATCGCAACCCCGGCTGATGCTGCGATGATGATGCAGCTCGGCGCCGATGGCGTGTTCGTCGGTTCCGGTATCTTCAAGTCCGGCAACCCCGCAGAGCGCGCCGCCGCCGTCGTCAAGGCCACCACGTTCTACGACGATCCTGACGTTATCGCCAAGGTCTCCCGCGGCCTGGGCGAGGCAATGGTCGGCATCAACGTCGACGAAATCCCGCAGCCCCACCGCCTCGCAGAGCGCGGCTGGTAGCAGCAAAAGCAGTTCGACGCCGGGCCGGTTACCTTCAGGGGTGACCGGCCCGGCGTCGTTGTTACTCCAAACCCCGGCGCTTGAGCAGCGGTTCCAGGCGTGCGTCGCGGCCGCGGAACTGCCGGAAGGACTCCAAGGGATCCCGGCTGTTGCCCCGTGAGAGCAGTTCGAACCTGAAGCGGTCGCCGTTGGCGCGGGTCAGTCCGCCGATTTCCTTGAACCACTCCACTGTGTCGGCGTCCAGCACTTCGCTCCAAATATAGGAGTAGTAGCCGGCTGCGTAGCCCGCTCCGGCGAAGATGTGCTGGAAGTAGCCAGTGCGGTAGCGCGGCGGCACCAGCGGATGGTCAATCCCGGCCCCAGCCAGCGCCGCAGCCTCGAAAGCCAGGACATCCGCCGGCACATCCTCCGGGGACAGCACGTGCCACGCCAGGTCCAGCAGTGCAGCTCCCAGGTATTCGGTGGTCGCGAATCCTTCGCCCCACAGGTGTGAGGCGTTCAGCTTCCCTACCACCTCCTGGGGAAGGGGCTCCCCGGTAGCGTGATGCTTGGCGTAGTTGGCAAGTACCTCCGGCCACATGATCCACATTTCGTTGACCTGTGAGGGGTACTCCACGAAGTCCCGGGGAACTGAGGTACCTGAGAACCGCGGATACCTGACATTGGAAAAAAGACCGTGCAGGGCATGGCCGAATTCGTGGAATACCGTCCGGACCTCGTCCAGGGTCAAAAGCGTGGGCTCCCCGGGAGCGGGTTTGGTGATGTTGAGGTTGTTGATCACCACCGGACGGGTGTCCAGCAGGGTGGACTGTTCCACCAGGGAGTTCATCCAGGCCCCTCCGCGCTTTGTCTCCCTGGTGTAATAGTCCCCGAGGAAGAGGCCCAGAGCACTTCCATCTTCGCCGCGGACCTCCCACACGCGTACGTCGGGATGGTAACCCTGAAGGTCGGCGCGTTCATGGAAGGTGATCCCATAGAGTCCGGTAGCGGCATGGAAGACGCCGTTCTGCAGTACGTTGTCCAATGAGAAGTACGGACGCAGGGCTTGGACATCCACGTCGAACTTTTCCTTGCGGACCCGGGCTGAATAGTAGGCCCAGTCCCACGGTTGCAGTTCCCGCCCCGCTGACCCGGCAAGGGCCTCGGCCTCGCGCTGTGCATTGCGGACTGCGGCGGGGGCCAACCGGCCAAGCATCGCCTGCACGTCGCTGAAACCTGGAGCGGTTTGTTGGTCAACCACCAGCTCGGCAAAATTCGCGAAGCCCAACAACGCGGCCTTTTCTGCCCGTAACCGGACCGTGGCCAGCACCAAATCCCGCACGTCCAAGGGGCCGCCATCGGTGCCACGGGCCAGGGAGGCCTCGTACAAGCGACGCCGGACGGCCGGATTCTCGAGGGCAGCGAGGGCAGGCTGGTTGCTGGGTTGGATTAACGTGAGCAGGTATTTGCCTTCATGGCCCGCAGCGTTGGCGGCTTCAGCAGCGCCTGCGATGTCTTCCTCCGTCATGCCGGCGAGCTCCGCGGCGTCGTCCAGAAGCAGTGCCGAGGACTTCATGGCCTCCTTGACCTGCTGGCCAAACGCGGTTCCCAACCGTGAGAGTTCGGCGTTGATGTCCCGAAGCCGGTCTTGTCCGGCGTCGTCGAGCTGAACGCCCGACTGGCGGAATTCCTTCAGGTACTCCTCCACCAAGCGGGCAGATTCGTCGTCGAGGCCGTCCACCTCGATGGCTGCGAAGCGTTCGTACAGGGCGCGGTTCATGTACACGGCATCCTGGTGCGCTGAGAACTTGGGTGAGAGTTCCGTTTCGAGCGCTTTGATGTCCTCGTTTGCGTCGGCCGACACCAGGGTGAAGAAGGCCGCGGCAGCCCTGTTCAGGAGAAGCCCCGACCGCTCCATGGCCACGGCGGTGTTCTCGAAATTCGCAGGCTCCGGGTTTCCGACGATGACCCCGATCTCCTCCAACTGCGCGGCCAGGCCCTTGTCCACAGCTTCGGCGTAGTGACCGGAGGAAATTTCGCCAAAGGGCGGCAGGCCGTATGGCAGAGGGCTGGGGCTAAGCAGGGGATTGGTCATGAAGTGACTCTTTCACGTAAGAATCGTGTCCTCAAGAGCGGCACGCCTGGTTCAGCATGACTTCGCCGTAGGATGAAAATCATGGGGAATCTCACATCTGCGACGAGATCAATCCGCCCACGGCGGGCGGCATTGCCTGCGCTGGCGTTGGCCCTTGCGATGACGCTGGGGGCCTGCGGCGTCATCGCCGAGAACGATGACGCCAACCGCAGCAGTGCCGCCCCGGCCCCGGTGCAACCGGAACCTACGCCCACACGGACGCCCGCACCCAATCCGACCCCGGGTAAGGGGCCGGCCTGCGCGGAACTCCGCTGCACTTCGATCATGGTGACGGGAGACATGCTGGTCCATACGCAGTTATGGCAACAGGCCCGCGCCGACGCTGCTGCAGCCGGCCTGCCCGGGTACACGTTCGTACCTCTCCTCGAAGGCCAGCGGCGCTACGTCCGAAACAGCGACCTCGCCATCTGCCATCAGGAAACCCCGGTGGCCACGCCGGAAGGGCCCTTCTCTGCGTACCCGTCGTTCAACGTTCCGCCGCAGATTGTCACAGCGTCCAAGGACATCGGCTACCAAGCCTGCACTACCGCCAGCAACCACACCATTGACCGCGGCACCGAAGGGCTGCTCAGGACCCTGGACGCCCTTGATGCTGCCGGGCTCAAGCACACCGGCTCCTACCGGACCGAAGCGGCCTCCAAGGAAATCCTGATGCTCCAAACGGAGTCGGCCAAAGTGGCGGTCATCGAGGGCACCTACGGACACAACGGACAGATTCCGGAGTATCCGTGGCTTGTGGACGAACTGGACCCCGCAACCATGATTGCCAAAGCGACCCAGGCGAAGGCGCTTGGCGCAGACATCGTCCTGGGCGTCATGCATGCGGGCGAGGAATACGCCAGTGAACCCAATGCCCAGCAGCAGGAGGTGGCCCACGCCCTTGTGGACAGTGGCCAGTTCACCATGATCTATGGGCACCACACCCACTCGGTGCTGCCCATCGAGAACTACAAAGGCACGTGGATCGTCTACGGACTCGGGAACGGCATCACGGAGTTGTCGCCGTGGTACGTGGTCAACAACGAAGGGCTGCTGGTCAGGGCGCAGTTCAGCCAAAATGCTGCAGGGACCTGGACTGCCTCGGACCTGGCATGGGCGCCGTCGGTGATTGTCCGTGATCCTTACCGCTGGTGTTCAGTAGCCAGCGACGCACCGCAGGGCGTGTGTGCCACACCCGCGGCGGACGCGGAAACCCGCCAGAGGACCCAATCCGTGGTCGAGTCCATGGGCGCCGCCACGGCGGGCGCCCATGAACTGCTGATCACCAAGGAGAAGTAACCCCCTAGCGCGGACGCCGGGCAGCGTGTTCGCGCGCGAGGCGGGCGTAGTCGTCGTCGGGAGCTCCCGGCACGAACGTACCGAACTTGCGTTCCGCGGCCGTGCGGATCAGGAAGTCTGCAATAGCCGGATTCTTCGGCAGCAGCGAACCGTGCAGGTAGCTGGCTACAACGTTGTTGTAGCGGGCGCCTTCATGGCCGTCCTTGCTGTTGTTGCCCGCACCTTTGGTGACGGTGCCAAGAGGTTCGACGCCGGGACCCAAGGTGGTCTGGCCGCTGTGGTTCTCGTAGCCCATGATGTCGCCAAACTCGTCGGACTTCATGATCACGTTGCCGATCAGGCGTTCATCCGTACCGTGGGTTTCAACATCCAGGATGCCGATGCCGGGAATGGTGGGTCCCGTGCTGGTCTTGAAGAACTTTCCGAAAAGCTGGTAGAGGCCGCAGATCACCAGCATGGGCGCGCCGTTTTCGGCGAGTTCCCGCAACTGTTCCGCACGCGCCTGGAGGTCATCCTGGATCACCAGCTGACCGCTGTCCTGGCCGCCACCGCCCACCACGATATCCACGTCGTCCGGGAAATCGTCGCCCACGTTGTACTCCAGCAGCTCCGGAGTGTAGCCGTGCCACTTGATCCGCTGCTTGAGGACCAGGGCATTGCCCCAGTCGCCGTAGATGTTCATTTCCCGCGGATAGAGCTGGAGAACGCGGATGGTGCCTTTGCTGGGCTGTGATGCCGTGGACTGTGTGGTCGGGGACTGGGGTTCCGAGGTCATGAGACCACCTCAACTATGGTGATTTTGGCAAGTTCGCGGCGGATGGCCAGCATTGATGTGTAGGTGCAGAAAATGCGCTTGGGCTTACCCCGCGAGCCGTCGATGAACGTGCGCAGGGCGGCTGTGATGTCCGGTTCCACCACGCCGAAGGGGACGTCGTCGTACTGCAGGCGAAGGGCCATGTCGTAGGCCCGGACACCCGTGAGGACCTCAACTCCGTCCTCACGCAGGGATTCGAATTCCACGTCCCACAGCCATGACATATCCCTGCCGTCGGCGTAGTTGTCATTGATCGCGATCATGGTTGCGTAGCCGCCGGCCGGGAACGATTTGAGGCCAAGCCGGAAGCCGCTCGGGTTCTTGACCAGCACCAATTCAAGCGGTTGCCCGTCAACGGTCAGGCTTTCGCCGCGGCCGAACGCCGGAGCCACATCGCCCAGGGCCTTGACGAGTCCCGGAGTGTCAACGGGTCCGGTCCCCAGGACCGCGCGCGTAAGCGACAACGCCGCAGCGGCGTTGAAGATGTTGTAGACGCCGCGCAGCTTCATGGTGGTGGTGACGGTCTCGCCGTCGAATTCAAAGTCGGCATCCTGGGCGCCTACCCGTCGGAGCACGACGTCGGCATCGGGCAGTTCGACTGCCTCACCGGGCGCTGCGGCTACTGAGGTCCCGGACGGTGAGGGGCCGCTTCCGGTCCGCATCTCGTCGTCGTTCGGGAAAGTGCTGCGGAGCGATTCGTCCAGTCCGAAGTACCGGACGCTGGGGTGGTGAACGGCGTCGAGGCCGTTGATGGTGTTGGCGATGCGCGCGACGCGCGGATCCTCGCGGTTCAGGACGACGGTATCCGTTGTCTTCGAAGCGATGTGCTCCAGGAGCCGGGCGGTTTTGTCGATTTCACCGAAACGGTCCAGCTGATCCCGGAGGACGTTCAGAAGGAGACTGAAGCGGGGCGCCACTTTGTTGACGAAATGTACGGCGTGGGCTTCATCGAGTTCCAGGATTGCGATGTCGGCGTCGAGGCGGCCCCGCCAATCCACCTCACCCAGCAATGAGGCGGCAACGCCGCGCGTGAAGTTGCTGCCGGAGCGGTTGGTGAACACCTTCAGGCCCTGGCTTTCCAGGAGTTCGACCACCATCTTGGTAGTGGTGGTCTTGCCGTTGGTGCCGCTGACCACGGCCACGCCGTGGGGCAGTGAGGCCAGCGTGCGCTGCATGAAGCGGGGATCGATTTTTTCGACCACCAGGCCGGGAAACGCTGACCCTCCACCCCGAAGCCGGGACAGTGTACGGACCAGCTTGCCGAGGGGAACGCTGAAGGAAAGCATGCTCTGTAATATATCCCAGTCAAGGCATGGAACCCCGGTCGCGGCGGGAGGCAAGCCCTTGCCCAAAACGGTCCGAAGCGCCGGGAGCATTATGATGGTCCAATGACCAACCCCCTTTCCGACGCTTCATCACGCGTGGGTTCAGGCCTCCGGATCGGTGTCCTGGCACTCCAGGGCGACTTCCGTGAGCACATCCACGCAGTGGAGTCTGCGGGAGCAACAGGCGTGGGAATCCGCCGGCCCTCCGAGCTGGACGAAATCGACGGCCTGATCATCCCGGGTGGCGAATCCACCACCATTGACAAGTTGTCCCGCATCTTCGAACTCCGCGAACCCATTCAACAACGGATCGACGGCGGCCTTCCGGTCTATGGTTCATGCGCAGGCATGATCCTCCTGGCCAACGAGATTGCTGACCCGGCCACCGACCTCCAAGGCAATCCGCAACAGACCTTCGGTGGACTGGACATCACCGTCCGCCGCAATGCCTTCGGGCGCCAGCGGGAGTCTTTCGAAACGGACCTTGATTTCAAGGGCCTTGACTTCAGCGCCGGGCAGGACGGTGTGGACCCTGTTCACGCCGTGTTTATCCGCGGACCCTGGGTTGAGTGGGTAGGCCCGGAGGTGGAAGTCCTGGCACAAGTCGATCCGGGCCACGCCAGCCACACGGATGCTTTGCATGGAGTGGCTAGAATTGTTGCAGTGCGCTCAGGCCGTTTGCTGGCCACCTCCTTCCATCCGGAAGTGACAGGGGAGAAGCGTGTGCATGAACTCTTTATTCGAATGATCAGAGGAGAAGCGTAAAGCATGTCAGGCCACTCCAAATGGGCGACCACCAAGCACAAAAAAGCCATCATTGACAGCAGGCGTGCAAAGTCGTTCGCAAAACTGATCAAGAACATCGAAGTCGCTGCCCGCATGGGTGGACCGGACCTGGCCGGCAACCCGGGCCTGGAACTTGCCGTCACCAAGGCCAAGAAGACTTCGGTCCCCAACGACAACATCGACCGCGCCATCAAGCGTGGTGCCGGCCTCACCGGTGAGGTAGTGGACTACACCGAGATCATGTACGAAGCCCGCGGTCCGCAGGGCTCGGCCTTGTTGATCGAATGCCTTACCGACAACAAGAACCGTGCTGCCTCCGAGGTGCGCCTGGCGATCTCGCGCAACGGCGGCACCATCGCCGACCCCGGCTCTGTCAGCTACCTGTTCGCCCGGAAGGGCGTCGTGGTTCTGCCCAAGAACGGCCTCAGCGAAGACGACATCCTCATGGCCGTCCTGGACGCCGGTGCCGAGGAAGTCAAGGACAGCGGCGAGAACTGGGAGATCCACTCTGAGCCATCGGATCTCCAGGCCATCCGGGATGCCCTCAAGGAAGCCGGGATCGAGTACGAAACCGACGAAGCAGAATTTGTTCCCTCCATGCAGGTGGACCTGGACATCGATGGCGCCAAGAAGTTCATGAAGCTCGTCGATGCGCTTGAAGACCTGGACGACGTCCAGAACGTCTACAGCAATGCGGACTTCAGCGAGGAAGTGCAGGCTGCCCTCGACGCCGAGTAGGCGCGGCAGCACCCGATTTTGATAACAAACAGGAAGGCCCGGACTTGACTCTTCGCGTATTGGGAGTCGATCCGGGCCTTACCCGTTGCGGCATTGGCGTTGTGGACATTGAGCGGAACCGCCGTGCCACCATGGTTGCGGTCGGCGTAGTGGGAACTTCGGCGGAACTGACCCTGGACAAGCGCCTGCTGGTGATAGCCCAGGCCATCGATGAGTGGCTTGACCTCCACAAACCGGACGTCGTCGCCGTCGAACGCGTTTTCTCCCAGATGAATGTGAGCACGGTGATGGGCGTTGCCCAGGCCTCGGGCGTCGTCATAGCCGCGGCGGCACGCCGTGGGATTCCGGTGGCGCTGCACACCCCGTCCGAGGTCAAAGCTGCGGTGACCGGCAGCGGGACGGCCAACAAGGATGCCGTGACAAAGCTGGTGACCAAGATCCTGAGGTTGGATTCACCGCCCAAGCCCGCAGATGCCGCCGATGCCCTTGCCTTGGCTTTGACACACGCCTGGCGGGCCGGAAGCGGGATGGGCGCTGCCGGGGGAGCGTCGGGGGCTGGTTCCCTCACGCCGGCGCAAAAGGCGTGGGCCGAAGCCGAAGCAAAAGCGCGCCGCGCGCGGTGATTGTCGGCCGCCCTTGCTAGGGTATTCGTAGATATGTTCGGATAGTCCGCTTCGGCCGCAATTGGTGCCACCGGGGCAGGCAGTACTTCAGGAGCCGGGTCTTGATCAGTTTTCTCCGTGGAACCGTAGCCCACGTTGGCTTGTCCACCGCCGTCATCGACCTCAACGGTGCAGGCATGAGTGTGTTCGCAACGCCACAGACCTTGAGCCACCTCAAGGTGGGAACTGAAGCCAAGCTTTTCACCTCCATGATCGTCCGCGAGGATTCCCTCACCCTCTTTGGATTCGCCAACGACGACGAACGGGAAGTTTTCGACGTCCTGCTCAGTGTCAGCGGCGTGGGACCGCGGCTGGCCTTGGCCGTGCTCGCAGTGCACGAACCGGAGGCCATACGCGTGGCAGCACACACCGGAGACGGCAAGGCCTTCACGAAGGTGCCAGGCATCGGGCCCAAGGTTGCCGGCAGGATCGTCCTTGAACTCGCAGGGAAATTGGTCCCCCATGGCACCGGGAGCACAACCGCACCAGAAGCCGCGATCAAGGCCGAATGGAAACCGCAGGTCGTCGCCGCCATGACCAGCCTCGGATGGTCGGAGAAGGACGCCACCGGAAGCATCGACAAAGCCATGGCGGATTCGCCCGAACTGGTCGATGCAGGAAACGTGGCACAGATTCTCCGCGCCACCCTGCGTTGGCTTGGCCAGGACGGCGCGCGCGCCGGCAACCGCGTAGGCACCCGTGGCTGAGCAGTCACTGGTCAGCGGGGGAGAGGAGCCGGAGGAGCGGGTCATTGAGGCTGCCCTTCGCCCGAAGAACCTGCACGACTTCGTGGGCCAGCACCGGGTCCGCAAGCAGCTTGCCCTGGTACTCGAGGCGTCGAAAATGCGTGGGCGCAGCGCGGACCATGTGCTCATGTCCGGGCCGCCAGGACTTGGCAAGACCACTCTGGCCATGATCATTGCCGCGGAAATGAACGCTCCGCTGCGTATCAGCAGCGGTCCGGCCATCCAGCATGCCGGAGACCTTGCCGCGATACTCTCTTCCCTCTCGGAGGGCGAGGTCCTGTTCCTTGACGAGATCCACCGGATGTCCCGGCCGGCGGAAGAAATGCTGTATATGGCCATGGAAGACTTCCGGGTGGACATCGTGGTGGGCAAGGGGGCCGGTGCAACGGCCATTCCCCTTGAACTTCCGCCCTTCACCCTGGTGGGAGCCACAACCCGGGCCGGGCTCCTCCCCGGACCCTTGCGCGACCGCTTCGGCTTCACCGGCCATCTTGAGTTCTACTCGGTTGCCGAACTTGAACTGGTCCTTCGCCGTTCGGCGGGCCTCTTGGATTTGAAGGTCAACTCGGCCGGATTCACGGAGATTGCCGGTCGGTCGCGTGGCACGCCGCGTATTGCCAACCGCCTGCTTCGCCGTGTTCGTGACTGGGCCTTGGTCCACGGCATTGACCAGATCGACGCGAGGTCTGCGTCGGCTGCTTTGGACATGTACGAAGTAGACCAGCGGGGTCTTGACCGGCTGGACCGTTCCGTCCTGGAAGCCTTGATCACCAAGTTCAATGGTGGTCCCGTGGGGCTGTCCACCCTGGCGATTGCTGTGGGTGAAGAGCCTGAGACCGTCGAAACGGTGGCTGAGCCCTTCCTCGTGCGCGAAGGATTGCTCGGACGGACGCCCCGGGGCCGGATAGCGATGGCTTCTGCCTGGACCCATCTGGGGTATGCCGTACCGGCGGGAGTATTCGGCCAGGAGACGCTCGCACTGTTTGAAGAGGACGAAAACCACGCCGAAAGCGTAGATACTGCCGGTTAACACGCTGTGTTCAGCTTTTCCCTCTAGACTGGTATGACGCTCGGCACGTTCGAGTCCTTGATCCATGCGCCAGCCTCGCGGATCTGCCAGGGACGTTGCCGTGAACCAAAACGTAAGTACAGAACGGAACTTCCCTGTGGATCCAATGACCATATTGCTGTTCGTCATGCTTGGACTCTTTGTCTTCATGATGTTCCGCCGCAACAAGAAGACCCAGCAGCAGCAGGCTGAGATGCAGTCCAAGTTCGCTCCGGGAGTCGACGTCATGACCAGCTTCGGCCTCTTCGGCCGGATCGTGTCCATCGATGAAGCCGAAAACAAGGTCGTTATCGAACTCTCGCCGGGCAACCTGGCCACCGTTCACCGCCAGGCTGTCACCAAGGTGGTTGAGGCTGCCCCCGAGGAAGCCCCCGTGGTTCCCGACGACGCTTCTTCTTTGACCGTTACGGGTACGGAAACCCCTGCGGCCGGCGAGACGCCGGAAGAGACCATTGCGCGCCTCAACAAAGAGGACAAGAAGGACAACTAGCATCGTCAGTCGCGGCATCACCGCGCAAGGCAACTTCTACGGCAGCGGAGAGCCGCCGGCAGACGCTTACCAGCGCCCGCCGGCGGCTGTCCGGCGATAACAGGAAGATCGATAATGGCACGGACCGGCCCCAAAAATTCAGCCCGCAGGGTGCTGACCTGGCTTGGAGCAATATTCGTTGTACTCACTGCTGTCCTGGCTGGCGGTGTGATGACTGGCCATGCGAGCTGGGCGCCCAAGCTTGCACTGGACCTCGAGGGTGGAACCCAGATGATCCTGGCCCCCCGTGTGGAGGGTGCATCCGACATCAATGAGGAGCAACTCAACCAGGCAGTGGCGATCATCCGCCAGCGCGTGGACGGTTCCGGCGTCGCCGAGGCCGAAATCAGCACGCAGTCCGGCCGCAACGTCGTTGTCAGCCTGCCGGGAACACCTTCCAAGGAAACCCGGGACCTTATCCAGGCTTCTGCTGACATGAACTTCCGGCCTGTTATCGCCGCCGGCGACCCTGCCGCCATCCCCGCAGAACAGCGGACCCCGGATGACCAGTTGAACAAGCCGACTGCCGAGCCTGCGAACGCCAGCGACATCAACTGGGTAACCCCGGACGTTCAAAAGGAATTCGAGGCACTGGATTGCGTCAATCCGTCAGCGGAGAAACGCGACCGCTCGGATCCTGCCAAACCACTGGTGGCATGTGAGCCCGCTACAGACAAGACTCCTGCGACCAAGTACATTCTTGGTCCGGTAGAGGTCAAGGGCCAGGACATCAGCGATTCCACGTTCTCCCAGGTCCAGGGCGCACAGGGTTCGGTCACCAACGCCTGGGGCGTGAACATCGTCTTCAACGGCGATGCCACGGCAAAGTTCAAAGCTGTTACCGAACGGCTCAACCAGTTCTATGTAGCCGCACAGGCCCAGGGCACCGAGGATCCGAAGTCCCAGTTCGCCATTGTCCTTGACGACAAAGTGCTCTCCGCACCGCGCGCACTTGCCGTCATCACGGACGGCAAGCCGCAGATCACCGGCAACTTCACCCAAGCCAGCGCCAAGGCATTGTCCGACCAGTTGCGCTATGGCGCCCTGCCGATCAGTTTCGAAATCCAGTCCCAGGAACAGATCTCCGCGACGCTCGGTGGCGACCAGCTCCGACTCGGACTTTTGGCCGGCATGATCGGCCTGGTGCTGGTTGTGATCTACTCCCTCTTCCAGTACCGGGCTTTGGGATTCGTCACCATCGCTTCCCTTGTAGTCGCCGGGTTGCTGACCTATCTGGCCATTGCCATCCTCGGCTGGACTGAGAACTACAGGTTGTCGCTGGCCGGCGTGGCAGGTTTGATTGTGGCCATTGGCCAGACCGCAGACTCCTTCATCGTCTACTTCGAACGTATCCGTGACGAACTGCGCGAGGGACGCGGACTGGTATCCGCCGTCGAGAACGGCTGGAAGCGCGCCAAGCGAACCGTCCTGGCCTCCAAGGCCGTGAACCTCCTGGCCGCACTGGTCCTGTACTTCGTGGCTGTCGGAAACGTCCGTGGCTTTGCCTTCACGCTGGGCTTGACGGCGCTGGCCGACCTCCTCGTGGTGTTCATGTTCACGCACCCGATGCTTCAGGTCCTTGCCCGCACCAAGTTCTTCGGCGAAGGGCACCGCTTCTCCGGATTGTCACCGGACCGCCTGGGCGCGGTACCGCTGTATCGCGGAGCCGGACGGCTCCGGACCCCGGATGAAAAGCCGACGGCGGTCCGTCCCCGCAATGCCGGAGCAGCCGCTGAAGCGGAACGACGCATGACCATCGCCGAACGGCGCCTTGCCGCGAAGGGCCAGTTGACTGGTACTTCCAACGGCAGCAAGGAGGAGAAGTAATGACTACGAGCTTCGCAACCTTCGGCCATGAGCTGTACACGGGCAAACGCTCCTACAACTTCGTCAAGTCCAAGAAGATCTGGTTCACCATCGCGGCCGTTGCCGTCGCGTTGTCCATCCTGATCCCTGTGGTCAAGGGCGGCTTCAACCTCGGCATCGAGTTCCGCGGCGGCTCGGAGTTCACAGTGTCCAACGTGAGCTCCACCGACGCAGCCCTTGGGGAGAAGGCTGTCCACGACGTCGTCCCCAACGCCATTCCGCGCGTCGCCAACGTGGCGGGCAACACCATGCGGATCCAGACGGACCAGTTGACCGACGACGAGACCAACCGCATCAAGGACGGACTCACCAGCGCCTATGGCGTCACGGAGAACGAGGTGACCTCCAACTTCGTCGGACCGACCTGGGGCCAGGACGTTACCCGGCAGGCCCTCATCGGCCTGGTGGTGTTCGTTGGTTTGGCGGCAGTCCTCATGGCGTTGTACTTCAGGACCTGGAAGATGTCGCTGTCAGCCCTTGTTGGCATGCTCGTCACCATGTTTACCACCGCGGGCGTCTACGCCTTGAGCGATTTCGAAGTAACGCCGTCGGCCATCATCGGCTTCCTGACCGTCCTGAGTTATTCGCTGTACGACACCGTGGTGGTCTTCGACAAGATCCGTGAAAACACTTCGGACATCTACACGTCCTCGCGCCGTACCTTTGGCGAGGAAGTCAACCTGGCCGTCAACCAGACGTTGGTGCGTTCCATCAACACCATGATGGTGGCGGTGCTTCCGGTGGCGGCGATCCTCTTCATCGGTGCAGGGCTCCTCGGAGCTGGTACCTTGCGTGACCTGTCGCTTGCGTTGTTCGTGGGTATCCTGATCGGAACTGCTGCCACGATCTTCATCGCGGCCCCGCTTTACGCTTGGCTGCGCCAGGGGGAGCCGGACCTCCTCAAGCAGGCCAAGAAGGTAAGCCAGCGCAGGGCAGAAGCCACCGTATAAGGGGCCAACGGACCCGTTATTGTCCAAAGAGCCGTCCACCGCAACCGTGCGGTGGACGGCTCTTTGACTTGCCGCTGCGATCGTCATGTGCTGTCCAGTTGCAGAAGCATTCAGTTGCGGGAATAGACTGGAAGAATTAAATCGGTTGTGAGGGGTACTTCTGTGGAAGAACGTGCGACGTCGGCACCACCGGCGGGCGGGGAAGACGACCGCAATGCAGTGGCGGTCCCAGCAACAGGCGTGCCCGGCCGGGCTTCAAGCGCGGTTCCGGTGGACATGCCCGGAGCCCGTCCGACGTTCCCCGGCCGAAGGGAACGCACGCGTTCCCGGCTCGCGCGACTGACCGGACGAGGCGTCGCCCCGTACTCGCCGATCCTCGAGCCTTTGCTGCGGACGGTCAGGGCAAACAACCCCAAAGAAGATTTCGACCTGATCCAGCGCGCGTTTGCCGTGGCCGAGCGGAGCCACCAGGGGCAGAAACGCAAGAGCGGCGATCCCTACATCACGCACCCGGTTGCCGTGGCCACCATCCTGGCCGAACTTGGCATGACGGGCACCACCCTGGCCGCTGCATTGCTGCACGACACCGTGGAGGACACCCCCTACACCCTGGCGGACCTGACGCGTGATTTCGGGCCGGAAGTTGCAATGCTGGTGGACGGCGTCACCAAGCTGGACAAGGTCAGCTTCGGTGAAGCGGCACAGTCCGAAACCGTCCGCAAAATGGTCGTTGCCATGGCCAAGGACATCCGCGTCCTCATGATCAAACTGGCCGACCGCTTGCACAACGCGCGCACCTGGCGGTTCGTCTCTGCCGAATCCTCCTCGCGCAAGGCGCGTGAAACCCTGGAGATCTTCGCGCCACTGGCCCACCGACTGGGCATGAACACCATCAAATGGGAGCTGGAGGACCTGTCCTTCGCAGCCCTCTACCCCAAGGTGTACGAAGAAATCGTCCGGATGGTGGGGGATCGGACGCCGGAGCGCGAAAAGAGCCTGAGCGTCATCCGCAACCAGATAGCGGACGATCTCCGGACTGCCCGGATCAAGGCCACCATCACGGGCCGCCCGAAGCATTACTACTCCATCTACCAGAAGATGATCGTCCGGGATAAGGATTTCGACGACATCAATGACCTCATGGGTGTCCGGGTTCTGGTTGACTCCGTCCGTGACTGTTATGCGGCACTTGGCACCCTCCACTCGCGATGGAACCCCCTGCCGGGCAGGTTCAAGGACTACATCGCGATGCCGAAGTTCAACATGTACCAATCGCTGCATACAACGGTGATCGGGCCTGGCGGCAAACCTGTCGAGATCCAGATCCGGACGCACGAGATGCACCGGCGGGCAGAGTATGGTGTGGCCGCCCACTGGAAGTACAAAGACCAGCCAAACCGGACGGCACAAGGTCCGGGCAGCCCCCGGGACGGCGATATGGGTTGGCTGCGGTCCCTGGTCGACTGGCAGCAGGAAACGTCCGACCCAGGCGAGTTCCTGGATTCCCTGCGTTACGAGATCAACGCCCGGGAAGTCTTCGTCTTCACGCCCAAGGGTGAGGTCATGGCGCTTCCCGCCGGGTCCACCCCGGTGGACTTCGCCTACGCTGTGCACACCGAAGTGGGGCACCGGACCATCGGCGCACGCGTCAACGGCAAGCTCGTCCCGCTGAACAGCGAACTGAACCATGGCGACTGGGTGGAAATTTTCACCTCCAAGGCCGAAGGCGCAGGCCCCAGCCAGGACTGGCAACACTTCGTCAAGTCGGCCCGGGCGCGGAACAAGATCAGGCAGTGGTTCACCAAGGAGCGTCGCGAAGAAGCGATCGACCGTGGCAAGGACATGCTGACTCGTGCCATGCGCAAGCAGAACTTGCCGCTGCAGCGGCTCATGACCCACGATGCCCTGTCGGCGGTTGCTGAGGATTTCCATTACGTCGACATCTCCGGACTCTACGCAGGGGTCGGCGACGGGCACACATCCGCGCAGTCCGTCATGGAAAAGCTCATGGAGCACCTCGGCGGGCACGAGACCCCGGATGAGGACCTGGACGAGGTCAGCATCCCCACCCAGGTAGCCAAGTCCAAGTTCTCGGATTCGGGCGTGATTGTCAGGGGCGTGGGCGATGTGTGGGTCAAGCTTGCCCGGTGCTGCACACCTGTACCGCCTGACCCCATCCTTGGCTTTGTAACGCGCGGTTCCGGTGTGTCCGTGCACCGGACTGACTGCACCAATGTCTCGGGGTTGCGGGACCAGCCTGACAGGATTGTCGACGTCGAATGGGCGCCTACGCAGTCCAGCGTGTTCCTGGTGGAAATCCAGGTGGAAGCACTGGACCGGAAATCGCTGCTGTCCGACGTGACCCGCATCCTGTCGGAAAACCACGTCAACATCCTTGCGGCATCCGTTCACACCTCCAGTGACAGGGTTGCAATCTCCAAGTTTGCGTTCGAAATGGGCGATCCCAAGTACCTGCACCACGTTTTGAACGCAGTGCGCCGCATCGATGGTGTCTTTGACGTCTACCGCACCACAGGAAACCGCCGCCGGAACTAGGGCTGCGTGGTCGCCGGCATGAGTTGGGCCAGGGTGGCCAAGGCGCGTTTCTTGTGGGGCACCCGAGGAGCGGCTTCCACGGCCAGGATCAGAAGCCGTAGCCTGATGCCAAGTTCCGGCCTGTCCAGGAGCCGCTTCAGTACTGGCAATGCACGCTCCATTTCAACGTGGAGGGCGATGTCGGCCGCTGTCCTGAGCGGAGTGCTCACCAGCATGCCGCCAAGGCTCACGACATCCATCTGCCCCAGCCGTACTTCGTGCAGGCTGCAGCCCATGGTGCCGCGAAGGCTTGAGATCCGGTGCTTGGCATCAACCAGGAGCGACAACTTTTCGGGCGGTTTGGCGCAGCCGTAAATCCAGGCGGCGGTGAGTCTGCCTGCCACCACTTTGGTGCGGATCCGCTCCGGTACGCTCAGGGCTGCTGCCCGGGCGCGGAGCCTGTGGGTGATGGCCACGCCAGGCGAGGAGTAATTCTTCCCGTACAGGGGCAGCAGGATGCCATCGAAGGCCATCCCCTGGAGCTCGTTCCAGCTAAAGATGCGGCCAGGGGAGTAGAGCTCGGGAATGACCGGCTCGAGTAATTGCGGGGCGGTGACAGCGGGGACCATCACTCGATCATTCCGCGGGGCCGCCTAACGAGTACAGGCTCCGTCCCGGCTATGTGGATAACCGGTACGGAGCCTGCGGCAACGTCAGATATGGTCAGGCGAGATCGCTGGCCGAACGCTGGATCTGGTCAAGCCAGGCCTGGCGGGCTTCCAGGGCTTCACGGGCAGCCTTGATACGGCGCTGGTCGCCAGCTTTCTCTGCCTTGTCGAGATCGTCCTTGAGGCCCGCAATTGCGGCTTCGAGTTGGGTCAAGGCACTGTTGGTGCGTGCCTTGGTTTCCGGGTTGCTCCGGCGCCACTTCTCTTCTTCGGCTTCGCGGACAGCATCTTCGACCTTGCGAAGGCCTGCCTCGATCCGGCCCATGTCGGCACGCGGGACCTTGCCGGCATCTTCCCAACGATCACGAATGGACTGCAGTGCCTTCTTGGCGGCGTTGAGGTCCTTGATGGGCAGCAATGCCTGGGCCTCGGCAACCAGTTGCTCCTTGACGGCCAGGTTCGCAGTGTATTCCTGGTCGATCTGTTCGTTGGCAGCCTGTCGGTTGCTGAAGAAGACGTCCTGTGCGGCGCGGAACCGGCCCCACAATGCGTCATCATCCTTGCGGCTGGCCCGGGGGGTGGCCTTCCACTGATCCATGAGCCTGCGGTATTCACCGGCGGCGTAGCCCCAGTCAGTCGACGAGGAAAGTGCCTCGGCCTCTGCGATCAGGGCCTCCTTGGCGGACTTCGCGGCGGAGTTATTGCTGTCCAGCTGCGAGAAGTAGGCGCGGCGGTGCCGGTCAAACACCGTGCGGGCCGAGCGGAACCGCTTCCACAAGGCGTCCTCGTTGCTGCGTCCCAGCCGGACGCCGCTCTTCTGTGCGGCCTTCCAGGACTCAAAGAGTTCGTTCATGCGCGCGCTGGAAGTTTTCCACTGGATCTGTGCGGGATCCTGGCCGGCAATGGACTCCGCTTCAGAGACGATTGCCTCGCGGGCAGCGAGTTCGCTGGCCCGCACGGCGTCGTGGGCGGCTTTTTCGGACTTCTCCAGCTCGAGAATTTGCGTGGACAGGGTGTCCAACCGGGCCTCGGCGGAACGGATGTCACCGACCATGTTGCGCTCGGCCAGTTGCTCACGCAGATGGGTGACGGTCTTCTGCATATCTGTTGCCGGAGCCTTGGATTCCACCCGGTGTTCCAGCAGGACCACCTGGGCGATGACGTCGTCGAACTTCCGGGCGAAATAGCCCAAGGCTTCGTCGGGGCTGACTCCCGGGTATTGCCCGACGGCGATCTCCTCGCCATCCAGCGTCAGGAAGACGTGGCCGTCTCCTTCAGCGCGCCCCCACTTGGCAGCTTCGGCGAGCGATGCGGCAGATACTGCCGGGGCGGCAGGAACAACAGGGGCGGGCGCCTTGGGGCGTGCCGCAAAGGCCGCGGGGGACGGGGCCGCGGACGGTGCCGGACGTGGTGCCGGGGGTTCGGCGGCAGCCGGTGCAGGGGCAGCTTCGGACGGTGCCTCGGCCCCGTTTGCTTCGATCACCTCGACCGCTTCATCGTTGGCCACTGCTGCTGTTTCGTCGGATTTCTGACTGTCTGTCACCGCTAAAAGTCTTTCGCTTGGAGGGACTGCTAAGGCAATGCACCCCGGGCCGGGGCCTGGAGCTGGTTACTTCAGAGAAAACGAGTCTATCGTGACAGGTGCCACAGGGGCGCCGTCGGTGGTGTTTTCGCCGGGTTTGAGGCCGGCCGCGGCGATCTTGGTGACTACGTCCAGTCCGCTTGTCACCTTGCCCACCACTGTGTACCCACCGGCAGTATCCGCCGGGATAGTGGTGTCCTTGTAGACAATGAAGAACTGGTGGCCGTTGCCATAGGCATTATTGCCGCTGCGGGCAATGGCGATGGTTCCGGCAGGGTAGTTGTTGTCCGCGGGAGTGTTTTCCAGGGGACCCCAGCGGTAGTTGGGATCATCGGCGCCGTCCTCGGATTTCGCGCCACACTGCAGGAGGCCGAACGTCTCGGAGGTGGTAAGCCGGTGGCAGTTCGCCCCGCTGTAATAGCCGGCGTCGCTCAGTGACTTCAGGACCGCGGCCGCCTGCGGAGCGGCAGTGCCATTCAATTCGACGCCTACGACACCGCCGTTCAGGGAGAGCTCGCCGGTGAAGGTCTTGCCTGCTGCGGTGTCGGCGCTGGGGACATCGGCACTGTTGGAGGCGGTGGGTGAGGCCGAAGGCGACGTGAGTCCGGCTTCGGCAGCGGCGAATTCGTCTTCAGTGGGGTTGGAACTGAACACGGTGAGCTGGAGGACGACGGCGAGCACAACCGCCGCAGCACCCGCACCGATGGCGATGGTGTTGTCGCGTTTGCGGCGCTTTCCCTGTTCCTGCCGCAGGGCGCGCTTGGCTTCCATCTGCCTGATGCGCCTTTTCGCTTCGCGGTCATCCCGCGACCTTGTTGCCAAGAGTCCTCCTGATGATGTGCACTTTGGATGGCCGCCAACAGGAACCCGGGCATGCTGCATTAGATGTGCACGCGCGGAAAGCATAAACTGGCTGCCGCACATAGTTTATGCATGACCGGCTGGACGCCCGCCCTGTAAACGCCGAACGGACGTTTAAAGCTGCGGCGCCGAAGCCTGCGTCAGCTTTCTTCGAGGAGACAATTCCACCATGGCACGTACCGCCTCCCTGTCCGGATTCCCCGAGTGGCTTCCCGAGGAGCGGTTGGTGGAGCTCCACGTGCTGGATACGCTCCGGAAAACGTTTGAGCTGCATGGCTTTTCCTCCATTGAGACCCGTGCCGTCGAAACGGTGGGCCAGTTGCTTCGCAAGGGCGAGATCGATAAAGAGGTCTATGGCCTCAGCCGGCTCCAGGATGAGGAAGCCGAGGCCGCCAAGCAGAACGGTTCGGACAAGTCGGATCCCAACGCCCTCGCACTGCACTTCGACCTGACGGTTCCTTTTGCGCGCTACGTTGTGGAAAACGCGGGCTACCTGGCATTTCCGTTCCGCCGCTACCAGATCCAGAAGGTGTGGCGTGGCGAACGCCCCCAGGAAGGCCGCGCGCGCGAGTTCACCCAGGCCGACATTGACGTCGTCGGTGACGGCGAACTGCCGTTCCGCTACGACGTGGAGATCGCGCTGGTTATCGCAGAAGCCCTGAGCGCCCTTCCGATTCCGGATTTCCGGCTCCGGATCAACAACAGGAAGCTGGCCGAGGGCTTCTATCGCGGCATTGGCCTGACGGATACGGCCGGCGTGCTGCGGAGCATCGACAAACTCGAAAAAATCGGTGCCGACAAGGTAGCCGGGTTGCTCAAGTCAGAGCTCGGTGCCACCGACGAGCAGGCAGCCCTTGCCCTTCAGCTTGCCACGATCCGAACGGAAGACACATCGTTCGTGGACCAGGTCCGCGCACTCGGCGTGAAGGATGCCCTCCTCGACGAAGGCCTGAGTGAGCTTCAGCAGGTCATCGAGGCTGCCGTGCAGCGTGCGCCGGGCAAGGTTGTTGCCGACCTGAGCATCGCCCGCGGCCTCGATTACTACACGGGCACGGTTGTCGAAACCGTGCTCGTGGGGCACGAGCAGCTCGGTTCGATCTGTTCCGGCGGGCGCTACGACGCGCTGGCCAGCAAGGGCAACCGCAAGTTCCCCGGCGTCGGGCTTTCCATCGGCGTGACGCGCCTTGTCTCACGCATCCTCAGCCAGGAACTGGCGTCGGCCTCCCGCGCCGTGCCTACGGCCGTTCTGGTCGCCCTGAATACCGACGACAGCTGGTCGGCCGCCCAGGACATCGCAGCCTCGTTGCGTGGCCGCGGCATTGCTACCGAGGTTGCCGCGAAGGCAGATAAGTTCGGCAAGCAGATCAAGTTTGCCGACCGGCGCGGCATTCCGTTTGTGTGGTTCACCGACGACGACGGAAAGCACCAGGTCAAGGACATCCGCTCCGGTGAGCAGGTCGATGCCGATCCCATGAGCTGGACGCCGCCCGAGGAAGACCTCCACGTCCGCGTCACCACGGCCTGACCAGAACAATGCTTGTCCCGCCCTTTGGCGGGAGCCGCGGCCGGGGCGGGTAAACTCGGACGGGACCGCCTTGCAGCGGTCCCTCTAAATTTCATGCTGAAAGGAATGCTGTGCTGCGCACACATGACCTCGGATCCCTTCGTTCCGAGCACATTGGACAAACCGTTACCCTGGCCGGCTGGGTGGGCCGGCGCCGTGATCACGGTGGCGTTGCATTCGTTGACCTGCGCGACGCGTCCGGCGTGGCCCAGGTGGTTGTCCGTGAGGAAGAGGTCTTCCACGGCCTCCGGAACGAGTACGTCCTGCAGGTCACAGGCACGGTCAACAAGCGTCCTGAAGGCAACGAGAACCCGGCCCTGGCAACGGGGGAGATTGAGGTCATCGCCGACAAGGTGGTCATCCTCAACACTTCCGAGCCGCTGCCGTTCCAGATCGACGAACACGTCGAGGTTGGCGAGGAAGCACGCCTGAAGCACCGCTACCTCGACCTTCGCCGCCCCGGCCCCGCACGCAACATGCGGCTTCGTTCGGAAGCCAACCGAGTGGCCCGCGAGCTGCTGCACCAGCGCGGCTACGTCGAGATCGAGACCCCAACGCTGACGCGTTCGACGCCGGAAGGCGCCCGCGACTTCGTTGTCCCGGCCCGCTTGGCCCCGGGATCCTGGTACGCCCTCCCGCAGTCGCCGCAGCTTTTCAAGCAGCTCCTCCAAGTGGGCGGCTTCGAGAAGTACTACCAGATCGCACGCTGCTACCGCGATGAGGATTTCCGTGCCGACCGCCAGCCGGAATTCACCCAGCTGGACATCGAAGCCAGCTTCGTGGACCAGGACGACGTCATTGAACTCGGCGAAGCAATCGTCAAGGCGCTCTGGCAGCTGATCGACGTCGAGATCCCCACGCCGATCCGCCGCATGACGTACCTGGACGCCATGGCCAAGTACGGCTCCGACAAGCCGGACCTGCGTTTCGGTGTCGAGCTGACCGAACTGACCGAATTCTTCAAGGACACCAACTTCGGCGTCTTCAAGGCCCCTTACGTGGGCGCAGTTGTGATGCCGGGCGGCGCTTCCCAGCCGCGCCGCACCCTGGACGGCTGGCAGGAATTCGCCAAGCAGCGCGGGCACAAGGGCCTGGCCTACGTGCTCTTCAAGGAAGACGGCGAACTGGCTGGCCCGGTCGCCAAGAACCTGACCGACGCCGAACGTGAAGGCCTGGCCGACGCCGTCGGTGCCAAGCCGGGCGATTGCATCTTCTTCGCCGCCGGTGAGAAGTCCGCAGCCCGTGCACTGCTCGGTGCTGCCCGCGTTGAAATCGGTCACCGCACGGGCCTGATCGATCCCAACGATTGGGCCTTCGTATGGATCGTGGACGCCCCGATGTTCGAGCCCGCCGCGGCTGCCGTCGCTTCGGGTGACGTCGCAGTGGGTGCCGGCCAGTGGACGGCTGTGCACCACGCGTTCACCTCGCCCAAGCCCGAATTCCTGGACACGTTCGACAAGGACCCCGAGTCGGCCCTGTCCTACGCCTACGACATCGTCTGCAATGGCAACGAAATCGGCGGCGGTTCGATTCGTATCCACGACCGCGAAGTGCAGGAACGCGTGTTCCAGCTCATGGGCCTGGACAAGGAAGACGCCGAAACGAAGTTCGGCTTCCTGCTGGAGGGCTTCAAGTATGGCGCGCCTCCCCATGGCGGCATGGCCCTCGGCTGGGACCGCGTGGTGGCGCTGCTCGCGGGCGTGGAGTCGATCCGCGATGTCATTGCCTTCCCGAAGTCGGGCAACGGCTATGACCCCCTGACGGCCGCTCCTGCCCCGATCACGCCGCAGCAGCGCAAGGAAGCAGGCGTCGACTTCAAGCCTGAGGTTAAGTCGGAGTCAAAGCCCGCTGCCAAGCCCGAAACAAAGTCCGAGTAACGCCGTTGCCAAAAGGCTCTCCACTGTGGTGGGGGGCCTTTTGGCATTCAAGCCACAGAGTTTTTCAAGCCACAGAAAGGTGCCGCACGTGCTGGAGCAGTCACTCCTGGAAGACCTCATGGACAAGGCCTGGCCTGCCCTGGAGCGCGAGGAATCGGGGGAGTGGGTGCTTCGCGCCTCCGAAGGCGTGACGCAGCGGGCCAATTCTGTCTGGCCCAGGTTTCCCTCCCAGGATGGGCAGGACAGCATCGCACGCTCGGTTGACTCGGCTGCGCTGTGGTACCGCAGCCGCCGCTTGCCCCTGATTTTCCAAATCTTCGATGACCCCCGCACCGCCGGCCTCAACGCCGTACTGGACGGCCAGCGCTTCACCAGGCAGTCCGAAACAAGGATCATGGTCCGGGGCGTCGATGACCTTCGCGACGCAACTCCCGCGCAGGGTGTTGAACTCAGCGATGATCCCTCCCGTGAATGGCTTGATCTGTGGTGGTCCGTGGACGGCCGCGGCGGCGAGGCCGAACTGTCCGTCGCCCGCAATATCCTCACCTCGTGCCCCTCGCTGTACGCCCTGGTGCGGGACGACGACGGCGTACCTGCCGCCGTCGGGCGTCTGGCCTTGGTGGACGGCTGGGGCGGCATTTACGCCATGGCGACCTCGCCCGAACACCGCAGGCGCGGATACGCCACGAGGGTGCTGTCAGCGTTGTTGCAGTCCGGAAGCCAACGGAACCTCAAGGGCTTCTGGCTTCTGGTCACCATGGCCAACCAGGGAGCGCAGGCGCTCTACTCGCAGGCAGGCTTTACGAACCAGGGCGGTTACTTCTACCGTCAGGCTCCGCTGAAACGTGCCCCGGGTGGTTGCTGAACGGGCCCATCGGAGACGGTAATCCGGATGGAGCAGGCGTCCGCGGCAGCTTTTGGAAGGACGGCCGACCTCGGTTCCTGGACATCCAGGAAGGCCAGCCGCGTCCGCCCCGCTACGGATTTAAGTGCCGGGTGGGCAAGAAGCTGATTGACCAAGGTCCGGTCTCCGCCCGGGACGATGTACTCAACGCGGTATTCACTGAAGATCCGGAATGCGTGTTCTGCCGTCGCCCTGGCTTCGACGAAGCGGTTCCCGCTCTTCGAGGCCAGGATGGTGGACCCGCTGGCAGCAGCTATGGCGTAGCCACCCCGGCGGATCAGCAGCAGGCCAAGCGCCCGTTCCTGCGTAGCCAGGGAGGCCAGGCGTTCCAGCTCGGTTGCTCCGCGTCCCGGACGCCCGTCCGCTGGCCAGGGGGCCTTGAGGGACGCAGTTGCGCCATCGGCGGCACGCAGCACCAGCCCGCCGTCGTCGAGGTCTACCACGAGGGCGCCGTGGCCGGCGGCAAACCGGTCCACCCATCCCTGCAGCCTCGCTGCGGGCACCAAGGCGGTGCGGCTGCCTGTTCGCCTTCGCGGCGCCGGGGCTGGGGTTGGGCGGTGCACTCAATGTCTCCTTTGCTGGAACTATGAGTAGCCTATCCATGTGGAAGATCTCTTTGGTGCCGGTGCAGACAACGACGACGAGTCGGAGGAACTGCCTGCCGCCGGAGGGCCATCGGATGCCAACTGGATGGCGTCCCAGCGCAGCCCCTTGGCCGTGCGGATGCGTCCGCGGACCTTGGACGATGTGGTGGGCCAGCAGCACTTGCTGGGTCAGGGGTCTCCGCTCCGGCAACTCGCGGCGGGGGCTGAAGCCGCAGGTCCGGCCGGTCCCAGCTCTCTGATCCTCTGGGGGCCGCCGGGGACGGGCAAGACCACCCTTGCCCATGTGATCGCCCGCGGCCCGGGCCGGAAGTTCGTTGAATTGTCGGCTATCACCGCCGGTGTCAAGGACGTGCGCAGGGTCATGGACGAAGCCTTGACGGCCCGTGATTTGTACAAGAAGACCACGGTGCTTTTCCTGGACGAGATCCACCGCTTCAACAAGGCGCAGCAGGATGCCCTTTTGCCCGGCGTCGAGAACCGGTGGGTTGTGTTGGTTGCGGCCACCACGGAGAACCCGTCTTTTTCGGTGGTCTCGCCGTTGTTGTCACGCTCGCTTCTCCTGACTTTGAAGCCGCTGACCGAAGACGACATCTCAGGCCTGCTGCAGCGTGCAGTCGCCGATGCCCGTGGCCTCGCCGGTCGGGTGGAACTCAGTCCTGAGGCGCTGGAACACCTCGTCCGTTTGTCCGGTGGGGATGCGCGGCGGGCGTTGACGGCCCTGGAAGCCGCCGCCGGGGTAGCGTTCGGCGACATCGACGACGTCGAGGATGACGGATCGGACGCGCCGGTGATGCTGGAACTGCGACACACAGAACGCGCCCTGGACGCCGCCGCCGTCCGCTACGACCGTGCCGGGGACCAGCATTACGACGTAGCCAGCGCCTTCATCAAATCCATCCGTGGCTCCGACGTCGATGCCGCCTTGCACTATCTGGCGCGGATGCTCGAAGCCGGGGAAGATCCGCGGTTCGTAGCCCGAAGGATCGTGATCTCCGCCGCCGAGGATATTGGCATGGCGGACCCCACGGCGTTGCAGACAGCCGTGGCCGCGGCGCAGGCCGTGCAGCTGATCGGCATGCCCGAGGGCCGAATTGTGTTGGCCGAAGCTGTGGTGCACCTGGCCACGGCCCCTAAATCAAATGCCGCCTACATGGGCTTGAACAAGGCAGTGGCGGATGTGCGGGCCGGCTACGGTGGCGGCATTCCCATGCACCTGCGCGATGCCCACTATCCCGGCGCCAAACAGTTGGGCCACGGGACGAGCTACAAGTACGCCCATGACGAGCCGCACGGAGTTGCCACCCAGCAGTACCCCCCGGACGACCTCGTCGGCAAGGACTACTACGAGCCCACCAACAACGGTGCGGAGCGGGACATCGCGGCACGGCTGGAGCGGCTCCGGAAGATCGTCCGCGGCGAGTAGTCCGGGTGAACGCTGCAAAGCCCGCGTGGTAGGATTGATCCTTGTCTGGCATGACCCGACGCCAAATCCCTTGAAGATTTCCTTCAATGGTGCTGCGCGCCCGGGTTAGTAGCAAGAGGCAGCGGTTGGCCGATGCTCTCCCTGATGGAGGCCAGTAACACTGACACACCGCAGTAATTGGAAGGACACAAGTGGCTAACAACACTCGTGCTCGCCGTACCGCACGCCTTTCGCGTGCACTCGGCATTGCTCTGACCCCCAAGGCCGCCAAGTACATGGAGCGCCGTCCGTACGGCCCCGGCGAGCATGGCCGTGCCCGCAAGAAGCAGGACTCCGACTACGCCGTACGTCTGCGCGAAAAGCAGCGTCTGCGCGCCCAGTACGGCATCCGCGAAGCACAGATGACCCGTGCCTTCGAAGAAGCACGCCGCACCAAGGGCCTCACCGGTGAAAACCTGGTTGAGCTGCTCGAAATGCGTCTGGACGCCCTCGTGCTCCGTGCAGGCTTCGCCCGCACCATCGCACAGGCCCGCCAGCTTGTTGTGCACCGCCACATCATGGTTGACGGCATCCGCGTTGACCGCCCGTCGTTCCGCGTTGGCGAAGGCCAGCTCATCCACGTTCACAGCCGCTCCGAGGTCATGCCTCCGTTCCAGGTCGCTGCTGCCGGTGCACACGTCCTGAACAACGTGCCGCCGTACCTGGACGTCAAGATCGACGCCCTCCAGGCCCGCCTGGTTCGTCGCCCGAAGCGCTCCGAGGTCCCCGTGATCTGCGAAGAGCAGCTCGTCGTCGAATTCTACGCTCGCTAATTTCAAGCAGCGCAAACAAAGAAGCCCGTGGCATCCGCCGCGGGCTTCTTTGTCTATAAGGTACCGGGCCACTATAGGTAAGGTACTGGGGGAGGCCTTGGCCAAACCGCGACGCGGCAGGTGCAAGGCAGCGCAACGATCCTAGGAGAAGTGTTCTATGTCTGGTGGCGACATTGCCGGTCTCATCGCAGCGGGAGTCTTCGCGCTCCTGGTCCTGCTGTTGGCTGTGCCCATTTTGAAGTTGGGCGGGGTTTTCGACGAGGTCCGCACCTCCATCCGTTCCATCAGCGACGGCGCCACGCCCCTGATGGACGAGGTGACCGCTACGGTCACCACCACCAACCAGCAGTTGAAGAAGGTGGACGGCATCGCCTCCAACGTTTCGGATGCGTCCGCCAACATCTCAGCCCTGTCCTCGCTCGTGGCGGCGACGGTAGGTTCACCGCTGATCAAGGTGGCTGCTTTCAGCTACGGCGTCCGCTCGGCTTTCGCCGCACGCCGCACCCCTTCCTCCGGCCGTCGCAGCCGCTGAATATCCGGGAGACCATAAACCGATGAAGAGAATTGTCTGGATGGGCATTGGCGTCGCAATCGGCGTCATCGCGTTACGTAAGATCACCGAGGCACAGGCCAACCTGGGGCCCGAAGGTTTGAACCGGGCTGTTGGCCGGATGGCTGATGGGCTGTTCGACTTTGCCGACGCCGTGCGCTCGGGCATGCACCAGCGGGAAGAGGATCTCCGGGCTGCGCTTGGGATCGACGACGCCGCAGCAGGCGGACGGTAACTGGAGCGGTTCGCTCCCAAGCCCTCAACAGGGCAGAATGGAAAGCTGCGGAACGGCACCAGCCGGTACCGCGCACATCGTGTGCAGTGAATTGAGAAGGGTAAGTAATCAGCTAATGAAGTCGCAGGAGATCACCAAGCGCTGGGTGGACTTTTTTGTCAGCAAGGGCCACACCGCCGTTCCCTCCGCGTCGCTCGTTTCCAGCGACCCGTCCCTTCTCTTCACTGTGGCCGGAATGGTGCCGTTCATTCCTTACCTCACGGCCCGCGAAGAGCCGCCCTACAGCCGTGCCACCAGCGTCCAGAAGTGCATCCGCACCGGCGACATTGAGGAAGTCGGCAAGACTGCCCGCCATGGAACGTTCTTCCAAATGTGCGGCAACTTCTCCTTCGGCGATTACTTCAAGGAAGACGCCATCAAGTTCGCCTTCGAACTGCTCACCACCAGCGTGGACGACGGCGGTTACGGACTTCCTGCCGAGCGTCTCTGGGTGACGGTTTACGAAGAGGACGACGAAGCCAAGGAACTGTGGCTCAAAAACACCGGTATTCCGGCCGAGCGCATCCAGCGGATGGGCAAAGCTGACAACTACTGGTCCACCGGCCAGCCCGGTCCGGCCGGCCCCTGCTCGGAAATCTACTATGACCGCGGCCCTGCCTACGGCATCGAAGGCGGCCCCCTCGCCGACGAGACCCGGTACATCGAAATCTGGAACCTGGTGTTCATGCAGTACCAGATCGAGAACGTCCGCTCGAAGGTGGATTTCGACATCGTGGGCGAACTCCCGAAGAAGAACATCGACACCGGCCTTGGCATGGAGCGCCTGGCGATGATCCTCCAGGGCGTCGAGAACATGTATGAGACCGACCAGGTCCGTCCCGTTATCGACAAGGCTGCCGAACTCTCCGGTCGCGAGTACACCTCGGCTGAGTCGCCCGAAGATCCGCACCACACTGACGACGTCCGTATGCGGGTCGTCGCCGACCACATCCGGTCAGCCTTGATGCTCATTGCCGATGGCGTGGCACCGTCCAACGAGGGCCGTGGCTATGTGCTCCGCCGCCTCATCCGCCGTGCCGTGCGTGCCATGCGACTGCTGGGTGTCGAAAAGGCCTGCCTGCCGGACCTTCTTCCCGCCTCCCGCGACGCCATGAAGGGCGTCTACCCGGTAGTTGAGACGGACTTTGCCCGCATCAGCCGGATCGCCTACGCCGAGGAAAAGGCGTTCCTGCGCACCATCGCTTCGGGCACCGCCCGCCTGGAGGATGCTGTAGCTGAGTCGAAGGCTGCAGGAGTTCCACTCTCCGGCGCCGACGCCTTTGCCCTGCACGACACCTACGGTTTCCCGATCGACCTCACTTTGGAAATGGCAGAGGAAGCCGGCCTCAAGGTTGATGAGGCAGGCTTCCGCTCACTGATGCTCGAGCAGCGCCAGCGGGCACAGGCCGATGCCAAGGGCAAGAAGGGCGGCCACGCCGACCTCAGCGCCTACCAGGAACTCCTGGGCAAGGGCGAGACCGTCTTCACCGGCTACGACGAACTTGAGGGTGAAGCCAAGGTCCGCGGCATCGTCAACGGCGGCCGCGCGGTGGCACATGCCTCTACCGGCGATGAGATCGAGCTTGTCCTGAACGAAACTCCGTTCTACGCCGAAGCCGGTGGCCAGTCCGCTGATACCGGCCTCATCACCGGTGACGGTTTCGTCGTCGAGGTCCTGGACGTTCAGCGCCCCATCAAGGGCCTGAGCGTGCACAAGGCGATCGTCCGCGAAGGCGAGATCGCCTCCGACGCCCTGGTGCGCGCCGCCGTCGACCGCGAACGCCGGCATGCCGCAGAACAAGCCCACACGGGAACGCACATTGTCCACGCCGCACTGCACCAGATCCTCGGGCCTGAAGCTACCCAGCGCGGTTCCTATAACAAGGCCGGCTACCTGCGCTTCGACTTCGCCTGGGGTGAGGGCCTGAGCCCCGCCACGCGCTCCGAGATCGAAGAAGTCTCCAACATTGCCATCCGGAACAACTACCGGGTGGACACCAAGGTGATGGGGCTGGCAGAGGCCAAGGCACTGGGTGCCATGGCGCTCTTCGGCGAAAACTACGGCAGCGAAGTCCGGGTCGTCGAGATCGACGGCGCATGGTCGCGCGAGCTCTGCGGCGGCACGCACGTGTCCAACACCTCGCTCATCGGCAGCCTCTCGCTGCTTGGTGAGCAGTCCGTTGGTTCGGGAAACCGGCGCGTTGAGGCGTTCGTGGGCCTGGACGCGTTCCGTCACCTCGCCGCCGAGCGCGCGCTGGTCACTGAACTGACGGAGCTGCTGAAGGTTCCATCCGGCCAGCTTGCCGATCGCATCTCCAGCACGCTGAACAAGCTCAAGGCCACCGAGAAGGAACTCGACCGTCTCCGTAAGGAACAGCTCGCTGCCGCGGCCGCGAACCTCGTGGGCACTGCCAAGGATGCCGCTGGCGTCCGTGTCGTAGCCCACGACGCCGGCCAGGTGGGTGGCGCCGACGACTTGCGGAACCTTGCCCTTGACCTGCGCAACCGCCTCGGTTCCGAGGCCGCTGCTGTGGCCGTTGCCGGCGTCAGCAACGATCGCCCGGTGGTCCTGATCGCCACCAACGAAGCCGCACGCGAGGCCGGGGTCAAGGCCGGTGCGCTGGTCCGGCTCGCCGCGGGAATCCTTGGTGGCGGTGGCGGCGGCAAGGACGATGTCGCCCAAGGTGGCGGAACCGACGCTGCGAAGGTCCCTGAGGCCCTCACAGCGGTGGTGGACGCGATAGCCAAGCGCTGACAGTGTCCACACGTACTAACCATGACGTCTACCCCCATGGCATCAAACTGGGGGTAGACGTCGGTACCGTTAGGGTTGGCCTTGCCCAGTGCGATCCCGACGGAATCCTTGCCACACCATTCAAGACGGTAGGGCGCGATGCCAAGAAGAACTCCGATGTCCGTGTGGTGGTCAAACACGCCGCGGAGTTGCCTGCCGTGCAGGTATTTGTTGGCCTCCCACGAACCATGAAGGGCGACGAACGCGGTTCCGCAGCCATGGCCGTCGAGTACGCCCGGCTCCTTGTGGCCGAGCTCGCCCGCGCCGGTTTGGACATTCCCGTGAACCTCGTCGATGAGCGGCTTTCCACCGTTACGGCACACCGCAACCTGCACGAAGCTGGCATGAGCAGCAGGAATCACCGTAAAGTGGTTGATCAGGTTGCTGCTGCTGGAATACTTCAGCACGCGATCGACATGCAAAAAGCCAGAGGAACGGACGTTGGCCGCCGAGTGCAGGCACCGGCGGAGTCCGAAAAGCCCAGCAGTGCCCCAACGCTGCAGGCTGCCTCCGGCAGTGAACCTGATTCTTCTACGAGGGGACTGCAACTGTGAGCCCGGTCAACAACGACCCCTCCAGCGGTACCGCCGGCGGCGGCATGCCGCTGACCCGCAAAGAGCTGCGGGCGCGGGAACGATTCCTCGCCACGCAGAACCACAATGTCGTACCCGTTCCCGAAGCGACTCCAGGGGAAGATTCCTCGCCGGAAGAGGCTGAGGCCGAACTTCCGCGCCCCGTTCCTGCTGTTCCGGCCCCGCCGGTGCCGCAAGCACCGCCGGTATCGGCGGCGCCGCCTGTGCCCGCAGCTCCACCTGTGCCCGCAGCTCCACCGGTCTCCGAAACACCACCGGTTCCCGCCGCGACGCCGGCTGCCGAGGCGCCCCGCGCCAGTGCAGAACCAACCCCAGCGCACGAAGACGAGGCAACTTCCGTTGACCGCGGTGCGCGTGCCGACGCTCCGCATGCCGATGTTGAGCCTGCTGCCGAAGCCGGGCATGAAGAATTTGACCACTCCCACGCCGGGCACGGCGATGAGGACCTGGTCCACGCCGAGTACGTCGGGGCGCCGTTGGAAGCCCATGGGTACGCTGAGCATGATGCGCACTACGGCGTTGCCGCGCATGACGGGGTTCACCCCGATGAGCTGCATCACGATGCTCTCCTCCATGACGAACTCCACCCGGATGAGTTGCACCACGATGCCCTCCTCCATGACGAACTCCACCCCGATGAGTTGCACCATGACGACCATCCCCACGAACTCCTGGCGCCTGTGGCGTCCCCCGCTTCCAAAGCTGCCGCGAAAAAGGCGCGCCGCCGCCGTCGTGTCCTTGCCCTTCTGCTGACGCTGGTGGTGTTCGTCGCTGCGATCGCTGTCGGAGCGCAGTTCCTGAAGCCCTTGCTGGGCATGGACAAGGTCACGGACTACCCGGGACCCGGCACGGGCTCCGTCAACGTCACCGTGGCCCAGGGCTCAGGGCCCAAGGCAGTGGCAACCGAACTCGTGCAGAAGCACGTTGTGGCCGATGCCGATTCCTTCGTCAAGGAGTTCGTCAGCCAGGGCGGCGAATTGTCGCCCGGTGATTTCACGTTCCGCACGGAGATGAAGAATTCGGACGCCGTGGCGGTCCTGGTGAATAAGGACACGTCCAAGGTCATGTACTTCGCGCTGAGCGCGGGCCTGCGGGTCAACGAGTCCCTGGATGCCATCGCCAAGGGTTCGGGTATTCCACTGGAGCAACTCAATGCCCTCAATCAGGCGCCTGGCCAGTTCGGCCTTCCGGCCAAGGCCAAGAACCTTGAAGGATTCCTGGCGCCAGGGGAGTACCGCTTCGATCTCGGGACCCCTGCCAAGGACATCATCCAGAAGCTCGTCACCACCACGCTGGATGAGCTCAAATCGCAGGGAATCACCGATCCCGCCAAGCAATACGACACCGTGACCATCGCCAGCATCGTGCAGGCCGAAGGCGGGCAAGCGGACTACGGAAACGTTGCCGGCGCCATCTACAACAGGCTCAAGCCCAACAACGTCGAAACCAGCGGACTCATCCAGTCCGACGCCACGGTGACGTATGGGCTCGGCAGGAAGTCCTTCCACGTCACGGAAGAGGAAAAAGCCGACAAGTCCAATCCGTACAACACGTACGCGAATGTCGGACTGCCCGTGGGTCCCATCGGTTCACCGGGCAAGACCGCGATCGATGCCGCTGCAAAGCCGACTCCCAACGACTACATGTACTGGGTGACCATCAACCTGGACACCAAGGAGACCAAGTTCTCCAAGACGTTGGCTGAGCACAACACGTACGTTGAGCAATACAACGCTTGGTGCCAGGCCAATGCGGGACGGTGTGTGTGAGTCGTCGGGCCGCGGTCCTGGGTCATCCGATCTCCCACTCGAAGTCCCCGGCGCTGCATACTGCTGCCTACGCCAAGCTCGGCGTTGACATAGGCTACTCCGCGATCGATGTCACTGTTGCCGGCCTCCCGGCATTCATGGAATCGCTGCGCGGGGACGGATCCTGGTGCGGCTTGTCGGTCACCATGCCGTTGAAGTCGGCCATGGTCCGTGAAGTCGATGAAGTCCGCGGCGCCGGTGCGCAGCTGGGCGTCATCAACACCGTGGTTTTCGAGCACGACGGCGGCACGGTGCGTCGGTCGGGATACAACACTGACGTCGCGGGCATCGTGGAATCGGTCCGGTATGCCGGCGTGGCATCGACTCCCCACGCGGCCATCCTTGGCGGCGGAGGCACCTCCGCCGCGGCGGTCGCCGCAGTTCGTGAACTCGGCGCAAGCCACGTTGACGTTTTTGTCCGCGACGCAGCCCGTGCCGGAGACGCGGAAGCCGCCGCGGCCGCCGTCGGGATCTCCCTCACCGTCAGGCCGCTGACGCAAGCCGCTACGGCTGTAGCGGGCACGGATCTGGTGATCTCGACCTTCCCGCCGCGCGCCGCTGATGATTTGGCCGAAGAGCTGGCGGCTTTGCCGGCAACCGGGGCGGGCGTCCTGCTGGACGTCGCCTACGATCCTTGGCCGAGCCGGATCGCGGAAGTGTGGAGCGGTCACGGGGGAGCAGTTGTCCCCGGCTTGGAGATGCTGATGTACCAGGCGGCAGAGCAGATACGGCTCTTCAGTGGCTGTGACGTTGATACCGCCGTCATAGATGTGATGTGCGACTCAGTCGGGCTTCCCCGGCGGGTGTTCTAGAGACCCTACATGGCAGGATTGGTTATATGTTGCGTTGGTTGACTGCCGGTGAATCCCATGGTCCGGCCCTGATCGGAATTGTTGAAGGCGTGCCCGCCGGTGTTGAACTCACCAGCGGGCAAATTCGTGATGCGTTGGCGCGTCGCCGCCTGGGCTATGGGCGTGGCGCCCGCATGAAGTTTGAGCAGGACGAAGTCACCATCATGGGTGGCGTCCGGCATGGAATCACTCAGGGCGGTCCGGTTGCCATCCAGGTGGGTAATACCGAGTGGCCCAAGTGGGAGCAGATCATGTCTGCGGACCCCGTGGATCCTGAGATCCTTGCCGACCAGGCCCGCAACGCGCCCCTGACCCGGCCCCGCCCAGGCCACGCGGATTTCACAGGCATGCAGAAGTACGGCTTCGATGAGGCCCGTCCGGTGCTCGAGCGTGCCAGCGCACGCGAGACCGCTACGCGCGTGGCCTTGGGAACCGTTGCAGCGCAGTTCCTGAAGCAGCTGGGCGTGGAACTGGTGAGCCACACCGTATCCATTGCCAGCGTTACCGTTCCCGAGGGCAGGCCTTTGCCCCTGCCCCAGGATGTCCTGGCCCTTGATGCAGACCCCTTGCGCTGCTTCGACCGCGAGACCTCGGACGCCATGGTTGCCGAGGTGGACGCTGCGCACAAGGAAGGCGAAACGCTCGGTGGCGTGGTTGAAGTGCTGGCGTACGGTCTGCCGCCGGGACTGGGCAGCTACGTTCACTGGGACCGCCGCCTCGACTCCCGTCTTGCCGCTGCCCTCATGGGCATCCAGGCCATCAAGGGCGTGGAAGTCGGTGACGGGTTCCTTACTGCTGCGCGCCGCGGTTCGGCTGCACACGACGAAATCCTCAAGGACGACTCCGGCAGGATTGTCCGCCAGACCAACCGTGCCGGCGGCATCGAAGGTGGCATGAGCATTGGCGAGGTCCTGCGGGTTCGTGCGGCCATGAAACCGATCGCTACGGTTCCGCGTGCCCTTCGGACTATTGACGTGAGCACCGGCGAGCCTGCCAAGGCACACCACCAGCGTTCCGATGTTTGCGCGGTTCCCGCTGCCGGTGTTGTTGCCGAAGCCATGGTTGCCCTGGTTCTGGCTGAGGCCGTTGCCGAGAAGTTCGGCGGCGATTCCGTGGCGGAGACCCAGAGGAACCTGCAAAGCTACCTCGACAGCATCCCCGCCACCTTGGACTCGGTCGGCCGGTAGTGATTCGCTCTGTCCAGGATGGCTGCCCCACCCGTCCCGTTGTCCTGGTGGGCCCTATGGCTGTTGGCAAGTCGGCCATAGGCCAGCAGTTGGCCCAGCAGCTTGGTCTGCCGTTTGTGGACACTGACGTCGTGGTTGTGGCCGCGCACGGCAGCATCGCAGATATTTTCGCAGGACGCGGCGAGCACGCCTTCCGCGAGATCGAGGCCCGGGCTGTTGCGAAGTCCATAGAAAGTGCCAAGGTTGAGCCCGCCATTATTTCGCTCGGCGGGGGAGCGGTCCTGGACTCCGGGACCCAACAATTGCTGGCTGACTGCATAGTGGTTTATCTCGAGTGTGACGCGGAAACTGTCGCTGACAGGATTGCCCGCAACACCGGAAGGCCCCTGCTGCAGGGCGACGCCATGGCCCGGTGGGAAGCGCTGTTCGCCACCCGGCGTCCCGTCTATGAACGGCTCGCCGACATCGTCATGGATGTCCGTACTGGATCCGTGGCGGAAATCGGCCTCCACTTGGAGGAACGGCTGCGCCAGCATGCAGCCTTGAAAGAGGAAGTTGAAAAGTGAGCAACGAAGCAACTGTCATCAAGGTGACCGGCCAGTCAGTCAATGAAAACTACGACGTCGTGGTGGGCAGGGGTCTCTTGCAGTCCCTCCCCGAAAAACTCGGCGAACGTGTCCGGCGCGTCCTGGTAATCCACCCCCGGGCCCTGCGGCTGACGGGCGACACCGTTCGCGACGAGCTTGAGAGTGCTGGATTTACCGCCCTCACAGCCGAAATCCCGGACGCCGAAGAAGGCAAGCACATCCAGGTTGCCGCGTTCTGTTGGCAAGTACTGGGCCAGAATGATTTCACGCGGTCGGACGCCATTGTTGCTGTAGGCGGCGGCGCTGTCACTGACCTTGCCGGCTTCGTGGCAGCCACGTGGCTTCGCGGCGTCAAAGTCATCCACATGCCCACGAGCCTCCTGGGCATGGTGGATGCCTCGGTCGGCGGAAAAACAGGCATCAATACGGCCGAGGGCAAGAACCTGGTGGGTTCCTTCCATCCGCCGGCGGCTGTCCTTGCCGACCTGGATACGCTCCAGACCCTGCCGAAGAATGAGCTCATCTCCGGGATGGCGGAGGTCATCAAGTGCGGATTCATTGCTGATCCGGCGATTCTCGAACTGATCGAAAAGAACACCGACGCCGTCATGGATCCCGGCTCGGACGTCGTCCGCGAACTCATTGAGCGTGCCATCGCGGTCAAGGCCGACGTCGTGTCCCAGGACCTCAAGGAATCCGGGCTGCGCGAAATCCTGAACTACGGCCACACCCTGGGCCATGCCATTGAACTGGTGGAGCGCTACTCCTGGCGCCACGGTGCGGCAGTGTCCGTGGGCATGATGTTCGCAGCCGAGTTGTCCCGCAGCGTAGGCCGCTTGTCCGACGCCGATGCTGACCGGCACCGCACCATCCTGGAAAGCCTCGGCCTGCCCATTACGTACCGCCGGGACCGCTGGCAGGGCCTGCTGGACGGTATGCGCCGGGACAAGAAGTCCCGTGGCGACCTTCTCCGCTTCGTCGTCCTGGACGGGGTAGCCAAGCCAGGGATTCTGGATGTTCCTGACACTTCCCTTCTCTTTGCCGCTTATCAGGAGATCGCATCATGACGATTGCCTTGCGCGAAGGAGTCAGCGACTGGCCTACTGCCGGCTTTCCCGGTGTCCGGATGAATCCGGATACGCTCCTGCCCGTGGTGGTCAACGAGGAAGTCATGGAGACCGCCCTTGCAGCGTCCGAAGACCCCGCAGACCGCATCATGGCACTGTTGCTTGAGAACCAGCCAAAGGAAGCGGCCGAGCTTCTGGCAGAGGCCCGGTACAAGGATCCAGAGTCGTTCCGGCTCAGGATCTTCGAGGCTGAAGTCCACCGTGCCACCAACCGGCTGGACAGGGCCGTGCAGTTGTTCCGGCACCTGTTGCATGAGGTCCAGGGAAGTTCCAAGGAAGCAGTAGTACGCCAGTATCTTGGTCGTGCCTATTTCGTGAGCGGCAACGCCCTGGCGGCGTCCGAGGAGTTCTCCAAGGCACTGGACCTTCGGGTGGCCATGGCCGCCGATGCCGCGTTGATCTACTCTTCCGCTGTAGCCCTGCAACGGGCCCGGGATGTCATGGAACTTGCTTCCTGAACACAGCGCGAAACGCTGTTCGCAAGGCCGTGGCGCTTTTGCCGGTAGAATGGTTCTTGGATTTTTGATAAATACGCGCTGGCGCGCCGATTGGCACGCCTGCTTGGCATAGATAGCTGGCAGCTGGAAACCAGTGCGATTAACCAGAGGATACGAGTGGCAACCACAAACGACATCAAGAACGGGACCGTACTGAAGCTCGAGGGCCAGCTCTGGAACATCATCGAGTTCCAGCACGTCAAGCCGGGCAAGGGCGGCGCCTTCGTCCGCACCAAAATGCGCAACGTCATGTCCGGCAAGGTGGTCGACAAGACCTTCAACGCCGGCCTGAAGATCGAAACCGCTACGGTTGACCGCCGCGACTACCAGTACCTGTACCAGGACGGCGAAGACTTCGTCTTCATGGACACCCAGGACTACGACCAGATCACCGTGTCCGGTGCGACCGTTGGCGACGCCACAAACTTCATGCTCGAAAACCAGATGGTGAACATCGCCATCCACGAGGGCACCCCGTTGTACATCGAGCTGCCCCCGAGCGTCGTGCTCGAAATCACCTACACGGAGCCTGGCCTGCAGGGCGACCGCTCCTCCGCCGGAACCAAGCCGGCTACGGTGGAGACCGGCTACGAGATCCAGGTACCCCTCTTCGTTGAGCAGGGCACCAAGGTCAAGGTCGACACCCGCGATGGCAGCTACCTGGGCCGGGTCAACGACTAGTGAGCGCACGCGGTAAAGCCCGTAGCAGGGCCTTGGAAGTACTTTTCGAAGCGGAGCAGCGCTCTGTTTCGGCCTTTGACGCGATGACAGCGCGTCGGGAGAAAACGGACCTCGTCATCAACCCCTACACGGTGGAAATCGTCGAAGGCGTTGTGTCCATGCAGTCAACGATTGATGAGTTCCTGGAGACCTATGCACAAGGCTGGACCTTGGAGCGCATGCCGTCCGTGGACCGCATCATTCTTCGCATCGGCGCCTGGGAACTTCTCTACAATGACGAAGTTCCGGACGGAGTGGCCGTGAGCGAAGCCGTGGCCCTTGCCAAGACGATGTCCACCGACGAGTCGCCGGCCTTCATCAACGGATTGCTTGGCCGTCTCCAAAAGCTCAAGCCGTCACTGCTGGCATAGCTGACAGGACACGATCCAAAAATGGACCCTTCGCCCCGGGAAACCGGGTGAAGGGTCCATTTTTATGTGCTCCAGCATCCCGGCAACTACTGCAGGACCGCAGTCCTCAGCGCAGGGATGGCGCGAAGATTTTCGAGCTCGTCGTGCTGGTGTGCGGGGACGTCGCGGCCGCTGAGGATCCGTTGGCGTGTGAAGGCCAAAGCCGTGGCTCCCTTGATGAAGGCTTTCATCTGCGGGCCGCGCCCCCTGGCTGCTGCCCAGCGAAGTGCTTGGCGCCGCCCCCTGGAGGTTGCCAGCATCTCCACCTCCGCTGGCGTGAACCAACCGGCGCGGGCATATTCAAGAAGCCGTTGCCGGGTCAGCTTGCCCTCGGCCAGGCGGAGCAGGATGATGCCAACGGCTGCGACCAGGAAAATGGGCACCTGGACCACGAAGTAGTCCACCAGGAAATCCTGGCCCATGCTGTTCCACCGGTTGTGCAGGAACATTGCCGGAAGCAATCCGATGAAGAAGGCCAGGACCGCATACCCCGGATGCCACTTCCGGGCAGCGAACCCCATGACCAGCCCCGTTGTTCCCGTGAACACTGCGTGGGCAAACGGCGACATGACGCCCCGAAGAATGAAGATGCGCACCAAGTCAGTGCCGGGGTCACTGGACGAGGCAATCTCGCGCCCGAAGTAGAGGATGTTCTCAGTGAAGGCGAACCCGGCGGCTATGGTGAAAGCGAAGACCACGCCATCCACTGGACCATCGAAGTACTTCCGGGCCGCCAGGATCAGGACCAGCAGGCCCAACGACTTGGTGAATTCCTCCACGATGGGGGCCTGGACCGTGGCCATGAAGTAGGAGAACGCTTCTTCGCTGTACGTGGGCGCTGCCAGTGCGAAGAGTGGCTGTATCAACAGCGTTCCGGCAATGGACACAGCGGCACCCCAGGTAAAGGCAAACCACAGCAGGCGTGGTGGCTCCGGCTCCCATCGGTCAATGATGCGTACCGTCAACAGGACCACGGACAGTGGGATCAGCGAGACCAGGAAACCGATAATGAATCCGGCGACGCCCGTATTGCCCAAAAGGAACGGGACCACCAACAACAGGCTCCCCAGTACCAGAACGGCCCCCACAAGCAGCAGGGGGAGCGTGCCCCAGCTGCGGCGCGGACGAGGCGCCGTTGGAACGGCCCAGGTTTGCCGGGGCAGCGACGCCGGGTTTCCGGGTGCCGCCTGGTAGTTGCCCGGCTGAACGCGGCCGATCCACGTTGGGTTGGCGCCGGGTTCCAGGTAGGGCCGCGGATAAGGGTGTCCGCCGTGCTGGCCGGGGTGGTTCATGCTCATGGGGAAGAGCCTATTCCACGCGGGGAAATGTGAGCTTAAACTCACCTCGCCCTCACAGTGCGGCACGGTGGGTGCAAACACCCTGTGATAGTTTTGAAGAGCAAATATTCCTTTTTTAATTCCGTCCCGTGAGGCGGGGAAAGGGGAGACGAGCGATGACTGAAGTCACTTCTGCGCACGTGCCGTCGCGGGTTGTCCTCAACCAGGCGGATATCGATCGTGCGCTTACTCGTATCGCCCACGAGATCCTCGAAGCCAACAAAGGCTCCCAGGATCTGGTCCTGTTGGGCATTCCCAGCCGCGGCTACCCACTGGCCGTGCGGCTCGCCAACAAGATCGCAGCGGCCGACCCCACGGTAAACGCCGGGGCCATTGTCGGCCAGCTGGACGTCACCATGTTCCGTGACGACCTCTCGCACCAGCCCACGCGCCCGCCGCACCACACCCGGCTTCCGCTGTCCGGCATCGACAATAAAGTCGTGGTACTCATTGACGATGTCCTCTATTCGGGACGCACCATCCGGGCGGCCTTGGATGCCCTGGTGGACTTGGGGCGTCCCCGCATCGTCCGCCTCGCCGTCCTGGTGGACAGGGGCCACCGCGAACTCCCCATCCGGGCAGACCACGTGGGCAAGAACCTTCCCACCTCCTCAGTGGAAAAGGTCCGGGTGCACCTCGAGGAAACGGATTCCATCGATGGCCGTCCCATCAACGAGGTAGTTATCGAGGCTGGTAAGTGAAGCATCTTCTTTCCACGGAAAACCTGGCGGCAACGGACGCCATCCGAATCCTGGACACCGCCGAGGAAATGTCCGCAGTAGGGGACCGCGAGGTCAAGAAGCTCCCCGCGCTTCGCGGCCGTACAGTAGTGAACCTCTTCTTCGAGGACTCCACACGCACCCGGATCTCCTTCGAAGCCGCAGCCAAGCGACTGTCCGCCGATGTCATCAATTTCGCGGCCAAGGGATCCTCGGTGTCCAAGGGTGAAAGCCTCAAGGACACTGCCCAGACCCTGGCAGCCATGGGGGCGGACGCCGTTGTCATCCGCCACTGGGCCTCCGGCGCGCCGCACCGCCTCGCCGCCACGGACTGGATCGACGCAGCCGTCATCAATGCCGGGGACGGTACGCATGAGCACCCCACCCAGGCGCTCCTGGACGCCTTCACCATGCGCCGGCACTGGTCCAGGCTCAGCGGCGTGGCATCCACCGGAGCAGACCTCAAGGGCATGCGCGTCGCCATCGCAGGTGATGTCCTGCACTCCCGCGTGGCCCGCTCCAACGTGTGGCTGCTGAAGACCCTTGGCGCAGAGGTCACGTTGGTGGCGCCACCGACCTTGCTGCCCATCGGCGTCGAGCACTGGCCCTGCAAGGTGAGCTACAACCTGGACGAAACGCTGGCAGGCGGCATCGACGCCATGATGATGCTGCGCGTCCAGGGTGAGCGCATGAACGCCTCCTTCTTCCCGTCCACCCGTGAGTACTCGCGGCGATGGGGCTTCGACGACGCCCGGCTTCGGGCCTTGGACGAACTGGGCATGAAAGAGACCATCATCATGCACCCCGGGCCCATGAACCGCGGCCTGGAGATCTCTTCGGCGGCCGCGGATTCACCACGCTCCACGGTTCTTGCCCAGGTGCGGAACGGCGTTTCCGTTCGCATGGCCGCCCTTTACCTGCTGCTGTCCGGCGATTCCCGCGAAGCAGCCCCAATCAACACAGCCACACCGGCTTTCGCGAGCCCGTCCAGCAAGGAGAGCAACTGATGGCCGAGAACACTTACCTGATCCGCGGGGCCGCCATCCTCGGCGGCGAAGTCCAGGACCTGCTGATCCGCGACGGCGTCATCGCCGCCCTGGGAACGGACCTCGCCGATGAAGGCGCCACCGTCATCGAGGGCAAGGGCCTGATCGCCCTGCCGGGCATGGTGGACGTCCACACACACCTCCGCGAGCCTGGACGCGAGGACGCCGAGACAGTCGAGACCGGTACCCGCGCCGCCGCGCTTGGTGGCTTCACTGCCGTCCACGCCATGGCCAACAGCAACCCTGTCGCGGACACCGCCGGCGTCGTCGAGCAGGTCCACAGCCTGGGCCGCGCGTCCGGTTGGGTGGATGTTCGTCCGGTCGGCGCGGTTACCGTTGGATTGGCCGGTGAGCAGCTCGCCGAGCTCGGTGCCATGGCCGACTCCCGTGCCCAAGTGCGGATGTTCTCCGACGACGGCATCTGCGTCCACGATCCGGTACTGATGCGACGCGCGCTTGAGTACGTCAAAGCGTTCGACGGCGTGGTTGCCCAGCACGCGCAGGAACCCCGCCTTACCGCAGGGGCCCAGATGAACGAAGGCACAGTCTCCGCAGTTCTGGGATTGACCGGTTGGCCGGCTGTCGCCGAGGAAAGCATCATTGCCCGGGATGTCCTGCTTACCCAGCACGTCGGATCACGGCTGCACGTCTGCCACGTTTCCACCGCCGGTTCCGTCGAGATCGTGCGCTGGGCGAAAGCCCGCGGAATCAACGTCACTGCCGAAGTGACCCCGCACCACCTTCTGCTGACGGACGAGCTGGTCCGCAGCTACGATCCCGTGTACAAGGTCAACCCGCCCCTGCGTACCGACGCAGACGTGCAGGCCCTGCGTGAAGGCCTGGCTGACGGCACCATCGACGTCGTCGGAACCGACCACGCCCCGCACCCCAGCGAGCATAAGGAATGCGAGTGGGCGCAAGCGGCCATGGGCATGACCGGTCTTGAAACCGCGCTCTCGGTGGTCCAGGAAACCATGATCGAAACCGGCCTCATGACCTGGGCCGACTTCGCCAGGGTCACCTCCTTCACTCCCGCAGTCATCGGCCGCGTGGCTGACCAGGGCCGTCCACTGGAGGTTGGCGAGCCCGCCAACGTCATCCTGGTGGACCCCGCTGCGCGTTGGACGGTCGACCCCCATAAAATGGCAACCATGGGCCGCAATTCACCATTCAAGGGCAAGGAGCTGCCCGGATCCGTGGTGGCCACCTTCTTCAAGGGCCACCCCACGGTCCTCGAAGGCCGGCTCAACACGCCGTACAAGCATCCGGCAGTCAGCAGCAACTGATGAACAACCAAACTCTTACCGTGCTCATCACGGTGCCGTTGATCGTCGTCGTACTGGCGTTGATCTGGTTGGGGTGGCGGAACCGTCTCAGGCGACAATCCGACGTCGAACGTCTTCCCGCGGTGCCCGAACAGCTCACGCCGGCCAGCGTCGTCGCCGATGGCCAGTACGTAACCACCACGACGGCGGGGGACTGGCTCGACCGCATCGCGGTCCAGGGCCTGGGCATCCGGACCAATGCGGAATTGAGCATCCACGCTGAAGGCGTGCTGTTCGACCGCAACGGTGCCGCCCCCGTCTTCATCCCGCGCCGGGCCCTGGTGGAGAGCCGGGAAGCCAACGGCATGGCCGGAAAGTTCGTCGAAAAGGACGGACTCCTGGTCATCAGCTGGAGACTTGGCACCCGGGAACTCGACACCGGATTCCGGTCCCGACACTCAGCAGACAAGAAGCTCCTCCTCGAAGCCCTCCAGGAATTGATCTCCGCAGCCCCTCAGGCAGATGCCGATAGTGGAAAGTAATAAAGTGACGGAAAGTAACGCAGCCACCAAAACCACCCCCTCAACAGCAGTGCTGGTGCTCGAAGACGGCCGGATGTTCCGCGGCCGCAGCTACGGCGCCCAGGGAACCGCACTCGGTGAGGCCGTCTTCGCCACCGGCATGACCGGCTACCAGGAGACCATCACCGACCCCTCCTACGCCCGCCAGCTGGTCGTCCAGACCGCCCCGCACATCGGCAACACGGGCGTCAACAGCGAAGACGCTGAATCCCGCCGCATCTGGGTGGCCGGGTACATCGTGCGCGACGCCGCCCGCCGTCCCTCAAACTGGCGCTCCGAACGCAGCCTCGACGAGGAACTGCTCGATCAGGGAGTCGTGGGCATCCAGGGCGTCGACACCCGCGCCATCACCCGCCACCTCCGCGAGCACAAGACCATGCGCGCGGGCATCTTCTCCGGTGAGGCCGCACAGGCATCGGACAAGGAACTGCTGGACGCTGTCCTGGCCAGCGCGCCCATGGAGGGCGCGGCTCTGGCCGAGGAAGTCTCCATCGACGAGGCCTATGTCGTGGAACCGAAGGACCACGGCTGGGACGGCGAACCACGCTTCTCCATCGCCGCCGTCGACCTCGGCATCAAGGCCATGACTCCTGTGCGTTTCGCTGAGCGCGGCGTGCGCGTCCACGTCCTGCCTGCCACCTCCTCCCTTGAGGACGTCAACGCGGTCAAGCCGGATGGCTTCTTTATGTCCAACGGCCCTGGCGACCCCGCCACTGCAGACCACCAGGTTTCCCTGCTGCGTTCAGTGCTCGATGAGAAGCTGCCCTACTTCGGCATCTGCTTCGGCAACCAGATCCTGGGCCGCGCACTGGGCTTTGGCACGTACAAGCTCCGCTACGGCCACCGCGGTATCAACCAGCCCGTCATGGACCGCCGCACAGGGAAGGTGGAAATCACCTCCCAGAACCACGGCTTCGCCGTGGACGCGCCGTTGAACGGCTCCACCGTGGCTCCCGAGGAGCGCTACGGCCGGGTTGAGGTCAGCCACGTCTCCTTGAATGACGACGTCGTTGAAGGCCTCGCCTGCCTCGACATCCCCGCCTTCTCGGTCCAGTACCACCCCGAGGCTGCTGCCGGCCCGCACGACGCCGCGTACCTCTTCGACCGCTTCATCGACCTCATGGCCGATGCCAAAGCCGCCACCGACTCCAACGATTCCAAGACTGAGGACAAGAAGTAATGCCCAAGCGTACAGATCTCAAGAGCGTCCTTGTCATCGGTTCCGGTCCCATCGTCATTGGCCAGGCGGCCGAGTTCGACTACTCCGGCACCCAGGCCCTCCGGGTCCTGAAGGAGGAGGGCCTGCGCGTCATCCTGGTGAACTCCAACCCGGCCACCATCATGACGGACCCCGAATTCGCCGATGCCACCTACGTTGAGCCCATCACCCCCGAGGTGGTGGAGAAGATCATCGCCAAGGAGCGCCCGGATGCCATCCTGCCTACCCTCGGTGGCCAGACGGCTTTGAACACCGCCATTGCCCTCGACAAGAACGGCGTCCTGGAGAAGTACAACGTCGAACTCATCGGTGCCAACATCGCGGCCATCGAACTTGGCGAAGACCGTGAGAAGTTCAAGGGCGTCGTGGAGCGTTGTGGCGCTGAATCGGCACGCAGCCACATCATCCACACCATGGACGAGGCCTTCAAGGCCGCTGAGGACCTTGGCTACCCGATGGTTGTCCGTCCCTCCTTCACCATGGGCGGCCTCGGCTCCGGCCTGGCGTACAACGAGGACGATCTCCGCCGCATCGTGGGACAGGGCCTGCAGTACAGCCCCACCACTGAGGTCCTGCTTGAAGAGAGCATCCTCGGGTGGAAGGAATACGAACTTGAGATGATGCGCGACAAGAACGACAACGTCGTTGTTGTCTGCTCCATCGAGAACTTCGATCCCGTGGGTGTGCACACCGGCGACTCCATCACGGTTGCTCCTGCGCTGACCCTCACGGACCGTGAATACCAGAAGCTGCGCGACGTCTCCATCGCGGTCATCCGCGAAGTCGGCGTCGACACCGGTGGCTGCAACATCCAGTTCGCCATCGACCCCGCCACCGGCCGCGTGGTGGTCATCGAGATGAACCCGCGCGTGTCCCGTTCCTCGGCGCTTGCGTCCAAGGCAACCGGCTTCGCCATCGCCAAGATCGCAACCAAGCTCTCCCTTGGCTACACCTTGGACGAGATCCCGAACGACATCACCCAGAAAACTCCGGCATCCTTCGAGCCGACCCTCGACTACGTTGTGGTCAAGGTTCCGCGCTTCGCTTTCGAGAAGTTCCCTGCTGCGGACAACACGCTGACTACCACCATGAAGTCGGTGGGCGAAGCCATGGCCATGGGCCGCAACTTCACCGAAGCCCTGCAGAAGGCCCTGCGCTCCCTGGAGCAAAAGGGTTCACAGCTGGACTTCAGCTCCGTGCCTGAGTACGAAGTGGCCGAGCTTATCGAGAAGGCAAAACGACCCACCACGGATCGCTTGTACCAGGTGCAGCGCGCCCTCCTGGGCGGCGCCACCGTGGAGGACCTCTTTGAGGCCACCAAGATCGACCCGTGGTTCCTGGACCAGCTGCAGCTGCTCAACGAGACCGCCCAGGAGATCCGCAAGGCCGGTGTCCTCACGGAGGAAATGCTTCGCAACGGCAAGCGCCACGGTTTCTCTGATGAGCAGATCGGTGCCCTCACGCACAACAACGAGGCCGTCGTCCGCGGGGTCCGCCAGGCCCTGGGCATCCGCCCGGTCTACAAGACGGTGGACACCTGCGCAGCCGAGTTCGCCGCGTACACGCCCTACCACTACTCCTCCTATGACGAGGAAGACGAGGTAGGCCTGCATGCAAAGCCGTCGGTGATCATCCTCGGCTCCGGGCCCAACCGCATCGGACAGGGCATCGAGTTCGACTACTCCTGCGTCCACGCCTCCATGGCACTGCGCAAGGCCGGGTATGAGACCGTCATGGTCAACTGCAACCCCGAGACCGTCTCCACGGACTACGACGTTTCCACCCGCCTGTACTTCGAGCCGCTGACCCTTGAGGACGTCCTCGAGGTCATCGCCGCGGAGGAGCGCACCGGTGGCGTCATGGGTGTCTTCGTGCAGCTCGGTGGCCAGACGCCTCTGAAGCTGGCGCAGCAGCTTGCCGACGCCGGCGTGCCCATCCTGGGTACCTCCCCGGAAGCGATCGACCTCGCCGAGCACCGCGGCGCTTTTGCCCGCGTCCTCGACGAAGCCGGTCTGACGTCTCCGAAGAACGGCACTGCGGTCTCGTTCGAGGACGCCAAGAAGATTGCCGACGAAATCGGCTACCCCGTCCTCGTCCGCCCGTCGTATGTCCTTGGCGGACGTGGCATGGAGATCGTCTACGACGAAGCCAACCTTTCGCGCTACATCGCCAACGCCACTGAAATCACCCAGGACCACCCGGTGCTGATCGACCGCTTCCTCGAGGACGCCGTCGAAATCGATGTCGACGCACTCTTTGACGGCACTGACATGTACCTCGGCGGCATCATGGAGCACATCGAAGAGGCCGGTATCCACTCCGGCGACTCCGCCTGCGTCCTGCCTCCGATCACGCTGGGCAACAACGTGATCGAGCGCGTCCGGACCGCAACCCGCGCCATCGCTGAGGGCGTGGGCGTCCGTGGCCTGATCAACATCCAGTTCGCGCTGGCTTCCGATGTCCTTTATGTCCTGGAAGCCAACCCCCGCGCCTCGCGGACGGTTCCGTTCGTCTCCAAGGCGACGGGCGTGCAGATGGCAAAGGCCGCCGCGCTCATCGGTACCGGCGTCACCATCAACCAGCTCCGAAGCGCCTACAAGATGCTTCCGGAGGCCGGCGACGGTTCCACGCTGCCTTTGGATGCACCGGTTGCCGTGAAGGAAGCCGTCCTGCCGTTCAGCCGCTTCCGCACCCCGGAGGGCAAGGTCGTCGACTCGCTGCTTGGCCCGGAAATGCGCTCCACCGGCGAAGTCATGGGCATCGACAAACACTTCGACACCGCCTTTGCCAAGAGCCAGGCAGCTGCCAACAACGCCTTGCCCACCGAGGGGAAGATCTTCGTCTCCGTGGCCAACCGCGACAAGCGTTCGGTGATCATGGGTGTGAAGCGGCTCTCCGACCTCGGCTTCGAGATCGTTTCCACTGGCGGCACTGCCGACGTCCTGCGCCGCAATGGCATCCAGGCGACTCCGGTCCGCAAGGTAGCCGAGGGCAGCAGTGCCGAAGGCGAAGGGACCATCGCGGACCTGGTCATTGCCGGCGAGATCGACATGGTCTTCAACACACCCTCCGGCGGCGAGGCCCGCAGCGACGGATACGAACTCCGTGCAGCCGCAACGTCGATCGGGATTCCCTGCATCACCACGGTGGCCGAGTTCAACGCTGCCGTCCAGGCCATCGAGGCCCTCCGCACGTACGAGTGGTCGGTCACCAGCCTGCAGGAGCACGCAGCCAACCTGGCAGCGGCAACGGAAGCAGCCAATGCCTGAGTCTGCCGCGACGCGGCAAACGCAGCAGCCGGTCCGGGAGTCCTTTGGCTCCCGGCTGGCTGCGGCCATGGTGGAACGCGGTCCGCTGTGCGTCGGGATCGATCCCCACCCCGGGTTGTTGGCTGATTGGGGATTGAACGACGACGCCGCCGGCCTGGAACGTTTCTCCCTCACGGTGGTGGAGGCGGTGGGTTCCCTCGCTGCCGCGGTCAAGCCGCAGGTGGCGCTGTACGAACGCCACGGATCCGCCGGCATGGCTGTGCTGGAGCGGACGTTGGCCGCTTCCGCCGAGGCGGGCGTGCTCAGTATTGCGGATGCGAAGCGCGGCGATATTGGCTCCACGATGGCTGCCTACGCGGATGCGTGGTTGCGCGATGGATCCTCGCTGGCCGCCGACTCGGTGACCTTGAGCCCCTACCTGGGATTCGAGTCACTGCGTCCGGCCTTGGATCTTGCCGCCCACTACGGCCGGGGCGTGTTTGTCCTTGCCCTGACTTCGAACCCTGAAGGCAAGTCCGTTCAGCACGTCGGCGGCGATGACTCCGTTGCGCGCAGGATCGTTGCCGCGGCCGCGGCCGAGAACCAGCGCTACGACGGTGCCCTGGGATCAGTCGGCTTGGTGGTGGGAGCCACGATCGGCTCGGCACTGAAGGACCTGGACATCGAACTTGGCCCGGTCCGGGGAGCCATCCTTGCGCCGGGCCTTGGTGCCCAAGGGGCTACGCCGGCCGACCTCCGTGCGACGTTCGGCGGTGCCTACCCGCAGGTCCTCGCGACCTCCAGTCGGGGTATCCTGGCGGCCGGTCCTTCCGTCGCGGCCTTGCGCGCTGCAGCTGAGGAGACACTGGCAGGACTCCGTTCCTAAGAGCAACGCGGGGTCACTTATGGCCCATGTTGGCGCTTCCAAACGGCCATATGTGACCCCGCGTTGGTTCAACTCATTGCGCAACTGCGCCCCTGCCGGTAGGTTCAGGATCAGTCGCGTGATCTGCATCACAAACTCGATCTGACAGGGGTTCGGCAGTGGGCCTTAAAGAGCTGACACCGCAAGAACGTGCCGATGCGTTGGAGAAGGCTGCGAAGGCCCGCGCCGTGCGGGCTGCGGCCAAGGAGCGGCTCAAGCGTGGAGAAGTGACCATCGCGGAGTTGATCTCGTCGGGCGCTACTGATGACGCAATTGCGCGCATGCGGGTGGTGGAGTTGTTGGAAGCTTTGCCGGGTATCGGCCCTGTCCGGGCAGCCGGGATCATGGCGGATATCGGTATCGCCGGATCCCGGCGCATCAGGGGCCTGGGAATCCACCAGGCCCAGGCGCTGGTAGATTTTATGGATACTCAACAAAGCGTTTGACGCATCTCCCCGAAGGAATCCGTGAGCAAGAATCCTGGACTGACCGTCCTTGCAGGCCCCACTGCCGTTGGCAAGGGAACCGTATCCACCTACATCAGGGACAACTATCCAGAGGTTTGGCTTTCGGTTTCGGCCACCACCAGGGCGGCCCGTCCGGGTGAAAAGGATGGTGTGCACTACTTCTTCAAGTCTGCCGAAGAGTTCGATGCCCTGGTGGCAGACGGCGAATTGCTGGAGTGGGCCGTGGTTCACGGCCAGAACCGCTACGGCACGCTCCGCAGCACGGTCAATGCTGCGATTGCCGAGGGTAAGTCCGTGCTCCTGGAAATCGATCTTCAGGGCGCGCGGCAGGTCAAGGCAGCTGTCCCGGACGCAAATTTCGTCTTCCTGGCCCCGCCCAGCTGGGACGAAATGGTGCGCCGCTTGGTTGGCCGTGGCACCGAAACTGCCGAGGAACAGCAGCGCAGGCTGGAAACCGCTAAACTGGAACTTGCTGCTGAACCGGAGTTTGACCACACCGTCATTAATGACGACGTTCGCCGGGCAGCGGACGAGCTTGTTTCACTCATGGGGCTTACCCCGCACGGGCGCTAAAACGCCTGTTTGTTGGCCCGCTAGAATTTGGAGAATTCGTGTCCACGAACCTTGAAGGCATCATCAACCCGCCGATCGATTCGCTGCTTGAGGCTGCCGATTCCAAGTACGGCCTGGTGATCTTCGGCGCCAAGCGTGCCCGCCAGATCAACGCTTACTACGCCCAGCTGCACGAGGGCCTGTTCGAGTACGTCGGTCCGTTGGTTGACACCAAGCTGAACGAGAAGTCGCTCTCGATCGCCCTCCGCGAGATCAACGAAGGCCTCCTGGTCTCCACGCCGATCGAGCCCGCAGAATAAAGCAGACTGCCTGTTGACGGAGGTCACGTGCGCATAGTCCTCGGAGTCGGGGGAGGGATTGCAGCCTACAAGGTTGCATCGCTCCTCCGGCTTTTTACTGAAGCCGGCCATCAGGTGACGGTCATTCCCACAGAGGCAGCAACCCGGTTTGTCGGTGTTGCCACGTGGGAGGCGCTCTCCGGCAATCCGGTGAGCAACAGCGTCTTCGACGACGTCGACAAGGTCAACCATGTCCGTTTGGGCCATCAGGCCGACCTGATCGTCATTGCTCCCGCCACTGCTGATCTCCTGGCCAAGGCCGCCACTGGACAGGCGAACGACCTTCTCACCAACACCCTGCTGATGGCCCATGGGCCCGTGCTTTTCGCGCCCGCGATGCACACCGAAATGTGGCAGCACGCAGCAACCCAGGCCAACGTCGAAACGTTGCGCGGCCGTGGCGTTACGGTGTTGGAGCCAGCTTCAGGCCGCCTCACCGGAGCCGACTCGGGTCCGGGACGCCTGCCTGAACCGGAGGCAATCTTTGCAGCGGCCATTGCCCTCGCCGGCGTGGAAACCTTGCCGGCTACGAGCCAGGCGGGTCCGCTTGCCGGCCGTGTCGTGACCATTTCCGCCGGAGGTACCAGGGAAGCCCTGGACCCCGTCCGGTTCCTCGGAAACCGGTCTTCCGGCAAACAGGGTGCGGCGTTGGCCGCAGCAGCCCTGGCCGCCGGCGCAACTGTCCGCTTCCTGGCCGCGCATATGGACGTCGAGCCGCCCGCCGGCGTCGAGCTTGTCCGCGTCGAGTCTGCCTTGGAACTGCGCCAGGCGGCGCTGGAAGCGGCGGCCGATTCCGACGTCGTCATCATGGCAGCTGCCGTGGCGGACTTTCGTCCGGCAGAGGTTTCGGACACCAAGATCAAAAAGGTCGACGGCGAGGACGCACCGTTGGTGCGGCTGGTCCGGAATCCTGACATCCTCCATGAGCTGGTCGAGCGGCGGAATGCCGAGGGCGGCCAGCAGCTGATTGTCGGATTTGCGGCAGAAACCGGGGACGCCCAGGGCGATGTCCTGGAGCACGCAACGGCCAAGCTCAAACGCAAGGGCTGCGATCTTCTTGTCGTCAACCAGGTGGGTGTTGGCCGGGTCTTCGGGCAGGACGACAACTCGGTGGTTATCCTGTCCGGGCACGGGGCTGAACCGCAGTCAGCCGCCGGGTCCAAGGCGGATGTTGCCGCCGCGGTGGTCGATCGTGTGGGCGCAGAGCTCGCGAGGGTTTTTCCCGCCACGTGACTGAGGCCACCCCTGAATTCTTAGCAAAGGGACACACGGCCGATACCGTGATCCCGCAACCCAGTAAGGTGGTCGAGTGACTTTACCGCTGCACCATGAACACCATGGCACCCCGTCCAAGCTCCGGCTCTTCACTTCCGAGTCGGTGACCGAAGGGCACCCTGACAAGATCTGCGACCAGATCAGCGACTCCATTCTTGATGCGTTGCTGGCCGCGGATCCTGAATCGCGCGTTGCCGTTGAGACCATGGCCACAACCGGCCTGGTGCATGTAGCCGGTGAGGTCACCACCGACGCTTACGTCGAGATTCCGCAGATCGTCCGCGAGACCATCCTTGGAATCGGCTATGACTCCTCTGCAAATGGATTCGACGGCGCCCGCTGCGGTGTGTCGGTATCCATCGGCCAACAGTCCAACGACATCGCAGGCGGGGTTTTCAATTCACTTGAGGCCCGCGAGGGCCGCCAGGAGGACGACTACGACCTCCAGGGCGCCGGCGATCAGGGCATCATGTTTGGCTATGCCAGTGATGAAACGGCGTCATACATGCCTACGCCCATCTGGTTGGCGCACCGCCTGTCGGAACGCCTCACCGAAGTCCGCAAGAACGGCGAACTTGCGTACCTTCGGCCGGACGGCAAGACGCAGGTAACGGTAGGGTACGACGGCGACCGTCCGGTTTCGGTGGAAACGGTGGTCATCTCAAGTCAGCACGCAGAGGAAGCCAGCCTCGAACAGCTCCGCGCTGACCTCGCAAGCTACGTGATCGACCCCGTGCTGGCCGCATCAAACCTGGACCTTTCCCGCACGGCAAACATCCTGAACCCCGCCGGCGCCTTCGTCATCGGTGGACCGGTAGGGGATGCCGGGCTCACCGGACGCAAGATCATCGTCGATACCTATGGCGGATTCTCCCGGCACGGCGGTGGTGCGTTCTCCGGCAAGGATCCGTCCAAGGTGGACCGTTCGGCTGCCTACGCCATGCGGTGGGTCGCCAAGAACGTAGTTGCCGCCGGCCTTGCCAAGCGTGCCGAGATTCAGATCGCCTACGCCATCGGCCAGGCCCGGCCCGTGGGAACGTACGTGGAGACCTTCGGCACGGAAACCGTTGACCCGGCACGCATCAGCGAAGCGATCGATGAACTCTTCGATCTCCGTCCGCGCGCGATCATCGATGCCCTGGACCTCAAGCGCCCCATCTACGCCAAGACAGCCGCGCACGGGCACTTCGGTCGCGATGAGCCGGACTTCACGTGGGAGCGTTTGGACCGGGTGGCGGACCTGAAGGAATACTTCAACGCCTGATTATTTGTTCCGCGAACTGCCCGATGTTGTTTTGTCGGTGGTTCATGGTTGGCTTTAGCCAGAGAGATGCCCGCAGCGGGTCGATCCCGCTGCGGGCATCTGCGTTTGATGGTGCGTTGATTTCCCGCGACGAGATGGAGGTGAAGGACATGGCAGGCCACGAGGCTCAGCCTTCACTGCTTCAACCTTCGCTGTTGCAGGGCTTTCCGGACCGCGCGCCTATCCACGGGCCACCCTTGGCTGCCCAACTCCCTGTAGCCCGTGTGGTGCTTGAGTCGTCCCTGCCACATTTGGACAGGCCCTTTGATTACAGCGTCCCGGCAGAACTCGCTGATGATGCCGCTGCGGGTGTCCGCGTGAAAGTGAAATTCAACGGCCAGGAACTCAATGGGTACATTCTTGAACGGCGCGAGGCCTCGGATGCAGCTTCGCCACTAACGCCCTTGTACAAGGTGGTTTCCCCGGTTGTCGTCCTGACCCCTGCGATCGCCACGCTGGCCGGCCATGTCGCAGCCCGCTACGCCGGGACCCTGAGCGATGTCCTGCGCTCGGCGATTCCCCCACGGGTTGCCAAGGTGGAGAAGGAACTGCTGGCCGGGGATCTGGACGCCGATGTCGCGGAGTTGAAGCCGTTCACGGATTCCCACACCTGGGCGTCCTACTCCAACGGCAAGTCCTATCTGCAGCACCTCGCCGCCGGCGGTTCGCCGAAAGCTGTACTCACAGCCCTCCAGGGCTTCGGCCCGGCCAGCTGGGCGGCTCTCGTGGCATCAGCCGTGGCCACAGTCCGCTCCTCAGGGCGGGGCGCAGTGGTGGTAGTTCCGGATTACCGTGACCTTGAGCAGTTGGAGTCTGCCCTGGCCAAGGTCCTGCCGTCGTCGGACGTTGCCCGGCTCACCGCGGACGATGGGCAGACGCCCCGTTACCGAAATTTCCTGCGGCTCCTGAGCGGTGCGGCCGGGGTGGCCATTGGCACCCGCTCCGCTGCGTTCGCCCCCGTCAGGGACCTGGGCCTGGTGGTCTGTTGGGACGACGGCGATGACCTCCACATCGAGCAACGCGCTCCCTACGCCCATTCCCGTGAAGTGTTGTTGCTCCGGGCCGAACAGGAGAACGCGGCGTGCCTGCTGGCGTCGCACAACCGGAGCACCGAACTTCAACGCCTTGTGGAGCTGAAGTGGGCAGTGCCCATCGAGGCGCCACGCAGCGTCGTCCGTTCCATCGTGCCGCGCGTTCTCAACACGGCCGACAGTTTCGAGCAGGAACGTGACCCGTTGGCACGTATTGCCCGTCTGCCCGGCGCCGCCTGGCGTGCGGCCAAAGAGGGCCTCGAACGCGGCCCCGTGCTGGTGCAGGTGGCCCGCGCCGGGTACGCACCTTCCCTGGTGTGTGAGACGTGCAGGGAGTTGGCCCGCTGCAATGCTTGCCAGGGGCCCCTTGCGGTCTCCGGCAGCTCGGCGATCCCGGCGTGCCGATGGTGCTCCACACCGGCCCCCCAGTGGCGGTGTTCGCATTGCAGTGGCACCCGGCTGCGCAGGGGAGCCGTGGGGGTCATGAGGACGGCCGAGGAACTTGGCCGCGCCTTTCCCGGAAAAGCGGTGGTGACTTCTTCCGGTGAACACGTCAAGGCTTCGGTTCCGGATGCTCCCGCGCTGGTTGTAGCCACAGTGGGCGCCGAGCCTGTGGCGCCGTCCGGCTATGCGGCTGCCTTGTTGTTGGATGGCAATTCACTGCTTCGACGCGAGAATCTGCGCGCAGGCGAGGACACTGTGCGGCGGTGGTTCAACGCAGCATCCCTGGTCAAGCCTGCCGGGCAGGGCGGCCTCGTCGTTATTACTGCGGACGACACCGCTGCGACGGGCGCGCTGTTGCGATGGGACGCCGCGGGCTACGCCTCGCGTGAGTTGGCCCTTCGGAAGGAACTGCAGCTGCCGCCCGCTGTCAGGGTCGCTTCGGTGACGGGCGCCAGGGCCGACGTCGGGCATTTCGCCGAGGCCTTGGAAGCCGCCGGAACCCTGGCCGCGCAACTGCGCAAAGCCGGGCCCGCACCGCTGCAACTGTTCAACGGCGCACCCTCGGCCTCTTCACGGCAGGAAGAAGAAGATGTCCGCTTGCTCTACTTCATTCCCTACGCCGACGCAGCGGAAGCCACACGCGCCATGCGGGCAGTCAAGGCTGCCAGCGCGGCCAAGCGTACCGCCGGGCCCGTCCAGTTGCGCCTCGACGGGGTGGATGTCCTTTAAGGCTTCCTCTGCCGGGCGGTGTTAGGCCTTGCGTCGGCGCAGGGCCACAGCTTCCTCTGCCGCAGCGATCAATTGGCGGGCAGACTCGTCCCAGTTGAAGGCGGACGCACGCTCCACTGAGGTGCGGGACCGCTGCTGCCACAACGCTTCATCACCGAGCTCAGTCACCGCAGCGGCAAAGTCCTTGGGCGATTCGGGATCAACATAACTGACGGCGTCGCCGCCTACTTCCCTGAAGATCGGGATATCGCTGGCAATCACCGGGGTTCCCAAAGCCATTGCCTCTACCAGCGGCAGGCCGTAGCCCTCTGCGCGGGACAGGCTGATCAGGGCGGTTGCCCGGAGGAGGAGGTCGTCGTACTCGGCGTCGGTGACGCCGTTGTGGAAGATGACCTTGGCCCCTTCAGGAACAATGGCCTCCAGCTCAGCCCGACGATCCGGAGTGATGCGGCTCAACAGGTGCAAGGTGAAATCCTGGAGTCCGGCCATGCCGCGGATCATGGTTTCAACGTTCTTGTAGGGCATGAACGAGCCCATGTACAGCAGGGTCTTGTCGGCCCCGGCTGCGGTATTCCGTGGCGTTTGCCCCGGCTGCGGAGCATTTCCCACGATCCGGACCGGCCGGTTGGTCAACCTGTATTTGGACATGAGGGCTTCGGTGGTGTGGCTGATGGTGGCCACGATGTCCGCCCGGTTCAGCAGGAGCCGTTGGGGCCAGAAGGCCTTGTGGTAGAGCCGCCACAGCAGGCGCACGGGCGCGGGGAGGAAGCCTGGGGGAGTCGGGTGCTCGTAGTAGATGAGGTCGTGGAGGGTCAGGACCAACCCGTACCGCCGGCCCCAGCTGCCCATTGTCTGCATGGGGCACACCACCACGTCTGCACCCAAGGCGTTGACCTTGCGGGCCACGAACAACTCCAGGGGGGACAGTGGACTGTTGACCATCACATACGGGACGTCCGGCAGCAGTGCCAGCTGGCGCTTGTCGCTGATCAGCATGGTGACGTCTGCAAGTTTCGAGGCTGCGGCTATGAGGCTGGAACCGTAGCGGCTGATGCCATCGTGGTGGTCCGTTCTGGTAAAGCGGGCGTCGATGACGATTTTCACGCGGGGTGTTCCTCCAGGAAAGTGCGGATGGCTGCCGCTGCGGGGACCGGGGTTTCGTAGTGGATCAAATGACCGACGCCGGGAATCACTTCCAGCTTTGCCTCCGGCAGGCGCTCCATGAGTTTGTACTGGCTGGGCAGGGTGGCAATTTCATCCTTTTCGCCTGCTACCAGCAGTACCGGTAGGCGCAGTTGGTCCGCCACTTCGGCTACGTTTCCCGACACTGAGGCCTTGAAGGATTCGAGCAGGCTTTTCCTGTCCGCGAAGGCGCTGAAGTAGGCGTCGTGCTGGCTGTGGATGAACCGACGAAGGTTCTTATCCTTTGTCTTGGCCATGGTGGTGCTCATGATCCGAACAATTGACCGGTTGCGAAGCACAGCCAGGCCAACACGGCGGGGGAGCTTGGCGGAGGCCTGGTAATACAGCACGGCAAGCTTGGTCATGATTCCCTTGGGCCCTTCCAGTGCCGGGGCGGCAATGGGGTTGATCAGGATCAAGGGATGGATGGCGTTTGGATGCGTCGCCGCAAAGTGGCTGGCGACGATCGAGCCGAAGGAATGGCCCAGCAACACGGTGTCAGGGCCAAGTCCCAGCGCAGCCATGAAGCCGGAGATGAATTCGCCGTACCGTGCCACGGTGTGTTCATCGCGGGTGAAGGGCTCTGAACTTCCAAACGCGGGAAGGTCGGGCATGATGATCCGCATTTCGGGGAGCTGGTCGGCTACCCGCAGCAAACCGTGATGGTCGCCCCTGAAACCATGGATGACCAGAATGGTGCGTGTGGCCGGTGTGGCGGAGACGGGCTCGTAGGTCCAATAGGCAACGCTGCTGCCGTCCACCTGCACGTCGGAGGCATGGGTCCGCCCCGGCAGTTCCTTGCTGAAAAATTCGCCTGTGGCCTGTGCGCCGTCAGGGGAGTGCCCGGTGTCCACTGTGTCCATTTGGTCGTTCCTAATTTACGTTGTCCGGGTGTGATCCGGTTCGATGGTGGCGTTCCAGTCCAGCCATACCGTCCATGTCAGCTGCGTCGAGTTCGAAATCGAAGACTTGGTGGTTTTCCTTGATCCGGTCCGCCGAGCTTGCTTTGGGGATCACCAGGTTGCCGAGCTGCAGGTGCCACCGGAGGATGATCTGCGCGGGCGTGCGGTTGTACTTCGCGGCCAGTTCCACGATGGCCGGATCCGCTAGCACCTGTCCGCGGCCGAGGGGGCTCCATGCTTCCGTGGCTATGCCCAATTGTTGGTGGAGGAGGCGCAACCTGCTCTGTTGCAACCAGGGATGCAACTCGATCTGGTTTACGGCCGGGACGACTTCGGCCTTTTGCATCAGCTCGTCCAAATGCCCCGGTTGGAAGTTGGAAACGCCGATTGCCCGCACTTTACCTTCGCGGTAGAGGGTTTCCAGCGCCTTGTAGGTCTCCATAAAAAGTCCGCGTCCTGCGCATGGCCAGTGGATGAGGTAGAGATCCACATAGTCGAGCCCGAGGTTTGAGATGGAGGTGTCGAACGCGCGGAGGGTGGCGTCGTAGCCGTGGTCTTCGTTCCAGACCTTGGTGGTGACGAACAGGTCCTCCCTGCCGAGGGTGTGCAGGGACTCGCCGGAACCCCCTGTGCCGTCGTCGGCGCGTGCCGCATCTCCGATTGCGCCGCCCAAGGCACGCCCAACGCCTACCTCGTTGCCGTACATCGCTGCCGTGTCGAAGCGACGGTAGCCTTCCCCCAGGGCAGTGGCCACCAAAGCTTCTGCGTCTTTGGGAGGCACTTTGTAGAGCCCGTACCCCAAGCGTTCCATTTGTACGCCATTGTTCAATGTCAGCCGGGCCGGGAATCTCATAGCAACGACTCTACCCATTCCCTGCACGAATGCTTCAGGAGTGGCCATTGAAACTCACCAAGCGTCGTGCGGATGCTTCGTCCAAAATGAGGTCCGTGGCCAGCCCGGCAGCCAACGCTCCCTGCAGTCCATTGATTTTGGAGGCTCCGGACACCACGCAGATCCTGCGGCGGACCTGCCTCAATTGCTCGTGGCTGGGTCCTGTTGAGCGTTCGTTCAGGGTAATGCCGTCCGAGGAACCATCGCTCCGGAAGAACACCGTTGCGACGTCGCCCACGACGTCGTCGGCTGCCAGTATGGCGAGGTCCCGTTCGTCGAGGTAGCCGCCGGCATAGACGTGGCTCGGGTAGTCCGAATCGACCGATCCCACACCGAAAATGGCAATACTCATGCGTGCCTGCAGATCCAGGATCCGTTGAACGCTTCGCTCATTCCACATTGCCGTCTTGGTGGCGGCGTGATCGAAAAACGCAGGGACCGGGAACTGTTCAACCCGTGCTCCGTAGGCGCTGCCGAAGCGTCGCATGATGTCGCTGGCATAGGTGATGCCGGTGGTCTGCATGTTTCCTGCACCGTTGAGTTGGACCACGATGCTGTCGTGGGTCACCTTCCGGGTGAGGTGCCGGCTGACGGCGCTGAGGGTCGCACCCCAGGCAACGCCGATGATGGCGTTCGAGTCCACCAAGGGTCCTATGGTTCGCGCAGCCTGCATGGCTACGCGGTCCAGGGTCTCGGCCTCGTTGAGGGTATCGAGCACCGGAACCACGTGGACGTCCACCCCGTATTGGTTCCGGATCTGGCTTTCCAGCTCGGGCCCGGTCTCGAATGGACTGCGGATCTGGACCTGGACCAAGCCGGTCTCCCGGGCTGAAGAGAGGAGCCTGGAGACCGTGGATCGGGACGTGCGCAGTTCGCGGGCGATCGCATCCATGGTCAGGTCCTGCAAGTAATACATCTGTGCAGCCCGGAGTGCGTCCGAGTGTCGTGATCGTCCCATCTCATTTCCTTACTGCACGTTTGTGCAAATAGCTTGACTCCATTTTCCACCTTCGCAAGATTAGTGGTGAACGGTGCAGCAGCGAGTGGCGCGGCGCACGAACCAAGCCCAAGGGAGCAGTTTTGGGACACAACAGGATTTCCGGTACCTCACAGCACGCACAGCAGCGCGACTCCGTCGTCGCACTGCAGGAGCGGCCGACGGCGAAGGTACTCATCATCGGCGGTGGCATCAACGGTGTCGGAACTTTCCGGGATTTGGCCCTGCAGGGCGTCGACGTAGCCCTCGTGGAGCGCGGCGATTACTGCCAGGGTGCCAGTGGTGCCTCGTCGCACATGATCCACGGCGGCATCCGCTACCTCGAGAACGGCGAATTCCGCCTGGTCCAGGAGTCCGTGGTTGAGCGCAACAGGCTCCTCCGGATCGCCCCCCACTACGTGAAGCCGCTGCAGACCACCATTCCGATCTTCAGCACTTTCTCCGGAATCCTTTCCGCTCCCACCCGCTTCCTGACCCACAAGCAGGGCAAGCCCAAGGAACGCGGCGCGTTCCTCATCAAGGTGGGCCTGAGCATGTACGACTTCTTCTCCCGCGACGGTGGCAGCGTTCCCCGCCACCAGTTCCGTGGCCGGACCCGAGCACTTGCCGAGCTGCCCAAGCTGCACTCCGGCATCAAGTACGCCGCAACCTACTTTGATGCCTCCGTCCACAACCCGGAGCGCCTTACCCTGGATGTCCTGCAGGATGGCGAGAAGGCAGGCCTCGGGGGTGGACTTCCTGGAGGAAGCGCCCGTGCCAGCAACTATGTCTCACTCGTGTCCATGGGGACAGACGGCGTCCGGCTCCGGGACGAACTGACCGGCAAGGAATTCGATTTCCAGGCCGATGTCATCGTCAACACCACAGGTGCCTGGGTGGATCTGACCAACCAGGCCATGGGCGCCGCCAGCAAGTTCATGGGTGGTACCAAGGGATCCCACATCGTCCTGGACCACCCGGAATTGCTCGCCGCCTGCAACGGCCGGGAGATCTTCTTCGAGCACACTGACGGCCGGATCGTGCTGATCTATCCGATGGGTGACCGCGTACTGGTGGGCACCACGGATGTCGACGCCGACATGGGCGAAGACGCCGTCTGCACGGAAGAGGAAATCGACTACTTCTTCGATCTCGTCGGCCATGTCTTCCCCACCATCAAGGTCGAACGTGACCAGATCGTCTACAGCTTCGCCGGTGTTCGGCCTTTGCCCCGGCACGATGAGACCCAGCCCGGCTTCGTCTCCCGTGACTACCGCATCGAACGCAGCGTCCGCACCGGAGACGATGCCGTACCAACACCGGGCGGCAAGGCCGCCGTCGTACTCAGCCTGGTAGGCGGCAAGTGGACAACCTTCCGCGCGCTGGCAGAACACATGACCAATGACGTCCTGCGCGAGCTCGGCATGGAGCGCAAGGTCTCGACGGCGAAACTCGCCATCGGGGGCGGCGCAGGGTTCCCGGATTCGGAACAGGGCGAACAGGAATGGATCAAAAAGCACATGGGCCCGGGCCTGGACGCTGACCGTGTTGCCGTCCTGCTGACCCGCTACGGAACGCGTGCGGAAGCTGTGATCGAGTACCTCAACGCCGGTCAGGACCAGCCTTTGCGCTCAACCCGCGAACTCAGTGTCCGGGAACTGGCTTTCATGGCCGAGCACGAGCAGATCGGGCACCTGATCGATGTCCTCATCCGCAGGACATCGCTGGCCTTCCGGGGCCTGGTGACCGGGGAGCTCCTCAACGAGATCGCCGCGGCGCTGGCAGAACCCCTCGGTTGGGACGCCGCAACCCGCGAAGCGGAAATCCGGCACGCGCAGGAAGTCCTGCAACGGTTCCACAAGGTTGACGTGCACAGCCTCGTAGCCTGAGGCCGTCAGCCGAAACAGCTTGACCGTCCCTGCGTGCGGCAGGGGCGCAATGGGGTAGGTGGGCCCGACAGGGGACCACCACACCGGGACGGTTCCGGAGACAACGGAACCGTCCCAACAGCCTCTTCACCCGCGAGGGGGCTGACAACAGAAAATAGAGGAGTCAAAGATGTCTCTTGGAATTGTTTTCCTTTCCGAAGTATTCGGAACCATGATGCTGACCCTGCTGGGTTGCGGCGTCGTGGCCAACGTTGCGCTCAAAGGCACCAAGGGCAACAACGCTGGTTTCCTTATGGTGACGTGGGGCTGGGGTATTGCGGTCTTCGCGGGCGTTTTCGTGGCCGCAAAGTCCGGTGCGCACCTGAACCCGGCGGTCACTTTGGGCCTGTTGGTCAACGGAAAGGGCGAGTATGCGCCTGACGTTGCCGTTACTTTCGGCTCAACCCTGACGTACTTCGGCGGCGAACTGCTGGGTGCCTTCCTTGGCGCAGTGGTTTGCTGGCTCGCCTACAAGCAGCACTTCGATGACGAGCCCCTGGCAGCAAACAAGCTGGGTACATTCTCCACCGGACCGGCCATCCGTTCGACCCCGTGGAACCTCATCACTGAAATCATCGGCACGTTTGTCCTGGTCTTCGTCATCCTGACCTTTGGCGGCACCCCTTCGGGCCTCGGGCCGCTGGCAGTTGCCTTGCTGGTTGTCGGTATCGGTGTATCCCTCGGTGGCCCCACCGGTTACGCCATCAACCCGGCTCGTGACCTCGGGCCCCGCATTGCACACGCCGTCCTGCCCATCAAGGGCAAGGGTTCCAGCGACTGGGCCTACTCCTGGATCCCCGTTGTGGGTCCGTTGGTCGGCGGTACCCTCGCCGGACTCGTGGGCCTCCTGGTGCCCGGCATCATGCCCGCGCTGGCCGGCTGAGCCTGCAAAACCTCCCTCATCCGCACTGCAGACCATCACCTGAATAACCAACAACAGCAGACAAGGACGTCACCATGAACCAATACGTCATCGCCATTGACCAGGGCACCACCAGCTCACGCGCCATCGTCTTTGACCACTCGGGCAACATCGTCTCTACCGGCCAGATGGAACACGAGCAGATCTTCCCCCAGGCCGGCTGGGTTGAGCACAACCCCGCTGAGATCTGGAACAACACCCGGGAAGTCATTGCCTCTGCACTGTCAAAGGCGAACCTGACGCGGCACGATATTGCCGCCGTCGGCATTACCAACCAACGCGAAACGGCCGTTGTGTGGGATAAGAACACCGGCGAGGCTGTCTACAACGCCATTGTGTGGCAGGACACCCGCACCCAGCCGATCGTCGACCAGTTGGCGCAGGATGGAGGCCTTGAGCGCTTCAAGCAGAAGGTGGGCCTTCCCTTGGCCACCTACTTCTCCGGAACCAAGATCAAGTGGATCCTGGACAACGTTGAGGGTGCGCGCGAAAAAGCCGAAGCGGGCGACCTTCTCTTCGGCAACACCGACGCATGGGTCCTCTGGAACCTGACTGGCGGCGTCGACGGCGGCGTTCACGTCACCGATGTCACCAACGCTTCGCGGACCCTGTTCATGGACCTCGAAACCCTGCAGTGGGACCAGGAAATCCTGGACGTCTTCGGTGTTCCCGCGTCCATGATGCCCTCCATCAAGTCCTCCTCCGAGGTCTACGGCCAGGTCCACACCTCGCAGCTGCTGCGCGAGACTCCGGTGGCCGGCATCCTGGGCGACCAGCAAGCCGCGACCTTCGGCCAGGCCGCCTTCCAGCCCGGCGAAGCGAAGAACACCTACGGCACCGGTTGCTTCCTGATCTTCAACACCGGCGAGGAAATCGTCCACTCCAAGAACGGCCTCCTCACCACGCTCGGCTACAAGCTGGGCGATGGCAAGCCGCACTACGCCCTTGAAGGCTCCATCGCCGTCACCGGTTCCCTGATCCAGTGGCTCCGCGACAACCTGGGCATGATCAGCTCAGCGCCTGAGGTCGAGGAGCTCGCTGCCGCAGTGGAAGATAACGGTGGCGTATACATCGTTCCCGCATTCTCCGGCCTTTTCGCCCCGTACTGGCGGTCGGACGCCCGCGGTGCGATCGTCGGCCTCACGCGGTTCGCCAACAAGGGCCACATCGCCCGTGCCGCCCTGGAAGCTACCGCCTTCCAGACCCGCGAGGTGCTCGACGCCGTCAACGCCGACTCGGGGGTACCGCTCACCGAGTTGAAGGTCGACGGCGGCATGGTCGCCAATGAGGCACTCATGCAGTTCCAGGCCGACATTCTCGGTGTGCCGGTGGTGCGTCCGAAGGTCGTCGAAACCACTGCCTTGGGTGCTGCCTACGCGGCAGGCCTGGCTGTGGGATTCTGGAAGGACCTGGGCGAGCTTAGTGCCAACTGGAACGAGGACAAGCGCTGGGAGCCGCAGCTTCCGGCCGAAGAGCAAGAGCGCCAGCTGCGTCTGTGGAAGAAGGCAGTAACCAAGTCCATGGACTGGGTCGACGAGGACGTTAAGTAAGGTCGGCGACCCGACGCCTTAGCCGTTATGGGGGCCCCGCCCGCTTCGCGGACGCCCGAAGCCGCTCCCGGGCCCCCATAACGGCACGGCGTCAGTGAGCTGGCCTTCCCTAAGCCGCTCGATGCGACTGGGCTGTTGGATCGTGCGCTATTGTAGATCTATGCGTGCGATCCTTCTGCTTAGCTAGCCGCCCGGCTTTATTAGCCGTGCGGCCGCCCCTCCATTGTTGAGGGGCTTTTGTGTGTCCGGGGCTTTCCCGGGACCGCAGCAGGAGGCAATACCGCCATCGAAGAACAGAAGAGGGCAGCAGTGAGCGTTCAGCCGGAGACAGAGACCGGAACAGCACAGACAGCCGCAGCCGAAGCGCCTGAAGAAGGCGTCTACAGCTTCGCTGCGATGGAAGCCAAGTGGCCGCAGGTCTGGGAGGACCTCAAAGTCTTCACGCCTGCCGACGACGGTTCGCGCGAACGCCGCTATGTCCTGGACATGTTCCCCTACCCTTCGGGCGACCTCCACATGGGCCACGCTGAAGCGTTTGCCATGGGCGACGTCGTCGCGCGTTACCTGCGCCAGAAGGGCTTCGATGTCCTGCACCCGATCGGCTGGGACTCGTTCGGCCTGCCCGCCGAAAATGCCGCCATCAAGCGCAATGCACACCCCAGCGAGTGGACGTACGCGAACATCGACACCCAGGCGGCGTCGTTCAAGCGCTACGCCATCTCCGCGGACTGGTCGCGGCGAATCCACACTTCCGACCCGGAGTACTACCGGTGGACCCAGTGGCTGTTCAAGCGCTTCTACGAGCGCGGCCTGGCGTACCGCAAGGACTCCCCGGTTAACTGGTGCCCCAAGGACCTCACGGTCCTGGCCAACGAGCAGGTAGTCAACGGTGCCTGTGAGCGCTGTGGCACGCCGGTCACCAAGAAGTCGCTGAACCAGTGGTACTTCAAGATCACCGATTACGCCGATCGCCTGTTGGAGGACATGGACCAGCTGCAGGGCCACTGGCCTGAGCGCGTGCTGGCCATGCAGCGCAACTGGATTGGCCGTTCCGAGGGCGCACACGTACGTTTCGTCATCGAGGGCACCCAGGACCGGGCAGAGCGCGAAGTCACCGTCTTCACCACGCGTCCTGACACCCTCCACGGTGCAACATTCTTCGTTGTAGCTGCTGACGCGCACTTGGCGCTGGACCTGGTCACCCCCGAACAGCACGACGAACTGATGGCCTACCGCGAGAAGGTCAAGGCTCTCTCCGAAATCGAGCGGCAGTCCACCGAGCGCGAAAAGACGGGTGTCTTCACCGGCCGCTACGCCATCAACCCGCTCAATGGCGAGAAGCTTCCGGTCTGGGCTGCCGACTACGTGCTGGCCGATTACGGCACCGGCGCCATCATGGCCGTGCCTGCCCACGATCAGCGTGACCTCGACTTCGCCAAGGCCTTCGACCTCCCCGTCCGGGCCGTGCTGGAGACCGGAGGCGAAGATCCGGCCGAGACCGGTGTTGCAACCGCCGGCGAAGGCACGCTCAAGAACTCCGGCGAACTGGACGGGCTGTCCAAGGCCGAAGCCATCCCGGCAGCCATCGGGATCCTCGAGAAGCTTGGAACCGGCGAGAAATTCGTCAACTTCCGACTGCGCGACTGGTTGTTAAGCCGCCAGCGCTTCTGGGGCACGCCCATCCCGATCATCCACTGTGGTGAGTGCGGAGAAGTGCCCGTCCCCGATGACCAGCTGCCGGTCCGGCTTCCCGATAACCTGCGTGGCGAAGCATTGGCCCCGAAGGGGACCTCGCCGCTGGCCGCCGCCGTCGAATGGGTCAACGTTGAATGCCCCAACTGTGGCCGGGCTGCCCAGCGCGATACGGACACCATGGACACCTTCGTGGATTCCTCCTGGTACTTCCTCCGCTTCGTGTCGCCCGACTACACCGAGGGCCCGTTTGATCCTGAAAAGGTCAACGAGTGGATGCCGGTTGGCCAGTATGTTGGCGGCGTCGAGCACGCCATCCTGCACCTGCTCTATGCGCGGTTCTTCACCAAGGTCATCAAGGACATCGGGCTGATTGAGGCGAACGAGCCTTTCTCGGCGTTGTTGAACCAGGGCCAGGTGCTCAACGGCGGAAAAGCCATGAGCAAGTCCCTCGGTAACGGTGTGGACCTCGGCGAGCAGCTGGATAAGTTCGGTGTCGACGCCGTTCGCCTCACCATGGTCTTTGCCTCCCCACCGGAAGACGACGTCGACTGGGCGGACGTTTCGCCGTCGGGATCCGCCAAATTCCTGGCCCGCGCATGGCGTCTTGGCCAGGACGTCAGCAGCGAGCCCGGTGTGGACCCGGCTACCGGCGACCGGGCCTTGCGCACGGTGACCCACAAGACGATCGCCGATGCCGCTGAACTTCTGGACAACAACAAGTTCAACGTCGTTGTCGCCAGGCTCATGGAGCTGGTCAATGCGACGCGCAAAACCATCGACTCCGGTGCAGGCGCGGCGGACCCCGCAGTCCGAGAGGCCGTGGAGGCTGTTGCGGTCATCCTGAGCCTGTTCGCTCCGTACACCGCTGAGGACCTCTGGAACACCCTGGGACACCCGGCGTCCGTGGCGAACGCGGGTTGGCCGACCCACGACGAAGCGCTCCTGGTCCAGGACACTGTCACCGCCGTAGTCCAGGTCCAAGGAAAAGTCCGCGACCGCCTGGAAGTCTCCCCGGAGATTGCCGAAGACGATCTCCGCGAGCTCGCCTTGGCGTCGGAGAACGTCCAGCGCGCCTTGGACGGCCGCGGCATCCGCACGGTGATCGTGCGGGCACCTAAACTGGTGAACATCGTTCCTGCCTAGCAGGGATTGTGCGGCCGCCGGCCCTTCGCCGGCGGCCGGCCATCATCTTTGGAGGTTGCGTGCCTGAGCGAGAACCACCCGCCTGGATATGGCTAAAGGAACGGGTCGCGCGCCTTCGGCAACCAGCAACGCCGGTTCCTGCCGCTGAAGAGCCGCTCGCCGCCGTCGTAAGAACTGCTGTAGTTACCGACTCCGCTGCCGCTCTCCCTGCCGACTGGGTGTCGGCCTTTACCGCCGATGGGCGCCTGGCGGTTGTGCCCATGCCAGTGATGGTGGGGAACGAAATTTATGGCGAGGGTGAAGACGACATCACCCAAACGTTGTCGCTGGCACTTGCCTCGGGTGCCTCCGTACGGACTTCCCGGCCTTCGCCCGGACAGTTTGAGCAGGCATACCTGGCCGCCCAACGTCGCGGGTTCGAGGCCGTGGTCTCCATCCACATTTCGTCCGAACTCTCCGGAACCGCCGACGCCGCCAGGCTCGCTGCCGCGCGCGTGTCGATTCCCGTGGAAATCGTGGACTCCCGAACGGTCGGCATGGCACAGGGGATGGGCGTGCAAAGCGCCGTGGTCGCAGCCGCTGACGGGCAAGGCGCCGCGGAAGTCCGTGGCTTCGCGGAACAGCGTATGGAACGCACCAAGGTGTACTTCTACGTACCCAGCCTGGAGCAGTTGAGGCGCGGCGGACGGATCGGAGCGGCAGCGTCGCTTCTGGGTACGGTTCTGGCCATCAAACCAATTCTGGCGGTCGACGGCGGCAAGATAGTGCCGCTTGAAAAGGTCCGTTCCGCCGTGCGCGCCATAGCCCGTCTTGAGGAGATCGTTGCTGCCGATGTGGCGTCCCGCCCAGCTGGGCAGCAACGTTTGGCTGTGCACCATTTCGGGAACCAGATCGAGGCTGAGGCGCTGGCAGCCCGCCTGAATGAGACATGTCCGGACTGCCCGGCTCCCCAAATCAGTGCTTTGCCGGCTGTCTTGGCCGCGCATGCCGGGCTCGGCGTTCTTGCTGTCATCGTGGGGGAGAGCAGCACCCCGGTGGGTTGAAATATCGGCGACGGCGGAGTCCTTGCTGGAGGTGAGCGTAACGAGTTTATAACTTTTGGCAAATCTTGCATCATGAATTGTGAAATAAGATTTCTTTTCTTGGTTGATAATGTCAATGCTAATCCAATGAATGTGTTGACTGATGCGATGATGCATAGCTATGTTGAAGGAATTCAAGAGCGCTGAATTCCTTCGAATGTTAGAAGTTGATATGTTTTCAAACTTGCCACAACGACGTGGCACTCGCGTGGATTTGTATTCCGTCATTCTCGTGGGGTGTCTGGCTCTGCTTCTGGCTTCGTGCAGCTCGACTGAGACTGATGCCGTAGCCCCGGATCCTTCAGCTAAGGTCCAACTTGACTACGAGAAATCTTTGATCAGTTTTCCCTTGGATGCCTACAGAATTTCGCCGCAGGAAAGAGCTCGTATTCTACTGGCCCGCGAAGTCATCATGACCAACTGCATGAAGCAGTTTGGCTTTATTGATGACCCCAACCTCGCCTATCCGCAGTTTGAAAATCGGAACTATGGTGTGTGGAATGTTGAACGGGTGAAGCGTCTCGGCTTCCACTTGGTGAACGAAAATTCTGGAACGTCCGGCGCTGAACAGGAGTCAGGGCCTTGGGGGGACGCCAGATATGCATGCTTGGACCAGGAGAAGAGCAAGCTGGACCAAATAACCCCTTCTGATGAGTTGTTCAATGGTGGAGTCGCGTTCAGGCTTGCGCAAAGAAGCCTCACATTAGCCTCGCAGACAGACACCTGGAAGCAGGGCAGCGAAGACTGGCGTGCGTGCATCACGGCCGCAGGTCTGACCCCTATGCCCGGGTTCGCGACGTGGTCCAGCCAGCAGGGATTTGACCTTCAGCATGGGCGTGCCCCGGGAAATCAGGTGGATTCAGGCATGGCGGAAGAAATTTCGATTGCCACAGTGGAAGCGCAATGCAATCAGGAAGTGCACCTTACCCAAAGACTCGGTGACATTCAGGCGAGTTTTCAAGTTCCGCTGATCAAGGCAAACCAAGCAGCACTTACTGAGGTTCGTCAACAGAGTATTAAGTACGTAGACGCGGCCGAGAAGTTGTTGACTGAGAACCGCTGACGTAGAGCGCTTCATCGACGCCGTATCCACGGATATTTCACCATTGGGTCAACAAGGCATTGCAGCAGCAAGGCTGGAGAGGTGACGAGGTGCCATGGGATTTTCAATTTCACGTGCTGCAGAGCTCACTGGACTGACGGAGCACACGCTGAGGTACTACGAGAAAGACGGGCTTCTGGTGTCCGCTGTTCAACGCGATTCGGTCGGGCGACGAAAGTACTCAGACCACGATATTCGCTGGATTCGCATGCTGAGGCGTCTGAGGGAAACCGGTATGCCCATTAGGGACCTGCGACATTACATCGTGCTTGTCCAAGCTGGTGATGGCAATGAGCGACAACGCGTGGAGCTACTGAAAGCGCACAGGCAGCGAATCGAAAAGCAGCTGGAAGTTATACGGCAACATCTTGGTGCGGTAGATGCGAAGATTTCGCTGTACGACGAATCGACCGCCGCTGTGCCTGGCTACCAGGGCTGAGCCCCGGGCCCTTCTCCGGAGTCTGCTGGCAGCTTGCCTTAGAGTGCGCTCTAGGTAGTTGGCTTACTGCATGACTGAAACTACCAATACGAATGTCCGTAATGCTTCGCCCAGGATCGCCCTGCTCGGGTTGGGTGTCATGGGTTACGCAATGGCACAACGACTTGCTGCATCCGGCGGAATACTCACAGTATGGAACCGCTCAGAGCAGAGGGCCGCAAAAATAGCAGAGTCGGGAGTGACCGTGGCCTCGACGCCCGTCGAAGCCGTGAGGCAGGCGGAGATTGTCCTGTTGATGTTGGCCGATGACGCTGCAGTCCTGGAGGTAGTTCGGCGGGTTGCGGGCGATCTTGTGCCAGGCACGGTCGTCGTCGACCTGTCCACTGTGCATCCTGAAACCAGTCTGAACTTGCACCACCTTGTACCAGAGGGCGTCTCGGTCATTGACTCACCCGTCATGGGAAGCGCCGATGCTGCACGCGCCGGGACGCTGGGCCTATTGGTCGGAGCCGATGACGGAATCTTCGAGGAAGTTCTGGAAGTGCTGATGCGTCTGGGAAATCCAACTCGAATTGGCGGACCAGGCAGCGGCTCAGCAGCAAAAATTGCGGTCATGTCTGCGGTCATTCCTGGCATCATCGCGGTCGGGGAGGGCATTGCCGTGGGACTTTCGTTGGGCTTGGATGAGGAAACGCTCCGGGCAGTTTTTGCCGGTACACCTGTCGGCGCGCTGACGCGCCGCCTATTTGCAGAACAGGCTAACTATTCAACGAGGCTTGCTGCCAAAGATCTCATCCTGGCTCAGCAAAGCAAGCCGAGCGAAGTAGGAAGCCACGTTTTGAAGTTGCTCTCCGGTGTCAACGAGCCTGACCAAGACCTGGGTCGAACGGCGCTTCTGATTTCCACATAGCACCCGTACCAAGGCAGGCTCGTGGCAAATCGTCCTAGTCATCAGGGTTATCCACATAGCAGTGAATGCCCGCTCCGGTGATGGGGCGGCGGCCCTAGGCTCAATTCATGCCACGCCGGAACCGGGACGTATCCCCAGATGCCGCAGCGCGGGCCGCGCGGGAGCGATTTGCCTCCCGCATGATCCCTGACCACGCCCGTCAGCCTTTGCTTGAGTTATCTGATGCTGAAGATCCGGGCGAAGCGGGAGAGGAGCTGGAATCGTTCTTCGCAGGGCAGACAACTTCAAGCCCGTCCGGCGCCAGACTACGGTGGCGGACATCATGGCGGGTTGCGGCCCTTCTTGCAGTGATGGGAGCGGTGCTCATTGCCTGGTATTTCTGGCAACTCTCGGACGGCCAGCCAACGTCAGAGCCATTGAACGCTTCCGCCGAGTCGGGCAGTGCAGATGGCTCTGATTCCACCGGTCCTGACGCTGGGCAGCCTCCAAGTTCCTCGGCTCCGCTGGCAGAAGGGGGTCCAGGGGTGGTCGTCGTCCACGTGGCTGGAGCAGTAAACAAACCCGGCGTGGTCTCGCTGCCTCAGGGGAGCCGCGTCTTCCAAGCCATCGATGCCGTAGGCGGTGTAGCGCCCGGTGCCGACCTCACCTCCCTCAATCTGGCCGAGGTTCTCACCGACGGAACCAAGCTCTACATCCCCGTTGCAGGAGAAGCACCCCTTCCCGCGGAGCCGTCTACAGCCGGTGCGGGGGCTGGTTCCGCGAGCACTGGCGGAACGTCAGGACCGGCGGCGGCCGGAGCCAAGGTCAACATCAACACAGCGTCTTTGGAGGAACTTGGAACTTTGCCCCGGATCGGACCGGTCACCGCACAACGGATACTGGATTGGCGCAAGGAGCACGGAGCATTCACGTCAGTGGACGAACTCGATGCCGTGGACGGTATCGGTCCCAAGCTTATGGAGTCACTGAAGGATCTTGTGACGGTGCAGGGTGGCTGATGGAGGCAGCGAAAAGGTCCCGGCAAAGCGGGTCGATCTCAGGCTGGTGCCAGCCGTGGTCACTGCATGGGGCGCGGCCCTTGTGGGCAGTTTCAATGCAGCCGCCTGGTCCTGGGCGACGGCAGGCATATTGTCGATCGTGGGCGCCCTGTTCATGCTCAAAGGGCGACGGCGGCAGTCTGCCGGAGTGCGGGCCCGGACAGTACCCGCCACTCTTGCTTTGGCCTGTTTCATGGGAGCTTCCGTCGCAGTCCATTGTGCTGCTGTAGCCGCCCATCGCGAGGGAAGACCACTGGTGCAAGCGGTTGCGGACAACGACGGCGTCGTCATCCAGATCCTGATCACGGGAAGCCCCACAGCGATTCCGGTCCCCGGCCATTCAGGCGGTAACAGATGGACCGTGTCGGCCGCAGTGCAGGAAGTTACTTCCAGGGGCAGGGTAATTCGCGGGACGGCAGACGTGCTGGTGGTCGGCAGCGAAACGTGGAAGGACGTACAACCCGGGCAACTGGTCAGGACTACCGGGATCCTTAAGGAAGTACGTGATGGGCAAACGCAGGCAGCCCTTTTGTCGGCGTCGTCGGCACCGGTCCTGATCCGCACCCAATTCGACCTGCGGCAGTCAGCAGGACATCTCAAGGCTGCCTTCGGGAGCGCCGCAAAGTGGTTGCCTCCGGACGCGGCAGGCCTCTTGCCGGGAATGGTCACCGGAGATACCAGCGCCCTGCCCGAGAGCCTTGAAACCGATATGAAGGCAACGGGGATGACACAACACAAATACAGATTGTTTGTTTCATTCGCCTAGGATCAAATAATGAGTGAACAACCCCAAGGGCCGGATGTAGTCGAAATCATTGGAGCTGGAATAGCAGCTGTGGGAGTAGTCGCCGCCTGGATAAGGGCTGGAAAAAGCAATGCGACTGCTGCCAACGCCGTTGAGGTCGCCAAGTCAGCGCGGACGACGGCGACCAAAGCCAACGGAATCGCGGAGGAGGCCAACGACCTCGCGAGAGGTGCAAACAGCATATCCGAGAAGTCGGCAGCTGCAGCGGAGGCGTCCGCCAAAGACGCCAAACGCTCAGCGGATATCGCCGAACGCGTGGAAGGCCGGCAGATTGAGCGGAACAACGTTGCGTGGAAGATCGCAAGTAAGTCCGCTGCGGGCAATTGGGTCGCAACCAATACGGGCCTCGACACTGCATACGACGCCCATGTTGTGCTGGACGTGGATGGGCATCGCATCGTTTCGGAATCCACCAGTGTCCAAGGTGGCGAGGACATAGTGGTGGACATAAGTGCGATAACCAAGGCGAAGGCACTACGGAACCGCGATACCCAGCAGCAAATGCGCGCCATTGGGGTCAACTACTACGGCTCTTCCAGCGTTGGGGTTAAGCACCTGATAACGTGGCGCACCGAACAAGGGAGCTGGCACACGAAGGGCCACGAGGAAAAGGCATAGCCGCTGAGGCCTTATTTTCCCTGGGCGGCCAACCGTGCGGCGGCTGAGTCCTTGAGGCGCTGTAGCTTAGCCTTCGACTGGTAAACATCGTGAAGGATAAGATCCATGAACGTCAGGACGCCATCCGCGTCCTCAGCGTCAACTGGGGTCGTGAAATCACCATGAGCCATATCATTTCCGAAGACACGAACCGTGTTGGCTGTGTCCTTGGCGAACTCGTTGATGAGTCCAGATTTGAACATCGCCTCAATTTTGTTGTAAAGGCTGCCCGTCGTGATTCCGTTCTCTTTCGCAACGGATTCGATGACCGCCCGGGCCATCAAGATGGATGACATGAGTGCGTCGATGCTGCGACATTTGTGGGCCTCGGAAGCGGGAATCCCCACAGCTTCAGGAACATCCGGAAAATCCTGACCCTGGACGTACCTTGGGGCCCATTCAATCGGATCATTCTGTCCCCAAAAGATTACGTTGTTCCCAACATCGCCAGCTGTGGTAGGTCGCTTTGAATATCGAATTGCACCTACATTTAGGCGCCCGCAGTTGTCGCACTTAAAGGATGACTCGTACCATCCGTCGCCCACCCCGTGGACATCTGGGACCCAGTTCCCGGCCCCAAGCACTGTCATGTGGCTGTGCAGGCCGCAGCGGCCGCAAGTTGTGTTCGCCAATGTTTTCTCCTTGATGTCCGGGTCAGTTTCTGACTAAACATACCGGGGCGGGCAGGACAACAAAAACGTCACGATTCGCCGTCCGACCCTACTGACAATAAGCACGGCGATAGGAAACGTGCCTGCTGCCTGTTCGTGGCAGTACCAATGCTCGATGTCGTGGGGTGTGAAGTGGTTGGAACCGGAAAGCGGGACGTGGAAGCCGTGCTGGAGTACGTCAGTCCGGGGCGCGGGGTACGCATAACGGGGGATCCGGGGAGCGGTAAGACAAGGGTGCTCACAGAAGTCCTCACCCGGCTCGAACGTTCCGGGCGCACAGTTTTCCTTATCCGCGCCCTATTCACCCACCGGAACATTCCCTACGCCGCAATAGGTCGTCTGGACTTGTCCACAAGACATGGCCACCCAATCATCCGCTTAGCCGATAACCTAGCGGCGCAATTGACCGCCGGCGGTCGGCCTGTGCTGTTGGTTGACGATTTCCATCACGTTGACGCCCATTCTCTGGCAGTACTGGAAGACGCACTCCGACGGACTGACAGCCCGGTCATCATAACAATACCGAACAAGGCAGACCTTTCAGCCGAACACCTCGCTGTCCTCAGCACGCGGAAGGAAGCGCTTGTCGGTATTAGCCGGATCCAGGAAACGGGTCACAACGGGCCTGCAGCGCTTCTCACGCCCCGTGAAGCTGAAATCGCCGCCCTCACCGCAACCCTGTCCAACTGGGACATAGCCGAACGCCTACACATCAGCATCCGCACCGTCGAGAACCACATTTCCAACGTCCTCCGGAAAACCCGCAAAACCGGCAGGGATGAACTCCACGAAGTCATCTTGTCACCTGAATCTCGAATATGATGCCCGGTGGCGGTTGGCTTAAGGGAGCCACCGGCGGCCGCGACGACATCCTGTCGGAGCAGGCTGCCGTGTCAGCTCATGCCCACGCTAGTGCCACGGCCAGTTCTGCTGGATCCAGTCCCACAAGAGGTCCGCCCCGATGCGGGCGGCAACCCTCAGTGATAGTTCGGAAAGCCGTACTTTCCAAGCTGGCCGTGGGAGCGGATCTGGTGAGTGCTTACCGGCCATGTTGACCAGTCCCTTCTGGGCCTGCGGCAACACGGCGCCCGATACCGTTGCCTTCCGGCGCGCGGCATCGCTAGTCTGTTGTCAGCGACCCGTGATTAATGGCTTCGCTGGTGCCGGGTGCCCCAGAACGTTTCGCGGCGTAGGGGCACCTGGCCTTGACGAATCAACATTACGACTTGGTAACGCACTAACCGGTTACTTTTGGGCGGAATGTCGAAAAATTGCCCATTCTTTGTGTCTGCAGGCATGCCCAAGTTCCGAGGTCATCCCATGGGTCATTCAGCCGGGACTAAAGCGGCGGTCGGGCTAACTTTCGGTGTTGCCTTCGACCACGGTCCCCTGCAAAGGCGCGCTCCGGTCGACGCGATGAGTCTTCACAATCGCTTCCACAACCTTGTCATGATCGGCAGACCTGAAGATAGCGCGTGCGGTAGCCCAAACAAGCCAGACCACAGACCCCACCGTTGCCAGAGCGAAAAGAGTTTTCCATGTCTCCGCGGAGACTCCCAAAAGCCTTTGATTGAAGTCTGTGGAGAGGAGCGCCACCAGCAGACTCGATACCAAGGTCGCAGGAGCAACCCAGGCGACCCTCCGACGGAATTTCGGAAGAACGTCATGCAGGGCAAGCGAAACTTTGTCCTTTGTTGTGACTATCACATCGGTTTGGAGATTTGTAGTCACCGTGACAGAAGCCGCCATGTGCTCGCTGATGTTTAACAGCGTTACAGGCGCGCCCTGCGCTTGTGAAGGTTGTAGCGCGCTCATGGTTGAGCCCTGCGGAATCCAAACAGGGGATTGTCCATCAAGTCGAGCGTTCCGAGGGCGTGGCAGGATATCAGACCACATTTGTTACAAAAGACCATAGCGGCAGGTACGATCTGCCCACCCAGGTCGAGGTCTGCAGTAGCGCCGTTCAATATGAAGTTAGTGAGCGCGCTATTCACGGAGTGCGAACGGTTACCGCATCTGTAACATGGGCCCATCGCGCCCCGTTCGTTGAGTGCTGACACGATCATCCGCTGCTGTTCTTGGGTCAGGTGTTCTGGGGGCGCGGTGGGATTTTGCACGAGCCCTATTATGGGGCAGCATTTCGGTCTACGACAAAAGGCCCCCACCCTAGTTGCTAGGGTGGGGGCCTTCTGCTATCGCTGTAGCAGTTCTTCGATACGCTTACGTCCATGGCTGAAGATGTTCGAGTTACCCCTGCTGATCTCAAGCGTGAGCTCGGAGTAAACCCAAAGCGAATCCGTCATTACCTCCGGGAGAAATACGGCGTACTTCCGCCGCATGAGCCACGGTGGCTGCTAACTCGCGAGCAGGCTGATGACGTTCGGCGTCGGTTCGGCCGCTAGACCTGACGGTTAGGTGTTACCCAGGGGCCAGGCCGTCACGCCGTGACTCGACATACGCTATTCGGCCTCGTGCTTTCCGGGCTTGTCTGTGTTGGCGAGAGCCAGACCGTTGCCCAGGACCGCAGCAGCGAGGGCAAGCCACACCGTGACCTGCTCACCACTCAACAGCCCGTAAGTCACAGCAACAGCCGCTCCAGCGCCGAGGATGCCGTAAATCCATGCCCGCACGGCGGGGTCCTTGATGATCATGCTGCTTCTCCTTGCAGTCGCTTGCCGAGCTCAGCAGCGACCTGCTGAGCCAATGCTGTGGGCATGGCGGCCGCGATGGCGGCCGGGTCTGCGGACTTCGTCAAGATCTTCCCCAGGGTCGTCATCAAAGATTCCCCGTCAACAGTGGAGTCGCCGCCCACGTAGAACCCCTCGTAAAGGGCTTTCAGGACGAGGGACACTTGCGGGCCGCCCGTCCACGCCTCTTTGATCAGGAGTTGATGCGCGATCGCCTTGGCGTCCGCTTCTGTGATGGCCATGTTGTTCTCCGTTCGGTAGATGATGTTTAGGTCAAGGTCGCCGGCGTACCCGGGGAGGCGTCCAACGCTGCTGTACTGCCACGCGGCCACATTCCACCCGGGGGCGTCCGGCCGGGTCCGGGCAGTCCCGAATCCGTGTTCGGTGTTGGGCCCGTAGTCGGCCTGCCACAGCGGGTACTTGGCTTGGACCGCAGCCCAGTCGTGGGTGGTGGCCGTGGAGGTGTTCATGTAGATCCATGCGTCCAAGCCGAGCCGGGCACTTGCCGCGTCCAGCCACGTCTTCGCCCACGCGGTGTCGTCCTGGTTCTCCGCTTCCCAGTCCAGGACGATCCCGTCACCCGGCTGGTAGCGGGGTTGGACGTTCCGCACGAAGCAGTCAGCCTCAATCGTGGCGTCGTTATCCGCGGTAGGGCGGGCGAAGTGGTAAAAGTACACCGGCACGCCGGCGGCACGGGCCGAGGCGAGGTTGCTGTCCAAGGCTGTGTCGGCGTACCCGATGCCTTCGGTGGCTTTGATAGCAACCCATCGCGTGCCCGTGGCACTGATGTCGATGCTTGCCTGGTGCATGGAGACGTCGATGCCGAAGACAAACGCGGACGATGTGGTGGTCTGGTCGGGCGCTGCATCTGCCCAATATCCTGCGCAGTACCGGGCAGGATCCACGCGCCCGTAGGTTGGGCCGTTCAGGATGTACCCCGGGGGGAGCGCCTCGAAGTGGAGGTGCGGCCCAACGCCGCCTGGAATGGTGGTGGTGTTGCCCGTGTAGGCGATGATGTCGCCCTTCTTCACCCACTGGCCCTTGTCCACCACGGTTCTGGACAGGTGGCCCATGATGAACGTCGGTTCGTTGTCACCGCAGTCCAGCACGCAGACAATCCCGCCCTTGCCGTCCAGCCACCACGGGTTCTGCCAGTACTCGCCCTCGACCCATCCCTCAAAGGCAATAACGCCGTCGCCGGGTGCCCGGACGGGGGTGCCGATGACCGCGGCGTAATCGTCGCCGGTGTGACCGCCTGCAGGGTTGATCCCGTCGTTCGGGGAAGAACCGAAGTCGCGGACGATCCCGCCGACGACACTGATAGGCACTGTCGCGTCCAATGGCCATATGTAGCTCATTCTGGTTTCCTTTGCTAAGTCGCTGGGACTGGTTGGACTGCTGTGCACGTGTAGGTGCTGGAGCCTGGCGGGTTGGGTGTGCACGTGTATGTGGTGCCGAAAGTGTCCGTGAACGTGAACGAGCTGGGCGACGTGCCGTTTTGGCCGTCGGCTCCGTCGGTTCCGTCTGAGCCGTTGGTTCCGGGTGGTCCTGCCGGTCCTGCCGGTCCCGGAGCCCCCTGTTCGCCCTGCGGCCCGGGAGGGCCAGACACTCTCGAATCGGCGCCGGCGGGTCCAGCGGCTCCACTGGCACCAACAGTGCCAGTGTCTCCCTTATCGCCCTTTGGTCCGGCGGTTCCTTGCGTCCCTTGGACACCCTGAGTACCCGGCAAACCCTGGTCACCCTTCGGGCCCGGTATGCCCTGCAAACCTTGAACGCCTTGTGGGCCAGTGCTCGGCTCGGTCGCTGCCTTCTCCAAGCTGCGGCACGTCTCCGACTCCGCCGCTGTCTGATCCGCAGACTTGCACAGGGTATCTGTGGCCGCCTGCGCCAGGTTCTGCTTTTCGGTTCGCTGCTCGTTGCCGTACTGGGCATTCACGACGGCCAGCCTGTGATTATCCGACGCGAGCCACACCGAAAACACCACCACGGCCAGTAGCACCAACGACAACGCCGCCAGGATGAGCATCGTGCGCTTTGCGGCTCGTCTCGATTTCTCGACCTCAGCCTGCGCCGCTTCGAGCTCCGGGTCATTCAGTGTCGTCATGGTCACCCTCCGGCCAGTCCGCGGGATCGGGTTGGATGTCGTTGGCGATCAGCTGTTCCCGCCACTTGCCAGCCGCCGCTTTGATTCGGGAGTTGTACCGGGCGAGGGCCTTCACCCTCTTGACCAGTTCCGCGATCCGGGCTGTCAGGAGTGCTTCCACAGCCACCTCCCTGCGTTCACGCTTCTTGTCAGCCCGGTCGATGAGTCTCCATGCGCCTCCGCCGCAGGCAACGAGGCCTCCGACGATGGCAGTGATGAGCGCTGGCTCCACACGTCTCTCCTAGTCTCATGCCGCAACCGCTCCGGCGTAGATGATGAAGTTCACGGAGAAGTACGGGTTCAGGATGTTCATCGGTGCCCCGCCGCCGGTGTTCGTTGTCACTGCGCCGTTCACCACCGGGTAGGCGATGGTCGTTGGGTTCGCCGCCGTGCCTTCACGGATTGTCGCGTTGTTCACGCTGATGTTGTGGTTGTGGGAGGGCATTTGGTTCACGGTCTGCGTGATTGATGCAGCACCGCCGGTGGACTTCACCGACTTGCTGGCCGACGCTCCAATGGGGAAGCGGTCCCGCATGTCTGGCAGCACATTGGCGTTGCCGAGCGCCGCGTACAGGGCCGGGTAGTCCGTGGCGGAGAAAGTGGCCCCGTTGCAGATCAGCCACCCCGGAGGCGGCGTGTCGGTGAACCAGATGGCCCCCGCGCCAGCGGGAACACCGCCGGACGGACCGCTAATGACAGCCGTGACCGAGGCGGTGCCCCCCTGCACGGTTAGCTGGACAGTGGCATCTACTGGCAGCCCGGCGGTGACCGGAGAATAGGCGTCGACGGTTTGGCCGCCGATATCGACCTTCACGATATCCCCGGTACGGGCAACGATCGTCCCGTTCACAATCCGGTTACCTGATGGGCTACCGTCGTCGTCCATCTCCGCGGCTAGTTGGTCGACGGCGTCGGTCATTGCAGGCTCCTGGTCATCATGGTCACGGACATTCGTTCCGGGCCGTGGTCAGCGGGTCCGAGTTTCAACGTCCATCCGGACACCATGAACACCCCGGCGACACCGGAGCGGGCCCGGGCCAAAGCGATCTGATCGCGGTATTCCAGGTCGGGTCGTTGCGGCACAGTGACTTGCACGGACTCGGCCGGTCGGAGGTACCTGCCGAGCTGCATTTTTGCCATGGACAGGGCTGCTTCCGTGGTTTTGACCGCGTCAGATTCGATGACTTTCGTGAACGGCCCGAACCGGCCAACCCATGAGGGCGAACCCGGGTCATCGTCTTCGGCGACGGCGTACACGCCCACCGCGTCTTGGGCGGTGGAGCGGACCAGGACACGGTTAAACATTTGCGATTGGGTGATGCCTCGCGACAGTGTCGACACGGGGCAGCCGGCGCCTTCCTGCCAGTCCGCGACCAGCCAGGCACGCTCAGGGCGGGGACCAACGATGACGGTCCCCATCCGGTCGGTGCGGACAACCCAGCCGGCCATGTCAGCGAGTTTCGTCCAGTCCTTCGCGGGGTCCGCGTTGTCCAGACCAAGCTGGTAGGCGCCCGGCAACACAATGGGCGACGGCGGTACTTTCACTGTGACCCACGGGGCAACGGCCGCGAACAGGCGCTTGATAGCGACATCCACGGTCACCCCACCCACCGGGATGATGACCTGCCCGTAACCCGTGCGACGAACCACGGACAGGATGTCCCTGGCTGTGACGCTGATACCCCACGAATCCCACGAATCATCGATCTGCGGGTCATCAAGGATGAGCGTCCCGACGGGCACTTCAAACCACTGGTCCTCATGAAGCACCCGCCACCAGAACCGCGCCCGCAACCCCGACCGAGGATCCAGAACGTCTGTGGGGGACTTCGGGGCCATGGACGGGTCGGTGAAAGTCACGGACCCTGCCCAGGCTTCCGCCGCCTCGCCCCGGTAGTCGATGCTGGCTGTATCGAAGATGAGGTCTTGGACGAAATTGCCGTTCGCGTCGACGAGCTCTGCCCGGGAAGATATGGTCCGGGAAGGTGCGTCCACCATCGCCAACCACTCGGGGGTGTTGACGATTTCCCGCCACGTGCCCAACCATTTGGTTTCCCACCGGACCTGGCGGGTGACCTCGACTTTGCCGAGAACGTTCCATGTCACGGCGCGTGAGGCTGTGACCGTTTGCATGGTCACGTCCCACGAAACGTCACGGGTTGTGGTTACTTGCTGTTGCACGTCCCAAGCAACATTTCGGGTGGCTGATACGTCGAGAATGGGCCGCAGCTCAACCGCGGCAGCGGCCCATTTCTGCGGCGTAGGCCCGGACAAGCCATAGCTGCGGGTTCCCGCCGTCTGCGAACCGTACCGGCCGACGTAGAAGTGGTTGTTGCTGAGCACGTCAACAACCGTCGTGCCGGAGTTCAGCCAGGCAGCCGAACCGGGTTGGCCGTTAAAGTCCGTAGCGCCGAACGCCACGAAGGTGCCGGACTCTACAGTCATGGAGAGGGCGGGCGCCCCTGAGCTGCTGTTGTTGAGCGCCGTGTTCCCGATGGCCCCTACGCCGCTGTAAGCCAGGACCGTGAACCCGTAGTTCGTGGTTGAGCCTGACGTGTTACGGGCGATGGTTACCGTGAGCGAACCGGTCTCAGCTGCGGCGGCCGTCCACAGGTAGATGGTGCCCCAACTGGTCCCGTTGCTGTATGACTGCCTCAGGGTCCATGCCAGTGCCGTGCCGGTGTTGGTGGGGGAACCCAGGGTGGTTCCATCGGAGCCTCCACCGAGGACAACGAGGACGTCACCCGCTGAAACGGTCAGTGTGGCGGTTCGTGGCGATGTTGTGCCTGTATATGACGAGGCGGCAGACCCTACAAACGAGACAGCCACAGCGGCCCCCTTTCCCTGCTAGGCGAGAGTCGACCCCGTGACCGCTAGTGTCACGGCCTCTGTGACGGCCGTGGAGTTCTGTGCGGCCTGTTTCATCCACACAGCACGGACCTGTCCGGGCCCGATGTTCCCCAGCGAGAGACCAGCATCGGAGGTTGACGGGGCTGAATATGCCAGTCCTGTCACAGGGGCTCCCGGGGCCGTTTCCGACGCTGCCGTGAGCGCCTGGGCGGACGCCGAACCCACAGCGGAAGCCGGCGTCGAGTCAACAGCCAGCGTCACAGCCGTTCCGCCGGCGGGGTCACCGCCCTGCAACCACACAACGGCGTTCATGAGCGTGAGGGTGGCGTGGGCGTTGTAAACGAAGAAGCACCGGTACTTAGTGACTGACCCGGCATTCTCCGTACCTGTGACCTGGTTGAAGAACTGGTTTGTTCCCGTAGGGACGTCAGTCGTTGAGACGTACTTACCCAACGACGCTGGTCCCGACGATGTGGAGGTGTTCCCCGCCGAGCCGCTCGTAACCGAAAGACGGATCTTGATGTCCGCCGCTGTGATAGCCATGGTGTTACCTTTCGACCCAGTCGAACGAAATGTGCCGGTCCTCGATGAGAGCCTGCACGGGAAGTTCGGACGTGACAGATTTCGCGGGGGACATGCGTTGCGTGCCGGTGTCCCTGTCGGTTGCGTTGTCCCCGGTTTCCGGATGACCTCGGAACGTCCAGGCTTCACGCGTGGTGATCCAGTCGGTGAGCGCAGTGCTCGCCTCTCGTGTGCCGACATCGAGCGTCAGGGAGCCGCGTTTGCCTTGGACCGGTGACCGATCCACGCGAGCACCGTCAGCGCCCATCCCGTAAGACACCTGAACCCCCTGGACGTGCTCCACCGGCCCGACCTGCGCAACGGTCACAGCGACCCATGGCCCATCGTCAGCGACGAAATACGCTCCCCGGTCAGTGGACACCACGGCAGCCGAAACAGTCCACGCTGAGGGCAAGCCAACGCCGTTGACGATCTCCAACGACCTGGCCCTGAAGATGACGGGGACGTTAAACGGCGCGAGGGGATGGTCAAAGAAGGCGGTTGTGCCGGGGGCGATCTTGTAGCCAAGGTCAGTCCACGTGGCGCCACCGTCCCGGGACCACTGCGCGGCGACGTCCCGACCGGCAGGGACTCCGGTGACGTTGGCCCGCATTGGCCGCGTGTTAGCACCGGCAACACTTGTCGGGGCCGCTGGTGGGGTCCATGACACGGTGAACGTTCCACTGTTCCACGGCGACCACAAACCACCCGCTTGCTGGACACGGACCCATGCCTTGTACGATGCCCCGTTCGTCCACGTCAGCACGGGCACACCCGTTGTTGTGGACGCTCCAGCGGTGACAGGCGACAGAAACATGGGCGAATCGGGGCTTGACTGGGACGCTGTGGTGATCGCGACCTGCCAGGCCACCAAAGACCCGGCCGTCGCCGTCGCGGCCCATGACAGCGTGCCGGCCAGTTGCCCGGCCGTCACCGAAGGCGTTACCGAAGTAACCGACGGCGGGTTCTGAGGTATGAACTGCCGCGCTTCCGAATAGGCCGAAAAAGTGCCGTTCTCCTGTGTGGCGACTTGCCACTCATACGCCACACCGGCCGTCAACGTCGCCGCCGTGATCGTGGCTGACTGCTGCGAACCAGCAACTGTCTGCAACGAAGCCGACAACGCCCCGGCCGATGTCAGATAAGACCACACGCTCGCGCCGACCTGACGGATCGAAACCCTGTAGCCCTCCTGCGTGCCCTGGCCCTGATGGGACCACACAAGCGTGATGGGGTTAGCGCGGCCCACTTCCTCGCCGGCGGCCGGAGCCGACAGCAAAGGAGCGGGAGGGGTGGCCGCGGCGATGATCTCCACCGAAAGGCTATGCGGGGGAGAGGCCGTGGACTGGACATAACCAGCCGTCAGCCCGGCCCGTGCCGCGATCGACGACCACCTGTTCGTGAAGTCCTTCGCGGGTGCCCCAACCTGACCGGCGGGGGCGCCCATCTCAGAGACGTTGTCGTACGGGTCGGACCAGCCAAAGAACACTGCAGCGCCGCCAGCGCTGACACGCACGCCGTTCTGCCACGTCACCCTGCCAGCGCGGGCCGCCCCAGCGAAAACAACCATCCCATAAAGGGAGGTCTTCACTTGGAACGACCCGGCACTTAGGTCAGCAGCAGTGACGACTTTCGCGAAAATGTTCGGAGCCACCGTCAACCAGCCCGGACCCGGGGGCGACGGGTTGGCCCAGTCGATCTCCGCGACGGCGAGGTCACCGGCGACGGTTCCGGCAGGCCAGTTGATTGATACCGAGCCGCGCGAGTTATTCGCCACGAATGCGGCCGAAGCCCGTATCGAGACAGCCACCTATGTTCACACCCTTCGTTGTTTCGCGAGCACGATCCGGGCGGACACCGCGTTAGCGAGGTAATTCACGCCGCCCAGCTCGATGCGTGCGTTTTCCAAAGCAGCCCCGACGGCGTCACCGATGGACGCGGAGGACAGATCGCGCACCGAATCACTGGTGGCCGACATCATCTTCCACTGCGAATCGGTGAGGACCGCGTCAGGGCGTGTGCGTTTGTGCTGGATCAGGAACGGTTCTGTTGTCTGTTCCAGGAACCCGCCGTTGTCGAAGAGCACGGGGCTTACGCTGGGGCCGCGTGTGGAGCCTTTGACAGCCCCGGACCTGTCCCCGGCCCCGCTGATCAGATCACCGAGGCCTTTCATGGCGTCGTCGAAGACCATCTTCACGGCGCCGACGGCGACCTCGAGCATGGGACCGGCGTCGGGGAACGCTGAGCTCAATGAGCTCAGGAAGCCATCCAGCAAACCGGCCAAGGGGTTGATCATGGCGGCCCCGGCACCGGACCCGGCTGAACCACCACCGGTCAGGTACGGCGTCGGGTCGAGCACGTTCGGCCAGCCACCATCGAGGACCATGTAGTGCAGGTGGGGTCCGGTAGCGAGGCCCGTCATGCCGACCGGACCAAGGGTCTGACCCTGGCTTACCTGTGCGCCCTGACCGATATTGAAGCCGTTCATGTGCGCGTACCACGTCTGCAACCCGTTGGGGTGATCGATGTGGATTTCGTTGCCGCCGCCGTAAACGGACCAGGCAGCGAACGACACCGTACCCGGGCCTGCCGCGTGGATGGGCGTCCCCGTGGGTGCCGCCATATCCAAGCCGTTGTGACCGGAGAGCCCGGAGAACCCTTGGGAGAGGACGTAACTGTCCAGCGGCGAGACCAGCCCACCGCTTGCGTAGCCCTTGGCGTTGCGGAGCGCTTCGACAACACCGACGCCACCCCAACGGCTGATGTCAGCCTGGGACCACACAATCTCGCCGGCGTGGACGATCCCCGCAGGGTCGTTTACGCCGCCGGGGCCCGTGTAGCCACCAGTCGCGAATCCTGCCGGCATTGCCACGGTCGGGAGCTTTTCCAGCTGGAACCAGCCACGAACGGTGTTGATCGCTCCGATGATGCCGTTGTTGATCACCGTGTCGATGACGAAAGCGATCGGTGCCTTCACCACGTCGCGGATCAGTTCCCACGCCCTGCCGATGGCGTCCTTACCGGCCTCGAAAGCCGCCGGTATGGTCTTCTGAATGAAGTCAGTCAGGGGAGTGAAAACGGTGTCCCGGATCCAGTTCCACGTCCCACCGATAGCGTCCTGAATGCCCTGCCACACCGGCACGACCACGTTCGACCACAGGTAATTGAAGCCCTGACCGAGCAGATCAACGCCCACGCGGATAGGCTGGAAAACGTTGGCGTCAATCCAGGCCCATGCAGCGCCCAGAGCGGACATGATCCCGTTCCACACCGGGACAATGACCTGATTCCAGTACCAGTCCCACAACTGGCCCATCACGCTGATGCCAACACCGATGGGCGCGAAAACGTTGTCGTTGATCCACGTCCACGCCGCACCAATCACGGACATGATCCCGTTCCAGGCCGGGACGATCACCTGCTCCCACAACCACACGAACATCGGTGCGATCCACTGCTGGATCACGGCAACGACGATCTCCCCAAGGGCTTGGAAGAACGCCATGAAACCGCCGATGATCGTCATCCAGGCGTTGAACGCCGGGACGATCACGTTGTCCCACAGCCACATGATGACCGCGCCGACGGCGTCGATCGTTGGCTTCACACTGGTTTCCCACAGCCACGTGAAGAAGGCGCCAACAGCCTGAACGCCGGTGGAGAACGCTGGAACGAAGGAGCCGTTCCACCAGTCCATGAACCCGGCCACGAGGGTTTGGATGAAGCCCCAGACGTTCGCCCAGATTTCTTTGCCGAGCTCCGTCTGAGTGAAGAACCACACAAGGCCAGCCACGAGGGCTGCGACGGCAGCGATGACGATGCCGATCGGGTTCGCGGACATCGCGGCGTTCCATAGCCACTGGGCCGCCGCCGACGCTTTCTGAGCCACAGATGCTGCCACAGTGGCGACCCGTTGTGCGATGGTCTGCCTCGTCGCGTTCTGAGTCACTGCACTTTGAACAGCAGTTGCCTCACTGGACAGTGCGGCCGCCGCGGCCGAGGCTTTGTGCGCTGCCGTCAAGCCCATCTCAGCGCGTGCAGCGGCGATCCGCGTCAAGTTCACTGCCAACTGGATCCCAGGTGTGACTGCTGCTGCAGCGTTGAGCGCGATCTGAGCCACCCGCCACGCGACGAAGCCCGCCACAATGGCCGGCATCCAATCGATGATTGTTTGCACATGGTCGGACAGGAATCCGAGCGCCCCGGCAAGGAGCTTCAGGCCGCCTGTGGCGAGTGTGGGTGCCTGTGCGGAGAATTCCTTCACAGCGGGCCACAGCCCAGCAAGGCTGCTGCCCACGTCAGCCAAAACCGGCCCGACTTCGCCGCCGGTGCTCTTTACGGACGACAGGAACCCGTCAAGGCTGGAAAAGTTTAGCTTCCCAAGACCGTCGCTGACGCAGTGAAGAAAGAACGCAGTCTTCTCCATAAGGCCCGGGAAACCGCTGGTCGTCGAGATCCCGTCGTTGACTGTCCACGCGCTTTGGAAGGCGGAGATACCACCCACCGTGTCAGCAAGTGCGACTTTGGCTTTCGGGAGAACAACGTCAGCGAGGAATCCTGTGGCGCCGCCAAGTCCGTCCTTGATGAGGGGGATGGCTGGCTGCACGACGTCGGCCAGGCCGGTCGAGAAGGTGTCCTTGGCTGTGGACCACAAGCCCGACAGCGACTTGGACTGCTGCTCCATTAGGCCGTTGAACCGCTCCAAGCCCTTGCCGGTTTCCAAGGCGGTCATGAGCTGTTCAAGCTCCTGGCGACCCAGCTTGCCATTGGCCGCCATATCCGCGATTTCGACGGCGCTCTTACCAGTCGCGGCCGCAAGCAGGTCATAGACGGGAATTCCTGCGTCCCGGAGCTGATTGAGATCCTCGGCGCTGATCTTCTGCGCCGCGTTCATCTGCTGGAGCGCAACCGTGGCCCGCTGAATGCCCTCGGCTCCGGTGCCCATGCCGGAAGTAGCATTGCCCAGGCTGGTCATGATCGGGATGACTTTGGTAGCGTCAATGCCAGCGGAAACCAGCGCCGACGCGGAAGTCTCCAACCCCGGGAGCTCGAAGGGTGTTGCCGCTGCGAAATTGCTCAGGTCTTGGAGGAAAGCTTGGGCTTTCTCCCCGGACCCGAGCATGGTGGTGAAACTGATCTGCGCGGTTTCGAGCTGCGCGGCGGTTTTGACGCCCACCGCGCCGGCGGCCCCGATACCTGCCAAGGCCGCGCCCGCGCCAACCTTCAGGACCGTGGCCAAAGCCTCCCCGGCACCGCTGACAGCACGTCCGAAAGCGCTGGAGAATGCGCTGCCCGAGCTGGTGCCCGTTGCGCTTGCGTATCCGTCTACGCCTTTCAGTTCTTTCTGCACCCCAGTCAAGAAACCGGACATGTTCGGTGCGATCGAAACGTACATAGCGGCAAGCTCAGACGCCACGGAACCCTCCTTCGGGTCAGGTCTTGGAGCGGCGCTTGGCTTGGAAGGCCTTCGCCTGCGAGAGAACTCGTGCGCGTTTGGCTTCCTCAGCCGCAGTCCCTACCGGGTAGTCGCGCGGCTTCGGCTTCTTGCCTTTACCCCCACCGGCCGACCACGCGGACATGATCACGGCGTACTCGACACCCCACAGCGCCTCCTGCTCGCCTGTGATGGCCATGGCCCCGCCCACTGCCTGGCCGATCGCACCTCCACGCGGCATATGCGCTGCGCAATCAGCGACCGTTAAGGCAGAAACCCGCCCAGCGTGCATGTCGCCCAAATCGATTCCATAGAACCGATAAAGGTCGGCGCGTAGCTCGGACGGGTGATTAGCCAGGAAGTGGGCGAGGATCAGGAGTTTTTTCGGTTACCTGCCTGCATGAGTTCACGCAGGAACTCGCCCACCGTTTCGATGTCAACGAAGCCTTCGTTGTCTTCGATGGCATCGATCATGCGCTCGTGCTGCTCGGCACCCAGAAGCTTGGTAAGCGCTTCGGGCAGCGCGGACGCATCAGTTTCGACCTTCGCAAGGAGCATCAGGATCCGGTAGTCCTTCACGGCTTTGGCTTTCACGGTGAATTTCTCACCGGAGAATTCGATGGTGAAGTCTTCGACTTTGGCCTTGTGGTCTTCGGGTTGCTTGATTTCGGACAGTTCTTTGCGTGCTGTAGCCATGAGTTTGCTGACTCCTTTGAGGATGTGTTTGAGAAAGAGGTGTGCTGACTGTTTTTTGATGTGTGGAAAGCTGCGGGGTGGGGAGTCAGCAAACCCACCCCGCAGCGGCCTGTTACACGCCCGTGAAGACGGGATCGTTGGTCAGGATGTAGAGATCGCCAACGAGTTCCACCGTGAACTCGTAGATCTTTTCCTTATCCGACTTGTAGCTGAGGGTGCCGCGGTCAGTGATCTCGATGTTCGTGCAGCACAGGTATTCCGTGATGCCTTCGTCAACGTTCTTGAATACGGCCGCACGCTGGATCGTGGGCAGACGCTCGGGAAGGATCTGCGACTTCGCGACTGCGGCAGCGCCGGCACCGGTCACCACGTCAGGGGTTGTGATGCCGTAGTACAGGTCACGAACGCCGGGCGTGTCCTCCGGGCACTGGAACTTGATGGTGCGTTCGGTGCCTGTAACTTTCGTGCGGAGCGTCACCCCACCAACACCTTTGGCTTTGTAAACATCAACGGAAATATCAACGTCGATGCCTTCCGAGAGCCAGCCAAGCCCCTCGAACGGGGCGTCGGGGTCGATGTTGACGTCTTCCGGGAGGACGGAACCCTTCGGCGCCAGGAACACTTCCGTGCCGAGGTCACCGAAAATACGGACGTTTGACTTGTTCAGTGTCATTGCTCTTAGCCCTCCTTGGACTTTTCGGCGGGCTTGGCCGCAACAGGTTTGACGGGCGCCGGTGCGGGGCTGGCAGCGACCGCCTTGGCGTTGAAAATGAGTTCGCGTGCCTCGGCAGGACTTACGTCATGGGTGCTGCCCCGTTTGAAGGTGCGGCCCCGGCTGGTGACGTGGTCCACCGCGAAAGTTACGCGGGTCATGGTTTACTCCGTTCTGCGGAAAGTGAGAGAAACGAGCTGCCGGTAACGCGCAGCTCCTGAATCTGGATCAGGGGACTCATACGGGAGCCCGAAGGCACGTGAGCCCTTGCAGTAGATGCCGTCAACGGTTTGGCCTGGCGCTTTCCTGACAAGACCGTCAACTTCACGGGCTAAGGCCTCGGCTTCGAGGATGGTTCCGGCCCAAGACTCGATGAGCGCCTGGACGGCGCCCGTAACGGCGGTGCGATTGTCACCACCAGCCACTGACACGAGGACGAACTCGGTGGGCCGGTCACGGGGCACTTCGCCCCGCACCGTTTCCGTCAGTTTTTGGTCCAGGTAGTGGATCAGCCAGAGAAGAGCCGAAGGAAGCATCCGATCACCGGCCCGCGTCAATTGCCCGGGTCAGTGCGGCGTTACGCGCCTCAGCTGTCCGTGCGGCGTAGGTGGCTGTGATGACTGACGCCCGGGCGCGGGTGCGACCAATAACGACGGAGGACTCCATGCCATCACCCGCGGCGGCGGCGATACGATCGGCGCGTTTCTTCACATCGTTCTTTGCCGTCTCTTTCAGCAGCCGCGACAATTCCCTGTCGTTGAACTTGATGTTCGGCATCAGCCAGCCACCCTTCCCAAGCGGATCTCAGTCCCGACCCGCCGCCATCGCGCCGGCCGGTTGATGACGTCGTATTCGGCCATATCGTCGGGAAGCCGGGCCATGTCGTATTCGCGGGGCATGTCATCTAGGGGCGGGGCATAAACAACGGCCGCGTGCACGACCTTGTCCCGGCCCGCCCGGTCATCCTCGGATGCTTCGTTCACGTACTCCACGAGACAGCCCTCGACGTCGAACCACGGCCCGTACGCCACCGTCTCGAAACCGTCCACGACCGTTCCCGGCAACCGGCGTTTGAATTGGACCGTCACCTCGCCGGGCTGACGGCCCGTCACGGAACCATCACCGTGACCTTGGGCGGCCTCGCACGGAACGACCGGGCAGTGGCCTGGTCATCCGGTGAAAGCATCGTCTGCCCGCCCACAGCCCACGCCGCGTACGTTGCCGAATCTGTGAAAGGCCCGGACGTCGTGGACATTTGCGTGACACCCGTGACGGCTTCAGGCGCGATGCTGAGCACCTTCCGGGCGATGTCCGCCACCGTCGACTTAGCCAGCTCGGGAACAGTGTCGGATCCGTGGCTGTAGGCCACAGTGACGAACGCGTGGGAGCCACGGCAGACCGTCAACCACTGCTTGAACCTTTTGTAGGCCACAGCGGCACCGGCATCATCCGTCACCGAATGAACCTCCACCACGGGCCGCTCCGGCAGGTACACGCGCCCGTAAGTGACGCGCAACCTCACCAACGACTCGCCCGGAGTGAACTGCTGCCGGGCTTCGAGGCGGAACAGGGCGGAGGCTTTCGCAAGGATGCCCTCCACCCTTCGCGTCTCAGTGTCGGAGAGGTCACGCCCAAGCAGTGCTTCAACATCAGTCGCGTTAGCGAGATCAGGCATGACCTCTCCCTCCTTGGCTAGACCTTCGTGACGGTCACGTTGGGGCTGGTGCCGCCAACCAAACCAGCGGCATCCGCCGCGACGATGACGTCCTCCTGGAAAGTCAGCGTCTTGGCACTGCTGCCGGTGACCTTCACCCCGGTTACGCCCTCAAGCTCGTTGAGAGCCTGAGCGACTGCCCCGTTGGTGGCGTTGTAAGCAATCGGGCCCGTGGCCTCACCGTCAACTAAGAGCTGGTAAGTGCCGTCAGTCGGGGAGCCTGTCACCTGGATAGTCCACGTGGCGCTGTCCGTTGTGTCCTCAGCGCCGAACTCAACCTTGATGGCGCGGAAGAAATCCATGACCGGCTTGCCGTCCGAACCGAGGATGATACGGCCGTAGTCCTCGGAGCTCTTGTCTTCCTCGACCTGCGGGTCAAGAACGGCTGACGCGCCAACGAAGGCGTGCACCACGGAGCGGTCGGACAGCAGGTCGCCGTCGTAGTCCCAGAGCTGGGTCACTGCCAGGCCATTGCCGGCCGCCACACCACCGCCCTTGGAAGCGCCGTTGGGAACAACGGGAGCCACAGTCGCGATGGCGATTGCCGACTCGTGCACGAAGTAGGACTCGTCTTCGCCGAGCGCGTCGACTTCAACAATGACGAAACCGGCGAGCTTGCCGACAACACCTTCGCGCAGCGCCTCTGGAAGTCCCGACGTGTCCACTTCAAGCAGCTTGTCGTAGGACGCGACAGCCTCCGAAACGTTCGCTCCAACAAGCCAATACCGGCCACTGGTCGGAACGTGCGCCTTCTGGAAGAGCTTGCGGGCCTTGATCGCCACCTTGCGGGGATCAGCCACCGCGCCCGTACCAGCAGGGTCGAAGGCCACGGTGAAGGCGAACTCGACTGCCGCCAGCACGGCAACAATGACTTCCTCGAAGAACTCGAGGACGGAACGAACCTGCGGGGCCTGGACGTCGCGGACATAGTCCACTTCGTCGAGGGTTTCTTCTTCCGAAGACAATGCGACGGCGTTGTACGGGTGCTGGCTCAGGGTGACCTGAATGCGGGACTGCTGCAACTGGTCAACAATGATGGCGTTGTTCGTGCGCCAGCCCTTATCCCGGGCCCGGAGCAGCGGGGGCCGCTTGATGCTGATGGTGTCACCAGCAGCGCCCGTGAAATCCGCTTTTCCGAACTTGTAAATGAACAAGCCAGGGGTCTTGACCTCGCGACGCAGAAGCGCCAGTGCGGTCTGGGCAAACTTGGTGCCCTTCTCGAAAATGTTAGCCACGGTCCCTCCTTTAGGGGTGTGCGCCCAGCAGGTCCGTGGCTGGACATGCTAGGGAGTTTGTTTTCGTTACCGCTTCACAGCGGCAGCAACGACGTCGTCCGCTGACAGCTCTTCCTTGTCGTGGACGGAGCTGCCCGCGTCGCCGGCGCCCACAGAACCGGGCGCGTTGTCCTTTTTGAAGAGGGGCTGGAGAGCTTTGGCGTGATCTTCCAGTTCCTCGCGGCTGGCACCACGCAGAAGCGCGGCGTCGATGCCGAATTCCTTGGCGACGTCATCACGGTCCTTGGTGACGGCGTCTTGGGTGTCGCGATCAGCAAGCGCCTTTTCGGCAGCGTCAGCACGGGCCTTTTCCTTGTCGAGGTCGGATTTGTTCGCCTCTTCCAGCGCGTCAAAGCGTTTCGCTTTGTCCGCGTTCTCCTTGGCACGGTCCTCGTTCTTGCGGGCCAGGGACTTCCACTTGTCAACCTCTGCGAGCAGTTCGGCCACAGTGGTGTCCTTGCCCTTGTCCGTATCGCCGCCGTCGTCTCCTTCCATGACCGCGTCACCAAAGGTTGCGCGGTGGAAAGCGAACAGTTCGGTAAGGCCGCCGGGGGCGAACAGATCAATGCCGTGGTGTGCCGGTGTCTTGGACATTCGTTTCTACTCCCGTTTCGGGTATTGGATGTTTGCCCGTTTCGGGCAAAGCCCCGCCGCTTGTCAGCAGGGAAATTTAGAGATCATCAGGGCCGGTGAAAGCGTCCCCGCGCCAAGCCAGCGTGGGGCCGTACTCTCCGTGGTCCTGGGTGATGATGAGCTGCCGGTAATCGGGTGCCCTGCCGCCTCTGTTGGCGACGCCAGCGAAGTCCGCCACATGGTCGTGAGTGGACTCGAGCAGAGCCTCATCAATGACCTGGGAGACGCCTTCCCCGCGTTTCAGCGGGGTAACACCGCAGTCACAACCCGGGTGGATCGGCATCAAATTGCCGATGTGGTAACGCTGCGTGGAAGCGATGACGCACATCGCGCAGTTCTCGCGGCCGGTCAGGGTGCGCCTGAACCCATCGAAACCGGCAGCGGTTCCAGAGGTCCGGAACTGGCGGACCTTGGACATTTGCATGTCCATGCCGATCAGTTGCGTCAGGCGCAGGCCGCCGGCCTTCACAGCATCAGCGAATTGGGCGCCCGCGGCGAGCTCCGAATACACGGTCACGGCCGGGCGCCGGTAGACGACATTAGGGTCAACACCTCGGCCGTCAGTGACCTCAGCAATGATGACCGGGACACCAGCGGCACCAGCCGCATCCGCGACATAGGCTGCGGTCAGGTTCGCTATGGCGATTTGCCCGGCTTGGACGCGGGGAACGATGGCGTCAACCAAACGGTTGATGTCGGCGTCACGGTAAGAGTCCATGGAGCCCCACAGCAGGTCCGCGAACGTCATTACTCGTTCGCGGACCTGCGTGGATGCCGTCATGTACGCGCTAAGCCGCTGCGCCGGGGTTAGGTCCGCCATTCGGTGCCCCCATCAACGCCGTGATTGCCAATTGCTCCGTGGCCCGCGCCAAAGCGTCCTGCCGGATCTGCTCAGGGGAGTAGCCAAGAATGTTCCGAGCAATGGAATCCCATGATTCGCCGGCCGCCTTCGCTTGCCCGGCGGCCGCGTACTTCTCCGACAAGGAAACGCGGTCAGCGGGGACGAAGAGCATGTCCAACGTCTCGTCCTCGTGGAGGATCACGCCCTCGACACGGAGCGCGTAGATCATGAGCACGTCAAGACCAGGTTTGATGTTCTCGATCTCGTCTTCAGCCAGCGCAACGTGCTGCTCTTTGGCTGCTGCCGCGCCCTCTGCGGACTGATTCGCGCTCTCAGGAGTGAACACATACACCGGAGTGCGCGAAACGGCCGCGAAGTCCCTCGCATCAGCCTTCTCAGCGTTCAGCATCGGGGTTGTATCGGTGTACTGGGATTCCCAGATGTCCAGACCTTCGGGGAGCTCCCACATCGCACCGGGGGAAGGTTCAAACATTGCCCGGAAGTCGATGTCGTTGCCGTCAGCGTCCTTGTCAGGCAGGCCTTGACTGTCGGCACTGGACTTCAACGCCCGCTGCCGGTACGCCTGCAGCGCCGTTGTCACGAGCCGCTGAAGCTTTCCCAGGTTGATGCGGTCGATGACGTCCATGTGAGGCTCAAAAAGCCCCATCTCGTCATCGCGACGAAGAACGATGCACGGAACGTCGCCGTCGTACTCCTGTTCAGAGACCACAGACCAGTCATCGCTGTAGGCGCCCACCACAGCCAGGCCGTTGGTGTTCCTCGAAGCCCGGGAAAACAAGACTGCGCGGCCGGGGACAACCACTCTGGCGAAATCCTTGCCGGCATACTCATCCCGCCACACCTTCAGCGTCGCGACGGCCTTCCAAGTCCGGATGGGATCCGTGGCGGCATAGAACATTTCCGGCTTCTCACGCGTAATCACAGCCCGGCCCTCGTCCGAGGAAACCACCAAGTAGCCGTACGACGTCGTCAGATAGTCCTTGACAGCTTTCTTGAATTGGCTCGTTAGGCGGTTGTCACGGGCGATGCGCCTGGCAACAGCCAAGGCCGGGTGATTCTGGTTCCCGCCGATGGCAATGCCGTTCAACCGGATCCGGTTAGCCAGTGCACCAACAGCAAGGCCGCCGAAGTCCGTCCGGGCCTTCTTCTGGAACGCCTGCCACGAAGCCTTCAAGTTCTTGCCCATCTCAGGCAAGTCCGAATCACCCGTAGCGTACCGACGAAGGCGGGCGATCCGCGGGTACGCCGCATCAAGACGCTTCGCCAGCACAGGCAGCCATTCCTCCGGTGTAACCGGCATAGTTCAGCCTCCTAGTAAAGTCGCCGCGGTGCCCTCCGCGTCTTCCGACGTGGCTTGGCCCCGGACTTCCGGGCGTCCAGGCAGGCTTTCCACGAAAGAACACCGGCCATGGCCTGGTCGAATTTGCGGTCCATCTCCATCTTGTTCAGCACCCACAACGGCTCCCCGTGATCGTCAAGGATTCGCAGATCCTTACGCCCGGCATTGCCAATGTGGCGGTTGTAGTCCTCGCAATTGCTATGCGTCACGGACCCGGAGTCAATAGCCTCCGTGAACTCACGCAGCGCGTAAGCCATGGGCGACTTCCGGGCAGTCCACCACTCTTCGATCTGGTCCGGATACTTCGCTGACCATGAGCCCATCGTTTCCGTCCAGTGGGGCGGGTCGCCGTACAAACGCCAGACGTCGAAGCGCTCCATGATCTCTTCGAGCTTTGCCGTGACCTCGGATTCGTCAACTTCCCAATCCGGGTCCAACGGATCCTGCTCCCAAAGCATGTGGTCGCCCATCTGCAGGCCAGTGCGGATGTCCGTGACCACAAACGCTGTTGCATCACGGAACCGTGCCCCATCGAAGCCAACCGTGACAAACGCGCCAGCCGGGATCGTCTCGCCGGGCCGGCCGAGGTTCTTCCACTTCTCAATATCAAACGCCTGGGAAGCGGAACGGCGCCAACGGTTGAACCACACACGTTCCAGATACGACTTGTCAGCGCCCTTACGGTCCCACTGACGGGCAATGGAAAGGAACTGCCCCGGCCCGTACTCACCAACCGGGCCAGTAGCCTCAGCGACAGCCGCGATGCGGTTCTCCAAAGCTTGCTCCGGGGTGACAGCCGGACTCCCGGGCGTTGCCGCCCGAGGCTCCAAATCCACGTGGTTATCCCCGGCCCAACGGGCGAAGAAGAACAACTGCGGATCCCGGATCAGACCCTGCCCAATGTCCTCAGCTTCCTTCCGAAGATCCTCCTGAATGGAACCCTGCCCAGGCTGCCCAGCCGTGGAAGTGTACAAAGACCACGGATCCTCAAGTACACGCTTCTCCATGTTTGCTTGCATGGTTTCGTGAGCGTGCTTCTGATTCGGCAGGTACAGCCGGTGGGGCTCATCAAAGGCCTGGAATGTCGTCAAAGCACCGTCACGCGAGTTCGGGGCGTTCGCAACAGGAACAGCCCTGCCCTCATCTTGCCCACGATGATTCAGACGGATAATTCGGTCCAAACCAGAATCGAACAGGTCAGCGTCCGGGCCTTCCTCAACAACGTACTTCAACACGCCATAAGCGAGCTCCGAAACCTGCTCTTCCGACGTCGCCATAAACGGGATGTACGGAAACATCACCGGCCGGCCAACAGGATCCCCGTAAGCGTCAAAGCCGTCACACCTGACAGGCGCCTCCGGGTGCAGCTCACAAAAACCCACCCACGCCATGAACTCCGTCTTAGCCATGCCCTTACGCCACTCGATACCGCCACGTTTGAAACGACGACGGCCAGCAAGCTCATGCCCCTGCGGGAACACCTCATACAAGCGGTACAAAGCCGCCTGCTTCTCAGCATCCAAAACCGCCGGTTGCCCAGCCAAAGAGCCAGGACCAAACACGCAACGCTCATGAATGAACTCAACAAGGGCAGGTCCAAGAGTCGGCCACGGCTGATCATCCAACTCCGGGACAATCAGGACCGCCACGTCAGTTCACCGCACGCAGCACAGAACGCGGGTCCACCGAGGGACTAGGCTGCGGGGTGCCCTGCCGGGCCTTCCGCTGCGTCCCGCGGTCCTTCGCTTCCTCCGTGGACTCAATCGTCCACTCAAGCCGCCGGCGGTCGTAAGGAGTCAACCCGAACGCCTGCCGCTGCAATCGGATCTCCGATGCCAACCTCGTTGACGGATTCAGCCAGAAATCATCCATCAGCACCGCCAGGAGGAACAGGGCGTGCCGGTCGGAAGAGTGATACTCCGCGGCCATCGGGGCAGCCCAAAGATCCTCCCACCAAGCCAGAGTCTCAGGATGCCAATCATCGGCAAGCAAGTCGCCCTCATCGTCGAAGACCTTCGGACGCTTCGGAAGCTTCGGCGCCTCAACCGTCGCACCCTTCAACTTGGACGCCGTCGAAGCCGTGTTCCGCCGGGCACGCGTTGACGGATCCTTCTTCGCAGCAGGCATCTTCTATCCTCCCGTTTCGGGTAAAAGGGCCTCGGCCGTTTCGGCCAAAGCCCTAAAAGTCAAGAAATCGCCCGCAGGTGAAGCCTCCCGCCGAAACGTGGGGAACCGTACACGGAGAAATCCACAGCACCTCTACGGCAGAGAAGCTGACCCGGGGGGAGGGGTCCCCGGCCCCCGGCGCCGTCTGGCTTGTAGGGACTCGGCCTGGGTCTTCTGCTTGTGGCAGTTGGTGCATGCTGCTTGCCCGTTGTTGACGTCGTGCTCAGCGCCGCCGCTTTTTACGTTGTGCTTGTGGTCTGCCTGTGTAGCTTTGACCGTGCAGCCGTTGAGCTTGAGTTGGCATGTGAAGTTGTCTCGTTGGAGCACAGCGAGACGCCATGTCTTGTGTGCTGCTGTTGTTGTGCGGCGTTCACCTTTCCAGTTCATGGGTGTGTGGTCGTCGCAGTACGACTTGCCCGTTACTCGTGTTGAGCAGTCGTGTTGAGCGCATTGCTTAGGTGCTCGTGGCATGTGTCCTCGCAGTGTGGTGACCAGGTCCAGCGTCTGCTGAGGTCATATCTTCTACTCCCTCGTACTGGCTTCGTCACCGACGAGCGGTGGTGCACGTGACCGGTGCGGGAGATGCTGGCCTTCTAGGGACGAGGGGCAACAAAAGGGCTCCGAATATTCGGAGCCTTTTAGACGGGTTGGCTAGGGACTGCTAGTAGCCGGAGGCATTTCCTGCCATGCGGGGATCAACTTTGTTGAGTTCCACGTATGCAAGGTAGATACGAGGGATGGCAATCCAATATAGCGTTGCGTCAAAAATCAACAGGGCGTTGATGATCCATGCCATGGGCCCCCGGATTTCGTCCAAACCCGGCTCGCCCGCCGCAAAGTTCATGCCAAGGATGAGGACCAGCGCTGTCAGCGTGGAAAACAAAGATGCCATTAGCAGGTGAGTTGCCACCTCATCCACCATGGCTCTATCTGAAGCTTCTCCGTCTAGACTCTCACCCTCGACTGGCAATTCGCTCGAGTCAGCTCTCTCGGTGAGTTTAAGGCGAAGTGTTGATATGTGCGTGAAGGCCGTAAGTGTTCCTCCGGCAAGGAGCGCGACTGCGGTGAGGACAGGACCTGATCGCTGGATCACAACAGGCATGGAAAGGTTCGCGTCCAAGGCCCAGTAAATTACCAGAGCAACGAATGGGGCTCCGTACACCAAGAGCGTGACTGGCCAATTTTGCCGGTGTTCCGTGTCGGTGCGAATCGATAAGGACCGAAAGTGGCCTTTGAGGAGGAACCATGGAAAGAGACGGTCCATGCTGTCATATTCCTTTCGGGCCTAGATTGTCAGATGCCACTTCCTTGATGTCGCTAGAAGCTTCACGCGATTCTTAATCGCTCTTTCGAGTTCCTTGTCGGTGGGAGCAGACCCTCGTTTGCCTACGCGGTAGGTGAAGACGTCTCTCGCGCCGTCCGGCTTGACGAATTGTGTGCTCCCATCGGGTCCCTCCCACTCAAGGCCGCCGTCGTCAAACTGTCCAGGCTTCAATTGCAAATCCACAAGGGCCGCGAGTTTGGCCAGGTCGTCCTTGCCTTTTGGAGGTTTCCCGTCCAAGCCGAGGTCTTTCGCTTTGACGCCAAACCATTCAGCGCCGAGTATCTTTGCCTGATCCAGCTTGCTTCCACTTAGGCCTGACTGACGGACAGTGATTGCCTTGCGTTCCCGCGCACCAGAACCGCTGGAAGTGATCTTCTCCAGTCTCACTGCGTTTGCGTGCCCACTGCGGATGAAGCTTTTCAACTGCTCTTCATCTGTGACCTGCTTCGGAAGGAATCGCCACCACCCGATTTGATCCTTAGTCTCCCGAGCTTCATCTTGTTCTTTGGACGTGACACCCAAGAGTTTCAGCAAATCAGTGCCTGGGCACATGCTGTTGCGGGCTTCGGATGCAAAGACAGCTTTGGTTCCGGACGTCGGTAGGAACAGATAAGCGCGGAATCGGTTTGAGGAAGCCTTATCCGCAAGGCTCGCATCTTGACCTGCGTCAGGTGCAATGGCGATGTCGTGGCTTCCTCGCCGTCCGAATCTGTACTCGAAAGTGAGATTCGAACCACTTACCGAATGGCTTAAGAGGCGAATCGAAGGTGTTGTGTCCTCTTTATCGCCGGCCGCGTCTTCCTCGGGTGAATACGTCCGATAGCGGAGCACCTCGGTCCGAGTCAAGCCTGCAGTGCTCTTGGCGATTGCCCGGAGTGAAGGAAAAAGCTTGGTCGCCGTGTCCTTGCTGTCCAGTTGGGCCTCAGTGAGGTCCAGCGGGCTTCGCGAAAACCCATCATGAACCGTGACTTCCCAGAGCTTAAAGCCATACTGCGTTGCCAAAATGTCCCCCTGCTCATACCTGATCCTGGTTTGGAGAATACGGTACGACGTGCAGCATCGGAAACTGAAAGGAAAAGTGACTCGTCATGACAAGGTTTGGTTACAGTTCTCGGCTTTGAACCAGTGGATTCTAAGGCGACTTGACAGGGCGTGGGTACTTCCCGCGCCGGCTGATCACGCGCCATCCCGAAGGGTCCTATTTATTGGCGAAAATGTTGGAGAAGTCGCCTCCTGCCCCAGGGACGACGAAGGCCGGACTGTATGGGGGTAACAGTCCGGCCTTCTGCCTGAAAGTAGAGACACTTCCGCGGCGGTACCACTAGTTTAATTCAGATCGGTGAGGATTAAAAGCTCACGGGGTGGGTGTGTTGATTGCTGCGTTCAGGTGGTGCATCTCAGCCCCGACCCATGCTGATTCGCAGTTTCCGCACTCCACCCATGCCTGCCCGTTGACCGCGTGGCCGGTCAGGGAACGCTTCCACCGGGACTCGCCTTCCTCGACGGCGGTGTAAAACAGCTCGCCGCATTGTGGGCAGGGCGCGTCGATCACGAGGGGTTTAGCTGGTTGGAACACCTGTTCGATGGCTGACACCCATTCAGCGGTGAACTGCTCGGCCTCCTTACGCGGCCCCTCGTTGACAGACGCCACCCGGGCCCACGCCTTCATTGAGTCCTCCAGCGACCCATGCTTGACGCCCGGGAAGAACTTGCCGTGCTGGAAGAACACCACGGACTCGATGCGGAGGTACAAGTCGTACGCGGACAGTGCCAGCGGTGCGGGCGTGCCTGATCCGCCACCGGTGGAAGATCCACTGATGCCCTTGCAGGCTACCCTCAGCTGGTCCAGCAGCGGTGGTGCCTTCACCCATTGAGGGCCGTTGTCGGTGTCTAGCTTGTGCGTGGTTTCCATGGTGAGCTGGTGGACGTTCGATGCGAGCCCGTTCACCATGGTTGCCCTGGATTGCGGCGGCTGAGGGGCGTTCACTCCGTGACTCCTGAGCGTGTGATGGTGACCATGACCCCGGGGTTGCCGTGGTAGGTCTTCGCTGCGGTGATGTGCACTACGCGGGCATCGTCAGTGATGACACCGCGGAGCTGCTTGGTGGTGGACAGGGAGTCCATGACTGCGCGGATGAGCTTGTCCAGGTCGGGCTTCACGGCGGGGAGCGGCCAGCGGGGCCGCTGCGGTGGTGCGAGCTGGAACACGAGGCTCACGGTGATCGGCCCGTCCAGTGGTTTGCCCTTGTGCTGGGCCAGGGTGGCTGTGCGGATCTTCAGGCGCCAGTCTCGCAGCTTCGGGGTCACGCCGACGATCCGGCCGCGGTAGTTGTTCACTGAGCCCTGCGGGACAGGGGTTCCAGGTATGAATGTGTGGATCATCAGAATGGTGGCTCCTGCCCGGTTGGGCCGGTGCCCCAGCTTTCACTCGTGGGGCCAGGAACTCCCCACGTGTCTTCCTGCTGCGGGGGCTGGTGGCCCCAGTTGTTGTTGGACTGACCGCCAAAGCCGCCAGCGCCCTGGGCGCCACCGTTCCGTTGCGTGCGGTTCACCTTTGCTGTGGCGTTCCTCAGCGACACGCCAATCTCGTCCACTTCCAGCTCGATGACCGTGCGTTTCTCGCCTTCCTTGGTTGCGTAGCTACGGGACTTCAGACGGCCTTCCACGATGACGCGCATGCCCTTCTTCAGCGTCTCGGCCACGTTCTCCGCCGTTTCCCGCCAAACATTGGCCCGGAGGAACAGGGTTTCGCCGTCCTTCCATTCGTTGGCCTGGCGGTCGAACGTCCGAGGCGTGGAAGCGATCGTGAAGTTAGCGACTGCGGACCCGCTGTTGGTCCACCGTAGTTCCGGGTCGTTCGTCAGGTTCCCGATGATTGTGATTGTGGTTTCGCCTGCCATGCTCAGGCCGCCTTTCGGTTAGTTGTGAATTCCTCGAAGGTTTCCGGGACGTATCCGGCGCTGATCACCACGTGACCGCCTCTTTCTGTGGTTGTTGGTCCCAGCCGTAGTACCGGCGGCGGGTTTCTGGGTGGATGTTTTCTGCGGTCCACGGGAACGGGCCGCCGCGCTCCAGACGTTTGGGCCAGTCGTTGCGTTGGTTCCGGTCGCCGCGCCAGCGCTGGATGGTGGCGGAGTTGGTGCCGTTGGTGTCCGGGGCGAGCCCGAACCCGAACTCCGGCCAGCCCATGAGCGCCGCCGAGCCGCGAGGGGACAGGTCGCGGGCCATCTGGCCGTTGCCCTTGGGGGAGTGGCCCTCCATGACCATCACCAAGCCGCGGTCCCGCAATGAGTCCAGCGCGGTGATCAGTGGAGCCGCGTCGTCGTCGTTGTTGATGCCGTTCGGGACCATCTTGTAGATCGGGCCGATGAACAGGACGTCCGGCCTGTTCTGGTCCACCAGGCGGTGGATCGCACCGAGAGCGGCGTCCTTGGTGATGTCGATCCGGCCTGTGCAGGCAAGGTCGATGTTGGACGGGTCATTGGAGCCGTATTGGCGAGCCTTGGCTGCCATGCCGCGGACCTCCCGGCGCCACTGACCCTCAGTGTTCTCAACGTCGACCACCTGCACCCGTAGCGGGTCGATGTGGTCGAGGCTGATCGGGTTGATACCCGCGGCGAACTGGACCGCCATCTGCCGAATCCAGGTGGACTTACCGAACCCCTCGAAGCCGGTGATGACCATCCGGTCGCCCCGTTCGAACAGTCCCGGCACCAGCCAGTCGTGATCCTCCTCGACAGCCAGCACATCGCCCAGCTTCTTCGACTCGATGCCCTGGCCCGGGGTGTTGTCCCGGATGCCCTTCAGGTCATCCATCGCATCACTCAGCGCCTTGGCCGGCGGCAGCCCCTCCTGCGTGGCCTGCTGGATGAGCCGCTGCGCGGCAGACCGGAGCGCCCGCTTCACGGACGCCTCCCGGACCTGCTTGGCGTAGAACTCCACAGTGTGAGCCGAGGCCGTGCCCTCCATCCAGGCGAACACCTCGGTGATTTGCAGAGTGTGCTGGCCGCGCGCCCTCAGCTTCAGGAAAACCGATCCCGGCTCGATGGGCTCCGGGGTCGGGTGCATCTCCTGCATGACTGCAAACGCCTCACCAAGGACGTGAGTCTGGAAGTCCAGCGGCTGGACAACCTCGGCAGCGAACCGGACAGCATCCCGGGACAGAAGGCAAGCGCCAACTACGTAGTGCTCCGGTGTCATTGGTTCGCCCACCCATACTGCTGGGGCACCGAGTTCGTGGCCGCTACAGGCTTGGCCTTGCTCAGCCACATCCGGAACGACGCGTCCCAGTCACGCTGGCGCCGGTCATTGGCCTGGGCGTGCAGCTTGAACCTCTCTGCCTCACCTGAAAAGTCGAGGCTCCGAGATGCTGCGTAGCTCTTGTGCGCGTCGTTCGGCTGCCAGGTGGCAGGGAGTGGACGCTCCTGCTTCTTACGTTCCCCCTGCACCCCCTCACCGCTAGGTGAGGTAGCTGTAGTAGTAGCTGTAGATGTAGGCAACCCTTGGGCTTGGTCGTCGTTTACCCTAAACAGAGGGGTAACTTCAGGGGTAAGCGGAAGGGTAAGCCCTTGGGTAAAGGCTGAAATGTCGGTGCCCTTACCTTTGACCAACGACATGACTCTGTCCTGCCTAAACGCTGCCCAATCCGGGAACTCAGCATTGAGGCGCTGCAGCTCAAAGGTGATGACCTCGCGGATGCGTTTGGAAGCCACATCCGCATAAGAATTCACCATCGAGATGGACAGCTTCGGTTGCTTGAGCAGCCCGTCGTGGCGGAGGAAGGACCGGATTAGGATCTCTTCCGTCTCATCGTCGATAAGCACGAACCGAGCAGCCTGGAGCCCCTCAGCTGCTGCCCGAATGGACTGCGGCGTCATGTCCCTGGTCATCGCTGCCAAGCGCGCCGGCCGCCAGTCCGCTACACCCACGTAGCTCAGCTTCGGGTGAGTCATCAGCAGCCAGTACAGGTGCTGCTCGATGATCGTGAGCGCCCGCCAGTCGTCGTCAGTGTGGATGGCGGTCTTGATGTTCGCCCGGTCACGCGCCAACGTATTCCACCTCCCCAGCAACCCAACGGGCCTCGAACTCTTCGAGCGTCACCCGCGGTGTGTGCTGCCAGTGCTCGATGAGCTCCCAGGACGCATAACGGCGGGCCCGGTGGGCTGAGCCGGTGAAGAGGTCCAGCCCGTCAATGTGCAGTGACCGTCCGAGCTTGTTCACCAGCACGCCACCGGTGGCTTCCAAGGCCTGGTCGTAGGCGCGCTTTAAGTAGCAGTCATAGGCGTCCCGCATCTCTTTCCAGCGCTCAGCGGCGTGGGCAAAGATCACGCTTGCCATCAGCGCTTCACCTCCTCGGAGGTGCGCTGCAGGTACGCTCCTTCGATCTGTTGCAAGGTGCCTTGCAACACTTGGCCCGAGGTGACGACGCCGTTCGACAATGTTGGTGGTGGGACTTCCATCAGAGCATCACCACCGGTTGCAAATAGGATTCAAACGTGAATAGTGATGAGATTTGGCTGCTCCAGCTGTGGAGCGGCGTTTTTGGGGCAGCCATCAGCGCTGTACTCGCCGCGGGTGTTGCGCTCCTCGTGGTGACGATGACAAACAAACACCAGACCAAAATTGCTGAGGCTGCTAAGTCAGCCCAAGAAAAGCAAGCTGCAAATGCTTTGGCAGCACAGGAACGGATGCACGCTGAACAGCTCGTGGAACAGCGAGCAGGACTGACCCGGCAATTGGAGGAGCAGCAAGCCGAAACCGCACGGGCGCGCCAGGCGGAGGCCATAATGGAATTCATCAAGGTGACGGAAAAGCTCGTATACGAGGATCGGCCAGCCAAGGAAGAACAGGACACCTTCGGGCACATTGCTGAGCTGCGTGCCGGGCTGGCGAGGATTCGAATGTCATCACCGGAAACGAATGAACTTTGCGATGTTCTCGAAAGTTGGCCGTATGCTCTTGGACGGCTCTGTATTAGTTCCGCCTTCGCTCGGGAGCAACACCGTGCAAGTGGAGATTGGCAGGCAATGAACACTGCCGCAACCAAACTCCATACCTTCTTGCCTGCGTGGCTACTACATAAGGAGTCGCGGAGCAAGGTTCTGAAGGTTCTGAAGGATGCGGGTGAGGTTCTCCAGAAACGCAGCAGGCAATCGGATGATGACGTTGAGCAGGCAGCCGATGCCAAAAGCGAAGTTGCTACTGAGCCGGAGAGCTGAACTCGCCAATCACTGACCTGCACACTGATGGGTTTAGCCCAATTCATGCTGCCGTCCTTAGGGATAATGATGTTTCGCGATTAGCGTCGAAGACGGCCCGGGCAAAGCCCATAGGCGTGGCGCTGCGGAAGTTGGCGCGGTCAGGTCCAGGGCTCGCGAAATGGATGCGGTTGTCCGGAGCCCCTAAGGTTTCGTCCTTGTGCGGAGCTGGCATGATGAATCCCCCTCCAGTCCAGAGGCACGTCTTCTTGGTGTAGTTGTCGCACGGTTCGTAGGCGGTGAAGTCGGCGGGGTGGAAGGTGTATTGGGGCTTTCCGAAAGCGGAAGCGAGAACCGACACCGGATTCTCGACGAACCAGGGAGCACCGCTAAGCCGCCCGATTGTGCGGCACTGTTCAGCCACCATGACGGCCTTAGCTTGGAAGAGCTTGTCTGCCTCATGCTTTGTCTTGAACCAGCGGGCGCCGCTGACAGCCATGTCAGTGCACGGCGGGAATCCGAACACCATTGCAATGCCGGCCCCGCGGCTCATCATGCGTGCGATGGCTGGGATGGCTCCTTCCACAGTGCCAGCGAACCGCGTGATGACGGCGCCGTTGTGTCTCGTTTCCGTGCTGGTTTCTCCGTGCTGAGGGTCAACTAGGAAAGCGTGGTAGCCGGCGTCCACCCACGGTTCGGTCATGTTGCCTGTGAGGTCGCACAGGCTGATGACAGTTCCAGGATTAGTCGCTGAGGTCAACGTGCCACCTCCAGCGCCGTACGGGAACCGTCGACCTCAAGTCGCCATCGGCAACGTGACCAGTCCTCAATTGGTGTGAGGTCTGGGTGTTCCCCGATTCCGAGGCGGAACCCGCGGCCGGCGGCTTCGATGGGGTGGGCCTCCATGTATCCGTGGCATTGGGTGGTGCCTGTTCCGCATACGGTTATCAAGTTGGCGGGGCCGTTTATCCAGGCCTGCTTCGAACCGCCCATGCCGCGCGCCCGCCGGTGCTGCAGTGAGTACCAGCCGCTGCTGGTGTCGACGTGGGAGCCGCACCACTGGCAGGTGGACTCGTCGCGTTTTATGACCATTCGCCGGGTCTTCGATGTTGGGCCGCTCATTCTCCACGCCCCGCGACCTGGTACATGGCCCGGACGCTGGCGCCGATGGACTGGTACGCGCGCAGCTCAGATTCCAGAGCCTTGGCCAGCCTGTCCGCATATTTGTAGGCGGCGTCAGCGACGTCCCGGGCGCCGCGAGTCTCAGCCGTGGCCAAGTCGGCTGCGTAGCGCTTCTCATGGGCTGCGCCCTTGTGCTCCATGTACGCGGCGGCGTAGGCCAGGTCATGGTTCCGGTCGGCGGTCATGAAGGTGATGTACCGCTCGTTGCAGACAGCCGCTGATTTAGCGATCCTCTCGCTGATTTCGCGTATGCGTTGCTCAATGGCAACAGGGTTCAGTACCTCGTTACTCATGGTCGCCCGCCGATCTGCGGGAGGTTTGGGTCGAGCTGCAGCGGGATCCCGCCGTCACGCCACGCCTGCACAAGGGAGAGGCCCTTGTCTTTGGCCGTGTATGTGACGGTGAACTTTGTGGGATCGCCAGGCAGGCGGTGTTCGATGCCGTCCACGAGTTCGCCCTCATCGGTGATGAAGGCGTCGCCGGCGAGCTTGCAGTCCGTAGCGATGTGCTCCAGCGCGGAGGGCTTCACCCTCACCTCGGTCCAGCCCTCGACGGGCGGGTGCTCCACCGTTTCGATGAGGTCCGGCCGGTGTTTACGGCACCAGTCCAGGAGCGCGCCGGGGTCAGTCACCACCGTCTCGGCTTTGGGCTCGGTCAGGGTGATCTGGGCAACCTTGTCACCGTCCGGGTTGAACACGCTGAAGGACTTGTTCCCGGTCTCCTTGTACTGGGTGACGAGGTCCGTCAGTGCGGTCTCGCGTCCGATCTTGTTGGCGTCCACGATCACGGACGTCATAGCGTTCATGACGGCCGTGCGCAGGGTCTTCTCTTTGAAAGTCAGTTCAGGCATTGGTTACCGTCCCCTCGATAGGTGTGCATTCTTGAATTGCCGCGTCGACGGCCGCCATGTAATGAGGTGGGGCTCCGGCTCGCCCGGCCATTGCCCGGAGCGCGGCCAGCCGATCCGCGTCGCCCCGGGCGTCGATGAGTGACTGCTGCCAGTCGACGCTTGGGGGCTGTTGTTGTGGTTGCTGCTGTGGGGGGCGCTGCTGGGTGAGCTCGACGTCGTGGTCTTCTTCCGCGATCTTCTTGGCCGCGGCTGCCTCCGACTTGGACCAGAGATAAGTGCCGACACCGAAGCGCATGGCCGCGTTACGGATGAAGTCACCAATGGTTTCCTTGATGGCGTTCGGGCCGCTGTTACGCCCGGGGTCGCCGAAGCCGATACGCGTCACGCCGAGCACCGTCATGCGCGCCCACATCCCACCATCAGAAAGCAGGGGAGTGCCAGCGGTTGACAGAGCGAATGGCTCCCAGTGCCACAACGGATCCACAGCGTTCAGCCGGTCAGTGATCCCGGCGTGCCCTACGTAGTCCAGGTGCATCGAGCGGGCATGCCAGCCGCCACAGTAGAAACCGTCAGCCGAGTAGCGGGACCCTTGTTCACACTTGCCTCGGTCGTCGTCGTTCTTCCGAACCTGCTTGGGCAGTTTCTCGATCTCATCCGAGGTGAACGGCTTGGACAGCAGGGCCAGGCGTTCGTTGTACTCAGCCGCGGGCATCTGGCGCCCATCGGGCAATTGCACCAGGTCTGATTCCTTCGCAACCATCAGCGCTCTCCCTTGCGCCAGGCATCGGCATCGTCAGATGCGCGCTGATCGTTAGCGTCTGCAAGCGCGTCGTGGTCGATGTCATCGGGTTGTTCGAGCATGCGGTCGTGGTGTCGGGCTGGGATGATGGCGAGACCGGCGAAGATCGCCCCGACGAACACCACCAGGAATGGGCCGTTCAGCATGAGGCCTGCTTCGACCAGAGGTCCACGGTGGCTATGGCCTCACGGAACGTGTCGTGAAGCTCGCACTGTGGTTTGCCTGTTTTCGGGTTGAGGCGGTCGGCCCACCAGTGCCTGTACTCCTTGACGATGCGGGGCTTCGCCGTCAGTAGCTTGTGACGGAGTCTCATTCCGCCACCAGCCGGCCGTACGTGCGCCGGATGACCTGTGCTTGGGCCGCACTCAGTGGGGGATACCCGGCCTTCCGGATCCTCTCCAGCTGACGGTTCACAAGTTCCTGTTCCTTCGGGGTGAATGGTGACTTTTTCATGCCGTGAGTTCCTTCGTGCTGGCGCCGTATAGGCGGGTGATGGCGGACGCGCCGGCCGGGGTGAATTTGAGGGTGTGCATGACCTCGCCCCCACGGAAGCGAGGGGCCTCGTGACTGAGCACGGGCTGGAAGTAGGGCTTCTTGTCCGCGTAGGCCGAGTAGCGTTTGCGCGTGACCTTCTTGCCCTGGGTGCTGGACCAGCTCTCATCTGTTTGGCAGTAGATCCACTTCTTCGCTGTCAGGTACTGGCGGAGTTCTTGCTCTCCGACGTCGAGACTCGCCGCGACGGTCCGGAAGCTCAGGAGGTCGTGTTCGGCCACGAACTGATCCACGTAGGTGACCTTCGGGGCTGCGGCTTCGATTTGCAGCGCCTGGGTTTGGATCTGGAAGTCCTTTTCAGCCATGGTTGCCTGCGCTTCAAGGAGCGCCGCGGCGAGCAGCTGCTTGCCGGTCAGGGCTGGGCTGCCTCCGAATGAGCCCGTCTTGCGGATCTCTGGCAGAACCTCACCGGTGATCCAACGCCGGAACGCCACAGCCTCTGGCTTGTCTGATCGGATGACGACTTCGTACATGCCGGGTTCGCTCACGAGTATCGTGTGCTGCGTGCGCCCAAGGCTGTCAGCGATGGGGTACGTCTGACGTACCCCGTCTTCGAGACGATCCCCGACTTGTGCGGCGCCTCGGACCAAGCCGAGCACTTTGCACAGATCGCTGAGCACAAACCATGGATCGTTCTCGATAAGAACGGTTCGAACGATCTGTTCCCCGTAACTAAAAGGCTTGACTAGTGCCACGAATTTTCTCCTGTCGGTATGTCCGGCTTATTGCCTGCGATGGCCGGCGGCTCACGGCTACAGAACCGCCATCTGACGCGTGGAGCCTGCCGCGTTTGTCATTCGATGCACGCGAGAGTCCCCTTTGCGGGTGAAGAGCTCGTCGACATCCCGCTTGAGCCACTTGGAGATCTGCGTGGCCAGGTCTTCCGAGCACTGCCGCATGACTCCCGTCTCCAGGGCTGAGATGGCCGCTTGACTGCAATTGCAAAGCGTCGCCAGCTGACGTTGGTTGAATCCCTCCCGGAGGCGGCGCTCTTTGAGCCGCTCGCGGCTGATTGGTTGCATGTAGATTTCCCTCCTCAATCGCTGTTTAGGGCGGCGATAGTGGGGGAGCGGTGACCGCTCCGTTCCTTGATGTATGTACATGTTTACTCCCCTAGAACTCGTTTGACAAGTAGAGCTTGCCGCAATTGTCAGCTACTTGTCAACACGCCCAACCCGGATGCGTTGGGAGGCGGGGAATCTAGACGGTTTACTTGTATCTGAAACTCTATTTAGAGCTTCAACAAGTAGTACAACTGCCGCAAGGATTGAGCCATGGAAAGCACCCACCTCACGCTGCGTCAGATCGCCCAGATGGCGACTGACAACAACGGGGGAGCGAAAGGTCGAGAACTCGACCGCATCGCGAAGAGCAAGGGACTGACGCTCTCCTACACGACGGTCAACAAGATCATTGCCGGCACCTATACCTCGCGACCTGGAGTCAAGACTGTGGAAGCCTTGGCCAAGCTCGCCGGGGTGCCTGTTGCGGAAGCGTTTCGAGCGGCCGGCCTTGAGCCGCCGCAGGCTTCCTTGGCTCAGCAGCTGCCCCCCGAGGCGGATACGCTGACGCCTGAGCAGCGCCGCGTGGTGATTGATCTGACCCGTGTGTTCATCAAGCAGAACCGTCTGGTTCATGAACTGCGGCAGGAGGTGGTGGGCAATGCAGATCATCCCGCCCCCATGAACCGAGCAGGGGAGAGCCCTGCTAAACGGCATCTAACACCCGTGGACGACCAAGCCATCCCGCTCCCGGACAACTGGGAAGACATGGCGGCCTACAAAGGCCCAACCAGCCACCGCGACCGCGAACGCGAATGGTCCGAACGTGGAGAGGGGTCACAGGAAGGTCCGGCAGACTAAATGGACGACAGGATGATCGCGCTCATTTCGTCTGGCGCCGCAAATCTGGCTGTAAATGACCGCGTCCGGTGGCGACCTAAGCCCTCATCTTATGAATTTTCACTCAACGTCAAGAATGACATGGGCCGGCGCATCGTTCTCCTTGGTCAGCAATGTCATAAGAAGCCGCACGCCGTCGCGTTCGCTCTGCATTGCACGGAAAGTACCGTCGGAAATCTATTCCGTCTTTGCGTGAGAGACCGACACCGCAATCGGAGAAGCGACGGAGTGCGGCACGAGGGCACCCATCTTCACCGTTGGACCAGTGAGCATCGAGATGAGCAGGCCATTGCCCCATTTGTCCCGCCGTGGCCGCCAATGGGTTGGGAGGACGACTCCCGGACCCCGATGTCTGACGATCACCTTCGATTGATCTTCCAACAGTTCTGTCAGATGATGCATGTAACCTGTGACGTAGATGCGATCTGGCAGCCAAAACCCGCGGCCGAGTTTCCTGAATTCCTCAAGCTTCCTGACGGAGAGGAGATACCGTGACAGACTGCACGATTCTCAACCCCGCTATGGAGTCCTTGCGGGCCGAGTTCAGCTGTTCGCGGAGCTTCGACTCGACCACGCTAGTGGTCGCTACAGGTCGGTACTACTCCGACGGCGATCCAGTTGAGGTTTATGTCAGGCCGCAGCCGGACAAAGATCGCCTGGCAGTCAGCGACGGCGGTCTCACCTTTTCGCGCAGGTCCCTATACGCCGCCGAAGAGCTAAGCCGGACGGCCAAATCACTCTGGGACGACATCATTCAGGACTTCGGTGTTCTGGAATTCTCGGATCGGATCTATGCGACCGGACCTGTGTCCGCTGCAGCTGATCTCATTGGCCGAATCGCTGATGTTTGCTTGGCGCTCGACAGTGTGCGTCTGCTAAGCGATGGCTCCCGTCGGACATTTGCTTCCACGTTGAGCACCTGGCTGAAGGACGAAGCTGGATTCAACATCAAGACCGAGAGTTCAGTGAGCGATCGATTTGGCAACAAGCAGAAGTTCACGGCCATCGTTGAGGCGCCCGACCGCGAGATACTGGTTCAAGCTGCTGGAGGCCGGGGGGTCCAAGATCTGAAGAGACCGGCTGAACACGCGTACTTTGCCTTTACAGGGCTCAATGCGGAGCAGTGGCCCATGGATGCGAGGCTTATTGTTGTCGAGCATCTCGTTCCGAAAACGGACAACCAGCGCCGGGCCGCCCGCGGCCTCATTGACAGGCTGTCCGAAGTTGCCCATGTCGCGTCGTTCGAGCAGCAGTTGAGTCTCTCGGCGTTTATCCGCAGGGGAAGTGACGGCCAGCGTGACCTAGTCACCAACACCTACGGCCAAACATCTTCCTGGGGATAGACAAGCAAATCGGCCCAAGTTGCGTCACAAATCACTGTTGGGACGCACTTCTCAGAGTGTTCCATCCTTGGGAGATTTTGAAGCATAGGCCCGGCATTCAGGTTTCATGGGTTGTCATGCCCGACGGCGCCCCCGGCCGCACCAACGGCCGTGACATTATCTGGTTGGACCGTGCCCTCGGTCAGGTCGAGCGCCGCTGCACGCTCACTCACGAGCTCGTCCATATTGAGCGGGGCCATACCAGCTGCCAACCGGCCGCCGTGGAAAAGGCGGTTCGAGTGGAAGCAGCTCGGCGCTTGATTCGTCTTGATGACCTTGCCGAGCAACTCGCCTGGTCCGGATCGCTCACGGAACTCGCGGAGGAACTCTGGGTAACCGAGGAAGTGCTGCTTGACAGACTCACGTCCCTCACGTCAGCAGAATGGGCCACCCTAAAGACTGTCGAAGCGCAGACCTGAGGCCATCGTCCGGGAACAGGCTACGGCAGCCAGGTGATCTCTATAAGGGAAGGGTCGAACGTCGAGTGCCCGCGCCCGGCCCGGAGGATCCGCACCTTCATCATGGCCCGCACAATTTCCCGCTGTTCGGTGAGTTCAAAGTCATCCCAACCCGCGACGATGCGCTCCGCGTCAAGGGCTTTTGCCTTGGGCTTTGAGGCTGCCGCAATCGCCTGCCGTTTCGACTGCACCTGATCAAGTATGGAGGTTTCCACGCGAGCAAGGCCCTGGGGTGTCAGGGATCCCTCAGCGGCCTGCTGGTAGAAGCCGTTGAGGCGGGCCTCGAGCGCATTGATTTCATCCAGCAGGGGAGAGGTGTCATCGTCGGCGACGGCCGCCGCTGCGTCCATCACTGCTTTCTCCTGGAGCTTCTCCAGTAAGGCATGGACAACATACGAGTCCGTCTTCTCAACATTCCTCGATGCGCAGTAATTGACCCGGCACTGGTACTGGTTCTTGCCGCGCGTGTGCCGCCGGACCATGGATCCATCACAGACGCCACAAGTCGCAATGCCCGTCAGCAGCTGCGCCGGGTCGCTACCGCGTTGGGTCGTGCGTGCCGGGTCGTTGAGGATGCCCTGCAGGGCGTGGAACGTTTCCCGGTCGATCACAGGCTCCCATGCTGCGTCACCGATGATCTTTCCCTGATACACACGGTACCCGGCGAGGGTTGGGGACTTCAGCAGTTCAGTGAGGCGTGCCGGCGCCCAAGCCGTGGATTGGCTCATCAGGCCGAGGGCTCTGAGGTGCTGGGCGATCTTCCGCATGGACTCGCCAGCCAGCACGCGGCGGGCCGCCTCCTGAATTATCGGTGCCTGTTCAGGGTGCGGGTACTGGCGAATCAAAGCGCCCGTGGCGTTGTCGTACTCACGGGCATACCCGTAAGGGATCTTCCCGTGCGGCTTGCCCGTTGCCGCCGTCTGCCGCATCGCGCGCATGATCCGTTCACGGGTCTGGTCCGACTCCCGCTCACTGATGAGTGCGTCCAGGCCGGTGCTGAACGCGTCATCGGGCCGGGAGAGGTCATAGAGTTTCCCGGAGTAGCACCACTGCACGCCGGCCGCCCTGCAGACCGCCCGGAGGGCTACGTACACTTCGAGGTCGCGTGTGGCGCGGGAGGCCTCCCACGTCACAACGACGTCGAACTTCTTGACTGCGATGTCCGCCATGAGCTGGTCAAAGTGCGGGCGGTTCTTCCGGGCATAGCGGGAGGCGGACCTGTCATTGTCCGTGTAGATGGCTGCCGCTTCCCATCCTCGGCGCTCTACCTCGGCGCGGCACTCTTGCTCCTGGGAGCTGACTGAGCGCGCATTTGCGGTGCGGTCGACAGAGACACGCGTATAGATGGCAGCCTTCATAACCACGACACTAACATTTGGCTCTTCACACACCTGACGGCTGTCAGTGGTGCCAATTGCAGCCTCGTCCTGGGAGGATTCATCTTGCTGGCCCGGTTGCTCAGGCTGTCCCGCCCGCTGGCTGGTGTCTTTGCTGCCTGCGGTTTGGCGGGATTTGTTGTCATGGTTGGTCCGGACCCGAGTGTCCTGCGGGCCGCCGTCATGGGAGCTGTGGGCTTGGCTGCCATGATCGGCGGCTTGCGGGGGCGTTCGCTAACCTTCCTTTGTGTTGCTACGGCAATTCTGTTGCTGCTGGACCCGGCCATGGCTGCGAGCGTGGGGTTTCTCCTTTCGGTGCTGGCAACCCTCGGCATCGTGCTGATGGCCAGCCGTATTGCATCGTGGATACCTTCAATCGTCCCTCGATGGATCGCCGCCGGGGTGGCCGTCCCTCTGTCTGCACAGCTCTTTTGCGGACCGGTCATCGTGGCACTTCAGCCGCAATTCACTCCATACGCATTCATCGCCAACGTGGTGGCTGGACCCTTGGTAGCGCCGGTGACCATTCTGGGAACCATCGCCGTGCCGTTGACGGCGTTCGCGCCCTGGCTGGCGGTGGTGCCTGTTGCAGTCGCCGGTGGGTGTGCAGCGGCTGTTGCCGGTGTCTCCAGGTTCTTTGCGGGTCTGCCCGGGGCCGCGCTGCCGTGGGCCGAAGGCCCGGCCGGTATCGCTGCCATGGTGGTGTGCTCCGCAGTCACCCTCCTGGCGGTCTGGATGTCGTTGCAGCCGGAGCCATTACTGGCGCGCGTCATGCTGCTGCATGGTCGTGTGGTCTCGATCTTGGAGCACGTGGCCCGGCACAGGCATGGCAGACTTGATATCTGCAAGGAATCGTCCGGAAGGAAACACCAGTGGCTGCTGCCCAAAACACCCGGGCCAAGAGCACCGCGGCCAACAGCGTCAGCTGGCGCGACGCCAACCCGGCCGCCGTAGTGCTGATAACAGGGCCGGAAGAATATCTTGGTATCCGCGCCATGGACCGGATCCGCACCCAGGTGCGGACCGCCACGCCGGATGTAGAGCTCAGCCGTCTCAATGCCGGCCCCTACGAGTCAGGGACGCTGGCGATGACTGTCACGCCGTCCCTCTTTGGGGAGGGCAAGCTCATTGAGGTCGAGGGCCTTGAGGCCATGAACGATGCGTTCCTGGCAGATGGCCTGGCGTATCTTCAGCACCCTGATCAGGATGTTGTCCTTGTCCTCCGCCACTCCGGTGGAGTGCGCGGCAAGAAGTTGCTGGATGCTGTGAAGGCCGGGGGATGGCCGGTCATCGACTGCCAGCCCTTGAAGAAGGACGCTGACAAGACCGCGTTCGTTGTCTCCGAGTTCAAGGCCGGCGGCCGCCGGATTGAAGGCGAAGCCGTCCAGGCGTTGGTGAACGCCGTAGGCGCGAACCTTTCGGAACTGGCGTCAGCGTGTGGCCAACTCATTGCCGATGCCACCACCGCTGTGACAGCGGAAACCGTGGAGCGCTACTACGGTGGGCGGGTGGAAGCCACAGCTTTCAAGGTCGCCGATGCCGCCATGGCTGGCAACGGACCAGTGGCCCTGTCCACGCTTCGCCACGCGCTGGCAACCGGCGTCGATCCCGTTCCTCTGGTTGCGGCCCTCGCCGCCAAGCTTCGGACCCTCGCGAAAGTTGCCGGGGCGAATGGGTCTTCCGCCACGATCGCCAGGAACCTGGGAATGCAGCCGTGGCTGGTGGAGCAGGCCCAACGCGACGTGCGTCGGTGGACACCCGAGGGCCTGATCCGTTCCATCCAGGTCATTGCCGAAGCAGACGCCCAGGTCAAAGGTGAGTCGCGCGATCCGGTCTACGCCGTTGAACACGCAGTGACGGTGATCGCCACCTCAGCCAGTCGTCGCTGAACCGCCAGAATGCGACCGGGCAGGCAGCGACCGGGCAGAAAGCGACCGGGGAAACACTGGTTGTTAAACCCAAAGGCCGGCACCCAATGGGTGCCGGCCTTTTGATCAGCTCAGTCGAACTGGAAAAACCTTAGAGTGCGTTGACCTTCTTGGAGATCGCCGACTTGCGGTTTGCAGCGTTGTTCTTGTGAATAACGCCCTTGCTGACAGCCTTGTCCAGCTTGCGGCTGGCAGCAGCAAGCGCAGTTCCAGCAGCATCCTTGTCAGCAGACTCAACGGCGGTGTTGACGGCGCGGATGGCCGTCTTCAGCTCGGACTTGACAGCGTTGTTACGCAGGCGAGCCTTCTCGTTGGTGAGGATGCGCTTCTTCTGGGACTTGATATTAGCCACGTATGAACTCTCTTTTTAATGCGGAAATGGTCTAGAGGGTTTTCAGGTTGGCCATCGACTGAGCGGCGTGGGGATGCCTATGGCAGCCAACCATGAGTGGCCGTCGACCTGCACGGACACACAGCTATAAAGGATAGCAGATAACGCGGGCGAACGGAGACCCGGGCTCAGTGCCTGCTTTGTTGGGACTGGAGGCCCCGGCAAACGTCCTGGAATTGCCGTTTCCCCAAGACAGCCCCTTCGCGCCGGACAGCCTTGGGGTCCAGTCGGATGATGCGTTGCACATTGACCTCGCTGGGACGGCCCTGCCGATCCCATGGTCCCGCGCCAATATCGACGTAGTTATTCGCCCTTGACCCGTTGTCGTGGTCCTTCGAGGTCAACATCAACCCAAGCAACCATTCTCCGTCACGCCCGATCAGAAGCACGGGCCGGTCCTTGCCCTGCGAGTGGTCCTCTTCATAGGGGACCCAGCCCCACACGATTTCGCCAGGATCCGGCTTGCCATCCGGCTTGGGGGAGTAGCTGGGCCTGATGGCCCCACTAAAGTCGCCTGGGTAAGCGCCCGGTAATTGTCCGACGGCGGTACGCCGGGCGGGCTTCCTCGTCACGGGCTGCGGGGCGGCGGTTTTTGAACCGGCACCTCCCAATGCCCTGAGTGAACGCAACAGGAATTTGCCCAGGGGGCGCACGTCGAAAGCCATAAGAACACGCTACATCCGTCGCCGGCCAGCAACAGGGTACGCAATGTACGGCGAAGCGCCGGTTCGTGGGAGACTAGAGGATCAGATGCGCGGCGTGTTCGGGCTGGCTTATGCCCAGTTCCGGGATTTGCCGTGTGAGTGTCGACAGTAAGGATCCTGCGTGTCTCCCATGGCCCGCACCGCACCGGTGCCCGCCGCAACAGATCCGGCCATCATCCGGAACTTCTGCATCATTGCCCACATTGACCACGGTAAGTCCACCCTGGCCGACCGCATGCTGCAGTTCACCGGCGTCGTTCAGCAACGCGACATGAAGGCCCAGTATCTGGACCGCATGGACATTGAACGCGAGCGTGGCATCACCATCAAATCCCAGGCCGTCCGCATGCCTTGGGAACTTGATGGCGCCAGCTACGCCTTGAACATGATCGACACTCCGGGCCACGTTGACTTCACTTATGAGGTTTCCCGATCCCTGGCAGCTTGCGAGGGCGCAGTTCTGCTCGTGGACGCGGCGCAAGGTATCGAAGCCCAGACGTTGGCCAACCTGTATCTGGCGATGGAAAACAACCTCACCATCATCCCGGTCTTGAACAAGATCGACCTCCCGGCGGCCCAGCCGGAGAAGTACGCGGCCGAGCTCGCCAACCTCATCGGTGGCGATCCGGAAGACGTGCTCAAGGTTTCCGGTAAGACAGGCGTTGGCGTGGAAGCGCTGCTGGACAAGATCGTCCGCGACCTTCCGGCACCTGTTGGCGATCCTGATGCTCCTGCCCGGGCCATGATCTTTGACTCCGTGTACGACACCTACCGTGGCGTCGTCACCTATGTTCGTGTGGTGGATGGCATGCTCCATCCCCGCGAACGTATCCAGATGATGTCCACCCGCGCCACACACGAACTCCTCGAAATCGGTGTGAGCTCCCCGGAGCCGACGCCGTCGAAGGGCTTGGGCGTGGGCGAGGTCGGCTACTTGATCACGGGTGTGAAGGATGTCCGTCAGTCCAAGGTGGGCGACACCGTCACCAACCTGGCCAAGCCGGCGTCGGAATCCCTTAGCGGCTACGCCGACGCAAAGCCGATGGTCTTCTCCGGTCTTTACCCCTTGGACGGCACAGACTACCCAGTACTCCGCGATGCGCTGGAGAAGCTGATGCTCAACGACGCCGCCTTGGTCTACGAGCCTGAGACCTCAGCCGCTCTGGGCTTTGGCTTCCGCGTGGGCTTCCTTGGGTTGTTGCACCTCGAGATCACCCGTGAGCGGTTGGAACGCGAGTACAACCTGGATCTGATCTCCACTGCACCCAACGTGGAGTACGAGGTCACCCTGGAAGACAAGCGGGTTGTCCACGTGACCAACCCCAGCGAGTACCCCACGGGAAAGATCTCCGAAGTCCGCGAGCCTATGGTGTCCGCTACCGTCCTGGCGCCCAACGAGTTTGTCGGGGCCATCATGGAACTGTGCCAGAGCCGCCGCGGCCAGATGAAGGGCATGGACTACCTGTCCGAGGACCGGGTCGAGCTCCGGTACTGGATCCCGCTGGCCGAAATCGTGTTCGACTTCTTCGACCTCCTGAAGTCCAAGACGCGCGGTTATGCGTCGCTGGATTGGAAGGCCGACGGCGAGCAGGTCGCCGACCTCGTCAAGGTCGACATCCTGCTCCAAGGCGAACAAGTGGATGCTTTCAGCGCCATCACGCACCGCGACAAGGCCTACGCCTACGGTGTCATGATGACCGGAAAGCTCCGCGAGCTCATTCCCCGGCAGCAGTTCGAGGTGCCCATCCAGGCAGCCATTGGCTCCCGGATCATCGCCCGCGAGAGCATCCGGGCCATCCGCAAGGACGTTCTTGCCAAGTGCTACGGCGGTGACATCACCCGTAAGCGCAAGCTGCTCGAGAAGCAGAAAGAGGGCAAGAAGCGTATGAAGATGGTGGGCCGCGTCGAGGTGCCCCAGGAAGCCTTCATCGCAGCGCTGACCACTGACGAGTCCAAGGACAAGGCCAAGAAGTAAATGCCCAGCGTCCTACCTTTGGGCGATCCGGCACCTGCGGATGGATTATTGCCGCCGCAGGTGCTGGAGGGCGTCGAACAACGTAAATTCGGGCTCTACGTGCACATCCCGTTTTGTGCCGTGCGGTGCGGATACTGTGACTTCAACACCTACACCGCCACCGAGCTCGGCGGCGGGGCATCCCAGGACGCCTACGCTGCCACTGCCGTGTCCGAACTCGGCTTCGCGGCCACGGCCCTTGAGGCTTCGGGCATTCCGCGCCGGCCTATGAGCACGGTATTCTTCGGCGGTGGCACGCCAACCCTCCTACCCGCCGCGGACCTCGCGCAGATCCTGCGCGCCGCCGTCGGGCATTGGGGCCTTGAGCCTGGCGCAGAGGTGACCACGGAGGCCAATCCGGACTCCGTGACGCCCGAATCCCTGAAAATACTGGCAGAGGCCGGCTTTACCCGCGTGTCCTTCGGCATGCAGTCCGCCGTTCCGCACGTTTTAAAAGTGCTGGACCGTACGCACACCCCCAGCCGGGTACCCCTCGTGGTGCAGTGGGCCCGCGAGGCGGGACTCTCTGTCAGCCTGGATCTTATTTATGGGACGCCGGGGGAGTCCATGGAGGACTGGGAGTTCTCACTCAAGACAGCTCTGTCCTACGGACCGGACCACATCAGCGCCTATGCGCTGATCGTGGAGGACGGCACCAAGCTTGCCGCGCAGATAAGGCGCGGCCAAGTGCCAGGAATCGACGACGACGATCACGCCGCCAAGTACGAGATGGCGGACAAGATGATCTCGGCGGCGGGCCTGGACTGGTACGAGGTCAGCAACTGGTCAAGGACGCCGGAGCAGGCTTGCCGGCACAACCTGGCCTATTGGCGTGGAGATGATTGGTGGGGGATCGGCCCTGGTGCGCACTCCCACATGGGTGGCGTCCGGTGGTGGAACGTTAAGCACCCCACGGCGTACGCATCCCGGTTGGGTGCAGGAACCTCACCTGCCGCCGGACGCGAAACGCTCGACGCCGGCACGCGGGAAGTCGAGCGGATCATGCTGGAGGCGCGGCTCGGGACGGGTCTGGCAGTGGATGCCCTGGATTCGATTGGCCGCCACGCGATGGCGGGCCTTATTGCAGATGAACTGGTCGATCCCGTTCAGGCGTTCAAAGGGCGGCTGGTGCTTACTTTGAAGGGCCGCTTGCTCGCTGACGCCGTAGTACGCAGAATCCTGCCTGACTAAGACTCCGGCTCTGCTCGCCTTACTGGGCCGCCGTCGCTCGTGCGGGCGGCCCGGGAGCCTACTTGATCCAGCGAAGGTTGAAGCGGTAGCGGTGCGGCTGGCCGTGGTTGACCCGGATACCCGCGGAGACAGAGAAGCACGTCAGCGCTACCCAGATGCCGGTGGCGATCACCGCAAAGATGTTTCCCACAACAGGCAGCAGTACCAGGATGTTGGCCAGGACGGCGGCGATCGTGGGAGGCAGGGTGAAGTTCAGGGCTTCCTTGGATTCCTGCGCTGTGAACGGGCCACGGTCGCGGAAGATCAAGTAGATCAAGAGTGCCGGCAAGCATCCCAGGATGCCGCCGAAGTGCGCCAAAGTGGCCCACTGCCTGTCTTCACTGGCCGTCAATGGGAGCGCGTTGGCAGGGGCGCCATGGTACTGGGGCCGGCCTGCGGCGCTGCCCGGTTCTTCAGGAGCGTTATCTGCCACGGTGTCTTCCCTTTGCTTTAAATGCTTTAAAGATGCTGCGGTGTTGCTGTCCAAGAATACCGGCCCGCACGTCCTTCCCGGGACCAACGCCCCGGAAGGGTGCGAGATCCTGATGTGCCAGCCTGAGGATTACGGGACGGTCAGGAAGTCGATGACTTCTTCCACGCGGCCCAGCAAGGAGGCCTCAAGGTCCGCATAGCTGCGTACCGCCCCCAGGAGCCGCTGCCAGCCCAAGCCTATGTCCTCGGCTGTTTCGTGGGGCCACCCGAAGGCGGTGAGTATTCCGGTCTTCCAATCAGTGCCGCGCGCCACGGCGGGCCATTGTTCGATGCCGAGGACCTTGGGCCGGATCGCTTGCCATACGTCCACATAGGGGTGGCCAACGATCAGGACATTGCCGGCCGCGCCTGGGACGGTCATGGCCTCGGCTGCGATACGGGACTCCTTGGAGCCAGCAACGAGGTGGTCCACCAATATGCCCAAGCGGCGGTCCGGGCCCGGGCGGAAGGCCGCAATGGCAGATTTGAGGTCATCCACGCCGTGCAGCGGTTCCACCACGATGCCCTCGACGCGAAGATCGTCACCCCAGACCTTCTCCACGAGTTCGGCGTCGTGCTTGCCTTCCACCCAGATGCGGCTGGCCTTGGCAACCTGCGCCCGTTGCCCCTGGACCTTGACGGAGCCCGAGGCTGTGCGGCCGGGCGATACCCCCGAAGCGGGCTGCCGCGGGGCGGGAGGCATCAACCGGATGGCCTGTCCTTCGAGAAGGAATCCGTACCCGAGTTGGAACGATTTCGTCTTTCCCCGCCTGTCCTCGAGGGACACAATGTGCATGCCGCCGGTCTTTTCCACGCGGGTGACTTCGCCCACCCAACCGGACTGGACGTCTTCGAGCACCATGCCGCGTTGGACGGGCACCTCAGGGAGTTGGCGTTTGGCCGGAGCGGTCAGGTCCTGCGGGCCCCAATTGTCAAAAGCCAAGGAATTCCTACCTCTGTGGTGATGTGCGAAGGGACAGCGACCCGGGGACAGATTCGGCGGCTATCAACCCGTGATCGAGTGCAACCCTGTACGCAGTCCGCGGACGGTTTCAATGCTAGCAACGTGGTGGCTCATACTAGACTTGTTAGCACTTGGGCATGTTGAGTGCTAAGTGCGGTGATCCGTGACGGTCCCGCGGGGACCGGTCCCAGGGACCATGGCAGTCGTCAGGAGGTGGAGCAATGAGTGAGCCACGCAAGTTGGAAGTGCTGCGTGCCATCGTTGAGGATTACGTGCATTCCCGGGAACCCGTGGGATCCAAAGCCCTCGTTGAGAGGCATCACCTCGGCGTCTCCAGCGCCACCATCCGCAATGACATGGCCGTCCTGGAAGAGGAAGGACTCATTGCAGCCCCGCATACCAGCGCGGGCCGGATTCCCACAGACAAGGGCTATCGCCTCTTCGTTGACCGCATTTCCCAGGTCAAGCCGTTGTCCGCCGCCGAGCGGCGGGCCATCCATTCATTGCTTGAGGGCCCTGACGATGTCGATGACATCCTTGAGCGCACCGTCAGGCTCCTTTCGCAGCTGACCAACCAGGTCGCCGTCGTGCAGTACCCGCACTCGAACCGCGCGTTGGTCCGCCACGCCGAGTTCGTACTGTTGGCACCACGGCAAGTGCTCGTTGTCCTGATAGCGGACACTGGCAGCGTCGTGCAGAAAGTCATCGACGTCGGCTCGGAGGTGGCCAACGAGGCACTGATGCTGCTGAGGTCGCGTTTCCTCGGCAGTATTGCCGGCACCCAGCTGGCCCTGTTGCCGCAGGTGCTTCCTTCGGTGGTGGCCCTTTGTCCGCCGGACCTTCGCACCCTTGCCCAGACCCTGGCCCACGGCCTGGAATCATTGAGCGACACCAGCCGTGAAGAGCGAATCCTCATGGCCGGCACGGCCAACCTCGCACGCTCCAACGTGGACTTCCCGCTGAGCATCGGACCTGTGCTTGAAGCCCTCGAGGAACAAGTTGTCATGCTCCGGTTGTTGTCGGACATGGGGGACGATCCCCGGGGCGTCACGGTCAGCATCGGCCGGGAGAATCCGTACGACGGACTCGCCGAGGCATCTGTCGTGGCCACCGGCTATGGCTCTGGTGCCAAAGTGGGAATCCTCGGACCAACCCGCATGGACTATCCCACCACCATGGCCGCAGTCCGCGCCGTGGCCCGCTACCTTTCCCGCATTCTCGGCGGCTGAACACCGGCCCGAAAAAACATCCGCAGTACAACCAGGAAGAGATACCGACTTTGAGCAGCCACTATGACGTTTTGGGAGTCTCTCCGGAAGCCACCGGGGAAGAGATCAAAAAGGCGTACCGCAAGTTGGCGCGGAAACTCCACCCGGACGTAAACCCCGGTGAAGATGTCGCGGAGCAGTTCAAGGCCGTGACGCATGCCTACGAAGTCCTCTCAGATCCGCAGAAACGCCGCGTCTACGACGCCACGGGCAACGAGAATGGGACTGACAACGGCTTCGGCGGTGGATACGCAGGCCAGGGCTTCGCCTTCCAGGACATCTTCGATAACTTCTTTGGCGGTGGGGGCCACACCGGACCTGCCTCCCGCGTCCGGCGGGGCCAGGACGCCCTCATCAGCGTTCGGATTGACCTCAAGGATGCCGTTTTCGGCGTCAACAAGAAGCTTGAAGTGGACACGGCCGTGGTCTGCCCCACCTGCGATGGCAGCTGCTGCCGCCCCGGCACGCACCCGGAGCGCTGCGACATCTGTGGTGGCAGCGGCCAGGTGCAGCGTGCCGTTCGCTCCATCCTCGGACAGGTCCTCACCACAGCCCCTTGCGGTTCCTGCGAAGGGTTCGGCACCGTCATCAAGGACCCCTGCAACGAGTGCAACGGCCAGGGCCGCATCCGGAGTCGTCGCTCGCTGACCATCAAGGTTCCGGCCGGCGTCGCTACTGGCACACGCATTCAGCTGTCCGGTCAGGGCGAGGCGGGTCCCGCGGGTGGTCCTGCCGGTGATCTCTACGTGGAGATCCGCGTCAACAACGATGCCACGTTCGTTCGTGAGGGCGATGACCTTCACGCCACCCTGAGCGTGCCCATGACGGCCGCAGCGCTTGGTACCGAGGTGCAGCTTGAAACTTTCGACGGCGCACAGGACATCGAGGTGAAGGCCGGTACCCAGTCCGGAGAGATCATTACCCTTCGTGGCCTCGGCGTGACGCACCTCCGGGGCTACGGACGTGGCGATCTCAAGGTGCATCTGCACGTGGAAACACCTACCAAGCTGGACCATGCCCAGGAAGAACTCCTGCAGCAGCTCGCGAAGCTTCGCGGGGAGCAGTTCACCGAAGGCAAACTTGTTGCCAGCGGCGGCATGTTCGCGAAGCTCCGGGACAAGCTCGGTAACCTGTAGCGGTGAGCAACCCCGTTTTCTTCACACCGGCCGGTAGTCTCAGCCAGGTGGACCCTGGGTCAGCATTTGTCCTGGAGGGGTCTGAGGCAAGGCACGCCGTCACGGTTAAGCGCCTGGCCGTCGGCGAGTCCGTTGACATCGCCGACGGCGCTGGCGCGAGGCTTACCGGAACGGTCGCCGACGTCGGACCCGGCACCTTGACGGTCACAGCGGCGGAGGTCGTTTTCGAAGAGCAGCCGCAGGTCCGTTTGGTGCTGGTCCAGGCTTTGGCCAAGGGCGACCGCGATGAGCTTGCCATCGAGACGGCTACCGAGCTCGGAATTGATGCCGTTGTTCCCTGGCAGTCGGAGCGCTCCATCGTGCGCTGGAAGGCGGACAGGGCGGCCAAGGCACATGCGAAATGGCAGTCGGTGGTCACTGCGGCAGCCAAACAGGCGCGTCGGGCCTGGATACCCCCGGTCCGTCCGATCGTTGATTCCAGCGGGCTGGCCAAAGCCGTAGCGGATGCCGACTTGGCGATCATCCTTCACGAGGATGCCAAGAACCCCTTGCGGGACGTTCTGGCTACGCTGGAAGTTGATGGTGCTTCGCCCCGCGAAGTTCTTTTGATAGTCGGGCCGGAGGGCGGAATCTCGCCGCGGGAAGTGACGCGGCTCAGCGATGCCGGAGCCGTAACGGCTCTCTTGGGTCACCACGTCCTGCGGTCCTCGACGGCGGGACCGGCCGCCGTCGTTCTTGCCAGTGACGTCCTCGGACGCTGGTAGCCGGCGCCCCGACCGGCGCAAAGGGCCTTAGGCCACGTTGAACAACCGTGTGTCCGTGCTGGATTCGATGGCCTTGCCGGCGTCGTCCACCTCTGACACACGCAACTCGTACTTGCCGGGCTTCAGCGTGGCGCCGAAGCTGAAGAGACCGTACTGCCCTGGTTCGCCTGTTGCCTTGGTTTGGCCCGTCAGCAGGCTCGACTTCTCACCCTTGCCGTTGTCCTGGAGGATCTGCCAGCTGATGGGTCGTGAATTGTCCGTGATACGGCCATTGAACTTAATCAGGCCAGGGGGCAGCGATACGTCTTCCTGGGGATCGATGATCCACAGCGGCGCCACCAGCGAGGCGTCGCGGGTCATGGGTTCGCCAAGTTTTACCTGGCCAAATGCCATGTAGTCCTTGTGCCCGTCCACCAGGATGACTACCTGGATCTGCTGCCCGGAGTTGATAAGTCCGGAGGACGAGGCCGCCGCTGTGGCCGTGTAGACCAGCTGCTGGATGGCCCGCTGCGCCATCCCGGCGTCCAGGTTCGAGTTGAAGGCGTCACGGGAAACGTCAACAGTGATCACGTTCTTGCCCGAAATCGAGGTCGCCAGGTTGCCCGGTTCCTGCCAAGGCGTGAAGAAATCGTGATCCAGGGGCTTTTCGGCCATCATGATCCGAAGCGCGGTGGTCACAGGGTTGCCATCGCCGGAGATGTCCCGGAATTCGCGATAGAGGTAGACCTCTTCCTTGCTCCGCCCAATCCAGTAAACCGGGATCTTGGTTGAGGCCTGGGTGGTTTCCAGCGGGGCGTTGCTCGCTGGGGCGTCCTGGACGGACATCGGCGGCGAACTCGTCGTAACCTGGCTTCCTCCGCCGCCGTTGGCGATGCAGCCCGTCAGCAGCAGGACAGCAAGCATCGCCGGCGCAGCGACGGCGGACCTTGTCCGCTTGCGTGCGCCAGTCCCGTTGCTCACTGGCTTGGTGATGGCGTTTCCTGTCTTACGATGCAAATGACGGCCACTGTTGGGGTGGGCCGCTTGGGTTCGGGCTGTGGGGGCTCAAGCCACCCTCCCTGCCAGCTTGGCACATCGTCGACGCCGACCGGCCGGGTTTGCGGGGAGGCGGACCAACTGAAACATGATTGATACCGGCTTGATGCCGAGTTGAGACAAAATGTCAGACCTGCTCTTGCCGGCACGGTTTGGGCCACTTGGAGAGGTTCATCCCGGGCCGCCCTGGCGTAGGATTGCGTCATACGATCAACCGGAGGAGAACAGGCCGTACGGCCAGCACTATGAGTGAATCTTTGAACGGGCGGCTCAGGACCGGCAACGGGAACCAACCGCCCACCGAGTTCCCGCACACATTACCGGGCACGCGCACGGAAGTTGTCACTTTCGAGAACTCCGACCAGATGGTTCACTCGCTGGGCAGCCACGACGAAGCCTTGCGGTACATCGAGGAGCAATTCCAGGACGTTAACTTCCATGTCCGGGGCAACGAGCTTTCCATGACCGGGCCTTCCACGGTCATTCCCCGCATCATGCGCCTTCTGGAGGAAGTGCGCGGCCTTGTGGCGAAGGGAACAGTTGTCACGCCGGACGTGCTGCAGCAGCTTGTGTCCCTCCTGAGGACCCAATCCGTGCAGAATCCTGCGGATGTCCTGACCCACAACATCCTCTCCAGCCGGGGCAAGACCATCAGGCCCAAGACGCTGAACCAGAAGAACTACGTGGACGCCATTGACGACAACACGGTGATCTTCGGAATCGGTCCTGCAGGAACCGGCAAGACGTACCTGGCAATGGCTAAGGCTGTCCAGGCGCTCCAAACGAAGGAAGTCAGCCGGATCATCCTGACGCGGCCGGCTGTTGAGGCGGGGGAGAGGTTGGGATTCCTGCCGGGCACCCTCAGCGACAAGATCGACCCCTATTTGCGGCCCCTTTACGATGCACTGCACGACATGATGGATCCGGAATCCATTCCGCGTTTGATGGCGGCAGGAACCATCGAAGTGGCGCCGTTGGCCTACATGCGTGGACGTACGTTGAACGATGCCTTCATCATCCTTGACGAGGCCCAGAACACCACTCCCGAACAGATGAAGATGTTTCTGACCCGGCTCGGGTTCGGGTCCAAAATGGTGGTCACTGGCGACGTTACGCAGATCGACCTGCCCTTCGGTTCAACATCGGGGCTGCGGATAGTCCGCGAGATCCTGACCGGCATCGACGACGTCAATTTCTCGATCCTTGAAGCAGCCGACGTCGTGCGCCACCGCTTGGTCGCCGACATCGTCTCCGCCTACAGCGCATGGGACGATGCCCACCGCCCGGAGGCCGCCAACACCCATAAACGTGGAGAACGTAAATGAGCATTGAAGTCAACAACGAGTCCGGCGTGGAAGTGGATGAAGCTCAGTTGGTGACGTTGTCCCGCTTCATCTTTGAGCGCTTGTACATCCACCCACAGGCAGAGCTGTCCATCCTGTTGGTGGACGAGCCGGCCATGGAGAAACTTCATATTGAGCTGATGGACGAACCCGGAGCCACGGATGTGCTCTCCGTGCCCATGGACGAGCTCACGCCCGGCACCCCGGACAAGCCGACTCCGCAGGGAATGCTAGGGGACATCGCAATCTGCCCCCAAGTGGCTGAGGTGCAGGCGCGTAACGCCGGCCACCCCACCCAGGACGAAATGTTGTTGCTGACCACGCACGGAATTCTCCATCTGCTGGGCTTCGACCACGCCGAACCTGACGAAAAAGAAGAAATGTTTGGCTTGCAGCGGGAACTGCTGTCTGAATTCCTGGGCAAGGATGCCCCCATGGAGACCATGCAGTGACCTCGATCATCCTGGTCGGCATGGCGCTGGTTTTCCTCAGTTTTGTTGCCTTGCTGACAGCAGCCGAGGCTGCGTTCAACTTCCTGCCCCGGCATGAGGCCGAACAGTCCATTGGCCGGAACAAAGGCAAAGCCCTGGCCGGCATCCTCGCAAACCCGATTGCCCACATGCGCGCATTGCGCTTCTGGCGTGTGTGGTTCGAGATGGCGGCGGCAGTGGCGGTTGCTGTTGTCCTCCACAGTTTGTTGGATAACGTGTGGCTTGCCGGGCTCGCCGCAACAGGGATCATGGCTGTCATCGGCTTTGTTCTGGTAGGGGTTTCGCCCCGTCAACTGGGGCGGGCGCACTCCGGGCCGGTGGTTCGTTTCACCGCACCGCTGATCAGGTTCCTCTGCTGGATCCTGGGCCCGATCCCGGGCTGGTTGGTGGCACTTGGCCAGGCTGTGGCCCCCGGTGCCCCGAGCGGCGATGACGCTTTCGTCAGCGAAGAAGAGTTCCGTGAATTCGTGGACCGCGCTGCCGAGTCGGACATGATCGAGGACAACGAAGCCGAGCTCATCCATTCAGTCTTCGATTTCGGCGACACCCTGGTGCGTTCGGTCATGGTTCCCCGCACGGACATCGTCAGCATCGGAACCGGCGCCGACCTCGAGACTGCCATGGGCTTGTTCCTCCGGTCCGGGTACTCACGCATTCCCGTCATAGGCGAAAACACCGATCAAATCCGCGGCATCCTGTACCTCAAGGATGTTGCCGCGGCCATGCATCGCGGTGAACCGGGATTGCAGGCGCACGACGTCGATTCGCTGGCCCGCGATGTCCGTTATGTCCCCGAATCCAAACCAGTGAGCGATCTACTGAAGGAACTCCAGCAGGAGTCCACCCACGTGGCCATTGTCATTGATGAGTACGGTGGAACCGCCGGTTTGGTGACCCTGGAAGACCTCATCGAGGAGATCGTTGGTGAAATCGTGGACGAATACGATGCCGCCGCGGAGGAGGCAGTGGATCTGGGTGACGGTCACTTCCGCGTCAGCGCACGCATGAGTATCGATGACCTGGGCGAGCTGTTCGACATCGACCTCGACGACGACGAGGTGGACACCGTTGGTGGCCTCCTCGCCAAGGCCCTGGGCCAGGTTCCGATCGTTGGAAGCTCCGTTGAAGTGAACGGGGTGTTCCTTAAGGCAGATAGGCTGGAGGGTCGCCGAAACAGGGTCAGCCATATCATTGCGGCAGCCATGCCAAAGGAAGACACTGACCTTGAAGACCTTCTGGACGACGCCGAGTCAACGCAACAGGGAGTTCCACGTGAACAAGCAAAATAAGAAATTCGACGCCGATAGCGACTTCGGCGGCTTTCACGCGGGGTTCTCGGTGCTTGTGGGGCGGCCGAATGCGGGTAAATCCACCCTGACCAATGCCTTGGTGGGCCAGAAGGTCGCCATCACCTCGGCCAAGCCGCAAACCACGCGTCACACCATCCGAGGTATCGTCCACCGCGAGGACGCGCAATTGATCCTTGTGGACACCCCGGGTCTGCATCGTCCCCGCACCCTCTTGGGTAAGCGGCTCAACGAACTCGTTGCAGACACTTTGGCCGAAGTCGATGCCATCGGATTCTGCCTGCCCGCCAACGAAAAGATCGGCCCTGGCGACAAATTCATCGCGGCCCAGCTGGCCGCCGTCGGACGTAAGCCGATCGTTGCCCTGGTGACCAAGACCGATCTCGTCGACCGTCAGGCACTGACTGAGCAGTTGCTCGCTGTCGCAGCGTTGGGCCGGGAGGTCCTGGGTGAACAAGGCTGGGCTGACATTGTCCCGGTCTCGGCGGCCGACGGTTTCCAGGTCTCCACTGTTGCGGACGTGCTGATCAGCCACATGCCGTCTTCGCCGCCCCTATACCCGGACGGTGAGCTGACTGATGAGCCGGAAGCGGTCATGATCGCAGAACTCATCCGTGAAGCCGCTTTGGAGGGTGTCCGCGACGAACTTCCACACTCACTGGCCGTAGTGGTGGAGGAAATCGTTCCCCGTGAAGGGCGCACCGAGGACAATCCGCTCCTGGACGTACGGGTCAATCTTTACGTGGAGAGGCCCTCACAGAAAGCGATCATTATCGGCAAGGGTGGAAGCCGGCTGCGTGAGGTGGGAACCAACGCGCGCAAGGGCATCGAGACGCTGCTCGGTACCCGGATCTACCTCGATTTGCACGTCAAGGTGGCCAAGGACTGGCAGCGTGATCCCAAGCAATTGGTCAAACTCGGATTCTAGGCCGCAAGGCTGGATCCGGCGTGGCTCCCGGCCCGATAAGGAACTTCCCAGAAACGGCAACTATGATTGCGGGGATCGAGCTGTTTAAGGAAAGGTAAACCGAATAGTGCGACGTCGTGACGCCCGCCCGCAGGGCACCGGCACCGCTGGCCCCGTTGCGGCACGCCATGGAGGGGATGCCGACGGCACTCCACGCCATATGAATGAACGCAAGGGACTGCCGCTTTGGCTGAAGATTGTCACGGGTGTGGTCTCCGTTGCGTTGGTCGCTGGCGTCGCCTTTGCTGCTTTCTGGTTCATCCGGCTGCAGAGCAACATCACCAAAGCTCCCTTGAGCGCTGCGGAGACCCGTAATGCCGGTGATGCCCTGGCCAATGACAAGACCGACCGCCTGCAGATCCTGATCCTCGGCTCCGATACCCGTGACGGCAAGAACTCCGAGTACGGTACGTCCGAGGACTCCTCCGGCTATGGGCACTCGGACGTCATGATGCTGCTGGACATCTCCGCCGACAACAAGCGGGTCAATGTCCTCAGTTTCCCCCGGGACTTGTTGGTGGATGTTCCCCAGTGCACCGACCACACCAACAACCAGACCTTTCCTGCCCGAAGCGGCGTCATGATCAATGAAGCCATGGCCGAGGCCGGTATCGGTTGCGCAGTGGATACCGTCAACAAGCTGACCGGCCTGGAAATCGACCACTTCATGATGGCGGACTTCAATGCTGTCAAGGAACTGTCGCACGCTGTGGGCGGCGTCAATGTCTGCGTCAGCGACCCCGTCTTTGACCCGGATTCCCGACTGCGCCTGCCCAAGGGCGACTCCCTTGTAGAAGGCGAACAGGCTTTGGCCTTCCTGCGCACCAGGCATGCGTTCGGCGACGGAGGCGACTTGGGCCGCATCAAGGGCCAGCAGGCGTTCCTTTCATCGTTGACCCGAAAGCTCAAGAGTGAAGGGACGTTGGGCAATCCGCAGCGGCTCCTCCAGATTGCCGACGTCGTCACCCAAAACTTGACCGTTGATGAGGGCCTTGCCTCGGTCCCGTCGCTGCTGACAATTGGTGGGCGCCTGAAGGACATTGATGTGTCCAAGGTGGCTTTCGTAGCGGTGCCTACCCAGGCCGCAGCAGTTGATCTGAACCGGCTGGAACTTGTGGAACCCCAGGCGTCCCAGCTCTTCGCCGCCTTGCGTGCAGATCTTGACCTGACCACGCCGGGAGCTACGTCCACGCCCACCCCCACAGAGACTCCGGCGCCCCAGCCAACAGCCACGACGCCGGCAGCGCCTGCCTATGACAAAGCTATTCAGCCTGTCTCCGTAGCCAACGGCAGCGGTGTGGCCACCAGGGCCCAGGAGCTGCTGACCGTCCTGACGGGCAACGGCTTTACCCAGGCTGTTTCCTACCTGGCCAACCCTGTCGACCAAACGGTGCTTTACTACGGCCAGGGCTTCGCCGATGTAGCCGCCGACGTTGCCAAGCTCTACGGCATCCCTGCGGCCCAGGTCCAGGAAGCCCCGGGGGTTGCCGGCGTACAGCTTTACGTGGGCACGGACTTCACAACGGGCACAGCTTACGGAGCAGCTTCGGTGCCGTCCAACGTGGTCAACCAGACCGCCAGCGACGCTGTGTGCCAATCGGTGAACCCGCTCTACATTGATCAGTAGCACGTACAAACAAAGCTAACGAAAAGGCTGGGCCGGTCCTACGACCGGCCCAGCCTTTTTCTCAGCGTTTGTTACCAGATGCTGACGCGTTCCCCAGGCTCGGTCCACATGCCGTCTGCTTCGGTCACTTCGAAGGCTTCATGGAAAGCGTCGAGGTTCCGGGCTATGGCATTCGTGCGGAATTCGTTGGGGGAGTGGGGGTCAGTGGCCAGCCTACGGATGGCTTCTTCCGTTCGGATGACCTGGCGCCATCCCGCAGCCCACGACATGAAGAACCGTTGCTGTCCGGTGAAGCCGTCAATGACTTCGGGTTCTTTCCCGTCAAGGCTCAACAGGTATGCCTTGTAGGCAATGGTCAGGCCGCCGAGATCTCCGATGTTTTCGCCCAAGGTGAGTTTGCCGTTCACCTTGTGATCCGGAGCCGCATACGGGGACAGGGCATCGAATTGGGCGACGAGCTTGGCGGTCAGTGCATCGAAGGCCTGGCGATCGTCCTCGGTCCACCAGTTGCGCAACGCCCCGCTGCCGTCGAACTGCGATCCCTGATCATCGAAGCCATGGCCGATCTCATGTCCGATCACTGCCCCGATTCCACCGTAGTTCACCGCGTCATCGGCCTCCGCGGTGAAGAACGGAGGTTGGAGGATGGCGGCCGGGAAAACAATCTCATTCAACATCGGGTGGTAATAGGCGTTAACCGTCTGGGGCGTCATGAGCCACTTCGTCAGGTCAACGGGCTTGCCGATCTCGTCCAGGTGCCGGTCCACGTCGGCGTCGTGGGCGCGTTCAACATTGCCAAGAAGATCGTTGGGGTCGATCTCCACGGCCGAATAATCGATCCACTTTTCGGGAAAGCCGATTTTGGGACGGAAGGCGTCCAGCTTCTTGAGGGCTTCCTTCTTGGTCTCCTCACCCATCCACGCCAGGGAAGAGATGCTTTCGCGGTAGGCCTCGATCAAGTTGCTTACCAAGGTCTCCATCCGGGCCTTGTGGCCTGCAGGGAAATGCCGTTCGACGTAAATCTGTCCAACCGCTTCACCGAGCGCAGCTTCCACCACGGCCACGCCACGCTTCCAGCGCTCCTTGTTTTGCGGCGTACCGCTGAGGGTGGTGCCGTAGAAGTCGAAGTTCGTGTCCACGAATTCGGAGGACAGGTAAGGCGCAGCCGAACTGAGGACGCGGAGTGTCAACCAGTCCTTCCACGACTGCAAGGGCTCGGATTCCAGCAATCCGGCGGCACCCGTGAAGAAGTCGGGAGTGCTCACGACAATCTCACGCCGCTTTGCTGCATCCACGCGTGCCGCCTCGAACCACGTGTCCAGCAACGGGAAGAGGTCAGTTGCCTCCTCAGCGGATTTGAGGTTGTAGGTCTTCTGGGGATCCCGAAGCGTGACGTTATCCCAATGGTGGGAAGCCAGTGCAGTCTCAAGCGCGACGACACGTTGTGCAGCACTGGAGGCATCGGCTATGCCGGCGAGCGTGAACAGCTTTTCGATGTAGCCGCTGTAGGCAGTCACAATGCCGGCAAACTTCTCATCCCGGTAGTACGACTCATCGGGCAACCCCAGGCCCCCCTGCCCGATGTACAGCAGGATTCGTTCGGGGTTGCCGGCATCCGGTGCGGGATAGATCGAAAAGAGCCCGGACACATCCGAGCGGAAAAGCCGGCCGATCAGGGCAGCCAGGTCCCGGGGCGAATCCACGGCGGCTACTTCGTCCAGGCGGGTCCGCACGGGATCGAGCCCCTTTGTTTCCGCTGCAGCCTCGTCCATGAAGCTGGCGTAGAGCCCACCCACTTTTTGTTCGACGCCGGTTGCCGCTTCACCCTTGCCGGCTGCTTCTTCGATAATCGCCTTGACGGCGAGCTCGGCCCCGTCACGCAACGCGGTGAAGGTACCTTCCAGCGGCCTGTCATCCGGAATCGTAGTGCTGTTGAGCCACGCGCCGTTGACGTGTTGATAGAGGTCGTCCTGGGGCCGGACGCTGTTGTCGATATTCGAAAGTGTGATCCCCGACTGTGGCACTGTGGCTCCTTGTGTGGACGCTGCAGCCGGCGTTGCCACCGTCGCGGCGTCTGCATAGTGGACGTTGCATGAGGTGTTGCACTGTCATCATACGCACCGTGTTACTGTAATTTTGTGCGTGCGGAAATGCTTCTTCTTAGCTGCCGCGGCGAGGCCTGAAAGCTATCTGACGCTGGGCCATCCTCGCCGCGGAGTTTCGTTGTGTCCGGCTAAGCTTTCATTTAGTTCTTAGAGAAAAGGCCACACGTCATGCGTAATGCACAAAAGCCCTCCGGTATGCCTACTCACCGCTACCTGCCGTTCCAGGACCAGATCAACGTCGAGGTTCCTGACCGCACGTGGCCGGACAAGGTCATTACCAAAGCTCCGCGGTGGTGCGCGGTCGACCTGCGCGACGGCAACCAGGCGCTGATTGACCCCATGAGCCCGGCCCGCAAGCTGAAGATGTTCCAATTGCTGGTCAAGATGGGCTACAAGGAAATCGAAGTCGGCTTCCCGTCGGCGTCGCAGACAGACTTCGACTTTGTCCGCCAGCTCATCGAGGGCGGCCACATTCCCGACGACGTCACCATCCAGGTTCTGACCCAGGCGCGCGAACACCTGATCGAGCGGACCTATGAGTCCCTGGTAGGCGCCAAGCAGGCAATCGTCCACCTGTACAACTCAACATCCGTGTTGCAGCGGCGGGTGGTGTTCAATCAGGACGAAGACGGCATTCTGGACATTGCGCTGCAGGGTGCCCGCCTCTGCAAGAAATACGAAGAAACCCTCACGGACACACACATCACCTACGAATACTCGCCGGAGTCCTTCACGGGAACTGAGCTCGAGTACGCCGCACGCGTGTGCAACGCCATTGCAGACGTCTTTGAAGCTTCAGCCGACAAGCAGGTCATCATCAACCTGCCTGCCACGGTTGAAATGGCTACCCCGAACGTCTACGCCGACTCGATCGAATGGATGCACCGCAACCTGCATCCCCGCGAGGGCATCATCATTTCCCTGCACCCGCACAATGACCGCGGGACCGGGGTAGCAGCCGCCGAATTAGGCTACCTGGCCGGCGCGGACCGCATTGAGGGCTGCCTCTTTGGCAATGGAGAACGCACAGGCAACGTGGACCTGGTGACGCTCGGACTGAATATGTTTGTCCAGGGCGTGGACCCCATGATCGACTTCTCCGACATCGACGAAATCCGCCGCACGGTGGAGTACTGCAACCAGTTGCCTGTTCCTGAGCGCTCTCCCTACGGCGGTGACCTGGTATTCACGGCCTTCTCCGGATCGCACCAGGACGCCATCAAGAAGGGCTTCGAAGCCCTGGAGAAGGACGCCGCAGCTGCCGGAAAGTCCGTGGATGACTTCACCTGGCAGGTTCCCTACCTGCCGATCGACCCCAAGGACCTGGGTCGCAGCTACGAGGCCGTCATCCGGGTCAATTCCCAGTCCGGCAAGGGCGGTGTGGCCTACTTGCTGAAGAATGAGCACAACCTGGACCTGCCGCGTCGAGCCCAGATCGAGTTCTCGGGAGTTATCCAGCGCCGGACCGATGCCGTGGGCGGCGAGGTAAGCGGGTCACAGTTGTGGCAGATCTTCCAGGATGAATACCTGCCCTCCGACCAGGAGCAAGCCCAGTGGGGCCGTTATGCACTGGGCAGCGTGAGCACCGAGACTGATGAAGCCGGTGCCATGACCATGAACGCAAACCTGCGGATCGACGGCGCCGAGGTTCGTCGTACCGGCCACGGCAATGGGCCAATTGCGGCCCTGTTGGACATCCTGCACCAGGATGGCGTTGATGTCCGGGTCCTGGACTACAGCGAGCACGCCTTGTCCGAGGGCGGCAGTGCAAGCGCAGCCGCATACGTTGAATGCGCGGTCGGAGAGCGCGTCCTGTGGGGTGTGGGCATCGACCCCAGCACCACGACGTCGTCACTCAAAGCACTGATCTCGGCCGTGAACCGGGCTGTCCGGGACGCCCAGGCCTAAGCACCCTGCCGTGTGGTGACAGGAAACTCTGTCACCACACGGTCCTGCAACCGTTCCGGGTGCAGGCATAGTGCGAAGATTAGTTGTGGCCAATCCATCGTTTGCAGCACGGTCCTACCGGGACGATGCCGTGGTTCTCCGTACCCACAAGCTGGGAGAGGCAGATCGCATCATTACCTTGCTGACCAAGCATCATGGGCAGGTGCGGGCCGTGGCCAAGGGAGTCCGGAGGACAAGCAGCCGCTTCGGAGCCCGGCTTGAGCCCTTCATGGTGGCAGACCTGCAACTGGTTGCGGGTCGGACCTTGGACATCGTCACCCAGGCAGTGGCAAAAGGTGCCTACGGAAGCAGTATTGCGGCCGACTACGGCAGATTCACAGTGGCTGCCGCCATGACGGAGACGGCCGAAAAGTTGACGGATGCTGACACCGAATCAGGTACAGCCCAATACAACCTTCTTGTGGGCGCGCTGGCAGCCCTGAGCCGTTCGGACCATCCGCCGGAGCTGATCCTGGACTCCTATCTGCTCCGTGCGCTGGCCACTGGCGGTTGGGCGCCCAGCTTTACCGCTTGTGCCCGGTGTGGCCGGCCAGGTCCCCACACAGCATTCGCCGCTCCGGTGGGCGGAATGGTCTGCGGGGACTGCAGGCCGCCGGGTTCGCCGGCGCCGGCCGCCGAGACCGTGGTGCTGCTGGGGGCCCTGCTGACCGGAAACTGGGAGGTCGCCGACGCTTCTGACCCCCGGCACCGCAGGGAAGCCGCCGGGCTGGTAGCCAGCTACCTGCAATGGCATTTGGAACGGGCCTTGAAATCACTCAAACACGTGGAGCGAAGCTGACAGTGGCACTTGGTAAGAAGAGCAGGACAACAGCGGCAAGGACTGCCCCCGTCATCGCACCCTATGGCCATCCCTCCGGAGCAGTTCCACCAAGAATTCCCAGTGAGCTGATCCCGCAGCACGTGGCAATTGTCATGGATGGCAACGGTCGTTGGGCCAACCAGCGCGGATTACCCCGGATCGAGGGACACAAGGCCGGAGAGCCGGCCCTTCTGGACGTGATGGCTGGAGCCATCGAACTCGGAATCAAGTACGTCAGCGTATATGCCTTTTCGACGGAGAACTGGCGGCGTTCACCCGAAGAAGTACGTTTCCTCATGGGTTTTAACAAGGATGTGCTTCGAAGGCAGCGGAACCAGCTCGACGAATGGGGCGTGCGCATCCGGTGGGCCGGTCGGCGACCCCGCCTTTGGGGTTCGGTCATCAAGGAGTTGGAAGAGGCGGAGGAGTACACCCGTGCCAACGACACCTGCCATCTGACCATGTGTGTTAATTACGGTGGCCGCGCCGAGATTGCCGACGCCGTGTCCGCCATTGCCCAGGATGTCGCGGCGGGGCGCCTGAAGCCCGGGGCTGTCTCGGAAAAGACCATTCAAAGGTACCTGGACGAGCCCGATCTCCCCGATGTCGATCTTTTCCTGCGAAGCTCGGGGGAACAGCGGCTGTCCAATTTCCTGCTGTGGCAATCGGCATACGCGGAATTCGTCTTCATGGACACCCTGTGGCCCGACGTCGACAGGCGGACGTTGTGGGACGCCGTCGAAATCTATGCCAAGCGCGACAGGCGCTATGGCGGCGCCGTGGACGCAGCCCCTGCCGCGAAATAGCATGCGCGTGCTATTTCAGTACGGGTAAGCGGCCAGCCACACTGCCACGTCACGGTACGCCTGTTGGCGAACGGTGCGACGGGACAGGAAGACGTCGTGGAGGGCACCCGGGTACCGGAAGACGGCGGTTCGCCGCGCCAGTCCAAGGGCGCGTCGAGAGGTTTCTTCGACGTCGATGACGGCATCGGCGCGCATGAGGTCCGCCGTCCATTCGCCTTGAATCCTGGTTCGCCCCGAGAGCAGGACAAGGACCGGGGCATCGATGTTCAACTTTCGTTCCACGGCCGCGTGCCCTGCCAGGACGGCCTTGGTCCAGCCGGCGCGAATGGGAAAGGAAGCGCGCGGGCGCCACACCGGGTCCAGCATCCACTCGCCATGGGCCTCGATACTGACGCTCTCCCAGTAGGCAGGCATTTCCGGGAAACGGAAGGGACGTTTCGGGTCCGTACGAGCGAAGGGCTCAACCAAGTGCATGGCGATGCTTCGGACCAAACTGCTGCCCTGGAGCTCGAGCCACGGGGAATTGAGAACCAGGGTGCCCACTTTGCCGGGATTGCGGTTGGCCCAGAGCGCCGCGATGAGCCCGCCAAGTGAGTGGGCAATCAGGTGGACCGTGGGCGGAACCCGGTTGCTGGTCCGCGAGGCCACGTCGATTTCGATTTCCCTGAGGGCTGCCGAGAGGTCTTCGTCGTACACGCCGAGATCGGAGGTGTAACCCGGTGTCTGCCCTGGAAGCAGGCTTCGACCGAATTTGCGCAAATCCAACGCATAGAACAGAAAACCGGACGCCGTGAGGTATTCGGCCAGTTCGGTCTGGAGGAAGTAGTCGGCCCAGCCGTGGAGGTAGAGCACTACCCTGGGTGCCCCGCCCGGTGCAAGGGGTGTGCGTCGCTTTCGCTTGGCGAAGGTAGTGAGGAAATCGAGGATGCCGTGGGGAGCTGCGTCCTCCACGGGTGGGGCATGCCGCACAAGCGTGGCTTTGACCGGCCCTTCTTCGTCCGGCTTCAGCGGCAGGTCCATACATTCGTAATTATGGCCCAGGACATCTGGCCTCCACTCGGCGTCGGGTTTTCCTGTGGTCGTCATGCATCCCCTTCCTGTTGATGGTCCGTAGCGCCATAGCGCATGTATCCGCTGATCCAGCGGGCGAGCCTTGCGTAGGCATCCTTCCTCACCGCCGGGGCGGAAAGGAAAACATCATGCAGGCCGCCATCAATGCGTTCCAACGTGACTGTCCGCCCGAGCGCCATGGCGCGGAGGGCGATGATGCCCACATCCAGGACGGCATCGGAGCGACGCATCGACTCCTGCCACACCATGCCATTGGCGCTGGCCGCTGAGGTCAGGACCAGCACCGGTATCTCAAGGTTCAACCCGCGGGATACCTGCGAGTGGCCCGCGAAGACGGCGCTCAGCCACCCTGCCCGCACGGGAAAGGCAAGCGGGGGCCGGTACTTCTCGTCCAAGGCCCATTCTCCTTCGGCGGTGCTGCTGATGCTGCGGAAGTAGAAACCCCTCTCGGGCAATCGCAGCACGGTCTCCGGACGAAGCTTGGCAAGGGGCGCCACCATGGCTTGGGCGGCGCGGCGGACCAGTGAGTTCCCGTGCATTTCAAGCCATGGACTGTCCAGGACCAAGGATTGGATTTCGCCGGGGTGCCGGCTTGCCCACAGGGCGGCCACCAATCCTCCTGTGGAATGTCCCATCAACGTGAGGCTGCCCGGCGGACCGGGCCGGTCAGCACGGATGAGGTCCATTGCCCCGTTGATTTCAGCGTCGTAGTAGCTCAAATCAGCTACATAGCCGCCGGGGTTGTCCGACTGCAGGCTTCGTCCGTGGTTATGCATGTCCAATGCATAGAAGTCATAGCCTTGGGCCGCCCAGAACCTGGCAAGTTCCGTATTGAAGAAGTAATCGCTCCAACCATGGAGGAAAAGTACGGCTCCATCGGGCCCCGTGCCGTTTCCCGGCGCAGTAACAGGCTGGCCACTCTCCGGACGGGCAGCCGTCTCGGTTCGATGCCGGATCAGCGTGGCGTGGCGGAGCACGCCATCCGGCCCCGCGGCGTCGAAGCCGCAGGACTGAAAGTCCTTTCCCAGAATGTCATGGGTCCACTCCATGGCTTTAGCTTAGACACGGGCAGCGGCGTCCCGTCCCGCTGCCCGTCCGGAAAAGAGGCAACCACCGAGGAACGTTCCTTCCAGGGCGCGGTATCCGTGGATGCCCCCACCGCCGAACCCCGCAGCTTCGCCAGCTGCGTAAAGACCAGGTACGGCTTTGCCGTCACCGCCGAGCACCCTTGATCTCAGGTCTGTCTGAAGACCGCCGAGGCTCTTCCTGGTCAAAACCGACAGGCGGATGGCTATCAAAGGTCCGTGTGCGGGATCGCTCAGGCGGTGCGGGGGCGCCACGCGCATCAGTTTGTCGGTGGCGAAGCGCCTGGCTGACCTTATGGCGGCAAGTTGGGGGTCCTTGCCCAAGCCACTGGATACCTGGCGGTCGCGGGCCTGGACCAAAGCCTCCAGGGAGCCGGCGTCGATCAACTGGTTTTCGGCCAAGTGGTTCATCCCTGCCGCGAGTTTCCGCACCGACGCGGCCTGGATGAAGTCTTCGCCTCTTTCGATGAAACGCTGGATGGGGGAGTCGCTGCCTGGTTTCAGGCGCGAGGCCAGGAGCCGCACGTCCTTGCCGGTAAGGTCGGGGTTCTGTTCCGATCCGGACAGGGCAAGTTCCTTGAGTGCGATGGTCCTGTTCAGGACGAACCACGAGTATCCGTGGTTGGTCGAGAGAATGTGGCGCAAGGCCCCGAGGGAATCGAAGCCGGGAAAGAGCGGTGCCGGCAATTGGGAGCCGGTGGCGTCGAGCCATAGCGCTGATGGGCCAGGCAGAATGCGGATGCCGTGCTTGGGCCATACGGGATCGTAATTGTGGATGCCCTCGGGGTAGTGCCACATCCGATCCCCGTTGATCAATGATCCGCCTGCTGCCGCTACGGCCGGAAGGAATTCACCGTCCACGGATGCCGGAACACCGCTGAGCATCTCCGCGGGGGCGTTTCCGCCAGGCCATTGCCGACGCACGAGTGCGTGGTTGCCGCCGATCCCGCCGGTGGTCACCACGACGGCCCCGGCATTCACCTCGAAATCTGCGACGGCGACGCGTGAGGAGGCCTGGCCCCGCACCGCCGTCGACGGTTCAAGGACCTGGCCGGACACGCCGGTGACCTTGCCCGCCGTCGTCGTTAACGATCCCGCTTTGTGCCTGAAGCACATCCGCACCCGCCCGGCCGCCACGCCCTCCTGCACCTTGGCAAGGAACGGTTCTACGAGTGCCGGGCCCGTTCCCCAGGTCACGTGGAAGCGGGGAACCGTGTTGCCATGTCCCTGTGGCCCGTAGCCTCCCCGCTCCGCCCACTGGACCAGGGGAAAGATACCGACGCCGAGGCTCTTGAGCCAGCTCCGTTTCTCGCCCGCCGCGAAATGGACATAGGCCTCAGCCCAGGCGCGCGCCTGAACGTCGGCGGGCCGGTCGAAAGCAGCCGAAGCAAGCCAATCGGACAAGGCAAGGTCTGCGCTGTCCCTGACACCCAGCCTGCGCTGCTCCGGGGTATCCACCATGAACAGGCCGCCGAAGGACCAATGCGCCTGGCCTCCAACGGACGCTTCCGGCTCCTGGTCGAGCACAACAACGCTCTTGCCCGCCGCGTATGCGGTGGCTGCCGCCACCAGCCCGGCCAAGCCGGCACCAACTACTGCGATGTCGGCAGAAATCGACCCATGTCCATGATGTGCGTCACTATCCTCCGTTGGCATGCGTACATGCTAGCGGCTTGCACAGTCATGGGTTTGGTGAGATGTCCCGGAACAGCAAAACTAGGAACATGCGTGTTTACCCCACATTCTTCAAGTTGGCCTTCTCCTGGATGGATGCCGAGAAAGCCCACAAGATCGGTTTCCAGGCGATCCGGGCAGCGCACCGCACAGGTGCCGGCCGGATCCTGGCCAGGTTGACTGCCCCCGACGCCTCCTTGAGGACTGAAGCCCTGGGCCTGACTTTCCCGTCGCCCTTCGGACTGGCGGCCGGATTCGACAAGGAAGGCCACGGCATTGAGGCCTTGGCTGACCTCGGTTTTGGCCACGTCGAAGTGGGCACCATCACCGGCCAGGCACAACCGGGCAATGAGAAGCCGCGTCTGTTCCGTCTTGTTGAGGACCGGGCGGTCGTCAACCGCATGGGATTCAATAACGACGGCGCCGCTGCAGTTGCGCCGCGGCTCAAGTCGGCGCGGGCTGCTTTGCAAAGGCTTTACCCTGACACCCGGCCGGTCATCGGGGTCAACATCGGCAAGACCAAGGCTGTCGACCTGGATGAGGCCACAGGCGACTACCTTGTGAGTGCCCGCAGCCTCGCTCCGGCGGCCGACTATCTTGTGGTGAACGTGAGCTCGCCGAACACGCCCGGACTCCGCTTGCTTCAGAACGTTGAAACCCTGCGTCCGCTGCTGAGGGCAGTCGGGGACGCTGCGGACGAGGCTGCGGGAAGGCACGTTCCCCTGCTGGTCAAGATTGCTCCGGACTTGTCCGATGAAGACGTGGACGATGTCGCCCGTCTGGCCTTGGACCTTAAGCTCGACGGAATCATCGCCACGAACACCACGATTTCACGAGCCGGCCTCACGTCCGATCCAGCAATGGTCGAGGCGCTCGGTGCCGGTGGATTGTCCGGAGCTCCGCTCAAACAGCGCTCCTTGGAGGTCCTTCGCAGGCTCAAGGATGCTGTGGGGGATCAGCTGGTACTCATCGCTGTTGGTGGTGTGGAAACCCCCCGCGACGTGCAGGACCGCCTGGACGCCGGCGCGACCTTGGTGCAGGGATACACCGCGTTCCTTTATGAAGGCCCGTTCTGGGCTTCCCGCATCAACAAGGGCTTGGTGAAGCTGCGCCAGCGGGCATCGCGCTAAGGTGGCCTGACAACAGAAGACCCCGGACCGATGGTCCGGGGTCTTCTTTTTGGATGGTGGTGGCGCCTAGGCCGGGTACTGTCCGCGCTTCACCTGCGGCTTGGGCAAACGCAGCTTGCGGAATTGCAGGGCACGCATGCAGCCGTACCAGACGGATCCGCGCTCAACCTCGCCGAACTTTGCGGTCAGCTGCTTGCGGAGCTTGCGCGACAGAATGAAAACATCCACGAAGACGGCAAGGAACATGATCCAGAAGCCCACAAGGACGTAGCTGATACCTGCGCTGGTCGGCGGAATGATCAGGGAGATTACTACGAACAGCAGGGCGCCGAACATGAGGTATTCACCCAGGCTGAATCGGGCGTCAACGTAGTCACGCACGTACCGCTTCTGGGGGCCCTTGTCCCGCAAGGGGAGGAACTTTTCGTCACCGGTATCCAGGGCCTGCCGCATTTTTTGGCGCTGGTCCTGGATGGCCACCCTTTCCGCGGCCTTGGAGGCCTTACGGTCGGTGGGCACCAAAGGGCGCTTCCGGGCTGCTTCCTGGGCTTTCCGCTTGGGCGTAGGGGTGCCCTTGCCGGCACCCGGTCCCGGGGCAGTGGCGTAGGCCTGGTCTACTACTGACTGAGCGCTGGGCTCTTCCTTTTTACGTCCGAACACCCATACAGAATACCCCTCGGCGAGGTGGCGTACGTTACGTCGACCCCGTGATGCGTCTGCTTTGCCGGGCCGCGCGTCCCGGGATGGCCGTTTCCCCGGAGGTAAAGTGTGGGCCATGACTTCAGCACATGCGGACACCCCGCAGAACAAGCAACCGTACTCTGGCGGGATCCCGGTGGAAGCACTGACTATGGCCGTCAATGAGTCCTTCGACGCCACGATGGAATCCCTGAGGAACCTGGTGTCCATCCCCGGCATTGCGTGGCCCAGTTTCGACCCCAAGGAACTCGACCGCAGTGCCGAGGCCGTATCTTCGCTGGTGGAGGCCGCCGGCATGACGGACGTCCGCGTCTTGAGATGCGACAAAGCCGACGGTACCCCCGGTGGTCCCGCCGTCGTCGCCCGCAGGCCCGCCGCGGCGGGAAAGCCCACCATCCTGCTGTACGCCCATCACGACGTGCAGCCGCCTGGGGACCGGAGTCTTTGGCTGTCCGAACCCTTCGTTGCCGAAGAGCGGGACGGCCGCTTGTACGGACGCGGTGCGGCTGACGACAAGGCGGGCATCATGGCGCACTTGGCCGCTTACAGTGCAGTCAGCAAAGTCCTTGGCGAAGAGTTCGGCCTTGGCGTGACCTTCTTCTTCGAGGGCGAGGAAGAAGCCGGTTCGCCTACCTTCCGCGCGTTCCTCGAGGAGCACCAGGAGCTTTTACGCTCAGACGTGATCGTTGTGGCGGACTCCAGCAACTGGAAAGTGGGTGTGCCGGCCCTGACAACCAGCCTTCGTGGCCTGGTGGATGGCACGTTCGAAGTTCGAGTACTGGACCATGCCGTCCACTCGGGTATGTTCGGCGGACCGGTGCTGGACGCCCCCACTCTTCTGTCCCGGCTCATAGCGACACTCCACGACGACGACGGCAACGTGGCGGTCGCCGGGCTGGTAGGGCGTGACGACGTGGCGGTCGACCTCACCGAGGAGGACTACCGCGCCGATGCTTCGGTGCTCGACGGCGTGCGTCTCGCCGGCAGCGGGACCATCGGTTCGCGCCTGTGGACCAAGCCTGCACTGTCCATCATCGGCATGGACGTCCCGGCCGTCGACGTTGCTTCCAACACCTTGATTCCCGCAGCGCGGGCCAAGTTCAGCATGCGCCTGGCTCCCGGACAGGATCCTGATGCTGCGATGGATGCCCTGAAGAGCCACGTCGAATCGAAGGCGCCATTTGGAGCGAAGGTGACGTTCACTCCGGGGGAGCGGGGTAACCCGTTCGCCACCGACACCTCTTCTGTCGCTGCGAAGCTCGCTTTGTGGGCCCTGGAGGAGTCGTGGGGCGTCAAGCCCGTGGAGATGGGCATCGGCGGATCCATCCCGTTCATTGCCGACCTCCTGGAGATGTATCCGGACGTTCAGATCCTTGTAACAGGTGTGGAGGACCCTGATTCCCGGGCACATAGTGCCAACGAATCACTCCACATCGGCGACTTCCGTCACGCCGTGCTGGCCGAAGCGCTGATGCTCGCGAGGCTTAACGCCGAAGGGCTTGGGGCATAGCGGGTCGGGAACAACGAAATGCTGTCTGTGGTTACGTCAGGAGTTATAGGTAAGCGTCTGCGCGACGTAGCATTAGCTATAACCCGTAAGTAATTGGGTAAGGGCAGGCAGCGTCCCGGCGCCGCCGCCAGAAGCTTCATAAGAAGGTAGGCCAATGAGCACTGCAACCAACGAAAACAGCACCGGAGCACAGGTCGTCGCAAGTGACGAACTGCCCACGCACGAGGTCAATCTGACCGACGTGGCAGCAGGCAAGGTCCGCAGCCTCCTCGAACAGGAAGGGCGCACCGATCTTCGGTTGCGCGTTGCAGTCCAGCCTGGCGGATGCTCCGGCTTGATCTACCAGCTGTACTTCGACGAGCGGATGCTCGACGGAGACGCTGTGCGGGACTACGACGGTGTTGAGGTCGTCGTGGACAAGATGAGTGTCCCTTACCTCAGCGGTGCAAGCATCGACTTTGAGGACACCATTTCGAAGCAGGGCTTCACCATTGACAACCCGAACGCCGGCGGGTCTTGCGCCTGCGGTGATTCGTTCCACTGATGTGAGCCATCGCCGCATGTCGGCGCCCCTCCGGTCCGCTTTAAAAGCGATCGGAGCCACGGCGCTGACATGTGCGCGAAAACCGCCTGATAGCGGTAAGCTCTACATCGGGTAGTAAAACTTTTAGTGTGCCCGGTGAGCCTTCGGCCTGCCGGGAGACAGCAACAAGAGGAAGGGCCGTCTGTGAGTTCGCAGAACCGAACCGGCAGCCGACGCATAAAGATCACCTCGATCACTGGCTTGGCACTCGCCGGCGCGTTGGTTTTGACCGGATGTTCACCAGAGGTAGAGAAGGGTTGGCTGCCTACAGAGCGCGGCACGACCAACCACACTGACCGGATCATGGACCTCTGGGTCAACTCATGGATCGCCGCCTTGGCAGTCGGTATCATCACGTGGGGCCTCCTGGTCTGGTGCATCATTGCCTACCGTCGCCGCAAGGGCACCACGGGATTCCCCAAGCAGCTCAGCTACAACCTGCCGCTCGAGGTCTTCTACTTGACCATCCCGCTGTTCATGGTGCTGGTGTTCTTCTACTTCACCGACCAGGACCAGCGCGCGATCGACGATCGTTCACAGCCTGCCGACGTCGTTGTTGACGTCCGCGGCAAGCAGTGGGCCTGGGACTTCAACTACAAGCAGGGCCAGGTCATCACTGAGGACCTCCACGAGGCCGGCGTTCAGGCTCACCTGACCGGCAACGAGGTCGACAAGGACCTGCTTCCCACGCTCTACTTGCCGGTCAACAAGTCAGTCGACCTGGAACTGAACTCCCGCGATGTCATCCACTCTTTCTGGGTCCCCGCGTTCCTCCAGAAGCGCGACATGATCCCGGGCAAGACCAACTACATCCGTTTCACCCCCACGAAGGAAGGCACCTTCGATGGAAAGTGCGCTGAACTTTGCGGTGAATACCACTCCGAAATGCTTTTCCGCGTCAAGGTTGTCTCTGAGTCTGAGTTCAAGGCCCACATGGACAAGCTCCGCCAGGATGGCAACACGGGCCTGCTCGGTGCGGAATATGACCGCAATCCGAACCTGAACGAAAAGTAAGGGGAGCGACGTGGCTACTTACACTCAATCCGCCGGGACCCTCGAGGCTCCCGTAGTTCCTAAATCCAAGGGACGCATCGTCGTCAACTGGATCACCTCCACGGACCACAAGACCATCGGGTACATGTACCTCATTGCGTCGTTCGTGTTCTTCTGCCTCGGTGGCGTCATGGCGCTGTTGATCCGCGCAGAACTGTTCGAGCCCGGTATGCAGATCCTGCAGACCAAAGAGCAGTACAACCAGATGTTCACCATGCACGGCACAGTAATGCTGCTGATGTTCGCAACTCCTCTGTTCGCCGGCTTCGCCAACGTGATCATGCCGTTGCAGATCGGTGCGCCTGACGTTGCATTCCCGCGTCTGAACGCACTGGCTTTCTGGTTCTTCCTCTTCGGTTCCACCATCGCCGTCTCCGGCTTCATCACCCCGCAGGGTGCTGCCAGCTTCGGTTGGTTTGCCTATGCCCCGTTGTCGAATACAACATTCAGCCCTGGCGTTGGTGGGGACTTGTGGGTCTTTGGACTTGCGCTCTCAGGCTTCGGAACCATCCTTGGTGCCGTCAACTTCATCACCACCATCATCTGCATGCGCGCCCCGGGCATGACCATGTGGCGTATGCCGATCTTCACCTGGAACACCCTGGTGACGGCGATCCTGGTCCTCATGGCCTTCCCGCCGCTGGCTGCTGCCCTGTTCGCCCTTGGCGCTGACCGCCGGTTCGGCGCTCACATCTTCGATCCCGAAAACGGCGGTGCCGTCCTCTGGCAGCACCTGTTCTGGTTCTTCGGCCACCCCGAGGTGTACATCATCGCCCTGCCGTTCTTCGGTATTGTCTCCGAGATCTTCCCGGTCTTCAGCCGGAAGCCGATCTTCGGCTACAAGGGCCTTGTGTACGCAACCATTGCCATCGCAGCGCTGTCCGTGACGGTGTGGGCGCACCACATGTACGTGACCGGTTCAGTCCTGCTGCCGTTCTTCGCGTTCATGACAATGCTGATCGCAGTTCCGACGGGCGTGAAGTTCTTCAACTGGATCGGCACCTTGTGGCAGGGATCCATCACTTTCGAAACGCCCATGCTGTGGAGCATTGGCTTCCTGGTGACCTTCCTCTTCGGTGGCCTGACCGGCATCATCCTGGCATCGCCGCCGCTGGACTTCCACGTTTCCGACTCCTACTTCGTGGTCGCCCACTTCCACTACGTGGTGTTCGGCACCGTTGTATTCGCCATGTTCGCCGGGTTCTACTTCTGGTGGCCCAAGTGGACCGGCAAGATGCTGAACGAACGGCTCGGAAAGATCCACTTCTGGCTGCTGTTCCTCGGCTTCCACGGCACGTTCCTCATCCAGCACTGGTTGGGTGTGGAAGGTATGCCGCGCCGTTACGCCGACTACATGCCGCAGGATAACTTCACGTGGATGAACCAGTTCTCCACCATCTCCTCCTTCGTCCTGGGCGCCTCGTTGCTGCCGTTCTTCTGGAACGTCTACATCACATGGCGCAGCGACAAGAAGGTTGAAGTTGATGACCCGTGGGGCTTCGGTGCTTCGCTGGAATGGGCAACGTCCTGCCCGCCGCCTCGCCACAACTTCACCTCCCTGCCCCGTATCCGCTCCGAACGCCCGGCCCTGGATCTCCACCACCCGGAGTTGGCCCAGGTGCACACCGCCGAGGCTCCGTCACCCGCAGCAGCAGTTTTGGGTAACGCCGACCAGAGGGACGTCAGCAAATGAAAATTGAATCGTGGCTCTTCGGAGCCGGAGTCTTCTTCTTCGTGCCAGTAGCTATTGCGTACGGCTTCCTGACCGAATGGAAAGAATGGGTAGGCGTGCTCGGCATCCTGCTCGTCGGTGGCCTGGCCGGCATGATCGGCGCCTACCTCGGATTCACCGGACGGCGCATCGGAATGCGTCCGGAGGACCGTCCTGACGCCGAGATCCACGAGGGCGCAGGGGAGCAGGGTCACTTCAGCCCCTGGAGCTGGTGGCCCTTGGTACTCGGTCTGTCCTGCGCAGGTGGATTCCTGGGCTTGGCCATTGGTTTCTGGGTGACATATGTTGCCGGTGGCCTGGCGATTGTTGCCCTGATTGGCTGGGTCTTCGAATACAGCCGCGGCGATCACGCCCACTAGCACTACAGAGCACAACCTAGATACACATGAGGATGGGCCCCACCGAAAGGTGGGGCCCATCCTCATTTTGCATACAACCACACTGCCCCAAGCCGGTGCTGTACAGCGTGCGCTGGCGTCCGGACGTGGAGCAGTCCTCAGCGGGCCTCCGGGGCCTCCAGAACGGACGACAGGACGGCAAGCGCATTCTTTGCCGCTGCCAGTGTCTGAGAGCTTGTGAGGGCGTCAGGAGCGACCTCCAGGAGTACTTCGCAACCATGCCCGAAGTCTTCTGTCATGACTTCCAACAGTGAGCGGGCATCTACCCGTTGTCCGCCCGACTTGCGGATGGTCACCGGAAGCCCTGTCTCGGTGACAGCCCGGACGAAAACTGCTGCCGCCCGGGCATGAAGGCCGATCTCGGCGGCTACTAACGCTTTCTGCTGCGGCAAGCCAGCTCCTTTGCTACGGCGGTTACTTCGCCGGAAATTGATCCCTACAAGAGTAGCCGCCAATGTGGGACGGTAACCAGTTGCCGGCTGCTGGTCTAGACCTGTGGCCCGTCTGTTTTATATTTGAACCATGACTCAATTGCTCGAATTCTGCCGTGGCTGACGCAGCGGGCATCGCCGGCGAGATTGACCGGTCAAGCAGCACGCCCATCTACATTCAACTGCGTGAGATCCTTCGGACCTTCATTGCGCAGTCCTGTCCGCCTGGCTCGGCCCTTCCTTCTGAGCGGGATCTTTCGGAGCGCTTTGGCCTGGCCCGGATGACTGTCCGACAGGCCATTGATGCGTTGGTTGGTGAGGAAGTCATCGAGCGTGTTGTGGGCCTGGGGACCTTTGTCAGGAAGCCGAAGCTCGACCTCCAGGTGAAGCTGACGTCCTACAGCGAGGAAATGCAGCGTCGTGGCATGGTCCCTGCAGCTAAAGTGCTGAGCTTCGAGCAGATTGCGGCCAGTGCGTTCCTGGCCCGCGAACTGCAACTCGACGAAGGCACACCCTTGGTGCGGTTCCGCCGCCTCCTGCTGGCCGATAACGAGCCCATGAGCGTGGATGAGAACTTCATTCCGGCACACCGTGTGCCGGGTCTCCTCGATGAAGCGCCCCCAACGTCCTTGTACAACGTACTGAGTGAACGGTATGGCCTGGTCATGGAGTGGGGCGAGGACATGATCGAGGCAACTGCGGCATCGCCATCTACGGCCAGGCTCCTGAACGTAGACGTGGGTTCGCCGTTGCTGAAGATCCAGCGGCACGCCTTTGTTGCTCGTGCCATGGTGGACTACTCCGTCTCCTACTATCGGGCGGACAGGTACAAGTTGTGGGTTCCCCTGCAACGGCCCGGCGTGCGGCCTACGCGCAACTATGCGTCGGGATACCGGACGCAGTAATAGTGGAAATGAAAAAAGAAGGGGCACAGTCCATTTGGACTGTGCCCCTTCTTTTACGTTGAGGACCGGGCCGTTAGTGGCTCAGGCTCTTCTGTTCGTCGCCAGCTGCGATGGCCTCGTGATGGCCATGCGAGTGTGCTGCTTCGAGTTCTGCAGGTGTTGCCGGAGCAACGCGGTCTTCGAAGAACCACCGGGAAAGTGCCGCGCGACGCTTTTCCTTGCGGGTGACAACGCCGTGCTCGTTGGGCTGCGCCGGCAGGGGAGCCGGTGACTCGAAGCCTACGAGCTTGTAGCGCTTGTACTCGTCCAGGGGAGCGTGGACCTCGATGAACTCACCGTGCGGGAGTCGGACGATGCGTCCGGTTTCGCGACCATGGAGTGCAATTTCGCGGTCCTTGCGCTGCAGAGCCAGCGCAATTCGCTTCGTCACAATGAAAGCAATGATCGGGCCGATGAAGAACAGCGTCCGCAACCAGTACGTCACATCATTCAGGGACACATGGAAGTGGGTGGCGATAAGGTCCGAGCCTGCAGCGGCCCACATGACGCAGTACCAGGTGAATCCGGCTACACCGATCGCAGTGCGGGTAGGCGCATTGCGGGGGCGGTCCAGAACGTGGTGCTCGCGGTTGTCCTTGGTCACCCAGCGTTCGATCCACGGGTACATGAACAGGACGGTGAAGATGATTCCAGCCGGCACGAGAGCCGGTAGAAGTACGTTCAGCGTGAGTGTGTGGCCAAAGACAATCCATTCGAAGTGGAAGTTATTGACCACGCCAGGCATAAGCCGCAGCGCACCATCGACGAATCCGATGTACCAGTCAGGCTGGGTACCTGCCGAAACAGGGGAGGGGTCGTATGGACCGTAGTTCCAAATCGGGTTGATGGTGAATGCTGCCGCCATGAGCGCCAGGACACCGAACACGATGAAGAAGAAGCCACCGGCCTTGGCCGCGTAAACCGGGCCGAGGGGGTAACCGACGACGTTGCCGTCGTTGCGGCCCGGGCCGGGGTACTGCGTGTGCTTGTGGACAACCACCATGAACAGGTGGATCACGATCATCAGGAGGATGAGGGCGGGAACCAGGAGGATGTGCAGCACGTACAGGCGGCCGATGATGGCCGTACCCGGGAATTCTCCACCGAAGAGGAAGAACGAGATGTAGGTTCCGATGACCGGAATCGACTTGATTACGCCGTCGATGATGCGCAGGCCGTTGCCGGAAAGCAGGTCATCGGGGAGTGAGTAGCCGGTGAAGCCTGCAGCCATGGCCAGGATAAGCAGGACGCCGCCAACAACCCAGTTCATTTCACGGGGTTTGCGGAAAGCACCCGTAAAGAAGACGCGCAGCATGTGCACACCAAGGGATGCCACGAACAGCAAGGCCGCCCAGTGGTGAACCTGGCGCATGAAGAGCCCACCGCGGACATCGAAGGAGATGTTCAGCGATGAGTTGTAGGCCACTGACATTTCGACGTTGTACAACGGCGTGTAGGAACCCTGGTAGTGGGTTTCTGCCATGGACGGGTCGAAGAAGAAGGTCAGGAAGGTACCCGACATCAGCAGGATGACGAAGGAGTACAGCGCCACCTCACCGAACATGAACGACCAGTGGTCGGGGAAGACCTTCCGGCCGAACTCACGCAGGATGCCGGAGCCGCCCACACGCTCGTCTACGAAGTTGGTGAAACTACCAACCTTGGTCTTCGGAACGAAGGGGGCTTCAGCTGTTGATGAGGCGCTCATGCTCGTCACGCTCCCAGTAACTCGGTCCTACAGGTTCTCTGAAGTCGCTGGTAGCGACGAGGTAGCCCTCTGCATCGACTGCGATGGGCAGCTGAGGAAGCGGACGGCTTGCCGGCCCGAAGATGACCTTGCATTCCTGCGTAAGGTCAAAAGTGGACTGGTGGCACGGGCACAGAAGGTGGTGCGTCTGCTGCTCGTAAAGAGCAACCGGGCAACCGACGTGGGTGCAGATCTTGGAGTAGGCAACGATTCCGTTGTAGCTCCAGCTTTCACGGCCCTCGGAAGGGTGCAGTGAATTCGGGTCCAGGCGCATCAGGAGGACGACGGCCTTGGCCTTTTCGTTCAACTTGCCCTCGTGGAGCTCGTTGAGGCCCTCCGGAATCACGTGGAAGGCAGAGCCGATGGTGACGTCCGAGGCCTTGATGGGAGTGCCATCGGGGTCGCGGGTCAGGCGCTTGAGCTTGCCGTCCTGGGGAGCCCACATGGTGTGTGCGAGGGCTTTGTCCGGACGCGGGCCCAGGTCGCCAAAGATGGCGAGGGCAGGCAGGGGAGCCAAGGCGACAGCACCAAGAAGGGTGTTGCGGATCAGCGGACGGCGCTTGATGCCGGTTTCCTCGACGATGTCGTCGACGATGCGGACTGCAGCTTGGCGATCCTCTTCGGTACGGATGGCATGGCGCTCTTCGGACACCTCGTGGTCGGGCATCAGGGCCTTGGCCCAATGCACGATGCCGGTACCGATACCGAGCATTGCAAAGGCCGTGCCGAGACCCAAAAGGAGGTTCTGGGTGCGGATGGTCGCAATGGTGGTGTCGTCGCCCAGGTCGATGGCGAAGTACGCCACCAGGAAGACCAGCGTTCCGATGACGGAGGTGCCAAACAGAATGGCTACCTGACGCTCGGCGCGCTTCGCGGCTACCGGGTCCGTGTCAGCCAGGCGCAAACGATGCGGAGGCAGTCCAGGATCCTGGAACTTCTCCACCTCATTCTGACCAGCCGTAGCTACGGTGCCCGAGTGGTTCGGACTGCCGTCACTATGGTTGCCCATAATTCGCCTCATCCTTCTCTCGTTGTCTCGGCCGGGGCCGAGTTATTTTCAGTTTCAAACTGCTGAACGTGCAGCAGAAGTTTTTGTTGCGTCTCGATCAGGACGTACGGGACGTCAGCCAGATCGTGAACGCGATGATGACACCCAGACCGGCAACCCAGACGAACAGGCCCTCAGAGACCGGACCAAGGGATCCAAGGTCAGCACCACCCGGGGAACCATTGGCTTCAATGGTCTTCAGGAAGGTGATGATGTCGCGCTTGTCTTCAGGGGTGACGTTTGAGTCGTTGAACACAGGCATGTTCTGGGGACCCGTGGCCATTGCTTCGTAGATGTGCTGTGAGCTTACGCCTGCAAGGGCCGGGGCGAACTTGCCTCGTGTCAGGGCGCCACCAGCAGCAGCTGCGTTGTGGCACATGGCGCAGTTGACCCGGAAGAGTTCGCCACCTTTGGCAGCGTCACCCTTGCCGTCGAGGAGGTGCTCCTCGGGGATGGCCGGGCCGGCGCCGAGGGATGCGACATAGGCAGAGAGCTGCTTGGTCTGCTCTTCATTGAACTGGGCGGGCTTCTGCTGGGCCTGCGGGCCATTCATCTGCATGGGCATACGACCGGTACCAACCTGGAAGTCAACGGCGGCAGCACCCACACCGACCAGCGAGGGTCCGTCCTGGGATCCGCTGGCACCCATGCCGTGGCAGGTGGCGCAGTTGGCGGCAAAAAGCTTGCCGCCTTGTTCTACGTCACTGGCGCTGTAGCTTGTGGTGTCGGCCTTGGCTTGGTTGACGGATGTGGCAACGGCGTACAGCCCACCAGTGAGGAGGAGGCCCATCAACAGCAGCGCAATTGCTGCCAGTGGGTGACGTCGCTTCTGCGAGAGTGCCTTCACGTGGTGGTTCCTTTATTCGATCCTGCGTCGGCTCCGCGAGCCGCTTCTTGAAATTCTGCCTCTTGTAGAAAAAGAGTCAAGCCGGGCTTACTTGAGGACGTAGATGACCAGGAAGAGGCCAATCCAAACAACGTCAACGAAGTGCCAGTAGTACGAGGTGACGATTGCCGACGTCGCTTCAAAGTGTCCGAACTTCTTGGCCGCAAATGCACGACCGATGATGAAGAGGAAAGCGATCAGGCCGCCGATGACGTGGAGGCCGTGGAAGCCCGTGGTCATGTAGAAGGCGGAGCCGTAGGCGTTGGACGACAGGGATACGTGCTCGGATACGAGCATGGCGTATTCCGTGGTCTGCCCGGCAACGAAGAAGGCACCCATGATGAAGGTGAGGGTGAACCATTCGGTCATGCCCCAGCGGGTGAACTGCAAGAGCCCGCCGGTGCGGCGCGGTTCGAGCCGCTCGGCGGCAAAGACACCCATCTGGCAAGTAAACGAACTTGCCACAAGGACGATGGTGTTGACGAGCGCAAACGGGAAGTTGAGCTTGGCCGTCTCTTCTGCCCACATCAGTCCTGATGTGGAGCGAAGGGTGAAGTACATGGCAAAGAGACCGGCGAAGAACATCAACTCACTGGACAGCCAAACAACGGTTCCAACAGAAACCAGGTTGGGGCGGTTCAGCGTCGGGTGCGCCGGGGTACTGGGGGCATGGGTCGCAGATGTCACAAGGACATTATGTCTGTAAAAGTCCAGAGTTCCCAATGCAAACCACCGATTCGGGAGACTTTTTCTACAAAGACGCGAAATCGCGCGGAAAAGTTCCCGGCCGGGTTCACATTGGTCATCGGCGTGGCTGGCTCGATAGCATCAGGGAGTGACTTCTCCGGCATCGGCACCTGCAGCCAGCAACACCTGGCCAGGGCTCATCTCAGCACTGATCAACGGCGACGACCTTGCAGTGGGCAATACAGAGTGGGCCATGAACACGATCATGTCCGGTGAGGCTACCCCGTCACAGATCGCAGGCTTCCTGGTGGCCCTGCGCTCAAAGGGTGAAACGGTGGAGGAGTTGGCCGGCCTGGTGGAGGCCATGGTCCAGCATGCCAATCCGATTTCGATCTCCGGGGAAAAGCTGGACATCGTCGGCACGGGAGGTGACCGGCTCAATACGGTGAACATCTCCACTATGGCAGCCCTTGTTGCGGCCGGTGCCGGAGCCAAGGTTGTCAAGCACGGCAACAGGGCTGCTTCATCAACGTCGGGTTCGGCAGATGTGCTGGAAGCGCTTGGTGTCCGCTTGGACCTTTCCATCGAGCAGGTTGCCCGAAACGCCGAAGAAGCCGGAATCACGTTCTGCTTCGCCCAGGTGTTCCACCCTTCTTTCAGGCATACTGCAGTGCCTCGGCGTGAATTGGCTGTTCCCACGGCGTTCAATTTCCTGGGTCCCATGACCAATCCGGCACATGTCCAGGCATCCGCTGTTGGTGTGGCGAACGTGCGGATGGCCCCGCTTGTTGCCGGGGTCCTGGCCCGCCGCGGAAGCCGTGGCCTTGTGTTCCGTGGTGATGACGGACTTGATGAGCTCACACCCACTGGGCCATCCACGGTGTGGGAGATCAGGGATGGATCCGTGACTGAACAGGTGTTTACGCCTGCTGAGCTCGGCATCAAACCGTCCACAGTGGCGGATCTCCGAGGCGGAGATGCCACGGTCAACGCCGGCGTTGTTCGGGAAGTGCTCAACGGCAAGGGTGGTCCGGTCAGGGACGCAGTTCTCCTCAACGCGGCCGCAGGCCTGGTGGCGTTCGACCTCCACGCCGAGGGCAGCCTTTTGGATCGCATGCGCTCGGCACTCGGCAGGGCAACCGAGTCAGTAGATTCAGGTCAGGCCGCCGAAGTGCTGGCCAAATGGACGGCTCTTAGCCAAAGCTGATCCGGGAGGCTTGGCCCCCGAGCGCCCAGGCTCTATTCAAATCCGAGCGCAAACGCAGCATCAAGGTCATGTTGCGAGTAGGCGCGGAAAGCGATGTGCGTGGTGGTGTGCACCACGGAGGGCACTTTCGACAGGCGGTCGGCAATAACGTCTGCGAGGTCCTCGTGCTTTGACACCCGGGCCACAGCGATCAGGTCCCATTCGCCGGTGACTGAATAGACCTCGCTGATGCCCTGAATGGCCGAAATTTGCTCGGCAGTTTCCGGGATGCGTGAGGCATCGGTCTTGATCAGGACAAAAGCGGTGATCACGTGGGGCCTTTCCGGAAAAGCAGCGTTGCGGACGTTTCCCAGCCTAGTGCATCCACGGGTTGGCCGATCGGATCAGCCCTGGTGTTGCCGCCTGGCTGAAATCCGGCGAACCAAGGCAATCACTGCCCGGAAGCCGAGCAGGAAAACGCCCAGGCTTATCAGCGCAACAATAATGAACGGGAGGGCAACGCCTTGTCCGGTTGCAGCCCGCAACAACATCCCAACGATCACGGCAGAGAGCCATACTGCCACTCCGGATGGCCAGAGGGAAAAGGGCGCACGCCACACCCGAAGGGCTATCCAGCCAACCAGCGCACCGGCCAGGAACGGCCACGCCGTGATGAAGGCACCGGAGATAATGTCTCCGCGGGCATGGGCATCCCGGCCGATTGCGGCAAAGACAAGTATCAGGACAAGGTCTCCGGCAGCGGCTGCAATCCAGGATTTCGAGGGTGAAGGCATGATCCTGACATTATCCGGCCAGAGGGGTTGCCGCGAAGTTGACGGAAATCGGGACTCTTGCGGTTGGTCTCCCTTGCGGCCACCATGGCTCACAGGGGCCGAAGCGGTCCCTGCAGTCCGCGGTCATCGGCAGTCCTGGGAGGATGAATGAAATTTGTTCAGGTGGCCCAGCATGCCGAGGACCTGCAACGGGCCGCTGCCTTCTATACGGCCTTGTTGGGTGCTGAGCCTCAAGCACTTTTCGATCCTCCCGGACTTCTGTTCTTCGATGTGGGCGGGGTGCGGCTCCTTCTTGAGAAGGGAGCGCCGTCGTCGCTGCTTTATCTGGAGGTCGGCGACCTCCACGGCACAGTTGCAAGCCTGAGGAGCCGGGGTGTGCACGTCATTGCTGAACCCCGAATGATCTACACCCATGAAGACGATCTCCTGGGTCCCGCGGACTCGGAGGAATGGATGGCGTTCGTCGAGGACAGTGAGGGCAACACCGTCGGGCTTGTCAGCCGGGTCCGGGCGTCAGGCGACTGAGGCGCTGCGCTTGGCTGCAGCCGCGTGGCGGGATCGGGCGCCCAGCCTCCACGCGCCGTCGGGCGTTGTCTGGGTGCAACTGGGCCACTAGCCTCGGTTCTGGGACAACCGGTTCCCGACAACGTGGAGGACTGAGACAATGCAGAAGATTTCGACCTGTTTGTGGTTTGACGGCCAGGCGGCCGAGGCGGCCGAGTTCTATACCTCGACCTTTGACAATGCGTCGTTGGGCGGATCCATGCCCGGCCCTGACGGCAGTCCTCTGACGGTGGAGTTCGAGCTGGAGGGGCGGCAATTCATGGCGTTGAACGGCGGTCCCGCCTTCAAGTTCAATGAGGCCGTTTCGCTGGTGGTCAACTGTGAGTCCCAGGAAGAAGTCGACCGCTACTGGGACGCCCTGCTGGTGGGCGGGGAAGAAAGCATGTGCGGTTGGTTGAAGGACAAGTTCGGATTGTCCTGGCAGGTGATTCCAAAGGGCTTTACGCAGATCCTCAGCGGACCGGATCCGGACGGCTCCCGGCGTGCGATGGAAGCGATGATGAAGATGAGGAAGCTGGACATCGTGGCCCTGCAAAAGGCTTACGACGGCGACTAAAAGTTTGGGGGACACGCCCCCAATGACGCTGCTAGCATGACCGCACGGCGACATGTGCGCCCACCACAACCATGAGGAGAACACCGTTATGACATCGCGCCTCAACCCGTACATCTCGTTCCGCGATAATGCCCGGGACGCCATCACCTTCTACGAGTCCGTCTTCGGCGGGGAGTTGAACATCAGCACCTTCGGCGACTACCAGGCCAGCCAGGATCCAGCCGAGGCCGACAAGGTCATGCACGGCATGCTTGTGTCGCCGAATGGCTTGACTCTTATGGCTGCCGACACCCCGAACGGCATGGAATACAACCCGGGCAACAATATCTCCGTATCCCTGAGCGGCGAGGCCTCTGACGAAGCCGAACTCCGTGGCTACTGGGACAAGCTTGCCGACGGCGGCACGGTCACCATGCCGCTCGAGAGCGCGCCGTGGGGCGACACCTTCGGAATGTGCGTCGATAAATTTGGTATTGCCTGGCTGGTCAACATCGCAGGGGAGCAGCAAGCCCAGTAACACCCATCTAGCGGCCGGCCGAAAGTCCGGCCGACGTAAGACACTGCAAGGATGCCTGTCCGGATCACCGGATGGGCATCCTTTTTTGGTTTCCCTGACGTAACCTATGGTCCAGGGCCTGCTGACGGGCTTGTCATGCATGGTGTAGATGTTGTCATAAATGACGTATAGATCGTGAAAAAACTGAGATCATGCTGTCAAGTAAATCGCTGGTTAATCTTGTGTAACCGTTGCGCTTATGTCTTGCTGCTCACGAAGGGGGAGTGATACCGTTTCGCTGGCTGCACATATGGGGGGTTTGGCTGGATATTATATTTGCGGACTATTCCGCAGATATCGCATAATTTCCTAATTCATCGCAAGGGAACCCAATGAAAAAAACCATTGCAACACTTATGCTTGCTGGAGTAGTCACGTTCGCAGGCATAACGCCGGCCATGGCCGGCACCTACCCGGCGCCAGGCAATGAGCAGGGAACCGTTTCGGACGGCACTATTGATCGTGGCGAATCCATCACTTTCTCCGGCAGTGGATACATCCCAGGCGAAACCGTCAACATCACCTTTGAGAAGAAGGGTGGCCCGCAGGGGAGCGCTCCGGCCAACTTCAGCATTACCGCGGACGGCAATGGCGCAATCTCCACCAGCATCACCTTCGAAGACGCTGGAAACTACTTGATTGCTGCTACCGGTGCCACTTCGGGCAACATCCGCTCCGCGCGTGTGGCGGTCAACAATGGCAATCACGGACGCGGAAATAACGGGAACGGCGTTGGCAATCACGGCGCCGGCAATGGCAAGGGTGGTGCGGACCTTGTTGCTGTCTCCAGCGTGACTGACGCTGGTACGGCAGCGGGGCCTGCGGATATCACTGCTGACTCCGGCCTGATGATTTGGGGGCTGGTTGGTGCCGGCGTGCTTGCGGCAGGTACCGCTTCGGTTGTTGTCGCACGCCGACGGTCCGGCGCAAATCCGTCAGACTAAGCGTCGCCTTTGTAGCAGGGTGGGTGTTTCCTTTGGGGGAATACCCACCCTGCCTTGCGTTGCCACTAGAGGAAGGCGGATACCGGCTTTTGGGCCGCGGGGGAGAGGGGCGGTGTTTGGAAAATGCAATCTGAGTTGCGTGGCCAGATATCTACAGTTTTGAAACAAAATGTCGGCTAATTGTTTATCAGACTACTTGGTCAAAATTGCGAGGTCGTGTGAATGCAGGACGATACCGAGTTAGGAGCGACGTCGATATGAGGCAATTGTCTTCGAGTCGATCGAAGTGGTGTGTTCCCGTCGCTTGACTCTGTGACCCGACGGCCTTGTTGGCTGGAGATCTCAGTCTGAATGATTCATCCGATGTGATACGCAGTGTACGGCTGGGAACCGTGCGTTTTCGATTCCAGGCTATTCTGTTCTAGCGTCCCCCATTTTGGGGCGGACTCGAGCCGGGGAGTTCGGTAAATGGATCCTTCGATGCCAACTGTTAGCGTCAATCTCTGGCGCGCGGACGTTGTTGTTCTCTACGACTGGCTGATGTCAGTTGATCTGAACTCGGTGCCGATAACGCACCCGGCGGAGAAACAGGCCTTGGCGGATCTCCTGTCTTGCATTGAAACTGACACCGACATACCTGGGGTCACTCAGACGGACATCGACGTCGCACGAGCAGAGGTTTCCCGTGACATGGGATGGTGAGACCCCTGCTGCCGGAATTGACGTGACAGCGGATCGGCCAGGCGCTCCGTTGACGAGCGCGCGCAGTGCGGCGTTTCCCTATGTCGCTTGCGCTTCAAGGGTGCGGCACCGAGTGCCAGTGGGCGGAGGGGAAGATGATCCTGCATCAGATGCATGATCGCCATCCTAGTGGCGTCCCTGCGGATTAGATGTGGACGTATTCGGTTATTCGGACGTACCCATGCTGCAGAATAACCCGTGTGGAAAGAACAGAAATTGGTCGAGTCGGCCTTCGCTGGCGCACTCAAGCTGCG